>CAWHTV010000005.1:0-384231 GCA_963832395.1 uncultured delta proteobacterium | reverse complement strand
GAGTTCAACAGCTGAGTGTACCATCGCGCGAATAAAATTAGAGACATAGCCGAGCATGCTGCCCCGTTAACTGAACAGGGGACCATAAAGCCCCCGGCAGGTGGGGACGGGATCGGCGGTTTCTCCCGGACTTGTCAACCCGAGAATCGCTAGCCTATATTGGGCCTCCATCACGTTGTGCCGTCTAGAAGCACTAACGGCTGACGAAACCCGCAAAACCTGATAAAATGTGATATAAGATGACACCGCATGAAACTTCACCGCATGCGTCGAGTTGTGCCTAGTCAAAGCTAAACCCGGACATATTGATGATGAAGCCCGCCGAGGATTGGTATCGCTGCGATGCGGCCGAGCTTCTGCGGACGCCGAAAATCCGGAGCATTCTTGTCCAATGAGAGATGTGTCCGGACCTGGTTGTAGTAGGAAGCGTAATTCTTCAGCACGCGACGCAACTGCGCTTCGTCGAACACGACCAAGTGATCGAGGCTTTCGCGCCGGATCGAGCCGATGAGGCGCTCGACGTGGCCGTTCTGCCATGGTGAGCGCGGCGCGGTCGGATGATCGCGGATCCGCATTGCCCGAATGCGATGGGTGTATGCTGGGCCGAATGCCCGTCACGGTCGCGAACCAGATGACGTGGCGCTTCGTCCCAGGGAAACGCGTCAGTCACCTGACCAGCGATCCACTCGGCGGTCGGATTGGCAGTCACGCTGATCGCGACTAGTCGCCTGCGGGCGTGACGCAGGATCACCAAGCCGTAGAGCAGCTTGAACGAGATCGTGCGAACGACGAACAGATCCAGCGAAGCGATGCCAGCAGCGTGATTGCGCAGGAAAGTCTTCCAACCTTGGGACGGTGGTCGGCGGCGCCGGACCATATACCTGCCGACGGTTGATTCAGCGACTTCGATCCCAAGCATCAACAATTCGCCGTGGATCCGCGGTGGTAGGGTCGGGAACTGGCGCGCGCGCAGTAGGTAGAGGGTTTCCAGCCACTCTCTTTCGATTGAGCGGTGGGTTCACAATTCCACCATGGCCACGTTTCCAGCTCCCGCCTCGTCAAACGGAGCGTGCGGATTTCCCGCACTCCGCTTTCCTGCCTGCTTCGCCCCAAGAGTTATGCGACCTATCGCGCCGGGAGCGCTTTCAACAGCGAGCTGTGGCGATACACCTGGTAGTGGTTGAACAATCCCAGTTCGTCGTAGAGCCAGCGTCTACTCCACCTCTTCCAGCCGAAGCCTTTGCAGTTTCGGGCCCGCAGCAGATGTCGCCGCACCTTCTTCTCCACCCAGTCTTTGACATAACTGAAGCATCGACTGGAGTTGCCAATGGCGAAGTAGTTTACCCAGCCGCGCAGAACCGGGTTGATGAGTTGCACCACCCGTCCTATGGGTTGGGAGTCGAAGCCCCGGAAGATGTCCTTGAGCTTGCGCAGCAGTGCGGTGCGCTGCTTGAGCTTGGGCGAATAGTTCGCTCGCCATTTACCCTTAAGACTCCGCACTCGCCGGAACTCAAAGCCCAAAAATCCGAAGCCCGCTCTCTTCGCCAGGTCAACAAATCGACTCTTCTCTTCGTTGATGTCGATCTGGAGTTTGGCCAATTCCTCTCGCAACCGCCGATCAGTTGTATCGAGCAACCAGTCGTGTCGCGCATAGGCGTCCACCAAAATCACTAGATCATCGGCGAACCGTGCGTACTCTACATAAGTATAGGGTCCGTGGCGGGTGACCTCCCGAGCTCGCTCCAGCATCCGGTCGACCTCGTTCAAGTACAGGTTGCTGAACAGGGGTGATAGCACTCCTCCTTGGGACAGACCTTTCGCGCCGGTTGCCTTGACCAGCAATTTCAGTAGCTGCATGACCTCGGAATCGTTGACCCGCTTCACAACCTTCTCGAACAGCAGGTGATGCCGGATGTTGTCGAAATAGGAGCGCAAGTCAAAATCGAGCACCCGAGTCTTGCCCTGCGTAATCGCCTCTGACACGCGGGCCACCGCCTGATGCGCCGAGCGCTGGGGCCGGTAGCCATACGATCCCGATTGGAAATCAGCCTCGAAGATGGGCTCAAGGATTAGCTTGAGCGCGCCTTGCACCACGCGGTCGCGGATGGTGGGAATCGACAGCACGCGGAGCTCCTTGCTCCCGCCGCGCTTGGGAATCGCCACTCGTCGTAGCCGCGTGGGACGGTAATGATGCGCAATCAGTCCCTCCCTGAGCCGTTGGAGCCATGCCTCCAGCCCTTCGGCCTCGATGGCCTCAAACGTAACTCCGTCAACTCCCGGAGCGCCGTCGTTCTGTTGGGCCAGCCGATAGGCTTCGCGCAGCGTCTCCAACTTGCAGACATGCACGTACAGTCCCCAAAACCGCCAGGCCGCTTCAGCCTTCGCCTTGCGGTATATCCTCCGCCGCAGCTCTTGCAGACTGATGGGCGCCTTTATCATCTCACCCCTGCCTCACCTCTTGGTCGGAGGAAGCACAGACAGCAGGGTCCCTTTGCTCGACGGACATTGCTCCGCGTCATCGCTACTACGGACCCTTCCGTCGCCCTCTCCTCTTCGGCCGACTTCCCGGTTTAGCCGGTTATACGGTCTACCCTGCTCCGCCGTTTTCACGACGGGAGGAGGAGGGCTTCTCCAGTTGCTCAGCGCGTCCTTGCCACCGTGCCGCCGCTACCACCCCGTCGAAGTCGAGAGTCGGTATCTGCCAGCTTGCGACCCTCGATGCTGTCTTCACCCTGGGGCGAAGGATTCGGCCTTCGAAATTTCCACTTTTCGGGGCTACCCGTGCGTTCGCTTACGCTGCAGCCCGGTGACTCGCAGTCGTCCTTCCGACGACTCTGTCGATGGGCTTCAGGTCATTGGTTTCCCTCCTCCCTGCCATCCAAGCTACAAGGCTGCTGGCCCTTTGCCTTGGTGGGACTGTCTCCCACTGAACGCGCCAGCCTTCGCTGGACGCACCGCCCCACAGCGGGTTCTCGCGGCTCATCCGCCGGATCAGCGCTGAATCTCGGAATCAATCCGTGGACGGCCGCCGACGTGGCGGGACTTCCAGCGCCAGTAGGCACGGAAGCCGCGTCGGTGCCAGCGGATCACAGTCTCCGGCTGGACGATGATGATCGCGTCCAGGAGAGACGGGTACAGTCGATACAGCCATACCAACAGCAAGCGATCGATATTCCACATGATCAACGACAATTAAATTTGCCGGCTAACGACAATTAGATTTGCCGGTTGTGGCCGTCCCGGCGGCGCGCGAGAGAAGTGGAGCCAGGCGGTGAAGCTCCATGATGAAGGACGCGCAGGTCGGGGTGTTGCGGAGAAGACGGATGGCAGGCAAGACACAGGAGGCGTCGGCGGCAGCAGCTGGAATGAGCGTGCGGAGCGCGCGCAAGTGGGAGCACGGATTGCTTCCGTCGCAGCGGCATAAGCCGCACACCTGGCGAACGCGGAAGGTTCCGTTTGCCGAGGTATTTGAGACCGAGTGGAGCCGCTGTTGGCGGAAGACTCCAAGGGTGTATTGGAGGCGACCACGCTGTTGACGGAATTGAACCGCCGGCATCCGGGGCAGTTCAGCGAAGGCCAGTTGCGCACGCTACAGCGGCGGATCCGGCAATGGCGGGCGTTGAACGGGCCGGACAAGGAAGTGTTCTTTCCCCAGGAACATCTGCCCGGACGCGAAGCGGCCTACGACTTCACCAACTGCGACGAACTCGGCGTGACGATCGGTGGTGCACCGTTCGAGCATCTGCTCTTTGAGTTGGTATTGAGCTTCAGCGGCTGGCGCTGGCCGACGGTGGCGTTGAGCGAAAGCTACGAAGCGCTGCTGCTCGGGGTGCAGGAGGCGCTTTGGCGGCTGGGCGGCGTGGTAGAAGTGTTGCGCTCTGACAATCTATCGGCGGCGACGCATGAACTGCCGGTCAGCGGTGGCCGAGCCCTCACCCGGCGTTACCAGAGTCTGTTGGATCATTACGAACTGAAGTCCACCCGAATCTTCCCGCGCAAAGCCCACGAGAATGGGGTGGTCGAGCAGGCGCATCGGCGGACCAAGTCGATCTTGGCGCAGATGCTGGTGCTGCGCGGCAGCCACGACTTTCCATCAGTGGACGAGTATCAGCGCTGGGTTCGCGAAGTGATCGAGCGCGAACACAACGCGCTGCGCGGCGAGAAACTGGTCGAGGAGCGAGGACATCTGCGCCCGCTGCCGGTGATCGCGTTGCCCGCATATACCACGTTCACAGTCATGGTCCGCCGCTGGAGCACGATCCGGGTAGTTAACCACACCTATTCGGTTCCGGCGCGATTAATCGGCGAACGAGTCCGAGTCCATCTCCATCACGATCAACTCGAGGTGTACTACGCGGGTAAGCTGGTGGAGCGGCTGCCGCGGCGGCGCGGGCAGCGCTGGGCGCGGATCGATTATCATCACGTGATCTGGTCGCTGGTGAAGAAGCCCGGCGCCTTTGCTCGCTACCGCTGGCGCGAGGAGTTGTTCCCGAGTCTCGTCTTCCGACGCACCTACGATGCGCTGCGCGGCTTCCACAGCGAGCGGGCCGATCCGGAGTACGTGCGAATCCTTTACCTGGCGGCGGTTAGCGGCGAGCAGCTGGTGGAGCAGGCCCTGGACGAGCTGCTGGATGGCGGCGAGCGATTCGACGCGGACCGGGTTCGTCATACGGTCAGACCTGAGCGGCCGATCGTTCCGACGGTCATGATCGGCGCGCCGGACCTGAAGGTCTACGACGCGTTGCTGGCGGAAGCAGCATCATGAAAGCCGCTCAGATCGATGTCGTCGAACGCACTACCCAGTTGCTCGCCGGTTTCAATCTCAGCACCGCGGCACCGGACTAGGTCCGCGCCTGGAGAACGCCGGCCATCGCGACGCGCTGCTGCTAGTTCTGGAAGTACTGGAGATGGAGGCCGAAGCGCGCGAGCAGCGCAAGATCACGCGCCTGCGCCGCGCCGCGCAGATTCCACCCGGCAAAACCTTCGAGACACTGGACGCGGGCACGCTGCCCGCGCCGCTGATGCGCAAGCTGCGAGAGTTGGCACGCGGCGAGTTCCTGGAACGGGCCGAGAACGCGCTGGCCTTTGGTCTGCCCGGAGTGGGCAAGAGCCACGCCGGCTGCGCGATCGGCAACGCGCTCATTGAGTTGGGCCATTCGGTGCTGTTCCGTCCCGCCTATCAGCTGGTGCAGGAACTGCTCGCCGCCAAGCGCGATCTGATGCTGCCGCAAAAGCTGCGGCGGCTCGATTCGATCGAGCTGTTGATCCTGGATGATATTGGCTACGTCAAACAGAGCCCCGAAGAGGCGGAAGTCCTGTTCACTCTGATCGCGGAACGCTACGAGCGGCGCTCCATGCTGGTCACCAGTAACCTGGTGTTCAGCGACTGGGAACGGATCTTCAAGGACCCTATGGCGACCGCGGCCGCGATTGATCGGCTGGTCCATCACGCGACCATCCTGGAGTTCAATGTTCCCAGCTACCGGACTCGGAAGCGTCGTCGCACCGATGCTGGCCAGCCCGGCGAAGCCGTCGATGCGAGCCCAGGTTGATTCGATGAAGTCGATGCTGGTGGAGCGCGTTAGTAACGCTGATCGCGCAAGGTGCGCGCTGCGCGCGTCTCCTAACGCGCACCAACGAAAAGACCAGACAATTACAATCTCTCTTCAGAAAAGGAGGAACTCAACCAGGGGTGGGCCAAATCTGAGTATCGCAGTGACCGCCCTCGATCTTATCGGACAAAAGGACCAGTTAACCTGGCGACCACCGGCAAAAATACTTGTCGCTTATCGGCAAAAATAGTTGACGCCGAACAGGGTGCGCCACGGATCCACGGTGAACTTCTGATGCTCGGTTTCAGCGTCTCCGAAGCAACCGTGTCGCGCTACATGCCCCCACGAAGCCGACGGCCGGGACCATCGTGGCGGACTTTTCTTCGCAATCAAGCCACGGGGTTCGCTCACAGCGAGTATGCCGAGGAGCGGTCGGGTGAAGACGCTGAACTACGGGGTCATTCCGATGCGGACCAGCTCCAGCGATCCGCGGCTGCGCAGATTGCGACGGTAGAGGTTGGGCTCAGGCGCCCTGGTCAACAACGACCCGCCCTGAATGTTCGAAGAATTACTCGACGCTGCGCTCAGCGCGATCGCGGAGTGACGCACCGCGCTGCTTCCGTGTCCGGCGGCTGAAGGAGAGAGCTACACAACCGTTGCGAGGCCGCGCTTCCGATCCGAAGTCCACCACGTCAAGCTTTGACGTGGCCATCGCCTGGCCGGTGGCGACCCAAAACGTCGCGTTAGCGCAGAGGCGCGCGAGATTTTGTCACGCCGGTGCATGGCAGGGTCACACCTCGAACTCATCCGCTGACGAAACGAGCCCTCGCGGCGAGACTCGTGCGCGCGGATTAGGTTGTGAGGAACCACAGGGGTCCAGCCAGAGAGTGCGCGGCGACGCGCCCGCCGGGTACCATGTTCACATTTCACCACGCGCCGCGAATCCGCGAAAAACGACTCGGATTGGTGAAGCGTCGACCGGGAACCTCGCACTGCCCATCTTCAAACGCGAGCATGTCGTTGACGTTGTTCACCATCGAACCGTAAGCTGATGCGCCGCGCCGGCGGTGGGCAAAGTACTCGGCCTGCATGCGCTCCGTCCGCTGCCAATCTGCAGAGTCGAAGTAAGAACCGCGCATCCAATTCAACGCCTGGGTAAGGGCATCCACCTGGTCGTCGTGCGGCGCAACTGGAAATGAAGTCAGTTCGTCGATGAAATCGTTGAGCCACGGCGCTTCCGGCGGGACGCATACGCGCCCGCTTTCAACCAGCGGCGAGACCGCGTGGGCGCGGCTGACTTTGTCGCCTTGCGGCCGAACCGGAAGGATGGGCAACCGTGTCTCGGTCTTGAGTGACTGGATGAGCGACTGCCCGCTTGCGGCGTCTTCGATAAGCACGGCGCACGGGCGCCAGATTTCAGCGAGGGACACAGCTTGACGTTTCAATTCGGGGAATTCCCAGCGCCCGCGACTGACCAGACGCACGTGAAAACCGTTCTTCGCTTCGCTGATGACGACGATCACAGAGTAATCATTCGACTGCCCAGTCTTGAATGCGCAGTCGAGCGAGAAAATGGTGCGCGTACATTCGACGGGTCCGCCATACGCGACGAACCAATCGCGCTTAAAGATCGCGCCTTTTTCGGGGGCAGGGCGTTGATGGTAGAGACTAACCCACGCCCCCGTTCCGATCGCTTCGCGGATGCGCGCAAGCGTTTCGAGGGGGTATCGTTGGGGCCACAGTGCATCCCCCTCGGCGCGCCGCTCGTCATCATTTTCGGCGATGGCGGGCATCGAGATAACCTTCCATCCTTCGGACAAGTGCTCGCGTAAGAGCGAGCCTGCCAAAGTCGTCTTGGTGCCAGCGTGTTTGGACAAGCACAATGCTGCCGCTGGGCTCCAACCTCGTGTAGGCGACGTGTTCGTACCAGCTTTGCAGGGTTCGCCGGAACGCTGCGCTGCTCGCGTCTTCGCGGCTCTTGATGGGATCGTCGATCAGCAGTAAGTCGGCGCCCCGCCCGGTGATAGGTCCGCCCGCGCCCACCGCGTAGTAGGCGCCGCCGAGGGTCGTGTGGAACCGATACACGCTATCGCTATCGTCCGCGATCACGCAGTCGGGGAAAATCGACCGATGTAGCCGTTCGCTCGCGAAGTTTCTTACGCGCCGCCCGAAGTCGCTAGCGAGTTCCTGGCCGTAGCTAGCGGCGATAATCGACCGGGTCGGGTTGCGCCCGAGGTACCAGGCGGGGAAGAGTTGCGACGCGGTTAGGCTCTTGCCGTGTCGGGGCGGCATGCAGACTACCACGCGGTCGAGCTCACCGCGCTCGACTGCTTCGAGCGTTTCGACCAGCGTGCGAAGATGGGGTGGGAGCTCGAAGCGCCGATAGAGCCGCGCAATACGCCGCGAAGTCGCCGCGCGCACGGCTAAGACGGTTCGCGGTCGCCATTGGTGTCGACTCTCTTCAGTGCTTCGATCCGTTCGTAGGCGGCTTCGATTTCGCCATCGGGTAGCGTCGGCAGCGTCGCACCCGGCACCAGCCCGACCGCCTTCAACAAAACAGACTGAGTCTCAGCCAACCTTCTGAAAACGTCGATGGACTTACACAACTCGCCGTCCTTATCGAGCAGGCTCTCGCGCTCCTTAAGTACCCAATAGGCGCGGTCCAGGGTCAGGGTCACCCTGGCTAAGGTCGCGAGCGCGGGCCTCCACTTTAAATCTGCCAACCCCGCCAAAGCGCCGAAGCGGATTGAGAGCGCGGTGACCTGGCGACCTTTGCGCTTCTTGACCTTCGCGGCGTGCGCGACACCCCCGGCGCGGTGCTCTTGAAGGGTGAACTTGTGTTTCTGCATGCTCCGTGCCTGAAAGCGCCCCGTAGCGATATGGGCCTCGAAGAGCGGGCAATGGAGGTCACCAAGCCCGCCTCTTACGCCCTATGCCTGTTTCCGGCCTATGACGATTTCAAGCAGCCTTTGCGCCGCAGCCGCGATGTCGCGCGCTGCCGCTTCTAGCTGCAAACCGACATGCCCACGCGCCGCATCAACTTTGCGCGCGAGCACTTGCAACAGTTCGTTCGGGTCGGGGCTGCGTTCGTTCGCATCGGTTTGATGTAGCGAGACCAAGCCAGTCGTGCGGTTTACGCAAGTGACTTGATAAGGGCCGCCATCTTTGACGGCTTTGGTCGCGTCGGCGCTGTTCAGCGCCACGCGCTCAGCAAGGTCTTCGGGTTTAATACCGAGCTGCCACGCGATGTCGCGCTGCTCTTGGGTCGGTGATGTTTGCTTTGCCATAGTAGCCGTTTCTCCGTATGGAATTTCGATCGAAATCACGTCATACGCGGTTCTCATCGTTCTGAGTCTCTCGAGTTGGAAAAGAATCCGTCCCGGGTGTGCGCCTTGCGCCACCGCTCGAAATATTGCGGGATCATCGCGTGCGGCCGATATTTGATGATTAGTTCTTCCTTGTCGATGCGCCGCAGATTCGTCGTGATGCCGGAGGCGTTGTAGGCTTTGATCGTTTCGCCCGGCTTCAGTTCCTGCCGAAGCAGGTCAATCGTGAGTGATGACCAACCGAATTGTTCCTGAAGCCCGCCGAATATCGAGTTCACTATGTAGTCAGGCGAAGGTAGGGATACTGGCCGCGCTAGCTCTTGCGCGCGCCTGAATAGCTGCCAAGCCGCGTGCCTCAGTCCAGCAGCGTGATCGTTACCAAGCGTGCGGACGTGCCCTTCAAAGGCAAGCAGCTCCGAGCGCATCGTAACTATGCGCTCAGGTGGGAATGTCATGTCCCGAATCTGCTCGATGTTCGACCGTGCAAAGGCTCCTGCGGTCAACACCGGATCGTTGAGGGCCTTAAGAACTTTTTCAATCTCAGCAGCACATTGTGAAGGTGTGGGTAATTGCTGCTGCGCCACGTCGCCGGCCTGAGGCACAGGAACAGGCCGCGCCCAGGCTTGCGCAGAACGGAATAGCTGCAAAGCCGCATGCC
This sequence comes from uncultured delta proteobacterium, assembly GCA_963832395.1. Taxonomy (GTDB): domain Bacteria; phylum Desulfobacterota; class Binatia; order Binatales; family Binataceae; genus JAKAVN01. Next base: position 374,695 of record CAWHTV010000005.1, on the reverse strand, counting down.
TTAGTCCGATAGCGTCAACGTTGCCGCGCGTGCGGACTCTTCTTACTAAATCGAGCAGTTCTATGCGCAACGCAAGCACCTGCAATTGTGGAAATGTCATGCCGGCGATCTGCTTGATGACCGATTGGGCGTAGGCCTCAGCGGTGAAACGAGGATCGTCGAGTACCTTAAGAACTGCTTCGACTTCAGCCGCACATTGCGGCGGCGGTGGCGTACTACGTGCCATAGACTTACCTCCTTAACTATTATAGTGGGCTTTAGACCCTTAAGATAGGTTATAGAGTATTAATGCACAGCCACGGGTCCGAAAGAGGGACCTGACAGTCGAACCCGCCACGACGGCATGCGGCGGGGCCGGGGTTGGCGCTTTTTGCGGGATTACAAAATTACCGAAGGGGCGGTCGGAGCGGGATTCGAACCCTCGGTACCGCTGGAGATTTCCTGCTCGAAAAGAGCCCGGAATTGGTGCTCTTCAGGGTTATTATGTGTTCCCGGAAAAAAATTCGTCTTCACTTCGGCCTCGGCAGCGGACACTAGGCGGTTCGTTATTTTGGCCCTCGCAGGGGGCCGACAACTGCTTTTGGGGCAGGTTTCTCCTCGTGCCAAACCATGTCAGATTAGCGCACATGAAGAAGCGAGGGTCTGGCGCTCGATCGGGTCGGGAGGATACTGTTGCGGCCGGACACCAAGATAAGTTAGCGAGCCAGAAGCCAAAGAACCCCGCAGCCGTTACTCTCGGTCGTCTCGGCGGGCCCAAGGGTGGTAAAGCGAGAGCTGCCAAGCTAACTCCGGAGCAGAGGACCGAGATCGCCAGAACCGCCGCGCGCGCCAGGTGGGCGCGACTCAAAACTTCCGAATAAGAGCAATAACGCCGAGACGCGAGTCTGATTTTTCGCATGAGAGGCGTGCTTGATTATGCTTAAGCGCTCAAGTAAGATGCTTAAGCGGTTAAGCATGCATGCGAGATTTGAGCCACCTAATGAAGACCCAGCAGCGGACGCATACTAGGGAACGCAGGAAAGCTCTGAATGGCGCGGTCCCGGGATTAACGACACTGGCTCGCTGTTTTCACAAGTATGTTCGGAGCAATCCAGGCCACTTCCAAGTTATCGAAAGCAGCGAAAAATCGCATCGAGTCCACATCGTCGTGCTTCGTGATTCGGCTGAACCCTCGTGAGACTCGCGTTTTACGGACGCTTCAGCTCTGACAACCAGAGGGAAACCTCGATCGCAGACCAGCTGCGCATTGTGCAGAGATGGGCGCGTCAACACGAGCATAAGGTTGTTTCCGAGTTCTCGGACGAGGCCATATCCGGCGCAAACCTAAGGCTCCTGTTTGGGCTTCAAAGGGCGCTGGATGCGGCAACTGCTGAGCCGCGCCCTTTTGACGCCATCGTGGTTGATCAGCTTTCAAGGCTCTCGCGCGACATTGGCGATACTGACGCGATCATCAAGCGCCTGCGCTTCATTGGGATCAGCGTCATTGCAGTCGCCGACAACATCAACACTGCAGACGAGACAACCAAGATCAGCGTGACAGTGAAATCGCTGGTCAACGAGCTTTATCTTGATGATCTTAGAAAGGCGACGAAGCGCGGGTTAGACGGTCAGTTTCTAAAAGGCTATGCGACTGGAGGCCGAACCTACGGATTTGTTTCCGAGCCAGTGCATGATTCACCAGAACTAATAGGATCTCACAGCAAGTCGGAACGTGCAGGTTACAGGATCAAGGTAAATCCTGCCGAGGCGGCAGTTGTCCGGCGCATCTTTCAAAGCTTCAGAGACGGCAACGGCGAAAAAGCAATAGCGAAGCAACTTAATGCCGAACAGAACGATCGATTGTGGCGGCCGAACACGATTTTTTTAATGCTTCAAAATCAGAAGTACGTCGGACGTTTCATCTTCAATCGCAGAGAATGGGTCAAGAACCCGGCCACCGGACGGCGCGCGTATCGCTGGCGGTCGCCCGAGCAGTGGGAAGTTCGCCAATCGGAAGATCTTCGCATCATCAGGGACGATCTGTGGGCGGCAGTCCAGCACCGACTGCGTACCCGAAAGCGTCTGTTCGCTCGGGGACGTTCTCGGACCAGCCATCTGCTGTCGGGACTGCTTTCTTGCGAGATGTGCGGTGCATGCCTGAGCGTCGCAGGGAGGAATCATTACGCGTGCCGGAGCCACGCTGAGTCGGGGAGGTGTACGAACTCGCTCCGCATCCATCGCCTTTCCCTTGAACAAGTTGTTTTGTCGGAGCTTGCATCTCGTTTAGCGTGTTTCATCGACGATCTGACCAAGGCGGCGACGCAGATCGTTCAAAGCAGTGAGGAGAATGGAACGCGTGCGCAGCTTGACAAAATGAAGGCTCAAGCTGAGGCGATAATGGACGCGGTCAAGAGCGCTGCGTTGAGAGGTCGTGCGTTGGAGGAAGCCCTGGTTTCCTATCAACGAATTTGGGATCAGGTTCAGTCGCTCGAGAAAGAGGCTAGTTTGGATTTTCTCTCGCCTTTGACTGAGGTTCGGTACGATCGCACTGTCATCGAGGATTTCGTCACTCGCTTGCCCGAAGCGCTATGCGCAGACGTCAGTCTGGGTCGTGAGTTTCTGCGCGAGACACTAAAGGAAATAAGAGTCCTGGACGGTGGTGAACGTGGAATTTGTTGCCCGATATGCAAAGCGACATTGAGAAAGCTCACGCCACAGCACTTCAGAAAGCATGGTCTCGGACTTCAAGATTGCTACCGCAAGTTCCCTCAGCTTGGATTCAACAGATCCGCGCGAATAATCATCCAACCGAGCTCATCGGGGCTGCTCTCCGTAAGCAAGGTGTTCAGTTTGATGGTTGCGAGCCACGGCCTTGAGTTGTCGGTTCTGTAGAAGATTCTAGCGGAAGTCTCTTCGGTGCATGGGTCGGGTACGGAACACCACGCGCGATATTGTTGATTCTCTGTTTTGAGGGAAAAGAAAAAACCCGTGTTCGGCACGGGTTTTTTGGTTGCGGGGGAGGGATTTGAACCTTCGACCTCCGGGTTATGAGCCCGGCGAGCTACCAGACTGCTCCACCCCGCCTTGGCATAGTATCGGCGTGCGATGAGCCGGGTCAACACGACTCGACGCCGACACCGCGCGGCGCATCGCGTAGCGCGTCGTGCGGCTGCTACGCGTGGCCGGCCGCACGCATGATCCGCATCAAATTGTTCGGCGCGTAAAACTCGGAAATCGGGACGCTCGTGGCGACGGTGCCCATGAAGCGGCTCGTATCTTCGGCGTTTCCGCTCAGCGCGGCCAGCAACGCCTGCACCATCGGCGGCGGCCCTTCCAGCCGCGCCAGGTCGCAGGTAAAGCGGTAGTGATCGATCGAGGCTGCGTTGCGCGCGCTCTCGTAGCGCGCGAGCGCCAGCTCCATCGGCTCGCGCCCGGCGAGCCCCGCGCCCGCGGCTTGGGCAAGCAGTTCGGCGTCGCGCAGCGCGTCCGTGATGCCGTAGCCGGTGATCGGATCCTTGTGATAGCCGGCGTCGCCAACCAGCGCCCAGCCGGGGCCGTATGGCTTGCGGAAATAATTCGCAATCCCGCTGGTGCCGGCGAAGCGCTCCTCGCGCTTGCCCGCGCGCACCCGCTCGAAGAGGTCCGCCGTCGATTCCAGCGTCTTGAAAAAGCCGCCCTCGATATCGGCGCGCCACGCCTCGAACTCGTCCTTGGGCCGCTCGATCGCGACACAGGTGAGCCCGTCATTGGTGGGAAAGCCAAGCGTCGAGCATCCGGGGCGCGGATGAACTTCGCACGCGCTCAGACGCACGCCGCTGAAATAGCTGTAATAGCCGCAGGTTAACGATGGCACCGTATCGTATTCGGGGGGATCTACCGCGCGTGCGACCGACGACCATGGACCGTCGGCGCCGATCACTATTTGCGCCCGCTCGTGGCACTCCTTCCCGCCGCGCAGGTCGCGTCCGCGAATTCCGCTCACGCGGCCGTCCTCCCAACTGAGAGCCTCGACCACGAATCCGTCGCGCACTTCAGCCCCGGCCTGCGCGGCCGCGTCGAAGAGAATTTTGTCGAGCAGCAAGCGCCGCGGACACAGCGCGATGGCCGTGTTCTCGTACGGCACCGGCGCGCCTTCGAGCGCGAGCGGCCCGGCGTCGAGCCGGATGCGCTCGATCGGCGGGCAGTTGGTGGCAAGCACCGCGTCGAGCAGGCCCCATCGCTTAAGACGCGCGACGCCAGGCTGATGGATGTAATGCGTCGACATTATGTCGCTGGGAAACGTCGCCCGGTCCACCAGCAGCACCCGATGGCCCGCGCGCGCGAGCAGCATCGCCGTCGGCGCCCCAGCGCATCGCGCTCCCACTATGATCGCGTCGTACATGATTCGATTCCGTCGGCCGGTTGTTCCCTTAGTCGGGCGTTCCGTTAATCGGGCGTTCCGTTAATCGGGAACGATACGCAAATTACACTCGCGATGGGCGCGGCCGAACTCGTTCAGCTCCTTTTCGATCGCGGTCGGATTCGGCTTGGGCTCGCCCAACATGGTCTGCTTGGCGGTGGCCACGTCCATCCCGTCGGCCTCGACGGAAAGGCTGTGATCGTCGCACATGATAAATGCCATCGTGCAAAACGCTCCTTGCGAATCCGACCACGCTAGCCGAAAGTGCCGCTCCTGTCAGCCCGGTCCCAGGCGCGGCGTGCCGTTTACCGATCGCGCGAGGTTTGTGGTAGTCGATAGCGATTGGCAATGAAGTAGAGGTTGGAGCGTGTTGCGATGAGTCTTAAAGGAACGGCCGCCGTGGTCGGAATCGGCGAACTGAAGCCCACCAAGGACGCGCCGCCCGACGCGACCGCGCTCGGCCTGATGTCGAACGCGGCGGCCGAGGCGATCGCCGACGCGGGCCTCGAGACCAGGGACATCGACGGGTTTCTCTGCGGGATGGCTTTCGCGGATGCCGGAATGTTGTACCCGGCGAGCGTCGCCGAGGTGATGGGAATCAATCCGCGGATGCTCAACCAGGTCGATATCGGCGGCGCGAGTCCGGCCGGGATGGTATGGCGGGCGGCGGCGGCGATTCACGCCGGGATGTGCCAGGCGGTGCTGTGCGTGGTCGGCGACCTCAACAAATTCGGCGACCAGAAACCGCCGGTCATCTCGGTGCAGCGCGAGTTCGAAGCGCCCTACGGAAGTATCGGCGCCAATTGCGGCTACGCGATGATCGCCAATCGCCATATGTACGAGTATGGGACCACGGCGCAGCAGATGGCGAAGGTCGCGGTCGACCAACGCAGGAGCGCGGTCAAGAATCCGCTTGCGACCTTCAACGACCGGGAACTCACGATCGATGACGTGCTCAATTCACGCATGATCGTCGACCCGCTCCACCTCTACGAAATCGTCAGCCCGTGCAGCGGCGGATCGGCGGTCGTGGTGGCCTCGCCCGAGGTCGCGCGGCGTGCCAAGCATCCACCGGCCTGGTTGCTCGGCGCCGGCGAATATTCCAATCACGCATCGATCACCTACGCGCCGTCGCTGACCGACTCGCCCGTGAAAGTCGCAGCCGGCACGGCCTTCAAGATGGCCGGTGTCGCCCACAAGGACATCGACCTGGTCTGCCCGTATGACTGCTACACCATCACGGTGATCGTGACGCTCGAGGACGCCGGGTTCTGCAAGAAAGGGCAGGGCGGCAACTTCGTATGGGATCACGATTTGTCGTACGCCGGTGACTTTCCGTGCAACACGCACGGTGGCCAGCTCTCCTTCGGACAGCCGGGGCTGGGCGGTGGAATGAGCCACGTGACCGAGGCGGTGCGCCAGTTGATGGGCCGCGGCGGAGAACGCCAGGTCAAAGACGCGCGGCTCGCCTACGTCAACGGCAACGGCGGCATCATGAGCGAGCAGGCAAGCCTGATCCTGGAGCGGCGCTCATGAGCGAATATCACAAGCCCCTGCCCAAGCCGACGCCGACCAGCCGCCCGTTCTGGGAAGCCGCGCGGCGCCATGAACTGAGCCTCCAGCGGTGCGCCGCATGCAAGGCGTATATCTACTATCCGCGCGCGCGATGCCCGCATTGCTTTTCGGATCGCCTCACATGGGAGCGCGTCAGCGGACGCGGCAAGGTCTACAGCTACACCGTGGTGCGCCGCGCCTCGAGCCGCTCGTTCGCCGATCAGCCATACGTGCTGGCGATCGTCGAGCTCGAGGAGGGACCGCGAATGACGAGCAATATCGTCGCCGCGCCCGAGAGCGTGAAGGTCGGGATGCCGGTGACGGTGCAGTTCGACGACGTGACGCCCGAGCATACGCTGGTCAAGTTCAAGCTGGCCTGAACGCCACGCCTGTGGACGGTTGTTTTGCTTTCGCGATTAACAGAGCTCGTCGTTATGGTAAATCTCGCTTGAATGAAGCCTCCGGTGATCGACTTGTTCGCTGGCGCGGGCGGCTTCACGCTTGGAGCATACCGCGCGGGATTCTCTACAGCACTGGCAGTGGACAACGACGCAAATCTTTCGTGCAGCTTCCCGGTCAACTTTCCCCGCGCTAAATCTCTGCTTGCCGACATCCGTCGGATCAGCCCTTGGAGCTTGTTAGCCAAAGCCGGTATCAGCAGAAACCAGACATTCGGGATCGTCGGCGGACCACCCTGCCAGGGCTTCAGCGCCATTGGCAAAAGAAGTCCTCGAGACGGTAGAAATTTACTCGTCCGTGATTTCTTCAGGTTTGTGAGGACCCTAAAGCCCGCGTTCTTCATAATGGAAAACGTGCCGGGAATTTTGGCCGAGCCTTTCATTAGAGACCTAGCAGCAACCGTGTTCGGAAACCGCGTCTGCGAGGGGATAAAGGGTAGAGGTCGAGGACGCGAGCGCGGTGGCGTGCCAGTGAGTTTTGCTGCGGAGCATGGCATTGAGAATCACGAGCAGCTTGCGCATGCAGGCGGTGAGGGCCGATTTAGGGTATTTCCCGCGCGCCCGCAACTGGGCGTAAAAAATCTTGATCACTGGATTGGAACGCACGGCGGAGACCACCGCCATGTACAGGACGCGCCGGACCTGGGCGCGACCACCCCAGATACAACGGCTGCCGCGCAAGCTACCGCTGTCGCGGTTAAAAGGCGCCAGTCCGGCCAGCGCGGCGATTTGTTTGCGATTAAGTGCCCCCAGCTCGGGCAAGTGCGCGAGCAGGGTGGTCGAGAGCACCTTGCCGACCCCGGGCACCGAGCGCAGCAACTCGTCGCGCTCGCGCCAGATAGGGGTCTCGCGGACCAAAGCGGCGAGTTCGTCGTCGAACCCGGAGAGCCGCTTTTCCAGCCACCGGATGTGCTCATCAATGCTTTTGTGGATCACCTTGGGCGAGTTGGCCCGGCGGTTCTTTTCCGCCGTGAGCATTTCAACCAATTGGCGGCGGCGGTTCACCAGAGCTTCGAGCGCCTGGGCCTGCGCGTCCGGCAGCGCTCGCACCTGGGGTTTGACCGCCGCGCCAAAGCGCACCAGCACTTGTGCGTCGAGCGCGTCGGTCTTGGCCAGCTGCCCAGTGGCGCGCGCGAAGTCGCGCACCTGGCGTGGGTTAACCACTGCTACCCCGATTCCCGCCGTCGCCAAGGCACTGGCGACGGGGACTTCCAGGCCGCCGGTCGCTTCGATAATCACCAGGTCAGCGGGCTCGAGTCGCCTAAGCAACGCGCTGATTCCGCGCTCGTCGTTGGCCACCGCAAAGCGCTCTCCGTTGGGCCCCAGCGCCACGTCCAACTGCGCCTTGGCCACGTCGATCCCGACATACCGTTTTGCCTCCGCCATCACCGCACCTCATCGCGCTGCTTGCCCAGCCTTGCAATCCGGGATTTTCTTCCCTTACAACCGTTCGGGCTTGAGCGCTGTGATGGCGCGACGACCTTCGCTGCTAGACGGGGTGTTTTCCCCAAGGCCGCACCGGCCTGCCGCGCCACGTCTGTCGACACTTCTACTACATTCGCTACATACAAGGCCGTTGATAAACGCCTGAATCTCATCATTGGATTATTCGTCTTAGTGAGCAGTCTGACTGGTGGAGGAAGCGGCGGATGCGGGGTGAAGAGCGGCGGCAGCGGTTGATGTTGATGATTATGGAGCCTGGCGATCGGGTGCCGAGGGAGCATCCGCTGAGGCGGGTCAAGGAACTCGCCGACGCGGCACTCGCGCAGCTTTCGCCGCTGTTCGATGAGATGTACAGCGCGATCGGGCGGCCGTCGATCCCGCCCGAGCGGCTGCTGAAGTCCTCGCTGCTGATGGCGTTCTATACCGTGCGCAGCGAACGGATGTTCTGCGAGCAGCTCGACTATAACCTGTTGTTCCGCTGGTTCCTCGATATGGATGTGGCCGAGCCGAGCTTCGACCACTCGACCTTCTCGCGCAACCGGGCGCGGCTGCTGGAGCACGACCTGGCGCGCGAGTTTTTCACCCGCGTGGTGGCGCAGGCACGCAGTCTGCAGTTGCTCTCGGACGAACACTTCACCGTGGACGGCACACTGGTCGAGGCCTGGGCGTCGCTCAAGAGCTTCAAGCCCAGGCACCAGGGGCCGACTCAGCCGCCCGACGACCCCGGCAACCCGACGGTTAACTTCCACGGCGAGCGCCGCAGCAACGCGACTCATCAATCGACCAGCGACCCCGAAGCGAAGCTGGCGAAGAAGGGAGCGGGCAAAGAAGCGAAGTTGTGTTACTCGGCCAACGCGCTGATGGAGAACCGCAACGGTCTCCTGATCGAGTTCGCGGTCGAACCGGCCGACGGCTACGCCGAGCGCAAAAGTGCCCGGGCGATGCTGGAGACCGAGTTGCCGGGCAGCCGGCGGATTACACTCGGGGCCGACAAGGGCTACGACACTGATGAGTTCGTCGCCGCCTGCCGCGCGCTCAAGGTCACCCCGCACATCGCGCGCAATGAGCGTCGCGCCGGCGGTTCCGCGCTCGACCGCCGCACCGCGCGTCATACCGGTTACGCGGCGAGCCAAAGGGTGCGCAAGCGGGTCGAAGAGATCTTCGGCTGGATGAAGACCGTGGGCGGCCTGCGCAAAACTCGCTATCGCGGCCTCGACCGCACCCAATTGCATGCCTACCTGGTGGCCGCCGCCTACAACCTGCTCCGAATCGCCAGACTCAGCCCGGCCTCCGCATGAAGAACGACTCCACCACACCGCCGCGCTCGCCTCGGCGAGCGAAAACCGTCGAACCCAGCGACTGAATCCAGCGCTTCTATCACTACCATGGCGATCACACTGACTAATCAAATCCCTTCCTCAACGGCCTGCTAGAGGGGGAATTGGATTCGATCTCGTCTACATACGAATTCGTCGGGCCCCTCCGACTGAACGCCGCGGATTTCGGAGCGGCCACCCTGAGAACGCGAGCAATCGTAATTGGATACAAAGTGTGTTCGATGGAGCGGTTCTCCCAGGCCGAAATAGAGCGCCTCAAAGCTGAGAAGCCGACCTCGGTCTTTGAAGCGATTCACGATCTTCCAGCGCCCGATTTTGGAGCCGAGGACGATAGAGGGATATCTTGGACCAAGTACAAGCAGTCGCCTGTGCGTGGCGACCTAGGTGAGTACGCGCGAAAGGCCAGAGAGCTTCCTACCCCAGGGATGAGTTCGGAGTGGGTCAGAGAAGCCAATCGAGACGGACTAGTCAGCTGTCTGAATCCGACGACCCATTCGCGACAGGTTATCAAGAGATTCGCAAACGTCAGCCCAGGGGAACGGGAACCGATCTCAAGATGCCCTCGGCTTCATTGGCTCAAACCCGGACCCACACTAAGGGCGGGCACCGGTAAGGACCACGGGTCTCACCAAGCCATTCGGCCGATCCATCCGATAGAAGATCGCGTGATCACGGTGCGCGAAGCGGCGCGCATTCAGGGATTTCCGGACTGGTTTCAATTTCATGCGACTAAGTGGCACAGCTTCCGCATGATCGGCAATAGCGTTTCCCCTGTCTTTGCTACGGTTCTCTTGTCCTTCCTCCGTAGGCGTCTCGACCGTGCGCAGACACATTAGGGACTGAGTTCCCAAAACACAGGATACTGGCGATAGAATTTCTCGTATTGCTCAATCTGACCTTCATCTAACAGAAATCCTAGCTTTTTCGCGGTCATCGCTACGCCCTTTGGGAGCATCTTATCTAAAGCAGATTTTTCCTTCGCAGTGAGAGGTGGCGCCGCGATTCGGCACGGCCGATTCCCCGTATAGAACTTTCCGTGCGCATCGGTCAGCCCTTGCACGAATTCGATCTCGGCCTGGCCCCCGATCATTCCTCCGATTGTAACCATCCGAGCCCCGTCCCTGTAGAAATAGTTGAACACGGGTATGAACCTCAGACCTACCATCCGTCTCGACGCCATTTCTCGCATCGCATCCCGCAGAACGTCCGCTACGAATGCAGGAAACTCGTCAGCTTCCAGCCATTTGTCTTCGAGGAGTTCTGGAAGATAGTCTCCAACTGCGTCACGAATATCATTCCACATAAGATCGGATCGATCTTCTTCGTTTTCGAACTTTCGGGCTTCGGCTTCAATCGTAACTATGATGACGCTAGCCCTAGGAAGCTTGTCCATAACGAATTCTAGGTCTCGAAAAATATATTTTTGCAACTCATGGTCATAATCGAGCCAGACAATAGACGGCTGCGACAGAATCGAGCTTTTGCAAAACTCCTGTTGTTTTGCCTTTCTTTAATTTGATGCATGAGTATGGCAAATTGAAACGCGCGCGATTGTATCCTTTGCTGCTTTCAATAGAAACCATGTTTCGGAGGCGCAATCGCTTGTGAATCAGCACGAAGTCGGTGAACCACATCGAACCTAATCCAATATATTGATAGGTATCAAGCGGATACTCCGAACGAAGATACTGTAAGAATTCCACTATGAGCTTTCGTTGAATGCTCTTGTTAGTTCGGATGCTGTAATCAATTTTGTCGAAGGATGGTCGAGTTTGTGCCATCAGTCTTCCGTTCCGACCTTGCGTCTGAAATAATCGTCGAACGTCCGCTCACCCACTTGTTTTGCTGGCATGTTTGGGCGTCCAAGTGCGCTCGCAAGTTTCTTCACCCGAAGTTCGGGTCTCGAATACTGTATTGCGATCCACTTTTCTTCGGCAGTGAATGGCGGAGTCTCCGGGAACCTCATTGTAGAACTTAGAGGTAATTGGTCGAGAGGCTTGTCTCTTGCTTTCTCTTCCAACGTGTGAAAGCTGCTCTCACGACCTTTCCGCTGATTTGTGTATTCAGTGTAAGTAGATGCGGCGAATCGCATTCGTTCAAGCACGTGCTGATACATGTGGCCTGCTCCCCAACTTACCCGCAGTTATAAGTAGAGTCAGTTGAAGTAATGCCCCTGGTGGGGCGGTAGAGCAAGGGGACGGCCGCGGAGCCCCAAACTAGCTCAAGCGGCCGGTCCCCTTGCTGTTGTGCAAACTCGATTGGTGTCAACGCGCCCAGGCTGGAATGCGGACGCACGTGATTGTAGTCGTGGCGCCAACTCGCGATGATCTCCCGCGCCTCGGCCAGATTCAGGAAAGCATGCTCATTCAAGCACTCGTCCCGGAGCCTACTGTTGAAGCTCTCGATGAAAGCGTTCTGCACCGGCTTGCCCGGCTCGATATAATGCCAAGTCACCCGGCCCGGAACCCACCGGAGAACGGCTACACTAGTCAGTTCGGTGCCGTTATCGCTGACAATGATCTTGGGCTTGCCCCGCTCGCGGATGAGCTGTTCGAGTTCGCGCACCACGCGGACGCCGCTGAGCGAAGTATCGACCACGGTCGCCAGGCATTCGCGGCTGAAGTCATCAACGATGCAGAGGATGCGGAAGCGCCGACCGTCACCGAAAGTGTCAGAGACGAAGTCGAGCGACCACCGTTCGTTGATCGTGCTGGGCAAACTCAGCGGGGTGCGCGTGCCCAACGCACGCTTACGGCCCCGGCGCCGCCGTACCATCAGCTTTTCCTCACGATACAGCCGATACAGTTTTTTGTGATTCATCGCGTGCCCCTCGCGAACCAATAGCCAGCCCAACCTGCGATAGCCGAACCGGCGGCGTTGCTGTGCCAACTCCCGCAGCCGCTGGCGCAGTGGCGCGTCGTCCGGACGCTTGCTCTGATAGCGCAAACTCGAATGATCGATCCCTATCAGCCTGCACGCGCGGCGCTGACTGAACCCGTGCTGCTCGACCACCCGCGCCACTGCCAGCCGCCGTACCGCAGGCTTCAGCCGTTTTTTCCCAGAATGTCCTTGAGCGCCGCGTTGTCCAGCATCGACTCGGCCAACAGCTTCTTCAGCCGGCGGTTTTCATCCTCTAGCGCCTTCAGTCGCTTCGCGTCCGACACCTCCATGCCGCCGTATTTGGCCTTCCATTTGTAGAATGTTGCGTCCGAGATCCCGTGCCGCCGACACACTTCGGCCGTCTTGGCGCCGGCCGCGTGCTCACGCAGCACCGCGATAATTTGCTCCTCGCTGAAGCGGCTCGCTTTCATCTGTCCTTCTCCTCTCGGTGAAGGACCCTACCTTAAAACCGCGGGTGTTTTCGGGGGGCAGGCCACAGGGAACTTGTGAGATCAATATCTCTCTTGGTGGTAGTCCACGGAAGATTGCGAGGATCGTTGGCAAAAAGTCGAACTATGCCACAGAAGCCGTTGTATTGCGTATGCCACGAGGGCACACCATCGGTACCCCATCCGGTTCGTCGGCTCTTGTCTCCTGATAGTACAACCCGGTCATTGCAAACGACGAACCAACCGAAGCGATCTGTATCCTTGATGGTCACGCCGGGGCTTGAGTCTTCCGGTTGGGGCGTTGAAAGACCCGCAGCCAGGTCGATCTCAACGTCATCATATGTTTCTTGGTGTCTGTATGGCGCGAACCCGTTCGTAGCTTTGAAGCTGAAACGGAGAGGGGTCATAACTCTGTCATTTAAACTGATCGCGAAGCCCTTGCTTAGAATGAACGCATAATCTCTGCGCACTGCGGTTGCGATTTGACCGCCGAAAAGGGGGCGCGAGAACTCGTCAGCGGTCTGGGGGCGAAGGTCCGTGATTTTGATAGTGGTTCCCGGACTGCTAAGTGGGCCTGCAATGGTTATGGGAAATGTCCAGTCCTTAGGGTCAGCTTCCCATTGGTCGACATTCAAGCTAAACGCAAAAGAATCCATGCGCGTGGAGGAGAGAATGTTGATGATGTTTCCTAGCTTGAATACCGCGCGCTTCAGGCCAATGCCGTAGCGACCAATCGTGCCTGGAGCCGACGGCGCATCCTGGGCACGCCCGAAGGTAAAGGCGTACTTCTCAGCGATATGTACAGGAATGCCTTCGCAATTGTCCTCGATGGTAAATGATTGCTCTGTGAAATGTATCTTCACAGAATAGGTTCGATACGGCTTTTCGCCTCTGGGCAGCGGCTTTTGTTGTCGGTGAAAGTAGTTGTGGACGCCATCGACAGTGTTATCGATCAAATCTAGGATGCAGTCGTTAAGGCTTATATCTTTTGTAAGCTGATGGATAAGAAAATCCTTCTGAGGGTAAGCATTGGCGTTTCGTTGCTTGGACATCACGCTCTCGCCTTCCGACTCGGTCTGATTGCAGGCACGCCGAACTGCCGGCAAAGATCTCTTATTGGACATGCTCCGCACTTCGGATCGCGTGGCGTACAAAGGGTCCTTCCGAGCGAAATAAAATTCACGTGAAGAGAAAACCGGAGTTCTGGCGGGATTTTCTCTTGTAACCTATCTTCATCCCTCGGCGAACCACTTCGGTCGCGACGGGTCTGGCGTATCCAGCCCAATCTCTGAGCGACGCGCCAGCAATGCACGTCAACCGGGAAAACCGCTCTGTCCAACGAATACATCATAACGCAGCGGGCCACCTTCTTGCCGACTCCCCGCAAACCTGTAAGAAACTCCTCACAGTCCGCATCACTCATTCGGCGAAGCGGAGAAAGGGTTGGCTTACCGAACTGATCGTTAATCTTGCTCATGATGTCGCTAATCGCATGCGCTTTCTTGTTAGCAAGCCCTCCGAGCTGGATTGTTCGGGCGATATTCGCCACGGTCGCCGCGGCGAGTTGACGGTTCGATGGGAACCGTCTTCGAAGAGCCTTGAAAGTCTCAAGGTAACCCGACTCGGACGTTTTCGTACTGCATAGGATGAACAGAAGCTCGTCCAGGGGATTTTTGCGGTTGTAATGATTGAAGTTGCTGAATCGTCGTTCGAGTAACCTCGCCACCTCGTGGACGTTGCGCGGGACCGCTCGATGCACGCCCGGAGCTTAGTTGGAATGGAGAAGATTTTCTAGGATTGATTATCGCCTAGGTAGGCTCAACTGTAGACCGGAAAGGTTTACCGCGCCCACTGTTCGTCCTGAACGGACGAGCGGCAACAATCTACGCGAGACTCCCGAGCATACGCTGGTCAAGTTCAAGCCGGCCTGAACGCCTGTCATCCTGAGCGAAGCGAAGGATCAACGCGAAGCGATTGTTCCCGTGCGGCGCGGCGCCGCACGCCAGGCGCGCCGAGAATCGAATCGCTGCGCGTAGATCCTTCGACTCGCGCAGCGCTCGCTCAGGATGACAAAAAAGGAGAACTTCACCGGCGAAGCGCCGCTCCGGCTCAGACTGCCGTAACGTCGTGGATTACGCGCGGAGGAACGCGCGGGGTCCCTCGACTCGCGGACTCGCTCGGGATGACACGTGCGCCGCGCTTTACGCGAGCAGCACTGCGACAATCCCGGTCAGAAAAATTCCGTCGAAGGTCCCCGCGCCGCCGATCGACGCGACCGGCGCGCCCAGCTCGCTCAACCGCCCGAGGTTCATCAGGTCCGCGCCGATGAGCGTCCCCATCACGCCGGCGACGTAGGCGATCGCGTCGGCATGATGGGGAACGCCGCCGCTCAGCAACGTTCCAGCCAGCGCCGCGACGATCGGCGGGATAAACATCGGCGTGGCGATTCCGACTCCCGCAATTGGCCGCGCCGCGCGATGCACCACGAAGGTCACGATCGCAGTCCCCGCGAGCGCCTGCAGAAACACCGCCGGCTGAGCCGCCAGTATCCATGCGCAGATGCATAGCGGCACGATCGCGCCGCCCACGTTTATCGCCACCACCGTCGAACGTCCCGCTGCCATACGCTCCGGTACCCGGTAGCGCATCCCGAAGTAGCTCACCACGTCGGGCGAGGCAGGCCCGCCGCCGCCGGAGCCGCCCTCGATGCGCGAGATTGGGATGTTGATGTAGCTGCCGAACAGGCTGATGATCAGCGCCCAGAAGGCCGCATGCGGCGGCAGGCCGAGCGCATTGAAGGCGTAATTGATCGCGCCGAGCTCGAGCAATCCGAACACGACGACGAGTGCGAAAAAGAAGAGCATCGCGTACAGAAAGAGAAATGGCGCGAAGAACATGGTCGGCGATGATACCAAGCCGCCGTTCCCCTGGCACGCGCCGCTCGCGCATGGCTAGTAGACATTTTGAATGATGGTCGAGTGCTTCTGACCTCCTCTCCCGTGTCTTGGGGGAGGCTGGAGGTGGGGGTCGAGCGAGGAAGCGCCTGATGAACTGCACTTTGGCGGCGCTTCCCCGTTTCGATCTCCCAGCGATGGCTGCGTGCCTCTCCCGCCCCGCAACGTCTAGTGGCGAGCAGCCGCATCGAAGCGGGAATCGCTGCTTCTAACGGAGACGGTTCTCACAGAAATTCAGAACCGCCCTAGACCCCCACCCTAACTCCCCCGAGACAATTTGGGGGATGCGTAAGAAAGCGTGCGATCGTTGGTCTCTCACGGGTCTCTCACGATTCCTTCCGCGGGTAGTCAGTTGCTTGAGATTCCAACTACCCCACTATGCGCGCACAGAGATATGGCGGCGACTCTTTGTGCCCGGCGCGCCGGCGGGTAAGATCGCGCGCAAGACACCATGAATCAAACCGAACGCGATGAATTGCTCGCCCTGCTCGCCCGCGAGTCCTACTTCGAGCGCTCCGCGCTCACGCTGACCTCCGGGCGTTCCTCGAACTACTACATCGATTGCAAGCGCACGCTCTACCTGCCGCGCGGCGCGTACCTGGCCGGAGAGTTGATGCTCGAGCTGGTGCTGGCCGAGGGAATCGAACAGATCGGCGGGATGGCGGCGGGGGCGTTGCCGGTCACCGACGCGCTGATCGCCGCGGCGCATCATCATGGCGCCAAGCTGCGCGGTTTCTTCGTGCGCAAGGAAGTCAAGGCGCACGGCCTGCAGCAGCAGATCGAGGGCGCGTTCCGAAGCGACCTGCGCGCGGCGGTGATCGACGACACGATCACCACCGGCGGCTCGAGCCTCCAGGCCGCCGCCGCGCTCAAGGAGGCGGGCGCGACGGTGGCGCATGCCTTCGCGCTGGTCGACCGCGGCGAAGGCGCGGCCGCGGCCTTCGCCGCCGCCGGGCTCAAGTACCGCTGGCTCTTCACCGCCGAGGAAGTGCGCGCCGAGCGCGCACGTATCGGCGGTGGCTGAACGCCCCCGCGGGGCGGCGCGTGCCGTGGCGGTGAGCGGAGGCGCTCTCGCGCTCGGCGGTGCGACCCGCATCGCCGCCGTCTTCGGCGACCCGGTCGAGCATTCGCTCTCGCCCGCGATGCACAATGCGGCGTATGCCGCGCTCGGCATGGATCGCGTGTACGCGGCCTTTCACGTTACGCCACCGATGCTCGCGGCGGCGGTGCGCGCGCTTCCCGCCCTGGGAATCGTCGGAGTCAATCTGACCGTGCCGCACAAGGAGCGCGCGCTGCGGATGGTCGCGAAGCTAAGCGCCGAGGCGCGGATGCTCGGCGCCGTCAATTGTATCGTGTGCATCGTGAACCGTCCCGCGTCACTCTACGGCGACAATACTGACGCGCGCGGCCTGGAGCGCGACCTGGTGGGCCTCGGCGTGGCGCTTAAGGGCGCGACGGCGGTCGTAATCGGTGCGGGAGGTGCGGCCGCCTCGGCGGTCGTCGCCTGCCTGCGTTGCGGCGCGGGCGAGGTGGCGATTGCCAATCGCACTCCCGCACGGGCGGCCGCCTTGATGCGCCGGTTGCGGGCGCGGCTTCCGCGCGCGCTTAGCGGCGCGGCGCTTTCCGTGCGCGGACTCGAGGCGCTGGCTGACCCGGCGCTGCTCGATCGCGCCGCGATCGTCATCAACGCGACGCCGATGGGCCTCACTTCGGCCGGTTTCGTGCGAATCGAATACGCGCGCACGCGGCGCGAATGTTTCTTCTACGATCTCATCTACGCGGCCCGGCCGACCGCCTTCCTGCGGCCGGCGATCGCGCTTGGACGGCGCGCGGCCGACGGAGCCGGGATGCTAGTGAATCAAGGTGAACTGGCGTTCGAGCTGTTCAATGGCGTGGCGCCGCCGCCGGGCGTGATGCGCCGTGCGCTGTGGGAGCGCCTGGGCCGCGCTGACCCTCGACTCTGACGGCGTGCCATCCAAAGGGACTCTAACCGACAACGTTGGAGGGGGCTCAGAAGCAGTGCGTGACGAGCTACAGTCCGGCCGCGTTAGCCGAACATCTCTTTGAGCTTGTCGACGAAGCCCTTGGAGAGCGGATGATTGACGGCCTCGCCGTCGATGCTCGCGAACTCCTCGAGCAGCTCGCGCTGGCGCGCGGTAAGCCGCCGCGGAGTCTCGACCACCATCCGCACGAGTTCGTCGCCGCGCCCATAGCCGTGAAGATCGGGAAAGCCTTTGCCCTTGAGCCGGAAGACCTTGCCCGATTGCGTGCCGGCCTGGATTTTCAGCTTGACCTTGCCGTCGAGCGTCGGCACTTCGACCTCGGTGCCGAGCGCGGCCTGCGGAAAGCTCACGGGCATTTCGATCACTACGTCGTTGTCCTGGCGTACGAAGAGCTCATGCTCTTTGACGTGGACTACCACGTAGAGGTCGCCCGACGGTCCGCCGCCCCATCCGGCCTCGCCCTCGCCGCGCAGTTTCAGGCGCGAGCCATTGTCGACCCCGGGCGGGATCTTTACCGAAAGCGACTCCGGGCGGCGGATGCGTCCCTGGCCTTGGCACTTGGGGCAGGGATCGGCGATGATCGTGCCTTCGCCGCGGCATTGGCCGCAGGTGGTGGCGATGGAAAAAAAGCCCTGCTGAGTGCGGACCTGTCCGGTGCCGCGGCAATTAGGGCAGGTGCGAGCGCCCTCGGTGCCGCCGCGCGCACGGCTTCCGGCGCAGGCGTCGCAAGTCGCCAGGCGCTGGAACTTGATCGCTTTCTCGGCACCGCGCGCCGCCTCCTCGAACTCGACTTCCAGGTCGTAGCGCAGATCGTCGCCGCGCCGGGAGCGCGAGCGGGTACGTCCGCGCCCGGTGCCGAAGAAGTCGCCGAAAATGTCGGAGAAGACTTCCTCGAAGCCCTGGGTGAATTCGAAACCGAAGCCGTTGCCCTGCGGACCCTGGAACGCGGCGTGGCCGTAGCGGTCGTACTGCGCGCGGCGCTCCGGGTCGGACAGCACCTGGTACGCTTCGTTGAGTTCCTTGAAGCGCTCCTCGGCCTGCTTGTCGCCGGGGTTGCGGTCGGGATGAGACTGGATGGCGAGGCGGCGGTAGGCTTTCTTGAGATCTTCCTCGCCCGCGCCGCGTTCGACGCCTAGGACCTCGTAGTAGTCGCGCTTTTTGGCCTGGGGCGGCATCGGCGCAATTCTAGACTACACAGCGGGCAAAAGTAAGCGGACCCCGACGCCCTGTTTCACAGGAACGCTCCGGGGTCCGTTGCTCTGCCATGTGCTTAACGGCTGCCGCCTACTTCACTTCTTTGAAATCGGCGTCGACCACGTCTTCCTTCTTTTCTTCATGTGGCTGACTGCCGCCCGCCTCACCAGCGCCGCCGGCGTGGCCGTCGTCTCCGGCCGGACCGCCAGCCCCACCCTGGGCGCCGGCGCCCTGGCGGGTCTTGCTGTACATCATCTCGGCCAGCTTGTGCGAGGCGGTCATCAGGGCCTCGGTGGTGCGGTTAATCTCGTCGAGGTCCTTGGACTCCAACTTCTCCCGCGCCGCCGCGAGCGCGTCTTCGACCGATTTGCGTGCGGCCTCGTCGAGCGCCGCGCCGTTGTCCTTCAGCGTCCTTTCAGTGGTGTAGACCAGGTTGTCGAGCTTGTTGTGCGCCTCGGCCAACTGACGGCGCTGATGATCGTCCGCCGCGTGTTGCTGGGCCTCGTTCACCATCCGCTTGATCTCGTCCTCGTGCAGCCCCGAGGAAGCCGTGATCTTGATCGACTGCTCCTTATTGGTGCCAAGGTCCTTGGCGTGGACGTTGACGATGCCGTTGGCGTCGATATCGAAGGTGACCTCGACTTGCGGCAAGCCGCGCTGCGCGGGCGGAATCCCGATCAGGTCGAACTGGCCGAGCAGCTTGTTGTCGGCCGCCATTTCGCGCTCGCCCTGGAAGACCCGGATGGTGACCGCGGTCTGGTTGTCCTGGGCGGTCGAAAAAATCTGGCTCTTGCGGGTCGGGATGGTGGTGTTCTTGTCGATGAGCTTGGTGAACACGCCGCCCAGCGTCTCGATGCCCAGCGACAGCGGCGTCACGTCGAGCAGCAGGACGTCCTTGACCTCGCCCTTGAGCACGCCGGCCTGGATTGCCGCGCCTATCGCGACGACCTCGTCGGGATTGACGCCCTTGTGGCCTTCCTTGCCGAACAGCTTGCGCACCCGCTCCTGCACCGCCGGCATCCGGGTCATCCCGCCCACGAGCACAATCTCGTTGATGTCGCTGGCGCGCAGGCCCGCGTCCTTCAGCGCGGTCAGGCAGGGCTGGTCGAGCCTATCGAGCAGGTCGGAGCAGAGCGCCTCGAGCTTGGCCCGCGTGAGCTTGATGTTGAGATGCTTGGGGCCGGACTGGTCGGCGGTGATGAAGGGCAGGTTGATGTCGGTCTCCATTACGGTGGAGAGCTCCATCTTGGCCTTTTCGGCAGCTTCCTTCAGGCGCTGCAAAGCCATCCGATCCGTGCGCAGGTCGATGCCCTGGTCCTTGCGGAACTCGTCGGCCAGATAGTCGATGACGCGCTGGTCGAAATCCTCGCCGCCCAGGAAGGTGTCGCCGTTGGTCGCCTTGACCTCGAACACGCCGTCGCCGATCTCCAGGATCGACACGTCGAAGGTGCCGCCACCGAGGTCGAAGACTGCGATCTTTTCGTCCTTTTTCTTGTCCAGTCCGTAGGCGAGCGAGGCCGCGGTGGGCTCGTTGATGATGCGGAGCACGTTGAGCCCGGCGATTCGGCCGGCATCCTTGGTGGCCTGGCGCTGACTGTCATTGAAGTAGGCAGGCACCGTGATGACCGCCTCGGTTACCTTCTCACCGAGATAATCCTCAGCCGTCTGCTTCATCTTTTGCAGGATGAAAGCGGAAATCTCGGGCGGGCTGTACTTCTTACCGCGGATTTCCACCCAGGCCGCGCCGTCTTCGTTGCGCACGACCTTGTAGGGCAGCACCTTGAGCGCCTTCTGCACTTCAGGGTCTTCGAACCGCCGCCCCATCAAGCGCTTTATCGCGGACACCGTGTTGGTCGGGTTGGTGATCGCCTGACGGCGAGCGATTTGTCCCACCAGCCGTTCGCCCGAATCCGTAAAGGCGACGACCGACGGAGTGGTCCGGGCACCCTCGGAGTTGGCGATAACGACGGGGTCGCCCCCTTCCATCACCGCAACGCAACTGTTGGTCGTGCCCAGGTCGATTCCGATTACTTTTGCCATGGTTTTGAGAAGCCTCTAACTTTGGAAATAATCACTATTCAATTGTTTTCAATGCCGCCGCTGCCGTCTTCACCGTTCTTTCGCGACGGTGCCTTGGCAACCGCCACTCGCGCCGGGCGCAAAACGCGCTCGCCGACCTGGTAGCCGCGATGGAACTCGTTGATGACCGTGTTGGGGGGATGCTCGCCGCTCTCGACGTGGTCGACGGCTTCATGAAACTGCGGATCGAACGGCCGCCCTATCGATTCCCGCGGGATCACGCCGTTGGTGCGCAGCAGGTCTAGCAGCGAGCGCAGCACCATCTCGACCCCTTCGACGATCGGCTTGCCGTTGCCGCCGCCGCGTGCGGCTTCGACCGCGCGTTCCAGGTTGTCGGTTATCGGCAGCAGATCGCGGAGCAGATTCTCGCGCTGGAGCCGGACAGTATCCTCGCTCTGCTGGCGCATCCGCTTGCGGATGTTTTCGGTATCGGCCAAGGCGCGGAGATATTTGTCCTTCAGTTCGGCGATTTCCTTGTCTTTAGCGGCGATCTGCTCGCGAAGCGCGGCCATTTCCGAGGACTGCGGCGTGGCCGGGTCGTCGGGGCTGGATTCGATTGTTCTCTCGGCCGGATCATCGGTCAGCCCATGCTCATCGTGACCCAGGCTCCATTCGGCCGCAGATTCGTGGTGGCGATGCTTTTCGTCTTTGTGTTTGCTCATCTGACGTAAGTGCGGTTTCAGGATATCTCCGGAACAAATGTAAGCACTATTCCGGACGATGCCAGCCTTTATGGCGGATTTTCGAAAGGCGGCGGGTCCGGCCCATCATGCCGCTATAAAAGCGGAACGGAGCCGATATATCTCGGCCCCGCTCCGGTCCTCTATTTTAACTACACGCTGACCGCGTGCAGGCTAACCGCGGCAATGACATGGCCAGGTGACATCCTCCAGGCAACTGTTCGTCGGTGTCTCGATTCACCGCCGACTGTTGGCCGGGCGACCGGATTGTGTGCTCCCCGGTGCCACAATCCGGTCACCCACGTGTGCTAATTCCCGTCACCCCTGCCCCGCGGTCGTGCCCCCGTAATGCACCGCTTCTTGCAGGAGAAGAGCGAAGGCCCCGTACCCTGCGCCAGGCCGGAGCGCGGCCCCTCGGCGCCGCCGTAATGCTGGCAATGAAGGGAAGTGATCTAACCGGTGCATGGATTCGCACCCTCAACGCGGTGGCGCATGAGACGTTGGCAGCCGCTTCGAAGCTGGAGAGAGATCCAAATGAAGAAACAGCAATCGCCCAGACTGGGGCCTATCGCGGCCGTTCTGGTCGCGTTTGTCGCCGCATGGGCAGTAGTCAGTAACTCGCAGAGCGAGGCTCTCGCCTCATTCGCACCCACGGTGACCGCGACGAGCCCGGCCGATGGAGCGACGGGTGTGACCGTCAACCAGAAAATTGCGGTCACCTTCGACCGGCAAATGTCCCCCGTGTCGATGAGTGCATGCCTGATTTTGCTACGGCCTAATGGAAGTCTCGTGGGCGGAACAGTCTACACCGACGGCAGAAACTCGGTTCTAAGGCCGTTCGCGAATCTCCAGCCCAACACCAAATACAGAGTCAAAGTCAGATCCGCGGCCTCCGACCTTGCAGGCGTAGCGCTAGGACATGCGCTTGTATGGAGCTTTACTACAGGCGCTACCAGCGACACCACCAAGCCGACTGTGACTTTTACCAATCCCGCCAACACCGCTGTAAGTGTACCTACCAATCAGCAAATCGTTGCGATGTTTAGCGAGGATATGTCTCCCGGTTCGCTCAGCACAGCGACGTTCAAGGTGACGAGACCGAACGGCGCCGCGATAAAAGGAGCAGTCGCTTACGCCTCCAGATCCCTCACCTTCAGACCTGTATTCGGTCTCAGAGCCAGCACTCACTACGTAGCCACGATTACCACCGGAGCCGCTAATCCCGTGGGCAATCCATTGGCTACCAAGTATGTATGGAGTTTTGACACCGGAGCGAATTCGGACCGGGTCAAACCCATCGTGACTTCCACGAATCCGGACAGCAATGCGTTGCTCGTGCCGATCGATCAGAAGGTCAATGCGACTTTCAGCAAAGCGATGAACTATGCGAGCATTACCACCGGGGATTTCCTCCTGACCTGGTCGGGCGGTCACGTAGTTGGAACCGTCACCTATTTCTATGATGCGACAAACAAGGTCACGATCGCGACGTTCGTGCCCGCGGCCAATCTGTTGATCGATACCCTATACACGGCCACGATCACCAACGAGGCTCAAGATTTGTCGGGCAACGCACTAGCAGGGAATGAGCCCTCGCACGACTATGTATGGCAGTTTACCACAGGCGCCACTGCAGGTCAGGGCACGGTAGCTCTTGGCGCCGCAGCCAATTTCGCGGTTCTGGCCGCCGCCGGAGTCACCAACACGTCGACTCCGACCGTGATTACCGGAGATCTTGGAGTGTGGCCGGGCACCTCAGTGACTAGTTTCCCGCCGGGAATAGTCAATGGCACGATGCATGTGGACGATCCCGCAGCTCAGGCCGGCGAGGCCGCCCTGACCATCGCGTATAACGACGCCAAGGGACGAGTGGGAGCCTTTACTCCCGCAGTCGGAAATGTAGGCGGGTTGGTTTTCACCCCTGGCCTCTACAGGTCCGGGGGGTCGACGGCGATATCAGGAGGCGGAGATCTCACGCTCGACGCCCAAGGCGATCCAAATGCGGTCTTTATCTTTCAGATCGCTTCCACCCTCACCACTTCATCCGGTTTCGGGATTACTCTCAAAGGTGGGGCCAAGTCCTCGCAGATATTCTGGCAGGTCGGCAGTTCAGCGACGATCGGCACGGGTTCTCACTTTGCGGGAAACATACTGGCAAAGACCTCGATCACGCTGGTGAGCGGCGCGGTACTGGACGGCAGAGCGCTGGCAGGGGCCGCCGACCTTACGGGCGCGGTTACGATGGACGACAATACAGTCGTGAGGCCCGCCCCATAGAGACGGAGTACACGGCGTCAAGCGGAGCGGGGCCATCGCGGCTCCGCTCCGCGTTTTGTTTTGCGCCACGGGAGCACGCGCGCAGGCTAACCGCGGCAATGAGCGTCAGTGATAGTCGTGATCGTGCTCCTGCTCTCGCGATGCGACCCAGTCCGGATGATGTTGCTGCACCCACGCATGATTGTTCTGAACCCACCAGTCACGGTCGTGCCACTGATGATGCTCGTCGTAGTCGCCCACGCGCGCCGGCGGCGCGTATGCGTATGCCGGCGGCCGGGCATATCCGTATGCGGGTGCCGGGGCGTATCCGTAGGCAGGCGCCGGCGCATAAGCATAAGGCGCCGGCTGCGAGTAGTACGGATGTCCGCCGTAAAAACATGCCTGGAGCGACATCGCTCCCGACCACGAAAATCAGCGTCTTCAAGACTGGGAAAATTTTGCTCCTCATCATCATCGTCTCCCTCAACGCACGGAAGGAAGGAGCATCAAGGATGCCAGCGAAGAAGGTCCGCGAATCGCATGGTTTCGCGAATCGCGCGAGAGCGGGTAACCCCAAATTTTCCGGGCGCTAACCCCAAAAGATACACGCCGCGAAAAATACTCGCGCTGAATGCGTAAACGGCTGGCCGCGCGCGGTTTTACAGCCCGGCCGGCTTTTTGTAGTGTGGGCGTAACCGGCCGCAAGCCTGAGCGTATACGGCCGCGCACGCATGGAGGTTTGCAACGATGCCCGATAAACCGCGGATGCTCGAAGGCTATCGAGTCCTGGACTTCACCCAGTTCGTTGCCGGGCCGACCTGCACGCGCGTGCTGGCCGAGATGGGCGCCGAGGTCATCAAGGTCGAACTCGCGCCGAGCGGCGACCGCGTGCGCGCCGGCGGACTCAAACCGCTTTCGCCCGAGTACAAGGATTCCAGCCAGAGCAGCTATTACTTCCAGCACAACCACAGCAAGCTCAGCTTCGCCATCGACATCAACAAGCCAGGCGCGCGCGAGCTCATCTACTCGATGATCCCGAAGATCGACGTGGTGGTGGAAAACTACGCTCCGGGGATCATCAAGAAGATGGGTTTCGGCTACGACGAACTACGCCAGCGCAATCCGAAGATCATCATGTGCTCGATCTCCGCGCTCGGGCAGAGCGGCCCGCTCGCCTACAAAGTCGGCTACGACTACATGGGCCAAGCCTACGCCGCGATAACCGACGGCATCGGCGAGACCGACCGGCCGCCGGCGATCGTCACGATGGCGATCGGCGACGTGTCGACCGGGATGTCGGCGGCGATGGCGGTGGGCTTTGCGCTGCTGCATCGCGAGCGCACTGGCGAAGGCCAGTACATGGACGCCTCGATCCTCGACACCTACTTCCACATGCATGAAGCTAACGTGCCGATGGTCTCGCTGCGCGGCGGCAAGTACCGTCCGACCCGCAGCGGCTCGCAGCATCCGGGCGGCGGTCCCACTGGAATTTTCCGCTACCAGGGCGACCAGTACGTTTTCCTGGCCGTGATGCCGCATCAGTGGCCGCAGATGGTGCGCGCGATGGGCAAGCCGGAACTGGCGAGCGACCCGCGCTTTCGCAGCGCCCGCGGGCGGCGCGACAACAACGAAGCGCTGAAGGGGATCATCGAGGAATGGCTCGGCAGCTTTCCCACGCGCGACGAGGCGCTGGCCGCGCTCGACAAGGAACGCGTCGCCTGCGCGCCGGTGCTCTCGCTCAACGAGGCGATGGAGCATCCGCACCTGCGCGCGCGCAACACGGTGCGCCGCGTGAAGGATCGTTTCCTCGGCGAACTCGACATCCCGGGCGTACCGGTCAAGTTCTCGGCCTGGCCCGACAAGCTCGACCTGCGCGCCGCGCTGCTCGGCGAAGACAACGAGCGCGTGCTGCACGAGGTGCTCGGAATATCGGAGGACCGGATCAGGGCGCTGTATTCCGAAGGCGTGCTGGTGCGCGACCCGGCGCTCGGCCGCAGCCGCAGACCCAGGTATCGTAAGGCGTCCTCAGTCGCGTTCGAGGATCGTCGCTAACTCGCGCAACAACGCGGCGCCGTCGCCGCGCCACGCGCTGCCGTGCATGCACGCAAGTACCGAAGGCTCGGTTGCGGCCAGCCGCTCGAGCAGCGCGCGCGCATTGCGGGTGTGCGAAAAGTAGTCCAGGTGTGAGCGCAGCGCCTCGCTCGGCCCAAGGATGTCCGCCTCGGTAAGCGGCGCCGGTTTGCTGCCCGGCTGCGTGAACAGGTCCCCGCAGAGCAGCGTGCGCGTGCGCTGCTCCGTCAGGTATCCGCATTCCCAGCCGTGCGGCATGTGCGGCATATCCAACCACCTAACCTCATGCGTGCCGAGCGAAAGTGTTTCGCCGTCGGCCATCTCGCGCGGCGGCCGGTCGGCAAAATCGCGGACCGAGGTCATCGCCGCAATCCGCCCGCAAAGCGCTGCCGCATTGGGCGCGGCCGCAAGCCATTCATTGAGCGAGCCGCACTCGTCGGCTTCAAAATGCGAGAGCGCCACGTAGCGCAGCCGGGTCAGTGGAATCACCGAGGCGACCGCTTCACGCACAAGCGGAAAAAGCTGTCGTCCCCCCATGTGAAACAACAGCGGATCATCGTCGGCGATCAGGTACTGGTTGAACGTGAATCCGCCCGGGATCGCGTCGATCGGGGTACTTATCCGGTAAATCCCGTCCGCGATTTCATTGACGTTCGTTCCCGACTGCGCGTTGGTAATCGGCATCTTGTCCTCCGCGCGGCCGCTGGTGCGGCCACGGCGAAAATCAACGGCTGGCGCGAGCGCTAGCATACGCTCGCCGCCTCCTGTTTGACACGCGCCGCGAGGCGGAGATACACCCCGGATGATCCACGGAGAGTTGGACAACCAAGCAGGCGCGCGGGCGGCCGCCATCGGCAGCCTGCGCACCAACCAAAGACGCGGAGGGATGCTGCCATGGCCTCAAACCCACCTTCACGAATCATCGCGGTCACCGATATCGAGTGGAAGCGGCACGAGACGCTGCCAGGCATACGGCAGAAGGCGCTATGGTCCGATCCGCAACCCAGCGGCGCGCCGTGCTGAGCCGCTTCGAGCCGGGCGCGAGCCTGCCGACGCATCGTCACGCCGGCGATGAAATTCTTTACGTGATCGAAGGCGCGATCGCGGACGAATCCGGCACGGTCAGCGCGGGCAACATGGGCTACCGGCCCAACGGCTGCGTGCACAATGTGAGCAGCAAGAACGGAGCGACCGTGCTGGCCGTGGTCACCGGCGGAGTCGAGCCGGCCAAGGAACTGGGCGGCGCGCCGCGCTCGCTGATTTTCGCGCTCAGCGAGGTGCCCTGGCGCGACACGCTCCCCGGCGTACGCCAGAAACTCATCTGGGAGGACAAGGCGACCAACCGCCGCGCCGTCCTGGCGCTGTTCGAGCCCGGCGCGAGCTGCCGCGCCATCGCCACACCGGCGAGGAATTGCTCTACATGGTCGAGGGCTCGCACGCCGACGAAAGCGGCGAAGTCGCGACCGGCAACATGAGCATCCGGCCCAACGGCTGCACGCACAGCGTGAACTCGCGCAACGGCGCGATCTCGCTCGCGTTCCTATGGGGCGGCATCGAGATGGTGTAGGGCGCGTCAGTCGTCTTAACGACGTCAGGCCTCGGCATCTCCGGGCCACTAATTTCTTCGCGCGATTCCGTGAGCCGTCCGGGCCGTCGCCAGCGCGGCAGGTGACGTCAGACGAAGCGAACATCGGGAAATGGTAAGGGCTCAGAGACATGGCTGATGAAGCATTCAAGCTCGAAGAAGCGACGATCGCGGACATCCATCAAGCTTTTCGCAATCGGAGTCTTACCTGCCGGCAACTCGTCCAACGTTACATCGATCGTATCGAGGCTTATGACAGGAAGGGGCCGGCGCTCAATTCGATTGTGAACGTCAACCAGAACGCCGTTGCCGAAGCGGATCGGCTCGACGATTTCCTTTCGCGTACCCGGACGTTCGTGGGCCCACTCCATGGTATTCCCGTCGTCGTCAAAGATCAGGTCGAGACAAAGGATATCGTCACGACATTCGGTTCGATCGCGCTCGACGGCTATATCCCGCAGCGTGACGCGACCGCCATCGCCAAGCTAAAGGAGGCCGGAGCGATTGTCCTGGCCAAATCCGCGATGCCGGACTTTGCGACTTCCTGGTTCGGCTTTTCGTCGAAGAGCGGCGAAACCAAAAATCCGTACGCGCTGGACCGTGACCCTGGTGGTTCGAGCAGCGGCACCGGCGCCGCCGTGGCCGCAAACCTGGCAACGGTGGGAATCGGCGAGGATACCGGCGGCTCAATCCGTGCGCCCGCCAGCTTCAACAATCTGGTTGGCGTTCGTGTCACCTCAGGCTTGATCAGCCGAACCGGCATGTCGCCCCTGGTCGTTTTTCAGGACACCGCCGGTCCGATGACGCGTACGGTGACCGATGCAGCGGTCCTGCTCGATGCACTGGCGGGATACGATCCCAAGGACCCCTACACGTCGGCCTATGCGATCGCCGGGCACACGGGAAGCTATACCCGGCATCTCGATCGCGATGGCCTCACGGGCGCCAGGATTGGCGTTTTGACGCAGGCGTTCGGGAGCGACACGCGATCCGGAAGCCGCCCAGGTCAACGCGCTGGTCAGGGCGGCCATCAAGCGGATGGAAGCTTCAGGGGCCGAGTTCGTCGAGATCGCCATGCCTGAATCTGATGGAACGTATCGTCGAAACGTCGCTCTATCTGTCTGCATTCGCGGCACGACATCGACCAGTTCCTCGGCGCGCGGCCGGAACTTCCCTATCACACAATTGGCGACATATATGCGGCGAAGAAATACCATCCTGTACTCGATCTGTTTGAGCTAATCGTTCAGGGCCCGCTCCATCCCGCGGACGATCCCGACATATTTCCGCAAACTTGCGGCACGCGAGGATTTCCAGCGGGATGTCGTCAATATGCTCGCGCAAAAGAGCCTGATTGCGATGTGCTTTCCGTGCGTTCAGATCTTGCCGCCGACGAAGAACGAGGTGAAGAGCGGCAAGTGGACCACCCTCGGGCTTCCCATCCAATACCTTCATCGCATCACAAGCATGGATGCCGTCGATATGCGTGCCCGCGGGTTTCACTGACAAGGGCTACCGGTAGGAATGGAAATAGTCGTGTATCCCTATCATGAGCCGGATCTATTCAGGCTGGGATACGCATTCGAACAGGTCACACACCATCGCAAGGCCCCGGAGAGCACGATGGGCTAGCGGGAAAAATAGATTCATCGCTTCGCGAAGATCCTTCTGTTAGGGACCTTCACCCATACCCTCCCCGCAAATGATACTGCGAGGGCTTAGAAAGGGCGATTTTTGCTTTTGTGAGCGTCGTCGCGCGATCAGATCTTCTGCTTGGTGGCGCGCCAGTCGGCGAGAAATTTTTCCAGCCCCATGTCGGTCAGCGGATGATGCAGGATCTGCTTCATCACCGCGAACGGCAGGGTCGCGACGTGCGCGCCCATCTCGGCCGCGCGCAGGAGATGGGCCGGCGTGCGAATCGAGGCCACCAGCACCTGCGTCGGATAGCCGTAGTTGCGCAGGATGTGCACCAGCTGCTCGACCATCGCGATGCCGTCGTGGCCGATGTCGTCGAGGCGCCCGACGAAAGGCGAGAGATAGGTCGCGCCGCACTTGGCCGCCGCAAGCCCCTGCAGCGGACTGAACACCAGCGTCACGTTGACCTTGATGCCGCGGTTGCTGAGCGCGCGCGTGGCCTTCAGTCCCTCGATGATGAGCGGGCACTTGACCACGATGTTGGGATGCAGGCGCGCGAGGCGCTCGCCCTCCTCGAGCATCGCCGCCGCCTCGGTCGCTACGACCTCCGCGCTGACCGGGCCGTCCACGATCTCGCAAATCTCGCGCAGCACGTCGGCGTACGGCCGCCCGGTTTTGGCGATCAGGCTCGGGTTGGTGGTGACGCCGTCGACCAGGCCCCAGCTTGCGGCCTCGCGAATCTCGTTGATATCGGCCGTATCGATAAAAAACTTCATCGCGAAGCCACTCCTCCCCCTGCGGCGGACGGCGCCCTTAGAAGGTCCGCCCGCGCCAACGTAACCCGGTGCGGTGATTTGAGCGCGGCGAGCAGTTCCGAAATCGAAGCGTTGAGCTTCGGATGGATCAGCGCGGGCGCGAGCTCGCTCATCGGCGCCAGCACGAAACGCCGCTCGTGCAACCGCGGATGCGGAACCTTGAGCGTTCGGGTGTCGATAATCTCGTTGTCGAAGAAGAGCAAGTCAAGGTCGATGATGCGCGGGCGATACTTGGCACGGCTCGACGCGGGCTTCTTGCCGCGCACCCGCTTGCGTCCCATCACCCGCTCGATGCCGAGCAGCCGGCGCATCAGGGCGTCGGGCGCAAGCTCGGTCTCGACCTCGACCACGCCGTTGATGAACGCGCCCTTGATGTCGCCCACCGGTTCGGTCTCGTAAATCGAGGACTGGCGCACCACCCGCGTAGTGGGCAGCGCCGCGATGCGCTGGACGGCCTCACGATAGTTGGCCGCCCGGTCGCCGAGATTCGTCCCTAAACCGATGAAAGCCCTATGGGGCATCCCCGCCGTTCAAAACCGCAGCGCCTTGATTCGTTCCACAGCCTCTTTCAACCGCTCGTTCGCCACCGTCAGTGAAAAGCGAACGAACCCCTCGCCACCCTTGCCGAATCCGGACCCCGGCGTCACCACCACGCCGGTCTCCTTAATAACGCGCTCAGTGAAAGATACCGAGGTATAGCCCTTGGGAACCTCGGCCCAGATATAGAAGGTCGCGCGCGGCTTGGCGCATTCGAGTCCCAGGCTGCGCACCGCGTCGACCATCAGGTCGCGTCTTTGCTGATAGATGGCGCAGTACTCGGTGCAGCGTCTCCTCGCCGCCCTCGAGGGCCGCGATTGCCGCCTCCTGCACCGCCTGGAAGACGCCCGAGTCGATATTGGTCTTGACCTTGCCCATCGCGCCGACCGCCGCCGCGTTGCCGACCACGAATCCGACCCGCCATCCGGTCATCGAGTAGGTTTTGGAGAGCGAATGGAATTCGACCGCGCATTCGCGCGCGCCATCAATCTCGAGCACGCTCGGCGCGCGATAGCCGTCAAACGCGATCTCGGAGTAAGCGAAGTCGTGGGCCAGGATGATGTCGTGTTTGAGGCAGAAATCGACCGCGTCCTTCAAGAAGGAGCGTTCGGCGGTCGCCGCGGTCGGATTGTTCGGATAATTGATCCACATCAGCTTGGCGCGGCGAGCGACCTCAGCCGGGGATCGCGGTCAGGTCTGGCAAAAAGGCATTTTGCTTGCTGAGCCGCATGAAATAGGGCTCACCGCCATTGAACACGCATCCCGAGTAGTAGACCGGGTAGCCCGGGTCGGGGATGAGCACGATATCGCCCGGGTTGACGACCGCGGTGGGAAAATTGGCGATTCCTTCTTTGGAGCCGAGTAACGCGCAGACCTCGCGGGCCGGGTCGAGCCTGACCTCGAAGCGGCGCCGATACCATCCGGCGGCGGCGGCGCGAAAGCGCTCGAGCCCCTCGTAATCGGGATAGCGATGGTTGACGGGGTCGGCGGCGGCCTCCTGCAGGCGCGCGACGATATGGGCCGGCGTGGGCAGATCGGGGTCGCCGATGCCGAGGCTGATGACGTCGACGCCCCGCTGCTGGACCTCTTTTTTTAGACGGTCGAGTTCGGCGAAAAGATATGGCGGCAGCAATCCGAGTCTGGCGGCGGGCTTTATCTGCACCTTCTTGAGCTGGTCTCCGAATTTGAGAATCGTACACTACTTACCACACTTGGTCCGGCGCACAAACCTCGCTAGACGCGCCTGCCCACAGCCCCATCGCGGCCCTGTGGGCAACCTCGCGGCCGACACGCGCCCTGCCGATGCTCCAACGGCTCGGTTTTGCCGGCGGCCGGAGACTGAGCCGCGTGCGTCTGGCGAAAGCTTCGTGGACGCGCAAACCGAAAATTCTTTTTTGGTCATTACTTTCTCTTGCCGAACCCACCGAGCAATGTTAGTTATCTTGCCGTTTGCGGTTCCGTAATCCCGGCTTGCATGAGAGCAGAGAGCTTGAGAATGAAGCGCGCGGCCAAGTCGGTTGATCCCGCGTGCGGAGGGCACGCGGCAGTGTCCGGCATGCATCGCGGACGCAGCATTGCTGCGCTGCGCGTAGGACTGGGGAGCGCTGAACTGGATTTGAAATGAACCTGAATCTGAACCGCACATTACTTACGCTGGCCCTGGTGATGTTCGCCGCCGGAGTGAGCGTGATCGCCTTTTCGCAACGGCCGTGGGCCCCGCGCTACGACGTCCAGCAGCCCATCCCCTTCAGCCATCGCATCCACGCCGGGGTCAACAAGATTCCCTGCCAGTATTGCCATGAGTACGCGCGGCGTTCCTCGACCTCGGGCGTACCGCCGGTGCAGCGCTGCGTGGGATGCCATGGCAGCCAGAAGAGCGGCGGATTGTTGCCGGTGACCCGTCCCTGGACCGATACCACGCAGTCCAACTTCGAAATCCGCTGGAACCGGGTCTATACGCTGCCCGACTTCGTGCGCTTTACCCATCGGCCGCATATCAACGCCGGCGTCGCCTGCCAGACCTGTCATGGCCCGGTGGAGACGATGGAAAGGATACAGCCGGTGCATGAGATCAACATGGGGTTCTGCATCGACTGCCATACCAAGCGCGGAGCCACCCAGGACTGCTACGTCTGCCATCACTAGAGGAGCGAGAGGGACCATCCAAATGTCAGAGGGCTTGTCCAGGCGGTCATTTATCAAGCTCGCCGCCACCGCTGGAGCAGCAGCGGCGATACCGGGATGCGAGCCGGCCGCCCGCAACCTGATTCCTTACGTCGTCCCCGACGAAAACGTGATTCCCGGCATGCCGACGTTTTATGCGACGGTATGCACCGAGTGTCCCGCCGGATGTGGGTTGGTGGCGCGCGTGCGCGAGGGCCGGGTGATCAAGCTGGAGGGCAATCCCGCCGACCCGATAAGCCAGGGCTCGACCTGCGCCCGCGGCCAGGCCGCGCTGCAGGAAGTCTACAATCCCGACCGTCTGCCAGTGCCCCAGCGTCGCGCCCAAAAAGGGTCGTTTGAGACCGCGAGCTGGGATGACGCGCTCAAGACCCTCAACGCACACCTTGGCGCGGCATCCAAGGCCGGCAAGGACCGGGTCGCGTTCATCAGCGGCCCGCTCGGCCCGACCCAGACCAAAATCGCGCAGCTTTGGCTCGGTGCCTATGGCTCGAGCCGGATGGTGACCTACGAGCGGCTCGCCGATCACGCGGCGCGCGCCGCGGCAAGACCAGCTTCGGGCGCGACGACCTGCCGATCTATCGTATCGACCAGGCCGACGCGCTCATCTCTTTCGGCGCCGATTTCCTCAGCACCTGGGTTTCGCCGGTCGAGTTCCATCGCCAGTACGCCGCCTTCCGCACGCCCAAGCAGCGCCGCGGACAGTTGACCCTGGCGCGGGCCACCTACGTCGGCCCGTTGATGACCATGACGGCGGCCAAGTGCGACGAATGGGTCGCTACCAACCCGGGCGACGAGGCGGCGATCGCGTTGAGCGTGCTCAACGTGCTGGTCAAGCAGGGATGGGTGTCGCGCAACTCGGGCGTCGACCTCGACGCGCTGCGCAAGCTGGTCGTAGATTTCGAACCGGCGGCTGTAGCGCAGAAGACCGGGGTGTCGGCCGAGTCGATCATGCGGATGGGCGAGTCGTTCGGCCAGTCCGAGAGCGCGGTCGCGATGGCCGGCACCGACGACCCGGCCCTCCATAACGCGGTCGCGATTCTCAATGCTGTCACCGGCAATGTCGGCAAAACCGTGATCTTCGCCGACGGTGGGCCGGCCCCTGCGAGTTCGTCCGCTGAGGTCGAGGCCCTGGTCAAGGCGATGGCGGGCGGGGAAGTTGACGTGCTGGTGATCGCGGGCGGCAATCCGTCGTTCTCGATGCCGGTCGCGCAAAAATTCAACGAGGCAATCGGCAAGGTCGGTTTCGTGACCTGGATGGGCACCGTGCCCGACGAGACCGCAGTGGCGGCGCATTTGCGCCTTCCCACCGATCATTCGCTGGAGACCTGGCACGACACGCAGCCGCGGGCAGGCGTACGCGGGCTGGGCCAGCCAGTGATGGTGCGTGTATTCGACTCGCGCCCGCTCGGCGACCTCCTGCTCGCCTCGGCCCACGCCGGCGGCGCCAAGGCCGAACAGGTGCCGTGGGAGAACATGGCCGACGCGGTCAACGCGGCATGGCAGGATCTCGGTTCCAAGGCCGGTGGCACGTTCGACGAATTCTGGGAGAAGGCGCGCCGCGATGGCGGTCACTACGAAGAGGTAAAGGCCGCCACGGTCAGCCTCGACAGCAAGGTCTTTGGAGCCTACGTGCCGGCGCCTCAGGCGCCGTCGGGGCTCACCCTGGTCGCCGTGCCGCATATCTTTTTTTACGACGGCCGCGGCGCCAACAAACCCTGGCTGCAGGAAATTCCCGAGCCGGTCGCGCAGTTAGTATGGGACGCGTGGGTCCAGATCCATCCCGACACCGCGCGCAGCCTGGGTGTCTCCCAAAACGGAATCGTCGAGTTGCGCTCGGAAGCGGGCGCTATCTCGCTGCCCGCGATGGTTTCCGAACACGTCCGCCCGGGCGTGCTCGCGGTGCCGACCGGACAGGGCCATACCGCTTACGGGCGCTACGCCAACGGCAAGGGCGCCAACGTCTGGTCGGTGCTGCCGCGGTGGGGCAAGGCGGTCGCGGTCAAGGCACGTCCGACCGGCGACGTGCGCCGGCTGGTCTCGCCGCTGTTCATGGCCGATCAGATGGAGCGCGGTATCGTGCAGACCATCAGTATCGACGACTTCGCCAAGGGCGTGCTGCCGCCATCCGACGAACCCAAGCCGCCGCAGCCCTATGAGATGTACGCGCCGTTCGAATACCCGGTGCATAAGTGGGCGATGACCGTCGACGTCAACGCGTGCACTGGGTGCAGCGCGTGCGTGGCCGCGTGCTATGCCGAGAACAATCTGCACGTGGTGGGCAAGGATTACGTCGAGATGGGGCGCATCATGTCCTGGATCCGGGTCGAGCGCTACTTCCCGCCCAAGGACAAAGCCGACGAGTCGCCGCTGATGCAGGTGGCGCCGATGCTCTGTCAGCAGTGCGACCGCGCGCCATGCGAACCGGTATGCCCGGTGTTCGCGTCGGCGCATACCAAGGAGGGCCTCAACCAGCAGATCTACAACCGCTGCGTTGGCACCCGCTACTGCAATAACAACTGCCCCTACAAGGTGCGGCGCTTCAACTGGTCGTTGCCCGAATGGGAGGAGCCGCTGAACTTGCAGCTCAACCCCGACGTGTCGGTGCGCGGCGCGGGTGTGATGGAAAAGTGCTCGTTCTGCATCCAGCGCATCACGTACTCCGAGCTGAACGCCTTGATCGAAAAGCGCCCGGTGCGCGACGGTGAGATTCAGCCGGCTTGCGTGCAGGCGTGCCCTTCCAAGGCGATGACCTTCGGTGACGAGGACGATCCGCAAAGCGCGATGATGCGCCGGCGGATCGACAACAAGCTTCGCAGGTACCTGGTGCTGGAAGAAATCAACACCGGGCCCAACGTGACCTACCTGCGCGACATCTATCAGACGAAAGGGAAGGCGTAAGTGGCTGCCGCCGTAAAAGACATCAACCTGGATCCGACGTTTGCGGACATCGACCGCAGCGTCCACGCGATCCTGACACCGCCCGGCTTCAGGTACTGGCTCTGGATCGGGTTCCTGTTGACCCTGACCCTGGCGGGCGGCGCGTTATGGACCAACCAGATTTACCAGGGCTTGCAGGTGACCGGCCTGGGCGACCCGGTGATGTGGGCGGTGTACATCACCAACTTCGTCTTCTGGGTCGGTATTGCGCACTCGGGCACCCTGATTTCGGCTATCCTTTTTCTGTTCCGCACGCGCTGGCGTACGGCGGTCTACCGCGCCGCCGAAACCATGACCATCTTTGCGGTCGCCACCGCCGGCCTCTTCCCGGTCATCCATCTCGGACGCCCGTGGTTCTTCTATTGGCTGGCGCCGTATCCTAACCAGCGCTTTCTGCAACCCGACTTTCGCTCGCCGCTGACCTGGGACTTCTTCGCCATCAGCACGTATCTCACGATAAGCTCTTTGTTCTGGTTCACCGGCCTCATCCCAGACGTGGCTAACGTGCGCGAGGTGGCTACCGGCTGGCGCAAGAAGCTTTACACGATCGTCGCGCTGGGATGGCAGGGCAGCGACCGCCAGTGGCGCCACTTCTCGATGGCTTATCTGCTGCTGGCGGGGCTGGCGACGCCGCTGGTGCTCTCGGTGCACAGCGTGGTTAGCTGGGATTTCGCGATGGCGCAGTTGCCGGGCTGGCACAGCACGATTTTCGCCCCCTACTTCGTGGCCGGCGCGATCTTCTCGGGCGTTGCGATGGTGCTTACGCTGCTCATTCCGATGCGTTGGGTCATGGGGTTGGAGGATCTAATCACGCCGTGGCATCTGGACAACCTGGCCAAGGTGATTTTGCTGACCTCGCTGATCGTCAGCTATGCCTACATCGTCGAGTCGTTCATGGCCTGGTACAGCCAGGACCCGATCGAGCTGATGACCTTCCATATGCGCTATTTCGGGCCGTGGGGATGGATGTTCTGGGTGATGGTCGCGTGCAACTGCGTGATCCCGCTCGCGCTCTTCTCACCGCGCATCCGCATCAGTCCGGTCCCGCTGTTCATCATCACGATCTTCGTCAACATCGGGATGTGGTTCGAGCGCTTCGTGATCATCGCCGGCTCGCTGGCGACCAATTTCGAGCCATCGCAGTGGCGTTTCTGGCATCCGTCGGTCACCGAGATGGGAATCACCGTCGGCGCCTTCGCCTGGTTCCTGATGCTGTTCTCGCTGTTCGCTCGATTCATGCCGATCATTTCGATGACCGAGTTGAAGGAGGGCATTACCTGGCTCAAGCAGGCGCTGCGCCAGGGATATGCGAAGGCAGCATGAGTGCGGAAGTCGAGTTGGTCGGAGCGTTTACCGACGAGGAGCGGCTGGTCCACTGCATCGGACAGCTCCAGGCGGCCCAGACGCGGTTTCGCGTGTTTTCGCCGATCCCGAGCGAGCACATCAACAAGGCCATCTACCAGCGGTCGAGTTTCGTGCGCTGGTTCGTGCTGCTGGGCGGAATCACCGGGATTATCACCGCCTTTACGATGACTATCGGCACTTCGCTCGAGTGGAACCTGGTCACCGGCGGCAAGCCGATCGCGCTCGATCGCCCCCGTACTGCATCATAGGGTTCGAGCTGATGGTGCTGTTCGGCGGCATTTCGGCGCTGACCAGTTGGATCCTGCTCGCCAACCTGCCGACTTTCGAGCCGCTCAGCGGTTATCGCTCGCGCTTTTCGAGCGACGAGTTCGGCCTGGTGGTGCGTTGCGCCGAAGACGACGCGCAGCGCTTCGAATCGATGCTGCGCGAGGCCGGCGCTCAGGAGATCACGCGTGAGGCGGCGTAGCGCATGCTGCGACGCACTACACGAGCCCTGGAATCACAAGCCTTGGAATAACGATGAGCCCCAACTCTGAGACCGCTTCGTATCGCCCCGGCGCCTCGGGAATGCCCCCGTCGGCCAACCTGCCAGCGCAGCCGCTGAGCACGATCGCCTATCGTGCTGATCGCGCTGGGGCTGATCGCCTTTGCTCATCGCGACCACGCACGGCCTCGCCCAGCGCGCCTGGGAGGCGTTCCTGGTCAACCTGCTGTTCTGGCTGGGGATCGCGCAGGGCGGCGTGGTGGCTTCCGCCGCTTTCTACCTTACCCAGGGACGTTGGGCCGGCCGCGCGCACTATCGCCTGGCCGAGGCCTTCAGCGGTTTCCTTATTCCGGGTTTCATCCTGTTCTGGTTTCTGTTCTTCGGCCGCGAATCGATCTTCCCCTGGATTCGGCATCCGATTCCCGCCAAGACGACATGGCTCAACGTGCCGTTCCTGTTCGCCCGCGACGGTATCGCGCTCGGCCGTGATGACGCTTTTGAGCCTGTCGTTCCTTTCGGCCTCGCGCGGCGAGGAGGCCCGCAAATGGGCGGCGACCTCGGCCAACATCCTGATGCCGCCGCCGAAGATACGCCGGCTGGCGCCCGCCGTATGCATCTGCTTCGCGGCTGGTTTACTCGTTGCTCTCCTTCGACCTGGTGATGTCGCTGTCGCCGCTGTGGCACTCGACGCTGTTCGGCTGGTGGTTTTTCGCCGGCGCCTTCTGGAGCGCGATCGTGACGATGGCGTTCACGGCGGTCTGCCTGCGGCGCGTGCTGGGCAAGGGCAACATCTTCACCGAAGGCCGCATCATGCGCGACCTGGGACTGATGGTGTTTGCGTTTTCGGTCTTCTGGGTTTACACGCTGTTCGCGCAGTACCTCGTGATCTGGTACGCCGACATTCCGATGGAGACCTTCTTCATCGTGCTGCGCGTGCATTACTTGCCGTGGGCGTTCATGTCGTGGATGACGGTGTGCCTGGTATGGGCTATCCCGTTTGTCAGCTTGCTGGGCATCCGGCCCAAGAAAACGCCCGCGATCCTCGGCACGGTGGCGCTGCTCGGGATGGTCGGCATCTGGTCCGAGACTCTACGTGCTGATCGTGCCCTCGCTCTCGCCGCGGACGATTCCGCTGGGATGGATCGAAATCCTGGTCACGGCCGGATTCCTTGGCGCTTTTTGGCTATGTTCCTATCCCGGCTTGAAAATGGCGTCGGCGGCCGCGATGGAGCCGATCGGAGAGTCGCACTGATGAAGCCGCCGGCTCGAGTTATCAATTGGGCTTCGCTGACGGGCACCCTGATGGCGCTGGCCGCGGGTCTGGCGGGCTGCTCGCCGAAATACCCGATGGACACGCTGAGCAACGGGTCCGACTTCGCGCGGCGGATCCACTCGATCTACGTTTTCGTCAACTGGATCGACTTCCTGATCATGCTGATCGTGCTCGCCGTGATGTTCCTGGCGATTTTCTGGTTCTCGACCCGCGTCGGAGAGCCGGGCGAACCGTCCACGGTAACCTCTGACATCCGGCTGGAGGTCGCCTGGACCGCGATTCCCGCGCTCATCCTGGTTTTCATCACGGTGCCGACCATCCGCACCATCTGGGCCACCCAGCCCGACCATTGGCCGGCTGACGCGCTGACCATCAAGGTCATCGCGCATCAATGGTGGTGGGAGTTCCAGTACCCGCAGTACGGCATCGACACCGCCGACGAAGTTCATCTTCAGGCCGGCCGCATGGTGCATTTTTCGATGCAGTCGGCGGACATCATTCACAGCTTCTGGGTTCCCGACGCTGGGCGGCAAGCGCGACGTGGTGCCCGGCCAGATCAATTCGATCACGTATACGCCCGACCAACTCGGCGAGTTCTACGGGCAGTGCGTCGAGTTCTGCGGCGACTCGCACGCCAACATGCGCCTGCGCGCCTTCGTCCAGACCAAGGACGACTTCGACAAGTGGGTCAAGCAACAGCAATCGCCGCCGGTGACGCCGACAGAAGGATCGGCGGCGGCAGGCGCGCAGATTTTCGCCAACGCGCCCTGCGCGATATGCCACACGGTCAAGGGTCTCTCGGGCTTTTCCAAGCAATACACCGGCAATTTCAAGGGCCCCGACCTGACGCATTTCGGCTCGCGCTCGACGCTGGCGGGCAGTATTCTGGACAACACGCCGGAGAACCTGGCGAAGTGGATTCAGGATCCGGACAAGGTTAAACCCGGGGCCAACATGCCCACGCTCGGATTGCAGGGCAAAGACCTTAACGACCTGGTCGCTTATCTCGAAAGCCTGAAGTAGGTAGAGGGCTATGGCTGCGCAACCCAAACAGCTCCCGCTGGAACACTCCAACTACCTGACGGCCGAGTCAGGGATTTACAGTTGGCTGACCACTGTCGATCACAAGCGCGTCGCCATCCTTTACGTCATCGCGTCGCTCGTCTTCATGCTCATCGGCGGCATCGAAGCGATGGCCATCCGCACGCAGCTCGCGGTGCCGAACAACACCTTCCTCTCGGCCAACATCTACAACCAGATGTTCACGATGCACGGCACGACCATGATTTTCATGGTGGTCATGCCGCTGGAGCTGGGATTTTTCGCGAACTTCCTTATCCCGCTCCAGATCGGCGCCCGTGACGTCGCCTTTCCGCGGATCAACGCGCTGAGTTTCTGGGTCTTCCTGTTCGGCGCGCTGTTCATGAACTTCGGATGGCTCAGCCTGGCCCTGCCCGACGGCGGATGGTTCGGCTACGCCAACCTGACCGAGCGTTACTTCTCGCCCGGCATGAACATCGACCTGTGGAACATCGGCCTGCTCAT
Organism: uncultured delta proteobacterium; assembly: GCA_963832395.1. Classification (GTDB taxonomy): domain Bacteria; phylum Desulfobacterota; class Binatia; order Binatales; family Binataceae; genus JAKAVN01. The sequence goes on along the minus strand of CAWHTV010000005.1, from coordinate 334,600 downwards.
CCTCGGCATCTCGACCCTGCTGAGCGGCCTCAACTTCTTCGTCACCATCGTCAATATGCGCGCTCCCGGCATGACCTTCATGCGGATGCCGATGTTCATGTGGGCGATGCTGGTGACCACCATCCTCATCCTGCTCGCATTTCCGTGTCTGACGGTGGGCCTGCTCTTTCTGTTCCTGGACCGCTTCGTCGGCACTCACTTCTACCTGGTCGAGTTGGGCGCCACGCCGATCCTGTGGCAGCACCTGTTCTGGCTGTTCGGCCATCCCGAGGTCTACATCATGGCGCTGCCGGCCTTCGGCATGATGTCGGAGATTCTGCCGGTATTCTCGCGCAAGCCCCTGTTCGGCTACGCCGGGATGGCGTACTCGATGGTGCTGATTGGTTTTTTGTCGTACGGAGTGTGGGGGCACCACATGTTCGCGACCGGGATGGGTCCGGTGGCGGACTCGACGTTTGCGATCACCACGATGCTGATCGCGATCCCCACCGGGATCAAGATTTTCAGCTGGGTTGCGACCGTGTGGGGCGGTTCGCTGAGGATGAAGGTCGCGTTTTACTTTGGCGTCGCCGCGGTCCTCGAGTTCACGCTGGGTGGACTGAGCGGAGTCATGCACGCGAGCGTGCCGATCGACCTCCAGCAGACCGACACCTACTTCGTGGTCGCGCATTTTCACTACGTGCTGTTCGGCGGGATGATGTTCGCGATCCTTGGCGCGTTCTACTACTGGTGGCCCAAGATCACGGGCCGGATGCTCAACGAGGACATCGGCAAGTTGCAGTTCTGGCTGACCATCGTCGGCTTCAACGGCACTTTTTTCCCGATGCACTTTCTCGGCGTATGGGGAATGCCGCGGCGCATCTATACCTACGCGCCAGGGATGGGCTGGGATTTCTGGAACGCGTTCGAAACCGCCTCCGCGTACCTGCTGTTCATCACCTTCGTGATTTTCGCCTACAACATCATCTGGAGCCTGTTCTACGGCGAGAAGGCCGAGGCCGATCCGTGGGACGCCCGCACCCTGGAGTGGGCAACTCCGTCGCCGCCGCCCCCCTACAATTTTGAAAACATACCGCAGGTTCGTGGCCGCGACGCGTTCTGGGTCGACAAGTACGGCGTGATGGTCGAGGGCCACGGCCACGGCAGCGCATGCCCGCCCACGGCGAGACCTCGGGAGCCGGCGCGCCGGCCATCGCCGAGCATCACGACACCTCCGGACACGGCACTCCTCACATGCCCGCGCCGTCGATGTATCCGCTGTTGTTCGCGCTCGGCCTGGTGGTGGGCGGGGCCGGCGCGATGATGAACTGGGTCAGGATCGACGTGCTGGCCGGCCTTCTGCTGTTCTTCTCGATCATCGGGATGGCTTTCGAGTATCCCGACCACGGCGAGGAGCATCCTCATCAGGATCCCCCGACCTACCCCGGCATCGACCATCGCAAGGCCGGGATGTGGGCGTTCCTTGGTTCCGAGTGCGTCTTTTTCGCCTGTCTCATCTCGATCTACATGGTCTACAAGCCGCGCAACGTCGGTATCGGCGCCGAAGTGCTCAATATCCCGCTGACCTCGTTCAGCACCTTCATCCTGCTGATGTCGAGCTTCCTGATGGTGCTGGCGCTGGCCGCCACTCAACGCGGCGATCAGAAATGGTCGACCATTTGGCTTTCCGGGACCGCCTTCTTCGGACTGATATTCCTGGGCGGCCAGTACTACGAGTTTTCAACGCTTTTCCTGCATGACCATCTCTCGATGCAGGGGAGCATTTTCGGCCAGACCTTCTACACGCTGGTCGGCACGCATGGCACCCACGTCGCGATCGGCGTCATCTGGCTGATCGTGATGGCGGTCGCTTCGGCCACCGGCAGGGCGGGCAAGTCGAGGGCGCTCTCGGTCGAGATCGTGGGGCTCTATTGGCACTTCGTTGACGTGGTCTGGATTTTGATCTTCACTCTGATCTACCTGATGAGGTCGGTGCACAACGCATGAGCGAGAACGTAGCGGCGGCAGGACACGAGCACTTCGTAGAGGGCGAGCACCACGCCGGGCATCCGGGGCCGGCGCTCTACGCGATCATCGCGGTCGCGTTGGTGATCCTGACCTTCATGGAGCTGGCGGTCTATTACGTCAGCTTTCTGCAGCCCTTGCTGGTGCCGATTCTGATCCTGCTGGCGATCGCCAAGTTCCTGCTGGTCGGCGGATTCTACATGCACCTCTATTACGACCAGAAAATCTTCACCATCTTCTTCGTCTTCCCGCTGATCCTGGCGTGCTTCATCGGCGCCGCCCTGTTGATGATTTTCTCGGCGCTCGAGGGTCGTCTGCTGACTCTCTTGAATTGGTTCGGGGCCGGCTTCGACGGAGCGCCGGCCCCGCAAATGAGTTATTCAAAATGGATCCATCCGCAGCCATTGGTATCGTCCTGCTGGCGGTCCTCTATACGCTCGCGGCGCGGCAGCTTAAGCGCAGGCCCACCCAGCGCCAGGTGTTTTTTTTCTGCCTGCTCATCCTGGCGATGCTCATCACCTTCGGGCCGCTCGACGAACTCGGCGACGAGCGCTCGTTCTGGGCGCACATGCTCGAGCACTCGTTCCAGAGTTGGATCATTCCGCCGCTGTTCCTGCTCTCGGTGCCGGACTGGATGTTCCGGCCGATCCTGATGAGCCGGCCGATCCGGCCGTTGGCGCGTTTTTTCACCAACCCGGTGGTCGCCTTCGTGACCTTCACCACGGTCTACGTCTTCGCCCACGATCCGCCGATCTTCAACCTGATGACCACCGAACGAGGGCGTCCATATCGCGGTGCACGTGCTCTTCATGGTCTCGGGCACCATCCTGTTCTGGCCGCTGCTGAGCCCGATGCCGGAGTTTCCGCGGCTCAGCTACCCGGCGCAGATTCTCTACCTGTTTCTGCTGATGGTGCCGATGACCGCGGTGGCGGCGCCGATCACGCTGGCGGACTCGGTCACCTACCCGTGGTATGCGGTCGCGCCGCATCCGTTTGGCATCTCGCCGCATGCAGGATCAGGTGATCGGCGGAATCCTGATGTGGGTCGCCGACAGCTTCTACCTGATGCTGCATCACCACGCTCATTTTCTTCCGCTGGGCGCGCGACGAGGAAATCGAAGTACCGGCGATAAACCTGCGCCGGCCGCCCGAACTGCGCGTCCTGCGGCCGTCGCGCAACGCCCGCGCCTGAAACGCGCTGAATTCCGCGTAGCGAAGAGCCACCGCCGGAAACGTCCAGGGACTTTTCCGCCCACTTCCCTCACGCTCGCACAAGGCATATTGCTGGATCAAGGGGCGCCGACCTAGGCCCCACAAGAGCTACTATCCTCTGACGATCACCGGCGGTTTGCTCCGGACGGTGTCGTTTCCCCATCCTGCGGCACGCTTGTTTCTCGGCGCTCCCCGAAAGGAGGATCCGATGAACCAGAGAGTACGCATGGTCGTTGATGGCGCCATCGCCGGCCTGATTGGCGCGTTCGTGATCGCACTGTGGTACCTGATCTTCGATGCTGCCGGAGGTCAGCCGCTCGGCTCCTTGGCTCGCTGGCCGCCACGCTGTTCGGCTCCGCCGGTGGCGCGAGTGCCGGCGCGGGCTTGATGCTCGGCCGGCTGGTTTTCCATTTCTGCGTCTTCGCGCTTATCGGAGTCGTCGCCGCGGTGATCCTCGAAACCGCCGAGACCGACGAGACGCTTTTTCCGACCATGATGGTGCTGGTCCCGGTCTTCGAGATCTTCTGCATCATGATCCTGATGCTGATCGGACCGTCGGCAGGGGTGTCGCTGCCGTGGTGGAAGTTCCTGATCGGCGATCTGATGGCGACTTCGGCGATGCTGGCGTTTTTTCTTGAACGCCATCCCACGCTGGCGCGTCATCTGGAGGGTCCGTGGACGGGCGTGGCCCGCGAGGGCGCGCTGGCGGGCGTAATCGGCGCGTCGGTGGTCGCAGTCTGGTTCCTGGTCTGCGACTTTGCGGCGGGCGAGATCTTTCGCACGCCGGCGGTGCTGGGCGCGGCGATTTTCCAGGGCATCTTCGACCCAAGCCAGGTGCAGGTGACGCTGCCCCTGGTGTTGGGCTATACGGCACTGCATTTTTTCGCCTTCATGATGTTCGGGATTGCGACCGCTGTGCTGCTGCTCGCGGCCGACTACGAGCCGGTGTTCGCGTTGGCCGCGATCTTCCTGCTGGCGATCTTCGAGATTTTTTTCGTCGGGGCGCTGGCGGCGTTCGACCAGGCGGCACTCGCCGCGCTGGGATTCTGGAAGATCCTGGCCGGCAACGTGCTGGCGATGGTCGCGATGCTGGGGTATTTCGAAACCCGGCATCGCGGATGGCTGGCGCGGTTCCGCGAGCGATGGGAAGTGCTGCAACTCCGGCGCAACTAGAAAACGTGCGGGGCGGACGCACCCGAGTGCGCCCGCCCCGCACGCCAGCATTTGATTGGAAACAGGACAGAGAGCTCGATTAATCCTATAGCTCATAAGAAAATCGACCCCACCCCGACACTTTCGGTCCTCCACATAACCAAATAGAGGATCCCTCCGGTAGCTTCCGCATCATGCCCAACGTAGTGTGAGTAGGTAGGGATCGATATAGGAATCGAGTCCGAATCTGATCCAGCTCTGCGGTGGCCCTTCCGCTCGCCTTTGACCACCTTCCGCTAGACCAACTTAAAACACATGAGGATCAAAGGCCCGCGCGGGAGCCTCTTGTGCGCCCTATGGAGGTAGTCCGAGAATGAAACTTCTGAAAAACGTCGCTTTCGCCGCCGCGGTCGCGGTATCTGTCGGTTTCCTGGGCGCTTGCGCCTACGAGGTGCCGCCCACGACTACGACCACCGAATATTCCACGACTGCTCCCGTGTACGTCGCGCCGCCGGTAACGACCAGCAGCAGCACCACAACCACGACTCAGTATCCCAACGGCACCGTGACGAGCACCACGCCCGTCTATTCGAGCGTGGTAACGAGTCCACCAGTGATGATGGTCCCGCAACCCGTCGTGCAAGTTCCAGCCCCGGTTGTCATGGCGCCAGTCCCGAGCCAAACCACCACTTCTACGAGTTGGGGAAACGGGGCCACCGTGCAGAAGAGAACTACAACATCTGTCGACGGTTCAGCACAGAACCAGACCACGACTACGTGGAACGGAAATGGGGACGAACCCTCTCAGACCACCACGACCACGACCAATCCAAACTGATAGAGGCCGTGTGAAGGAAGCAGCGCGCGGCCAAGTGTCGGAGCCGTTAACCGTTTCAGCCCGGCTTGCAGCCCGGCCTACAGCCCCAGCACGTCGCGCATCGAGTAGAGCCCGGCCGGCTGCTTCTCCAGCCATGCCGCCGCGCGCAGCGCCCCGCGCGCCAGTGAATCGCGGCTCTGCGACGCGATGGATAAGCTCCAGCCGCTCGCCCTGGCCGCCGAAAATCACGGTGTGATCGCCGACCGCGTCGCCCGCCCGCAGCGCCATCATCGCGATTTTCCCGGCCGGCCGCACGCCGGTTATCCCTTCGCGTCCGTAAATCGCGTTGGCGGCGAAGTCCTCGCCGCGCGCCGCCGCGATGATGCGTCCCAGCGCCACCGCGGTGCCGCTCGGCGCATCGACCTTGGTCCGATGATGAATCTCGAGCACTTCGGCGTCGAAGTCGGGCAGAATTTTGGCGACCTCGGCGACAATTTTCATCAGCACGTTGACCCCGACGCTCATGTTGGGCGCGATCACGGTCCGCGTGCGTGGCGCGATTTCGCGGGCCCGCGCTTCCATCTCGGGCGTGAGGCCGGTGGTGCCGAGCACGATCGCGGCGCCGGCCTTGGCGGCTACTTCAAGATGCTCGAGCGCGGCGCTCGCGATGGTGAAATCGAGGGTGACGGTGTCGGGCTTGGCGATCGCCGCGTAATCCGCGGTGATCGGTACGCCGAGCGGCCCAACGCCGGCGAGCGTCCCCGCGTCGCTGCCGACTGCCGGGACCTCGCGCGCCTCGAGCGCGCCGACCAGGCGATGCGCGCGGTCCTGTGCGATGAGCGAGGTGAGCAGGCGGCCCATCCGGCCCGCTGCGCCAGCCACAATCAGGTTGGCCATCGTGCCTCTCCGTATCCGGGCGCGCCGGCGCGGAGCGAGCCGCCATTCGCGGCTGCGGTATTCTCGGAGGTTTGCTAGGCGCTTTCGGCCGCAGGCGCAGCCGCAGCGGCAGGCGCCGCAGGAGCGGCCGCCGCGCCCGCCTTGCCGTGCTTTGCGGTCCAGTGTTCCTCGCACAGGCTGCCGCGGACGCGCTTTTTTCGGCACTTCTCGAAGGTGCAGGTCTTGTAGCGCGCCTTGGGCATCTCGCCGTGGCGCCACAGCCGGTAGTGCATGCGGCAGTAGTGCTTCGCGACCACCTCGCGGTTGCAATCCGTGGCCTTGCAGGTTCCCTTGTTCGCCATTAACTGTCTTCTCTCAAATGCGTTTTCTGAAAATGCGTTTTTCCGAAAGACCGCGTCCGGAGTTCGGCCGGGTCAGAATTCGGCCTTCAGTTCGCGGCTCAGCAGTTCCTCGACCATAGCGTTTGCCGGCGCGCCTTCATAGAGCACCCGGCAGACCGCCGCGACGATCGGCATCTCCACGCCCATCCGCTCGGCCAGCCTTCTTATCGAGCGCGCGTTGGAGACCCCTTCGGCCACCGGATGGCCCGGGGGGCGTGCTCGCCGCGATGCCGGCGATGCTCTCGCCCTGGCCAATTCTGAGCCCCAGCGCGCGGTTGCGCGAAAGGTCGCCGGTGCAGGTCAGGACGAGGTCGCCGAGTCCCGCGAGCCCATAGATGGTCTCGGCGCGCGCGCCGGCTCGCAGGCCCAGGCGGGTCAGTTCGGCCAGGCCGCGGGTGATCAACGCCGCCCGCGCGCTCGAGCCAAGGCCGAGGCCGTCGCTGATGCCGGCGGCGATCGCGATTACGTTCTTGGCCGCGCCTGCCAGCTCGACCCCGTCGACGTCGACGCTTCGATAGACGCGCAGCGAGCGCGAGGCGAACAGCGCCTGCACGCCGCGCGAGACCGCCTCGTCGCGCGCCGCCGCGACCATCGCGGCCGGCTTGCCGCGCGCCACTTCCGCGGCGAACGACGGCCCCGAGAGCACCGCCAGCCTCTTCACCGCCGGCGCGACCTCGGCCAGCATCGCGGTCATCGTTTTGAGCGAGTCACTCTCGATTCCCTTGGTGACGCTGATGAGCATCGCGTCCGCGCCGAGCGCCGGGCCGACCGGCGTCATCGCCGCCCGCGCAAAACGCGACGGCACCGCCATCAGGACGGTCTCGCTCGCGCCCGCCGCCTCCGCCCATCGGTCGCTCAGTTCGATCGATTCCGGCAGTGCGACACCTGGCAGGTAGGATGCGTTCTCGCGTTGCGCGCGCATTGCCGCGAGGTGATCGGCGCGCCGCGCGCACAGGGTTACGCGATGGCCTCCGCGGGCGAGCCCGACGGCGAGCGCCGTGCCCCACGCGCCCGCTCCCAAAACCGCTATCGTGCTCATCTTCCTATGCGTTGCGAGGCGCCGCGACGGCGCCGAGTCGGCGTTGGCGTCCATGCTACGCGACCGCCCTGACGATTCGGTACACGGGCTCGAGCTCGCGGTAGGCGTCGAGCAGCTCGGCGCGATCCAGGCGCAGCGCGTCGCGCACGCTCCATCCGAACCCGAGGTCCATCCCGCCGGTTTTTTTGCCGAGCCCCTCGGCGAGCGCCGTGAAAAACTCGTCGTCGGCCGGCATCTCCGCGGGCAGCGCGTTGAAATCCCATTTCTCGTAGCGCGCGACTCTCGTGCCGCGCAGCGACTTCGCGAGCTGGGCGGCATTGCTCTTGAGCCCGCGCGCCATCTCCGGGCGCCGCTCGGCTTCCGATTTGACCACCATGCGCGCATGCAGTCCGGCGCCCGAGATGCAGAGCGCCAGGTAGCCGTAGCGTTTATAGCCCTTGGGCGACGGCCCGAAGGCGGCCCACGTTTCGGGCGGCGGATTGACGGTGCGGCGCGCGTGCCTGGCGACGTGCGGAAAGAACTCGAGATGGAGTTTGCGCGCCAGCTCCGGCGCCAACTCGTCGCCGAGCCTCATCAGCCTGGGCCGCACGCGCGCGTATATTTGTTGCATGCGTTCGCTGAAGCCTTCGACCTTGAAGACCGCGAAGTCGGTCGGCGTAAAGCCCAGCCCTGCCATTTATTCCTTGCGCGTCGCGCGATGGCCTTCGATCGCCGCTTCCCAGTTCCGTCCGTCGAAGCGCTCGACCTTGAGCTCGGCGAGTTCGACTCCGTCAAGACATCGCGCATTGACGTCGATCTTGTCCGGGTCGGAGCGCGGAATATAGAAGGCCGCGACGCCGCAGTTGGGGCAGAAATGATGCTTCGCGACGCCGGTGTTGAAGGTGTAGGTCGAGACATTTTCCGCAGGCGTCAGCAGGCGGAAGCTCTCTCGTGGCACAATCCAATGGAGTATCCCTTCTTCGCGCAGATCGAGCAGTTGCACTCCGACACGCGCTCGGGACGGCCGTCGACTTCGAAAGCGACCCGTCCGCAATGGCATCCGCCGCGAGAAACTATGCCTGCCGCGCTCATCGACTATGAAACCTCCGGCTTCCGCGCTCCGGCTCTTTTGAATCGAATGAAATGACGTGTACGCGATGAAGTTTAGCCCGTTTCGCAGTCCGCCCCAAACGAAGCCAGGGGAGAGCGTGCACCGGATGGCAATCCGGATGTTTTGCGCGATGCTTTTGCGCGATGCTTTTGTGGTAGACATCAGGCAGCCGACGAAACGCGCCAGAAAAGGCGAAAGAAAAAATGGACTTCAGCTACACTGCCGACGAGGAAGCCTTTCGGCTGCGCGCGCGCCAATGGCTCGAGGCCAACGCGCCGCGCGACATCCCCGACCGCGGGTTCTCGCTGCCGACCGACCCCGCGTCGATCCAGACGCTCAGGGACTGGCAGCGCCGGCTTTTCGAAGCGGGCTTCCTGGGCCTCTCGTGGCCGGTCGAATACGGCGGCCAGGGCAAGACCATCGTCTACAGCGCGATCTTCAACGAAGAGATGGCGCGGGCGCGCGCGCCGTCGGCGCTCAACCTGATCGGGCTCTCGATGGCGGGGCCGACGATCCTGGAGCACGGGACCGACGAGCAGCAGCGCCGCTTTGTGCCGAAGATTCTCTCGTGCGAGGAAATCTGGTGCCAGGGATTCTCCGAACCCGGCTCGGGCTCGGACCTCGCCGCGCTGGCCAGCCGCGCCGAGCTTGCGGGCGACGAGTTCGTCGTCAACGGCGCGAAGGTCTGGACCTCGCTCGGACAAATCGCCGACTGGTGCATGCTGCTGGTGCGCACCGAGCCCGACAAGCCCAAGCATCGCGGACTCAGCTACCTGCTGGTCGACATGCATAGCCCCGGCGTCACCGTGCGGCCGCTGCGCCAGATGACCGGCGAGGAGGAATTCAACCAGCTCTTTTTCGACGACGTGCGCGTGCCACGCAAGAACCTGCTGGGGCCGCAAGGCGGCGGATGGGGTGTCGCGCTGACCACGCTGATGAACGAGCGGGCCACGCTGTCGCTGTCGATCGTCGCGCGGTTTGGCAACACCTTCGAGGACCTCAAGCGTCTCGCGCAGCGCGCGCTCGAAGAGGGCACGACGCCGCTCAGCGCGCGCGTCATCCGCCAGGCGCTGGCGCAGTTTTACATCGATGTCGAATCGATGAAGTACCTCGCGTACCGCAATTTCTCGCGCCTTTTGCGCGGCGGCACGCCGGGACCCGAAGGGCTCGATTTCCAAGCTGCTGTGGAGCGAGCTCAATCAGCGGATGAACGAGTTTGCGCTCGCGGTGCAGGGTCCGCGCGCGGTGCTCGAGGAAGGATCGCCGCACGCGGTCGAGGGCGGGCGATGGCAGTACGGGACGCTGCGCGCGCGCGGCAACACGATCGAGGAGGGCACCTCCGAAATCCAGCGCAGCATCATCGCCGAGCGGCTGCTCGGAATGCCCAAGGGCTACTGAGCGCCCCGCGCGAAATCCGCTGGTAAGCGAGGAACCAGAGCGACAGCAGCGTGGTGCCGATTCCGACCGCGAACGGATAGGCGAGCGTCGGCTTGTCCATCACCAGCGGCAGCAAAGCGACGGCCAGCGCCGGCGGCACGTGGAGGTCGCACACGCGCAGCACCGCGATTCCCCACGCCATGCTGCAGGCCGCGGCAAGCGGCGTCACCCCGAGAAAGTGCCACGATACGAATCCGCCCAGCGCGGTGAGAAAGCACGCCACCGGCAGCCGCAGCGGCTTGTTCGCCCACGGGCATATCGCGGTATGCCCCAGCATCTCGAATCCGATTACCACCAGCGGCGGGAACAGCACGAAGCGAAGCCCGGTCAGCTTAACGAAAAAGACCGCCACCGCGACGAACGCCATCAGAACCGCCAGCCATCCGTAGCCGCTCGGCGGCATCTCGATAAGATCGTCCAGAAGATGGTCTTGCGGACCTCGTCGCTCTCGCGCGGGCGCTGCCGCGATGCGCGTGGCGCAGTATTTCTTCCACGGCACGGAGAGCGTCGCGAGCAGCACCGTTCCGAGCAGAATCGCGGGCGGATACCACCAGCTCTTCACCCCCAGCACCAGCGGCAGCAGCCCCGCGGAGATCGCGGGCGCGACAGGCGAGCGCAAGGCAAGGACGACCGCGATCGCGCCGCCCACGGTAAGCAGGACCGAGAGGTATCCATACGGGAGACTTCGCGTGAAGACGATGCCGATCACGCCGGTCAGCGCGGGCGTGATCGCGAGCAACAGCGGCGCGTTGGCCCAGGTTCCGCGCGGCCGCGTCATCACGTCGTGCGAGAGCGCGCCGAGTTCCGGGAACAAAACGTAGAAAGCGCCGGTTGCCAAGGCTACCTCGGCGATGATCGCGATGTACACGAGCGCGATCAGCTCTCCGCCGAGCCGGTAAAGTCCATGAAGGGGCGCCGCGCCGGCCGCGCGTTCGCGGCTCATGACTGCCGGCGCCGCGGATCGCGCATGGGGTTATGAAGAACGCTCAACTTGCGATACCAATAACATATAATGGGCTGTCCGGATGACCAAGAGGCAGGCACGTGATGGCAGGTAATGCGCAGGCGGGACTTCAGCCCGAGCCGGCGTCCGCTGCGAACTTTGACGAGATGCTGAGCCGGCATGGCCTGGGCTCTTTGACACGTGCGAAAGCCACGACGCTGCAAGTCAACGTCGGCAAGCTCTGCAACCAGGCGTGCCATCACTGCCACGTCGACGCCGGCCCCGCGCGCACCGAGCGGATGGAGCGTGCGACGGCGGAGCGCGTGCTCGAGCTGCTCGCGCATAGCCCCGCGGTACGCACGGTCGACCTGACCGGCGGCGCGCCGGAGCTCAACGGGAATTTCCGGATGCTGGTCGAGGGCGGGCGTCGCGCGGGGCGCGAGGTGATGGTCCGATGCAACCTCACCGTGATGTTCGAGCCCGGGATGGAACGGCTCGGCGAATTCTACCGCGACAATCGTGTGGTGCTGGTCTGCTCGCTGCCGTGCTACAGCGCCGCGAACGTCGAGCGCCAGCGCGGGCGCGGCGTCTTCGAGAAAAGCATCGCGGCGCTGCGAAGCCTCAACGCTCTGGGCTACGGTGACGGCGGTCTCGAGCTTAGCCTGGTCTACAATCCTGTCGGCCCCGTACTGCCGCCGCCGCAGGCCGCGCTCGAAGCGGACTATCGCCGGGAACTCGGCGCCTATGGCGTGCGCTTCAATCGCCTGCTGACGATCACCAACATGCCGATCGCGCGCTTCGCCCACCAGTTGCATCAATGGGACAAGTACGCGGACTACATGGGGCTGCTGGTCAACCACTTCAATCCGGGCACGGTTGAGGGGCTGATGTGCCGCGCGCTGGTGAGCGTCGGATGGGACGGGCAGCTTTACGATTGCGACTTCAACCAGATGCTCGACATGCCGATTGGCGCGGCGGGCGCACGCAGAGCGCTCACGGTCTGGGATATCGACGATCTCGACACGCTCGCCGGCGCACCGATCGCGACCGGCGCGCATTGCTTCGGATGCACGGCCGGCGCGGGTTCGAGCTGCGGCGGCGCGCTGGTCGATCAATAGATATCAAAGTATTGCCGTAGAAAGGCCAAAGGACGGAATGGCTGACGTCACGATCGAAGGAACCTGTGACGCGCGGTTTGCGCGCGTGCGCGAGGCTTTTGCCGACAACTTCGAAAGCCGCCGCGAGACCGGAGCGTCGGTCGCGATCATGCTCGACGGCCGCCTCGTCGTCGACTTGTGGGGCGGATGGGCCGACAAGGCGCGGACGCGGCGGTGGACGCGCGACACGATCGTCAACGTCTATTCGACCACCAAAGGGCTCACCGCGATTTGCGCCCATCGGCTCGCCGGCGAGGGCCGGCTCGAGCTCGACGCGCCGGTTGCGAAGTACTGGCCCGAGTTCGCCGCGAACGGCAAAGATCAAATCGCCGTCCGCGCGCTGCTCAACCATCGCGCCGGCCTCCCCGCGATTCGCAAACCGCTTGAGCCCGAGGACCTTTACGACTGGCGGACGATGACCGACGCGCTGGCGGCCGAGGAACCGTGGTGGGAGCCGGGCACCAGGCATGGCTACCATGCGCTCACTTTCGGCTACCTCGTCGGTGAAGTGATCCGCCGAATCACCGGCAAGAGCGTCGGAAATTATTTCAAGGACGAAATCGCCGCGCCGCTCAAGATCGATGCGCATATCGGGCTCGACGCGCACGACGACGGCCGCGTCGCCGAGATGATCGGGGCGCCGCCGCTCGCGCCGGGCGAATTCAACCTGTTCGCCGAAGTGGCCAAGTTTCCCGAGTCCGTCACCGCGAAGACGTTCATGAACCCGCTGGTGCTGTCGATGGCGACGGCGAACTCGCGCGGATGGCGCGGCGCCGAGATTCCAGCCGCCAACGGCCATACCAACGGCCGCGCGCTGGCGCGGTTGTACGGCGCGCTCGCGCGCGGCGGCGAGCTCGACGGCGAGCGCGTGATGGAGACGCGCGAGATTCCCGCCTGTCATCTCGAGGAGTCGCGCGGCCCCGACGAGGTGCTGCTGATTTCGACCCGTTTTTCGTCCGGCTTCATGCTCTCGCAGCCGGACGAAGAGCTGGGGCCCAACGCGAGCGCGTTCGGCCATCCCGGCGCCGGCGGATCGCTCGGCTTCGCCGACCCCGAGGCGAAAATCGGGTTTGGCTACGCGATGAACCGGATGGGCGGGGGAATCCTGCTCGACCCGCGCGCCAAGGCGCTCATCGCCGCGGCGTACGCGTCGCTATGAATCGAAGATCCCCCAAGTAGGTTCGTCGCTCGGACGGATCCGCAATTGCGCGGCTCTAGGTCATTCCACGGAAGGTGCGCTGCCCACCAGGAGCGATTTTCTTGATGCTCTTCCAGATTTTTAGCGCTAACTGATCATGCGAAAAAAACAGCAGGTGATACATTTGCGCATTGCGCGTATTTGCGAATGGAAGCGCCCACTCGTCGCGAAACTCGAAACCAGCTTTAGCGACATCCTTCAGGAATTCTGCCACTATAGATTTTTCGATTTTTTCGTCCGGAACGATATCTCCAGCGGCCCACTTTGCAATGGGGAGCTGACGCCAATCCCTGCCCCAAAAGCGTTCCATGGGGCTGTCCCTGACCGTCATGAAATTCTTCAAGTTCCTACGGATGGCGATTCCGCTGGGGAACCAGTAAAGCACGTCGATTCTGCGCTTTGCCAAGACTCGCAGCGTTCTGAAATCGACCTCAAAGCCTTCGGGATCGACGAAAGCAAGGCCCAGGGTTTTTCGTGAAAGCTGCTGCACGACCTGATCGACGAGGAGGTTACAATCTCCCAAGTTGATAGTAACGCGGCTTCTATCGGAGCCAGAGATCCGTGCCTTGAGAGCATTTATGTTCTGTTGGTCCTTGTCGCCAAAGTAACAATGATCGAAGGGTGGTTTAATTTTCAGGGCTATGAGAGGAGAACCGTCGAACTCCTCCTTTGTTTTAACATCGATGTCGCGGCCTGGGCCCGCAAGTAAGTCGATGTAGACCAGACGCTTCCCATTTGCCGCGCATCGCATTGGTGAAGGCGTTCGCGTACTTCTCCAGATAAGCCAGCTTTTCAACCGTCCAGATTCGACCGGGACGCGCGCGAAGACCGTCGCTGGCGACTGGGTCCACGATTTTATGGTGCCAAGCTCTCGGAGCCTTCGACTGCCGGCATGCGGTTCCATACGTGCCCGTCGAGAATTCTCCCCTGACGCTTTGGCGTTCGACCGCCCCATTGTTTGAAAAAGAACGGCACCTTCGCGATCTGACATTGATCGCGAATGCTGCGTACCCACTCAATTGCAATCGGTCTGTGGTGGATGCCGCTTTCTCCGCCGACGATTACCCAGTCGATACCGGTGAGGTCTATTTCTCCCAGATCTTCGAGCAAGGGTTCGATTGAAAGAAAACGGACCATAGCATTCGTGCGTCTCAGAACATCGATCCGGGGGAATCCGTGCTCGCGGTCTTCCACGCTTACGCCCCACCAAACATTCTGGAGAAGGCCAGCCCAGCGAAGTTCACCGTTGAGTAGCTCACTCATGCGCTCGTGACGTTTGGTCAGTACTTGGAAGGTATGCCAATGCGCGTTCTGCATACTAGCGCCGATGCGTTCGATGTACTCAGTCGGCACGAATGGATGAAACAGATCGCTCATCGAATTTACAAAAATCCGGAGCGGCCGTCGCCAGCGCTGTGGCTCATCAAGCTTTTCGGGTATTAAGCGAATATCGAAACCTTGCGCGAAGGGGTGCCCGCGAACCCCTCGGAACCTTTCTGCAAATGTTTCTGCATAACAGTTCTTGCAGCCCGGACTGATCTTCGTGCAACCACGAATCGGGTTCCAGGTCGCATCGGTCCACTCAATCGCGCTCCGGTAGCCCATGAAGGATACTCCTATTTTGATGGCGAATATTTAGCGAAAATATTTCCATCATGCAATCGAGCGAACGATTGAAATAAATAGCCGCCGCTTGAAGAAGTCTCAACCGAAACGCCGCCGTAGGGCAAGGGCAGCCTTACCGGCGGATCGCGGCTTGCGTTGGAAAAGCTGGGCTAATCCGCTATGCATAATGTGATTAGAAACGCTTGCTGAGAGGACTTCGGCGAAGGTATCCGGGATGCTGCTCACCTGGTTTCCGATTCTTGTAACGCTCGCGGTCGCGGCGCTGGTCGTCGGCGGCATGGTCACCATCAATCGCCTGACCGGGCCGCGGCGTCCCAGCAAGATCAAGGGCGAGCCGTTTGAGTGCGGCAATCCGCCGAGCGGTGCGGCGTGGGGCCGTTTCTCGGTCCACTTTTACCTGACCGCGCTCCTGTTCGTGGTCTTCGACGTCGAGGTGGTCTTCCTCTACCCGTGGGCGGTCGAGCTGCGCCATCTAGGGGTGTTCGGCCTCGTCGAAGCGTTGGTCTTTATCGGAATCCTCACGGTCGGCCTCGTCTACGCGTGGCAGCGCGGCGCACTGGATTGGACCTGAGCCCGGCCGGCCGCTGCGAAACGGAAAAATGTTGCTTGATCGGTTAAAGGAGCGCTTCGGCGTGGATATCGTTGCGGCCGAGAGCGCCCGCGACGAAGAAACGATCGTGATCGCGCGCGAGCGGGCGCTCGACCTGATGCGGGCGCTGCGTGACGAAGAGGCGTTCGCCTTCGATTTCCTGGCCGACCTCACCGCGGTCGATTGGCCCGCGCGCACGCCGCGCTTCGACGTCGTCTATCATCTGCACTCGATAAAGCTTGGGCATCGCCTGCGGGTCAAGGTCCCAACCGGCGAGCCCGATCCGTCGGTCTCCAGCGTGACGGAGCTGTGGAAGTCCGCCAACTGGCTCGAGCGCGAGTGCTACGACATGTTCGGCATCCGCTTCGACGGCCATCCCGATCTCCGCCGCATTCTGATGTACGATTCCTTCGAGGGTCATCCGCTGCGCAAGGACTACCCGGTGAATCGGCGCCAGCCGATGGTGCCCGAGACCGACCCGATTCTGAATCCGCTGCGGCCCTCGCGCTGAACGCGGCCGCACGAACCACAACCGACACCGAGAGAGTACATGGCACTGCCCGCGCGCTGGAGCAAAAACGCCGAGGTCACGGATTCGACCGACGAGGTGATGGAAATCCAGATGGGGCCGTCGCATCCGGCCTCCCACGGCACCATCAAGTTCAATCTCAAACTCGACGGCGAGCGCATCGTCGATTGCGACGTCGAGGTCGGCTACCTGCATCGCGGTTTCGAAAAGATGTGCGAGCAGGGCACCTGGACGCAGTGCTTTCCGTACACCGACCGCCTCAACTACGCCTCCCCATGCATCAACAACGTCGGTTTCGCGCTGGCGATCGAGCGGCTGCTGGGCGTGACGGCGCCCGAGCGATGCCAGTACGCGCGCGTCATCATGAGCGAGGTCCATCGCCTAGCCGACCATCTTACTTGTCTCGGGATGGCGGCGGGCGAGGTCGGCGCGCAAAGCGTGATGTTCTACATGATGGAGGCGCGCGAGTTTCTCTACGACCTGGTCGAGGCGGTGACCGGCGCGCGGTTGACCGTGACCTGGTGCCGGGCGGGCGGAATCACGCGCGACCTGCCGACGGACCTGGGCGCGCGCCTCGCGCTCGCGTTCAGCCATCTCGACGGCATCCTGTCGGACTGCGACAAGCTTCTAAGCCGCAACCGCGTATTCATCGATCGCATGGCGGATATCGGCGTGATGGCGGCCGACGAGGCGATCTCCTACGGCCTTTCAGGCCCGCTGCTGCGCGCCTCCGGGGTCGCCTACGACGTGCGCAAGGCGCATCCGTACCTGGTCTACGACCGCTTCGAGTTCGAGGTCCCGACCGGCAGCAAGGGCGACAACTACGACCGCTTCAACGTGCGCTTCCAGGAAATGTACGAGTCCAAGCGGATCATCGAGCAGGCGATGCGCGCGCTGCCCGAGGGGCCAATCGCGCTTGACGATCCGCGGATCGTGCTGCCGCCCAAGGAGCGCGTCTACAATTCCATCGAAGGGCTGATGAACCATTTCAAGCTCATCATGGAAGGCATCAAGGTGCCGGCGGGCGAGGTCTACCAGGCGGTTGAAGGCTCCAACGGCGAGTTGGGCTTTTACGTGGTGAGCGACGGCAGCGGCCGCCCTTACCGGGTCCGCGTGCGTCCGCCGTGCTTCCTCGGGATGGGAGCGCTGTCGCGGATGCTCGTCGGCCATATGATCGCGGATATCGTGGCGACCTTCGGCATGATCAACATGATCGGCGGCGAGTGCGACCGCTGAGTACATACGTCGCGCAAGGGCTCCGGGCGTTTATGTCGGATGCCAGGTTTCGCTGCTAAGCTCGGCTGCTAGGCTAGCCGAAAGCCGCATGACCGCCGCCGATCAGACTGCCGCCGATCCGACCGCCGAATCCGCTGCCCTTACATCCCAAGCCGAATCCGGCGCCGCGCCGCGCCGCGTCCTGATCATTCTGCTCGGCGCGATCGGCGACGTGGTGCGCGCGCTGCCGCTGCTCGGCCGTATCCGTCGCGCGTGGCCGTCCGCGCATATCGCATGGGCGGTCGAGCCCAAGTCGCAGGCGGTGCTGGAGGGCCATCCCTGGCTCGACGAGCTTATCGTCTACAATCGCCGCCGCGCCCCGTTTTCGTTCCTGCCCTTCCTGGTCCGGGTGCGCGCGGGCCATTTCGATCTTACGCTCGACCTCCAGCGCCATCTCAAGAGCGGAGTGGTCTCGATGGCTTCCGGAGCCCGCGTCCGCGTCGGCTTCGATCGCTCCAACGGCAAGGAATTCAATCACCTGTTTTCCACCCGGCAAATCGCGCCGCAGCCGCCGATGCGCCTGAAGCTGATGCAGTACCAGGGCTTCGGCGACGCGCTTGGGCTCGCGCCGGCGCCGATGGACTTCGGCCTCGTTGCTTCGGACGCCGAGCGAGCGCGCGTCGCGGCGATGCTCGAGGGCGCGCCGCGGCCGCTGCTGGCCGTCATCCTGGGCTCGTCATGGCCGAGCCGGGTTTATTTTCCCGACTCGATCGCCGCGGTGATTCGTGAAATGGCGGTGGCGCGCGACGGATGCCCCGCGTTGTTCCCGGTGTTGATCGGAAGTGGCCGCGACGAAGTGGCGCTGGCCGAGCAGGTAGTCGCAAATCTCGCGGGCGCGCCGATGCGTAGCCTGCCTGTACTCAACTTGGCCGGACGCACCGGGTTGCGCGACCTGGTCGCGATCTTCGCCGAATGCGCCGCGGCGTTCGGCCCCGACTCGGGCCCGATGCATATAGCGGCGGCGGCCGGATGTCCCGTGGTCTCGTTGTGGGGCGCGACCGCGTCCGAGCGCTCGGCGCCCTGGGGATTTGCCGACCTGGCGCTGAGCGGCGCGATTCCGTGCCATCCATGCTACCTGCGCGAGTGTCCGATCGGCCGCGAATGCATGCGGCGGATCGCCCCAGCCGAGGTCGCGGCTGCTCTCAGACGCGCACTCGCGGCGCCACGCGCCACCGGCGCGCTTGCCGATGACCCACCGCGTCCCCTGCCGTCGGCTTCCGAAGCGGCCGGTGCAAGCCGACCCGCGCCGCAGGACCGGGAACGTCGATGACGTCAAGCGCCCAGGCGCGTATCGAGCGCGACGGATGGTCGCTGCTGCTGGCGCCCGCGCTGGCCGAGCTTCCTTCCAGGCTCGGCCTGGAACTTATCGAGCGCGCAATCAAAATTGCGGGCGGCGCGGGAGCTGAGCCCTTGCGGCGCTCGCGCCACGCCTCGACCTACCAGATTCAGGCTCGGCACGCCGCTCTCCGGCGAGACCGAGGTCTTCGTCAAATTGCTCGACGCACCGCGCGGTCTCAAAGCGATTCGCCGGCTGATCCTGCGCTCGCGCGCCGAGCGGATGCAGTCGATTCTCGACGCGCTGGTCGCGGCGGGCTTTGCGGTGGCGCCGATACTGATGCTCGGTGACGAGCCCAGAAGCGGACGCACGATGATGGTGACCGCGCGCGTGGCGGGCGAGCCGCTGCCGCGCTTTTTGCGGGGCATGGCCGGGGCGCCGGCGCGCAGGCGCGAGCTGCTGCGCGCGCTCGGCGACGAAATCGCGCGGCTCCATCGCGCGGGCTTTGTCCACGGCGACCTCACGCCCTATAACATCTTTGCCGCCAACGGCACGCCGGCGCGGTTCAGCTTGATCGATCACGAACGCACGGCGCGGCCGCGTCTCAACTGGGAGCGCCGGCGGCTGCGCAACCTGGTGCAGCTCTGCCGCTTCGAACTGGAGGGGATGGGACGCACCGACCGGCTTCGAATTGTCGACGCCTACGGACGCGCGATGGGCGGCGCGCCGCGCCGGGTGATTCGGCGGGTCACCGTGATGCTGCGCGCGCGCCGGCTTCGCGATAGTGTGAGCGGCGGGACCCGGACGGTTTGCGGTGGTTCATGGCGGCGCCCGGTGTGAGAGCCGAGGCGGAGCAAGAGCGCGAGAAAAGGAATGGACGACGCGGTAAAGCTTTCCGTCGTGATCCCGGTCTACAACGAAGTCGGCACGATCGGCGAAGTCATCCGGCGCGTGCTCGATTGCGGCTTCGAGACCGAGGTCATCGTGGTCGACGACGCCTCGACGGACAACACCTCCGCGTATTTGAAATCGCTGGAGCATCCGCAAGTTCATTGCTTCTATCACGCGGTCAATCGCGGCAAGGGAGCGGCGCTGCGCACCGGTTTCGCGGCGGCGCGCAATCCGTACGTCGTAGTGCAGGACGCGGACCTCGAATATGACCCGCGCGACTATCGCCAGCTGCTCGAGGCGCTCCTCGACGGCCGCGCGGACATGGTTTACGGCTCGCGTTTTCTCGGCGGACCGCATCGCGTGCTTTTTTTCTGGCACTATGTGGGCAACCGGATGCTGACGCTCGTTTCCAACATGATGTGCAATCTCAACCTGACCGACATGGAGACCGGGATGAAGGCGTTCCGGCGCGACAAGCTGACCATGCTCAAGCTCAGCGCCAACCGTTTCACCTTCGAGCCCGAGATAACCGCCAAGGCGGCGCGCGCCGGATGGCGTATCTATGAAGTGCCGATCTCGTACTCGGGACGCACCTACGACGAGGGCAAGAAGGTCGGCTGGCGCGACGCGATTGCCGCGGTCGCGGCGATCCTCTACTACCGGTTTGCCGACTGAGCGATGGCCTTTTCGCCTCCGGCCGAAACCGCCGCACTTCGCGGCGGCGGCGCCGCTCAGCGTCGCCGGCGTCGATCCGGAGCGCAATTTCGCCGGCGGCGAGACCCAGGTGCTTGGACTTACGCTTGAACTCCGTGCGATGGGCCATCGCGCGGAGTTGCTGTGCGATCCGGCGGGCGAACTGTGGCGGCGCGCACAGGCGGCCGGCGTGGTCTGCCATCCGATGGCCATCCGCAACGCGCTCGACCTGGCGGCGGCCGCGGCGCTGAGGCGCAGGCTCCGCGACGGGCGCTACGACGTGGTGCATTTCCATACTTCGCGCGCGCATGCGATGGCGCCGTGGGTGCGCGGCCTCACGCGCGCGGCGGTGGTGACGCGCCGGATGGATTACGTGCCCAACCGGCTGTTCGCGCGATGGCTGTATGGCCGCGCGGTCGATGGCGTCGCGGCAATCTCGACCAGCGTCGCCGACGCGCTGGTGCGCGCCGGGGTCGCGCGCGAGCGTATCACGCTGATCCCGAGCGGCGTCGACTGCGCGCATTTTCGTCCGCCCTCGGCGGACGAACGCGCGCAGGCGCGTGCCGCGCTGGGCCTCGGCGATGCGGACCTCGCCGTCGGCGCGGTCGGCGCGCTCGAGCCGCGCAAGGGCCATCGCTATCTGGTGGAAGCGATGGCCCTGCTCGGGCGGCGCGACAACCCTGGGGGAGGCGGCCAGGTGCGCGACGTAGTCGCGCACCTGGCCGCCTCCCCCAGGGCCGTTGCGATTATCGCCGGCGACGGGTCGCTCCGCGACGCGCTCGCGGCGGAGGTGCGCCACCTTGGGCTCGGCGATGCGGGTGGCGCGGACAGCAGGGTCCGGCTAGTTGGCCGGGTCGAGGACGCGCGATCGCATCTTGTGGGCGCTCGACATTTTCGCGATGCCGTCGCTCAGTGAAGGGCTTGGCGTCGCGCTGCTCGAAGCGATGGCTTGTGGACTTCCTTGCGTGGCGTCACGTAGTCGGCGGGATCGTCGACGCGGTGGACGAGGGACGTAGCGGGATGCTGGTCGCGCCGGGGGATGCGTCCGCGCTGGCCGGTGCATTGGGGGATTTGTGCGCGCAGACGCAGACGCGGATCGCGATGGGAGCCGCGGCGCGGGCTTTGGCGGTCGAGCGTTTCTCGATGGCTGCGATGGCACGCCGAACGGTTGAGCTTTATCGGGCTTGCCTTCAGACTGGGGCATCGGCGAAAGCCGCGAAGGCATCGGCGAAAGCCGCAAAGGGATGAAAGCCAAATGCGCAGTATGACCGGCTTTGGACGGGCGGAGATCGAACGCGGAAAAGTTCGCGTCACGGCGGAAGTGCGCACGCTCAATCAGCGCTTTTTCGAGCTCAAACTGAATCTGCCGCGCACTTGGGGCGAGCACGAGGCCGAAATCCGCAAGCTGGTCCAGGGCGTTATCGCGCGCGGCCGCGTCGAGCTTTTCGTCCGATGCACGCCGCTTGGCCCACCGCCCACGACGCTCCGTGTCAACGACCGGCTGGCGGCGCTCTACGTCAAGGAGCTTGGCCGCCTTGGGCGCAGCCTCGGTCTTTCCGGCAAACCGGAGATCGGGGTGCTGCTGCATCGCCCCGAGATTTTCCAGGTCAGCGAAGAGGAGACCGATTCACGCCCCGGCGTGCAGCTCGCGTTCAATGCGATAGCGCGCGCGCTCAAGGCGCTCGAGACGGACCGCAAGCGCGAGGGCAAGGCGCTGCGCGCCGACTTTATCCATCGAATCAATACCATCACCGAGGCTGTGCCGAAGATCGAGCGGCTGGCGGAGACGTCACGCAGCGAAATAGTGGCGAATTTCCAGACGCGGTTGCGCGACCTTATCGCCGACGTGGTGGTCAACGAGAAGCGGCTCTTTGAAGAAGCTTCCGACGCCGCTCAGCGCGCCGACATCACCGAGGAAGTGACCCGCCTGCGGACCCATCTGCACGGGCTGCGCGAGCTGGTGGAAAGCGAGGGGACGGTGGGCAAGCAGATCGAATTTTTGCTGCAAGAGGTCAACCGCGAGATCAACACGATGGGCGCGAAGTCACAGAGCGCGGCGCTCTCGCGCGTCACCGTGGGACTCAAGGGCGAAGTCGAAAAGATGCGCGAGCAGGTGCAGAACGTCGAATAGGGCGCAAAAACCCTTGATTGCAAAGGGCTTGCGGCTTTTATAGGCTTGGTTATGGAGCATTCTGGGGCGCCTCGCCGCGGGATAATTTTCATTCTCTCGGCCCCGTCGGGGGCTGGTAAGACCACTATCTCGCGCGCGGCGCTCAAGGCGATCGGCGGCTTGGAGGCATCCGTGTCGCTGACCACTCGAAGGCCGCGCAACGGCGAGGTCGAAGGACTTGACTACCTTTTCGTGAACGAGGACGAATTCATCCGGCGACGCGAGGCTGGTGAACTGGCGGAGTGGGCGCGGGTCTTCGAGGCCTCTTATGGCACGCCGCGCGCGGCGCTGGACCGCGCAATCGCCGCGGGACACGACATCCTGCTCGACATCGACATCCAGGGTGCGCGCCAGATCAAGGCCAGCTACCCGCAAGACGCGGTCACGATTTTTGTTCTCCCGCCGAGCTTCGCCGAGCTCGAGGGTCGGCTGCGTAAGCGCGCCACCGAAAATGAGGCTGCGATCGCCGAACGGCTGCGACGTGCGAGAGAGGAAGCGCAAGCCTATCCCGAGTACGACTACCTGATAATCAACGCCGACCTCGAAGATTCACTGATTCGCTTAAGCGCCGTGGTGGAGGCGGAGCGGCTGAGAGTGGCACGGCTGCGCGAGGACTTCGCGGCGTGGAAGAACTAGCCGTCGCCGCCAGCGAGCCTGCGGAGCTCGAACACCTGCTGCGGCGGATCGAGGCGTACAATCCGCAGGCCGACACCCAGTTGATCCGCCGCGCCTACGAGTACTCGGCGCGGATGCACGCCGAGCAGAGGCGCGAGTCGGGCGAGCCCTACGTCACCCATCCGCTCAACGTCGCGCTCATCATCGCCCAGCTCAAGCTCGACCTGCCTTCGATCATTACCGGCCTGCTGCACGACGTGGTCGAGGACACGATGGCCTCGCTCGACGAGGTCCGCGAGCTTTTCGGCAGCGAAGTCGCCACCCTGGTCGACGGCGTCACCAAGGTTTCCAAGATCACCTTTTCCAGCCGTGCCGAGAAGCAGGCCGAGAATTTCCGCAAGATGGTGATCGCGATGGCGCACGACATCCGGGTCGTGCTCATCAAGCTCGCCGACCGCCTGCACAACATGCGCACGCTCTCGCACCTGGCGCGCGACCGGCAGGAGGAGATCGCGCACGAGACGCTGGAAATCTACGCCCCGATCGCGCATCGGCTCGGCATCTACTGGCTCAAGTCGGAGCTCGAGGATGCGGCCTTCCGCTATATCAACCCGACCGCTTACGCCACGCTCAAGGCCCACGTCGCGCGCACGATGGCCGAGAGCGAGGACTACATCCGCGCGGTCATCGGGATCATCGCGCAGCGCCTGGAAGAGGCCGGAGTCAAGGCCGAGGTCACCGGGCGACCCAAGAATATCTATTCGATCCATCGCAAGATGCAGGAGGAGGGGCTGCACTTCGACCAGGTCTATGACCTGATCGCGTTCCGCATCATCGTCGCCACGCTGCGCGAGTGCTACGAGGCGTTGGGCGTGGCCCACGCCAGTTGGAAGCCGATTCCCGGCCGCTTCAAAGATTACATCGCGCTGCCCAAGGTCAACATGTACCAGTCGCTGCATACCACGGTGATTGGTCCGCAGGGGCAGCGGATGGAAGTGCAGATACGGACCGCCGAGATGCACAAAGTGGCCGAGGAGGGAATCGCCGCGCACTGGAGCTACAAGGAAGGCAGCACCAGCGAGTTGCGCGAGACCGAGCGCTTCGCCTGGCTGCGCCGCCTCATCGAGTGGCAGCAGAACCTGAAGGACCCGCAGGAGTTTCTCTCCACCGTCAAGGACGACCTCTTCCCCGAAGAGGTCTTTGTTTTTACGCCCAAGGGTGACGTGCTCGACTTTCCGCAGGGCGCGACCGTGATCGACTTCGCCTACCGCATCCACTCCCAGGTCGGACAGCACCTGAGCGCCGCGCGCGCCAACGGCAGGATGGTGCCGCTGCGCTACCGGCTTAAGTCCGGCGACATGATCGAAGCCGTCACCTCGGAGCGCCAGAGCCCGGGCAAGGACTGGATGAGCTTCGCCGTTACCGCACGCGCCAAAAGCCGCATCCGCCAGTGGCTGCGCGCGCAACAGGCCGAGCGCTCGATCAAATGGGGCATCACGCTCATCGATCGCGAGTTGGAGCCGCTCGGGCTGTCGGTCGCGCAACTGCGCCCCGGCAAGCGTTTCGAACCCGTGCTCAAGGAGTTCTCCTACCGGGACGTCGACAGTCTGCTGGCCGCGGTCGGCTACGGCATCATCACCGCCGCCCAGTTGCTGGCCAAGCTGCTGAGTCCGGACGAACTCAAACTCTACCGCGCCGAGAAAGCGCCTGCGCCGCTGGCCCCGTCCGACAACGGGCGCGCGGTGCGCGATACGCGCCGGCCGCCGACCGGTAACGCGGTCATCGTCTCGGGCGTGGGCGACATGCTGGTGCGCTTTGCGCGATGCTGCAGTCCGTTGCCCGGCGAGGAGATCATCGGCTTCATCACGCGCGGCCGCGGCGTCACGGTGCATCTGAAGGGATGCCCGCACGCGATGGTGAGCGACCCGCAGCGCCGCGTGCCGGTGGTGTGGAAGGACGGCGAGGACAGCCCGCGGCCGATCCGGCTCGAGGTGCTGAGCATCGACCAGCCGGGGCTGCTGGCCGCGATGTCCAAGACCATCTTCTCGGCCGGGGTCAATATTTCGACCGCCGAGGTCAAGTCCACCGGCAACGACGGACGGGCGCTATCGGTGTTCGAGCTGAGCGTCGGCAGCGCGCGCCAGCTCAACGGTCTTATCCATCAGATCGCGGCGATCGACGGCGTGATGCGGGTTGCGCGGGTTGGGATGGGCAGCAGCAACGGCCATCGCGTCTAGGCCGCTGGTCTTTTTCGCGCCAGGCTTCCTCATCCGGAGTCAACGATGAAACATCAAATTTCAACGCGCTCGGCGCCGGCCGCTATCGGTCCCTATTCGCAGGCGATCGGAGACGGCGAATGGGTTTTCTGCTCGGGGCAGATCGGGATCGACTCAGCCAGCGGCCGGCTGGTGGAGGGCGGAATCGAGCACGAGACGCGTTGCGTGATGGAGAACCTGCGCGAGGTGTTGGCCGCGGCGGGCCTCCATTTCGGCGACGTCGTGAAGGCCACGATTTACCTGGTCGACCTCGGCGAGTTCGACGTCGTCAATCGCATCTATGGCGAGCATCTGAACGCGCCCTATCCGGCGCGCGCGACGGTGCAGGTGGCGGCGCTTCCGCGCGGAGCGCGGATCGAGATCGACGCGATAGCGCGCAAGCGCTCGTAGAGCGGCCGCCGGTTGATATGGGTGAAGGACGCGCTCAGCGCCGGCACTTTGCCGCGCGGGGTGACCTTAAGGTAGGCTCCGGACCGTTGCTCGGCGTATCGGGTCGAACGGCTTCATTCAAGCCCACAAGGCAGCTCGGCCCTGGCATTCTTCGTGTAACCGATCGCGCGGATTTTCGTCTATGGAAAAGCGCAAATCGGCAAATGGCATTGTCGAACAAGCCCGTGGCCGAGGAGCGCTGACCGGGGGGCCGGCTTCGATGGGTACGATACGCGTCGCTCGTTACATTGGTTCGATCGCGACCATGGCGGTTTTGCTTTCGGCCTGTGCGACCGCGAAGCCGCCGGAGGCCGCGCCTGCGCCGGCGGCACAGAGCGCACCCCGCACCGCCGCGCATATCTATGTCACCGGGGACACGATCGATACCGCATGCTACCAGGAGGTTGGAGAAGTCAGCTACGTGGAGCCCTTTTCCGCGGCGGCCACGGACCCTGAGAACCTCGGCGTCGCGGACGAGCTTAGAAAAGCCGCGGTCAAAAAATACCCGAACCGGGTTGACGCGATAATCAACGTGCACACGGAGGACCACGACATCGGCAGCGAGGTCCTCGTCAGCGGCGAAGCGGTCCAACTCGAGCCGCCGAGCAAGATCGACTGCAAGTTGCCAGACACGATAGCTGCGGCGTTCGTCAATTTCGCGACTGGCACCAAGTCGCGCGGCACTCGCCGCGGGTCTACCAGTGGCTCGGGCTACAACGGACCGGCTGGCACGACCAACACGGCCGCCGACGCGGAAGGCAGCCCCGGCGACGATCCGCAAAGAAATATAAAAGAGAATCTTCGCCGCGCCATGATCGCCACGATGCCTGGTCAGACGCAGATGAATGAGTCGGCGCTCGGCGACCAGGTCGAGTTACAACAGGCGGAAATCAAGCGTTTGCGAAAAGAGATTGATCGGATGGTCGGCCAGCAATGCGAGGCGCAGGATCTATCGGCCGCCCAATGCGACTCGATGCGGAGGAACGCTGAACTCATGCAGCCGCATGAAGTGGTTGCAGTCGCGAACAAAGACGCCGGCGAAAAAAGCCCGACGGTATTCGAAATTCAGAATCAGATTCAGGCGCAGCAGGAGCTGATCACCAAGCTTCGAAAAGAGGTCGCCGACATCAACGAGACGCCTCCCGAAGCGGCCGGCGCCGGCCCCTCGAACTAACACGGTCGGCTTAAGTTCGCTCAATAGAGATCGCGGTCGATCATCTGTCGGTCAGCGTCAGCCCGCTGAGTCATCCTTCGCCCCGGCGCTCCGGCATCCAACGCGCAGGATGACGCCGCGCGGCCGAGCTTTCAGGCGGCGCGGCGCCGCGTGAGTTCGCCGCCGCAATTCGGGCAGACGTGATTGTAGCCCGCCGCGCACTCGGAACAGAAAGTGCACTGGAAGGCGCAGCTCACGGCCGCGGCCTCGAGCGCCAACGGGGCGTGGCATTTTTCGCACTCGCCCTTGGGCGTGCTCATCAGGCGCAGCAGCTTGGCGTTGGCCTCCTCGCGCTCGGCCGCGGCCAGCAACGCCTCGCGCGCCTTGACGTTGCGCTCTGCCCCGGCCCAGGCGCGATAGATTGAAGCTCCGCCGTGTTCGAGGCGCGCGAGCAGCGCCATCTGGTCCAGACGCTCGCGGCCCTCGAACAACGACGCCATCACCTGTTCGGGCGGTATATTTTTTTCTTCTTTCATCGGCATCAGCTCCTGCGTTGTCTCGGGCTACGGATCCAGTTCAGGTGAAACTCAAGTTCGGACAACATTCAAGCGAAATCTAGGCAAAATTTAAGATGGACAATGCGGCGGGATCGAGGAGCCGTCCGCGCGGATCGAGCTTGTGCGCCGATCGCATCAGGCGCGCAGCGATCCGCCTGCGGGCCGGGCCGCTCACAGAGCGGTCGTGGAGCCGCGCCTTGTCGAGGTCCAGGATGATGACGGCGAAGCTCTCGCCGTGCGGAGTCACGAAGAGGTTTTCGAGGTTGAGGTCGGGATGGTGCAAGCCCTCTCGAAGCATCGTCTCGATCGCCTCACGCGCGCGTTCGAGCACATGGGCGCGTACGCTGGCGTCGTCGTCGGTGCGCAGAAATTCCCATAGTGTCATGCCGGCCGCGGCGCGCGTGATGAAAAAGCCGCGGTAGAGTCCCGGCGCGATCCATCGCACCGCCGCACCCATCGGCTCGGCCAGCGGCACGCCGCGCCGCGCGGCCTCGGCGGTGACCCAAAGCTCGCTGAGCGGCCGCGGACGGAATCCGAAATAGAGGTCGTCGAGCAACAGGCGCATCGCGCCGCCGCGCCGGGAGCGGCGCACGAACAACTCCGGCCCGCCGGGCAGCGCGAGCCTGAAGCCGCCGCCGCGATTGCCGGCGCCGCGATTGCCGGAGCCGGTGGAACTCGCGGCGCCAAGTTCGCCGAGCGCCCTCGCGAGCGCGGCCGCATGAGGCGCCAGGTCGGTGCGGAGGTAAAGCTGGTAGGGACCGGCGGAGATTCGGGAGAACTCGCGCGAGACGCGAGTGCGTGAAGGAGGGTGTTTGGCGATATTCATCGCACGGCCGCGGCGGAGTTCGTGAGTGACGCATCGCGCGGCACGCCCGGCGCGGATGCGCGCGGTGGTCCGCGGCTGCTTCACTGCTTCAGGGTTTTACTGTTTTCACCGGCCCACTGCGTCACTTCACCGCCTGCGCCTCTTCGATCAGCATGATCGGGATGTCGTCCTTGATCGGGTAGACCAGATGACAAGCGTCGCAGATGAGCCCGTCCTGCTTATCGGTCACGCGCAGCTCGCCCTTGCACTTGGGGCAGGCCAGAATGTCTAGCAGTTCCTGGCTAACGGCCATTTTCGCCAGAGGCCTCCTTTGTTCCCGGGTCGGGATTGCCGCTCGCGGCGGCGCGCGGATGAGCGCGCGCCGCAACGATCATCTCGACCAGGCGTGTCTCGTCGTCCGGATCCATCACGACTTCGAGGCGTAAAGCGTACAGCGAATCGCGCGCGAACGGAAACCGCTCGAGCTTCACCAAATCTTTCTCAGTGGTCACGAGCACCGCGCCGCCGCGTGCCGCGCCGATGATACTTTGCCAGTCCGCCGTCGTATAAACATGATGGTCGGGATATTCGAGCACGCCGACCAGGTCAGCCTCGAGCTCGCGCAGCATCCGGTAAAAGCCGCTGGCGTTGGCCAGGCCACTGACCGCCACCACACGCCGCCCCATCAGCGACTCCGGCATTTCAGTCCATCGCGCCGCCGAGTTGGCGGGAGAAACGAGCGCCCGCGGCCTGAGCGTGGCCCGCAGCAGATGCGGATGCTCCGCGATGGAGCGCGGAATCGCGCCCCAGGCGCGCTCGGCCGCGGCGCCGGCGTGGCCCCCGTCAATCACGATCACCGCGTCGGCGCGCTGCGCCGCGCGCAGCGGCTCACGCATCGGGCCCGCCGGCAAGAGCCATCCGTTGCCCACCCCGCGCTCGGCGTTCATCAGCAGTAGATCGACGTCGCGTCCCAGGCGCACGTGCTGAAAAGCGTCGTCGAGCACCACGGCGTCGAGCGGGCCGAGCCGCTGTTCGATAAGCTCGATGCCGTCGATGCGCCGGCGCGCGACCGCGATCGGGCCGGCGAACGATTTCGCCATCATCACCGCCTCGTCGCCGGCTTCGTCCACGCCGGCGAGCAGCCGCTCGCCGTCCGAGACCAGGGTCGCGCGCTTCGTGTTCACCGTGCGGCCCCAACCGCGGCTCACGATCGCGACCTTCAGCCCATGTATGCGCAGGCGCGAGGCGAGGAACAGCGTGAACGGCGTCTTGGCATTGCCGCCCAGCGTGAGATTGCCGACGCTCACCACCAGCGGGCGCGCGTGCCGTTTCATCCTACGCCACCAGAGCGCGCGTGCCGCCAGGGCAACGCGATAAGCGCCGGCCGCGGGAACCAGCGCCGCCCATAGCAGCCGCTCGTGGAGCGCGAGGTCATCTTGCCACAACCCCTCCAGGCGCGAACGATTCGGTGGTGCTGGCGTGGAACTGGCCATGGCTCAGGCGACGCTAGTCAGTGGACGCAAATGCATCAAGGTTGCGCCGACAGCCCCTGCCATCCGCTCCACCACCGCGCGCGCGCGATGACCTGCGGCAAGCCGTTCGGACTCGTCGCCTGCAAATGCGGCGACGGCCCGTGCGAGTTCAGCGGAGTTGCGCACCACCGCTCCGGCCCGAGCCTCCAACAGCGCCGACGCGATCGCGCGCTGATTCTCATGGAAGGGACCGAACAGCACCGGTACGCCGGCGGCGGCGGGCTCGGCCAGGCTCTGTCCGCCGCGTCCGGGCATCAGGCTGCCGCCGACGAAAGCCACCGCGGCGCGTCCGTAAATCGCACGCAGCTCGCCCATCGTGTCGAGCAGCAGCACGCGGGACGCGCCGGCGGCGGTTGCGTCCGGCGCGCTCGCCTTTGAGTATTCGATCCGCGCGGCGCGCATGAGTCCTTCGACTTCGGCGATGCGCTCGAGGTGGCGCGGCGCGAGGGCGAGGGCGATTGCGTCGAAGCGGATGCGCAGTTCACGCCACGCGTCGAGGACGATTTGCTCCTCGCCCGGCGCGGTCGAGCCGGCGACCAGCAGCGGGCATCCGGGCGCGAAAGCCCGCAGCTCCGGGCGGAGCGGAGCGGCGTTTAGGCTCTCGAGATCGAACTTGGTGTTGCCGGTCACGTTGACGCGGCTCTCAGCCGCGCCCAGCGCGAGAAAACGGCGAGCGTCTTCATCGGTTTGGGCGAGAATGAGATCGGCGCAGGCGAGCGCTTCGCGCAGCAATGGGCGAACGTAGCGGTAACGGCCAAGCGCACGCTCGGAGATGCGGCCGTTGACGATCGCGATGCGCGCGCCGGCGCGATGCGACTCGATGAAATAGTTGGGCCACAGCTCGGTCTCGGCAATCAGTACCAGTGTGGGACGGAGCGCGTCAAGAAACGGGCGCAGCGCGCGGCGGCAATCGAGCGGCGCGAGCAGATGGGCCTGTGCGCCGGGAATCGAGCGCTGCGCGGCGTCGCGTCCCGCGGCGGTCATCGTGGTGACGACCAGCGTCGCCTCGGGCCGCTCACCAACAAGGGCAGTCAGAACGGCGCGCAGCGCTCCCACTTCGCCCTACCGACGCCGCATGCGCCCAGATTCGCGGTTCGGCCAGCGGCGCCGCGCTGTCACTTGTCCACGCGATACCCATCCGCGCGCGCCGCGTCGCGGGGTCGCCCGACGCGCCGCTCAGCGCGAGCGCAAGCGGCAGTGCCGGGTACCAGAGCGCGTTGTACAAGTGGCGGAGCATCCTAAAGCCGCGGAGTCGACGCGAGGGTTACCCGCCAGCCGCCGCCATGGCGCGGCCGCGGCCCGTCGGATTTCATGCCATCATCTCGAGTGCGATCGCGGCGACGCGCGCGGCGGCGCCCGGCTCGCCCAGGCGGGTGCGCACAGCCAGCAGCGCGTTTCGCGTCTCGGTGCGCAGCGGCTCGACCATCAGGTTTTCCGCCGCGCGCACCAGGTTGCGCGCGTTGACCCGCCGCTGGATAAGCTCGGGCACGATTTCACGCCCGGCCAGGATATTGGGCAGCGCGATGAAGTCGACCCCGCGCACCAGTACCCATGCCAGCGCGTAGGTTAGCGACGACATCTTGTACGCGACTACCATCGGGCAGCCCAAAAGCGCGGCTTCGAGCGTCGCCGTGCCGGAAGCCGCAAGCGCAAGCTCGCTCGCTGCGACGATGCTGTAGGTGTCGCCCTCGATCACGCGGATGCCGTCGAGGTTGACCCGGCCCTCCTCGCGCAGTTGCGCGAGCGTCAGCGTCGGTGCGAGCGCGATCACCGGGATGAGTCCATGATCGGCCTCGAGCACGCGCGCCGCCTCGACCATCGGACGCAGCAGGTAGCGCACCTCGCCGCGCCGGCTGCCGGGCAGCAGCGCAAGCAGTCGCGCGTAGGCGGGAAGCCCGTGGCGCTTGAGCGTGGCGGCGCGATCCTGAGCGGGCGCAACGCGGTCGAGCAGTGGATGGCCGACGAAGGTGACGCGCTGGCCGGCGCCCGCGTAGAGTTCGGCCTCGAATGGCAGCACCACGGCGAGCCGATCGGTGCGCTCGATGATGCGGGCCACGCGGCCGCGCCGCCAGGCCCAGACCTGGGGCGTGATGTAGTAGAGCACCGGGACGCCGGCGCGCTTGGCGGCGCGCGCGAGCGACATGTTGAACTCGGCGAAGTCGATAAGGATGACGAGGTCGGGGCGCTCGCGCCGCACGGTCGCCTTGAGTTCGCGCAGTACGCCGAGGGTTCGCCGGATGGTCGAGGCCAGCTCGGCAAGTCCGAGGCCGGCGATGTCCTCGGTACGGGTGAGCGCGCGCACGCCGGCCGCGCGCATCCGCTCACCGGCGATACCGAACAGCTCGCAGGCGGGATCGCGGGCGAGGATCTGTGCGGCGAGGTCGGCGCCGTGGAGGTCGCCCGAGGCCTCGCCGGCGACGATCATCACGCGGCGGTGGCGGGTCGAGGTGGCGGCGGCTGGCGATGGTTCCCTGGGGGTCGCGCTCATCGGGTGAATTGTGCTGGAAAATCGTGCCCTGCGCCACACGGATCGCGAAGCGAGCAACGGGGCTTTCCCGCCGCCTCGGCTAGCCGCGTATGGCTTGCAGTTAGCCGGTAAACAAAGTAGCGTTCGCGCGAGATTTGCGCTGGGGCATACGCGCTTTGCACGAGCGCCCCGGACAGCGGGAGAAAAGCGGTGGTGAAGATCGAAAACGTTCTCTTCGCGACGGATTTCTCCGAGGATTCGGGCTACGCGCTGACCTATGCGCGCTCACTCGCCGAGCTATGCAACACCAAGCTCTTCATCGTTCATGTGATCGAGAATCCGCTCGAACATCTCTATGGCGTGCCGCACGGCGAATATCCCGCACTCCAGGCGAACGCGATCAAGAAAGTCCATGAATTGATCCACCGCTTCGACGACGTGTTGTCAGGCTTCACCAACTTCGAGCTCTCCACCAAGGAGGGCGAGGCGCCGCTGGAAATTCTCAGGACCGCCGAGGAAAAGCACGCCGGCGTGATCGTGATGGGTACGCACGGCGGCGGTGCGTTGCGTCATCTGCTGCTCGGCAGCACGGTCGAGAAAGTCCTGCGCAGCGCGAATGTCCCGGTGATGGTGGTCCGCCATCCCAGCCGCCACCTGCCCAAGCAAAGCTGATCTAGCGGTTGTCTGGCGGCTGAGCTTCTCACGCTAGCCGCGGCGAGCCGGCCGCGGTTACTTCAGCGCGTTTGGCACGGGGCGTTAGCAGCTTTCCTGGGAAGTACCTCCTCAGCCGGAAGGGTCGACGCGGCCTTTCGTATCCGCCTTTCCTGAGTTTGCGGCTATCCAAGTTCTCCTGTTCGTTCCGACCTCAGGCCGGCGACGGTGCAACGTGAAGTTCCACACCGGCTTGCTTTTGAAGATAGCCAATGACGTTGAAAAGATTGCGCGCCTGGGGGTTGCCGCGGGGGCCGAACATGCGGATTAGGCTCTTGGGTTGGGTGCCGATCGCCCGCCCGAGTTTCTCGAAACCAATGGTCGCCTTGATGTAGTTCCGCAGGATCGCCTTGCCAGTGTCAACGTCGCCGGCGAGCATCAGGTCTATACCTTCACGCAGGAGGGCCTCGGCAAAGGCAGGGTCCCCGGCAACTTGCTTCTCTACCAATACCTTGAAACTTCTGGTCAATGCCATGTTCCGCCTCCGTTCATCGTGAGAACCGCTTGCGTTTCTTGTAAGCGGCCCAAAGGGCCGCTGCCATGGCGATGTCCCGCTGCTGGCGCTTCTTGGTGCCCCCGGTCAACAGAATCACCAGCGTGGCCCCGTCACGACCGAAATACACCCTGTAGCCAGGACCAAAATTGATTCGATATTCGAGTACTCCTTCGCCGACCGATTTGACGTTCGAGGTGTTGCCTTGCTCGAGGCGCGAGATCGCGGCGGCGACTTTGGCTCGAGGCGCTGAATCTACGGACGAGAACCATTCTTCGAACGGACTCCGGCCGTCTTCGGAAAGGTAGTAGCGAACCTCGGGCACAGAATTAAGGTAACACCAACGTTACCTCGCATCAATAAAAAAATGAGACTCTTTGTCCTGCCGGCAATGCGGCAGCTCTCCATCCCGCAAGAGGGTCTCACGCCTATTGGATATTTCGCGGGCGCGTCGTTGGTAGGCCGTTTCTTACGTTCGGCGGCGGCCCGGCTATTGGCGCGGCAGGGTCGGGACCTGACGCACCTTCCGCTAGCTCCGGCCGAGCGCCCGTTCGATATCCGCCACGACCGTGGAGGCCTTGACCTCCAGCGGCTGGTACTGGCGCACCTGATGGCCGTCGGGGCCGAGCAGAAAGCTCGCCGCCGCGTGATTCACGGTGCCGTCGGGATTGCGCATTCGCTCCAGGTGATAGAGCGCGAGCACGCGATCGATTTGGGCGGGGGTGCCGGTCAGAAAAAGCCATCCTGCCTCGTCAGCGCCGCGCTCGCTCGCGTACTTCTCGAGTTCGAGCCGGCTGGTCATGCTCGGGGTCGATCGTTATCGAAACCAAAGTCACCTGCCGGCCCAGCTTTGGTCCCAGGAGCTTCGCCACCACCGCCATCCGCGCGGTCATCAGCGGACACGGTCCCGGGCAAGTGGTGTAAATGAAATCGATCAGCACTGGACGGCCCTTGAGCGAGGCGAGCGTGACGTCGTGGCCATGCTGGTCGACGAGCGTGATCGCAGGCAGACAATCGCTCGAATTGGCGGCCGCGTAAGAGCCAGGCTCGATCACCTCGGTGGAGCGGCGCGAGCAGGCTACGAGTCCCGTCGCGAGTCCCGCCGCGATGGTCAGCATTACCAATGAGGATTTAACGCTCATGTCGGCGCGGTTCGACGATAGTCATGTGACAATGCTCATGCGGCAGTGGCGGCGCGTCAACCGCGCGTGCCTGCCTCGGTGCGCATCGCGTCACGGATGCGCTCGCTCACTTCCATCACGCGCAGACCGTCGAGCGCGGTGACCGCAGGTATGCGGCGCGTGCGCACGGAGGTGGCGAAGGCGGCGATCTCATCGGCTAGCGGGTCGCCCTCGCCGAGATCTATCTGCTGGGCGGAAATTTCGGGATAAGTGCCGCCGGGCGGCGGCGGCGACTTGCGATAGACCTGGATGCGGCGCGCCTCATAGTCGACCGAGAGATACGCGTCGGGCTGGAAGAGCCGGATCTTGCGCTCGCGGCGCGGTGCGACGCGGCTGGTATTGAGGTTGGCGATGAGCCCGTCGCTAAAGCGCAGCCGCGCATTGGCGACGTCGACCTGCTCGGTCAGGACCGCGACGCCGATCGCCTCGACCGCCGCGACTTCGGCCGTGGTCAGAGTCAGGATGACGTCGAGGTCGTGCACCATCAAATCAAGGATCACGTCGACGTCGGTGCCGCGCTCGGTAAATGGCGCGACGCGCAGGCATTCGATGAAGCGCGGCCCGCGAACCATCGGGCGCAGCTCGACGATCGCCGGGTTGAAGCGCTCGAGATGGCCGATCTGCAGGATGCGCCCGCTACGTTCGGCGAGCGCAGCCAAGTCGCGCGCCTCGCGCACGCTTGCGGCCATCGGTTTTTCGAGCAGCACGTCGATTCCGTGGGCGAGCAGGTAGGACGCGATCTCGTGATGGAGGCTGCCGGGAGCGGCGACGCTGGCCGCGGTGACCTTGCCCTTGAGCTCGCGATAATCGGCGAGCGCCGCGGCGCCGTGGCGCTCGCCGGTTTCGCGCGCGCGCACAGGGTCGATGTCGACTACGTGGGTCAGCCGGACGCCGGCGAGCGCCGCGTACTTGAGCGCGTGCAGCGCGCCGAGGCGACCGGCGCCGACCACTGCCACGCGCATCTCATCCATTGCCTCTTTCTCCGCCCTATTCTCCGCCGCGTTCTCCGGCATCGCCCCATACCGTGATCCCGGCATTGGCGGCAGCGGCGAGCGTGCGCGTGCGTTCGAGAATCAGTGCCTGCCCGGCCTCGACGCCGATCATCGCGGCGCCGATCTCGCTCAAGAGCTCGATTGTGGCCGGGCCGATCGCGGGGCGATCGAAGCGCAGGTCCTGGCCCGGCTTGGCCGCCTTGGCGACGACCAGGCCGCGTCCGCACAGCGCCGCCGCGCGACGCAGCGCCGCGTCGGTGCCCTCGACCGCCTCGATCGCGCCGACCACGCCGTCGCGCACTGCGGCGGCCTGGCCGACGTCGAAGCTGCCGAGCGCACGCATCACGCCAAAGGCGAGGCCAAGATCCTTGAGCTGCGCCGCGCTGGGCTCGGGTCCTGCGAGCCGGCCGCGCCCGGCGAGCGCGTCGTCGAGCAACGGCACGGGGTCGATCATCGCGATCCCGTCCGACTCGATCTCGGCCGCGATTGCGCGCAGCAATGCGTCGTCACTGAAACGGCCAACGCGCGCGAGCATCGCGATCGCCCGCGCGTCGGGAGCGAACGACTCGCCCAGGCGCGCGCGCGCGATCCCGCCCGCCATCGCGGCCTCGGCGACCCCGGCGCGTTTGAACGCGTCGATCATGGTTTGCAACTCGCCCACGCGGATCCAGACTATCTCATCGCACAGCTCGGCCAGCCGCTCGTCGGTTTCACCGCGATGCGCGACCGCGACCACCGCGTAGCCACGCCGGCGCGCAGCCGCCGCGACCTCGATCGGGAAGACGCCATTGCCGGCTATGATCCCGAGCTTATTCACGGTCGCGGCTCACCACGCCGCGCTCGGAGGCGCGGATAAAATCGACCAGCCGGCGAACCTCGGGCAGCGTGCCGTGCTCGTCGAGCACCTGCGCCAGCGCGTCTTCGCGCAGCAGCTTGGAGTAGAAGAGCGTGCGGAAGGCCGCGCGGAGGGCGGCGACGACCTCGGGGCTAAAGCCGCGACGCTCCAGGCCGACGGCGTTGATCCCGACCATCCGCGCGCGATCGCCCGCCACCATCGCATAGGGCGGCACATCCTGCGCGACCTTGGAGCCGGCGGCGAGCATCGCGTGCGCGCCGACCCGGCTGAACTGGTGGATGCCGCACATTCCGGCCGTGACGACCCATTCGTCGAGCACGCAGTGACCGGCGATCTCGGTGGAGTTGGCGAGGATGGAATGGTCGCCGATGAGGCAGTCGTGCGCGACGTGCACGTAGTTCATCACCAGCACGTGGTTGCCGATCCGCGTGAGCATCCCGCCGCCCTCGGTGCCGCGATGGATGGTGGTGAACTCGCGGATGCGGTTGTCGTCGCCGATTTCCAGGCGAGAGGGCTCGTCGTGATACTTGAGATCCTGCGGCGCGGCGCCGATCGAAGCGAACTGGAAAATGCGGTTGCGCGCGCCGATGGTGGTGCGGCCTTCGATGACCGCGTAGGGGCCGATCCGGGTGGCATCGCCGATGCGCACGTCGGGACCGATGACCGTTCCCGGGCCGACTTCGACGCTGGCAGCGAGTTCGGCGCGCCGGTCGATGACGGCGCTTGGATGGATGCGGCCGGCTATGGCGTTGACTCCTCGACTTCCATCGCTGACAACTCGGCCGTGGCCACCAGTTCGCCGTCCACCCGCGCCTCAGCCTGCATCTTCCACAGCGGGCGATGATACTTGAGCAGCCGCACTTCCATCCGCAACTGATCGCCAGGCACTACCGGGCGTCGCAGCCGCAGCCGGTCGATGCCGGTCAGCATGAACAGCGCCCCCGGGCGTTCGGCGCTCGTCATGCCGAGCGCGAGCAGCGCGCCCGATTGCGCCATCGCCTCGACCACCAGCACACCCGGCATCACCGGGCGTCCGGGGAAGTGGCCGTTGAAGAAGGGTTCGTCGATGCTCACGTTCTTG
Organism: uncultured delta proteobacterium; assembly: GCA_963832395.1. Taxonomy (GTDB): domain Bacteria; phylum Desulfobacterota; class Binatia; order Binatales; family Binataceae; genus JAKAVN01. The sequence goes on along the minus strand of CAWHTV010000005.1, from coordinate 297,077 downwards.
AGCGTGAGCACGCGCCCGTCGCCCAGCTCCAGCACCCTGTCGACCATCAGGAACGGATAGCGATGCGGCAGCCGGCGCAGCAGGCCGGCGAGGTCGGGCGAGGATGAATCGCCGTTCACGGCGCGGCTATTACCTGGAGATGCTCGAGCGTTTGCGAACGGAGCTGCCGCTGCTGCTCGGCTCCGCCTCGCCAGCCTCCGCCGGGGCGCCGGCCTCTGCTGCCTGCGGTCCACCCCCGGTCCATCGCGGATCGGGCGCGAGCGTACCGACTTTAACGTTCATCGAATCGTAGGAGCGAATGACCTGGTCGGTGATGTCGGCCGAGGGGATGCCCCACAGTAGTCCGCCCTTTTCCATTACCACGGTGTAGCCGGCTTTTTCGCCTAGCTCGCGGACCACGGTGGCGAGATCGCGCACGATCGCGGCGGTGGCCTCGTTATCTTTCTGATGCAGCTCATCGCGCTCGTTCTTCACATCATCCTGGAACGTGCGCATCCGCTTGGCGAGCTCGTCTTCGAGGTTCTGACGCTGGTCGGGCGGCATCAGCATACCCTTCTTCTCGAGTTCGTCCTTGAGCCCCTGGGCTTCGGATTGCTCGCGTTGCAGCCTGGCCTGCGCCCGCTCGGCCTCGACGCGGATGTTGGATCGCGCGCGCTTGCCGGCGTTGCATTCGTTGAGCGCGCGCTGAATGTCGACGTAAGCGATTTTAACCTCCGCGCGCGCGGGAATCGCGGCAGTCATCAACAGGAGCACCGCCCCACAAATCAGACCTTGCCTCATCGAAATAACGTTCCTCCCATGGGTACTGGTTGGCGAGCCTGCGCCGCGCGAGGTGGTATCCGGGCGGCGCGCAAAGCATCTGAGGATATTTAAGCTGATTTGGCGCGTCATACGCTAGAGCGGAGCCCCCGCGCCGAAATCGAAGACTGTGCTCTGATCGTTGGGCCGCCGATTGATAGGTTTGGCGATATCGACGTTGATTGGGCCAAAGGGCGACTTCCAGAACAGTCCGATTCCCCAGGCATATTGCAAGCCGTTGAGCGAGAGCGAGTCGCGCATCCTGAACGAATTACCCGCATCGAAGAATACGTTGCCGCGCATTCCCAGCGACTCGATTATCGGGAACCCTATCTGTTGGCTGAACAACAACTCCTTGCTGCCGCCCACCTGCTCGACCCCGAAGGGCTGCCCGAACTGGTTGAACAGGACTTCCTGCGGGCCCAGCGAATAGATCTCGTAGCCGCGCACCTGGCCCTGGCCGTTGAGGCCGCCGGGGAAAAAGCGCTCGTACAGCGGCAGGTCGCCGCCGGAGCCGGTCTGCAGTTCGGTGCCGATGCCGAAGGTGACTGAGGGCGAGTAGACCCATTCGCCCAGCGTCGGATTTTTGATGAAGGGGAAGAACCAGTGGCCATGCGCGACGCCCTTGACGAACGGCGTGCCGCCTAGCCCCGCGAATTCCAGGTTGAGGCTCTCGACCGAGCCGCTGCGCGGGTCGCTCGGGTTGTCGACCGTGAAGCGGCGGAGCGAGGGCAGAAATTCCGAGACCCGGCTGTAGCCCTTGGCGCGCTGGATGTCGAAAGTGGTGAACGGCGAGAGGTTGCTGATGCCGACGCTTTCGAACTGGTAGCCCAGCCCGGCCGTCATGTGCTCGAGCGACAACGGGCCGAGCTTGTGCAGCCCCAGGTCGGCCAGCGGATAGCCGCTGTTGAGCAGGAAGCCAACCTCGCTCTGGTCGAAGCTGAAGAGGTAGAGCTTGTTATCGAAGCCCTGAAGGCTGACCGCGAGCGGCATGTCGAGGAACCACGGCTCGGTATAGGTTACGCTCAAGTTTTCGAACAGGAAGCCGATCTCGGCGCTGAACGCCGCCGACTCGCCGCCGCCGAAAAGATTGGTGTTTTGCAAAAGGAAAGTGCCGAACAGCGAGGACGCGCTGTCGTAGCCGCCGCCGACCTGAAAGGAGGCGGTGTTGCCTTCCTGGACGTTGACGTCGAGGTTTATCTTGTCGGGCTGGCGCGCCGGCTCGGTCGACAGCCGCACGCTCTGGAAGTAGCCGAGTTGGTCGAGCCGCTGTTTGGAGGCCTGAATCTTCGACGCCGAATAAGGCTCCTGCTCCTGCACCTTGATCTCGCGCCGGATCACCTTGTCCGAGGTTTTGGTGTTGCCGGAAATCTTGATGCGGTCGATCAGCACCTCGTTGCCCGGCGTGATCGCGTAGCTTACGTCGACCCGATGCGCCGCCGGGTCAACCTGGGTGCGCGGGTCGACGTTGACGAAGGCGTAGCCGCGGTCGGAATAGAAATCCGACAGCGTCAGCACGTCGTGCTCCATGTCGGCGCCGCTGAAGACTTTCTTGGGCTTGAGCGTGAGCTTGGAGGTCAGCTCGTTCTTGGGAAACTTGAGGTCGCCGGTTACGCCGATGCTGCCGACCGTGAAGATCGGGCCCTCGTCGATGGTTACCGTGACGGTGATCGAATTGCCGTGGCGGGTCACGGCCGGGTCGCCGATATGCACCTGCAGGTAGCCGTGGTTGTAGTAGAAGGCGGTCATCCGGTCGACGTCGTCCTGCAGCTTGGCGCGGTCAAGCGTGCCGCTGTTGAAGAAGCGGCTCAGCATGTTGTGCTTGCGCGTCTCCATCAGGCCGCTCAGCCGGCGCGACGAGAACGCCTTGTTGCCGACGAAGTCGATGGCGCTGACCTGGACCAGCGGTCCCTCGCTTACGTGGAACACCCCGGTCGCGGTGTTGTTGGGTCCGGGCACCGTGCGAAACGTGATGTCGGCGTCGAGATAGCCCTTGCCCTGGTAAACCGAACGCAGGGCCTGGATGCTCGATTGCACGAGCTGCGGGTCTTCGATGACTCCCGAGTGCAGCTTGATCGCGCCCACCACCTCGTCGGCGGTGGGTTTTATCTCGCTCATCCCCTCGGTGTGGACGTCGGTTATCAGCGGCCGCTCCTTGACGTGGTAGGTGAGGATTGCCTGGCCGCCCGCCTGGTCGACGCTGGCGTGGACGTCGGTGAAAAAGCCCATCCGGTAAATCGCCTTGACGTCCTGGTCGACGACCGCGTCGTTGAGCGGCTGTCCGGGCTGCTCAGTGATATGGATGCGGATCGCGTCTTCTTCGACGCGTTGGTTACCGACGATACGGATGCGGGAAATTGTCGGCTGCGGTTGCGCACCGATGCGCTGTGCCGCAAGCATCAGCGCCACCAATAAGAAAACCGCATGGACCAGGCGCTCGCCTGGGCGGCACCGCTTGCGCAAATCCACCAATCACCTTCCCATCTGTCCGAGGCGCGACCAAGCTAACCAATCGCTACCGTTAAGTAAACCAAAGACCGGTCGAGTGAGCGGACGGATGTGCACCGCCGCATCGTCGCCGGCTAGCCGCGTTCCGTGATACAGATGCCCGTCGCGCAGCCTGAGCGCACGGCCCATCGAACGCGTCAGCGGCTCGTTGTGAGTCGCGATTACCAACGTGATGCCGAGTTGGCGGTTGAGCAGATGGAAGAGTTGATGAACCTCGTCGGCGGTCTGCGGATCGAGGTTGCCGGTGGGCTCGTCGGCCAGCACCAGGCGCGGATGCAACACCACCGCGCGCGCCACCGCGACACGCTGTTGCTCGCCGCCGGAAAGCTCGGCTGGCCGGCGACGAAGCTTGTCGGCCAGGCCCACCAGCTCCAGCATCTCGCCCGCGCGCCGCGCGGCCTCGCGTTCGGCCATCCGCGCGATAAGCGCCGGCATCATCACGTTCTCCAGCGCGGTGAAGTCGGCGAGCAGGTAGTGAAACTGGAAAACGAAGCCGAGCTTGAGGTTGCGAAAGTCGGCCAGCGCCCGATCGCCGAGTGCGAACAGGTCCTGGCCCTCGAAGTAGACCTTGCCCGCGGTCGGCGTCTCGAGGCTTCCCAGCACGTGGAGCAGAGTCGATTTGCCTACGCCCGACTGCCCCACGATTGCTATTTCTTCGCCCGCCTTGACCTCCATCTCGAGGCCCGCGCAGCACGCGGACTTCGCGGCCGGCGTCGAAGAAGCTCTTGTCCAGTGCCTCGGCCCGCAGCAACAGCTCCCCGCCGCGCGGCTCCGGGACCGGGGCGGTCGTCTGAGTCTGTCCGCCGCGTTCACTCGTAGCGCGTGTTGATTGTTCACTCATAGCGGATGATCTCGACCGGCGAGAGCGTGCGCGCCTTGAAGGCCGGGTAAAGCGACGCACCCAGGCATAGCACCACGGCGACCGCCGCCACCGCGAGGAAATTTACCGGATACAGGCGCACCGGCACCGCGCTTACCATGAACAGGTCGGCCGGCAGATGAATCAGATGATATTTGCCAATGAGAAATGAGGTCACAAAGCCGCCCAGCACGCCGATGGTGGTGCCGGTGAGGCCCAGCGCGGCGCCCTCACACAGAAAGATTGCCGCGACCGAGCCGGCCCGCGCTCCCATCGCCCGCAGAATCGCTATCTCCTTGCGCCGCTCCATCACCACCATCACCAGCGTGGCCACGATATTGAACGCCGCGACCAGCACGATCAGCATCAGCACCAGGAAGTAGGTGAATTTCTCGAGCTTGAGCGCCGAGAACAGCGCCGCGTTGGCCTGCGTCCAGTCGGTCACGGTGAAGCCGGGCCCCGCGATGCGCGCGATGCGGGCCCCGATCGCGGGCGCGTCGAACAGGTTATGCACCCGCACCTCCAGGCCGCTTTCGAGCTGCGGATCGTCGGCTAGCAGCGCGCGGGCGTCCTTGAGCGAAACGAAGATCAGCGAAGAGTCGAACTGGTACATCCCCGAATGAAACAGCCCGCCGACGACGAAGCGCCGGAGGCGCGGCGCGCCGATTCCGCCGCCCAGGCTCGCCGGCGAGATCAGGACCATCGGGTCGCCCACCCGGATGCCCAGCTCCAGCGCGAGCGAGTCGCCGATGATCGTACCCGGAAGCTTTACGCTGCGCTTGGCGCCGTTGTCGGTGACGGTGGCCGAATAGGTCCGTTCCAGCGCGTCGAGGCCGCCTACCTTCAGCGTTTGCTTGAGCTCGGTCAGCACCGGATTGTTCGCCGCTACCACCCCGCGCAGCACTCCGCCCGCCACGTAGGCCGGAACTCCCGCGGCGTTGGTTGAAACCCCCATCACCTGCGAGGAAACATAGGGCGCAGCCGCTTCGACTCCGGAAAGCGCGGTGATTCGCTCCATCAGCGGGGCTGGATCGAAGGCTGCGGCGTTGGAACTTTCCACCGTGACGTGCGGGTTAAAAGCGAGCAGGCGCTGGCGCAAGTCCTCCTGAAAGCCGCTCATTACCGACAGCACCACGGTCAGCGCAAAAGTGCCGAGCGCGACGCCTGCCAGCGAGATGATCGCGATCAGCGAGACGAAGCGCTCGCGCCGGCGCGCGCGCAGGTAGCGCATGCCTATCAGGTATTCGAAACGCACCGCCGGCCGTGCTCAGGGACGCTCGCACGCGGCGGGCGCCGGGGCGAGTGCCACGCGGCAGGAATCGTGGCCGACGTGCCGATCGCGATGGTTTTGCGCGATGGTCATGCGCGATAGTCTCGCCCAGATGGTCATCAAGATGGTCATGTTGAAGAGACGGTCAGTGGGGGACCTTTTCAATAGTCTTCGAGACTTAACATTTTTGCAATCAGGAGCGTGGTTGCGACGGCTCCGCCCGCCCGCTATAAAGGCCCAGAGTCTTTGCCAAGGGGTATCCGCGATGAAGTGCTGGTTGTTGGGGGCACTAGCCCTTGCGGCTTGGTCCTGCGTGCTGTGCGCGCACGTCCAGGCTGAGGATCCGCCGCCGCCGCAAGACGAAAATCTGATCACGATGAACTTCCAGGACGTGGACATCCCGGTCCTGGCCAAGTTCATCAGCGAAATCACCGGCAAAAATTTCGTGGTCGACGAGAGCGTGCGCGGCAAGGTCAGCATCATTTCGCCGACCAAGGTCACGCCGGCCCAGGCCTACTCCATCTTCCAGTCGGTGCTCCAGGTCAAAGGGTTCACCACGATACAGGCCGGGCCGGTGATAAAAATTGTGCCCTCGCGCGAAGTCCGCGAATCGGCCGCGCTCACCACTTCGCAGGAACCCGGCGAAGACCGCGGCGACTCGTACGTCACGCGGATGATCAAGCTCAAGAACATCGATGCCGCGTCGCTGGTCAACGTGATCCAGCCGATGGTTTCGCATGACGGCCTGGTCGCCGCATTTCCGGAAGACAACACCCTCATCATTACCGACGACGCCTACAACATCGATCGCCTGCTCAGGATCATCGGCAGCCTCGACATTCAGGGCACGCGGCAAGAACATCGAGGTCATTCCGCTCAGGCTCGCATTTGCCGACGACCTGGCCTCGCAGATCGAAAAGATCATGAGTGCCGAAGGCGGCTCGGAATCCGGCATGGGACGCTTTCCACGGCCCGGCCTGGGCGTGGTCGCGCCTTCGGCGCAGGGGCCGAGCGGCGGCTTCAAGGTGGTGCCCGACGAGCGCACCAATTCGCTGATCGTGCTGGCGGGACCGCTGCAGATGCGCACGATCAAAGACTTGATCGTCAAGCTCGACATCCATCCGCCCAACGAGAACTCGCGCATCCATGTGTATCGGCTGAAGAACGCGATGGCGGGTGAAATAGTGCAGGTGCTCAACGGCCTGCTGGGCGGCGGCGGCGCGCCGTCGACGCTCTCGCCGGTAACCGGGCGCAACTCGCTCGGCCGCGGCGGCTCGGGCGGCATGGCGGCGGGCTCGCTCAACTCCGGCTTTGGCGGCGGGATGGGTGGCGGCTTCGGCGGCTCAGGCGGGTTCGGCGGCGGTTCGGGCGGCTTCGGCGGCTCAGGCGGCTTCGAGCGGTTCGAGTGCGTCGTTTGGCGGTTCCAACTCGGGCTTCGGCGGCGGGTCGATGGGCGGCCGTGGCGGTAGCATCGGCTGAAGCGGTAACCGCGAGCAGCGGCGGCAGCGGCTCGAAAATCGCCCGACTTTGAAAATCCGGTCACCGTGACCGCTGACCCGGCCACCAACTCGCTCATAATCAGCGCCTCACCGCAGGACTACCAGACCCTGCATCGCGTCATCGACGAACTCGACGTGCCGCGCATCCAGGTCTTCGTCCAGGCGATCATTGTCGAGGTCAGCGCCGAGCGTGCCCGCGACATCGGAGTCAGCTTCCAGTCCGCCACCAATATCAGCGGCAGCACGATCGGTGTCGGGCAGCTTAACTTTGGGCAGCTCCAGAACGCGCTTGCCAATCCGCTCGGGCTGACCGGACTGGGTATCGGATTGGCCTCGGGCAGCCAATGCACCATCTCGACCGCCGTGGCTGCCGCGGCCACCGTCGCCAGCGGCGGCACTTCCTCCACCACCCAAACTGTGCCCTGCGACATCTGCGCTGATGACGGCGCTCGAGACCGACACCCATAGCAACGTGCTGTCCGCGCCGACCTTGCTCACGGCCGATAACGAAGAGGCGACGATCGTGGTTGGCGAGAACCTGCCGTTCGTCGGATCCGCAAGCGCGACTTCGGCCCTGTCGGGACAGATCTTCAATTCGGTCGACCGTCAGAACGTCGGCATCACGCTCGACATCATCCCGCAGGTGTCCGAGGGCGACTACGTGCGGCTCGACGTGTACGAGGAAGTCTCAAACGTGGTCAGCGGCACCACCAATCAGAGCACCAACCCGCTGGGACCGACCACCACTATCCGCTCGGCGTCGACCACGGTGATGGTCCAGGACCATCGCACCGCGGTTATCGGCGGATTGCTCTCCAACGAGAGCGACGTCTCAGCGCTCGGCGATTCCGTTCATCTCCGACATCCCGGTGATCGGGAACCTGTTCAGCGACAACGGCAGCGACAAAAAGAAACTCAACCTGCTGGTGTTCCTCACTCCGCACGTGGTCCGCACGCGCGAAGACCTGCGCTCGCTGGCGCTCGACGAGCGGAAGAAGTTCACCGAAGCGCTGGGCCGCAGGGAGCTGCACCAGATGCCGATGGAACAGTACAAGCAGCTCTACCAGCCGACTTTCAGCATTCCGGTATCGCCCGCTCAGGACCTGAAAGACCGCGGCTCGACGATGGCGCCGCCCGCAAGCGGGGGCGGCTTTGGCGGCGGTTTTGGATCGACACCGTCGAGCATGATGGCGCCGCCCGGGTCTTCCGGGGCGCCGCTCAACACGGAAGAGATCGGGCCGAGTTCCAAGGGAGGCGCGGTCAAGCCCGCGCCGTGGTTGACTTCGCCGCCGGCGCCGCCATCGACCACATCGCCGTCGACTATCGGGTCGACGGTGCCCGCCGTGCCTTCGGCAGCGCTTGCGGCCATGCCGGCGGCTGGCGTCGCCGGTTCTCCTTAAGCGCGCGCGCAAGGCGCGCATGAGCCGCGGCGCCGCGTGAGCGGCGTCGCGGCCCCATCGTGGGGGACGGTGCGGCGCTAGCGCCGCACCGTCCCCCACGATGGTTTTTTCCCGGATGCGCCGCCGGACAGCGGCGCATCCGCGATGACTTCCAGAGCGGAGGCGGGCGCTTGCGTGCCCGCCTCCGCTCTGGAACCCTCGTGGGCGCGATGCCTCGTCAGACTGGTCCACTACGTGCGCGTCTGGAGTATGCCGCGATCGGTGCGCTGGTCGCGCCGATCGGTGCGATGGAGCGCGAACGCGCCATCAGGGCGGGCGCGCGCCTGGGCGCGCTCGCGATGCGGCTCGATCGCTTCAGTCGGCCGATCGCGGTGCGCAACCTGGAGATCGCTTTTCCCGGGCTAAGCCCGGCCGAACGGCTGCAAATCCTGCGCGCCACTTATCAGAACTGGGGCCGCACGCTAGCCGAGTGGATGCACTTTTCCGCGCTTGGGCCGGACAATATCGAGCGCTTTGCCACCTATCGCGGGATAGAAAACTGGGAGCGGGGCGTCGAACTGTCGCGCGGCCGCGGCGGCCTCATTCTCACCGGCCACTTCGGCAACTGGGAGTTGATGATTCTGGCGCACTCGATCTACGGGCATAAGGTCGCGATCGTTCATCGCCCGCTGCGCAACCCGCTTATCGACGCCGCGGTATGCACGGCGCGCAACCGTTTCGGTAACCGGGCGGTGCCGCGCAAGGGGGCGGGACGTGAAGTGCTCCGCCTGCTCCGCCAGAACTGGGTGGTTGGGATGCCGCTCGACCTCGACGTGCGCCAGGGCGTGTTCGTCGATTTCTTCTCGCTCAAGGCCTCGACCAGCGACGGGTTAGCGCGCCTGGCGATGGCGACCGGCGCTCCGGTGGTGCCGGTCTTCGCCGTGCGCGACGGTATCAGCGGCCGTCACTTTATCGAATGCATGGAGCCGATCGAGACCATTCGCAGGGCCGACCGCGAAGAGTCAGTCCTGCTCAATACGCAGCGCTACACCAAGACAATCGAGGGCATGATCCGGCGCTATCCGGACCACTGGAATTGGATCCATCGGCGCTGGAAAACCCGCCCCCCCGGCGAGCAGCGTTTCTATTGAAATTTCTCGGCCTCCGGTCATCCTGAGCGAAGCGAGTTCGCGAGCGAAGTCGAAGGATCTCGCGCGGCATCCTTGCGCCGCGTGATTTACGGTTTTTCCGAGAAGAGCCATCACGGCCGCCAAGATGGCGGCCGCGAGATTCTTCGCCTGTGCTCAGAATCACTGCTTGGGCTGCGTAAAGGTTTTTGCAGGAGCCCACACCAGCAGACCCACGGTGATCGCCTTGTACTTGTCCCTCCCCATATTGTCTCGGGGGAGGGCGCCGGCCGCTTCGGCCGGCGGGCGGGGGTCGATTCTGTCGGGCGCTCGTCGCGAGCGCTCGATTCATAAAAGGCGCGCCGCTACAGGTTCGCCAGCACCGCGCGGGTGAAATCCGCGGTGCTCGAACGTCCGCCCTGGTCGGGCGTGAGCACCCGGCCCTCGGCGTAGACTTTGCGCACGGCGCGCTCGAAGCGCTGCGACTCCACGGTGAACCCGAGGTACTCCAGCATCATCGCGGCCGAGAGCATCGTGGCGGTCGGATTGATGATGTTCTGTCCCACGATGTCGGGCGCGGTCCCGTGTACCGACTCGAAGTAGGCGTAGTCGCTGCCGTAGCATCCGCTCGGCGCCAGGCCGAGACCGCCCAGCGTGCCCGCCGCAGCGTCCGACATGATGTCGCCGTAGAGGTTCGGCATCACGACCACGTCGAAATCGTGGGGGCTCTGCACCACGCGGCGCGCAAAATCATCGATGATGAACTGTTCGTATGCGATGTCGGGATAGCCCGACGAGATGTCCTCGGCGATACGGCGGAATAGCTCGTCGGATTCGCGCAGCATGTTGTACTTCGAGGTGCAGGTGACCTTGCCCTTGCAGCCGGCCGTCTTGCGCTTGCGCGCGAGCTTGAACGCGAACTCCGCGATTCGCTTGCTGTTGCGTTCGGTGATGATCTTGATCGCGAACTTCCCCGGCATCGAGGTGTCGAGCGCCGCGCGCGTGATACGGCTGTGCAGCTTGAGCGGGCTTAGGATCTCCAGCGGCCCCTCCAGCCCGAGATAAAGATCCTCGAGGTTCTCGCGCACGATCACGTAGTCGATGCCCTCGGGATGCTTGAGCGGGCTGCGGGCGCCCGGGATGTAACGCGCCGGGCGCACGTTGGCGTAAGTGTCCTTGCCCCAGCGCAGGTAGCCGATTCCCGCGGTCTTGCCCGAAGTCGAGCCGAACAGCGTGGAATCCGAGGCGTCGATCGCCGCGCGCGCGTCGATCGCGGTCTTGCCCCGCACCCACTGCTCGCCGGGCGGGAACTCGACGTATTCGATATCCGGCCCGAGCGCCCGCAGGACTTCCATCGCCGCCCCCACCGTTTCCGGCGCGGCGTCGTCGCCGGGCAGCACCACGACTTTCTTGGTGGCCACGTTCGCTTGCGCCGCGGGCGAATCAGCCGCCGTAGTTGAAGCCGCACTCCTTGAGCGTCAGCGGATCGGACTCGCGCTTGAGATGGCCTTCGGTGACTTCGCCGATCACCACGCTATGGTCGCCGAGCTCGTGGAAGCCGACCACCTTGCATTCGACCGCGGCCGGCGCCTCGCTGATGATCGGCGCGCCATTCTTCCCCGCTTCGAAGGCGTAGTTGCCGAACTTGCCGTCCTTGGGCTCGACGTGCTTGAAGAACGCGGTGCCGATCGATTTCTGGCCCGCGCCGAGCATCGAGAGCGTGAAAATTCCGGACTCCTTGACCAGCGCATGCGCGGTCGAGTCGCCCTTGATCCCGACCACCACCAACGGCGGCTTGAAGCTAGCCTGGGTGAGCCAGTTGACGGTCGCGACGGTCTGCTTGTCGCCGTGACGCGCGCCCAGCACGAACAGTCCGTAAGGGATCATCAGGAGCGCTTTCTTTTTTGCATTCTCATCCATGGGTTTTCGACCTCCATTGCCCCGCCGCGCCCGCCCTCTGGCGCCCGGTCGTGACGTTTGGTTCGTGGAACTTCGCGCGCGCAGTGGCCGCGTCACAAGCTTTTGTGGGTTGCGGCAAGCGCGCAGTGCTATAGTTGTTCGCCATCAAAGAGTGCATCAATGCCGCAGAACAAGTCAAAGACGCCCCGGATCGCCGCGCTCAACGAAGTCGGCCGCTATGCGATCGGCGTGCGATGGGCCGACGGCCACGACAGCATCTATCCACTGGAGAGTCTGCGCCGCGGATGCCCGTGCAAGGCCTGCGGCGGCGCGATCGCGGGCGAGATTCCAGCCGCCAGCCAGCGCCTCTCACAGCTATCGCGGCTGGGCGAGCAGGGCGTGTTTCTGGGATGGGTCGACGGGCACGAGACGCTCTACACCACGGGCCAGTTGCGTGCGAGCTGCCGCTGCGCCCATTGCGTGGCCGAACCGGAAAAGCCGATCACGGGGGGCTAACGGCGGTATCGCGGTCAGCCGCGCAGACCACCCTCCTCCTCGTAAAAGAGCAGGCTGCGTAACGTCTCGCCCGCGCGAAGCTCTGGGGCAGAGGCGGCGCTAGTGCGCAGCCCCGGCAACCGGATAAGCGTGGCCGTCAGCGCGGCGATTCGGCGTCCGGCTCGCCTTTGCTCAGATGTTGTTTGTATGTCTCCTACAGTGATTATCTCGGATTTAAAATGGAAAAATAGGAGTCCGGCCACGCGAAGGTTCCTGCCAAACGAAAAGAGAAGCGCAAGAATTGAACACTGAAATATATGATTCCGTAGGGGATCCGGGGAAAGGCGCCAGCAACCGGGACGAAGACATTGAGACCATACAGGGCCTGCTCAACGTGCAGATCGTTAAGGATCACCGCAGTGACCGTTTGCTTGCGGTGGACGGTTCGATGGGTTCGCCAGGCTGGTGTTCAACATTGGACTCGGCAATTTCAACGATTCGACGCTCCTGAGGTTGCTCAATACAGGAGATTATCTGGGCGCGGCGCGGCATTTCGAGGACTTCCACTACGCGCGTCACCAGCCTGTTGGCGGCTTGTCGGCCAGACGGCGCAGGGACGAAGAACTCTTTTTGCGGCGATAATGGTAGCCGCCCGCGCGGATTCGCGTTGGCCTCGTTTGCGGAGAATCAGCCAAACTTAACCTTGGGTGCATCTACGCTGCTGAATGGAAAGCTTCGGTGTGCAGGCCTTGCGGCTCTGGTCGCGATGGGCGTGCTTTTCACGCCATTGGCCGCGGCGCCGGTGTTTGCGAAAGCCGATTGCCAGGCCCCGCGGGATTACGCCGAGCTGGTCCATTGTTTCCTCGCGCAATTCCGCTGTCTCCCGTCCTACTTCGGAATCGACGGTACGCCTGACTACCCCAAGGCGCTGAAATGTTTTGAAGCCAACAAGCTGTGGAACTTTGCAGCCCTGATGTATCTCAACGGCGAGGGCCGGCCACGCGACCTGCAAAAGGCCGAGGCGGCGCTCAAAACCTGGAAGCAGAGCGGCGGCCATGATTTCAGCAGCGATCAAGCTGCGACGCTGCAGAAGGAAATTGACAGGTGCAAACGTGGTTCCCGGGAATCCTGCCCGCGAGTTGACTACTGCGAGCAATTGGTCGAGGGCACCTTGGAAATCGAGATTTGCGAGGGCCTCCAGCAGCTTTCGGGTGAAGCGCGACTCAGTCGGGCGATCGCTCGGACCAGAAGCAAAATGAGCCTCGCCGACCGCACGCTGTTCGATCGGGTGGTGGCCGAGTTCAAGGTTTATCAGTTGGACGACATGCAGCGGCAGTATGACGCGTCGATCGACGCTTCGCTAAGAGACGTGGCGGGGGCAGGTCAGGCGGACTTTGTGCGGCAGAATTTTCTGCAGCTAATGGCCGGGACCATACAGGCGCATAACCTCGAGCCCGCCCCCAACGGCGCCTACCAGGCGGCCAACGCTGAACTCGATCGCGTGTACCGCGGCAACATCCAGCAGACGATCCAGTATTGGCAAGCGGATTTAAAAGATGCGGGAGAGAAAGACTTGTGGGATCGACACCGATCCTACATCAGCGATTACCAGGGAGCCGCGCAGGAATCGCAAGCTCAGTGGATCAAATTCCGTTATGCGTGCGCGGCACTGGCAAGCTCGCTGTACCGCGAGCGAAGCAAGGATTTCGACCCGTCAGTGAGCATGAAGAAAGCGGTGACCAAGCTGAGGATCGCGGAGCTTCTCAATAATCCGCTCGCTCCCGGACCCAACTGAATGGGCAGGATTGTCAGCGGGAGCTGAAAATTCCCGATATTTACTAGCCGCGCAGGCCGCCCGAGGCCGCCCTGGGCGGCGCCGGCGGTTCATCTTCGGGCGCGAGCGTCGGCGGTTGGGCGCGGCGGCTTTCGACCCGCCTGCCCACCAGCTCGAACAGCGCGGGCAGCACCACCAGCGTCGCAACCAAAATCAGCGTCACTCCCAGGCTCAGCACCCAGCCGAGGCTCGCTAAAGGCGGATAATATACCCTTGGACGCGGCACGAGCGAGTGTCCGTTGTGTGCCGCGCATGCTGGCTTGGCCAACCTGTTTTGCCGGGTCAGCGCCTGAGCAGATGCTCCCGCAGCGCGCTCAGATCCTTCGCTGCTTCTTCCCGCACCACCGCCTCATTTTCCGCCTCGCCACCGACGGCCCACGCCGAAAGTGCGGCGACCGAAACCAGCATCAACGCTAACGTGAGCTTCCATCCCATGGTGTTTCTTCCTGCGCCCTCATCCGAGGGGTCATCAATTAAAAACGCTATCAGGTTCGACTCAGCGACACGATAGCGAAACACGTCACCCATATAGATTGACGACGCCCAACCGATCGCGTTTCACCGATCAAACCACTTTGGATGGTTCCGCGCCGACCGCAAGCGAGTAACGCCCGCCGTTTGCGGCCAGCCGTAGCGGCGCGTCGAAGGCACGGCTCAACGTCGCCGAAGTCATCACGCTCTCCCGCGAGCCGACGGCAAGCACTTTTCCCCCGCGCAGCACCAGGACGTGGGAGAAGCCGGCGACGATTTCCTCGACGTGATGAGTGACCAGGACCAGGGTGGGAGCATCGGGGCGACCGAGCATCCGCTCGATGAAGGCCAGGAAATGCTCGCGCGCGACCGGGTCGAGCCCGGCGCACGGTTCGTCGAGTACCAGGAGTTGCGGATCGGCCATCAGGGCGCGTCCGATCAACACCCGTTGGCGCTCGCCCTGGGAAAGGAAGCGCCACGGACGCTCGCTCAGATAGCTGGCTTCGACCTCGCGCAGAATTTCGGCGGCGCGTTGTGAATCGGCCTCGCCGACTTCGCCCCACATCCCTATCAGCGCGCGCCGTCCGCTGGCCACCGCGTTGAGCGCGTTCTCGTGCGGCGGCATCAGTTGGCGGATCGACGAGCTGACCAGGCCAATCCGGGTGCGCAGCTCGCGCCAGTCCGCGCGTCCATAGGTCTCGCCCAGCACGCTTATCGTTCCGGCGGTGGGCGCGAGATAGCCGGTAAGCACGCTTAAGAGCGAGGTCTTGCCCGAGCCGTTGGCGCCGAGGATGACCCAATGCTGACCCGCGTCAACGCGCCAGTCGACCGAGTCGAGGATGAGCGCGTCACGGTCGACGCGGAGGCCCACGACCTCGATGATCGGATGGCGGTCTTCGGAAGCCGTGCTGGAGGCTGGAGTCTTGGGCGTCATCGCGAACGATAAGATCAGGTGCGAGCACTAATTCTAGTGGATCGCGGAGCGCTCTGACAGACTCGCTATTTTTCCTATGCCCTCGCCCCGATAACACGGGCGAGGAACTCAGAAGCGCCCGGTCCGGTAATGCGCGGTTGTAAGCGTGCATCGCGCCCGACTAGAATTGAAGCAGGGGTTGTCCGCAGCGCAGCCCGCCACCGCGAGCTTATAAGGGACAAGCGCGACGGGCTTTACCAGGCGAGCATGCCAAGAGATTCGTTCAACCGCGAAATCGATTACCTCCGCATTTCGGTCATCGACAATTGCAACCTCCGATGCGTCTACTGCATGCCGCTGGAGGGGTTGCGCTTCCTGCCGCGCGACGAGCTGCTGACGCCGTCCGAGATCGAGCTGGTGGTGCGTGCCGCCGTCAGCGTCGGCTTTCGCAAGTTTCGCCTGACCGGCGGCGAGCCGACGCTGCGCGCCGACCTGCTCGAGATCGTCGAGCGGCTCGCGGCGGTGCCCGGAATCGGCGACCTCGCGCTCACCACCAACGCGCTGCTGCTGCCCAAGCTCGCGACACCGCTTAAGGCGGCGGGACTAAAACGCATCAACGTCCATCTCGACAGCCTCAACCCGATGACCGTCGAGCGCCAGATGCGATGGGGCAGTTTCGCGCACATCTGGGAGGGCATCATGGCCGCCGAAGCGGCCGGGCTGGTGCCGATAAAGCTCAACTCGGTAGTGGCGGCCGGCTACAACGAAGAAGACGTGATCGCCCTTGCGGCGCTGACGATCGAGCGCGACTGGCACGTGCGCTTTATCGAGCTGATGCCGCTGGGGGGTGGCGAATGCGCGAGCCTTTCGATCAAGCGCTACGTCTCGAACATCGAGACGCGGCGGCGAATCGAGGTGGCGCTCGGCCCGCTGATGGAGGTCGAATCCAACAATCCTTCAGACGAGGCGCGCAACTATACGCTTTCGGGCGCGAGCGGCGTGGTCGGCTTCATCAGCCCGGTGAGCGAGCCCTACTGCGGGACCTGCAACCGGATGCGCCTGACGGCCGACGGCAAGTTCCATCTGTGCCTGCTCAACGACGACGAAATGGACGTGCGCAAGGCCATTCGCTCGGGCGGCGGGATGGAGGCGGTGGCGCGCATCCTGGTGCGCGCGGTCGACCTCAAGCCGACCGGCCATCACCTGTTGGAGGGCCGCTCGACGCGCGATCGCTCGATGTACCAGATCGGAGGCTGAGAAATCCTCGGCGCTGCGGTTACGAGCGAGTAGCGGGTGCGACTAATAGTGTTGGTGAGAGTCTGAATCAGGATTCAGACCAACATTCCGACCGAGATGGTCCTGACGGGAGAACAGCATGACGGATCGAACCCGAGTTGCGAGCTTCGGCCGGAACGAAGACGTTCTGGTCGACAGGATTGACGGCGACGACGGGATCTATGTCGTCACCATGAACGACCCCGAGACGTTCAATACTTTGACCGTCGGGTTGATGCGCGCGATAGCCGAGGCATTCGATGCGATCAGCGAACGCGCCGATTCGGATCCGAACAACGACGAAGTGCGCGCCGTCGTCCTTAGGGGCGAAGGACGCGGGTTCACGATCGGAATAGATATCGGCAAGCTCGATGAGTACCTCGCCGGTGGCATATCCGGTAAGACCGATCCGTGGCGCGCGATGTGGGCATGTCCGTTTCCGATCATCGGCGCAGTAAACGGTCCTGCTGTAACCGGCGGTTTCGAGATGGCGCTGGCCTGCGATGTCCTGCTTGCTTCGCGGCGCGCCGTGTTCATGGACAATCATGCCAAGTACGGCGTTCATCCGGGGCGTCGTCTGTCCCAAAGGCTGACACAAGTATGCGGTATCAACGTCGCGAAGTTCGCGACCATGAGTTCTTTTCCGATCGAGGCCGATCTCGCGCTCACTTGGGGGCTGGTGCAGCAGGTATACGCGGACAACGAAGCACTCAAACGCGGAAGTATCGAGGTCGCGCGCATGATGGCGCGTAACCATCCAATGATGGTCAAACGGTACAAGAATCTGATCGACCGTGGCGCGCTGGGCACTTATGCCGGCGGACTTGCATTGGAAGATGCGTCCGAGCGTACCTTTTACAACGACCTTACGAATCTGAAAGCGACGCTTGAGGACGGTGCAGCCAAATTTCGGGAGATGGCGTCGTGGGCCGCGGCCCGCGAGTAGCCGCGACAAACGATGTGGGTGCAGAAGTAGCTGGCGCCTTGGTGGAAGGCGCTGCAGACTCCCCTTCGCCCCGGCGCCAAGGAGTTCACCGCGCCCTCGTCCCTCACCCTCTTCGACAAAGAGGGCAAGGTCATCCGGAGGCGCGCCGTTCTTGTCCTCTCCAGGGCTCGGCCTTTCGCTTTTTTTGTGGAACGCACTTGCATGCTCTTAGGAACCTCTATCGAAGGTTCATGATTGGTGCCCTGGGTGACCGACTGGTTGTCTCGACAATTGACCCAACCCCTGGTGTGGACGGACTATCGTGGGACGGGAGCAAGGCGCCGAGAGACTGGTCGCGCAGTCACAGACTTGGAAGACGAGGTGTTCCCCCCACCTTGAATCTTAGATCGAGTGAATCGCGCATCTGACAGACCCAACGACCCCAGCCTTCCGTTTCTCCTTCCGCGCCAGTAACTTTCCCGACGGGCTCCGTCTCAAACTCGACTTCACTGTCTCACCGGGAAGACGCGCAAGCCGATCCATCTATGCGCCGTGCCCGCCGCGCTCCCGAGAAACATGCCCAATCCCTTGGGCCATATCTCGTTTTCCCGAAACCTCTCGCCGACTGGCACAGTCTGTGCGTGAAGCACTGTTGACGGATTCTTCCGTCAAGGAGTCGAGACAATGCAACAGCAAGACACTTGGAGCCGCACGAGCGTAGTCGTGCTTCTCTGCGCGATGACGTTGACGGGCGTGGCGGGGGTTGGCCTGGGTCTCTCCTGGCGGTTCGGCGCGATCCAACCGAATCTGCTGGGCTTGTGCTTCGTGCTCGTCACAGGCCTGATCGCGTCTGTGCTCTTTTACAATCGCACTCATGACACGCCGGCTCGAACGGAACACGGAGCATGACTGAAGAGCCGGATCGATGGCCGGCGCGTGTCTCCAATATTTTTTTCGAAGTGGGGATAGCGTAGTAGTTGACGTGTGCCGCTGCGCGATATTCTAACGTCCAAGCCCCGGGTGCTGTTCGTCGGGATCAATCCGAGTTTGCGCTCCGAAGCGCTCGGCCATCACTTCGCCGGCCCCGGGAATCCGTTCTGGCGGCTGTTATACGCGGCCGGGCTCGTCCCGGTCGAGCTGACGCATACGGAGGATCGCCGACTCGTCGAATTCGGCCTCGCGCTTACCAATCTCTGCCCGCGCGCCACCCGCGCCGCCGCCGAGTTGAGTCGCGACGAGATCGAACGCGGCAAGCAAAGGCTTACGGCCAAGGTCCGGCGTCTGCGGCCCGAGGTGGTCGCCTTCGTCGGCATCACTATTTATCGAGACTTCTTCCGCGATTCGTTGGGCAAGGCCCCGTCAAGGGCCGCAGGCCTGCCGTCTATCGAAAACGCGAGCGTTGGCCAAACCGCGAGCGTTGGCCAGATCGCAAGCGTTCGGGACACTGCGAGCGCCGGCGGGGTTGCCAGCGCTGGAGCGGGCGCCAAGACCGAGCTGATTTGCGGGGCCCAGGTTTTCGTGTTGCCCAACCCAAGCGGCCTCAACGCGAGCTTCCCGGGGTTCAAACACAAGCTCGTTTGGTTCGAGCGGCTGCGCGAGTTTATCGACTCCGCGCCGCGCTCATCTTCCCAGATGTGACCGCGGCGAGCCGCGCGCCGGATCTGTTTCCAGCCGGCGCAATGCGTCCCCGATCGTTTGGTCCGTACGGACACAATATGAGCTTCGCCCTTTCTGTTCGTCACTCTGCCGCGGAGTTAGCCATCGGCAATTTATCTTTGAGTGGCGGGCGGTTTTTCCCTGTTCGGCGTGGATAGCGGGTTCTCTATGCCGATGGGCACGATTGATGCTCACCCCGAGGGCAGGCCGCGGGTCTAATCCCAAAACAGGCCGTAGGGAGGACACCAGATGAAATTCGGCATGCTCCATCTTTTCGAGAACCCGATCGAGAAAACGGAACATCAGGTCGTCAACGAACAACTCGATTTGATGCGGGCCGCGGAGGACCTCGGTTTCGATTCGGTCTGGCCGGCGGAGCATCACTTCACCGAGTATGGCTACTGCGCTTCGCCCGCGGTCACGCTAGCCGCGATCGCGGCCGTGACCAAGCGGATTCGCCTCGGCACTGGCGTGGTGGTGCTGCCTTTTCACAATCCGATCCGCGTCGCCGAGGACTTCGCGATGCTCGATCTGATGAGTGACGGGCGGGTCGACTTCGGCGTCGGCCGTGGCTACCAGCCGATCGAGTATCGGGGCTTCCAGGTTCCGCAGGAAAAATCGCGTGGCATCTTCAATGAAGCGCTCGAGGTGATCATCCAGGCGTGGACCCAGGAGCGGGTCAATTTCAAGGGCGTCCACTTCAATATCGTGGACCAGCCAGTGCGTCCCAAGCCGCTCCAGAAGCCTCATCCGCCGATCTGGGTCGCCGGGATCACCGATGCCACCTTCGCGCTGGTCGGAAAGCTGGGCTGCAACCTGCTGTGCGCGCCGGTGTTTGGTTTCCAGGGCAAGAGCGCGGAAAAGCTGCTCGACGATTACCGGACGGCGTTGCGCGAAGGGGGCCATGACCCGGCGACCAAGGAAATCGCCGCCCTGACGATGGTCTATTGCGGTGAGACCACCGAGCAGGCACGGCGCGATTTCGGCGAGCGCGTGATGTGGTACTACCGCACGATCGCCAAGTACGTCGCACCGCCGTCGGGCGAGCAGCCGGTCAAGACCTACGAGCTCTACGCCAAGACTCGCGAGCTGGCTGAGACGATTACCTGGGACAAGCTGCTCGAGGCGGGCGCGGTCATCTGCGGCGATCGCGATCATTGCATCGAGCAACTGGCCAAGATCGAAAAGGCTTACGGGGTGACGCAGATTCTGTGCTGGACGCGGCTCGGGGGGCTCGACAGCCGCAAGGTCACCCGGAGCATGGAGCTGATGCAGAAGTACGTGATGCCGCATTTCCAGCGCGGCGAGAAGCGGGCAGCCTGAGCGCCGCAAGCTCTCGGGCGCGGGCATCTGGTGCCGCGCCACGGGAGCAAAATGTGAGAGGGGCAGGCGATGCGCCTGCCCCTTTCTTATCTGACTTGTCGACTTCGGGAGCCGGCAGAAACCCCGCCTTGGTTTCCCGCAACGATCGGCAAGAATTGCGTGCCCATCAAGGCGCCGCCCGCCTCTCGTGCGATGCGCGTTTTGGCTCTTCCGGCATCGGCCGTCGATCTTTGCCGAGACGCCCAGATATGCCTAATTTAGGTAAGCATGGTTGCATTAGAGCAACACGAGATGGCAGATTCACCACACTTAAATCACCTAATCTGACCTTAACTTCTCTTTATTAGCCTATTCTGGGACAGATTCGCATACTGGCACAGCATTTGCTCGTGCTGATGTGAGTCTGGCGAATTTTTGCGCGAATCTCTGCGCGCGAGTTTCTGCGAATGACCGGAGAACGGGCAAGGCTGAGGTAAGGGATTTGAATCGAATTGCTGAGGAGATGGAGCGTCTGGTTCTGACCGCGGGTGCGTACCGGACCGACGGCAACTGGCTTGACCTGGGCTTGATGGGCCGCGCCGATCAAGTCGGCGCGATGGTTGTCAAGTCGGCCGGGATGACTGGTCTGATGCGGTTGCTCGCGCGCCTAAGCGCCCATAGTACGACCGTTTTGATCCATGGCGAATCGGGTACCGGCAAGGAACTGGTGGCGCGCGCGGTGTGGAACCTGCGCCCGGAACCGCGCGGGCCCTTCATCACGTTCAATTGCTCGAACCTGGTCGAGACGCTGGCCGAATCCCAGCTCTTCGGCCACGTCAAGGGCGCGTTCACCGACGCGCGCGAGGATTCGCAAGGCTACTTCAGGGCGGCTGAGGGCGGAGTGCTGTTCCTCGACGAGGTCGGCGAGATGCCGATCGGCCTGCAGGCCAAGCTGCTGCGCGCGGTCGAGTACCATGAGGTCCAGCCTATCGGCTCGACGCGCACCTACAAGGTCGGTGTTCAGATCGTAGCGGCGACCAATCGCGACCTGCGCAAGGCCGTGGAAGAGGGGCGCTTTCGCGCCGACCTGTTCTACCGGCTCAACGTCGCGTCAGTGGTGGTGCCTCCGCTGCGCGAGCGGCGCGAGGCGATCGACGCGCTGGTGAGCCTGTTCGTCGAGCGCTGCAATCGCGAGTTCGGCACCAGCGTCAGGTTCATCTCGCGCCGCGCGATGGAGCGTCTGCTCGTCTACGGATGGCCGGGCAATGTGCGCGAGCTGGAGCATGCGATCCGCTGCGCGCTGCTGCTCAGCGATTCCGACCGTATCGATCTCGAGAATCTCCCCGGCGACGTTCTGGCTGCCCGGCTGCCCTCCAAGCGCGTGGCCGAGACGGCTGCGCCCTCCTTACCGCAATCTAACGGGACCGGGCCGGCTCCCGTCTCTCCGCCGGTTCGTTCCGTACCCGCTTCGTTACGCGAACTCACCCGCGATGCGTTGGTGAGCGCGCTCAGCCACGCGCGCGGCAATCGGCAACGCGCCGCGCGGATTCTCGGCGTCTCCCGCACCACGCTCTACCGGATGCTGATGCGCTATGGCCTCGAGAGCTTCGGGCGCGAAGATGACCGCGAGGATGACCGCGCTGATGGCCGCGAAGATAACTATGACGGCTTCGGGCTCCGCTCCGCCGGCCTTCGGCTGGTGAAGGCATAGGCAGTGAAGGCGTAGATTGGGCCGGCCGCCGGGTAAAGCAACCGGACAAGCAAAATGCGTCCTGCGCTTGACCGCGCTTTACTCGATCCGGCGCGCGGAATCTAATTCGATCGGGTGGCTGCCGCCAGGCAAGCACCGGCAAATCGCGGATATGCACTTCCGCAAGGAGCAGGGCAAAAGGAGCGGGCAAAGGAGCAAGGCAGATGTCCGATCTCGGATTCACCCACGTGGCGTTGAGCGTCCGCAATCTCACCGAGAGCATCGCGTTCTATACTAAATACGCATCCACCGCACCGCCGACATCCATCCATGAACGCTGAGATCTGTCAGTAGCCGCCGCCGGGCGCGGGCGACATCTCTTGCTGGGTAGGAATCCCCGGGGATGGGACGTCGGCGCCAGCGGGAATTTCGGTCTGCTCATATATTTGCGCCGGCAAGACCACTGCGGGCGCGAGCGGCTCTCCATTGGGCCCCGCTCCCATCACTGGGGGACTGACCACCGGCGTGACGGCGATAGGCTGGGACCCTGCTACGAGATTCGGCAGGTAGGCCGTCGCAGGCGCTGGACTAGTCACGATCACCGGGCCGGTTTGCTGCCACTCGAACAGGCGCCACACATTGTAGGGGCCCGGCGAGTGCACCTGGCCAAGGTTGACCGGGTCTTGCCCGACCATCACTGCGGACGCAATCACGGCGCCATGCATGCCACGCAGATCGTAAACGCCGCGCGGCAGCGTGGCCGAAAACGCGCCGTTGGCGTCGGTTCGCATGGCATAGATGTTCCCGCTGAGGCGGTTCTGGAAATGCAGGTCATGGCCGGCGGGCGATCCCGCCTCGGACGCGGCCAGCACTCCCGTGACCATCGTGGACATCTGTCAGGGCGGCGGACTCCGGCGAAGCCATCACCGGCACCGCGCGCTTGGCGAGGTCGGACGGCTCGCCGGTATGCTCCGCCGCATTCGCCGTTGCGGCGCCGAGTGCGAGCGTTACCACCAGAGCTATCGTGACGAACGCGGTCATGATCTCGATGTTGACGAGCGGCATCGCAGACGCAACCGCCGCCACTTTCCCTGCAATCTTGGCCGCAATCGTTTTCGGCCCGCGCATCTTCGATTCCATCATCGTTGTCGTCCTCAAACCTTGCCCAGGCATTGTCCTTAGTCCGCAGTCCGCCTGAAATTTGCCTGTCATCTGCGACATTTGTGCGTCGTTTGTTGAAATATAGGTCCAGAGCCTATGCTGAATCAAAGCCGGGCGCAGGAAAAGCGCCTCGGGAGGGATAATCCGCACGATGAAAAAGTTAACTTTTTATCACAACCCTGGATGAGGGAACTCACGCGGCGCGCTGGAGTTGCTGCGCGCGCAAGGTGTCGAGTTCGACATCGTCGAGTATCTTAAAACTCCTCTCGACCGCATGACGCTCGAGCGCATCGTCGCGATGCTGGAGGGACCGCCTGCCGAACTGGTGCGCAAGGATCGCCGTTTCGAGGAACTGGGGTTGAAGGCTGCGAACTACGTCTCGGCCGAGGCCGTGGTGGCGCTGTTGCTGAAGCATCCGGAGCTGATGCAGCGTCCGGTGATCGTCAAGGCCGGCAAGGCGGTGATTGCGCGTCCGCCTGAGCGGCTGCTTCCGCTGCTTGCCGTGAAATGATCGGTCGTGAAGTTAATCGGTTAGGACGGCTTACCGGCGCGCCGCGGTGTATCGCGCCTGAGCGCCGGGAGCGACCTTGGTCACCCGGCCGCTGCGGATGCATCGGGTGCAAACCAGGATTCGCTTGACCCCGCCGCCAGCCGCCGAGCGCACTTCCTGCAGATTGGGCTGCCATCGGCGCTTGGTCTTGTTGTTGGCGTGGCTTACGTTGTTGCCGACTGAGGGGCGTTTTCCGCAAAAGGCACAGGTTCGCATCTGTTGTTCCGCTTTATTAGCGCTTGATCAGCGTTGATTCGCGATCGATTAAAGTGACTGGTTGGACTTGAGTCGAACGTTCACCATATCCGCTTGGGCGGCCGGATAAAAGAGGCCGCCCCTCAAGGGGAGAGCGAGCTTCATCCCCGAGCGGGCATCAGCATTCCCCAAGGAGGGCATCCCACGATGGCAATATTGTTGGACGGCAAGGTTGCGCTGATTACCGGCGCGGGCTCGGGTATCGGGCGCGCCACGTCGCTTATTTTCGCGCGCGAGGGCGCGAAGCTGGTGCTCTCGGATATCGTGGCCGAGGGCGGCGAAGAAACGCTCCGGATGGTCAAGCAGGCGGGCGCCGAGGCGATTTTCGTGCGCGCCGACGTCTCCAAACTGACCGAGGTCGAGGCGCTGGTCGCCAAGGTCATCTCGACCTGGGGCCGGATCGACTGCGCATTCAATAACGCTGGAATCGACGGCAAGATGGCCAAGCTGGCCGAGTGCACCGAAGAAACCTGGAACCGCACTATCGCGATCAACCTGAGCGGGGTTTTCTTCTGTATGAAGGCCGAAATTCCGCACATGCTGCGCCAGGGCGGCGGCGTGATCGTCAACACCGCCTCGGTCGCCGGGCTTACGGGCTCGCCGGGACTTCCGGCCTACGTCGCGAGCAAGCACGGCGTGGTCGGGCTGACGCGCGCGGCGGCGATCGAATACGGCCGCGAAAAAATCCGGGTCAATTGCGTATGCCCGGGGCCGATCCGCACGCCGATGCTCGGCCGCCTGCTGACCGGCCGTCCTGAGATGGAACAGCGCTTCGCCTCCGCCGAACCGCTCAAGCGCCTGGGCGAGCCGGCCGAGATTGGCGAGGCGGTCGCCTGGCTGTGCTCGGACGCGGCCTCTTACGTTACCGGCCACGCGATGCCGGTCGACGGGGGATACATGGCGAAATGAACGGCGGCGCCGCGCTTGAGTCGGCCGCTCAAACATTCCATTCTTTTGCCATTGTTTCGTAGTTCTGTTTGTAGTCTTTGTGGAGGGCGGGGCCTGGGATGGCGGAGCGGCTGATCCATATTCTCCCCGAGCAGGTTGCCAGCCAGATTGCGGCGGGCGAGGTCGTCGAGCGGCCGGCCTCGGCGCTCAAGGAGCTGGTCGAGAATTCGCTCGACGCCGGCGCCAAGGCGATAAGCGTCGAGATCGAGCGCGGCGGCGCGGGGCTTATCGCGGTCGGCGACGACGGCTGCGGGATGGGCCGCGAGGATGCGATCCTCTCGCTGCGCCGCCATGCAACTTCCAAGATTCGCGACGCCGCCGACCTCTCGGCGATTCGCACGATGGGCTTTCGCGGCGAGGCGCTGGCCTCGATCGCCAGCGTCGCGCGGATGCGGATGGTCACGCGGCGGGCTGCCGATCTCGCCGGAGTGGAAATCGTCGCCGACGGCGGCGAAATCTCGCTTACGCGCGAATGTGCCGCTGCGCCCGGCACCCGAATCGAGGTGCGCGAGCTTTTTTTCAACACCCCGGCGCGGCTCAAGTTCCTCAAGACCGTCGCCACCGAGCAGGGCGCGGCGGCCGAGGTTATCGCGCGCCTCGCGATCGCCCATTGGCGCGTCGCTTTCAAACTCGCCGCCGAGGGCCGCATCGTCTACGACCTTTCGCGCGCGGCCTCGACGCTCGAGCGGATGCGCCAGCTTTATGGAGCGAAGGTCGCGTCCCGGATGCTGCACTTCGATTCCCAGCGCGCCGGCGCGCGTGTCTTCGGACTGGCCAGCATCAGCCAGGACTCCTATCCGACGCCGCGCATGGTTTTCACTTTCGTCAACCGGCGCGCGGTGCGCGACCGCGTGCTCCAGCGCGCGGTCACCCAGGCCTACGACACGCTCATCCCGCGCGGGCGCTATCCAGCAGTCGCCGTGTTCGTCGAGATGCGCCCCGAGGACGTCGACGTCAACGTTCATCCGATGAAGACCGAGGTGCGCTTTCGCAACTCGGGCGCGGTCTTCGAGGCGGTCTACCATGCGTTGCGCGAGCGGCTCGCCGATCAGACGATCAGACGCCGCGGCGGCCGGCGCGCCGTCCGCCGTGCCGCAGCGTCCCGAGCCGAGCGGCGCGCTGATCGTTACTTCAGAAGCGCCCTCGGGCGCCGCGCGCGCCGCTGCGCCTGGTGCCCGACGCGCCGGCTGCCGCGCGCGCCGAGCAACGCGCGCTGGGTTTCGGATGGGGTTCGAGCACGGCGGCCGAGGTCGCTGCGCTCTACGACGCGCCGGCCGGCGACTCCGCGGCGCCGGCAATCCCGGCAATCCCGACAATAAATGGCGGCGGCGGCGCGCAGGTCGTCCCGCTTGGCCATCCCGGCGAGAGACGAATCCCAGAGCGACATATACCGATGTACTCGCGCCTGCGCGTCGTCGGCCAGCTCTTCGCCGGCTATATCGCGCTCGAGGGCGACGACGGCCTTATCCTGGTCGACCAGCACGCGGCGCACGAGCGTGTCACCTTCGAGAAGCTGCGCGCCGAGTTGCGCGCGGGCGGCATCCGGGTACAGGCGATGCTCACGCCTGTGCCGATCGAGCTCAACCCGGCCCGCGCCCCGCAAGTCCATCAGGCGCTGAGCGAGTTTCGCGCGATGGGTTTCGACCTCGAGCCGTTCGGACCGGCCACGCTGCTGCTCAAGGGCGCGCCCGCGGTCTTCGGCGCCGACGGCGGCGCGCGGCTGCTGATCGAGATGATCGACGCGATGGGCGAGGACGGTTTCCGGCCGGGCGGCGCCACGGCGTTCGAGGAGTTGCTCAAGCAGCTCGCCTGCCACGGCTCGGTGCGGGTGGGGCGCGTGCTCAGAGAGCCGGAAATCTCGGCGCTGCTCGAAGAACTCGACCGCACCGAGTTCAAGACCAATTGCCCGCACGGCCGCCCGGTTCATATCCAATGGGGCCGCGGGCTTATCGAACGGATGTTCCGCCGATAGCTTAAGCGGGGATTTTTTAAAGTGGAGCTTTGCCAAACTGACACGAAGCCTTACATTCCCTCTCATTGGCAGGATGTCGATCAATACAAAAATCGCTTCGCGTAGATCATTCACGTCGGCAGCCTTCGTTCAGGATGACAGCAAAAAAGGCTCCCTTTCTGTCATCCTGAGCACAGCGAAGGATGTACGCGAAGCGATGGATCTTCTTTCCTGTATTTATCAATACCCTCATTGTCCAGGAGAGCTTTGCGTAACCCGGCGCGCGGCGCCTTTCCTAACCTCTCCTTGTCCAAGGAGGGGTCGCCGCGCGGATCGCGAGCGGCGGGAGAGGTCAGTCTGAATTCCGCCGTGCCACAGCGACTTCGAAAGGGTGACGAAAATCGACCGTTGGACCTCTCCCAAGCCCTCTCCTTGGACAAGGAGAGGGGACCAGAAGGGGTGCCAATCGACGACGAGCACGCGGCCTCGCCGGCGAAACCCGCTGGCGGACGCGATTCGGGTCGGCTTCATCGTGGGGCCGACCGGCGTGGGCAAATCAGCCGCCGCGATGGCGCTCGCCGAGCGCCTCGGCGCGGAAATCGTCAACGCCGACTCGCGCCAGGTCTACCGCGGGATGAATATCGGCACGGCCAAGCCGGGCGCCGAGGATCGCCGCCGCGTGCCGCATCATCTGTTGGACATCCGCGCGATCGACGAACCGCTCGACGTGGCGGAGTTCCTGAAGCTCGCGCGCGCGGCGATTGCGGAGATCGCGTCGCGCGGCCGCAACGTGATGGTGGTCGGCGGCAGCGGCTTTTATCTGCGCGTGCTGCGCGGCGGAATCTTCGCCGGGCCGGCCGCCGCGCCCGAGGTGCGCCGCGAACTGGAGGCGCTCGCCGCCGAGCACGGCGTGGAATATCTGCACGCGCGCCTGGCCGAGGTCGACGCGCCCTCCGCCGAGCGTATCGGCCATCGCGACCTTTATCGTATCGTGCGCGCGCTCGAGGTCTTCCGGCTGACGGGCCAGCCGATAAGCGCCCATCAGCAAAGCCATCGCTTCGCCGCGCGCGAGTACGAGACGCTGACGGTCGGCCTCGCGATGGAGCGCAAGCGGCTCTACGAGTCGATCAACCGGCGCTTCGACGAGATGGTCGCGAGCGGCCTCGTGGACGAGGTGCGCGCGCTGCTCGCGGCCGGATGCGATCCCGGCGAGGCGCCGCTTCGGACCGTCGGCTATCGGCAAATCGCCGCCGCCGTGCGCGGCGAGATGACGCTCGGCGAGGCAATCGAGCTTGCCAAGCGCGACACGCGCCGGCTCGCCAAGCGCCAGCTCACCTGGTTTCGCGCCGATCCCGAGATCGTGTGGGTTGACGCGGAGCGCGGGCTACAGGAAGCTTTCAGCTTGCTGGGCGCATTTTTCGCCCGCCCGCGAGCGGCGAGCGGCTGATCGCGATTCAGCCGGAAAGAAAGAGGGCCGTTCACGAACGGCCCCTACAAAGACGATAAAAGGATAGTTCGCGGAGCTTTTTCAAATGGGTCGTTTGAGTGTAGGGGCCGCTCGCGAGCGGCCCTTGTTCAAAAATCGATAATGGCAACGTCGACACATACCCATGCGCGCGCCTGCGGATCAATAATCTCGCACGAGCAATATCGCCGCCGATGCCAAGGACTCGGCTTCAAAAGACTCGGCCGCCGCGGCCGCGCCGCTGACGGCTGCTCTGAGCGCCATCGAGCGCGTCCGCCTGGCGCGCAATCCCTCGCGGCCGCAGACCCTGGATTACGTCGAGCACCTGCTGCGCGACTTTTTCGAGATTCACGGCGATCGCCGCTTCTGCCGACGACGGCGCGATCGTGGCGGGTCTGGGCTACTTCGGGCGCCGCGCGGTCGCGATCGTCGGCCATCAGCGCGGCCGTTCGACCCAGGAGCGGATCCGGCGCAATTTCGGCAAGCCCCATCCCGAGGGCTACCGCAAGGCGGCGCGGATGTACGATCTGGCGAGCCGCATGGGACTCCCGCTCATCACATTTATCGATACGCAGGGCGCGGAGCCGGGGCTCGGCGCGGAGGAGCGCGGACAGGCCGAGGCGATCGCCGCCAACCTGGAGCTGATGATGCGCCTGGAGGTGCCCGTCGTCGCCTGCGTGATCGGCGAGGGCGGCTCGGGCGGCGCGCTCGCGCTGGGCGTTGCCAACGTCGTCCTGATGCAGGAGAACGCCTGCTATTCGGTGATCACGCCCGAGGGATGCGCGGCGATCCTGTGGCGCGAGGGCGGTCCGGAGCGGGTGGCCGACGCGGCCGCGGCGCTCAAGCTCTCGGCGCCCGACCTGCTGCGTCTTGGAGTGGCCGACGAGGTCGTGCCGGAGCCGCCCGGCGGGGCGCATCAGGACCCGGCGCGCGCCGCGCGCGAGCTGGGCCGCGCGATCGAGCGCCAGCTCGTGCGGCTCTCCCGGCTCTCGCCGATTCGACTGCGCCGCGAGCGCGAGAAGAAGTTCGCCGCGATGGGCGCGGCGTTCGTGTCGGGAACCGCGCGTTGAAAATCAGCGCCGGTTGGGCTAGCCATCTCTTCCGACCTAAGTCGCCCGACATCGCGTCGCCCGAAGAAATTTCCGCTATGGCATCCAGCGCAGCGCATCGCGAAAACCCAAAGACCCCGCCGGCGTATCGCCGACTGGCGCGGCGGGCTGCAGCCGGTAAGCCCGGCAAGTCCGATGCCGAATCTCGCCGGTCTCGATCGCCTGCGCGCGCAGATCGACGCGATCAACGTCAAGCTCGTGCGCCTGCTCAACCAGCGCGCGAAAGTCGCGCAAGCCATCGGCCATCTCAAGCAGGCCGGCGGCGCCGCGATCTACCAGCCCGCGCGCGAGCGCGCGGTGCTCGACCGGGTGACGGCGCTCAATAGCGGGCCGCTTACCGGCGAGCATCTGCGGCGCATCTTCGTCGAGATAATCTCGGCCTGCACCGCGCTCGAGCATCCGCAGCGCGTCGCGTTTCTGGGCCCCGAGCACACCTATTCGCACGAGGCCGCGCGGATGCGCTTCGGTTCGAGCGCCGAGTTCGCCGCCAAGCCCTCGATCGCGGCGGTGTTCGCCGCGCTCGACACCGCGCGCGCCGACTTCGGCGTGGTCCCGGTGGAGAATTCGAGCGAGGGCTCGGTGACGCTGACGCTCGATTTGCTGATCGACACGCCGCTGGTGATCATCGGCGAGGTGCTGCTGCCGATTCGCCACGCCCTGATGTCGCGCGAGGGCGACGCCGCGGCGATTGCGGTCATCTATTCCCATCAGCAGTCGCTCGGCCAGTGCCGCAACTATCTCGCCGCTAACTTTCCGCATTGCCGGCTCGAGGCGGCCGCGTCCAACACGGCGGCGGCCGAGCGCGCGGCGGCCGAGCCCGGCGCGGCGGCGATCGCCTCGGAGGCGGCGGCGGCGCCGTACGGGCTCAGCGTGATCGCGCGCAACATCCAGGACTCGGCGCAGAACACCACGCGCTTCCTGGTGATCGGGCACAATCCGGCCGGCCGCACCGGCTCCGACAAGACCACCGCGCTGTTCGCGGTGCGCGACCAGGTCGGCGCGCTCAACCAGGCGCTCAACATCTTCGCCCGCAACCGGATCAACATCTCGAAAATCGAATCGCGTCCGCTGCGCTCGCGCCCGTGGGAGTACCTGTTTTTCGTCGATGTCCAGGGCCATCGCGAGGACGCGGGGCTCAAACGCGCGCTCGCCGCGCTCGAGCGCAAAGCCCTTTTTTTGAAAGTACTGGGATCGTATCCTGAGGGCAGGCAGCCCGCCGCATAGCACGGCCGCCCGCAAAGCGCCTTGATAAAAGCCGACGACTTGGTTCTGCCCGCGGTTGCCGCGCTCCATCCCTACGAGCCCGGCAAGCCGATCGAAGAGGTCCAGCGCGAACTGGGTATCGGCGAGCCGGCCAAGCTCGCCTCCAACGAGAATCCGGTCGGTCCGTCGCCGATGGCGGTGGCCGCGATTCGGCGCGGCGCTCGGCGATCTCCATCGCTACCCTGACGGCTCGAGCTGGACGCTGCGCCACAAGCTTGCGGCCAAGCATCGGGTGAGCCCCGAGCAGATTTTCATGGGCTCGGGCTCGTGCGAGATTCTGAACCTGCTGGTCTATCTTTTTCTGCGTCCCGGTCTGAACGCGGTGATCGCGGAGCACTCGTTCGTCATCTACCAGCTTGCGATCGCGGCCTCCGGCGGCGCGGCCAAGGTGATTCCGCTGCGCCAGGACTACGTCTTCGACCTCGACGCGATGGCCTCCGCGATCGACGACAACACGCGTCTGGTGTTCCTCGGCAATCCGAACAATCCGACCGGCACCATCTACCGCAAGGCCCAGTGGCGCCGCTTCCTCGAGCGCGTGCCCGAGCGCGTGGTGATCGTCGCCGACGAGGCCTACTTCGAGTTCGTGCGCGACCCCGAGTATCCCGACTCGATGCAAGATCACGAACGGTCACGACGGCCGCGGATGCTGGTGACGCTGCGCACCTTCTCGAAGATTTTCGGCCTGGCGGGGCTGCGCGTGGGCTACTCGGTCGCGCGCGAGGACATCACGCGCCTGCTCAACAGCGTGCGCCAGCCATTCAATATCACCTCGCTCGGCCTGGTCGCGGTCGAGGCCGGGATGGACGACCACGAGCACGTGCGGCGCACGCTCGAGGTCAACGCGAGCGGGATGGCCTACCTGGAGGGCGAGTTCCGCCGCCTCGGCCTGCCGTTTCTGCCGAGCCAGGCCAACTTCATCCTGGTCGAGGTCGGCGAGGGGCGTACGGTTTACGAAAAGCTTCTGCAACAGGGCGTAATTGTCCGTCCGATGAACGGCTACGGGCTGCCGCGCCACGTCCGCGTCAGTATCGGACTCAAGGAAGAGAACCATCGGATGGTGGCGGCGCTCGAACGCGTGCTCCGGCGTAGTCCGTCGCCTAATCGATTTTTGTCCGAAAATTCACAATTTTCGAGGCGCCGAAACGTGCGCGGCATCGGCTGATGTGGTACTGTTTGCCGTCGCCCGGCGCGTCCGCGGCTGTTTCACCTCACGTTTTGACTTACCCAACCCTCCAATCTCTGAAGTCTCGATTCGATTCGGCGGCTGGCATTTCGGCCCGCGCTTCAGCCGAACTGCCAGGCTGACCCTCATGGCGACGCTGTTCAAGCAGATGACCGTTTGCGGAGTCGGCCTCATCGGCGGCTCGCTCGCGTTGATCGCCAAACGCGAAGGTTTGGTCGAGCGGGTGGTCGGTCTCGGCCGCACGCAAAAGAACCTCGACGTGGCGTTGGAACGCGGAATCATCGATGACGCGACGCGCGACCCTGCGGCCGCCGCGAGCGGCGCCGACCTGGTGATGCTGGCGGTGCCGATACGCACGATGCCCGAGACGCTGGCCGCGATGATGGATCATCTGCCGCCCGAGGCGGTGATAACCGATGTCGGGAGCGTCAAGGGATGGGTGGTGCGCGCGCTCGAGCCGTTGCTCGGTCCGCGGATGGCGCTGGTCGCGGCACATCCGGTGGCCGGCAAGGAGAGCACCGGGGCCGGCGCCGCGGACGAGAGCCTGTTCATCGGGCGCCGCACGATAATCACGCCGTCGGCGCGCAGCACGCCCGACGCGATCGACCGCGTCGAGCGGCTTTGGCGCGCGACCGGCTCGCGCGTGGAGCGGATGGCGCCCGACGAACATGACAAGATACTCGCGCGCGCGAGCCATCTGCCGCAGGTGGTCGCGAGCGCATTGGCCGCGGCGCTTTGCGGCGAGCGGGTGGGCGAGCATGAGGCGGCGGCCTACGGCGCCGGCGGCTTGCGCGACACCACGCGCATCGCGGCATCGTCGGCCGAGATGTGGCGGGACATCGTGCTGACCAATCGCGACGCTATCGTGGAGGCGCTCGGGCTCTTTCGCGGCGCGCTCGAAGAGTTCGAGGGTGCGATTCGCACGGGCGACGTCGCGCGCTTCGAGGAGATTTTCAACCGCGGACGCATGATGCGCGAGGGACTGAAGTGACGCGCGCAAGTCCGGTTGTCGCGGTGGTCGCGATCGACGGGCCGGTCGGCGCGGGCAAATCGACCGTCGCCCGGCGCTTGGCCGAGGTGCTCGGATTCGAATACGTCAACACCGGCGCGATGTACCGCGCGGTCGCGGTGGCGGCGCGCGCCGCCGGTATCGGCGCCGATGATCGCGAGGCCGAGCGCAAGCTCGGCGCGCTGCTTGAGACGGCGCGGATCGATTTTTCAGCCGGGCGCATCATGCTCGACGGCCGCGACGTCAGCGCCGAGATCGGAACGCCCGAGATGAGCGAGAGCGCGTCGCGGCTTTCGACGCTCGGCGTGGTGCGTGCGCGGATGCGCGATTTGCAGCGTGCGGCCGGCGAGCGCGGCGGGGTGGTGATGGAAGGCCGCGACATCGGCACCGCGGTGTTTCCCGACGCCGAGTTCAAATTTTTTCTCGACGCCAGCGCCGAGGTGCGCGCCGAGCGGCGCTGGCGCGAACTGGCCGCGCGCGGGGTCAAGATCGCGCGCGAGGAAGTGCTCGCGCAACTGCTTGAGCGCGACCGGCGCGACCGCGGCCGCGAGCTGGCGCCGCTTAGGCCCGCGCCCGACGCCAAAGTCGTCGACGCGAGCCGGATGGGTGTCGAAGAGGTCGTAACGCTGATGGCGGAGTGCGTCAGGGCGCGCGGCGGCGGGCTCAGGGCTTGAAACGCAGAGAGCCGGGCGGTATGCATTGCTGTAGCCTCGAATTCCGGGGAAGGTCCCACTAAATGGAGAAAGAGTTGTCTGACAAGGTGCATGGAGGAGATAATGACTTCGAGTCGCTGATGGAACAGAGCCTCAGGGCTCCCCGCCCCGGTGATGTGCTCACCGGAACGGTTCTTCTGATCACGCGCGACAGCGTCATCATCGATATCAATTACAAGTGCGAAGGGCAGGTGCCTCTCGCCGAGTTCCTCGACCACGAGGGCAACCCCGTGGTCAGGGAAGGCGACGAGGTTGACGTCTATTTCGAGGGCACCGAGACCGACAACGGCACGGTCACCCTCTCGCACGCCAAGGCGGAGAAGTTCAAGGTCTGGCGCGAGCTCGAGCGCGCGTTCCAGAACGAAATGCCGGTCGAGGGCGTGATCCTCGGCAAGGTCAAGGGCGGCTTGCAGGTCGATATCGGCG
Organism: uncultured delta proteobacterium; assembly: GCA_963832395.1. Lineage (GTDB taxonomy): Bacteria > Desulfobacterota > Binatia > Binatales > Binataceae > JAKAVN01. Next base: position 263,141 of record CAWHTV010000005.1, on the reverse strand, counting down.
TGCCGGCCTTCCTGCCCGGCTCGCACGTCGACATCCGCCCGGCCCGCAACCTGGACCGCTACGTCGGCCAGCGCGGGCGCTTCCAATTGCTCAAGTTCAACCGCGCGCGCGGCAACGTGGTGGTCTCGCGCCGCGCCGTGATCGAGCGCGAGCGGACTGAGCTCAAGGAGCAGACGCTCAAGGTGCTCGAAGAGGGCGTGATCCTCGAGGGCGTGGTCAAGAACATTACCGACTACGGCGCCTTCGTCGATCTCGGCGGGCTCGACGGCCTGCTGCACATCACCGACATGTCGTGGGGCCGCCTGCAGCATCCTTCCGAGGCGGTCAAGGTCGGCGACAAGGTCAAGGTGGTGGTGCTCAAGTATGATCCCTCGCGCGAGCGCGTGTCACTCGGCATGAAGCAGATCATGGCCGACCCGTGGGCGCGCTCGGCGGAGAATTATCCGGTCGGCGCGCGCTTCAAGGGCAAGGTCGTGAGCGTCACCGACTACGGCGCCTTCGTCGAGCTGGAGAAAGGCGTCGAGGGGCTGATCCACGTCTCCGAGATGAGCTGGAGCAAGCGCGCGGTGCATCCCTCCAAGGTCGTCAACCAGGGCGACCTGGTCGAGGTTCAGGTGCTGGGCGTCGACGAGACCAACCGGCGCATCTCGCTCGGGCTCAAGCAGACCGAGCCCAATCCGTGGGAAGAGCTGGCGCAGAAGCATCCGATCGGCAGCCTGGTCAAGGGCAAGGTCAAGTCGATCACCGACTTCGGCGTGTTCGTCGAGATCGAACCGGGGATCGACGGCCTGGTGCATATCTCGGATCTCTCGTGGACCAAGAAGGTGCGCCATCCCTCGGAGGTCTATAAGAAGGGCGACGAGGTCGAGGCCACCGTGCTCGGCATCGACGTCGAAAACGAGCGCGTGAGCCTCGGCGTCAAGCAGCTTACGCCCGACCCATGGTCGAGCGTGGCGCAGCGCTATCCGCTCAATACGCGGGTGCGTGGCAAGGTGAGCTCGGTGGCGGATTTCGGCGTATTCGTCGAACTGGAGGAAGGGATCGAGGGACTGATCCATATCTCGCAGCTCAGCAACGAGCGGGTCGACAAGCCCTCCTCGCTGTTCAAGGTCGACGACGAGATCGAAGCGATCGTGGTGCAGGTCGACAGCCGCGAGCGCCGGATCGGGCTCTCGGTCAAGGCCGTCAAGCAGCACGAAGAGCGCGAGGAGATGCAGGCCTATCTCAAGCGCGAGCACGAGGCGGCGCGCTTTTCGATGGAAGACATCCTCAACGAGGAGCTCCGGCTCGATCGCGACGAGAGCGGGCGCACCGCTCCGCGCGGCCAAAGACGCGACCGTTAGAGCGCAGGAGCACGGCAGGAATACGGGTGAATCCGATGACCAAGCGCGGCATCATCGAAGAATTGCTGGCCCGGCATCAGAAATTCTCGCACCGCCAGGCCGAGACCATCGTCAACGCGATCTTCGAAGAGATGGCAAGCGTGCTGGCCCGTGGCGGGCGTATCGAAATCCGCGGCTTTGGCAGCTTCGGCGTCAAGGAACGCCGCGCCCGCCAGGGCCGTAATCCGCGCACCGGCGATATGGTCGCAGTGGAAGCCAAGCGGGTACCTTTCTTCCGCACCGGCAAGGAGCTGCGCGCGGGTCTCAATGGCGCGGAGCAGGACGCCAAGACGCGCTCGGCCTGAGGCCCCAGGCGAGCCGCTGCGGCTGTGGGCGCCCTGGCGCGGGGCCTACCTGCGCACCGCCGGCAAGCCCAGGCGCGGATGTATCTTCTGTTTCGGGGCGCTCGGCGCGCGTGAACGCCGCCGTCGCCTGGTGCTCTACGCGGGGCCGCTCGCGCTGGTGATGCTCAACCGCTACCCATACAACAACGGCCACCTGATGATCGCGCCGCGGCGCCATCTCGCCTCGCCCGAACTGCTCGAGCGCGCCGAGCGCGCCGCGATGGGCGAGCTGCAGGCCGCGGCGGTGGCGCTTCTGCGCCCCGCGCTCAACTGCGACGGATTCAACCTCGGCGCCAATTTGGGGCGCATCGCGGGCGCGGGTTTCGCCGATCACATGCACTGGCACGTGGTGCCGCGATGGCAGGGTGACGTCAATTTCATGCCGGTGCTGGCGGCCACGCGTGTAATCTCGCAACATCTCGAGGAGACTTTCGATCTGCTCGAGCCGCTTTTCAAGACGGTCGGCGCTGCCATATCCTAAACCCGAGACGGAACTTCCCAACTGGATCTCCAAATGAAGCAAGACTTGCTCAAGATTCGCACGCTGGGCGAATTGCGCGCGGCGGGCGTCGAAGTATTGCCGGTCAGGATCGAGATGCGCCGCAACCTGGTCGACCGTCTGCGCGCGCGCGAGCGCATCCTGCCCGGCATCATCGGCTACGACCAGAGCGTGCTGCCCGAGATCGAAAACGGCGTGCTCGCCGGCCATCACATGATTTTCCTGGGCGAGCGCGGACAGGCCAAGTCGCGGCTCATCCGGCTGCTCGCCGACCTGCTCGACGAGCGCGTGGCGGCGGTCAAGGGCTGCGAGATCAACGACGATCCCTATCGGCCAATTTGCGGCGCCTGCCGGCGGCGGGCGGCCGAGTTCGGCGAAGAGCTGGAAATCGAATGGATCGGACGCGAGCGGCGCTACGCCGAAAAGCTTGCGACACCCGACGTCTCGGTGGCCGACCTGATCGGCGAGATCGATCCGATCAAAGTCGCCGAGGGGCGCTACCTCGCCGACGAGGAGACCATCCACTACGGTCTCATCCCGCGCACCAACCGCGGCATCTTCGCCATCAACGAGCTGCCCGACCTGACCGAGAAGGTCCAGGTCGGACTGTTCAACCTGATGGAAGAGAAAGACGTCCAGATCAAGGGCTACCGGGTTCGCCTGCCGCTCGACCTGGTGTTCGTGGCCAGCGCCAATCCCGAGGACTACACCTCGCGCGGCAGGATCATCACGCCGCTCAAGGATCGCTTCGATATCCAGATTCGCACCCATTACCCGCGCACGATCGAGGACGAAATTGCGATCATGGACCAGGAGTGCGGCTACCCGGCGAGCGCCGGGATGGCGCTGCGGGTCCCGCCCTTCATCAAGGAAGTGGTCGCGCAACTGACCTTCGAGGCGCGCGCCTCCAACGAGATCAACCAGAGCTCGGGAGTCTCGGTGCGGGTCTCGATCAACAACTTCGAATCCGTGATCTCCAACGCCGAGAAGCGCGCCGTGCGCCTGGGCGACAATGAGATCGTGCCGCGCCTTTCCGATCTGCCCTCGCTCTACGCCTCGACCGCCGGCAAAATCGAGCTCGAGTACGTGGGCGAGGACAAGAAGGAGGAGGACCTCATCGAACGTCTCCTCAACCGCGCCGTGCTCAAGGTTTTCGATCGCTATTTCAAGATCGACGACCTGCGCCGCGTCGCCGCCTACTTCGAGGGCGGATGGGGCGTCGAGGTCTCCGACGATTCGCCGGCCTCCGAGTATCTCGACGCCTTGCGTGAAGTGCCGGGCCTGCGCGAGGCGGTCGAACAGCTCGGCTCGTTCGAGACGCCGGGCCTGATGGCCGCCGCGAGCGAGCTGGTGTTCGAGGGACTGCACCTTCATCAGAAGCTCAACAAGGAGCGCCACGGCGGGCGCTTCGCCTATCACGCCTGAGGCCCAAGCGAAGCGCGGGCGACGCCCCAATGATTCCCCAGTGATCCCCCGATGATCCGATGATCGAGATCCGCTACACCGCGTGGGACGGCAGCCAGAAGCTCAAGCTCGACGCCGACAAGGTGTTCGAGAAGCTGGCCGAATATCTCTCCTACACCGACGACGTGCGCCAGGCGATGGACTGGATGACGCGCCAGGGGATGGACTTCGACGGCTCGCGCGTGGCCGGACTGGAGGAGTTCCTCGAGCAGCTGCGCCAGGAGATGCGCCAGCGCTACCGCGAGTTCAATCTCAAGGAGGCGCTGAGCGAGCTTGAACAACGGCTCCAGGACATCGTCGATCGCGAGCGCGCGACGCTGGAGCGCCTCAGCGCCGAGCAGCCGGGCGGCAAGCTCGATGAGAAGCTCGTTGACAAGCTGCGCGAGCTTCAGCGGATACCGCGGCGGCTTTCCGAGGCGATGCGCAAACTCGAGAGCCAGGAGTTCGAAGACGCCCAGGCGCGCGCCGATTTCGAGGAGCTGCTCAAAGAGTACGAGAACATCCGCGACCTCGAAAACTTCCGCGAGCGCAACCAGCACCTGTTCCACGGCCCCAAGAGCCTGAACTACCAGCAGGCGCTCGAGCTGATGCGCGAGATGGATCGCATGAAGCAGCTCGAGCAGGACCTGATGTCAGGCAACTTCGACAACATCTCGATGGACGATCTGCGCGAGATGCTGGGCCAGCAGGCCGAGCGGGATTTTCAGAACCTGCGCCAGGTGATGCTGCTGCTGGAAGAGGGCGGCTACATGGTGCAGAAGGGCGAGCACATGGCGCTCTCGCCCAAGGGCGTGCGCCGCATCGGCCAGCTCGCGCTGCGCGACATCTACCAGGGCCTGCTCAAGGACCGCGGCGGATCGCATTGGACCGACCATCGCGGGATAACCGAGATCCGCCCCGACCAGACCAAGAGCTACAGCTTCGGCGATCCGCTCAACTTGAACCTGGTCGCCACGCTCAAGCACGCGCTGACGCGGCGGCCCGGCGTACCGCTTAGGCTGGAGCCCGGCGACTTCGAGGTCTACGAAAGCGACTACGCGAGTTCGTCGTCGACCGTGCTGTGCCTGGACATGTCGTGGTCGATGAGCTGGGAGGGGCGGTTCGCGGCGGCCAAGAAAGTCGCGATGGCGATGGAGACGCTGATCCGCTCGAAGTTCCCGCGCGATTTTTTTTCGATCGTCGGATTTTTCACCCGCGCGGTCGAGCTCAAGCTCAAGGACCTGCCCGAGGCCTCGTGGAACATGGGCGACCCGTTCACCAATTTGCAGGACGGGCTGCGCCTGGCTTCGGATCTGCTCGGGCGCCATCCCTCGCGCAACCAGCACATCATCGTGATAACCGACGGCCAGCCGACCGCCTATTTTCTCAACAAGCGCCTGTACTGCGAATGGCCGCTGTCGTTCGGCGGCATCAGCATGCGCGCGGCGCAGGAGACGCTCAAGGAAGTCGAGCGCGTCACCCGCAAGGGCATCACGATCAACACCTTCATGCTCGACGACTCGCCGAGCCTGCGCGCCTTCGTCGAGAAGATGACCCAGATCAACCGCGGCCGCGCGCTCTACACCCGCCCCGACCATCTCGGCGAATACATGCTGGTCGACTACCTCTCCAAGCGCCGCAAGAAAGTCTAAAAAAACGCCGCTGAGTTTGCCGTCGACGCGGACGGCTCGCCTGGTTCTTCCGCGAGCGACGACCGGTTTTGTTCCGCAGAGAACGGCGCGACGTTCTTCGCTCGCGGAACAAAATAGTATGCTTTATGGGTTCTGCCGCAGTTCCGGCCTGCGGCGATCGCAACCAATAGAGGGTATAAACCATGTCTCTGTTCACAGATTCAGCCGTCCGCGTGTTTGCGGCGGCGACGCTGCTCGGCGCTTTCACTCTAGCCAGCCCATTGCCCGCGTCTTCGGGCGACCTGGCGGCTACGGTCCAGCCTCCGGCGACGCGGGAAACTCTGGCGCAGGCTGCTCCGTCAGGGACAGCTCCGGCGTCCGCTCCGGAGGAGAGCTCGAGCGCTGCGGCCAAGGCCAATGCCGCTGTGGACAACAAGGTCGAGGCGCACATCAACGCGATGCGCCGCCGACTTCACATCACGACCGCCCAGGAGACCCAATGGAATGCCGTCGCCCAGGTGATGCGGGATAACGCGCACGCGATCGCGGATCTTCGCGAGGAAGGGGCCGAGCAGGCAAAATCCATGACCGCGATCGACCATATCAAAGCCTATGCGGCCATCACCGATGCGCAGGCGGCTGGAATCCATAAATTCCTTCCGGCCTTCCAGGCGCTGTACGACACCATGTCGGACGCGCAGAAGAAGACCGCCGACGCCCTATTCCGAAGCCACACGCTCGCGGGAGCGAAAGGGCGCAAGTAACGGTGAGTTCGACTACGACAAATGGGTATCCACGTCCGCTTACGCTGAGTCGCTGCGGGATATGGAGAGTCAGCATGGAAACCCCGGTCGCGCGCGGCAAGGATTTGCACAGAATTGGCAGGATCGCGATGGCGATCGGGCTGGCCTTCGTGATCGGCGGTGTTGGCGTGGGGCCCGCGTTGGCCGGAGGCGGTGGTCATGACCACGGCGGCAATGGCGGGCGACACCAGGCGCCGAAGCACGAGGAGCGGCATGACCACGACAGGCACGAGCCGCCCCCTTATTACTATGCCCCTGCGCCGCCGCCAAACTACTATTACGCGCCGCCGCCGCCCGTTTACTATGAACCGCCGCCGGTTTACTACGGGGCGCCTCCCCGGTCGGAAGGCTGGACCTTTATCTTCCCGTGAGTTTGGGACCGGCAAAGGGATTCAGATTTCCGACTAACGCCTGTCGTTGGGGCTAGACGCCAATTGAACGACGCGAGCGTAACGCCGCGCTACGGGACGGCGGTGGCGCTCGAATCGTCGGCCTCGCCCGAGTCCTCAGAGGCAGCGCTCCTGGCGACGCTCTCCGGCCGTGGCGGGACCGTCCTCGGGCTGGTTCCACTCGGCGCGCTTCCAGCCAGTGTTGAAGGCCGCGATGCGCTGGTTGGAGAAGCCGTGGTCGTGGACTCCGCTGAACTCGTCGCCGCCCATGCTGTAGTAGGCCGTGATGTTGGCGCGCGAAATGCCCAGGCGCGAAAGCGTATAGCCGGAGAAGCGATCGGCGTCGAGTTCCTTCTCGACGCTGGAGACCTGCGTGCGCTCGAAGTCGTGATGTTCGATATGGCCGAGCTCATGCGCCATGATCGCGTAGATCATCGACGTCTTGTCGGGCTCGCCGTGCTCGTCGGTCTCGCCTCGCAGGAAGCTTTCCATGAAGGCCGGGTTGTAGAAGATACATCCGCCGCGCGAGGCGTGCGGCGAGTCGGCGCGCACCGATTCGTAGACCGGTGCGTCGGCGCCCCACTCGCGCTCGATATCGGCGACGATGCTCTTGTACGGCTCGGCCGCCGGCCGCGCCATCTCGCCGCAGATCATCCGCGCGCTATCGGCCGTAGGTTGCAACTCCGGCGGCAGCGCCTGCGGCGCGGCGGGCTGGGCTTGGGCGGGATGGCTCTCGTGAACCTGATGCGACTCGGCCTGGTGCGACACGACCGACCAGTCGTCATCGTCTTGCGCGAGCGCCGGCCGTGCCCCGAGCGCGGCGCATCCGAACAGCAGCGCGGCGATCGCGAGCCGCGCAAAGGCCCGGCTGGAAAGAAACGCGTGAGACGTAACCGCGCGCTTGGCGTGCAGCCTCTCTCGCCCTTGCCGCCCGGCCATAATTCACCCTAGCGGCATTGTAACTCATTTTGAGGCTTTTTCCTTGACGATTCCGGCAGCTTGTCCGCGGCTATGGCTGCCGTACTGCCGTGCCGCCGCAGGCAGGCTCCAGGCGACCCCGATCTGGCGTATCGCGACGCGATCGCTCTTCTGGCCAGCCGCCGCGAGCAGCCGGCGCATCGGTTCGTCCATCGGCTCCTTGGACAGCCGGAAAGTTCCCCAATGAATCGGCACCAGGTAGCGCGCGCCACTTTGCTGGAACATCGTCCAGACTTGCTCGGGATTGGCGTGATTACGAATCCACGGATCGTTAGGCCGCGATCGAGAAGGCCGCGATGTCGGGCGGGTCGGCGGCGAGCGTCCCGAACAGCGGCGTGAAGGCACTGTCGCACGCGAGCAGCATTCGCGTGCCGCCGCGCTCGAGCAGATAGCTGTTAAAGCCGTACGCGTGGCCCATCGGCGGCCATCGCACTCCCCAGTGCTTCGCACCCATCGCGGCCACGCTTAGTCCCTTGACCTCGGTTCGCTCGCCCCATCCAAGCTCGCGCACGTCGGTGAAGCCCAGCGGGCGAATCAGCGTGGCGCATCCGGCGCACGCGATCACCACCGCGCTTTTGGGCAGGACGCGCAGCGACGGAAGATCGAGATGGTCCATGTGCGCGTGGGTTATCAGGATAACGTCGAGGTTTTGCAACTGCGCCGGCGCAAGCGGCGGTGCGGAGTGGCGATGCGGTCCAATGGTCAATAGCGAGCCGATCGAAAGTCCCACGCGATTGAACAGCGTCGGGTCGCTCAGCACTCGCACGCCGTACCAGTCCATCAGCAATGTCGAATGGCCGAGGTCGGCGATGGTCAGCGTGCGGTCGGACCACCACTCCGGATGCAGTTGGCCGCTGGGCGTTGCGGCGTCCTGGTACGGACCTGCCTGGGATATCAATTCGCTCGCCACGACCGCCATCAATGCTATCGCGGCGCCCGCCACCATCATCCACGTCACCTTCCACAGCCTGCGTCGAGTCAGCATCTGGAATTTTCCGCCGCGCCGTTCAGCGTATCCCTTCCTGCCGCCGCCCCGCAAAGCGCGCTCGAATGAAGGGATAGGATTTCGCTGCGCGCTCTGCTAAAGCGAACATTATACGAACTGTGATGTGGTGGGGTGCGACGTGGGAGCTTTCGACATCGGCCATCGATATTCCGGCGCGACTGCGCGCGAGAAGCTTTACGCGTACCTCGAGCGCCAGGTGGCTGGTGCGCATACCGATGAGCTGGTTGGACTGCTCTTTGCGGGCGCCGGCTCCGACCCTGAACTCGGCCCGCGTATCGTTCACCGCCTGCTCGCTGACGATCCGAACTTCGTCTTCGACGCCGCGACCGGGATGTGGGCCTTGCGCGCGAGCGAGACGTTGAAGGTGCCGCTGGAGCAGGGCCGCTACGTGGTGGTCGATCTCGAGACCACCGGCGGCCGCCCCGGTCCCGGCGCGATCACCGAGATCGGCGCCTACCGGATGGAAGGTCCCCGGATGACGAACTCGTTCGCGACGCTGGTGCGTCCGCGCGGGCCGATCTCGCCCTTCGTCATGCGGCTTACGTCGATCACCAACGAGATGGTTGCCGAGGCGCCGCCGATCGAGCGCGTGCTGCCGGCGTTCCGCGATTTCCTGGGCGACGCGGTGCTGGTCGCGCATAACGCGCAGTTCGATTTCGCGTTCCTGGACTTCGAGTTCCGCCGGGTTTTCGGGATGGGGCTCAAGAACCCGGTGTTGTGCACGCTCAGGCTCTCGCGGCGCTTCGCACCATCGCTGCGGCGCCGCCGGCTTGACGCGCTGGCCGAGCATTTCGGGCTCTCGACCGAGGGCCGCCATCGCGGGCTCGGCGATGCGCGGATGGCGGCCGAGCTGCTGTCGATTTTTCTCGACATCGCGGCGCAAAGCGGAATTACCCGCGTCGACCGGCTGATCGATCTGCACAGCCGCGGCGCCGCCGGCCGCAGAATCGAGCGCCACGTCCCGCCCGAGGCGATCGCGGCGTTGCCGATGGCGCCAGGAGTCTACCTGATGCGCAACGAGCGCGGCGACCTGCTCTATGTCGGCAAGGCGCGGCGCCTGCGCGACCGCGTCGCGTCGTATTTCAACGGCGGTATGAGCGCCAATGCGAAGACCGCCGATCTCGTGAGCCACGTCTACGCGATCGACACCCGGGTGACGCCTTCGGCGCTCGATGCCGCGCTGCTCGAGGCGCGGCTCATCCGCGAACTCAAACCGCGATACAACCGGATGCTCAAGGGGATGGCGCAGGCGTATTTCGTGCGGCTCGACCTGATGGACGCCTTTCCGCGGCTGACGCTTTCGACTCGGCTTTCGGCGCGCCGCGGCATGATGCAGCTTGGGCCGTTCGTGGGGCGGGGCGGGGTAGATCGCGCGATGCGCGCGCTCGGGCGCGTTCTGGGGCTGCGCACGTGCGCCGGCAAACTCGCGCCCGAACCTGATTTCTCGCCGTGCATGTATGGCCAGATGGGACACTGCGCAATGCCGTGTAACCTGAGCGCCGGCGAAGACGCGTACGGCGCGCGAGTGCGCCGCGCGATCGAATTTTTGCGCGGGCGGAGCGGCCCGCTGCTCGGTGAATTGGCCCGCGCGCGCGACGAGGCGGCGCGCGCGATACGTTTCGAGGAGGCTGCACGGCTACAGCGCGAGCTGAAGTCGCTCACCACGCTCGCCTCGCGCGCCGAGCGGCTGAGCCGCGTCGTCACCGAGAACAACCTCGTTATCGTGGTGGGGGTTGGTGCCTCGATGCTCGCGCACGTGGTACTGAGCGGGCGGCTCGCACTGAGCCATGCGCTCGGAGAAGCCGGTGACGCACGTGCGGTCACGGAATTCGTGGCCGCGAATTATGAGCGCTACCGCGCGCGGCCGGTGGTGCGCGATGAGCTCGACGCGATGGCGACCGTGGCACGATGGCTCTCGGAGCGCGACCCCGCCGACGGCCAACTCGTGCACCTGCGCGGGCCGATTTTCGAGCCGGCCGCGCTATGGCCGCCGCCAGCCGTCAAGGCCGCAGCCGCCGAAATATCGCAATCTTAAAGGGCGAGATTGTGGGCCGCCATTCGTGAACTTTGCGAACCCCTCCGTTTTTTTGCTATAGGGCCGATAAGCCCGGAAATCGAAAACGGAAATCCCGTATTGATCCGAGGAGTTCGAGGAGTTCTTTCAACCTGATCTGATCAGGAACCAATCGTCGCTTTTTAAGCCACATGAAGCCTCGGGCCGGGATGCCTTGGAGAGCCTGGGGTTTGGCCCAGCCGACGAGAGGAGGCCAGGAGGAGGCAATGAGAGCCAGGCTGTTCACCTCCATGATGCTCTGCGCCGTCGCGATTGCGCTGATGACCACTGTCGGCGCCCAGGAGGCGGTTCCGCTTGCCGCGCCCAAGCCGCACAACCAGGTCGGCTTTCCCGCCGAGCTCTATTCGTGGGTGATACCGTCGGATAATCCGCAGACACCGGAAAAAGTCGAGCTTGGCCGAAAGCTCTTTTTCGACGATCGCCTGTCGCCCGATAATACGGTGTCGTGCGACCAATGCCATGCGCCCGCCAAGGGCTTCACCGATCAGCTCCCGACCTCGATGGGTATTCATCACGCTTTCGGACAGCGCAACGCCCCCACCATTTTGAATGCGCTGTTCAACACGCTCCAGTTCTGGGACGGCCGCGCCCCAACGCTGGAGAAACAAATCGAAGGTCCGATCCTCAACCCGGTCGAGATGGGTAATAAGAACTTCGACGATGTAGTCGCCAGGGTGAAGGCGATTTCCGAATACCAGCAGTCGTTCCAGACGGTGTTCAACGGCGCGGTCACGATGGACAATATCGAGAAGGCGATCGCCGCTTACGAGCGCACGCAGATTGACTTCAATACGCCTTTCGACCGCTTTATGGCGGGCGATTCCAACGCCATCAATGCCAGCGCCAAACGCGGATGGGCACTGTTCAACGGCAAGGGCCGCTGCATGACCTGCCACGGATGGAATCCGACGCAGCCGCTATTCACCGACAATCGTTTTCATAATATCGGCGTATCGGCGCACAAGGCGGACTTCGTTCCGCTGGCGCGCAAAGCCTTGGTGTTGATCGCGCAAGGCGGTGGCGGGTTGCAGCAACTCGATCAACTCGCAATCCAGAGCGACATGAGCGGACTCGGGCGCTTTCTCGTAACCAAACAGCCACACGACATCGGCGGCTTCCGCACGATGGGCTTGCGCGACCTGCTGGTGACGCAACCCTACTTCCACGACGGTTCACAGCAGACGCTGTGGGACGTACTGGACCACTACAACAAAGGCGGCGTGCAGAACCCTTACCTGGACGGTGGCCTGCTGCCGCTCGGACTCAGCGAATCCGAAGAAGACGACCTGGTCGCCTTACTTGCCAGCTTGACCAGTCCCGAGTACGCGAGCGCGGCAAACGAGGAGCTCCAAAAGCAGCGCGCCCGCGCCAAGACCGACCGTCCCCAGCGCGACCAGGCGGCCGCGATGGGCAAAACCGGCCTCGGTCCCGGCTTCAAAGGACCATTCGGAGATATGACCCCGGCACAGAACGAAGAGAATCCCGCGTCACTCGGCGGCGACTGACAGTATCCTGTCCACGAGGAAGCAGAGCCATGGCAGCACGGCACAAGAGTGTCGAAACCAAGTACATGGAAGATCGCGATAAGGTGTTGCGCGGGCTACGCCGGCTCGACCGCCGCACCTTCCTGAAGGTCCTCGGCGCGAGCGCCGGCGCGGTGATGGCCAAGGGTCTGATGCCGCCGCACACTTTTCAGCTCGTCAACGTGGCCAATGCGGCAGTGGACAAGAGCGCGAGTGCCACAGGCGCATCGGGAACGCCGCCGTTTACCTTTGCGTATGTCTCCGACACGCACATGTACCTGCGCACGCTCAATCAGCGCTTCGTCAAAGGCGCGGTCAAAGCGGTCGAGGACGTAAACGCGCTCGATCCGCAGCCCGATTTCGTGCTGTTCGGCGGCGACCTGGCGCAGCTCGGACGTCCCGACGAGCTCGAGCAAGGCAAGGGCGTGCTCTCGATGCTCAAGGCGCCCGTCAAGATGATGGTCGGCGAGCACGACTGGTTCTACGATCTCGGTGAGAAGTGGCAGGAGCTGTTCGGCCCGCCTAACTACTCGTTCGACTGGAAGGGCGTCCACGTAATTGTCCTGATGAGCGTGCACGAGAAGGATTTTTGGACCGCGCGCAAGCTGACGCCTGCCGAGCGGATGCAAATCGTCGCGGGGCTGGACAACGGAATCCAGTCGCGCTTTGAAGTTGGCGACGAAGAGCGCGCCTGGCTCAAACGCGACCTCGCCAAGGTGCCGACCACCACGCCGCTGCTCGTATTCTCGCACTCGCCGCTCTACAAGTACTATCGCAACTGGAATTTCTGGACCGAGGACGCCGAACAGGTGCAGGCGCTGCTCAGGCCCTACCACAATGTCACCGTAATCCACGGGCACACGCATCAGATGCTCTTCAACCAGATCGGCAACATCAGCTTCTACGGGATGCTGTCGACCGCATGGCCGTGGCCCTACGCGCCCGAGGGTTTACCCCCGCTCACGGTGCAGATGAACCGCGCCGATCCGTACGATCAGCTTGACGGCCTCGGTGACGGCCAGGTCAACGTCAGCAAGGAAGGACTGGCTGACATGATGTACAACTTGTGGGATCGCAATCCGGTCACGGTGCGTGCGCAATACCTGCGATCGCGCGGGAAGCTCTATCGGCCGCCGGCGCCGCAGTTCGCGAGCTATTGATCGCGTCGGCACCCGACGGTTCCCATTCGACGAGGCGAAAATGACCTCCAAACGAATAGTCTTCCTGATCCTTGGAACCACGATCGCGGCCGCTCCCCTGGCGGTCCGTTGCGCGCGCTCGTACGCGCAGCAGGCGGTTACCCATAACGTTCCCGCGGCGGACAGTGGCGATACCGTGGTGATGCTCTGCGACGGCAAGACCAGTATCCAGATCAAGAGCCTGAAGCCCGGACAGATGATGTCGCGCGCGCAGGCTCAGGCCGTGAGTGACGGCTTGATGGCCAAGTGGCGGCGTGAGCATCCCGGCGAGCGCTGGGAAGTCGCGCAAGCATCGCCCGCGGGCGGCGAGACCTCGTACGCGGGAAGCTCTGCCCGTATTGCTCCCGCGGCGGCGCCGTCGCTGGCGGTCCAACAGGGCGACACCTATGCCAGTTTTCAGCCTCGCGACTACAAGGTTTGGAAAGCCGAGACCGACAAGTTCGTCGCCGACGGCAAGCGTATTTTTCACGATGCCAACGCGCTCGGCAGCACGATCGGAATAAGCTGCGACATGTGCCATCCCGACGCCGCCAATACGCATCCCGAGACCTACCCCAAGTATCAAGTCCAGCTCCAGCGGGTGGCGTTACTGCGAGATATGATCGACTGGTGCATCGAGAATCCAATCAAGGGCAAGGCTCTCGATCCCAATGACCCGAAGCTGCGCGCGCTCGAAGCCTATATCTACGCGCAGCGCAAAGGCGTGCCGCTCGACTACGGCAAGCACTGATTGGAAACGTCGGGGGATCGGTCATTCGCAACCGGTTATGCCTTCGGCTGGCGCCGAGGATCCGAACTTGAGCCGATGACAGGAGGAGGGCCGCGATGAAGCTCTACGGATTCTATCGGTCCTCGGCTTCGTACCGGGCGCGGATTGCGCTCAATCTGAAGGGACTCAAGTACGAATACGCCTCGGTCAACCTGTTGAAGAACGAGACCTGGGGCGAGGAATACCGCCGGATCAATCCGCAGGCGATCGTACCGGCGCTCGAGGACGACGGCGTCGTAGTTCCGCAATCGATGGCGATCTGCGAGTACCTTGAAGAGCGCTTTCCCACCCCGGCGATTCTCCCGCGCGATCCGGCGGGGCGGGCTCGCGTGCGCGCGATCACGCTCAACATCGCCTGCGAGATTCATCCGCTCAACAATCGGCGTACGCAGGTGTACCTCGGCGAACGTTTCAAGCTGGACGAGAACGAGCTGGGCGAATGGTGCCGTCATTGGATCGGGCTCAACTTCGCCACGCTCGAGGAGATGCTGAACGACTCGCGCGCGACCGGACGGTTTTGTCACGGCGACGCGCCGACGATGGCCGACATTTTTTTGGTGCCGCAGATTTTCAACGCCGGCCGGGTCAAACACGACATGGCGCCCTATCCGACCATTCGCCGAATCAACGAGGAGTGTCTGAAGCTCGACGCGTTCGCCGCCGCGCATCCCGAGCGCCAGCCCGACGCGGTCAGGGCTTAATTGCGCGCTCTACATTTAATCTGTTGAGGAAGGATGAGGGGAGGATCCTGACTCCCTCCCTAAAATCTGAGGGAAAGACCCATCGCTTCGCGGAGATCCTTCGCTGAAGCTCAGGATGACAGAAAGGGAGCTTTCTTGCTGTCATCCTGAACGAAGGTTGCCGAAGTAAAGGATCGACGCGGAGCGATTTTTATGTTTATCAAAACCTTGAAACTAGAGAGGAACTAAAAGCCGCGGAAAAAACTGAGCTGAGGTTAAGAATCAGCGCGCGGCGCGGGCGGGGCTTTCGGTCGCGGCGCCGTCGTCGGCCGGATGCAGCGTCATCCGCATTCCGTGGCGCGGGCGCAGTGTAATCAGCGGATGGAGTTCCACTGGATGTCCGGGGACCAGCCGCAGCCGATAACGTTGAGCCACCGTCGCCACGACTAGCTGCGTCTCGGTCATCGCGAAGCCGTTGCCGATACAGATTCGCGGACCGCCCCCGAACGGCAGGTACGCGAAGTTCGGACGCCCCTCGGAGCGCGCGGGCGAAAAGCGCTCGGGGTCGAAGCGTTCGGGCTCCTCCCAGAATGCGGGATGGCGATGCGTGACGAAGCTAGAGATGATCATGTTGGTCTTGCGAGGGACGCGGTAGCCGCCGATCTCGTCATCGCCGACAGCGTTGCGCGAAACCGCCCACGCCGGCGGGTATAGCCGCATCGATTCTTCGACCACCATCCGGGTGTACGGGAGCCGCGGCAGGTCTAATCCGCTGGGCGCACGTTCGCCGAGCACGCTCGTGACCTCGTGATGGAGTTTGTCGGCCGCTTCGGGGTTTTGCGAAAGTAAGTACCAGGTCCAAACCAGCGCATTGGCGGTGGTTTCGTGACCCGCCAGCAGCAGCGTCAGTACCTCGTCGCGCACCTGGCGCGGAGTCATCGTCTGGTTGGTCTCTTCGTCGACCGCGTCGAGCAGCATCGAGAGCAAGTCCTCGTTGCGATGCGTCGTGCGACGGCGCTGGTCGATGATCTTGTCGACTACCCGGTCGAGCGCGCGCACGGCGTCGCGAAAGCGCCGTTTGCGCGGCGTCGGGATCATCCAGAGCATGTCGAGCAGATGGAATTCGCCCAACTGGCGGTTGACCTCGGTCAGCGCAGCGCCAATGGTCTCGGCGTCCTCGCTCACGTCGGCGCTGAACAACGCCTTGGCCACGATGGTCAGCGTGAGCCGCGCCATCTCGACGGCGGCGTCGAAGGGCTCGCCGCTTTGCGCCAGCGCCTCCCATCGCTCGAGCATCTCGAGCGTGCTGTCGACCATCAGGCCGCAGAAGCCGGCCACGCGCTGGCGATGAAACATCGGCGCCATGAGCCGGCGCTGGCGATGCCAGAACGCGCCGTCGCTGGTGAGCAAGCCGTTGCCGAGCAGGCGGCGCAGCATCGCGTAGTCGATGTTGTGCTTGTCGTAGTTGCGATGGTTGTCGTGCAGGACGTGGCGGATGTGGTCGGGATGGGCGAGGAAAAAGGCGCGCGTGGCGCCGAAGCGGAAGCGCACGACGTCGCCGTGCTCGCGAAAGCCGTCGTACAGAAGCTTCAGCGGTTCGCGCTGGACCTCGCGCAGGCTGCCTAGCAGAAGATGTCCTCGCGGCCCGGGCGGCGTGGCGCCCTTCGCTGTGCCCGCAACGCTGGCCGCGCTCACCGGTTCGCTCTGCGATTCGTCTGGCGCCGTCACTTTCACTTTTTCACAGTGTTCATTTTTTCACTTCCTCAGTGCATCAGTGCCGCGACGCTTTGAGCGCGGCAGTCGCGCGCGGCTATTCGGCCGCGGTCACCGGGATGAAGCCGACGGTGCCGTTGCGCAGCGTCACCTGGAGCCAATTGCCCTGGATTCCGGTGACGTGGACGAAGTGTCCGCGATGCACCTGGCCGACCACGCTGGTCGAGCTGTCGGTTCCTTGGTAGACCGCGGAGTCCTTGGTTAGCCTGAACTTGCGGTCAAGCGGCCTGAGCTTCGGCTCTTGACGGCGGGCGCGGCGGGCGGCGCCACGGCGGCTTCGGCGCTCGGGGCCGCGCTGGGCGCAGCCAGCGGCGCGGGCGACGACCGCGGTCGGCAGTGGAGCGGCCAGTAGATGCGGATCCAGCGCGCGCGCCTCGGCATACTCGGCGTCGGCTTCGGTTTTGCCGTTGGGAGTCGCATTCAACAGGTTGGCGAGCGCCAGATGAGCCTGCGCATTCTTGGGTTGAAGCCCGATCGCGGTGCGCAGTTCGGTCTCCGCCCATCCGGGCTTGTTGGCCTTCGCGAGCAGCGCGCCGAGCTGGAGGCGATAGGCAGGGTCGGCCGGTTTGAGCGCCACCGCCGCGCGGTATTGCTCTTCAGCGGCGCCCATTTGCCCCTCAGACTCGTACAGTCCGCCCAGCGCCGAATGGGCGGCGGCGTTACCAGGCTGGAGCTCGAGCACGCGCATGAATTCCGGCCGCGCGAGCGTCGGCTTCTGCTCGAAGACGAACAGGTTGCCCAGCGCGACATGGACCCGTGGATCATCGGGCGCGGCCTTGGCCGCGGCCTGGTAGTTTTGCTCGGCCTGCGGCAGTTGCGTGTTCTGCATCGCCGCATCACCGGCGCTCAGGTAGTCGTTGACCGATTCGCCATGGCATCCGGCGATCAGCCCCAAGCTCAACGCCGCCGCTGCCGCCAGCGCGAGCGTGCGGGCGCATACGACTCGAGCCTACAAATCGTGGGCTTATAAATTCCGGGCGTATAAATCCGGGAAAAGTCCGTTGCTTCCGCTCCATTGCCTCCACCTGCCTCGCTGGACTCTAACGGATATGGCGCGTCCGCCGCGACTATCTCTTCAGCTCTCAGGCGAGCGCCGCAGTGCGGCTGCCCGGCACGGCTGCCCGGCAAATGATCGGCGGAGCGCAGCTTCAATGTTGGAGCAGGGGTGTAAAGACTGTCAAGGCGGCTGGTGGTGCGCACGTTTACGGTTGGCTCGACTGCCCGCGTGAGTTATAAAGGTACGCCGTGCGCGCAATTCTCATCGCCGCCAAGCATCTCGCTTTCGCCAAGACGCGTCTGGGCCGCGCCGTGGGCGACGCCGATCGCATGGCGCTGGCCGAGGCGATGTTCCGCGACGTGCTGTGCGCGGCGCTGAGCGCACGCGCGGCGGACCACGTGGCGGTTATCAGTTCGGACCCGACGCTGCTCGAGATGGCGCGCACGGCAGGAGCGCTGGTGATCGACGAGGAGTTTCCGCGCGGACTCAACGCGGCGGTCCGCCTGGCGACGGCGGCGCTAGCCGCGCAAGGCGTCGGGGCGCTATGCACGGTGCTTTCGGACATTCCGCTGGTGACCGGGGAGGATATCGACGCGGTGTTCAGTGAACTGGCCGAAGAAGAGCGCGGCGTGGTATTGGTGCCCTCGCGCGACTTGAGCGGGACCAATATAATCGCGCGGTCGCCGGCCGGCGCGATTCCGACCCGCTTCGGCGGCCAGAGTCTCGCGCGTCATCTCGAGGAATGCTATCGGCTTGGGTTGCCCAGCCGGGTTGTGCGGCAGAGAGGCCCGGCGCTCGACCTTGACGTGATCGACGATTTAAACGAGTTTGTCCGCACGCCCAGCATGACCCATACCTACAGCCAGCTTGCCCGACTCGGGATCGCTCACGGCTAGACGGCTATCCGGATGTCGAGAATCGTGGAGATGATCGAGCGCCTTGGCGCGCTGGTGATCGATAATGTCACCGCGCTGGGCAACTTCGTGCTGTTCCTGGCAACGGCGCTCTGGTGCGCGGTAACGCCGCCCTACAAGCCGCGGCTGGCGATCCGCCAGATGCGCACCATCGGGGCCGAGTCGATCGTGCTGGTGGCGCTCATCGGAGCGTTCACCGGGATGGTGCTCGGCCTGCAGGGCTACAACACGCTGCGCCGCTTCGGCTCGGAGGGCGCGCTCGGCACCGTGGTCGCGCTGGTGCTGGTGCGCGAGCTGGGCCCGGTGCTGGCGGCGCTGATGGTCACGGCGCGGGCGGGGTCGGCGATGGCGGCCGAGCTGGGATCGATGCAGGCGACCGAGCAGATCGACGCGCTGTCCGTGATGGCGATAAATCCGATCCAATACCTGGTCTCGCCGCGCGTGATCGCGGGGATAATCAGCTTTCCGCTGCTGACCAGCATCTTTGACGTGATCGGAATCTGGGGCGGCTACCTTATCGGCGTGGGCCTGATGGGCGCGCCGGGCGGCAGCTACTTGAACGGCATCGCGCAGAACATGAGCGGCCACGACATCATGAGCGGCCTGTACAAGGCGCTGGTCTTCGGGCTGGTAGTGATGTGGGTGTGCTGCTACAAAGGCTACCACGCGCAGCGCATGGCGACCGGAGTGAGCCGCGCCACCACCGAGGCGGTGGTGCTGTCGAGCGTGCTGATCCTGGCCTGGGACTATTTCCTCACCTCGATTCTCCTATAGAATCCGCAAGTTCGAGAGAGCTTAGATAGGGCGATATTAGGCGAAGATGGCGGCTGTTGAACAGAACGGAAAAGGGCCGGGCACGGCCGGTTGCGATAGAGGTGCGCGAACTGCGCCATCGCTTCGGCTCTCAGCAGGTCCTCAACGGCGTCGATCTCGATTTCCTGCGCGGCCACATCACCACCATCGTGGGGCCGAGCGGATGCGGCAAGACCGTGCTGCTCAAGCATCTCAACCTGTTGCTGCGCGCCGACTCGGGCAGAATTGTGATCGACGGCGTCGACGTTACCCGGTTGCGCAGTACCGGACTGGACGAGGTGCGCAAGGAATTCGGGATGCTGTTCCAGGCGGGCGCGCTGTTCGACTCGATGACCGTGTTCGACAATGTCGCGTTTCCGCTGGTCGAGAATACGCGCATGGAGCGCGAGGAAATTGCGGTGAAAGTGCGCGAGATGCTGGCCAACGTGGGGCTCGAGGGGATGGAGAACAAATTTCCCTCCGAGTTGAGCGGCGGGATGCAGAAGCGGGCGGCGCTCGCGCGCGCGCTTATCCGCAATCCCAAGATCCTGATGCTTGACGAGCCGACCACCGGGTTGGATCCGACCCGCACCGGTTCGATTCACGCGCTGGTGCGCCATACCCAGCAGCGCTTCGGCCTGACGGTCGTGATGGTCAGCCATGACGTGCCCGCGGTGTTCGAAATTTCCGACCGCGTCGCATTTATGCACGAGGGCAGGATGAGAATTAGCGGGACGCCCGCCGAAGTGACGGCGGCCAACGACGAGGTCTTCAACCGCTTCCTGGCGGGCAGGGCCGCAGGAGACGAGCGCGACGCGGCCGCGCTCTGAGAATAGAGACAGACAATGTACGCCAGTTGGACAACCAAGCTTATCGTGGGACTCTTCGCGCTGGCAGGCATCGCGGCACTGGCCATCCTGTCGCTGCGGCTCGGTAAAATCGAACTGCTCAACAGCAACGGGTACGTCGTCTATGCGAACTTCGACAATATCTCCGGCCTGAAGACCGGCGACGAGGTCGAGATAGCGGGCGTGCAGGTTGGCAAGGTAATTGCTATTTCGCTCAAGGATTATCGCGCCCACGTAGCGTTGAGGTTCAACCAGGGGGTGGAGGTTGATACCGAGGCCATAGCCTCGATCAAAACCAGCGGTATAATTGGCGACAAATATGTCTCGGTTTCGCTGGGCGCCGGCGAACACGATCTCGCAGATGGTGGCGTAATTCGGCGAACCCAGTCGGCCTTCGTGCTGGAAGACGCTATCGGTCAGTTGATCAACAGCAACAACAGCCCCGGCTCGGGCGGCGGCGGGAGCGGCTCGGGAAGCGGCGCATCCTCCGGTAATCACGACAAGGGCCCGAAGTAGGGCAGGAATAAAGCCGTATGTTCGGGAAGAACTCTTCAGCACACAACCTTCGAGCCGTTCATCCGGCGTGGGCTTCGTTTTGTCTGGTACGGATGGCCTTGAGCGTGCTGGCGGGTGCGATACTTGCCCTGATGGTGATGCAGGCTGCGTCGCCGGCGCCGGCTTGGGCTTTGCCGACACCGCTGGACACGGTCAATCAGGTTATCAACAAGTCCTTGCCAGTGTTGCGCGACAAGAAAACGCCACTTCCGCAGCGCCGTCGTCAATTGCGCGACCTACTCGAGCAGCACTTCGATTTCGCGGACATGGCTCGGATCGCGCTGGGCTATCATTGGCGCGAACTCAACGCGACTCAGCGCTCGCAGTTTACCGCGCTGTTCACGGCTTTTATCGAGAACGCTTACCTGAGCAAAATTCAGGACTATTCAGGCCAGGACGTGGCCGTGCTGGGCCAAAACTCCGAAGGAGAAGGCTTCTCCCGGGTGCGCAGCCAGATAATCCAGCCGGGTAAACAACCAATTAAGGTGGACTACCTGTTGCGCGAGCTTGATGGCGATTGGAAAATCTACGACGTGACTGTTGACGCGATCAGCATTATCGCGAACTATCGAAATCAGTTTAACCGCGTGATTAATGATCAGGGATTCGATAAGCTGATGGCCGACATGCGGGCCAAGCAGCAGCAATTGCAGTCCTCGATGGGATCGTAAATCCCATAATCCAAGGAGAGTAGCGCCGGCCCAGACGTCGGCGCGGAGGTTAACGTGGCCGTGAGCCAACCAACTATACGAATGCGAAGCAAACAGTCGATGAAAAAGCTGGCCAGCCTGTCGATGGCGGCTGTGCTGGCAACCATGATGGTCGTCTCGAGCGCGTTGGCCCAGTCCGCGATGGGTGCGGATCAGGCGACTCCGCCCAAGCTGCCCGGTGAGCGGGCGCTTCCGGGTGAGGGTGCAGGACCATACGCCGATCCGCTGGAACCCTTCAACTCAGCGATGTTCAATTTCAACATCGACGTTGACCAGTAGGTAGTGACGCCGGTCGCCAAGGGCTACTCGTACGTGATGCCCGAGCAGGCGCGCCAGAGTGTAAACAATTTTTTCAAAAACATCGGCGTCATCCCGCGCTTCGCCAACAATCTGTTCCAGTTGCATGTCTACAATGCGGCCGACGAGCTCGGGCGTTTCGGAATCAACAGCACGCTCGGCGTGGCAGGGCTTTTCGACGTTGCCGACAGCTGGTTCGGGATGAAGCCCCACAACGACGACTTCGGCCTGACGCTGGGCCACTACGGGATCTACTCGGGGGCGTATGTGATGCTGCCGTTTCTCGGACCCTCGACGGTCCGCGATACGGTCGGCCTGGTGGTCGATGGTTGCATGAACCCGATGAGCTGGCTGCTGCCGTGGTATGTGACGGTACCGGCCGACGTCGGCTCGGCGGCGATTAACGCGGTGAACTACCGCTCGCTGCATCCCAACCAGTTCGAGGAAGCCGACCGCTACGCAGTCGATCTGTATGGTGCGGTGCAAGACGCCTACATGCAGACGCGGACTGCCGAGCTCAAACGCCTGGCACAGTGACATTCGGGGGGAGCGGATGCGGGCGTAAGCCCGCATCCGCTCCCCCTATCATAGCCTCGTAAAAAAGCGGGTCGGGCGGGCCGCCCTCAGGGTGGCCCGCCCGACCTGCTTTTTGGATCGCGGCCGTGCGCCGCGCGCGACGGGCGGCGGCGTCACAGGCGCGGCAGGACGGACGTGCGAGGGCCGCGTCGGCCGCTCAACAAAGCGGTCGACGCGGCCCTCGCGTCTCGAAGCCTCAGGAATCGGAAGTCTGGAAGGCAGTCAAGGGCGTAGAGCCCGGTCGGACACCAGCCTGGTTCACATGCAGCCGACTAATTCACATGCTCCCAGGCATGGTAGGAGCTGCGGACCAGCGGGCCGGACTCGACGTGACGAAAGCCCATCGCCATCGCCGCGGACCTAAGTTCGGCGAACTCGGCCGGGGTCACGTAGCGCTCGACCGGCAGATGCTCGCGCGAGGGGCGCAGGTACTGGCCCAGCGTCAGGATGTCGCATCCCACCGCGCGCAGGTCACGCAGTACGCTTTCAACCTCGGTTCGCTCCTCGCCCAGGCCGAGCATGATTCCCGCCTTGGTCAAGAGGGCGCGGCCGCCGGCCTGGCCGAAATCCTTTGCGTGAGCCAATACGTCGAGCGAGCGCTGATAATTTCCTCCGGGCCGGGCCTTGCGGTAGAGGCTCGGTACGGTCTCGATATTGTGATTGAAGATTGCGACTGGCGCTCCGACCACGGTTTCGACCGCCGGATACGATCCCTTGAAGTCGGGCACCAGCACTTCGACGCGAGTGGCTGGTCGAAGCCGCTTGATTGCGTCAGCGGTCTGAGCGAAATGAGACGCGCCTCCGTCACTCAGGTCGTCGCGATCGACCGACGTGACGACCACGTGGTCCAGGCCCAGCCGCGCGACCGCCTCGGCGATGCGCCGCGGCTCGTCGGGATCGAGCGGACGCACCTTGCCATGGGCGACCGCGCAATAGGGGCAGTTACGCGTACACACGTCGCCCATCAGCATGAAGGTGGCAGTCCGATGCGAGAAGCACTCGCCGATATTCGGGCAGCACGCTTCCTGGCAGACCGTATGCAGTCGCAATTCCGCCAGCAACGCCTTGGTGCGGAAGTACTCGGGCGAGGTCGGCGCTCGCACCTTGATCCAGTCGGGATGCCTACGCTCGCTCATATACGAATTTGAGCTTCGCAGGCGGCGGCGGTGGGGTCAACGCGCGCCCACAGCGCGTCGGCGTCGGCGCTCGCGGTACGCTCGTAGCCGAAAACCGCGGCGAACGATCGTTGCACCGCGGCAGCCGTTGCGCTGAGGTCCGCGCGGCCGCCAATTTCGCGCCCGATTTCACGCCCGATCTCACGTTCGACCGAGGTCATCTCGCATCCCGCTATTCCGCACGGCACCATCGCGTCGAAGTACTCGAGCTCGGTGCACACGTTGAGCGCGAAGCCGTGCAGCGTTATCCAGCGCCGCAGTCCGACGCCGATCGAGCCGATCTTGCGCTCGCCCACCCAGACGCCCGTAAGGCCGGCGCGCCGTCCCGCGACGATTCCCAACTCCGCCAGCGCGTCGATCATCGTTTGTTCGATCCTGCGCAAATAGAGATGTATATCGCGGTCGCGCCCCTCGAGTTTCAGGATCGGATAGCCGACGAGTTGTCCCGGACCGTGATAGGTGACCTGTCCGCCGCGCGAGACGCGAAACACCGGGACTCCCGGCGGCGCCTCAAGCAGGTAGCGCGGATCGGCGCCGCGGCCCAGGGTGAAGACGTGCGGATGCTCGAGCAGCAGCAGCGTGTCGCCGATCAGATCGTCGCGTCGCGTCGCCACCAGCGCGTCCTGCAACGCGAGCGCGGCCGCGTAGTCGACCGTTCCCAGCCGCGCAATCTCAAGTGTGCCGCGTGCCTCCATCGGACTTGTGCCATTAAAAATGAATCGCCTCGCCCTCGGCCGCCAGCGCTGCTTCCATTATCGCCTCGGACAGCGTGGGATGCGGATGTGGCGTCTTGCCGATCTCGGCCGTGGTGGTCTCGAGCGTTCGCCCCAGCACGATCTCGGAAATCAGGTCGGTCGCATGACGCCCGATGATCTGCGCGCCCAGCACCTCGCTGTATTCCTTGCTCGCGACGATCTTGACGAAGCCTTCGGTCTGATTGACCGCGACCGCCTTGCCGATCGCGCGAAACGGGATCTTGCCGACCTTGACTTCGATACCGCGCTCGCGCGCCTGCGCCTCGGTCAGTCCGACTGTGGCGACCTCGGGCTCGCAATAGATACATCCGGCGATCGACATCAGGTCGAAGCCGGGCTCGCGCACCCCAGCCATGATCTCGACCGCCGCGATACCCTCCGCCGAGGCCTTGTGCGCCAGCAGCGGTGGACGGATCACGTCGCCGATCGCGTAGACGCTTGGACAGGCGGTGCGGAAGGAGTCGTCAATCTTGATGAAGCCGCCGCGGTCCAGTTCGACGCCAACTTTCTCGAGTCCAAGGTTCGGGCTTAGCGGACGGCGCCCGACCGCGACCAGCACGACCTCGGCGTCGACGGTTTTCGCGGCGCCAGCGGCGTCCAGCGTGACCGTCCAGCGCCCGCCCTTGCGCTCCATCGATTTGTACCCGTGCCCCAGCATCACCGTGACCCCGCGCTTGACGAACGAGCGGCGCAGTTCCTCGGCGATCTCGGCGTCGAACCCGGGCAGCATCTGCTTCTCCAGTTCGACCACCGTCACCTTGACGCCGAAGGCCTGGTAGAAATACGCGAACTCCAATCCTACCGCGCCCGCGCCGATCACGACGATGCTCTCCGGCAGGTGGTCGTGCAGCAGCGCCTCGCGGCTGGTCATCACGCCTTCGCCAACCTTCATCCCGCCGAACAGCCGCTCGCCCGAGCCGGTGGCGATCAGGATGCGCTCGGCCTCGATCGCCGGGGCGGGCGGAGCCGGTTTGCCCGCAGCCTGGCTGAGCGCGACGCTATTTGGCCCGGCGACGCTCGCTTCGGCCTCGATCAGGTCGATCTTGTTCTTGCGCAACAGGAAGCGCACGCCCTTGGAGAGTTTGTCGGCCGCCTCGCGGCTGCGCTTGATGACGCGGGCGAAATCGACCTTGACTTCGCCGACCTCGATGCCGTGCTCCTTGGCGGCGCCGCGAATCGACTCCATCGTCTCGGCCGAGTTGAGCAGCGCCTTGGACGGAATGCATCCCCAGTTAAGGCACACGCCGCCCACTTCCTCGCGCTCGACCACCGCGACCCGCATCTTGAGCTGGCTCGCGCGGATCGCCGCGACGTAGCCGCCCGGGCCGGAACCGATTACCGCCAGGTCGTATCGTGAATTTGCCAAGTTTTGTTCAACCCCCGGATGAAGCTGTGAAACAGTGAAACAGGTAAGCGGCCGACCGTCCGCCGCCGTCGACAGTGACGCCCAGCGCCGGGCTCGTTCAATTCAAGACTCTAACCCAAGGCGCTCAGGATGGTAAATCGCAGACGGCCAATACGAGCTGCGCGGCCGCGAACACGGGCGCGAACGAACGGCGATGGATCGGCGAAGGCCCGAGCGCGCGGAGCGCCGTGAAATGCTCGGGCGTGCAGTAGCCCTTGTGCTGCGCGAAGCCGTAGCCTGGAAAACGCGCGTCGTACTCGCACATCATCCGGTCGCGCGTCACCTTGGCCAGGATCGAGGCGGCCGCGATGCAGAAGCTCTTGCGGTCGCCGCCCACGATCGGAGTCTGCGGATGCTCCAGGTGTGCAATCCCGCGTCCGTCGACCAGGACGTGGCCCGGCGCGCGTCCCAGCCCGGCCAGCGCGCGCAGGCTCGCCTCGCGCGTCGCCCAGTAGATGTTGAGCCGATCGATCTCGAGCGGGTCGGCCACGCCGACTCCCCAGGCGAGCGCGCGCGCGACTATCCTGTCGTACAGCTCCTCGCGCCGCTCGGGCGTGAGTTGCTTGGAGTCGTGAACGCCCTTGATAAACGTTTCGGGAGCGAAGATGACCGCGGCCGCGACCACCGGCCCGGCCATCGGGCCGACCCCGGCCTCGTCGACGCCCGCCACCACTTCGACTCCGTTGCGCCAGAGTTTGCGCTCGTAACGGAGATCCGGATGCTTCGTCATCGCGCCGCCCCCCGCGCGCACGTCTTGCGCGCTGATGCGCCGATTATCGGCGCGCGCTCCATCGAGGTCAAACTTTGAGCGTTCGGATCTCGACGATTTTTCCACCAGCGCGTGCGGCCGTGCGGGCGCGCGACTATCTCTGTTTTTTTCACGCCAGGCGCTTGAGGCGGGCGCGGCGCAGCGTTTCGGCCACTCCCTCGGGGTCGGGGACGTCGTAAAGCCTGATCGCGTAGTCGGCGCTCGCAGCCGACGCGATGATGATATTCCCAATACTCATCGCGCATTGCATGAACCCCTGCTCGACATCCACAGAGCGAACATCGGCCAGCTCCATCTCGCGGCGATGCCTGGCAAGGATGCCTTTGCTCTCGATCACGCGCTCGGAGGTGAGACTCCACGAGATGAAGTGCCGCCGCACCGCCGTCATGGCCAGGTGCGCCAGGGCAATCGCGAACAGCAGCAGACTGACGCTCCATCCGTTCGGGTATTTGAAGCGCACGGCAAATCCCGCGGCGATAAGGGCGCAGGAGAAAAAAATCGCGCCGATGAAATGCCACCAGCCCGGATGCACCCGCATCAGCGCGTACTCGCGTTTGTCCGCCGGCTTCGGCTCGTAAAGGCGCGTGCCGCATCGCGCGCAGAACGCCGCGTCGGGGGACGAGTTGGATCCGCACTGCGGACATCTCATGGTGGGTTCCCTGCTGTGCCGGTGATTCCGTAATCGCCCGCGCGTTCGCCCGCGTGTTGGATTGTCGGCCGACCCGGCCTTGTTTGCGTGAGCATCGCTTCGTGTTAGTTCTGCCTACCATGAAGATAGCGCTGTTCGGAATCAACTATGGCCCGTGCGCCGATCCGCAGGCCGCAAGCCAGGTCGCGCGCGCTGCCGAAGCGGCCGGGTTCGAGAGCCTCTGGACCGGCGAGCATATCGTGCTGCCTGACCCGCAGGTGCCGCCCTCGCCGGCGCCGCCCGAGACTCCATTCATCGACTCGCTGGTCGCGCTGGCTTTCGTCGCCGCGCATACCACGACCATCCGGCTCGGCACCGGGATCATCATCCTGCCGCAGCGCAATCCCGTCGTGCTGGCCAAGGAACTCGCCTCGACCGACGTGCTCGCCGGCGGGCGCCTGATTTTCGGCATCGGTGTCGGCTATCTCAAACCCGAATTCGAGGCCATCGGCGCACCCTTCGATCACAAGGGCGCGCGCAGCGAGGAATTCCTGCGCGCGATGATCGCGCTGTGGACGATGGACAAGCCGGAGTTCCGCGGACGCTTCGTCTCGTTTGGCGGCGTCAACGCGATGCCACGCCCGGTACAGAAGCCCCATCCGGAGGTCGTCTTTGGCGGCCATACGAAGGAAGCCTTCTCGCGCGCGGCGCGACTGGCCAGGGGATGGTACGGCTTTGCGCTCGACCTCGACACCACCAAGCGCCACCTCGAGGAGCTCAAGGCCGCCTGCAAGGAAGCCGGAAGGCGCTTCGAGGACCTGGAGATAAGTGTGACTCCGGGCCGCCGGGTCGATCGCGACGAAGCGCGCCGCTTTGCCGAAGCGGGCGTGCACCGGCTGATCCTGTTGCACCGCCAAACCGACGCTGCGGGCGTGCTGCGCTTCGTCGGCGAAAGCGAGCGCGATCTGGTCGGCAAGGTTTAGAGGCGATCCAGGCGTCGAGATTCTGTGATGGAGAGATAAAAGCAGACGGCGTGCGGGCTTGTCCAAATTTAGAACGTGGTTCGTTTGCTGTGCCAAATTGTCAGTCAGTAAGACCGATGGAAGAGATAGGTGAGTGGCAAGTATTGCATGAATGAAACAAGCTATGGTCAATCTTGCATCGGTGTGGCGAAAGCCGGACCGGCATTTTCATACCAGTCGGCAAATTCTTGACGTTTTATTCATTAAGTTTGCCCTCATTTTCATCCTATTAGGCTCGATTCCCCTTTTTATCGCTTACGGCACATGCCTTGCTTTATGCCGTGGTGTCCGGAACGTAGCAAGCCGGGTAGGATACGACGTATTAGCGAAAAGGGGAGATGTTACCATGGTGATGAAGCTCGAAAGCAGCAGGGTGATGACGGTCAAGGAATTGTCGGACTACCTTAAAGTCCATCCGTCGACGGTCTATCGCCAGCTCAAGCGCGGTGGGCTGCCAGCCTTCAAGGTAGGCAGCGACTGGCGTTTCAACATCGAGTCTATCGATCGCTGGCGCTTGCAGCAGGACAATTTCAAGGGCTGAGTCTTAGAGGGCTAGTTCGATTTGACGCGTCTGATTTGGTGGACGGTGGGCATGGCGCGGCCTTTTTTTCGAGCCGACTTGGAGCTGCGGGAGAGCAGGGTGCTCCGGCTGTCGGAGAGCGAGGCGGTCAGGCGAAGATCCTGAGGCTGAACTATCATGGCCGGAGTTTCCAGGGCCGGAGCTTCCAGGGTGAGAGTTTTCCGCGCCCAGGTTTCTAAGGAGCCGAAGTTCAGGGCCAAGACCCCGGAAATGCCCTGAGGCAAGAGAGGCCCTAAGATGCTCGTTCGACGGTTCTCGGCGTGGTGGCGAGATAGTCGAACGAGAGCCAGCCACGCAGCGGATCGACCCGGGCAATGCGGACCCGTATCTGAGTCTGGGTGGAGACGTTAGGTGCGCCGCGCAAAGCTCCGCGCACGGCATAGTCGTCGAGTTCCGCGCTAACTCCGTCGCGGGTGACGGTGGCCGCGAGTTCGCGGTCGAGCGCATGGCGCTGCAAGTAGCTTAGAGTCCAGTAGCGCCGCGCGCGGCGCTCGAGATCCTTAGCTTCCGCCTCGGCATTTTCGGTATTCGCCAGCACTGCCAGAATTTCGTCGGCGTCGTAGGGCGGTGCCGACGAGTCGGCCAGCGCACTCACTAGCTGGCGCTGCAAGACCAGATCGGCATAGCGCCGGACGGGCGAGCTGAGTTGCGCGTAATATTGCAGCCCCGCTCCGGCGTGGTATTCCGGATACACTGACAAGTGCGCTCGCACCGCGCCCGCATCGCTTGCCGCCGGTTGCACCCGGTAAATGATCGGGATGCGCCGTTCGGCGGCGTAGCTCGCCGCCACGAAATTGTTCAACACCATGAACTCAGACACCAGCAGACGGCTGGGCGAATTGTTGTTGTCGATAACTTCGATTTCGATTTCGTCGCCATGCACCCGCACCTTCGGCTCGCGCCGCGCCACCAGAATCGCCCCCGCCCGCTTGCGCCGTTCGCGAAGCTCGAGCGCCGCCTCGTACAGCCGTCGCAGCGCTACCGCCACCTCGGTTTCGGCGTCTTCGGCGCCCTCAAGAATGCGGTCCGCCTGCGCGTAGCTGAGCCGCCGGCCGATCCTGAGATTGCGCGGACTGATAACGCTATTGAGCAACTCCCCATGCGGGCCCAACTGCACCGACGTGCTCAGGACCGGACGCCGCTCGCCGGCGGTCAGGCTTGCCCGCCGGCAGCAGATTTCGTCGGGGAGCATCCTGACCGTCGTTTCAGGCAGATACACGGTGGTGGCGCGCGCGGCCGCCTCGCGGTCCATCGCGCCGCCACGCGCGACGAAATCCGCGACCAGCGCGATATGGATCCCGACCTGCAACTGGCCGTCCGCCGTCACCTCGCAACTGAGCGCGTCGTCGACCTCGAGCGTCTCTTCATCGTCGATAGTGAACGTGACTGGCCCGTCAATCGCGGCGCGTTCCGTCGGTGCGACTGTCGCCGCTTCAACCAGTGCCGCCTCACTGAACTCCGTCGCGAGCGCGCCGATGGCGGCGAACCTTGGGGCCGCGGGTGCCGCGCCCACTCGCTCGAGGATTTCAAAAGCCACCTCGACCGGGTCGACGTCGGGCGCGGCCTGCCCGAGCATCACGGTCAGTTCCTGGCTGCGGGTCGAGGGATTTTTGAGATAGCGCTGCAGCTCGGCGGCCAACGGCGCGATTTCTTCGGATGAGTAGGGAGTGCCGTTGGTCCGGGTGCCGTTCGCGATGATCGCGCTCAAGAGTTCGCGCGTGCGGCGCCCCTCCTCGCTGCGCATCCGCACCCGGCTCTCCTGCACGCGCAGCCGCTCGACCTGCTCGGGGCTGCGCACCATGAATTCGCGGTTGCGGCGGACAAAGTAGATGCGGTCGGCGATCAGCGCCTCCAGCATCACCGCCGCGCCCGCGCTCGAGCGGCGGCCGAAGAACAGCTCGGCTAGGTCCTCGGCGCTAAACGCGCGGCCCTGCTCTTGTACAACTTCCCACAGCAGCGTGAGGTCGAGCTCGGCGCGCAGCGCGGCCTTGTCCTCCTCCAGCGCCGCCAGCCGCGCGGCCGGGTCGCCGTCGCCTTCGGCGTGGGGCGCGCCGTGGCGCATCATCACCAGCTCGCGCGCGACGGTGCGCTCATGCCCGGCGTGGTCGCGGATGACCAGTTTGTCGCCCTGCTCGCGCACCACGAACCCCGGATGGAGTCCGCCGCGGTCGAGATACTCGACCAGCGCGCCTGAGTATTTTATTGCTGAATTCACGGGTCTCCCTATTGTGACGGCCACCGCGAGCGAAGACCATATGCGAAGCCGGTCGCGTGACTTTGCCAGTCGTGCGGAGCATGGGAAGACGCGGTTGCTGGAGACGACCCGATGATGATCCCGACCTTGGTCGCGAACTCCTTTCTCGAGGACCTTGCGCTGGTGTCGTGCGTCGCGGCGGCCACCACGGTGGTCTTCCGGGTCCTACGCCAGCCGGTGGTGGTCGGCTACCTGGTCGCCGGGATGATCGTAGGGCCGTACACACCGGGGATATTCGTCGACGCGGGCCGCCTCCACGGGGTCTCCGAGCTCGGCGTGATCCTGCTGATGTTCGCGCTCGGCCTGGAGTTCAGCATCCGCCGCCTGCTGCGTCTCGGGCCGCGCGCCGCTTTCATCACGGCCGTGCAGGTCGGCCTGATGCTCTGGCTCGGCTACGTCTGCGGCCGGGCGCTCGGGTGGAGCGAGATCGAGAGCATCTTCACCGGCGCGCTGCTCTCGATCTCTTCCACCACGATCGTGGCCAAAGCGTTTGCCGAGCAGCGGGTAGGCGCCGACTTGCGCGAACTCGCGCTGGGCGTGCTGCTGTGCGAGGACCTCGCCGCCGTGATCATGCTCGCGGTGCTGACGCCGCTCGGCGCCGGCGCGGGGTTGAACGCCGGTGCGCTTGAATGGACCGGCTTGCGTTTGGGGATCTTCCTGCTCGCAATTGTCGGCGTCGGAATCCTGGCTATTCCGCCACTAGTGCGGATGGTCGCGCGGCTCGGTAACGACGAGACGATTGTGGTCGCCAGCGTCGGGATTTGCTTTGGCCTCGCGATGGCGGCCGAGCGGGCCGGCTACTCGGTCGCGTTGGGCGCCTTCCTGGCCGGTTCGCTGGTGGCGGAGTCGGGCGAGGCCGAGCACCTCGCCGAGCTGGTCGCGCCGCTGCGCGACCTGTTCGCGGCGATCTTCTTCGTCTCGGTCGGGATGATAATCGACCCGCAGCTCATAGTTGCGCACTGGCATGCGCTCGCGCTTCTGGTCGGGGTCCTGATTGTCGGCAAGACCGTCGGTGTCACGCTGGGCGCATTGCTCGCCGGGACGCCGGCGCCGCTCGCGGTCCAGACCGGGCTCAGCCTCGCGCAGATTGGCGAGTTCTCCTTCATCATCGCCGGGGTCGGGATCACAACCGGCGCGGCCCACAACTTTCTGTTCGCGGTAGCCGTCGCCGTCTCGGCGATCACGACGTTCACCACGCCCTTCATGATTCGCGCGTGCGGGCCGGTCGGTGCGATGATCGAGCGCCGTGCGCCGCATGCCTTGGCGCTCTTGCAGCGCGTGTATGACGGATGGGTCGAGCGCGTCAACGCCGGGCGCTCCACGCCGGAAGGCCGCCAGGGCGTCGCGACGCCTGGCTTCTTCCTTGCGGCGGGCGCGTTTTGCGTTGCCGCGGCGGTTATCGCCGTCGATATTCCAGGGCGTCCAATCGAGAGACTCATCGTCTCCGCCGGGATGGCGGGGGCGCGCGCCGCGACCGTGGCCGATCTGCTGGCGCTTGTCGTGGCGGTGATCGGAACGGCCGCGATGCTTTTCGGCGCGCGTCGGCTGGCGGCAAGGCTTGCCGATCATCGTGCGCGGACCGGAGGCGCCACGTTACAGGATTGGGAGAGAGGCCTGATGATGGAGATTCTGCAGCTCGCCATCATGATTTGTGTCGGACTGTTGCTGCTTGCGGTGCTGCAGCCATTTTTGCAAATACGTGAGGGTGTGGCGATCGTGCTGCTGATGGGGTCCGCGATTGCCCTGGTGGTCTGGCGCGGCGCCCGCCGCCTCGCCGCTACCCGCCCCTAACAGGTTGTTGATGAATGAGGAGAAAAGGATCCATCGCTTCGCGGAGATCCTTCGCTGACGCTCAGGATGACAGCAGGGGAGCCTTTTTGCTGTCATCCTGAACGAAGGCTGCCGAAGTGAAGGATCGACGCGGAGCGATTTTCTTGTTTATCAACGCCCTCGTGGAGCGCCGCTTGCGGATGCTTTCGACGCTGCGGGCCAAGACGGCTATTAGGACAGTCATGAGGATGGCTATATGACGACGTTTCATGGAAAGTCGGAACGCGACCCATGGCCGGCAAGACGCTAAAGGTCGACTTGCCCGACGAGCTATGGGCCGCGCTGAGCGAGGTGGCCGAGGCGCTCGGTATTTCCAGTGCCGAGGAAGCCGCGGTGATCGCGATCGCCGAATGGACCGCGCGGCGCAAAGCCGAGCTGGATGACCGCGACCCGGCGCAGAGATACTTCGTCAACCAGGCGCTCGACGAACTCGCCGCCAGCGGAGAGAAAAAGAAGTAGCCCGGAGAAAATGAAGTAGTAAGTCCGGCAACGCAAGATCCAACCAGAAGATCTCCGCGCCAGAAGATCCGTGCCGGAAGATCCGTGCCGGAAGATCCGCGACCGTTGACTAACGCCAGGGCTCGCGCATCACCTCGGTATCGCCGGTCTCCTGGTTGACCAGCAGGAACTCGACTTGCTGATAGCTGCCCTTGGGGAAGAAGACGTAGCCGCTGATCGTGAAATCGTGCCGCACCTCGCCGCCCTGCAGCGCCAGCGCCTGCAGTTGCTGGTTGGCCTGCTGGTCCGCCTTGCTGGCTCCGCGTTCCACTCCGTGTACGATTCCCGAGCCGCCACCCAGCGCGCCGCCGATTATTGCGCCGCTCCCGGCTCCGCGGAAGCCCGATGCGCCGTTTACCACCGACCCTACGATCGCTCCCAGGCCCGCGCCAAGCGCGCCCTCGCCGGCGCCGCCCACCGCTGCGCTGGTCAGGGCCGCCTTTAGCTCACCCGCGCCGCCGGCCTGGCGTGCCGCCTCGCCTGGCGGTAGCGGCGCGACCCGCGCGCCGGAATCGTTGAGCGCGAAGATCTGACTCGGCACGATCGAACGCGGCACGTCGCTGCCGTTGGCGACCGAGACGTAGACCGGCAGCACGTCGCCGATCGGCGGGCTCGGCTGAGTTGTGACGTTGAGCTGGCCGGGCTGCGGAGTAGCCACGATCTGCGGCGTGTCCTTGAGCGGCGCCGAGGCGATTCCACAGGCCGAGGTCGCGAGCATCAACAGAAGCCCGAGTCGCTGCGTCGCTCGGCGTATCTTAGTGGCAGCCATCATAAGTCATTGTAGTGCCGTGCGGCATGGTGTGATCAAGCGGCCCGACTTACGCGATCAAGCGGCCGACTTACGAAAGATGGGTACGCAGGCTGGCCTTGCGCTGGCCTTCGCGCGCCATGCAAAATCGCCCATCGACGTGATGCGCACGGGCCAGCGCCAGGCCGAGCCCGCGGAGGGCTGCTCAAACAGGGATAGGTGGCGCGTTGAGAAAGCGCCGGGGTGGCGAAATGGCAGACGCAGAGGACTTAAAATCCTCTTTTCCGAAAGGAGAGTGCGGGTTCGAGTCCCGCCCCCGGCACCATATTTCTCCAGTATCTATGCGCCGGTCACGTACTGATGGAGAATCGCAAACGGACTTGCGTTCAACGGCTGGCTTACTCAAGCCACCAGCCGCACGGAACCGCAGGCCGCGCCGGCGAAGAAGCGAAAGAAATAATTACACCTCGGGCCCGGTGCCTCGCGCGCGCGACTTCTTCGGTCTGCTGATTTACTCGAAGGGAAGCGGTGGACCGATCAGCGGCGTCTGGATTGGCGCGGCGGCGCCGATCGCGATTGCAATCGAGTTTCCGCCGGGATTCATATCCGGCGTCGCATTAATCTTCCAGTTGCCCGTAATCCAGATATTCCCCGACCGATCGATTTGGCCCCCGGTGATGCGCATCAGGGCATTGCTCTGATAGCCGGTGTCCTTGGGCGATATCGGGGCTCCGACATATTGCAGTCCCGCCGGACACGAACGGGTGTTGCTGCCGCAAAAGTGGCTGATACCGGTCGGGGCACAGGCGAACTGGTTGACACCGGTTTGAGCGCAGGCCGTCGGATCCGGCGGTATGGATCCAAAGTTAAAAACCCAAACCGAGTCGTTCCCGTCGACCGCGATTCCCCACGGAACGGTGAGCCCGCCGCCGGTGAAGGGCGAGCCCTTGTAAGGCGCGCGAGTGTTCATCGGGTACAAGGTAATCGACGGATTGGTCGCCCCGCCAACATTTGGGGTATCGGGGCAAGGCACATCGAGCCAGTCCGAGTTGGCAACCCATATGTTCCCCTTGCTGTCGACGGTGTCGCCTACCGGATGAGTCAGCACCGTCTTGCCGAGATAGGTGCCCGGTAGAGTATCGAGCAAATGCCCCGACGGCGAGACGATCGAAACTGTATTGTTGAAGTTGTCGGTGATCCAGGCGTTGCCGCTCAGGTCGAGTGCGATACCGAACGGCTTCACTTGTGGTGCACCCGGAGTTTGGCTCGCGCCTTTCAGTTTGATGTTGAACGCGAGATCGGTATCTCCTCCTGGTATTTCGGTGATCGAATCGTTGCCGCAATTGGCGACAAAGATGTTGCCCAGGCGATCCGACACAACTCCCTGTGGCCACGAAATATCGCCTGAGGTGTATCCAGTAGAAGGAGACAGCGCGGTGCCATGGGGGCTGAAGAGCGAAACGCTGTCGCTCGTCGCCGCCTCGGGAGTCGAGGCGCAGGGCGGATCCTGGAAACCGAAATTGGCCGTCCAGAGATTGTGGCTCGGGTCAAACGTGATGCCGTATCCAGCACCGCCCATGCCGCCGCCAAAATACGGCGAACCCGGATAAACTGCGCCCCAGGGAGTAAACCTGCTTAGTTGGTTGCCGGCGCAGGCGGTCTCGTTCGGCGGCTCGGGAATGTAATTGTTAGCTACCCAGACGGAGCCCCGCTTGTCGATAGCGAAATTGGCTGGACCGTTCAAAAGATTGTTTTGGTCCTGAGCGCTGTAGAAACCTCCGGTAATCTTGAGAAACAGCAGCCAGTTTGTCGGGCGTTCCGTTAGAAAGGGACTGTATATTTCCCTTTGCTCCGACAGATCGAAGAGCGGATCGTCCGGCGCAGGCGTGCCATTCGGCTTGAGGTAGGAGGGATTTTTCACGATGTTCGCCACTGCTTGGAGCACGTTGGTCGGAGGCGGGCCGCCCGGCGGCGTGGCCGCTTCAAACAGCTTCGCGCAGTTGTTGGCGACTGCTACACAGCTTGCCACGGCGTTGGTCAGTGAATTGAAGGTTGCCAAGGTCGAGGTCTCCGTCGCATTTGGCGATAAGGCCAGTACGACCCCGACGTCGCCGCTTTGTGGATCGGCGAGATTGGCCGCCATGTGGACGGCGTTGCTCATGCCGTAAGTGTTACCTTCGATCTTCGAACCATGAATGAATTGTGCGAAAGCGTTCCCGGTCGCGACTGTAGTACGTTCGTTCACGACAACGTCCCGAGGTATGCTGACCCGCACTGTCGATCGCAGTTGCGAGCATGACGGGGCCGTGCACCGCCTCAGCGAACAGCAGCGGCTGAATTTGGCCCGGCCGCCCGATCGGCAATGAGTAAGCGATTCGGAAATCACCAGAGCGGTTGGTGGTGGCGACGCCGAGGAGCTTCCAATCCGGCCCCGGCCGATGACCGCCGATCAAGCCCGCGTACAGCGAGACTTCATAGCCCCGCAATGCATCTCCGTTGCTTTCAACCCTGCCATGGAGCACCAGACAACGAGCGGACGAGGCGCCGGTCGTGCCTATCGGCAGCAGTGCCATCAATGCGGCGGCTACGAGTGACATTTTTCGGAAAAGATCGTTCGCAGAAAGTTGCAACCGCTCTTCAAGACTGCGCCTCCTCATCCAATTAGTAACCGATCAACCGAAATTCTGCTTTTAGCCTCTAAAACGCGCTATTCCTGGCATGATGGTGAGCCGGGTGCCAAGCCGCTGCCTTGCGACCAGACGAGGAGCGCGATGGGAGGAAATTGCACTGTTACGTCGGCGCTTGTTCTCTTTGAAGTCATTCCTCGTCACATCGAATATCCTGTATTTTTCAATCACACCTCCGCTCCTTGCGCTGCGGAGATGAGCCCTAGACCCTCTCTTCCTCAATCGCCTCAATCTATCCAACTTGTGCTGAAGGGCAACATTCTATTCTGTGACGTTATGGAAGGAGTCTCGAGCCTGGTTTTTTCCATCGAACACTTGGGGCCGGCTGCGACGCGTCAGCCGGTCCGCGACTTGACGCTGGGGTCCGCGCGGAGCTATTTGTCGCGTGTTAGGATGCTTAAAGAGAACTTCCGACTGAAATGCAATCCGCGTTGGTTTGTGGTCTCGCTTAGCTTAGACAAGTCACTTTCGAGTCGTGCGAGCGCGCGTCTTCTTACCCCGTAGGGCGTAAGAGGCAATTCCCCATATGGCACAATCGTCGCAGTCAGAGTCCGTCACGCTGCTGTTCACCGACATCGTTAACTCGACTGCGCAATTGCAACAATCCGGTGACGAGCTCAGCGCCCATCTCTTCCAGGCACATCACAAGCTGATGAGCGAGGCGATCGCGGCAGCCGGTGGGGAAGAACTGCAATGGCTCGGCGATGGCCTCCTTGCCGCATTTTCGTCAACCGCCAACGCGGTTCGGTGTGCGATAGTCATCCAGCAGACTGCCCGGCGCCCCACGGCCGGCGCGCGCTTCGAGATTAGAATCGGGATTCAGATGGGCGAGTTGCTCCGGCGCGACGGCGGCTACTTTGGCACGCCCGTCGTGACCGCTCGTCGCTTGTGCGATCGCGCCTCGAGTGGACAAATTCTTTGCAGCCGGCTGGTGGCGGATCTGTTGTCGGCGCGCAGCACGTTTAGTTTTCACGATCTCGGCGCCTTCGAGATGGAAGGCATCGGCGTCCCGGTCGGCGTCTGCGAGGTTGTCTACGAGCGGAACGATCCAATCGCGATGCTCAACAGGACGCCCTTTGTTGGCCGCACCGCTCAGTTGGACCGGTTGTCCGCCAAGCTTGCGGACGCCGCCAATGGACGCGGTTCGGTTGCGATGCTCCGCGGCGAACCGGGAATCGGCAAGACCCGCGCACTCCAGGAGTTCGCCGATCGCGCGCCGCAGCATGGCGCCGTGGTGTTGCGCGGCTCGTGTTACGAAGGCGAGTCGCAACCGCCATACGGACCGTTCGCCGAGGCTATTGTTGACTACGCGCGCATCGCGCCGACGAAATTCGCGAGCGCGATCGGAAAGCGCGCCGCAATCATCGCGCGTATAGCCCCGGCTCTGCGCGATTCGAGCGTGGATATTCCTGAACTGGTTTCACTGGACAAGGAAGAAGAGCGCTTCCGCCTGTTCGATGCCGTATCACAGTTCTTCATAGACGTCTCTCACCAGGCGCCGCTGGTTTTGGTGCTTGACGATCTTCATTGGGCTGACCGCGGTACCGTTGCGATGCTCAGCCACGTAGCGCGCTACGTTTCCAACAATTCGATCTTGCTGATCGGCGCCTACCGGGACGCGGAAGTCGATCGCAAGCATCCGATGGCTGGCGCGCTCGCCAGCCTCAACCGTTCGCAGAATTTCGAGAGTCTCACGCTCAAGGGTATCGATCGTGCCGAGCTGGCGCAGCTACTGGAAATGGTCGGCGACCAGAACGCCCCCGATGCGCTGGTGAAAGTGCTCGAAGACGCCACCGACGGTAATCCGCTGTTCATCCGCGAGGTTTTGCTGCACCTGCTGGAAGAGGGAAAGCTTCTTCATGAAGCTCGGGGCTGGGTAGCCGAGCTCAGTGTCGACGAACTCAACATCCCTGAAGGCGTGCGCCAAGTCATAACCCGCCGGCTTCTGAGACTCTCCGAAGACACCAATCAATTGCTCAAGGTTGCCTCGGCTTTCAACGGAGCATTCTCAATCGACATTGCCGCGTCGGTTGCGGGACTCGATGAAGATGCCGCCCTGAGCGCGATCGACGCAGCGCTAGAAGCGCAACTTCTACGTCCGGGCGTCCAGCGCTGACAGCTTCGATTTCACGCACGCGGTGATCCGGCACACTCTCTATGCGGGGCTAAACTCAGCTCGACGGGTCAGGCTGCATCAGAAAAATCGCCGAAGAGATGGAGCGCGTGTGGGGAGAAAGGGCTACCCAGCACGCCGCGGAAGTTGCCTACCAGTTCTGGCGCGGCGCGGCGGCGCGCGGTACAGAACGCGGCGCGACCTACGCGATTGCGGCCGCCGACAACGCCGAAGCCGCTTACGACCATTACGAAGTTGCGGCATTCCTGCGCATCGCGCTGGATCTTATCCCCGAGAACGATCCGAAACGGCCGCGTTTGCTGGCGCGCCTGAGCTTCGCGCTGACCTGGGCCCTGAATGGAGAGGAGGCGCTGAAGGTTGCGCAAGAGGCCGGCGAGCGCATTGCGGCCGCCGAAGGAAGCCCTGCCGCTGCCGAATTCTACGAGCGGATCGCGCGCGCCATGTTCGGCGCGGGAATAACCCGTGGCGCCTGGCAACTCGCAAAGGAGGGACTGCGCTCACGTGCAAAATCGTCACGACATCACGTGGGCCAGCCTGACCGAGATAGACATCAATCGAGCCGAAGGCGAAGATCCCTCCAACCCGGGAATTTTGCTCGACTCACCGCAAACTCAGGAACTGTGCGAGGTGCTGAGGGCACTTCCTCGTGAACAGTTGGCGGCGCGGAATATCGACCCGATTTTTTTTTCGCGCAAAGAAATCCTCGAAGATCCTTCGCCCCGTCCCAGAGGCCTATGGCGGGGCGGGAACCTGCGTTTGACGCTTTCGCTGCATCGACAGAACGTGGCTGAATGCGAGCGACGTGGCGCGATCCTCAAGGCGATGACCTCCTGGGCGGGAATCGCGCGATGCCAGATCGCGCTCGGAGATTTCGTCGAGGCGCAAGCAGCGCTTGACCGGGCAGCCGCCATGTCGATACGGATTGGACAACCATCGTTCGGTTCAATGACCGTTGCCGGTGTGCGGACCGAGTTTTACGTAGCGATGAACGAAAATTGGGAACAACTGTTGCCCGACATCCGCAGCGATTTGGGCCAATCCGATGCTTCGATGGGAGTTGTCGAGTTCCTCAAAACCCGAGGGCCAGAGGCACTTGAAGTAGCCGGCGCTTGTGCCTACTCGGCATGTATCAACGCCTTCCTTGGCGACCGCGAACGCGCATTAAAGGAGTTTAATGAACTTCCCGCGGCGATCGAGGATGGGGCCGGATGGACTATCAGTTACGTTCCTATGGTGCTCTTCGCCGCGCGAACTATTTGGGTGCTCAATTCTGCAGCGCACGCCGAATTAATCGAGCGTAACATACGCAAAAAACTGCTGGCCCCCGATTTTCGCTGGACTTCCGGAGATAGCCGTCTAGCACTAGCCCATCTCTGCGCGCTTCAGAGTCGCCACGACGAAGCCGTTGGATGGTTCGCAAAGGCGCGCGAGGTACTCGAGGAGCAAGGAGCCCGGCCGCTGCGCGCAATGGCCGACTACGATGAAGCGCTTATGTACCTGCGGCGTGGCGCGCCGGGCGATGCCGATCACGCGAGGCCCCTCCTGGAGGCGGCCACGAAACGATTCCGCTCGCTCGGCATGACGGGATGGATCAAGAGCGCCGCGGCCGCTCCGGGAATGACCCAAAATCCGAAAAGCGAGCCAGCGAGAAATTGAGAAATCGGCTCTGTGATGGTCCTCGCAGAATGTCGGCCTGGATATAAAACGACTGAAGCTCATCCTCGACCGTACGAATCGACAGGCCAGAACACGACTCGGTCCGCAGTCACAAGGGCAGCCGAATATCTCTCGCGTCGGTGCCTAGACTAGCAGGCCGCCGCCGTCGACCGTCAGAGTAATACCGTTGACGTATCCGTTCTTCATCAGGAACAGGACGGCGTCGGCGATCTCCTCTGGACGGCCGATCCGCTTGACGGGCAGATGGGCGCCGATCTCAGCCTTAATTGCATCGTGCGCTTCTCCGAGCAGTTCGTCGAGCATCGGCGTGTCCACGTAGCCGGGTTGAATTGTGTTGACCCGAATCGGCGCCAAATCGACGGCGAGTGCGCGGGCAAACGCCTCGACCGCCCCACACGAGGCAGTCGCGACCGCGGCGCCCTTCAGCGGCCGCCGAGCAGTAGTCCCGGACATGAAAGTGATGGACCCGCCTTCACGCATCTTGGCGGCGCCATACTTGGCCGCGGCGAAGGCGCCCCAGAAGCGGGTGTCGAGCGCCGGCCGTAGTGAGGCACTGTCGGGTGCAAGCCCCGAATCCAGCACGACGACGCCGGCGGTGATGAAAACGTGGTCGACGCGATCGAGTTCCTGAAACAGGGCTCGGGTGCCGGCCTCGTCGGCGACGTCGAGGGCGACGGTGCGGGCGTCCGCGCCGAGCAAGGTTCTTGCGGACTTGAGCCGATCGGCAGATCGGCCGGTTACGACGACCCGCGCGCCTTCGGCCTTGGCGGCCCTCGCGGTCGCGAGGCCGATACCCGAGCTGCCGCCGAGAACTACGACAGTACTGTGTGCCAGTGACATGATTCCCTCCGTGCGGTTGCTTCCACCGCGCTACATTCCGCTGATCAGTTCGAGGATCGCGCCGTCCGGATCCTTGAAGCAGACCACGCCGATCGTGGCACCATCGGGTCCTTTGATTTTCTTGAGGGGCGCCAAAGACTGGACCTGCTTCGCCAGCAGATCCGCGTAGGTGCGGTCGATATCATCAACGCTAAACGCGATGCGGCAAATACCGATGTTGTT
Organism: uncultured delta proteobacterium; assembly: GCA_963832395.1. Lineage (GTDB taxonomy): Bacteria > Desulfobacterota > Binatia > Binatales > Binataceae > JAKAVN01. The sequence goes on along the minus strand of CAWHTV010000005.1, from coordinate 221,735 downwards.
GAGCGTCGGATAGGGCTGGCCCTGCGGCGGCGGATCGATGAATTGCACCAGGTCGAGCACGGGAGAGTCGGGATTGTCGCCGAGACGCATGAAGACGCCGCGGAGTTTTTTGACCTTCAGGCCAAGTGCATCGCCGACGCTCGGATCGTCAAGGGTGAAATCCTTCTCCTTGGTGAAACCCAAATCCTGGTAGAAGCGGATCGACCGCTCCATATCGCGGACGCAGATGTTGACGTGAAACAGCTTCTGCAACATGAGGAATCCTCCTGCCGGCAAATCCCGGCCGAGATGGCCGCGCGCGAGAATTAATCCGCGCACGACAGACAACGCGACCTACTTCAGAAACCGCTCGAACCATTCGCGGGCGAGCCGGGCCGACTCGTCGAACCATTTGCCCACGTAAATATCGTAATGTTCGATCGGTAACACAACGAGCTTCTTCGGTTCGCGGGCCCGCGCATAAAGTTTCTCATAGCCTTCGATCGGACAGACGTTGTCGTCGCGTGCGCCGATTAGCAGCATGGCGCGCGGCGAGATCCGATCGACCACGTCGATGGGCTTATACTCGAGAGTTTTCTCGACCGTCTCCCACGAGAGCTCGCATTTCATCCCGGGCACGGCCTTGAGCGCCTGCGGCAGGAACTTGCGCGATTGCGAGCTGCGCAGCGCGAGGTCGATCGGATCGACCCGCTCCCCAGCGCCATCGAGCGCCCGCCGACGGCGGTCTTCGGCCAGCTTATGCATCAGTTCCACCCGCTCACCATAACTGCGAATATCGAGCATGAAGCGCTCGCCGTCGCCGAATCCGACTTGGCCGACGACCGCCTTGACGCGCGAATCGACCGCGGCGGCGTAGGGCGCGTTAGCGCCGCCGAAGCTCGTGCCCCACAGACCGATCCGTTCGGGATCGACTTGCGGTTGCGCTTCGAAGAAGCTGATCGCGTTGCGGATATCGTCGATCTGTTCGAGCGGAATCAGGCGCCACTTCTCGCCTTCGCTACCGCCGAAGCCACGATAGTCGAAGGTCAACGCGACAAAGCCCGCGTCGACGAAGACTTTCGCATAGTCGCCGAGAATCAACGCGCGCAGGCCCGTAAACCCGTGGCAAAGCACAATTCCGGGGCGCCGCTCTCCGGCCTTCAAATCGGAGGGCAGGTAGAGATCGCCCTCGAGCCGGATACCTTCGCTGTAGAATTTTACGATACGCTTTTCCACTGGAGTTCCTCCACGCGATTGTGCGATTTGCAAGCCTCGTAGTCGCACTGCGGTTGCGTTGGCGAAAATGCAAGTGCGCGCCAAATGCTGATCGTTCGAGACCTAGATCTACTACATCCTCGCAAACGCCGAGACGAAAGTACAAACCACGCGAAGCCCCTATCCCATGTCCCTTTTCAAAACCGTCCTCGCGTGCAACCGGCACGGAGATTCACTGCCCCATTTTGCTCAGCCCCTCGAGATTCGCGTAGGGGCTCACGTCGAGATTCTACGCGTTGCAGTTGAAACACCGACCTGCGGTGCTGTTCAGGAGTAACAGGCCCGTAGCTAACGTCAATGGTGTAATACCACTAATTGCCATTGATCGGTTAGGCTGCGTCCTCGCAGGGAGAGATGAGAAGTGTCGCCGCGCACCGCCAAATATAGTATTGTGTTTTGTTCTTTTACTCTTCAGGCATAATTTGGCGCTATGCAAACAACAAGCACCGGTCGCCGCCAGCCGCTTCTGATCTATGACGGCGATTGCGGGTTCTGCATCTACTGGGCGCGCTATTGGCAGAGACTCACCGGCCATCGCGTGACTTACGCGCCGTACCAGGAAGTCGCCGCACAATATCCGGAAATTCCTGCTGGCCGCGTTCCAGCGTGCCGTCCAATACGTAGCGCCCGATGGGAAAATCGCGAGCGGCGCCGAAGCCAGTTTTCTTACTTTAAGTCACGCAAGCGGCAAAGGCTTCTGGCTGACGCTTTATCGGCATCTTCCCGGTTTTGCGGCAATCGCCGAGCGCATCTACGCTTTTATCGCCTCGCATCGTTCCGCACTTTACCGCCCGAGCCTGTGGCTATGGGGACGCGACTATGAGCCGCCGCGTTTCGATCTGGTTTCCTGGCTGTTTCTGCGGGCCATAGGGCTGATCTATCTTGCTGCCTTTGTCTCATTTGGCGTGCAGGCGTTGGGATTAATCGGCAGCCACGGCATCCTGCCGCTATCCGAATTCACCGACGCCATCCGGAGCCAGCTCGGCTTGGAACGCTACTGGCTATTTCCGATGGTGTTCTGGCTGGACCAAAGCGATTTTGCCATTCAGGCCGCATGCTGGGCGGGGGCGGCGCTGTCGCTGCTCCTGATTTTCAACGTCCTGCCGCGTTTAAGCTTGTTGTTTCTGTATGTGCTTTATCTTTCGCTGTTTTATGCCGGCCAGGTTTTTATGGGCTTTCAGTGGGATGTGCTTTTGCTCGAATCTGGCTTCCTTGCGTTTGTTCTGAGCATGGCAACAAAGCCAGGCATATGGCTGCTGCGCTGGCTGCTGTTCCGCTTCATGTTTCTTTCGGGTGCGGTCAAGCTTCTGAGCGGCGACCCCACTTGGGCTAATCTCTCCGCGCTCTCCTACCATTTTCAGACCCAGCCGCTGCCGACCCCGCTGGCCTGGTACGCCCATCACCTGCCGCGGAGTGTACTCACAGCGTCGACGGCGGCGACCTTTGTGATTGAACTGGGGCTGCCGTTTCTGATTTTCTGCCCGCGACGGCTAAGGTTCGTCGCGGCATTCGGCATTTTGTTGTTGCAAGTGCTGATCCTCCTCACCGGCAACTACACGTTTTTCAATCTCCTGGTCATGGCCTTATGCCTGGCGCTGTTTGACGATGCTGCGCTGCGCAAGGTTCTTCCGCAACGCCTGACCCGGTTTGTGCAACGTCACGCCCAGGACATTCAGCCGGGAAAATTCGTTTCTTTTGTCGCCGGCGCGTTCGCGCTGTTGATTGTGTTCACCAGTTTCGTACAGATTCATGCGGCGTTCGGCGGCCGAATCTCCGCCTCCGGCCATGTGGATCAACGATGAAATTGCGCCACTGCGTATCGTCAATACATACGGTTTGTTTGCGGTGATGACTACCGCCCGCCCGGAAATCATTGTCGAAGGCTCGGATGATGGCGTTCACTGGCGCGAATATACGTTTAAATACAAACCGGGCGACGTCAAGCGGCCACCGCTATGGAATATTCCGCACCAGCCGCGCCTCGACTGGCAGATGTGGTTTGCCGCTCTCGGGACACCGTCGCAAAATCCCTGGTTTTTGCGGTTCCTGCAGCGGTTGCTGGAAAATTCGCCGGAAGTGACAGCGCTGCTCGGCAGCAATCCGTTCGCTTTCCTGGCAAACCGCCTCTTTACGTGCGAGCCCTACTTTACGACTATCGCTATTCCAGCCGTGAAGAAAAAGAAAGACACGGCGCGTGGTGGGTGCGGCAGCCGGAGGGAATTTACTATCCCGCGGTGGCTCTCGGGCCGTGACTTGTCGGCGGAGCCAATTGGAAAAACAAGCTATGGTTCGCTGATCGCGCGTATGAATCTAAAAGCCTTGGTCTGCTGAGCCGCCGGAACCCGGCGCCGAAACCGGCCTTAAACCTTGTAGAAATACGCCATTTGGGCTTATACAGGGACAGGGAGGGAAGGACTAAAAGCGAGATACGGGCAATTCGTCAGGGCATCTTCACAAACTGCTCTTTGGCTTCGCTATCCCGACTGCAGAGTTTACCCGCGTGCTTTGGGATATGTTTCGCGGAAATACAAGAAAAGAGGTTTCTGTTTGGCTGATATTGATCCTCGTTGGCGTACTCTCCGGATCGTACGTTATCTGGCGCAACGAAACGAAAAAACATGAAAGCTGTCTGACAGGTGAAATTGAGAGAACGATCGTCGGGCCCAAGATGGGAACCCGAGATTCCGAGATATTCGTCGAGATGGGGGTGGCGAATCGATGCCAAACGCCAAGCGCCGCGGATATATACACACTGAACATCGACAGTGATGCACTTAGCGTGAAGACTGAACAAGCACTGATACCGATCGAACTCACTCTCTTCGATCCTGCGACAGGCGCACCCATTCTAAAGTTTTACGCCTACCAGGCTTTATACAAAAAGACCGAAAAACCAATAGAGCCCGGAGCGAAGATAGATGGCTGGCTCGCTTTTAGAGCCCATGATGTTACACCCGATCAAATCCTCGCCAAGGGTGTCGAATATACAATCAGCTTCTTTGACCCGGCCAACAACGTACACACGACAAGGCCCTACGTACAGCCGGGAGCAAAAAAGTCCTGGTACTTATATGTCCCCGGTCACGTATCTGGTTTTCGTTAGCTGAAACTGCCGGCCAACTGTGCGGAGTGTGAATCCCGGTATCTGAAGGCGCTGACCGAGATCTGCGCTCATCGGCTATTGTGGGACCTGAGGACCACGGCAATGAAAAATCACGCGTTCATCAGCCATTCAGTCCGACGCCGACCTCGATCGTCCCGAGTGAGCGTGTTCGTACGCTTCGGTCTGGCGATCGTGATCGGCGCGGGCATCTGGGCGTGCCGACATTCCGAGTCCGGTCCATCGGCGCCAGCAAAGAATCCGGCCGTGGGCCGGTGGCAGGCAGAAATTACGAACATGGGCGGCCAGCGTCAGCGATGCGTGATGGAAATTGGCGATATGGGGCAAATCGCCTACGGCGATTCGTGCCCGATGCCGTTGACGGGTCAGCAGGCCACTATCACGACCGTACCAAACGGTACCTATGCGCCGAACCTTTACGTCACCGGCAAGGACAGCGGCACGTTTATGATCATGGGAGGCAGCGGCATCTCGGGGATGGTCGGAGCGTTTCGCATCGAGGGCGGCAAACATATGACGACCCGCACCGCTCCCGGCGCCGATATCGAATGGACCCGCAGCTCGTCCGAGGCTCCAATGCGGAGCGCCGCCGCAAGCCAGGTGCTCCCGGGGCAAGTCCAATGGCCGGTGGGCGACGTGCCCGCGATCGCGCGGCGTGCAGTCGCGTACGTTCGGACTAAATGGCAACCCGACGCTTTCCTGACGTCGATCCAGATGGAACTGACTACCGCGATCAGCAATGCGCAATCTCCGGAGGGGGGTGTGCTGGTCCAGTTCAACTTCTACTCTCCCGGACAGCAGCAGACGCTCACCTTTATGCCCAATTCGCCCACCAGCGAGTTGATACCCGGCTCCAGCGCCGATGCCAGCGATCAACGCGCGTTGCCTGCGAACTTTGTGGATCTGCCCGACGCGGTAGCCAAACTGCGATCGAAAGGGATGCACGGCAAGCAGATCAAAACCGTGCATCTCGAAAATTATGGCCGCGGCTCATATGCCGGTGACCTCGGGGTCTTCGGCGCCGAATGGGTCATCGATTCGGCACTCGGTGAGCGCGGTGCGGTTCTAGCTGAGTTGCCGGATCATGACGAGGCAAGAATGTCCAACCCCGATCAGGTGGAGGAAGGAGATCAATCCGAGAATCTGATCCATGTCGAAATCGCGGGGCTACGAAACAACCGGGGGCAGGTCTATTGCGAACTGTTTCAGTCGGCCGAAGGCTTCCCCTCCAACACCAACGGGAACGCGGCGAGCACTGCGTCGACGATCACCAATCGACGCGCCGGATGTGACTTCGAGAATCAAGACCCCGGATCTTACGCGATCCTGGTGTTTCACGATGAGAACAGCACCCATGTGCTCGAGCTGAACCCGAACGGCACTCCGCGCGAGGGCGTTGGACTATCGAACAACCCCAAGGCTCCCTCCGGACTGCCCGGCTACGATGCGGCGATGTTTCCCTATAGAACCGGCAAGCTGAATCTGACGATCAACGTGAAGTACCCGTCAAGGCAGTCGCCTGATGCGACACGGCCCTTTACTGCTAGCGCCGACGGGAACGTCAGCCTGACCGGTTTCGCGTTTGTGGACGGCTCGGTAACGGCACAGGGGTCGCGGGCGAAGCTTCCGAACGAAACGAAAATCTATCCTTCGGGTTCGAAGATCACGGGAACCGACGGGTGTCCGACGACGCGCTACCACACCGATGGAATGATTGTTGCGGTGATCGATTACCAAGGCCGACCGACCGCCGGCAGCGTCGCCGTGACGCGTCATCCCGCGAGCGGCGGACAGTTTAACAACGCCCCCTACTATCTCGATCTCGACCAGGGTCGCACGTTGCAATTTCTGGGCCCCATTTTCGAAAATGGTTCCTACGATGTTCGTCTCAGCTATGACTTCAGCTTGGGTCAGGGCAAAACGGTCTCAGCGACGTTCGCCTTGGCTCGCAGTTGTCCTCCGACTCCCTGATCGCGTCGGTGACTACTACGCGCTTAACGAAAGTCTCGTCTGAGGCGACAGATTGCAAAAGGCGTGCTAGTGGAACGCGCAATAGTTGCATTCCCAAATCGGTTGATGCGATCAAAACGGAGATTGTCTCGAAATCTGAAAAGCGTGAAATGAGAGGAGAGCATGATCGACGACTGGATCTACAACAATCCAACCTGGCTCTGGGGAACCACCCTGGTGGTGCTCTTCACCGCAATCTCATGCGCCGGGCTGCTCATCTTTCACCGGCTGGTGCATGTGAATGTGCGTAGGGCTCACAACGATCTTGCCGGCTTCACGATTGCCGTCATCGGTGTGCTGTACGCGGTTCTGCTGGCATTCATCGCTATCGCTACCTGGGAATCGTTCAGCAGGGCGTCCGACATCGTCGAAAGCGAATCAGACTTTGCCGGCGGAATTTACCTGGATACCCAGGGCTTAACGCAGGCCAAGGGCCAACCGATCCGCGATGCAGTAGCGCGCTACGTGAGCGTTGTCATCAACGTCGAATGGCCGATCCAGCGCGCCGGCAAGACGCCCGACCAGGGATGGAAGCCGCTGCGGGAACTCAATACCGCGATCGCGACGATCCAACCCCAAAACCTTGGTGAAGCGGCGATCCAGGCCGAGTTGCTGAAGGGTTGGAACGAACTCTACCAGACGCGCAGTAGCCGCCTCTCAGCTGTCCAAGGGCATGTTCCCGGCGTCGTCTGGTGGATCATATTCTTCGGCGCGGCGATTACTACCGGCTACACCTATTTGTTCGGCTACCAACACTTCGGCATGCATATGGTGATGACCGCCACCCTCGCGGCTACGCTCGCGCTGGTCGTGGTGCTGATAGTCGCGCTTGACTGGCCGTTTCGCGGCGAGATCAGCGTCACACCCGACCCTTTCATCATGACTCAACAATCATGGGCAGAGATGCCTTTGGACAAGAAGTAAGGCTGCAGCCGTTTGTTGTCTGGCCGGGGCTCCTCGGGCAATACATGTTTCCACCGTCCGCGAGTTATCTCAGAAGTATTCATATTGAAGCGACACGATATAGCCCCCGAGCAGGCGGCTGAAAGTATCAGCGGCGTACGTTCGAGTTTGCCCGGAACACGAATTGCCTCGGCCTCGCTGCATCGTAGCGCTCGCAGAAACTCCGGTAGACCGTTGCGCTCACTTTGACGGATTGCTAGCTGATAGCCCATGCCTTCTCTAGAGTGGAATCGTTGGTGGCAACGCGACTTCCAGGAATTTTGCGAGAGCAACCCTGACAAAGCGTACGGGGTGCAGTGGGGCGATCCCGAGCTGCGAGGTCTCCGTTACCTTATCCAGCGATTATTTCATCCTTCCTACGGACCCGGCCGCCTGTACAAAGTAGTCGACAAATACATACGTCCATACGTCAGAGCTTCATCCACGGTGCTCGAAATCGGGCCCGGCGGCGGTCGCTGGACGCGCTATCTGGTTGCGGCAAGCAAAGTCATTTGCGTCGACATCAATCCGGAGTTTTTCGACGCACTCAGAGCGATGTTCCCGGATGCCAACCTTGAGTTCTACCAACCTCAAGGTTGCGATCTTCGACCTGTCCCTGACGAATCAGTTGATTTTGCGTTCAGCTTCGGAACCTTTGTTCACATCGAACCGGAAGGGATCAGCGAGTACTTGATGGAGATCCACAGGGTGCTCAGACCGGGCGGAATTGCGGTGGTTCAATATGCTGAGAAGAAAAAGCCTCTGGCGCGTGACAACCCGACGTTCTCCTACATGACGGCGGACAAAATGAAGGCCATGGCTCCTATGCCCATCGTCGCGCACAACACGCGTATCTTGAAACACAGCAACATAGTCGTATTCAAGAAAGAAACTGACCATACGGCGCATACAACTGGGTAATGGGCGCCTGATTGTTGGAATTGGGTAGCGGTGGCATAGTCGATTGTCGGTATCCCGGAGCCTTGTCAACCCACGCAGGCGGTCTTGCGGCAGCGGGGCGCCCGGTAGAAGGCGTGGCCATATTGCCGCCCTCGCTCGAGCATTGGCCGCACGCGTCGAGTCCGCTGGTTGCCGAGAGCGCGTTCGGCCCGGGGTTTTAGCGACCGCCAACGCTAGCCTGTCGGCGGGTGCGTCAACGCCTCACTCACGATGGTCTGAGCTTCCTCCAGGATGCGGCGCAGATGATCCACTCCTCGGAAGCTCTCCGCATAAATCTTGTAGATGTCTTCCGTCCCGGATGGGCGCGCCGCAAACCATCCGCTTTCAGCAATCACCTTCAAGCCGCCAATGGATGCTCCGTTGCCCGGAGCGTGGGTGAGGATGCTCTGGATTTTTTCGCCCGCCAGATTTGCGGACCGGACGTGCTGCGGCGAAAGCCTCTTCAGCATTTCCTTCTGCGCCGCAGTGGCTTGCGCCTCAACGCGGTCGTAGAGCGGCTCACCAAACTCGCGCGCAAGCTCGCGGTAGATTTCGCCAGGATCGCGGCCCAGCCGCGCCGTGATCTCCGCCGACAGCAAAGCCGGGACGATGCCGTCCTTGTCCGTCGTCCAGACGCTGCCATCCTTACGGATGAAAGACGCACCCGCGCTCTCTTCCCCGCCGAAGCCAAGTGAACCGTCAAGCAAGCCATCCACAAACCACTTGAAACCGACCGGCACCTCGTAGAGCCTGCGGCCAAGCTTCTTCGCGACGCGGTCGATCATCTGGCTGCTTACCACCGTCTTACCAACTGCCGCTGACTTGCTCCACTTCGGTCGGTGTTGGAAGAGGTAGAAGATGGCGACGGAAAGATAGTGATTCGGCGGCAGCAAACCCGCGCTTCGGGTGACAATCCCGTGACGGTCGTGATCCGTATCGCAAGCGAATGCAATCTCGAAGCGATCTTTAAGTCCGATTAGCCGCTGCATGGTGTAGGGCGACGATGGGTCCATGCGGATCTGACCGTCCCAATCGAGGGTCATAAACCGGAAGGTGGGATCGACGGCCTCGTTGACGACTGTCAGGTTCAGCCCGTAACGCTCGGCGATGGGCTTCCAGTAATGAACTCCGGCGCCGCCAAGCGGATCAACCCCGAGGCTGACCTTCGAGCCACGAATCGCTTCCATATCGATTACGTTGCCGAGATCGCTGATATAGGCATCGAGGTAGTCGTGCCGATGTGTTGTCGAGGCGTGAAGAGCCCGCTCATACGGAATCCGCTCCACGCGCTTAAGGCCGGATTCGAGGAACTCGTTCGCTTTTGCCTCGATCCAACCGGTGATGCCCGCCTCGGCCGGGCCACCGTTTGGCGGGTTGTACTTGAAACCGCCGTCATGAGGTGGATTGTGCGAAGGGGTGATTACGATGCCGTCGGCGAGTCCGGTCTTGCGCCCGCGGTTGTAGCTGAGAATCGCATGGGAGATGGCGGGCGTGGGGGTGTATTCATCGCGTTGCGCGAGCATCACTTCCACTCCGTTGGCGGCCAGCACCTCCAGCGCGCTGGCCAGCGCGGGCACGGAGAGCGCGTGCGTATCCATGCCCAGAAACAGCGGACCGTCGATCTGCTGTTGCTGTGCGGTAGAGACAAATCGCCTGGCTGATGGCAAGGATATGCCGCTCGTTGAAGGCCCGTTGGAATGAAGAACCACGATGGCCGGAGGTGCCGAAGGCCACCCGCTGCGCCGGCACCGAAGGATCGGGTAGCTCGGCATAGTAGGCGGTGATGAGTCTCGGCACGTTGACCAGCACGGATTGGTCGGCTGGGGTTCCTGCAAAAGGGCTCACTTTCATTTTGTTCTCTTCAACCGTTCGTGATGGTGTTTGAATTCATTTATTTTCGCCGCTTGCTCTCATCTTTTTCCTCGTTGACATCCGCGTGATACTTCCGGCGGATGTCGGCGATATTCACGGTCGGCCTTGGAACCTGAATGTCGAGCTTTTCCATCGTCTCAACGATGATCTGCGAAATGGCGAGGTCGCGGAACCATTTGTGATCGGAGGGAATCACAAACCACGGCGCGTCGCTGGTACTGCATTTGCCGAGCGCGTCCTCATAGGCCGCCGCGTAGCTGGCCCAATATTCTCTTTCCGAATAGTCCGCCTCGCTGATTTTCCAGCGCCGCGCGGGATCGTCCAATCGCTGCCCGAAGCGCCGCAGCTGCTCTTCTTTACTGATGTGCAGGAAGAATTTCAAAATGTGCGTGCCGTTGGCGACGAGGCGGCGCTCGAAGTCGTCGATCTGCTCGTAGCGCTTCGACCAGACTTTCCTCGGGACAAGATCGTGAACGCGCGCGATCAGCACGTCCTCGTAATGCGAGCGGTTGAAAATCACGACCTCGCCGCGCTTGGGAACTTGCTGTTCGATCCGCCACAAAAAATCGTGCGCGAGTTCCTCTGGCGACGGTTGCTTGAAGCCGACGACGCGGCAGCCTTGCGGATTCATCGAGCCGATTACATGCCGGACGACGCCATCCTTGCCTCCCGCGTCGAGAGCCTGAAGACAAATCAATAGCGAGCGCTTCTGTTCGGCGTAAAGCTTAAACTGTAACTCGTCCATCCGCTGTCGGAGCTTCTCGATTTTCGGAAGGACAGATTTTTTATTTTCATGCTGGTCTACAAACTGCGGATCGAAGTCCTTGAGCCGGATGCGGGTTCCCGGCGCGACGCGAAGCTTTTTGAGACAGTTCATGAGCCTTGGGTTTGATGAAACCTTCTCGATCGCCTTGTCTGGAGCGACGTGAGCCAGGAAAGGTTGTTAAGTCTCCGTGATCTTCGATTTCCGACACTCGCTCGGCGCGTATGGCATCACTCTAACAGACTGCCGCCAACGGCAAAGTTTCCGTTCCCGCGCTTGGTTCTCCGAGTAACCGCGCCTCGCGGTAGCGATGGCTCTGGAGCGCACATCGAAATAGCCTCGGGATTCGGCATACGCCATCTGGGTAACCGATTGAAACGCTTCCCCGTGGTAGAATTCGATATGGCTGTGACAATCCTTTCGCCCTGACTCGGGGCTTGCAAGAGAAAATCCGGGAGAATTTTATGGCATCAAGCGAGAAGAAAGCGGCTGCCTCAGAGTCGCTGTTGACCCGTGACGAGTTGCGCAAGATCGACGCGTATTGGCGGGCCGCGAACTACCTGTCGGTCGGGCAAATTTATCTCTACGACAATCCGCTGCTGCGAGAACCCCTGAAGCTTGCGCACCTGAAACCCCTGGTGGTTGGACACTGGGGCACGGCGCCAGGCCAGAACTTCATCTACGTACACTTGAACCGGGTTATTAGGAAGAATGACCTCGACATGATTTACATCGCCGGTCCCGGGCACGGCGGCGCTGCGCTAGTGGGCAATACTTACCTCGAAGGCACCTACAGTGAGGTCTATCCGAACATCAGCGAGGATGAGGCAGGGCTGAAAAAGCTGTTCAAGCAGTTCTCATTTCCCGGCGGAATTTCCAGTCATGTTTCCCCGGAGACGCCCGGGTCGATCCATGAGGGTGGCGAACTCGGCTATTCGCTTAGCCACGCCTTCGGAGCCGCGTTCGACAATCCCACTCTGATCGTCGCCTGCGTGATAGGAGACGGCGAAGCCGAAACTGGCCCACTGGCGACCGCATGGCACTCCAACAAGTTTCTCAACCCCATCACCGATGGTGCGGTGCTGCCGATCCTGGACCTCAATGGCTACAAGATCAGCAATCCGACCGTCCTCGCGCGGATCGAGCACGAGGAGCTGGAGCAGTTTCTGCGCGGTTGCGGATGGACGCCGTACTTCGTCGAGGGTCACGACCCGGCGCTGATGCATGAGGCCATGGCCGCGACCTTGGACCGGGCCATCGAAGACATCCGGCGCATCCAGAGCAATGCGCGGCACAACAACGACACCACGCGGCCACGCTGGCCCATGATCGTTCTTAGGTCGCCCAAGGGCTGGACAGGGCCGAAAGTGGTCGATGGCCTGCCGGTGGAAGGCACCTTCCGGTCGCACCAGGTGCCGCTGCTCGTCGATTCCGCGCATCCGGAGCATGTCGGGCAGCTCGAGAGCTGGATGAAGAGCTACCGGCCGGAGGAGCTCTTCGACGAGCGTGGCCGTCTCAGGCCGGAACTGGCGGAGCTCGCGCCCAAAGGCGACCGTCGCATGGGCGCCAATCCTCACGCGAACGGCGGAATCCTGCTGCGCGACTTGCACATGCCGGACTTCCACGACCACGCCGTGCAGGTGCCCGCGCCCGGCGCCGTCGAAGCACAAGATACGCAAGTCCTGGGCAGGTTTCTGCGGGACGTCGACAAGCTGAATCAAGAGCAGCGTAATTTTAGGATTTTTGGCCCTGACGAGACGCTGTCCAACTTATTGGGCGCGGTCTTTGAAGTTACCGATCGGCGGTGGCTCGCCAGGCAGGAAGGCAACGATGAGTTTCTTGCGCCGGCCGGAGGAGTGCTCGATTCGATGTTGAGCGAGCACCAGTGCGAGGGTTGGCTGGAGGGGTACCTTCTCACGGGACGGCACGGGCTGTTCAATTGCTACGAGGCTTTCATCCACATCGTGGATTCGATGTTCAACCAGCACGCGAAATGGCTGAAGGTCACCGCGCAGCTCCCGTGGCGCCGGAAGATCGCGTCGTTGAACTATCTCTTGGCTTCCCACGTCTGGCAGCAGGATCACAACGGCTTTACGCATCAGGACCCGGGGTTCATCGACCACGTCGTGAACAAGAAGGCCGATATAGTGCGCGTCTATCTGCCGCCCGACGCCAATTGCCTGTTGTCGGTTTTCGATCATTGCCTGCGCAGTCGGCACTACGTCAACGTCGTGGTTGCCGGAAAGCACGCGCTACCCCAGTGGCTCGCGATGGATGCCGCGGTCGTGCATTGCACCGAAGGGATCGGCATCTGGCCGTGGGCCAGTAACGATCAGGGTGGTGAGCCGGACGTCGTGATGGCCTGTTGTGGAGACACGCCGACGCTTGAAATTCTGGCGGCCGTTTCCATCCTGCGCGAGCATCTGCCCGACCTGAAAATCCGGGTGGTCAATGTCGTCGATCTGATGAAGCTTCAGCCCAAGAGTGAGCACCCACACGGACTCAGCGATACGGATTACGACGCTCTCTTCACCTCGGACAAGCACATCATTTTTGGCTTCCACGGATATCCCTGGCTGATCCACCGATTGACCTATCGCCGGACCAACCAGAACTTGCACGTCAGGGGCTACAAGGAGGAGGGCACGATCACGACCGCTTTCGACATGAGAGTACAGAACGAATTGGATCGGTTTCATCTGGTGCAAGACGTTATCGATCGTCTGCCGCAGTTGGGTGCCCGTGGAAATTATCTGAAGCAATACATGAAAGACCGCCTCATCGAACACAAGCAGTACATCGACCAGCACGGCCAGGATCTGCCAGAGGTCCGGAACTGGAAGTGGCAATCCAGGTCGAATGTGTGATGCGGAAAAAGGCCTCCGCAATCAGTCTCCGCGGCCTACCGCGAGCAGCAATGAATCGATCTCATCGCTTCTTGAGCGCTTCGAGTTCGTCAAGCGTACGCGGCCAGTCCTCGTGTAGCAGGCGGGAAAACGCGCGGTCGGCGAGCAGGCGGCCGCCGGTCTGGCAAGGCGCACAATAGTTGGTCTCGTTGCTGGCGTAACGTATGCGCTGGACCTTTGCGCCGCAGCGCGGGCACGGTTGGCCATAGCGGCCGTGGACTGCCATGCCGGGCCGAAATGCGGTTACCTTCTCGGGAAACGCATCGGCCGCTTCGGCTCGCAGGCGATCGGTCCATTCGAGCAGCGTCGCGCGGGTCGCTTCGTAGAGCCGCTCGATCTCTTGCCCTGTCAGCTTCTGCGTCATCGCGATGGGCGAGAGTTGTGCGCGATGCAGAATCTCATCGGAATACGCGTTGCCGATGCCGCTGAAGATGTGCGGGTCGGTGAGCGAGCGCTTCAATGTATGATTGGCGGCACGCAGCGCGGCGGTGAATGCGGCGAGGCTGATATCGAGCGGTTCGATGCCGCCGGCGTTCAGCGATTGCAGGCCCGCTTCGCCCTCGACCACGTGGAGCGAAGCGCGGCGTTGCGTGCCCGCTTCCGTGAGCCATAGCCATCCGCTATCGAACTCGAACGCGGCCAGCAGGTTTCTGCCGCCCAGTTTGGGAGCGGAAGTGTTCCAATGCAGCCGGCCGGCAATTTTGAGATGCAGCACGAGCCACAAGTCGCCCTCGACGCCGATCGCGATCTGCTTGCCCAGCCGCCGAACGTCGTGGACTGCTCTACCCTGGGTTGCGCTCAGAGGAGGGTCGGCGGTGCGCAGCAGAAACAGCGATTTCACGACTGCGCGAATCAGCTTCCGGCCGAGGACGCGCGTTCGGCAGCGCTTCCACGTATACGGTGACGTCGGGTAGTTCCGGCATGAGAGTGTTTGCGCGCCGGACTGCCAGGGGCCGGCGCCACCTATGTTAGCTTTATCCCGAATCACGGCTAAAGAGGACGGGCCCATGAACTATTTTCTCGCCAAGACCGAACCGGGGACTTATTCGATCGACGATCTCGAGCGCGAGAAACACACGGTCTGGGACGGCGTGACCAATGCGCAAGCCGTTCGCGCCATCCGGGAAATGCGGCCGGGCGACCTTGTGTTCATCTATCATAGCGGCGGCGTTTCGAGCGTGGTTGGGATGAGCGTCGTGAGATCGCAGCCGCGCGACGATCCGAAGAATCCGAAGTCAGCAGTGGTCGATCTGGAATTCGCCGGGCGCCTGGAGCCGCCCGTGACGTTGGCCGAGATCAAGCAATCCGGGAAATTCAACGACTGGGCGCTGGTTCGGCAGGGACGGCTCTCGACCATGGTGGCGCCGGAGAAGTTTGCGGCCTGGATGCGCGAGCGATATCCAAAGGTCAGGATTTAAGAACGTTTGAGCAACGAGACGCGCCGGCTTAGTCGAATGACATTGCGGCCATTGCGCCGGCTATATTGAGCCTCGTCCGCAAGTTCGCGCACAATGTGGAGGCCCAGTCCACCTACCGGTCTGGTCTCGACCGGTTGATCGAGGTCGGGTGCCGCGCTGACAAATGGGTCGAATGCCTGGCCATCGTCGCCGAACTCGATCGTCAACTGGCTGCCCTCTAGCTCGAGAGTCACTTCGGCCACGCCCTCCGGCTCGGATTGACTCGGATATCCGTACCTCGACAAATTGGTAAACAGCTCTTCGATCACAATGAGTATTCGCGCCTTGTCATCCGCCGCGAGCCCTTGCTCGAATGCGAATGCGGCTACGAACCCTTGCAGCTCGTGCACCGCGCCACTATGGACGCGAACGGTCAGGCAATCTCGCATCGGTTATCTGGCCTTCCGGTTGCGGGCCGTCAACGAATGCGCCCGAGTACTCTATTGTCGTCAAGGCCGACCCTCGTCTCAGCTAGGATTCTAGCGTGGTGAGAGGCCTTTGTCGCGCTGGCTTACTCGCCTGCGGCACGCTAGCCTGCTGGAGCAGAAATACGGGAATCGCTCGGGGCCGGATATGCAGAACCTGCATCACAGAGTTCACATAAGGCGTTACATCGCTCACCCGTGTCTCGGGCGTCCTTTTCGTGCTGCTTTTTGTTTCCACTACGACGGCACAGAGTCCCCAGATTGCGCAGGTCAAGACCGTCTCCGGACAGGTCTATATACAGCGCAGCGGCGCCCGCGTCTACCGTCAAGGCCGGGGACGCGCTGTTCGAGCAAGACACGATCGACACGGGGGCTGACGGTGCGATCGGAATCACCTTCATCGACAACACGGTGATGTCGACGGGCCCGAACAGCGAGGTCGCGCTCGAAGAGTACAAGTTCGATTCGAACAACTTCAACGGCTCGATGCTCACCGACCTGCGCAAAGGCACGCTCTCGATGGTATCAGGCGATATCGCAAAGAGCTCGCCGGCCGCGATGAAGGTTAAGACGCCGGCGGCGATCCTCGGCGTACGTGGCACGCACTTCGTCGTTCAAGTGCCCGAAGACTAGTCATCTTGCGACGGCGCTATCCATTTTTGCTGATGCTCTTTGCGCTCGGCTGCTCGCAACGCCAGGCGCTTTTTGTCGTTCTTCCGAATCCGGACGGCACTTCGGGCGCCATAACGGTCAGCGACGGTCAGAAATCAGTGTTGCTGGACAAGCCTTACTCCGCCAGTGAGGAAAAGAGCGGTAAGCTGGCCGCGGCCACCGCCGATTCGCAACAGGTCCAGCAGATTTTCGGCAGCGCACTGGCCGCGGAGCCAATTCTTCCGAGCCATTTTCGTCTCTATTTTTTCAGAGACACTGATACGCTGACGCCAGAGTCGCAGCAGCAATATCGCGATGTCTTCGACGACATCAAGCGGCGTCCCGTGTATCAAGTCGAGGTAGTGGGATATACCGACACGCTCGGCAACGAGCCGCACAATCAGCAACTCTCCCTCAAACGCGCAGAGGCAATTCGGGACCGGCTCATACACGACGGTCTCAACGCCAATTCGATCTCCGTCGCCGGGCGCGGCGATCTGGATCCTGCCGTGCCGACTGGTCCGCAGATATCTGAACCGCGCAATCGCAGGGTCGAGATCACTGTTCGTTGACTAGTCTGTCGCAGATGTGGCGCTCGTCCAGCGCACGGCAAGCAGAGTGATATCGTCGGCTTGCTCGGCGCCGGCGGCAAATCGACTGATATCTTCGCGCACGAATTCGACCAGCGCTTTGGCGCTGGCCGATGGCGCTGACCGGAGCAAAAGCTTCAGTCGCGTCGCCGTATAGAATGAATCGTCCTCTATTTTCAGCCTCTGTCACGCCATCGGTGTAGAGAAGCAGCAGATCTCCCGGCGTGAGTTGATGGCGTTCGACAGGGTACTGAAAATCTTCGATCGTACCGAGCGGCGGTCCGCCTTCGCCGGTGAGTTCCAGGGGTTCCGTTCCTGCCCGCAGGCGGAATGGTGAATCGTGGCCGGCGTTCACATAGGCGATTGCTCCCGAGGCGAGGTTCAAAATTCCGGCAAAGACCGTCACGAACATCATGTTTCCTCCTGCGTCGGCCATGTCGCTGCCCGACGCGGATATCTTCGCGTTTGCTTCCGCGAACACCCGATCAAGGGCCTCGCCATGCCGCGCCAACGCGTCGCGCAAAATCTCCTTGGTCATCGCCATGAAAAGAGCCGCCGGCACACCCTTGCCCGACACGTCGGCAATCGCGAAAAAGAGCCGCCTGGAATCGAGCAGCAGGAAATCATAGAGGTCACCGCCGACCATTCGCGCCGGTTCGATAAGCGCGTAAACCTCGAGGTCGCTGCGTTCGGGAGGGCCAGGAAAACGATGAGGCAAAAGCCCCATCTGGATCGATCGTGCGGCGCCAAGTTCGCCCTCAAGGCGAGCTTCAATCTCACGCTCATGTTCCAGCTCGACCGCGAGACGACGACGCGCCGCTTCGGCGGCGCGCAAACTCGCTCCCAGCATCACGCCGAATGTCACGATCGACGCCAGGCTCGGACAAACAGCATCGACCAGCAAGTTGAAGAGCCGGAAACAGCCAAAGGCAGCGCCGGAGAGCAGAAGGATTAGGACGACGAATGCCGCGCTAGCCATTCGCGGCCGCCTGTAGGGCAGCGCGAAAATGGTAATCAAGCCCGCCGCCAGCATCAAAGCGATCTCTATCCAGTCCAGCTTCGCGGGTCGGCGAAGAAGATCTCCGGTGAGGATGCATTCAATGAGTTGGGCTTGGACCTCGACGCCCGCCATCAGTCCGAGTGGCGTTTGCCTCTCGTCTATCAGGCCTTGTCCGATCACGCCGAGAAGTACGACTCCGCCTCGCAGCGCGGCAGGGTCGTAGGATCGGTCCAGCAGATCCGCGGCGGAGATATAACGAATCTCATAGGATGGTGTGAAATGAGGATACACGCGGCCGCGCGCATCGGTGGGTATGAAGGCGCTGCCCACGCTACCGCCTTGGACGCCATCTTTGGCCGTCAAGATTCCCAGAGTCCCGGCTCCCAACGCGACACGAAGCATTTCGAGCGTGAGCGCGGGCACCAACTGGCTGTGACTAACAACGAACAGTGGCAGGCGGCGGGTTATACCGTCCGGGTCCGGATTGTCGAGGACTGATCCTTGTCCGCGCGCAACCGCGGTCAACTCGGGCACGCTACGCAGAAGATATGGGTATGCAATCAAGAACGGACGCGGGTTGACGCCGGATTCGCGAACGATGATGACGTGTGACGGTCCGTGCGCCGCCGGTTCCGCTTCGTCCGAGGCGCCGATTCCGAGAACCGCGGGCACTTCCTTGAAAGCCTCGGCGAGGGCGACCTCGTTCGCCGGCAACAGTAAAAGCTCGTGGGCGAGTGGCGTCGGAAGGTCCGGTACCGCATCGACCAGTTTCCCGGGCGAAAGACGATCCGGTTCGGCGAAGATGATATCGACTCCTAGCACCCGCGGATGGGCCGCGGCGATTTGGTGAACCAGGCGTGCAACCAGCGTTCGCGGCCACGGCCATTGGCCGTACTTGGAGAGACTTTTCTCGTCGATGGCCACGATGCGGACAGGCAAAGGCTGGTAGGCGCGCGGCGCGATCTGTTGTTCCCGATCGAAGCCGCGCAAAGCGATGGTCTCAAAAAACCCCGGATCGAGCGCCCGGGCGAGAACGAGCAGCCCTAAGTATGACTAGCGCGAACCCGCGTCCCGGAGCCCTGAAGATGTCAAGCAAGCCTGCGGGCAGTCGCGCCTTCGGCGGCTCGGAGCTGGTTCTCAGAGAACGATCTCGAGCCCGTCATAGGCGGAAGTGATGGTCAATTTTGCTTTTGCTCTGGACGGCTGATTTCTTCATAGCGGCGCGTCTCGGCCAGGATTTTCTCGAGCGTCCGATCGTCGTTCGACGGCTCGTGATGGTACATCACCAGATGCTTCACGTCGGCAAGCTGGGCCAGCTCGACCCCGATCATGTTGCTCGAATGTCCCCAATCTTCCTTCATGGAAATCTGGTCGGCGAGTGAGTATTGAGCGTCGAAAATGAGTAAATCCGCATTGCGGAAGAACTCGATGAAAGGATAGCTCTGATCGAGGGTTTCGAACTTGTGCTCGGAATCGGTGGAGTATATCACCGTTCGTCCCTCTTTCGAAAAGCGATAACCGTAGGAATCACCGCCGTGCCTTTGCGCGATCGCCTGCACCGAAAGTCCGGCAATCTCGTATGTGCGGCCGGGCTCGAGTTCGACGAACTCGATAGTCGCGCCAAGCGTTCGGAAATCGACGGGAAACGACGGATTCGATTGCTGACGTTCGAAGGCCTCGCGCATGACCTGATGACAGCCGTGGATGCGAATGACGTTGCCCGGAATGTAGGCCGGAGTGAAGAAAGGAAACCCCATGACGTGGTCCCAATGAAGATGAGACATGAAAACGTTGAAGCGATTCTTCCTGGCAGGACCATGTTTCGCGAGGATGCTATTGCCGAACTCGCGTGCGCCCGTCCCCATGTCGCAAAGCACATACTCATCGCCGCCAGTGACGATTTCAATGCAGCTGGTATTGCCCCCATATGTGCCGCCGACCGAAAAAGGCAAGGTGCGGTCGATGAAGACGTCGATCGCTTCGGCTCCGTCCAGGCTTCGACCGCGGGCCGCGAGCAGCGCCTCGCGGATCTTCGCCCGGACCGCGCGATAGTTAAGCGGCGCGGGCAGCGAACCTCGGGTTCCCCAAAAGCGGACTAACATCGCTGTATATCCTTTCGGTCCAAGCCCGCCGCTTGCCGCAAATCCCGATGGCTAGCTCAAGGCGGCGATGGCCTCGGCGGTTGTCTCGAAGACCTGCACCACGAGCGAGAAGCGGCTAATCGCGAAAATTTCCTTGACCATTGGTGTAAGACCGGCGGCAGCGAGACGGCCGTTCGTCGCTTTCGATTGTTTGGAGGCCATCATTAGCGCGCGGAGCCCCGCACTCGATATGTACTCGACGCCCGAAAAATCGACCAGAACTGTGGTTGCGGTGGATCCGACACAGGCGAGCAATTTGGTTTGAAATGCCGGGCTCGTATCGTTGTTGACGCGCCCTACGGGGCTAAGGACAATGATGTTGCCCTCGCGCTGCTCGCTGATTTCCATGACCTTCCCCCGATTCGCAGCAACAGGCCCAAACAGCAGTTCGATGCGGCGACCTATTCTCGACGTTTATTCGATGGTGTGCAAGGTCGTCATCCGGCTATGTGCGTATATTGTTGGCCATCGAATTGTGTTCGAATCGCACGTCTCCGACTATGACAAATAGTCCTTTGCCGTCTGCTCCAGGACGCGCTCGGCATTCTTGCGGTCGAGCACCGGGGCCAAGATCAGCCGATGGGCGCCCGCCTCGGCATACTCCGCCAATGCGCGTTTTGGGTCCTGTGGTTGCAACTCGGGCTGCTGCAGGAAAGTCATTGATATCTCGAGCTGGCTGAAAGTCCCGCCCAGCCTCGGCACATAAGCGCTTCATCAAACCTCAGATCGCTCGCCAGATCCTTTGGCGGCAGCGCCACCGGCATCCATCCGTCGCCCAGCGCAACCGTGTCCTTGATCGCGCGCTCGCGTTTCCAGTTGAGCCCGCCCGCTCCGATGAAGATCGGCGGATGCGGCTTGTGCGCCGGTTTCGGATTCGCTATGACCGCGGGAAATTTCAGAAACTGGCCCTCGAAAGTCGCCTCCGGCTTGGTCCAGAGCTCCTTCATCGCGCGCAGGTATTCGCGCGTGATCGGCCAGCGCCGCGGAAAATCGACGCCCATGATTTCGGACTCTTCCGCCTGCCATCCCGCACCGACACCGAAAAGAAATCGGCCGCCCGAGAAGTAATCCAGAGTGGCGACTTCCTTTGCCAGCGCCAGCGGATGGCGTTCCGGCACCAGGCATATCGCCGTTCCCAGCTTCAGCGTCCGAGTCACCGAAGACATCATGCCCAACAGCACGAAGGGGTCCGGAAAGCGCGTGTACACGTCGGGAATTTTGCCGTCGAGCGCAGGGTAGGGCACCTTGGTATGGACGGGAATGATCGCGTGCTCGGGCACCCAGACGGATTCGAAACCCAACTCCTCGCATCTGCGCGCGACCGAAGCCGGGTCCAGCGTCATTTCCGACACCATTGCGAATATTCCGATCTTCATCTGTCCCCTCCGATGTGAGATTCGTTTCGGTGATCTTTTCTACCTTACTCCCGACGCATGCAGCGACGCTTTGCAGTTCGCGCTCAGTAGGATCTCGGCAGCCCCAGCAAATGCTCGGCGATGTAGCTTAAGTACCAGGTTGTTGGAGATCGGAGCGGTTCGGTAAAGACGCGCCTCCCGCCATTTGCGCTCGACGTGATACTGCTTGGTGAACCCGTATCCGCCCAGAGTATTCATCGCCGCCTCGCCGGCCTCCCATGCGGCTTCCGTCGCCAGATACTTTGCCATGTTGGCTTCGCCGCCGCACGGCAGGTTGGCGTCGAAGAGCGTCACCGCCTTGAGCCGCATCAGCGAAGCCGCCTCGACCGACATATGGGCCTTGGCGATCGGAAATTGCACGCCCTGATTCATGCCGATGGCGCGATCGAAGACCCTGCGTTCGTTGGCATAGCTGACGGCATGCTCCACGAACCAGCGGCCGTCGCCGATCGACTCGCTTGCGACCAGGATGCGCTCGGCGTTGAGCGAACTCAGCAGATAGTGGAAGCCCTTGCCTTCCTCTCCGATCAGCGCTTCGCGAGGCACGGTCAGGTTGTCGATGAAAAGCTGGTTGGTGCCATGGTTGATCATGGTCGCGATCGGTACGGCCTTGATCGCGTCGCCGTATTCGCGCAGGTTGACCAGGAACAGGCTCATGCCGTCGGTCTTCTTCTTTACTTCGTCGAACGGAGTCGTGCGCGTCAGCAGTAGTAGCATGTCGGAATGCTGGTAGCGCGAGGTGAAAATCTTGCTGCCGTTGATTACGTAGTTGTCGCCCGCGCGCCGGGCGAAGGTCTTGATCTTGGGCGTCTCGGAGCCGGCGTCAGGCTCGGTCACGCCGAAGGCCTGTAGCCGCAGCTCGCCTGACGCGATGCGCGGTAGATAGCGCCGCTTCTGTTCCTCGCTGCCATGCTTGAGCAGCGAGGCCATCGTGTACATCTGCGCATGGCAGGCGGCCGCGTTGCCTCCCGAGTGATTTATTTCCTCGAGAATTATCGAACCGTCGAGCATCGTCAGACCGGCCCCGCCGTATTCCTGCGGGATGAGCGCGGCGAGCCATCCAGCCTCGCTGAGCGTGCGCACGAATTCCTCGGGATAGGCGCTACGCTCGTCACACTGGCGCCAGTACTCGTCGCCAAATCGAGCGCACAGGCTTGAGACCGCCTCGCGAATCTCCCGTTGGCCGCTCGAAAATTCGAAATCCATGGATGCCTCGTTACATAGTGGCTGGGCGTAGGTGGGCGAGCCTTTACAGGCTCGCCCATCGCGTTACGGGCGCGCAAACGCAGCGTCTCGGAGAAAGCTGCGCTGCCGCCGGTCTATTGCAAGGCCACAATCACTTGCGAAAGGCCGGAATCACATGCTTCGCCAGGTCACGGAAGGGACCTTCGGCGAAGTCCGGACCGGGCACGATGTTTATCTCCTTGATCCCGATTTTTTCCAGCTCACGAATCTGCGCGATTATCTCTTCCGGAGTTCCCACCAGTCCGGTTGCTTTGATCGCGTCGGGCGTGACGTAGCGCCGTTCCTCGGGCTGCACGAAAGTCGCGTGGCCGTCATGGATCTGACGAAACCTCGCATTTTCCGGCAGGGTATAACTATCCACTCGCTTTACATAGTCGCCCCAGACGTCGCGGAAGTAGGGCGGAATCAATGCGTCGTTCTTGCCCTCCTTCTTCCAGATCTCATAGAAGAAATGCAGTTCGCACGTCACCCACGGGCCGGTTTCATCGATCACGCGTTCGCTGGTCAGCCGTTCGCCCGGTTTGAGCACCGAGGCGGCCGTAAAGAGCACGACATGAAAGTCAGAGCCCACCTTGCGGCCAACCGCCTGCGCGCCAGCTCCGAATATGCGAAAGGCGGGATTCCAGGTCTTCGGTGGTCCTGCCAATCGTGGTCCATCCATCGCCATACGCACCGGCGGCCTCGCATGCCTTGGGGCCGTTGGCCGCGACGTAGATCGGGATGTGATTGTCGAGATTGATGAAGTGACGGTCGCGATGCAGGAACTTTATCTCTCGGGTCTTTCCGCTATAGGTATAGTCCACCGCCTTGCCGTCGAGCAGTTCGCGCGTCACGCGCAGGTATTCCCGGAAATCCTTGACGCCGATCGGATCCTGCCCCATCACGCGCATCGCGGTATGGCCGGTGCCGATTCCCAGGAACACCCGCCCCGGAGCGATTTGGTTGATCGAGGCGATCGAATGCGCGGTCACCGGCGCGATTCGCGTACCGGCAATCGCCACGCCGGTGCCGATCTTAATCCGCTTCGTGCTCGCGGCCGCCAGCGCCATCGTCGCGTAGCAGTCGGACCAGATCATCTGCGAATCCGGCACCCACGCGCGATCGTAACCGAGCTCTTCGGCCAGCCGGATTTGCTCGGGTGACTTTCCAATATGAGTTATTACCGTTACTCCAAATTCCATATGTTTCCTTTGTAGCCTATACACGTACTGATTCGTCGCGCTGAGGCGCCCGCTTGAGCGCGTTGAGGTCGACCAGGGAATCGCGCTGCGTGCCCGCCGTATACGGGCGCGACCCGGGCTCGCGCTCGAACGGGTCCACGATACCCAGCTCCTTGGCGATCTCGCGCATCGCCGGGAGCACTTCCTGGCCGAGCAGGCGCGTGCTGGTCATCCGCTGCTCGAGCGTCAGCGGCCCCTGCGCCTGGAACAGTCCGAAGATGCTCGGGATGCAGCACCTCCATGATCAGGCGCAGCTTGGGAAGCACCGACTTCGGAGTCCCGATGATGATCTGCAAGCCGTCCTGCGCTTTCTGGTAAGTCCCGTAGATTTTGCGCTTGGCTTCCTCGATGCTGACCTCGCCGCGGCGCAGTTTGCCGCGCGTGTCTTTCCCGTGATTGTCCTCGCCGCTCTCCTTGAGCTTCTCGCTGGTGAGGCCGAGGAAGCCATAGTCAGATGCCTGGCGCGCGAGGCGGCGCGTTGCCTCCTTGGAGTTGTAGCCCGGCGGCAAAGTCCATTCCGGACGCGAGAAGTTCGCGGCACCGCCGCCGAAGAGCGCGGCCTTGCCCAGCTCCTGCGCCTTTTCTTCCGTCTCGGCGACGAAGATCTGCTGCAGGTAGCCGAAATTCTCAGTCCCGGCCATGTAACCCTCCTGCATCGCGGTGTCGCCGTACAGATTCCACAACTCGACGGTCGATTGCAGCGCGGTGCCCAGCCCGATGTATGGGTAACGATGCTGCGCGCACCATACGACGGTCTCGGGGCTGATCACGCCGGGAATCCATATCGGCGGGCGCGGCTTCTGATACGGCAGCACCCACGGGTTAACGTAGCGATAGGTGAAATGTTTGCCTTCCCAGCGAAACGGCCCCTCACGCGTCCATGCGGCGATCACGACGTCGTGCGCCTCGTTGAAATATTCGCGATTGTAGGCCGGGTTGGCGTTATTGAAGATCTGTTCGCTGCCAGCGCCGCGGACCCATCCGGGCACCAGCCGGCCTTTGGAGATTAGATCGATCTCCGCCAGCTCCTCCGCCATGCGAAGCGGATTTCTCAGTGTCGGCAGTGGATTGCCCAGCAGCACGATACGCACTTTTTTGGTGATTCGCGCGAGGATCGCGGCCTCGACGTTCATCACCGCGCCCATGCAGAACGGGGTGCCATGATGCTCGTTGAGCATCACGCCATCGAAGCCCATCTCCTCGGCATAGACGGCTTCGTCGAGGTATTCGTTGTACAGCCGCGAGCCGACTTCGCGATCGAAAAAGCGATTGGGAACTCCGAAGAAGCTGCGGTTCTTGATTACTTCTTCTTCCGGGACTTCGCGGTAAGGACGCTCGGTGAAATACATTATATGCATGGCTTGTCTCCTTCAGCTCACGCTATAGTCCGGCGCTCAGGCCAGAAACTCTTTGACCAGTTTGATGAACTCCGCCGATCTTTCGATTTCCGGCCGATGGCCGCAATCATCGAAGATCGTGAGTCGCGTTTCAGTATTCTTGAGGGCTTGCTTGTAGGCTTGCGCCGCGCTCACCGGCACCAACGCGTCCTCGCGACCCCATATGATCTGCGTCGGCAGGCCGCTGACGCCCTGCAGGAAATAGGGCAGGCTCCGATTGTGCAGAATCGGCTCCCAGGCGATGCGCGCGGTTTCGGTGCGCGCGTCCTCGAAGGCCTCGAATTGCTCCGGGGTCCGCTGGCCGCCGTAGAGTTTGGCGAACTCCGGCGTGGTCTCCGGATCGTGGATGCTCAGGTTGAGCGGCGTGCGTTGCGTGACCACGAAGATGTCGAAAATTTCGCCCTCTGGCGGTTTTATCCCCAACGGCGCGACCAGCACCATTTTGCGGAACTGCCGTGGGTTGGCGGTCGCCATCTCGGCCGCGGCCCATCCGCCGAGCGAGAATCCGATCACGTCGACCGGCCCGAGATTCATGTCGCGCAGCATCCATGAGTAGAAGAGTCCCAACTCGTGGACGTTGCGGATCGCTTCGATGCGCGGCGACTTGCCGAAACCGGGCTGAATCGGAATCAGGATGGTGCGTTCCTTGGCCAGCGCCGCGTGCCAGTTCAGCCATCCCGGATGTCCCATCTCCTCGTGCAGGACGAGCAGGGGCTTTCCCTGGCCGCCCTTGATAATTGCGAGGTCAGTCCCCGCTACGTGGGTGATTTCCTCGGACCAATCTCCTGCCATCTGGTAAACCTCCGTTATTGCAAAGCGGTCAGCGCCCAGCGGTCGCGTCCGCCTGCGACATCTTTAACATTCCTCATCATTTCAGCCAACGCACGAGGCGGAACAGCCGGGCGCCGGCGACGGAGCCGCTTTCCGACGCGCGCCATCGCAGCCTCTTCACGCGCGCACGCCGCAAGCCGCAATCGTACTTCAGCTTCGGACGCCGGTTCCTCTCATGTGTAGCCCGAATTGGTATTCAATCGAATGCGCCAGGCTCGAATTCATGGCCGTACATGTCTTCGACATAGTATTCCGACTGATGCGTCGCGGGTCTGGCGCCCCATCCGTATTCCCACATCCAGCCCGAAGGATTGCCGACGTAGAACGAAAACATATGGTCATTCGAGTGCTTGCCGGGCGTAATCCTGATCGGCAATTTGTGCTTGCGCACCAGATCGTAGGTGAGGCCCACGTCGTCGAGGTTGTCCACTTCTATCATCAGATGGTTGATTCGCTTCTTCACTCCGCCGATTCCAAACGCGACCGAATGGTCGCGCTCGTTGCAGTGCATGAAGACCGGCGTGGCGACCTGCTTGCCCATTTGAAACTTGTACTCGACGCCGCCGCGCATCCCGAGCGCATTGTAGAAGCGAATGGCGGCGGGGACGTCTTTCTCACGTATGATGCAATGCCCCAAGCCGCCGGCTCCGGTTTTGAAGCGTCCGTGCATCCCGCGGCCCGGATGAAAGGGCTTGCTGTACTGAACTTGAGGGCCGTGAAAGATCTCGATCGGATTGCCGTCCGGGTCGTTGAGCTTCAGCACTTCGAGGACGTGGCGCTCGACGGCTTCTTCGTCCGAGCCCACGCGGAATTGTATTCCGGCCGACGAAAGTTGCTTTTGCATCTCGCGGAATTCCTCGGGGCCTGCCACCCGGAAGCCCAGGTACATCAGGTCGTCGCTGTCGTCGGTGTGCAGCACGATGCGATGATGCCAATAATCCATGCGGAGGTAGCAGCGGTCGCGCTCCTCGCCCTCGGCCAGCTCCATGCCGATAATTCGGGCGGCGAAGTTCTTCCATTCATCGGGATTCTTCACCCCGATGCCCATGTAGCTCAGCTCGGTTACCTGGACCATTGGCATCTCCGGCAAGCGCCGAACGTTCGGGAGCGGTCAATCGGACATCAGCACCATGCGCGCAGCCTCGCCCACACTATCGAGCGCAAGGCCCCGCTAGCATCGCTTCTAACTCTATAGGACAGCCAGCTATGCCGGGCAACCGCAGTCGTCAGGCATTTGCAGCCCTTATCGGCGGTCATCTACACTTCGCTCTGCGGCTCTGCAGCGCGACTTGAGGCCGCAGCCCGAGGTCGCCAGGATCGAGGTGCGCATGACCGTGAAAGATCCGAAGCCAGGCTTGCTGATCAGCGATAGTCATTTCGACGAGCAGTTTCCGCTGGCTCCGATTGATGACTACATGATCCATCAGACTCCTGATCCGGTCCGCGTGGTGTGGTCTACGGACCCGCGAATCTACGAACGCTTCTGGGTCATCTGCCATGACAACAAGGGCGAGCTGCTGCTCGTCACGGGCGCGAGCTTTTACCCCAATCTCGATACCGCCGAAGCTTATGCGATCGTCAATTTCAAGGGCCAGCATACTTCCGTGCGCGCGTTTCGGCGTCTCGGCGCGGACCGGATGAACATGGACATCGGTCCGATCAAACCCACGATCATCCAGGGAATGCGGCGTTTGGCGTTACGTGCTGGAAGAAAACGAATGGGGCATCAGTTACGACCTGCATTGGCAGGACACCAGGCGGCAGGTCTACCACGCCTCATCCGGATCGGTCGCCGACGGCTCTCCGCGCGGCAGACGCGCCGACGTCACCGCGGGCTTCGAGGGCTTTGGCGTCGCCGAAGGCTGGGTGAAAGTGGGCGGCGAGCGGATTGAACTCACCCGGGACAACAGCGGCGGGACGCGCGATCGTCATTGGGGCGTCGGCCGGGGCGTGGGCGGTCCCAGCCTTCAGCCCGGCCGCAAGCTGCACGCCGGATGGATTGGCGGCAACTGGGTATCTTTCAAGGACTTCGCGATCTGGGGCAACACGATCCTATATAACTTCGGCGATCCTCGTCCGGGTATGGGCAAGATCGTCAAGACCGAGCGGCGACTGAGATTCGAGCCGGATACTCAGATTTTCGTCGAAGGCATCATTGACTACACACTGGAGACGGGAGAGATAAAGCAAGTCCACTATCGGCGCTTCGGATATCAAACCGCGTATATGCGATGCGGAATGTACGGCGGCACACCTGACAAAAATATCTACCAGGGCCAGTACGTCGGTGAGAACGTGGTCGAAGGCGACAAATACGACGTCACCAAGGCGGAGGTTCGCAGCCGTCTCGTGGGTCTCGACGAGCATCATTGCGAAGTCACCTGCGATGGCGAGACCACCACCGGCATCCTTCAGCCGCTCGAGCCTGACGCCTACAACGCCTGCGCGCGCGGCCGGCCGGGTTGGAGGTTTCTGGAGTGAGCGTGTCGCCGGCCGCCGCAGTCGAAGACCTGGTCGCCCGGTTGAAGGAGTTCCTGGCGGCGAACCTGGACGGTGCGAGCGGCATCCGGATAGACAACGTGGCTCCCATCACAGCGGGCAATGCCCGCCAGGCGTGGGAGTTCGACGTTCGATGGCTCGACGGTGGCGAGGAACGAAAAGTCAGTTGCGTGATGCTGCGCAAGGCGCAGGCGGGCCAGCTCGAGACCGACCTCGCCCCCGAATTCAGGATAGTCAGCGCGCTTTGGGACAGCGGAGTTCCGGTTGCGCGGGCGCTCTGGATGGACAGCGAGGGGAGGTGGCTCGAGCGTCCGTCCTTCATAGTGGAAAAGGTGGCGGGCGCGACGGATTTCTTCGCGCTGCTGAAGCCCGAAGCGGCTGAGCGCAGCCGGGCTCTCGCAGCAGCAATTGGCGGCGATCGCCGCCAGGCTTCATACGGTCGATTGGAAGAAGCTGGGCGTGGACTTTCTCCCCGCGACGACGCCCGAGACGGCGGCCGCGCAGCAAATCTCATACTGGGAATCGCTGTTTCTGAAGCACCGGATGGAGCCGCATCCGGTGATGGTCGCGGCGTTCATCTGGCTGAAGGAGCATCGGCCGATCGCCCGCAGAATCAGCATCGTCCATGGCGATTTCCGCTTTGGGAATTTTCTGTACGAGGGAGATCGCATCAACGCGATGCTGGACTGGGAGATGGTGCATCTTGGAGATCCGGTCGAGGACATCGCCTGGGCCTATCGCTCGTTGTGGGGCCCGCAGGCGTTTCTTTCCCTGGATGAATTTGTCAGGCGCTATACTGAGCTAAGTGGCATACCGGTCGATCCCGAGACGCTGTTGTTCTATCGGCTCCTGGGCGAAGTGAAGCACAGCATCATTTCTCTGACCGGCGCGCGCTCGTTCATGGATGGACGGACGCGGAATCTGTTCCTCGCCGATCGCGCCTCGACCATAACCAGTTACCTGATGCAATTTCTGGATTGGCTACCTGAGTAAGGAATGGAAGATTGGCCGGGGAATCAGTTGTGACCAAACCAAGCATCGGCGATTTATTGGACGGAGTGGCTACCAGCCTGCGCGAATCGGTGCTGCCGGAAATACCGGCGGGACCAACTCGGCGGCAAATCCAGGCCGCCATCAGCATCATCCGCCGCGCCGCTCTGGTGTGGGACAAGACCGGACCGTATCTCTACGCCGACAACAAGGATATCGAGGAAACTCTGCGGCAGGCCTGCTGCGATGCTCGATCGCGCGCGAGTCAAATGGGAGCGGCGCCGACCTTAAGCCGCTGCGGCAAAGGATTGCACGCGGCGCTCGATCAGCGTGGCGACGCCTGACGTGGAATATCCGTCGCCGGCCGCGCTCGGAGCGCGCAACGTGGAACTGCAGGCGCTGTTGGTCGACCTGCAGGAAGCTCTGCACGGGCCGTCATCGCCGGAAAGCGCGTGAACGGCCGGAGAGTGCTGAACGGACCGAGATCGTGGCGATGCTGCGCGTGCTATTCCGGCGAATGCTCGCAGCGCGAGCTGGAAGTGACAGCTCCGCCTTCCGCAAGAAAATAGCGTCCCGTGCGCGCTAGTGCGGATGCTTTACGCTCTTACGATCTTCGTCGTCAGTTTCGATCGCGTGACCCAGGCACCACTGCACCATCCATCGTGACGTAATCTCATCGGAGAGGCTCAACCCCTCGTCGTTCACCGCCCATGTACGATGATTGATGGTCATGTGGCCGAACTTGCGTCCACAACTCCTGCAGGTAAATCCCAAACGCGATCCGCCGCCCGGTGTCAGCGACTCCAGAGTTTTCACTTTCCAGTCGTGACTGTCCCAGGGGTTTCTGCCTCTTTGTGTCTGCATTGTTCTCCCGTGCCGCTCGCTCAGTTCGTCTCAGCCTGGTCTCGGCCAGTCGGTGATTAGTTCTGTTCCCGTAGCGGTCCGGGATGAATTCGAATCCGCTTGCCTTTGAGGTCGGCGTGGTTGAGCCACTTGATCGCGTGGAGCGCGTCGTCGAGCTTTTCCATATCAACGCAACCGAAGCCGCGTGATTTTCCCGACGCCTTGTCGGTAACCACCAGCACGCCGCGCACTTTCCCGGCGCGGGAAAAATACTCTTCGACGTCGTCGCGCGTGACCGCATTCGCCAGATTGTCGAAATAGACTCTAGGCATCGCTTCGGCAGCCCTCTCGATGTGCAAGACTTTCGATCTGACTCTCATCTTATATGGCTTGACCGCGTAGCACCATCCGGCTCGATAAACCCAACATTTTCAAGCTCTTTTTGCTGCGAGGAGAGGCTGTCATCGACGCGCTTTCGCGTCGGATAGGTCCGATTTGCGACGTCTTTGGCACGCGAATTGACAGGCCCGCGCGTACCGGAATAGCTTCACAACGTAGACGGCACGCCGGCGTATGGCGGGAGCGGACGGCTGCGAATCCGGCGAAGCTTTGCCAACGCCGGTGAACTGGCGAAGGGTCCCTCGATGGCCGCTCAGGCGCAATCACTCGCGAACTACTTCGATTCCGAAACCGCCAAGGTGCTCGGCGCCTGCACCGCGTGCGGCAAGTGCGTCGAAGTATGTCCGGTCGTTCCGTACGCCGGCCTCAAGGATGCCGATCCCAAAACTGTCGCGCACGGCGTGGTCGATTTTCTCGCCCATCGCGCGCCGCTTGCCGGCGTCTCGGCCACCTTCGCGCACGCCTGCAATGGATGCGGTGAATGCATTCCCGCCTGTCCCGAGGGCGTCAACCCGCGCAAGATGCTGGTGCTGGCCAACACGATGCATTCGGGCGAGCGCACCCAGACGCCGCAGCTTTTCCGCAAGATGTCGCGCGCCATCCGGCTGATGGCCGGGATGCAGTTGTTGCCGGCCGAGTTCGCGCGCGTGCTCAATCCGCCGCGCCGCACCCAGGCGGAGATCGTCTTCTACCTGGGATGCAACGCGCTCCGCACGCCTCATCTTCTTTTCAACGCGATGTACGTGCTCGATGCGCTGGGCGCCGATTACGAAGTCGTCGGCGGGCCGGGCTCGTGCTGTGGAATCGTGCAGTCGAAATGGGAAGGCGAACTGGGCAAGGGCGAGCGGATGATCAACGCGACGCTCACGCGCTTCGAGGGGCTGAGCCCCGAGAAGGTGCTGAGCTGGTGTCCCTCGTGCAACCTGCATATCGGCGAGACGCTGGCCGGCTTTCACTCGACCAGCTTCGAGTTTGGCCATTTCACCACCTACCTCGTCCGACCATCTCGACGAGTTGCGCGCCAAGTTCGTCCGCCCACTGCCGCTTAAGGCGGTGCTGCACGCGCACGTCGGCCTGGCCGATTTGGGCCGCAACGTGGCGCGCGTGCTGGCGGCGATTCCAGGGCTCGAGCTGGCCGACACGGTGCTGGAGTCGGGCTACACCTGCGGCGGTTCGGGATGCGCGCGCGCGCCGGAGATGATGAAAAAAGAGCACGCGCAGTTGATCGATCGCGTGCGTGAGACGGGCGCCGACGTGCTCGTCACCTTTTACCACAACTGTCACGCCTCCTTCGTGCGCGCCGAGAGCGAGGGCGGTTTCCGCGTGCTCAACTACACCGACCTGCTGGTCGAGGCGCTTGGCGCGGCGCCGCACGACGACGTTTTCAAGCGGCTGCGGCTGATCGATGACTGGAAGATGATCGTCGACGAAGCCGAGCCCTATCTGCGCGCCAACGGGATCGATTTCGACCGCGAATTCCTCGAGAAGATCCTGCCCGACGTGTTCCGGATGGCCGAGTTCACCGGCGGCCTCGACTGCTTCGCCTCGCGTACCTAGCGCTCGATCAATCGCCTCGCTGTAGACTCGCGGTTTCGCTCAGCCCGTCACCAGCCACACCGGGTCGCCTATGCGGATGCGCCCTGCGGCGTCGAGGCGCTCGCCGCGCATCGACTTGACCGGATAGCGCCACAACCCGGCGACCGTTCCGACCTGCTTTATCATCGCGCACCTGCGCCCTCCGCAGGCATTTAAATCATAGACCGTTACGCAGACCCCTGTTAGCATGCGCACCACAAAACATGCTTGCCAGACTGACACGACTTGGGATTTCCGGCGACGCCACGTCATCGCAATTGCGGTCGGCCCGTGAGCATTTCGAGCAGCATAACTATCTGCGCTTGCCCGGCTTCATCGAACCTGGACTGCTCCGGATGATTCAGCGTTACCTGAGGAACGCCAGGTTCGAAGAAAGAGAATATAAAGTTGGGCGCGACCTGACGCTCGCGAATAGCCCTGTGGCCAGTGTCCTGTATGCCCTGATGAACGATCCAAAACTGTTCCATCTGATTCGGCAAGTCACAGGATGCGGGCCGATCGGATGCTTCAACAGCCGGCTCTACCAGATGGTCGCGCGCAAGGGGCTGGCCTTCACCTGGCACGATGACATGGCGAAGGATCGGAAAGTCGCGATCTCCATTAACTTGAGTGACGCGCGATATCACGGCGGCACTCTCCAGATTCGCGAGAGACCCCGCGGCGTATGCGAGGCGGTTCCAAACCTTGGCTTCGGCGACGCGATCATTTTCCGTGTTGCCGAGCATCTCGAGCACCGCGTCACCCCGATCGTAGGAAAACTTCCGAAGACCGCAATTAGCGGATGGTTCTGCTCGCGACCGAAGTACGCTTCGCTGCACAAGGATCTGATTGCCCGGTCCGAATCCGCGATCGCCGCGCGCACCATTCGGAAACCCAAGAGTCTCGCGTTCCCCTCGCCAGATGATGTCGTGAAGATCGCAGGTGCGGTCGTATCTCAAACAACGGGACGTGAGACCTTTGTGGCCAACCTCGGTACGGCGAGGTGTTACGGCTTGAATCAGACCGGTGGCCGAATCTGGGAGCTTTTGGCTCAAGGCCGCGGTTTGCACTCGGTTTCGGCCGCCGTCGCACGCGAGTACGGGGCTCCGCGCCGGAATGTGGAGCGCGACGTCCTCGCGCTGGTCTGCGAGCTCGCGCAACGGGATCTGGTCAAGATCGTTCGCGCCGCCGGCCCGCGCTGCGCCCGCGTGGTGGGCGCTGCGGCTAACGATTGATCCGTCCGCGCCGATCCCGACGCGGACGCTGCCGCTATGCCTGAAAACACCGCCGCAAATCCTGCCGCCTCCACCGCTCGCGCCGCCGCGAGGATCGTACTCTCGGGCATCGCGATCGCGATGCTGATCGCCGTCATCTATCCACGGATGGAAGCTGCTGGGCGCGCCGGTCAAAACGCATTTGAAACTTCGCTCTGCGTGGCGATGCTCCTGCTGTCGCTCGTCTGCTACTGGATTGGCTGCTCCACCGCGGCTGGCGCGAGGCGTGACATGACGGCCGCCGTCATCGTGGCCGCCGCCTGCGTGATCGCGGCGGGGCTGATGGTCTGGCCGTATAATGGCGCGGACGTGTGGACCTACGTCAGCTTCGGCTGGATGGAGTTTCGCTATCACATGAATCCGTACGGTCATGCGATGGCCGAGGTGCCTGGCTACGCGCACGATCCGATGATCATGACAAGCGTGTACGAGGAAGTCTTTCCTTACGGTCCGCTGTTCGCCGAATTCGCGAAAATCGTATGCCGCCTGAGCGGCGCCAACCCGGCGCACGCCGTGCTCCTGATCAAGCTCGCGAACGCGGTCGCGGCGATCGGGATCGCCGCGATGGCGGCGAGCGTCGCCGCACGGCTCGGCAGCGAACGGTGCGACGTTATCGTGTACCTGCTTCTGTGTCATCCGCTGATCGCGATGGAATTTCTTGGCGAGGGGCACAACGATCTGCTCGCGGCGGCTCCAGTCGTGCTCGCGATCTTCCTCGCCGAACGCGACTGGCTGAGGCTCGTGCTGCCGGCCATCGCAGTTGGCGCGCTAGTCAAGTTCCTGCCCGCGCTCGGCGCGCCGTTCGCATTCGCGTATGTCGTGCGCCGCCGCGGGACGCGCGCGGCGCTGGCCAGCACCGCGCTGGCGGCCGCGATCTGCGTCGTCGTCGCGGCGCCTTATCTGATCGGCTGGACGGCTCCGATCCTGCGCCTGACAGTGCAGGGGCAGGCGGCGAGTTATCAGACGCTGCCCTCGACAATCGGGCACCTCGTCGTAAGGACACTGCGGCTCGCCTCAGTCTCGGCGGTGAGCAAGCCGGCTCGCGTCTATGAAGTAGTCGCGGCGCTCGCGATGCTCGCGTGCGCGGTGTTCTTCATCGCGCAGTGTCGCAGCTTCGCGCGCAAACGTATGCCGCGACTCGAAGACCTGATCGCGGCGACCACGCTGGTGCTGATCGTCTTTATCTGCCTCGCGCGCAGCAAGTACGACGCGTGGTACGTGGGGATGTTTCTGCCGATCGCTCTGATGCTGGGGCGGCAGCACTGGCTCAGCCGCGCGGCAATCGCAATCGGTTTCGCCGGCCTGCTCGAATTGGCGCTCAATTATTCTGCCCCGATTATCGACTTCGCGTTGCTGATCGGAATACCACTGGCCTGGTCCTGGTGGAGCGCGCCGCCACGCGGCGCTTCAGCCGCTGGAGACAATCCACACCGAGTGTTCAGGTCCGATTCCGCATAAGCGAGCTTGGACCATTCATCCGTCCGCGCGTTCGCGCGCGGCTGCGTCACGCGCCGGGTGGACGCTCATCGCCCGCGAAGCGCTCGAGCACGTTGGCGGTGATGCGCGAGATGTTGTTGTCGTAGTTGTTGTGCGAGAGGCTTCCGCACCACGCGATCGAGCTGGCTGAAAAGACCGCGCCGCCGCCCGCCGTGGGGAAATAAACGATATCGCCGCGCACGCCCGGGTCCTGCCTGCCGCCCGAGCCCGGGTAATTGAAATAGATTTCCTCGACCACGCGCAGATAGTTGTCGCTATGCCCTTCCGAGCTCGCGACCAGCATCGCGTTGGGCGGCGTGCCGAGCGCCAGATCGTAACGATCGAGTTCGTGCCCGGCGGCCCCGCCGCCAACCAGCCCGAAGTTGCCCAGCAGTTCGTCTTCGCCCACGCCGGCGAAAATGAAGCTCGCGTTCGCGTTCAGGCTGTCGGGCATCCGGCGGAAGTACGACGAACGATCGAAACCCTGCGCCGCGAAACCCACGCCGACCAGCTTCTGCGGCGGGCGCGCGCGGTTGCGCCATACTCCGCCGCGCTCGCCGGTGGTGCTGTGGAAATACTCGCCCGGCTGCGCCTGCCAAGCGCGCGATCCGCCTTCGCCCTTGCGCACCTCGACCAGGTACGGTTTGTCGGGATGATACGACGTGATCCAATAGAACCCGTTGCCGCCCAGATACATCAGCCGCCCGCCCGAGGTCAGGTACGCTTCCCACGCATCGAGCATCGCGGATGAATAGTACTCGGGATGCGATCCGGTGAGCACCACGTTGTAACCGCGGAGCAGCGCGGCGCCCTCGCGATGGAGATCTTCGTCGGTGATGACGTCGTAGCGGAAGCCCTTGGCGTTCAGCCAGTCGACCAGATGAAGATCGGCCGCGAGGCCCCATAGCGTTCCGCCGAAGCGGTGATGCGGCCGCATGTTGGGAATCGGACGCAGCCGCGACACGTAGCATACGCCGCTGCCGTCGGAATGATGGTCGTAGGTGGAGAGTCCGAATTCCGGATGTTCGTACAGGTAGATGTCCTCGGAGCCCAGCAGCGTCGTGTGGCCGATGATCGATTGGGTGCCCTGACCGAAGCTCAGATGCTCGTTGGAGTAGGCCAGGTAGGAGGCGGTCGGGACCAGAAACGCGATCTTCGCGGTGGGACCGCTGGCTGGCGCGCGCACGATGAACGGGATGTAGTCGACCGCGTCGCCCGCGCTGACCCGCGCCGCATAGACGTCGGAACGCATCGAGTCGGGAACCGTCAGCTCGAAATCCATCTCCCAGCCAGCATCCTCGAGGTCGTCGTCGTGGAAATGGATCGCTCCGTACTCGGCGGGGGCGTGGATGAAATGTTCCTCGCGGCCGCTCCAGTTATGGCCGGTCATCGCACGCGCCGGCGCGTTGACGCAACGTGCGTGCAGATCGTTGCCCGAGGCGTCGGTGACGCGGTCGGTTGCGATGCCGTCTGGGCCGATTCCGTCAGCGAAGTCCCATCGCGCGATCAGGCCGCGGCTGTCCGGCTCGCGTCCCGTGGCGAGTTCGTCCAGTTGCGCTCCGCCGAGCGCATGGCCATAGACGCGCGGGCGATCGATCTTGCCGTTGTAATGGCCGCCAACGATGATGGCTCCTGAAGCCGCCGTTCCCGCGGCCCATCCGGCGATCACGGCCGGCGATTGCGAGTGGAAGTTGACCGGCTCGGCGGTAACCGCGTGCATGACCGCGGGAGGCAGCATCGCGACCCGCCCGACCAGCGAATTGACCGCGTTGAGGATCGGCGTCAGATGCACGATCGCGCGCCCAGTGGCGCCGTCGTAGCTCGCGCCGGCCGAGTACCACACACCAGCCATCAAAGGCTCGGGTGCGGCGGCTTGCACCAGGTGTCCCGCGCCGTCGCCCAGCCATAACGCGAGCCGCCCCTGCTCATCGATCACCAGCGCCCATCCCATCCGCCGCTCTGGATCGCAGCGCGTGATGATTCCCTGCACGCCCTTGGCCGGCGTGGTCGGCATGATGAAGGCGTGAACCGTGATCGACTGTCCGATGTTCAGGAGTCCGCCCGGATCGTCCACCACGATGTGCGAGCCGCTGTAAGTCGGCTGGAGCCGTCCGGGATACCCACCATTGACCGGCGTTGCGATCGTTTCTTCCTTGGGGCCAGGACCGGCGGGGTTGGCGTCGCCGTTGATCAGGCGGACGATCTCGGCGCGATAGCGCGTGGCGCCCTCCACGCTCACCATGAAGCGGATGCGCTCGCCGGGCTTGACGCTAATCTGGTCGCTGTATCCGTGGATCTGGGCCTTTGCCATCGCGATGGTCTCCGTGCGGGTCGCGGTCGTGGGCGGGTGGTTAGTCGCGCATCGTCTGTTCGACGTGCATCAGGAACACGGCGTGCGCCGCCTTGGCTTCCGAGTTGTACGTGCGCTCGTCGGCGAAGACCGGACCCTGGCCGGGAACGCCGGTCATTCGCGCGACCCGCCATTGTTTGAACGGCCGCGTGCAGACGATCACGTAACGTTCCATCATGTTGGGGCGGCGAAAATAGTTGAGTACGCGGTCAAGCGCGTCGCTATGAATGCCTACCGGGTCGCGCTTGTGCTCGGCGATAATTTTTCTGGTGAGCAGCGGCCTAAGCGATTCGCGCATCCGCTTGTCCCATCTGGCAAAGGCAATCTTGGCTGCGGTCGGCCGGGGCGCTAGCTGTGTCAGCCATCGGTGTCCGCTCCTTGGGGGTGCGATCGCACGCTCAGCGACGGCAATAGCGAAAATCCGGGCATAAGTCACCCGCCGCGAACAAAGAGCCGGCCGGCGATCTGCGTCAAATCATCTGCGTCGAAATAGCAATCGCCTCGCCGGAGTCGAAAAGATCGCGGGTCAATCCAGATCAGAACAGCAGGCCGTAGTTATGCTCCAGGCCAAGCAGCACGCGGCCGGTCACTTCCCAGGTCTTGAGCGACACGACGGTATGCTGGTTGGCGGTCTGCATATCGCGCAGCCGGCGATCGAACGCGTTGCCGGCGTAAACGGATGACCCTCCGTTGGCCTTGTAGAGAAGTTCAACCGCCTGAAGGCATGCGGCGCTCGCATGACCATCGCGAGCCTGCCGCGGGCACGCTGCTTGAGCGAAGGCGGGTCGCCGGCTCAGCAGCGTGTTCCACATATCGCCAAATGCCTCGAAGACAAAGCCACGAGCGGAGCTTACCAACGCTTCGGCTTGAGCGACCGTCACATTGGACGTAAGTCTCATCGCGCAGCATTGCCTTGCCCGCCGACGGAGATTTGAAGGTCATCGGCTTGTTTGAAGCCAATGTGACGAAGTCGTCGATCGCGCCGCGCGCAATTCCCAAGCTGACCGCACACGTCTTGTACAGCAACAAATTGGGGAGCGCGTAAAGCGGCCCCTGCCGATACAGGGTAGGCGCCGCCAGATTGAAAGTCCGTTCTTCCGGGATGAAACGATCCTTGACCATCCAGTCGTGGCTGCCGCTTCCACGCAGGCCGTTGGTGGTCCACGTATCGAGGATCTCGCCTTCCGCAGCCGGCACAAAGCCGAAGCGGGTTTCGGGAAGACCGTTTGGCTGGAGGCGCGGCGAATCGCCGTCAAAAACTACGAAATGACCGACCAGCCATGTCGCGTGCTGACAGCCACTGCCGAACGGCCATCTACCGTTCACGATGAAGCCGCCCTTCGTTTTCACGGCCTTCCCTGGTGGGGCAAAGGTGATGGCCGTCACCGAGTCGAGGTCGCCATACATTTCGCGGGCAACGGTCTGATCGATGAACGTGGTAACGTAGCCGCCGTCGATGCCGATCATCGTGCACCAGCCCGCGGACGCATCGGCGATCGACAGCGCTTCGATCACGCGCACCTGCGTCAGAGGGTCCAGTTCCGGCCCGCCCCACGCCCGAGGCATCGCCATGCGGAACAAGCCTGCCCGTTGCATCTCGCGCACCAGATGCATCGGCAACCGCCGTCCCTGTTCGATTTCGTCCGCCGCCGCGCGGATTTTCGGACCAAGCTCGCGCGCGGCATTGAGCGTTCGGGTCGCGCTTTCATCTGAATCAGGCATAGTTCGTTCCTCCGACGGAGCTGAACATTGCGACAGTCTGGCCCAACCTCACCCGCGCGCGAGCAATATCAACCGTGTGCACCAACGCGCGCGCGGCGGCCCATCGGGCCGCCGCGCCTGGTCCATATTGCACACCCTGCCGCTCAGCTAATCTCGAATATCTTTCCCTTCCAGGTCCTTGAAGCCAGGTCCACCTCACCCTCGCCACCGACTCTTCGCCCGTCGGACAATTGCATATAGCCCTGCGTGCGCCAACGATGCTTGCCCACGCTCTCGTAGGTGCCTGGGCCGCTGCCGGTTAGGGCGTCTCCATTTTCCAGGTATGCTCCCGCACACCAGCTGTAACTTCCGCCCTTGGGACCGCCGGCGTAAGTTGCGGTGCCGAAGACCGCTCCGAATCCGGTCGCGGTCCCTTCCCAATTCACCTGGCTGAGAACGCCTCCGGCAGGTCCGGGACTGTAGGTGGCCGTGATGGCTTTGAACGAAAATTCCCCCAACTGTTTCCCTGTTGCCATACGCTGTCCTCCGTGAGTTGACCAACTTTTGACGGTTTTTTCTGCTACTGCTCCTTGGTTTAGGGCCGAGGCCCGGGTTTCAGTTTCAGTAACCCACGGAGACAGACTTAAGGCAATTGTGTTTTTTGCAGCGCGATAGAGCGCGCGCCGCGGTCGGGTGCCTGCGCCCGCACTTGCGCAGCGGGTCAGGCCATAGCGAGCGCTGAGCGGCGCTCGTTCACACCTCGAGCCGCCAGGCGCCGCCGTCGCGTACGATTCGGCCCGCGCTCGGCGTGGCGAAGTGCGTTCCCAGCACCAGGATCGGCTTGTCGCCGTAACGCTCCAGGAACGCGCGCCGCGTCGCTATCGCCTCGTTGAAGTCGGAATCGAAATGGCTGCCCCATTCCGGATGCGCCATCTGGACCGGATGGTGCATCAGGTCGCCCGTGATCACCGCCTCCTCGCCGCGTGAGGAGATGCGCACGCTGTGATGGCCGGGCGTATGGCCGGGCGTCGGCTCGAGGCGAATCTCATCCGTGACGCGCGCGTCGCTTTCGACCAGGTCCGCCAGCCCGGCGTCGAACACCGGGCGCACCGAATCGTCGAGCAGTTCGCGCGTGTCGGGCTCATTGGTCTTTGACCAGTGTTCCCATTCCTTGCGCCCAATGAGGTAGCGCGCGCGCGGAAAGGTCGGCACCCACTTGCCGCCGTCCAGCATCGTGTTCCATCCGACATGGTCGACGTGCAGATGGGTGCAGAGCACGCGGTCGATCGAGTCGCGCGCGAAGCCGGCCCTCTCCAGGTCGGCGAGGAACGGCAACTGCAACATGTTCCATCCGGGGAACGCGCGGCGCTTGTCGTTGCCGATGCAGGTGTCGACGACCATCCGATGGCCCGGCGATTCGATGACGAAAGCGTGCACGCTCATGATCACCTTACCGTCCTGGTTGGCGAAGTGCGGGCGCAACCATGGCACGGTGCGGATGTTTTCGGGCGAGCCGTCCTTCAGCACGAAGGTGGCTTTCGAAATCGTCTCCATCTCGACGACCCGGGTGATAGTGACGTCACCAATTTTCCAGTGCTTCATCCGCGGCCTCCCGGTGATGCAGGGCGAAACTTAACCCGGCACGCCCCGGCGCCGCAATCGGACTAAACTACGCGCGAATGGTGCGGCGCTAGCGTTCTTCGGCGCCCTCGAAGTAGCCAGCTTCGGGAGCGTAATTCTCGAAACGGGTGAACTGGCTGATGTAGGTTAGCTTGGCAGTGTCGGTGGGACCGTTGCGTTGCTTGGCGACGATCACCTCGGCCACGCCCGGCTCCTTGCTGTCGCGATGGTACATCTCGTCGCGATAGATGAAAGCGATTACGTCGGCGTCCTGCTCGATTGCGCCCGACTCGCGCAGGTCGGCGAGCAGCGGACGGCGGTCGGGACGCGTCTCGACCTGGCGGTTGAGCTGCGAGAGCGCGATCACCGGGACGCGGAGTTCCTTGGCCAGCGCCTTGAGCGAGCGCGAGATCTCGGCGATCTCCTTTTCGCGTGACTCGCCCGGCCGCGCCGCGCGCATCAGTTGCAGATAGTCGACGATGATCAGCCCGAGGTTGGCGCTGGAGTCGCGCGCCAGCCGCCGGCATTTCGCCTTCAGCACGATCGCCGAGGTGTCCGAGCTGTCGTCGATGAAGATTGGCGCCTCGGCCAAGCGCGCCGCCGCCACCGCGAGCTTGGGAAAATCGCGCTCGCCCAGATACCCCGCGCGCGCCTTCGAGCTGTCGACCCGCGCCTCCGAGCACAAGAGCCGCAGCACGAGTTGCTCCTTGGACATCTCCAGCGAGAAAAAGGCCACGCCCCGGCGCGGCTCCGCCTCGGTCGCCGCGTACGCCGCGATGTTGAGCGCGAGCGCCGTCTTGCCCATCGAGGGGCGCGCGGCAATCACGACCAGGTCGGCCGGCTGCAGGCCCGCCGTGATGCGGTCGAGGTCGGTGAAGCCGGTCGGCACCCCGGTCACCATCTCCTTGCGCTCGTAAAGCCGCTCGATGATCTTGAGCGATTCGCGGGTCAGCTCGTGCATCGTGTGGAAGGAGGCACGGATGCGGCGCTCGGAGATTTCGAAGATCTTGTGCTCGGCCTCGTCGAGGAACTCGTCGACCCGCGAGGGCGCGTCGTACGCGGAAGAGGCGATTTCGGTCGCGGTCGAAGCGAGTGCGCGCAGAACCGCTTTCTCGCGCACGATGCGCGCGTAGTGGGCGACGTTGGAGGCGGTTGGAACGCAGGCGGCGAGCTCGGCGATGTAGGCTGGTCCGCCGATCGCCTCGAGCTTGCCGCGCGTGCGCAGCGCGTCGGTCAGTGTGATCGCGTCGACCGGCTGGATGCGGTCCGACAGCTCGGTCATTACGCGGAAGATCTCGCGATGCGACTCGCGGTAGAAGTCGTCGGGGTTGAGGACTTCGAGCGCCTGGTTGATGGCCTCGTTCTCGAGCAGGATCGCGCCGAGCACCGATTGCTCGGCCTCGAGGTTCTGCGGGGGAACGCGCCTTAGAATGTCGTCCGTGGATGCAGCCGCCACAACCAACCCCCTCCCGCTCAAGCCACGCCGCGTGACCGAGAATCAAGTATCAGGAATGCGGTGGCGACGGACAAGTAGCGGCGCGCAAATACCGAAGGACTTTGAACACTATCAACAGTGAATAACGTGCAGGCGAAAAAACTAGCGCCGCGTCACGCGTCGGCGCTCCGGCGGGCGCACCGCGATCGGCCCGGCGGCGACTCCGAACAGAAAACCGCCGACGTGCGCCCACCAGGCTACCCCGCCCACCAACGATGCGGCCGCTCCGCTGGCAATTCCCCAGTAAAGTTGCACAGCGAACCATGCGATCAGATAGAGGACCGCCGGAAGACGGAAGAAAAACGGCGGAAAGAAGGTCAGGATGCGGCCACGCGGATAGAGGATGAAGTAAGCGCCTAGAATTCCCGCAATTGCGCCGCTCGCGCCGATCACTGGCACCAACGCCCGCGGCGCCATCGCAACTGTCGCGGCGGCCGAGGCGATGCCGCTTAGCAGGTAGAACGACAAGTAGTGCGCCGGACCGGTCCGTTCCTCGACCGCCGGGCCGAAGATGAACAGATAGAGCATATTGCCGACGACGTGGCCTACGCCGCCATGGATGAACATCGAGGTCAGAACCGTGAATGGCGGCCATAGACGGCCGTGGGCGTCCAGCAGCACGGCGCCGTGCAGATGCGCGCGCGCGAGCAGCGCCGGCACCATCGCATAGCGCGTGATGAACGCATCCAGATGGCGGCCGAGCGAGACCTCGTGCACGAAGACAGCGAGGTTGGCCGCGATGAGCAGCGTGTTGACGGGGCTCAGCCGATGGCGGGCGACACTGTCGCGCAGCGGGATCATCGCGGCGCGCGCCTCAAGTCCCGGTATGCCGTCGCCGCCGCTCAGCCGGGCCAGGGCTTTCCGTAACTGTCGAGACAGGTGACCTCGTTTACCGGCAGGCGGCGGACGGGCCCGATCTTGTCGCGTGGATAGCCGATCGGCATCAACGCGAAAGTTGATACCTCGGGTGGCAGCCCGACGATCGCTTTGACCTCTTCCTCGAAGAACGCGTGGATCGTGGTCAGCACGGTGCTTAAACCGAAGGCGCGGCACGCCAGGATGATGTTTTGCACGGCGGGGTAGATACTCGCGCCCTGGGTGCGCGCCGACTTTCGTCATCGCGCTCTGCACCTCGGGACTGAGCGTGCTCGCCGCCTTGCCGGGCGGGGCCGACTTGAGGCATGCGAGCAGCAGCACCGGCGCCTCGTGCATGTGGTCGAACAGATAGGTCACCGAGCTCATGAAACGGCGGTACTGTTCTTCGCTGAAGTGGCTGGCGCGCGGACGCTCGGCATAGAGCGTGGTCAGGATTTGCGACGCCTTGTGATAAATCGCACCAAGCTGGCGGCGTTTTTCCGCGTCCTTGACCACGACGAACAGCCAACTCTGCGCGTTGCTGCCCGACGGCGCGCGAATCGCCGCGTCGAGCACCTTGGTCATCACTTCGTCGGGCACCGGGTCGGGCTTGAAGCGCCTGAGCGCCCGCGCCGAGTACATCGCCTCGAACAGTCCAATTTCCGCCATCGCCGTAGTTAAACTCCTTTCCGCCGTGGCCTGCGCGGCCCGCCATCCCAATTATCACGGAGCGCGCCGCGAAATCGAACCGGCGCGGCGTCCTACTCGGCGCGAATCAATTTATGCTTGATCGCGTAACGCACCATCGCGGCCGTCGATTTCGCCTTGATCTTCTGCTTGAGGTTGTCGCGATGAACCTGCGCGGTCTTGGGGCTGATACCGAGGCGCGCGGCGATATCCTTGCTGGTCGCGCCCTCGCCGATAAGGCTCAGCACCTCGCGCTCCCGCCGCGTGAGTTTTACCGACTGCGGCACTTGCCGCCGCGCCGGCGCCGCGTGTATTCTTGAGCC
The DNA here is from genome assembly GCA_963832395.1 of uncultured delta proteobacterium. Lineage (GTDB taxonomy): Bacteria > Desulfobacterota > Binatia > Binatales > Binataceae > JAKAVN01. The sequence continues at coordinate 177,469 of CAWHTV010000005.1, read as the reverse complement.
GCGCGAGGACGGCTGGCGCGACCGCGGTGCTCAGATAGCGCCGGCCCGCGGCCACCGCGCGCAGCGCGCTCAGCAACTCGGCGGCGGCGTCGGTCTTGACCAGGTAGCCCGCCGCGCCCGCATCGACCATCGCCTCAATCACGTACTCCTCGTCGTCGTGCTGGCTCAAGATCACGACCTTGGAGAACGGCGCTTCCTTGGCCAGGCGATGCGCCGCGTTGAGGCCGCCCACCCCCGGCATCCCGACGTCCAGCAGCACGATGTTGGGGCGCGTGCGCGCGGCCAGCGCCATCGCCTCCTCGCCGCTCGCCGCTTCACCTACGACATCGCATTCGCGCTCGAGCACGACGCGCAACGCCTCGCGGAACAGGCGATGGTCGTCGGCGATGAGGACGCTGATGCGCTCGGTGCTCATCGCCACGCCCGCTACTCCAATGGAATCTCGGCCACCAGCCGGGTCATCCCGCGGCTCGACTCGACCCGCATCGCGCCACCCAGAAACTCTAACCGCTCGGCGAGCCCGCCGCATACCCATCCCACCTGCCGCTCCGTGCGCGGGGTTCGATTCCGCGGCCGTTGTCGATGACCGTAAGGCGCGCGACGCCGGCATCGCGCTCGATAAGAATCTCGGCGCGGGTGGCGCGCGGCATGACGGACGATATTGGCCAGTGCTTCGCGCGCGATCTGGTAGCAGACCTGGCGCACACTGGCGGGCAGGCGATTGGCCGCGGCGATGCCATTGAGCCGCGTATCTATCCCGCCTGCGGCGAGACGGTCGAGCTCGGCCCGCAGTGCCGCGCTGAGCGTGCGCTTGCCCAGTTCCGCCGGGCGCAGTTCACGCAACCGCACGCGCAGTTCCGCTTCCAACCGCTCGAAGATGCCGCGCGCTTCGTCGCGTCCGCCCTCGAGCGCGAGGCGCGCGGCGGCGAGAAGCTGGGCCTGGTCGTCGTGCAGATCGCGCGCGATTCGCGCGCGCTCGGCCTCGACCGCGCCGAATAGGCGCGCGCCCAGCGCGCGCACCAGCTCGCGTAACCGCGCCGCGTGCTCGGCCGCGGCCCATCCGGCGCTCACCGGGCCAAGCCGCGCGGCCAGCGCCTCGGCGCGCGCGCGCGCCGCCGCCTCCAGCGGCTTGGCCGTGGCGAGCGCGATCGCGCCGCCCTCGAAGGGCACGCAGAGGTAGTCGGCGAAGTTCTTGAACAGGTGATCCTCGTGAAACGCGCCGGCGCGCCGCCTTCCGGCGCTGCGCACGACGGTGGCGCGCCGGCGCATCGCGTCAACCAGCGCGCTTTTCCCGTCAAGACTGAGCGTGGCGGTCAGCGAACGTGCCGAGGCGGCGGCGACGCGGGGCAGCGCAGCGCCGCCTTCGGCCACCGCCACGATCCATGCGGCAAACGGTCCGGTTGCGGCGAAGAGCCGGCCCAGGCCGGTCCAGCGCTCGCGCGGCGCGAACTTGAGCGCGGCGGCAAGCGCACGCTCGACGCGGCCGCTGTCGCCGCGATCGCGCCGCGCCGCCGCGCGCTCGGCGGCGAGCCGCTCCGTCGCGGTCGCGGCGCGATCGCGCCAGAACCATAGCGAAGCGGCTTCTTCGCTGAGTTCGATTTCAGCCAGCGCCTGGCGCCGGACCAGTTGCAGCAGCGCCTCGCTCTGAGCAGGCGCCACGCCGTGCGCCACCAGCATCACGATGCTGGCGTGGATAGTTGGCGAGGCCGGAGAGGATACGCCGTAGGCCTCGAGGCGGGTTTGCACGGGCATCGCGCGGCCGCATCGGAGCGCGACTTCCGCGGCGCTCATCCGGAGCATCGCGTTGCCGCCGCGTTCGTCCGCGGCGCCCTGGCGCGAGAGCATCCCGAGAATCGCCCACAAGCGCCGGCTCCCATCCGGGATCGGCGGGTGCGTAGGCGGTGCCAGTGACGGTCGCGCGCCGCCATGAGATGAGACACGCTCCGACCACCGAGCGCGGCCGCGCGCGAGCGCGGCGAGCGAATTCATCCGGCCGGCGAGCGAGTCAGCCGGCACCGCGGAGTGCCACGGCGCTCGGCGTCGGCGCGACTAAGCACGGATCGGTCGGTCACCCTCGCTCCCCCCTGCGGCGCGCGATCGCGCCGACTGACTAATACATGCTAGCGCATGCCGACTGACTAATGATGAGCCGAGTCGGCCGGCTGGCCAAGTTCCGTGCCGAGTTGCTGCATCTCGTTACCGAACTGGGTCCAGTCGCCGGTCCTGAGCGCGGCCAAGGCGCGATTGTAGTGCGTGCTGGCCCCCGTGAGGTCGCCCTTGTCGGCGGCCGTCGCGCGGCGCCGCGGTGGTGATCGTCACCGTTTGCGCCCCGGCGGAAGACGCCTGTGAGATGGTCGGCGGCGCAATTTGGACCGGTCGCGCTGAAGAGCGCGTTCAGCGCGCTTGTGAGGTTGCTGCCCATCACGATACGGTCGCTGTAAGCGGCGATGACGCGCTGCAATTCGGGAAGCTGACCGTTTTCCGCGCGGATGTAGAGCGGCTCCACGTACAGCAACGCGTTCTCGATTGGGAAGACCAGCAGGTTGCCGAGGATGACCTTGGAGCCCATCTGGTTCCACAACGAGTACTGTTGCGAGATGTCGGGGTTCTGGTTGATGCGCGCCTGGATCTGGTAAGGGCCGTAGAACAGGCGGTCTTTGGAGAAGGCGAACTCGAACAGATGGCCGTAGTCAGTGCCGTCGCAGCGCGCGGCCAGCCAGGAAATCATATTGTCGCGCACGGTCGCCGCGGCTTTCCGGCACCATCGGCAGCATCAGTATGTATTCGTCGTGAGTCTCCCCGGGCAGCCGCATGATTACGTAGTAGGGCTGCATCGGGACGGTTTCGTCCGCGTAGTTCTCACGCGGGAAACCCCACTGGTCCTCGCGGTTGTAGAACACGACCGGATCGGTCATGTGGTAGGTGCGATAGATGTCGGCCTGGATCAAGAAATAGTCTTCGGGGTAACGGATATGCTGGCGCAAATCGCCGGGCATGGCCGACAGCGGCTTGAACATCGCGGGGAAAATACGCTGCCAGGTCCGGATGATCGGATCGGCGGGGTCGGCGACATAGAAATCGGTGTTGCCATTGTAAGCGTCGACCACCACCTTGACCGAATTGCGGATGTAGTTTATCCCCTCGGAGTTGCGCTGCGAGTAGGGAAAATGATCGCTGGTGGTGTAGCAGTCGAGGATCCAGACCAGGTGGCCGTCATGCAGTACCAGGTAGGGATCGCGGTCCTGGCCCAGAAACGGCGCCAGGCGGGCGACGCGGTCGCTTATGTTGCGGCGGATCATGATGCGGCTGCCGTCGATGATGTTACGGGTCACCAGCAGGTTGAGATCGCGGTAGAAATAGCTGAACAGCAGACGGCGCAACAGCCCGCTGACCGGCACGCCGCCCGTGCCCTTGTAGTATGAATAGACGTTGTCGGCACCCTTTGGATAGTCAAATTCGGGAGTCGCCGCCTTGACGATCGCGTAGCTGTCGGGCTCCTGGCCGAAGTAGATAGCCGGCTGCGGGACTTTGAAGCCGACGTCGGATTCGGCCGGGATGTTCTTGATATAAAAGACCGGCAGTCCTTCGCTGTCCTTGGCATTGACCGGGCTCATCGTGAGGCCGCTGCCGTGGGTGAACTTGAGATGGCGGTTGACCCACGTCTGGGCGTTGTCGGGCAGCAACGAGATGTTGAGCTCGCGCGGCGAGAGCATCACCTCCGTATACTTGCCGTTGATCCAGTAGCGGTCGATGTCCACGTCCTGAAAATCGTAGTAGAGCCGGATTTCCTGCAGCTGGCGATAGGTCGCGAGCAGCGGGCGCGGGTCCCATAGCCGGATATTGTTGACGGTGGGCGCGTCCTGTTCGAGCGAGACCCGCGTGAGAGTGCCCTTGCCGTTGAACTGCCGCACGTCGACGCTGTCGAGATGATAGGCCATGCGGGTCAGCGCGATATTGCGCTCGAGATATGGCTTCTCGACCCGCAGCTCGTCGGGTTTGACGTAGAGCTTTTCGATTACCGGCTGGACCAGGTTGAGCAGGATCGCCGGGCCGAACAGCACGATCGCCGCGACCACCGGAAGCCTGAGCCCGCGCTCTCCGAGGTTGGCCAGGCTGACCGCGGCGGCCACCAGCGACAGCGCCACCAGCAGCCACAGCCCCGGCTCCCATAGCACGTGGTCGACGTAGCGCAGGCCATAGACCACGCCATTGCTGTGCAGCAGCAGTTCAGGGCGCGCCAGCCAGTAGTTCATCGCGCGCTGCACGAAGAAGACGGCGAGCAGCACCGAGAAGTGCCCGGCGGCGCCGCGTGAGATGCGCGGGGGCGAGTTGCGGAAATCCATCGCGCCGCGCGCCCAGTAGACCACTCCCGTCACCGCGGCGGTCAGGAACAGAATCAACATGAACAGGTCGCGCCAGTCCTCGAGCAGCGGCAGCGTGAAGACATAAAACGCGAGGTTCTTACCGAAGGCCGGATCCGTGTGGCTGAAAGGCGCCGCGTAAAACCCCTTGAGGTAGGTGTCCCACGACGACGCCTCGCCCGAAGCCGCGAACAGGCCGAGCAAGGCCGAGGCCGCAATCACCAGCAGCCGCCAGGGAATGCGGTCGCCGAGCGCGCGAATCAGCTCGGGCAGATTGACCTCGGTCATCTCCTCGGAACGGCGCACGATATGGAGCCGCTCGCGCTCCTGGCTCAGGCTCAGCGCGATGAAGCCGCTGCCGCATATCGCGACGAAGGCGACGAACCACACGGCCGCGAAAATCGTGATTTGGGCGCCGAGTTGAGTCAGGAAGATCGAGCGATAGCCGAGCACGCCGAACCACAGGAAATCGACCAGCAGCTCGTCGGCGAGTCCCAGGACAATCAGGAATACGATGATGATCGCGGCGAGGCCGAACAGGATAATCCGCGGTCGCATCAATATAGGCTCCTCCGCGCTAGGCGCCGCGCGCGACGTTGCTCACGTGCTCGCGCACCACGTCGGGCGGGCACAGCCAGATGAAGATCTTGAGGCAGATGAAGCCGACCAGGATCCAATCGAGTTCGCCGACGATGGGGATGAAGTCGAGCTCCAGCAGCGGTGGCGAAATCAGCGCGAGCACAGCCAGGAACGGCACCGCCTTGGCCAGCATGGAGACCCGCGCGTCGTGCATCAGGCGCCAGAACACGCGAACGAACTGCGGCAAAAACATTATAAGCCCGCGCATCTGCAGCGGGCCCATCAATTGCATCCTGAGAAGTCGGCTAAACACGGCTTGGTCTTCCAACTATACTCCACCCCGGCGCTTGGCCCAAGGTCAAGCGGATTGCGCGGGAGCCGTGGGCGCCAATCTGCTTACAGTGACAGCGCAGGACGGAGAGGAGGACTAGCGGGTGAAACGGCATATGTCGATGGGTGACTTCCTGGTCGCCTACCTGCGCAAGATCGGCGCAACCCACGTTTTCGGCATCCCGGGCGACCTCGCCCTCAAACTGTTTTTCGCGCTGGGCCGCCGCGAAGGGCCGCAGATCCTGACCTTGTCGCACGAGCCCGGCGTCGGCTTCGCCGCCGACGGCTACGCGCGCGCCACCGGCAAAATCGGCGTGATCTGCGTGACCTACGGCGCCGGCGGCCACAACATGGTCAATCCGGTGGCGGGCTCGTTTTCCGAGCGCGTGCCCCTGCTCATCCTGTCCGGCGGCCCCGGCGAGGAAGAGCGCAAGCTGGGCACGCTGATTCACCATCAGGCGCGCGAAATCGAATCCCAGCATCGCATCTATCAGGAAGTCACCTGCGCCTCGGCCGTGTTGACCGATCCGCGCCGCGCCGCGATGCAACTGCACGACGTGGTGCGCGCTATCTGGGCCGAGCAGCGCCCGGGCTATATCGAGATCCATCGCGACATGGTCGACCGCGAGATCGAGGTGCCCGACGAACTGCTGGAATGGGACGGCCATCTGCACTTTCACGAATCCGACGCGCGCCGTCTCGAGGAAGCGGCATGCGAAACCGCCGCGATGTTCAACGAAAGCCGCAAGCCGGTGCTGATCGCAGGCATCGAGATCCATCGCTATAAGGCCGCGCGAGAGCTGGTCGAGCTGGCCGAGCAGATGGGCGCGCCGGTGATGACCACGGTGCTCGGCAAGGGCGCCTTCCCGATGGACCATCCGCTGTACATGGGCGTCCACGTCGGGCCGATAAGCCCGCCGCCGATCGTCGCGCGGATGGACGAAGCGGATTTCGTGCTGAACCTCGGATGCCTGAAGACCGACATGAACTTCGGCAATCGCCCGCCGCACATCATCGAGGGCAAGTCGGTGTGGGCGGTCGACCGGCGGGTAGACGTCAAGTACCACAGCTACATGAACGTCGGCGTGAGCGATTTCGTGCGCGCGCTGCGCAAGCAGAGCATCCAGCGCCACGACGAGACCGTGCACTACGCCGACAACCTTCGCGAAGCCGTCGCCAACGGCGACGGCGGTGGCGCGGCGCTGCGGGTTGGCGAGCTACTCACGGTAGTCAACGAGTTTCTCGCCGTGCACAAGCGCTACATGGTGGTAGCCGAGGCGGGCGACATGCTGTTCGGCGGACTGGACGTACGGGTGCCGCATAGCGGGACTTATCTGGCGCAGGGGTTTTACGCCTCGATGGGTTTCGCGGTGCCGGCCGCGTTGGGCGCGCAAGTCGGATCCGGCATGCGCCCGATCGTGCTCTGCGGCGACGGCGGCTTCCAGATGACCGGCCCGGAAATCTCGCACGCGCCGCTCGTCGGCGCCAATCCAATCGTGATCATAGTCAACAACGGCGGATGGGGCATCTTCCGGCCGGTGGCGAGCGAGCGGCGCGACCTGCTCGATATTCCGCCGTGGCCGTATGCGCGATTGGGCGAGGCCTGGGGCGGAGCCGGCTTCGAGGCGAACAACCCGGCCGAACTGCGCAGCGCCCTTGAAGCGGCGCATCGCGGCACCGGCTTCGCGATCATCGACGCCAAGGTCGGGCGCGACGATCTCTCGCCGGTCACGATGAAATACATCCAGGCCGCCGCCGAGCGCTCGCAAGCGCCGCCCGCCGAGCGCCGCAACAGCGGCAGCCATCACGGGCGCTCGCGCTCCTGATTCGCGCGCAAGAATTTTCCGCCGATGGGCGACTACGAAAAGCTGTATCGCGATTTCCGCTGGGAAGTGCCCGAGCACTTCAATTTCGGCACGGCCATCGACGCTTTCGGCGCCCAGCCGGGTCGCCCCGCGATCCTGTGCGAGGATCAGGATGGCAACCGCGCGCGCTTGTGCTTCGCCGACATTCGCGAGCAGTCCAACCGTATCGCCAACGTGTTGGCGGGCCTCGGGGTCAAGCCGCGCGACCCGGTGATAATCGCGTTGCCGCACGTCACGCTGTGGCAGGCGGCTTACGTTGGCGCGCTCAAGGCCGGCGCGATCGTGATCCCCTGCGGCGCGGCGCTGCGCGACAGGGATGTCATTCATCGCGCCAATCATTCCGGTGCGGTCGCGATCATCGCCACGATCGAGAGCGCCGATCTGGTCAGCGATCTGCGCAACCAATGTCCCACGCTCAAGCACTATCTCATCGCGGGCAGCCCGCGCAGCGGATGGCTCGGTCTGCGAGCCTCGATGGCGAAGGCGTCGGCCAACTTTTCTCCGGTGCGCACGCGCGCGAGCGATCCCGCGATTTGCATCTACACTTCCGGCGCCGCGCGCGAACCCAAAGCCGTTCTGCACAGCCACGCCTATACCTGGTGCCATCGCTATACCGGCAGCCATTGGCTCGACGTGCGGCCGGGCGAACTGCACTGGGCCACCGCGGACACGGGATGGGCCAAGGCGGGGTACGGCTTGCTGTTCGGCCCGTGGATGCATGGTGTCACGACTTTCATGTACAACGGCGGTCTCGAGCCGCGAAAGCAACTGGAGTTGCTCAAACGCTATCCAATCGCGACGCTATGCGCGCCGCCCACGGAATATCGGATGCTGGTGAAGGAGGACCTAGAACGCCAGCAATTCCCGGCGCTGCGCCATTGCACCGCCACCGGCGAAGCGCTCGACCCCGAAATCGTCGGAGCCTGGCGCGCTCGCTTGGGTCTCACAATCCACGACGGATACGGTCAGGCCGAGACGACCATCATCGCAGCCAACATGCCGGGGATGGAGGTAAGGGCGGGCTCGATGGGGCGGCCGTTCCTCGGCCACGACGTTCGCGTGCTCGGCCCCGCGGACAGGGAGACGGGCGATCGCGAGGTAGGCGAGATCGCAATCCGCATAAATCCTGAGCGCCCGCCCTCGCTTTTGCTGGAGTACTGGAAAAATCCCGAAGAGAACGCGGCGGCGTTTCGCGGCGACTACTACTTCACCGGCGACCTGGCCTCGCGCGACAGCGACGGCTATCTGTGGTTCGCCGGTCGCGCCGACGACCTGATTATTTCAGCCGGCTGTCGAATCGGCCCCATCGAAGTCGAAAGCGTGCTGCTCGAGCATCCGGCGGTGATGGAATCGGCGGCGGTTGCGAGTCCCGGCCCCGAAGGCGGCACGATCGTCAAGGCATTCGTCAAGCTCAAGCCCGGCGTCGAACGTAGCTCCGCCGTGGCGCGCGAGCTTCAGGAGCACGTCAAGCGGATAGCCGCACCTCACAAATTTCCGCGCGAGGTCGAGTTCGTCGACGACCTGCCCAAGACCGCCAATGGCAAGGTCCGGCGCAGTGAACTGCGCGAGGCTGAAAAGGCGCGCGTGCGCAACGGATGAAGAGGAGGCGCTGCCGATTCTGATGGTCGAGTATCGAGCTGAAACCGCGGGGCCTTCGAGTCTCTCCAAGCCAATTTTCTTCGGTTTCGTGGCGCTCATATGGGCCGCTCTCGCGCTGACCGGACCCAGCCTTGCCTGGGCGCGGGATGCGGACGCGGTTAGTCTCGTGGCTTTAGCGGGGGAGATGGGATTCAACAGCCCGCCTCTGACCACTTGCGAAAACGCGCTGCTGAAGGCCGTAGCCATCGGGGCTGACACCATCGCTAACTGCGGCCATGCGGTCAACGATCCGGTTCCCAAGGAGAGCGACGGATCGTTGCAGCCGTATGACGTTCGCGCCAGCCTTATTCGCTGGCTCGTCGTCGATCCCAGGGCGGTCGAACTCGTCGATCCGCGAGGCATCCGCCTGCACGGCGCACACATCGTGCGTGAACTGGACTTGTCCTTTTTGATCGTGCCTTTCCCGCTCGACTTCGGGTACTGCCGCTTTGCCGATTTTATCGACATCCGCAAAAGCCAGGTGCTGGCGCTCGATTTCGAGGGCGCCTGGGTGGCCGGAATCGCGGGCGACAGCATCACGGTGGCGAAGGACGTGTTTTTGCGCCAGGGGTTTCGAAGCGACGGTAACGTGAACCTGATGGGCGCGACGATTGGCGGCGACCTCGATTGCGCCGGGGGAACTTTTAATAACCCCAAGGACTACGCGCTCAGCCTGCAGCGAATCGACGTGAAAGGCGAGATCTTTCTGAGCCAGGGCTTTATCTCAAATGGTGAGGTCGGGCTCGCCGGCGCGAAGGTTGGTGGCGATCTCAATTGCATAGAAGGAACATTCACCAAGCCAACGCAAGGTACCAATGCCCTGAGCGCGGACGGTATCGAGGTGAAGGGCGACGTTTTTTTGCGCGACGGATTTCACGCCATCGGCGAAGTCCGGCTGACGGGCGCGACAATCGGCGGCGACCTGGATTGCGGGGCAGGGATTTTTGACAATACCGGAGGTTACTCGCTGCAAGCGGGCAACATCCGGGTGAGACTCGACGTTTTTCTGGACGATGGCGACACTCCGCCTTACGCCGCAAAATATTTTCACACCACCGGTGACGTCAGACTGGCTGGCGCCAATATCCAGGGCCGACTGCGCGTGTATGGAGCCGAATTCGCCGGAACGAGTTCTTTCAATGCCGAAAGGGCAACCATCAGGGGCGATCTCACCTGGCACAAACTGAAGTTGGACCCGACGGTCTCGGTCGACTTGAACGACGCGACGGTGGGGCCGCTTGCCGACGACGCGGAGAGTTGGCCCGCGAAGCCGGGGCCCGGGCAGCCAATACGGCTCTTCCTCGATGGCTTTGTCTATAGCCGATTCGGATCGCCTACGGGCGTGCGAAGCCGTCTTGATTGGCTGGCGCGGCAGCGTCCTCATGCTTCGACCTGGCGCGAATGGTTCGCCGGAGCGTTTCGCGAAAAGAAGCAAAAGGAGCCGGCCGTCCAGGGCGATTTCACGCCGCAGCCGTACGAGCAACTGGCCAAAGTGTTGCGCGAGGCCGGCGACCAGGAAGGCGCCACCACGGTCCTGATCGAGATGGAGAAGGACCGCTACAGGTTCGGCGGCCTGACTACGTGGGGCAAAATAAAGAGCTGGTTTTTCTACGTGACCGTCGGCTATGGCTATAAGCCATGGTTGAGTCTCATATACTCAGTCTTCTTCATTGTGATCGGATGGCTACTCTTCAGATGGGGTTATAACCGGGGCGCTATCGCTCCTTATCATCCCCTGTCCTATGAAATCAGCAAGTCGCCAGGGGGCAGGGTGCCGCACTATGATCCGCCTTTCTCGCCGTTCTGGTACTCGCTCGACAATTTTCTCCCTATAGTGGATTTGCGGCAGAAGGGTAGATGGATGCCCGATCTTCACTCCGAAACCATAATCTTTGAACATTGGAGCTTCGCCAGGAATCGGAACCTGGGCGAAAAATTGAAGTTAGGATGGTGGCTGCGGATCTACCTGTGGTTCCATATTCTGTTCGGATGGTTGTTGAGCACGGTCTTCCTCGGCGCGATCACGGGCATCATTCACTAACGATTGAGCTACTCGCCCAGGCCGTCGATTCCCTCCTCGGCCAGCATCAGCAGCGCCTCCAGGATGTGTGACGGATTGCCTTTGGTCTCTTCCGCGATCGGTTTCACCAGCGTCGGCGGCATGTGCCGTTTGGCGACGTCCGCGAGAATTTGGCCGACCTTGCCGAGATCGTTGAGACGGCTTAGAGGCACGTGCCTGTAGTTGGTCACGCGCTCCATCGCGGCGTGGTCGGAGAGCGGATGTTTCGGATCGATTTCCTCGGCCCGGTATGCGCCGATGATCAGAATGCGATGATAGGCCGCGAAGCGTGCGAGATGGAGCAGCATCGCGACCGCGCCCTCGTCAGCCCATTGAAGGTCGTCGAGCGTGAGAATCAAGGTAGCGTGCGCGGACGCCGCCACCAGGAACTGCGACACCGCGTCGAGCAGCCGCGAGTGTTCCTCTTTCGGCGGAATCTTCATCGGCTCGGGAAGATCGGGCATCAGTTCATGCAGCGCACGAACGAGACGTGCGATTCGCACGGCGCCGTAGCCGAGGTCGTGGCGCAAGCTCTCGGGCTCCGCGGTCTTGGTGTGCTCGATGTATTCCGTGAGCGCTTCGACGAAGGCGCCATACGGCGCGGTATCTTCGCCTTCGTAGCACCGGCCGCGCATCACCACTACCTTGCGGCTCGGCCAGTCCGGCCCGCGCGCGCTGGCGGCGAATTCCTCGGCCGCACGGCTTTTGCCGATCCCCGGTTCACCCACCAGCATCACCAGGCCGCCGCGCCCCGCCATCGCCTCGTCCAGCCTGGCCATGAAAGTGGCACGCTCGGCTTCGCGGCCGATCAGGTGTGGCCGCGTCAGCGTCGTCGACGCTTCGGAGGCCGTCATATCCCTGGCTCGAGCTTGCCCGGCATCATTCACGATAAAATGCTCTCGAACCGCACGTTCGCCAGTGGTGTCGCGGTCAGGATTTGCGCGTGCCGCCCTCCAGCATGTTGAGCTTGCCGGCGAAATCCTCGAGGTCGACTTCAGTGGTCTCGAGTAGCCGCGCCACCATTCCCCAGAAACCGATCGAAAGGATCAGCTCGACCAGCTCCGCGGTGCCGAGATGTTTTTTCAGCGCCTCGAGCGTTTGCTTGCGGCCCTTGACGTTGCGCGTGACCTCGTCGGTGAGCGTGAGCACCAGGCGTTCGACTTCGTCGAAGCACTGCGTGCCCTCCCAGTTTTCCATCGCCGCCATCTGTTCGTCACTGACCCCGCAAGCTTTGGCGATCGGCACGTGCTGGGTCCATTCGTAGACCGAGCCGGTGAGCTTGGCGGTGCGCAGGATCGCGATCTCGCGCAGCTTGGCGCTCAGCTTCGCGCGGGTCAGCAGCGAGTGGCCCAGGCGCGAGAAATTCTGGAACACCGGGTCGCTGCTATTGGCGATCATCCGCGCGACGTTCATCTTGCGCGGGGTGTTGCCGAGGATTTCGCGGGTTTTTTCGGAAGCCTTGGATTCGTCGACGTACGGTAGCAGCGCCATCGCGCCTGGTCCTCCCTTTCGGTTGCCGCGCCGGCTCGCGTTGTTGCGGCGGATTCCGTGCCGGCGCGGATAGGGCGAAGCCTAGTCCTGCGATACGCGGCGATGCAAACGAGGCTGCGGCCGGAGGGCGCTCCGCATCACCTCAGGCGCGCGCGTCAGGGCCCGGCGCCGTTTGATGCGTCCACCAGTGGACCAGGTAGGCGGCCAAGGCTATCAGCGCCACGCCGAGCCCGATCCATCGCGCGCCCCAATGGACAAACCCGACCGCGCGCCAGATTTCATCACCCACCAGGTACCCGATCGTCACCATGAGCGAGCACCAGACGAGCGCCCCCATCACGTTCCATCCCAGAAACCGCAAAAACGGCATCCCCGCCGCTCCCGCCATCGGCCCCGCCAGGAAGCGCGCGCCCGTGATGAAACGCGCCATGAAGACCGCCTTGCTGCCATGTTGATCGAAGAACAGCCGCAGCCGCTCGATGCGCAGGCGCACGAACTCGAATCTTGAGGCCAGGCGCTCGAGCAGATGCTGGCCGCCCGTGCGCCCGATCATAAAGCCGCTGCAGTCGCCGGTAACCGCGCTTGCCACCGCCACCGCATAAACCCATTCGAGATCGAGCAGGCCGTGTGCGGCGAGAAAGCCGGCGGCGATGAGCACGCTCTCCTCCGGCACCGGCACGCCCAGGTTGCCGACGAACACAAAGAGGAAGATGCCGAGGTAACCCCAGTCTGCGAGCAGATAAGATAGGTCAGTGGGGTTCGTGAGATAATGCATCAGCGGTTCGATCGCGCGGCCGCGCCACTTCCCCCCGGTCGTTCAAGCTTGCCCGAATCGGCCAGCCAAGGTAAGGGCCGTCGCGTGAGCGCGGCGCCCGTGATTGACGGCGAAGTCAAAGCGGGCGCCACTCACCTGGCGACTTCCGGTCTCCATTGCCTGGATGATCTTGTCTCGTTGAGGCTGGAACGCTCAGGGCTAGCTATGGCGATTGGTTATGCTCGGGGGACCCGGGGCGGAGCAGGGAGTTTGATCGCACGGCCGTTGACCAGCCATTCCCCGTCCTTGAAGGTCGCGCGGCAAACGTAGTTGGTGCCGTCACGGGCCAGGATGCCGCTTTGTTCCAGTTGCTTGAGCTGATCCGGCTTGGTCAACTGCGCGAGAAAATCGGGCGGCGCTACCACCTCGGCCGATGCGTGTCCGTACTTCTTCCAGGCCTGCGCGACCATGCCTCTTGCGATCGGGATTGCCGGCTTTTATCAACGGATCGTTGGCGAGGTTGGGAGAGATTCCGAAGGTAGCCTTGCCGACCGCCTCGCCATTGGGGCTCGCGGCGTGCAGATCGACCGACAAGACGGGCGATTCCTTCACTATCGCAACGAACAGGTCGATAATCTTTTCCTGAAGCATCCGCGATTGCGCCTGTTCGTCGGATGCCGAGTGCGAAATCGAGGCTGACCGCACTTTTGAATTGTTCGATCGGCTCCGGCGGGACGTTTCCGATTTCGGATACCAGGCTTATCGGTCCGAGCTTCAGCGCACCGACCGGCGATGCTTCCGACCGATACGGTCTGGCGCGCGTCGAGCCGGTCATTCCTGATCTCGGTGAGCGCGGAAATCCCGATGTCCTGCACCAGACCGCTGATCGAGCCGTGCATGCCGCTGCCGACGATACTGTAGTTCACGCGGCCTATGTTGAAGGTTCCATCGCCAAGCCACAGTCCGCTGTCGTGGCGATGCGATTCGCCGCGTATCGTCAGTCCTGCCATCCCGGCTTCGCCGAACGCGCCGGCGGCGGTTATGCCGGGCGCGTCACCGCGTATGGTGTAAGCTTTCTGCGAAAGATGCATTTCAGCGTTGAAGCCACTGAATTTGGCGGTCAATTTGTGTGCCGGATCGTCGCGCTCGGTCGCTGCGCGAGAGATGTAGGTATCGAGTACGCCGTCCATCCGCGACGACCGTCGAGATGACGATCGGCGCATCACCGAAGATCTTGTCGAGATCGCTCTGCAGAACCGGCGGCGGATCGGTATCGACGATTGCCGCGACCGGAAATGCGACGTGCCATCCGTTATAGAATCCGAGCGGGCCGTGATGCACGTGCTGCACGACGGTAAACGCGCCGCGGCCCGTCGCGATGCTGACGATGGCTTGCGAGGAGAACCATCCGCGCCGGTAGGAGTCGAGCCTCACGGCATGGCTTGTGCCAGCCAGTTGAGCGATCGTGTCGAGATAAATCCGCTCGGCGCGTCCGCCGAACAGTGCGGGAACCACGATCGCAGCGCCGAGACATACCGCCGCTACGATGTACGCGGCTCGTGCCTGCCCTCGCGCGCCGCGGGAGTTGGATGCGAACATGGCAATAAGGGCTATCAGCCGAAACTCGCCTGAACAAGAACAAGATGGATGGTCCTTCGGATCGAATCGCGCGGACTTAGCGCGCAATTCAAACCGTCTCCGTATGCTGCGCGGGACGATTCGCCGACCGCGAGCACTAACCCCGTCTTGGTAAAATGCGCTATTGGGTACAAAGAGGGCCGAGCGAAGAAAAAATTCATCTGATGCGGCGCGGCGCGCCGCTCCATTGATTCCAAGGAGGAACGCATCATGGCTCTGGCAGGACAAGTAACCAATCCCGAACGCCTGGAAGGACGCGACGTGACCTTCCAGAGCGACGGCACCGCGATCAACGCATACCTGGTAAGGCCGCGCGAGCCGGGCTCCTATCCCGGCATCATCGTGATTCACGAGGCCTGGGGCGTGACTCGAGCATATCCGCGACGTGGCGCGGCGCTTCGCCAACCTCGGCTACATCGCACTCGCTCCCGACCTTTATACGCGGGTCGGCGCGCCCACGCCCGAAGACCCCATGAGCATCGTGCTCAGCCGGATGCTGGCGCTGCCCGATGCGCAACTGGTGCGCGATCTCGACCAGGCCGCCGGCCTGCTCGCCGCGCAGCCCGGGATAACCGGCAAAATCGGTTGCGTCGGATTCTGTATGGGCGGCCGCACCACGCTGCTCTACGCGTGCAGCAGCAACCGGCTGAGCGCGGCGATCGATTGCTGGGGCGGAGTCATCACCGCCGACGCGTCAGCCGGCCACGACCGCAGCGTCCCTACGCCGATCGTCGACCTGGCGCCGAAACTGAGCTGCCCGCTCTACGCGGTCTGCGGCGAAGAAGACGCCAGTCCCTCGCCCGCCCAGATCGAGGTGTTGCGCGAGCGCCTTCAGAAGGCCGGCAAAACCTTCACCATCGAGATGTTCAAGAACGCCGGCCATGCGTTCTTCGCCGACTACCGGCCGAGCTACCGCGAGAAGGCGGCCTTCGAGCTGTGGCCGAAGATGGCGTCGTTCTTCGACACGCATCTCAAGGGCAAAAAGTAAGGTCAAGAAGTGAGGCGCGACCCCGATGCGCTGAACTCAACGGGCCGTGGCGCGGTCCCGCGATAGGAGGCGCGAGGGAGGGAAGACGCGATGCCACAACCGTACGCGCTCACGCTCACGGAGGCGGCCCGCCTGGTCCGCGAGCGCAAGCTCTCGGCAGTCGAGTTGGTCGATGCTTCGCTCGCGCGCATCGATCGGCTCGACGGCGCTATCAAGGCGTGGGCCGCGATCGATCGCGCACGAGCGCGTAGCGCCGCGGCCGAGCTGGATCGGGAAGCGCGCGAGGGGCACTTTCGCGGGCCGCTTCACGGCGTGCCGGTCGGGATCAAGGACATCTTCTATACCGCCGGGCTTGCAACCGAAGCCGGCTCGAAGGCGCTCGCCGGCTTCGTGCCCGACTACGATGCCGAGGCGGTGACGCGACTCAAGCGCGCCGGCGCGGTCATCCTGGGCAAGCTCGTCACCACTGAATTCGCGCTGCTGGATCCGGCCGCCACGCGCAACCCGTGGAACCTGGAGCACACGCCCGGTGGCTCCAGCAGCGGCTCGGGCGCCGCGGTGGCGGCAAGGATGTGTTATGCGGCGATCGGTTCGCAAACCGTTGGTTCGACCATCCGCCCGGCATCATACTGCGGCATCGTCGGGATGAAGCCGAGCTACGGACGGATCAGCCGCTACGGGATGGTGCCGCTGGCGCCGAGTCTCGACCACGTCGGGATCTTCGCGCGCTCGGTCGCCGACGCGGCCGCGATGCTCCAGGCGATGGCCGGGGAGGATCCGCGCGACTCCGCCAGCCGCGCCGTCGCGACCGATGACTACATCCACGCCGCGGCGCAGCCGACAGAGCCGCTCCGAATCGCGCTGATGACGAAAGCGTTCGACGATCGCGCGGCCGAAGAGACGCGGTCCGCCGTCGCCGCAGCCGTCGCCAGGCTCGCCGATGCCGGTGCGCGAATCGAAAGCGTCGAAGAGCCGCCGAGTTTCGCCTACGCCTCGGCGAACACCATGCTCGAGTTATGCGCCGAGGCCGCCGAGGTCCATCGCGAGCGCTTCGCGGAGAAGAGGGATCTGTACGGGCCGAAGATTCGCGAGTTCGTCGAGCGCGGCCTCGATACGCCAGCCTGGGAATATATCCGCGCGCTCGAGGTGCAGAAACGCTTTCGTCGCGAAGTCGACCGTGTGCTCCTGCGCTTCGACGCCATCCTGACCCCCGCCACGCCGGCGGTTGCGCCAGCCGGAATCGACTCGACCGGCGACCCTTCGTTCAACTTGCCGTGGAGTCTGAGCGGCCATCCTGTGGTCTCGTTGCCCTGTGCGCTCGCGCCCTCGGGATTGCCGATGTCGATCCAGCTCACGGGCGCCGCGCTCGAGGAGGGCCGGCTGCTGAGCGTTGCACGATGGTGCGAGGAAGTTTTGGCTTTCGACGCGCTACCGCCCGCGGCGCCGCTCTGAGAGCCGCTTCGTTGCGCCGAGTTGCTGGGCGGCGCGAGTGAGGCGGCGCCGCTACTTCAGCGCGCGCATCGAGAAGCCCCGCTCGTTGTAGCAGAGCAGCGAGCGCTTGCCCTGGAGCGTGGTCTCGAGCACGACCTCGCGTCCCCACAGGCGCGCCACGTAGGCGAGCGTTTTCTCGCCGTATTCGAGCTGAAGGTCGCGCCCCTCGTGACTGTGCTTGAGATAGAGCGTGCGGTTCTGGCCGAAGTCCGCGTCCTCGACCTTGATCACCGGGATCGAGCTTGCGCCGACGTTGCGGATCAGCGTTTCCTTGACCTCGCGCCAGCCTTCTTCGTCGGAGACCTTGTCGACCACCAGATCGTCGCCGCGCGCCTCGTACTTGAACAGGTCCATCTCGCGCATCAGCTCTTCGGTCAGGAAGCGGCGCAAAAAGGAGCTGTCGCGCTCGGTCTCGCGCACCTCGAAAATCTTGGCGTCGCCGCTTTTGGTTGGCTGGCCGTCGCGCTTGATTTCCTCGGCCGTCGGATTGGTGTGGCGGCGATGGAGGTCCTCCCAGATTTTAAACCCGAGGTAGTAGGGATTGATCTGACCCGGAATCGGGCGGACGACCTGGTTGTGGCGCACGATAAATTCCAGGTGCAGGCCCTGTTCGAGATTGAGCGACTCCACGATGCGCTTGTGCCAGTAGCTCGCCCATCCCTCGTTCATGATCTTGGTCTCGAGCATGGGCAGGAAGTACTTCGCTTCCTCGTCCACGATGGTGAGCAGGTCCTTTTCCCATTCGGCGAGAAAAGGGTTGTGGTCGCGGATGAACAGCAACAGGTCCTCGTCGGGCTCGACCGGCACTTTGCGGAGGTCGGGCTCGTGAACCTCCTCGCGCGCATGGATGCGATAAAAGGGATCGGCCTTGGGATGCGCCGCTTCCACCAGGCGTTCGAGTTGCTCGCTGTGGCTGAGCTTGCGGATCGCAAGGTTGCGCCGGCATTGCCAGCTCAGCGCATGCGCCGCGTCCAGCACGTGCTCGACCTTCTCGATGCCGATCGAGGGGTCCTCCGCGTAATGCCGCACGCGCAGCGCGTGGGCCTTGAACAGCTCGATGGTCAGCGAGGCGCGGGTGGATGCGATAGGTGAAATTGTTCTTGAAGAAATCGTTATGGCCGTAGACGTGCGCGATGGTCAGGATCTGCAGCAGCAAAGTATTGTCGCGCATCAGGTAAGCGATCGCGGGGTCCGAGTTGATGACCATTTCGTAGGGCAGGCCGCTCACTCCGTGGTCGTATAGCGTCTTGAGCTTTTCGTAAGACTTGCCATACGACCAATGCGGGTAGTGCGAGGGCATCCCCGAGTACGCCATGTAACCGAGCATCCCGAAGTGGTCGCACAGCTCGAACTCCTGCGTGAAGCAGTCCAGCCCGAACTCGGCGACCTTATCGCGGATGCGCGCGTCCCATTCGACCAGGTCCTTGAGTTCGTAGTTTGCCATCGTAAGTTTCGATCTGAACTATTCCTTGATCCGATCTTTGGCGAGGAAAGCCTTGAAGGACGGCCAGATGTCCTCCTTGCGCTCGATCAGCACCGAGTGGAAATTGGCCGCTTCGAGGCGGCGGAACACGTTGAGCATCGACGATTCATAGTATCGCGATCCCAGCGGTTTGATCTCGCCGTAACCGAACAGGTTGCAGAGTTCGGACAATTCCTTGGCCGACTTGAGCGCCGCCGGATTGTCGGAGTCGAAGTTGTCGCCGTCGGAACAATGAAAGGCGTAGATGTTCCAGAGCGAGGGATGGTAGCGCTCGTTGATGATCTCGAGCGCTTTCAAGTAGCCCGACGAGATAAAGGTGCCGCCGGCCTCGCCCTTGTGAAAGAACTCTTCCTCGGTGACTTCGCGGGCTTCCGTATGATGCGCGATGAAAACGATTTCGACGTTGCGGTAACGCGTCGCGATGAACTGGTAAAGCATGAAGAAGAAGCTTCGCGCCAGATACTTCTTCATCGTGTCCATCGAGCCCGAGGTATCCATGATGCACATCACGACCGCGTTGGACTCTTCCTTGGTGTCGGTTTCGACGTGGCGATAGCGCAGGTCGTCCTGATGAAAGGGAAAGCGGCGCTCCGGAGTTTCTTCCACTTCCGCCGCTGCTCTTCTTCTTCGCCATCGGCGTCGGCTTCGAGTTCGGCGGCCTCCGCCACCTCGAGCGCGTGCTCCATCGCATGGCGATGGCGCGCGGCCAGGATCCGCATCACGCGCTGGCGCGCGGTGCGGCGCTTGTCGAGCCGGATACGGATGCCGACGTGGCGATAACCCTTGCGTTTGAAAGAGCGGTCGGAGGGAATCTGGCGCAGCGCGCGCCGCTCGAGGTTGGGCAGTTCGAGATCCTCGAACATGATCTCGATCAGTTCGTCGAGCGTGACGTCGGTCTCGTAATAGTCGATCCCCGGGCGGTCGCCGGCCTGGCCGTCGCCTTTGCCCTGGCCGTCCTTGCCGGTCTTTGCCCACGACCTGGCCCGGACGCGTGTCGCCCTGGCCCTGGCCGGCGCCGGGCGCGTTCTCGCCGTAGATGAAGCGGTACTCCTTGATGCCGCGCAGGGGGACCTTGATGACGCGGTCACGGTCTTTGCCGATGATCGATTCTTCGGCGATGATGTCCGCGATATTTTCGCGGATCGATTCGCGCACTTTTTGGCGATGGCGCGCGCGATCACCGGCCGAGCGGTCAGAGTGTTCCGCATCGGAGCGATTGTACTCGCGAAAGATGCTTTCCAGTGGCGGCATTTTCTGTTTCGGCGGGCCCCCGTCGCTATTTAATTATACGCCGCGCGCGCTCCAGCGCGACTTCACGCCGCGGCGGCCGGAGCGTCAGGACTCCGCTGGGATGCGGGCCTCGATGCTCCTCCAACCGCCGCACATCGTTCTGCTAATCCTTCCGGAGCCTCTAATCCTTCCACAGGTTGTTGGCGGCGTACTTCAGTACCACGTCGACGCACGATTCGCAGTAGCCGTTCTCCAGCAGGTTCCGCACCATCGCGCCATATTTCTCGGCCTGCTCTTCGTCGCGAGTGCGGGCCTTGGTGATGATCCGCGAGATGTCGCGCACCGAGGTCATCAGCTTCTTCTCGATCGCCTCTTTGAGCGGCTCGTAGCTGCGATAGCTGACCTTTTCGCCGCGCCGCGAAGTCGACCACAAATAGGCGATCACTTCCTGCCGGAATCCGTCGGCGGTCGAGCCGATTATCGCTATTTGCTCCTCGATCGATTTCAGGAAGCCCTCGTCCGGCGGCAGTTCTTCCTTGGTATTGCGGTCGCGCACCTTGGTCTTGTTGACGTAGGCCTCGGCGTGGTCGAGATAGTTCTGAAACAGCGCTTCGGCCTGTTCCTGGTAGGAGTAAACGAAAGCGCGCGTGATCTCTTTCTCGAGCAGGTCGAGGTATTCCTTATGCAACGTATCCTGCAGGAACTCGAGGTACTGCTTGCGGCTGTCGTCGGGCAGGTCGCCTTCTTTGACCATCCCGATCAGCGACTCGCGCACGTTTATCGGATTGATGCAGTTGCCGCTGACGTTGTCGGAGAGCGCGTTGTCCAGCGCCTTCATGATGAAGCGGGTCGAGATGCCTGACATCCCTTCGCGCTTGGCATCTTCCTTGAGCTCCGCCACGTCGATTTTCTTGGTCCGTCCCTTTCTCGACCACCTCTTCGCCGTTGTACAGCCGCAGCTTGGTCATCAGGTCGCACTTCGAGGTCGGCTCGAGCCGCGACAGCATCGCGAACATCGAGGCCAGCTCCAGCGTGTGCGGCGCGACGTGGGCGCGGAAGTCCGAGTTACGAATTATCTTCTGGTAAATCTTTACTTCCTCGGACAGCCGCAGATTGTAGGGCACCTTGATCACCACGATACGATCGAGAATCGCTTCGTTGGTGTGGTCGGCCTTGAACTTCTGCCATTCGGCCTCGTTGGAGTGGGCCAGGATGCAGGTGTCGACGTAGACCATGCCGTGGCGGCCGGGCGCCGGGATGACCTTTTCCTGCGTCGCCGTGATCATCGCGTGCAGATACTCGGTCTCGTTCTTGAACACCTCGATGAACTCGACCAGTCCGCGGTTGCCGACGTTGAGCGCGCCGTTGAGCTCGAGCACCCGCGGATCGCCTTCGGAGTACTGGTCGAGCTTGGAGATGTCCTCCGAGCCGATCAGCACCGAGGTGTCCTGGTTATTGGGATCGACCGGCGGCACCACGCCAACGCCGATGCGGTTGCGCTTGGAGAAATTGCGGGTCTCGATCGGAACTTCCTCGTAGCGCTGGCCGAACTCCTCTTTGAGCCGATAGCGGCATACCGGGCACAGGTCGCCTTCGATATGCACGCCGAGCATCTTCTCGAACTCGCGCCGGAGATGGCGCGGAATCAGATGCAGCGGCTCCTCGTGCATCGGGCAGCCCTCGATCGAGTACACCGCGTTGGCTTGCTCGAGGCCGCGCTGAACGCGCTCGACCAGCGAGCTCTTGCCCGAGCCCACCGGCCCCATCAGGTACAGCACCTGGCGGCTCTCCTCGCCCTTGAGCGAGGCCGAGTGAAAGTAACGCACGAGCTGAGCGATGGTGCGCTCGATACCGAAGAACTCGTCGGCGAAGAAGTGGTAAACCTTCACCGGCTCGTCCTTGTACAGCCGCTTGGTGCGCGGATCGTCGGACTCCTGGATATTGTGCATGCCGCTCGAAATGATCAGGTCGTAAATGCGCGCGTGAGAGAGCTTGGTGAACGTGGGATCGGCCTTCACGATCTCAAGGTACTCGAGCAGCGTTCCACGCCACTGCTTCGATTCGCGCGAGGCCCGGTCTTGCTTGATCACGCGCTCAAAGTCGTTAACTGCGGTCATCAGCAGACTCCTTGTTAGAGCAGATACCTATGGAGAATGTTCGGATGAGGAAGAAAGCGGACAGGACAATTCTTGGGTTGATGCGCATCCTATGCCATTGAGCATAACCGAACTCGCATCGCGATCAAATGCGCAGCCTCGTCTAAATCCATCTCGCGAAGCCAGTTGTCCACAACAATAATATTATCCGCTGTCGCGCGCGAGTATGCGAGAGCCCTGCAAAAGCCGCAGGTCTCTCAAAAATCTTCAACCTTTGCCTTACTCCAGCCCCGATTCCAGCGACGGCATCGGGATCGACTCGCCCAGCGCCAGCCGTCCGCGATCGTTGCGCACCTGCGCCGCCAGCACTCGATCGTCGTGCGCGAACGACACCCACCATCCGCCCGCGACCGCGCGTGCCAGGTAATCCGCCTTGACTTCCATCGTGCGCAGCGCGTCGAGATCGTAGGCCTGGTTCCATGGGCCTTTCATGTGCGAGCGGGTTGGCACGATGTCCGCCAGATGCACGAAACATCCACCGTCATCGGCGCGCACTTGCACGATCTGATGATCAACCGTGTGGCCGCCGGTCACCCGGATGTCCAGTCCCGGCATCAACTCGGTGTCGCCCTCCAGCGGTTCCAACGAATTTTGCAGCGGCGCAAGACATTCCTCTATATGACGATACGCGGCACGCAATCGTTCATTGCCTGAGCCGCGCGCGATCTCCAACTCGCCCCGCTGCACCATCACCCTGGCCCGCGGAAAGGCCGCCTCCAGCACGCCCGAGGGCCGGCGCCGCACGACGCCTCCGCAATGGTCGAAATGCAGATGCGAGAGCACGACGTGCGTCACGTCACCCGGCTCCATCCCAAGCGCCTTGAGTCCGTCCAACAGCCATCCCTCGCCATGATCGAAAATCTTGCGTTCGACCGAACTCAGGCGATTGCCGATTCCGGTGTCGACCACCACCGCGGCGCCGCCGCGCATGATGAGCGGACAGGTGAGGTTGAGCCGGATGCGGTTGCGGTCGTCGCCCGGATGGTCGCGCTGCCATAGCTCGCGCGGTACTACGCCGAACATGCATCCGCCGTCGTTGCGCCAGAGCCCATCGCTTAGCAGCGCGATCTTGAATTCACCGATTTTGATTTTGCCCAGTCATTTTTCACCAACATTCCCGGCGCGGCCCCACTGTCGCCGCTGGGATCTTGCGCGGCGAACCCTGCGCCGGCTAACGAAACTGCCCTGCTCAAGCCGCACGTCACCTTTTTCACCGGCACTCCAGGCTACGCGTTCACTTCACGCGCTTCCCGCCAGCCAGAGACCAAGCATCAGCGCGACCGCACCCATCGCCGCCATCGCGCTATAAAGCCACAGCAACCGCCGTTCGCCACCATCTGGTGTGCCGGGCGGCGCGCCGGAGCCGAGCCTCGCTGCCGCTCCCCATGCCAACGCCAACGCGGCCGCCATCCCACACAGCAGCAGCAATTTTGCGCCCAGTACCTCGACGAAGGCCGCTGGAAGACTGAAATGACGCTCGCGCGCGACAAAAGTGAGGTTGGCGATTCCGCTCATCGGCAGGATCACGATCGCCGCCAGGTTCAGCCGGTTGAGCACGGGTGCGACGCGCGCGGCGAACCCTGCGCGCTCGGTCTCGGTGGACGCTCCGGCAGCCAGCACGAAGCTCAGGCTGACCGCGACCCATAACGCGCCGCAAAGCACGTGAATCCATAGAAAGGTAGTCCTGAGCATCGTCGGCCGGCCCGCGCGCAACGCCGGCCCATCCCCCGTAATATCTCCCGTTAACGTCTCCGTTGCATTTCACACTAGCGAAGGTGCGAGTGTTGTTGAAATCGGGATTTTGCACTACCAGAAGAATAACCGCCTCGCGGCTTGCGCCTGACGGCCTCGTTAGCCGGCGCATGGATCGTCACCCCGAGGCCTAAGCGGCGACAACAGAGCCGCGCCGGGAAGGTTGATGAAAAAAGCGGCGGCATCGGAGCCGCATCGCAAGGTTGGTGAAAGAAATGTTCGACGCGTATATCGAGGCCTGGGAATTGCGCGAGCTGGTGCTCAACAAAGAAGTCCGTCCGCGCGAGGTCGCGGAATTCTTTCTGGCTCGAATCGAGCGGCTCAATCCCAGGCTCGGCGCATTCATGACCGTCGCCGCCGAGCGCGCACTCGCCGACGCCGCGCGCCTGGAGCAGGCGAGTGCAGCCGAAGCGGCCGCGATGCCGCTCTATGGCGTCGCCTATTCGCTCAAGGACTTGACCTGGACGCGCGACATCCGGACTACGCTGGGCTCGAAGAATTTCGAGAACTTCCGCCCGCGCGCCGACGCCGAACTGGCGGTGCGCTTGCGCAATGCGGGCGGAATCCTGCTCGGCAAAACCACTACGCCCGAACTCGGCGGCCGTCCGACCACCGAGGGCGGGCTATGCCCGCCGGCGCACAATCCGTGGAACCTCGAATACAGCGCCGGTGGCTCCAGCGGCGGCGCCGCGGCGCAGGTCGCGGCCGGGATGGGCCCGTTGGCCGAGGGCACCGACGGCGGCGGCTCGATTCGCGTGCCCGCGGCCTGCTGCGGCGTGGTCGGTCTGAAGCCCTCGCGCGGGCGCATCAGCTTTGCCCCGGTGATGGGCGAGGGATGGGCCGGATTCGCGACCGAGGGGCCCATCGCGCGTTCGGTGCGCGACGTGGCGCTGATGCTCGACGTGATGGCTGGCCCGGCACTCGGCGATCCGTACTGGGCGCCGCCGCCGGCCAAACCCTTCGCGAGCGCCGTCACGGACCGGCCACAGCGGCTGCGGCTCGGACTGATCGCCGAAAGCGCGCTTGGCCCGGTCGACTCCGAGGTCCGCGCCGAGCTGGACCGCGCGTGTGAGGCCTTTCGCGCGATGGGCCACAGCGTCGAACCGGTCGATATCGACCCGGCCAAGCGCCTGGTCGACTACACGCGCATCGCGATCAGTGCCGGCATCGCCTCGGTGCCGATCAAGGATCCCGACGCGATGGACCCGGTCGTACGCCGGGCGTGGGAGGCCGGCAAGCG
The DNA here is from genome assembly GCA_963832395.1 of uncultured delta proteobacterium. GTDB lineage: Bacteria > Desulfobacterota > Binatia > Binatales > Binataceae > JAKAVN01. The sequence continues at coordinate 152,414 of CAWHTV010000005.1, read as the reverse complement.
TCTCTCCGCGACTGACTACCTGGGAGCGGTGGTGCGGATGCATAACACCTCGCGCGAGATCGTGCAGACGCTGGCGCGCTTCGATGCGACGCTCGCGCCGACGCTGCCCGGTCCGGCGCTCCGGCTGGGTCTGCCGACCGAGAAATTCGAGGAACAACTCTACCCGCATATCCAGTTCACTTTTCCGTTCAACGCCACGGGGCAGCCGGCCTTCTCGCTACCTAATGGGTTCACCAAATCGGGGTTGCCGATCGGCTTGCAGATAGTCGGCCGGCCCGCCGGCGAACTCGGCATCATCGCGCTCGCCGCGGCCTTCGAGGAGGCGCGGCCCTGGCGCGATCGGCGTCCGCCGGTCGAGTAGTGTGTATGCGCGTTAGCCGCGTCCCAGCATCGACTTGATCTGCCGCACGTAATTGATATTCGGGTAGCCGCCGATCTCGAGTTCGCCCAGTGCGTCGAGGACGGCGCGCGGGCCGGTGGATTCGACGGCGACGCTGTGCAGCACCGAGCCGTCAATTTCGACTTCGACGAACTCCGCCGCGCAGCCGCCGAGCACGTATCGGCGCCGGGTCTTCCCGAGTTCGACCGCGGTGAGATGGGGATGTGGGTTCACCACGGTAGCCACGAAGACCTCGGCGGTGAAAAGCTGCTGGCGCAATTCGGACGGATCGACGCGCAGGACTGGGAAAATCTGTTTCGCGATGAGCGTCGTGTCGATCGGAAAGGCCGCCTCCAGGTACGGGGTCCACTGTTCGAGATTTAGATCGGTGCGCAGCAGGACCTTGATGTCCATCACGCCAGCTCTGATCTTTGTGTTCGTGTCGTTGGTAGCGTCCGAGACGATATAGGTCTCGCGGGTAGACTTCGCCGGCTGCGGCCCTGAAAGGTTTTCCAGCCGCTCTCTCACCTCCACGAGCGCAGCGGCCCAAATCCTGAATTCATAGCGAGGCCCGGCATCCTCGCCCGCGGTGTTTGATCCGGAGTTTGATCCGGAATTTGATCCGGAGGATGGCATCGACCCGGAAGATGGCATCGTCAGATATCTCCGGAGCAATTGTTACCCACAGCCTGGGCGTCCGCCAGAGCGTTTCGCGCGCGCGTGGAACCTCTTGTTCGAATTGAATTTTAATCGTTCGTTAATACTGCCGGAACATTCCGTTCATCGATCGATGTTTGGCTGAAAATCGACTGCAGGTCCGTCCGGTAGGTCCGTCACGTGCAGACGAGGTACTCGGGTGGCGTACGGACCTCGTCTGACTAGTGAGTTACCGAAGACACTCCGACGATCCGGCTTTCTCAGACGCATCTGTGATGGTGGTGGAGAAGGCGGAAAGCGTGGCCGCGCGACCCAGGGTCTTGCTGGTCGAGGATGAGGCCGATATCCGGGAACTGATTCGCTACAGCCTCGTGCAAGGCGGGTTCGAGGTGGAAGAGGCGAGTGACGGAGCCGAAGCGCTCGAGAAACTGCGCGAATTCGCGCCCGACCTGATCGTGCTGGATCTGATGCTGCCGGGGATGCTGGGACTTGAGCTTTGCCAGCGCCTGCGCGCGCGCACGGACACGGTGCATCTGCCGATCCTGGTCGTGAGTGCCAGGACCAACGCGTCTGATAAGGCCTTGGGTTTGGCGATGGGAGCGGACGATTACGTGACCAAGCCCTTCAGCCCGCGCGATTTGCTGCTGCGCGCTGTCGCGCTGGTGTCGCAGAGATAGCGCGTTTGCCGCAACGCGATGGAACGACGGCCCGATCCGTCAAGCCCGATCCATCAAAATAGATTAACCAGTGCTTCATGACAGCGTAACGGCCGCGCGTTAAACCGTTCTCGGGTTGGAGTAGTGCGCATAAGTGAGTCGGGCACGCTGAACGCGCAATTTCAAAATCGATGGGCGATCATTCTGGCCGGAGGCGAAGGAAAACGCCTGCGCAGCTTGACCCGCCAGTTGGGTTACGATGTGCCCAAGCAGTTCTGCCCACTGCTGGAGCGGGAAACTCTGCTGCAACTGACGCTCCGCCGGGTCGCGCTGGCGGTTGATCCGGCGCAGACCTTGACGGTGGTGACCCGCTCGCACGAGCGATTCTTCTCCCCGATGATGGCGGAATTTGCGCATCACAACTCGCATCACTATTTGCATGACAATCTGATCATCCAGCCCGACAACCGCGGGACCGCCGCCGCGATCGCTTACGGCGCGTTTCGCCTGGCCGAAATGGATCCCGCGGCCTCCGTCGCCTTGTTTCCGTCCGACCATTGGTTCAGCGACGACGTGGAGTTGATGCGCAACGTCGAGCACGCTTTCGCGCTGGTTTCCGAGTTTCAGGAGTTGACGGTGGCGCTGGGCATTGCGGCCGAGCGGCCGGAGGCCGGCTATGGCTGGTTCGAGCTCGGAGCACCGATACTCAACCAGGCCGCGCAGCTATTCGAAGTGCGCCGTTTCTGGGAGAAACCGCCGGCCGAAACTACGCGCGCGATCTGGAGCGCCGGGGCACGCAGGAACAGTTTCATCCTGGTGGCCAAGGTCTCGGCGCTGCTGAACCTGATTCAGAAGACGCTTCCTCGACTGCACAGCGCTTTTCATCGCGTAAGGCCGGTGTTGGGAACGATGTTCGAGGAGCGAACGATCGAATCCCTGTATCACGATCTTCCGCAGCTCGAGTTTTCCCAACGGGTGATGGCCCGTTCGCCGCAGGCGTTGGCCGTGCTGGCAGTGGGCAACCTCGAATGGAGCGATCTTGGTGAGCCGCGCCGGGTGCTCAGCCTGCTCAAGCGGATCGAGCGGACCGGGCAGCGCGAGCAACTCGTCAACGCCATCCGGGCTTTACACCGGCGAACGCGCGGCGCCGCTTAAGCCAGCCTGGCTTTCACCCCGGCTATCGAACGGCGGCCGTTTATCAGCGGCCGCGAAAATGCGGCATTACCTTGTTCGCGAACAGCTCCAGGTGCTCGTACATCCTTTTCGGCGGATAACCCGGCGGGAGAGTCCAGGTGTAGTAGCGCTCGATTGGGATGCGCGAGGCGTAGTCGCGAATCAGCTCGACCGCCTGCTCGGGGGTGGCCACGTTGAGCAGCCCGCTTTTGCGCAACTCTTCCACCGAATTCATGTGCGGAAAGAAATCCTGTCCCGAGTCGCCCATCCATTTGGCGTAGAGGTTGATCTGGTAGAGCACGTGCGGCGCCAGCTCGCGCCACGTCTTATCGGGATCGTTCGCCACGACCAGCCAGACATGCCCGGCGATCACGTGAGCGTTGGCGGGATCTTTGCCGAGCGCGCGCAGCTCGGCCACGTAGTTATCGTAAGCGGACCGCACTTCGTTGATCGCGATATAGCCGTCGCCATAGCGCGCCGCGCGCCGGGTCGCCCCCGCCGCGAAGCCGCCGACCCAGATAGGAGGGCGCGGCTTCTGCACCGGCTCGGGCGAGACCCGCGCTCCTTCGATATGGAAGTGCTTGCCGTGGAAAGTGAGCGTTTCGCCCTCCCATAGCCGGCGGATGATCTCGAGTGCCTCGTTCATCCGTCCGGCGCGTTCCTTGTATTTCAACCCCAGCCCCTCGAATTCCCCGGCCCGGTAGCCCAGTCCGGCGCCCAACTCGAAGCGGCCATCCGAAAGGATGTCCACCGTGGCGCCGTCTTCCGCCAGCCGCACCGGATCGTACATCGGTAGCAGCACGACCGAGGTGCCGATCCTGATCTTCTTCGTCTTGACCGCGATTGCCGCGGCGATGGGCATCATCGCGGGCGAGTAGCCGTCGTCGACGAAATGATGCTCGCTCAGCCAGAGATCGTCATAGCCAATGCTCTCGCCCCAGACGATCATTTCCAGGGTCTCGGCGTAGAGGTCCTTGTAGGGACGGCGCCATGGCGGTGGATTGCGGAAATCGACCCAGAGGCCAAAGCGCAGTAGCGGATTTTGCGTGTCAGTTGGCATAAGAGCACCTCGGTCGGCAGGGACGCCTTACCAGCGCCTGCCGGAGGAACGCATGTGCCACAAAAAGCGAAAAAAAACCAGAAGAAAGTCATCTATACCCGAACCGGGGCATGACGACCTCCAGCAGGATCAGGATGACGACAATGACTTCCAGCAAAAGGACGCGCCGGTCGCGCGCGACTTCCGCCAGCAGCTCCAATGCCTCCTGGACACCGCCCAGCTTGAGCTCGAGCGCCCGATAGCGGTCGACCAGATCGAACTCGGCCCTGAGGTCGCCATATATGCGATCCATCTCCGGGTCGTCCCACGCCGCGTCGGGTTTATCCAGTAGATGGAGCACGGAGAGCACTTCGCTGCGAGTTGAAATGGCCTCGCCGATGAAGCGAAGGAGCGGCCGCGTGCGCATCGGCACCGTTCCGCGCCGCTCCAGGCGCTCGACAAAACTCGCGGTGCGGGTGGAAAGGCGGTCAACAATTCGCTCGTAGTACTCCATCGCTCCGCTCTGAGCCACGATTAGTGAAACGATACCTGCCCGCGCGGGCGTAAGGCGGTCGACTCTTAGGGTGCCCTCGACGATACCCGTGGTGAAGCCGGGGTCTTCGAGCACCGAGTAGTCTTCGCGGATCACCTGCGCGGTAAGCTTCGGCCCCATGTGGAAGAGCCGCGCCAGCTCGGCTTCGCGGCGCTCGGGCGGCACGTCGTAGGCCACGACCGCGCCGAAGGGGAAGGCGAAAATGCCGCCTTCCGGCTCGATCGGCACGTATAGCTCGTGTGCGGAAATCTTGGCCAGCGGAAAAACCGGGGCGAGTTGCTTGAGCGCCAGGTTTTCTTCGAAAGCGATTGCGTAGAACTGGTGAAGCCGCGGCGCCATCGCATCATGGTTGCCGTGCGGGAACCCGCCGCACAAGCCCTCATGCCGGGCCGGGCGGTTCGACGCTCCGTTTGGCGACGCGTTTTTTCACCGGTGATAGCATCAGCGGCGCCACACGATAAGATGCAAGAATTCAGGCAAGTCATGAACAAGTTCCAGATGATATTCGCCATGATGGCGGCGCTCGTGGTCATCGGGACGATGGCGGCGCTCGGCGTCATCCTTGCCCTAGCGATGGCGCGCGAGGATGGTGCCGAGGCCGACGCGCAGCGCGCGGCGGCCGGGGAGGTCGAGCCGCGTGTGCCGGGATGGACGCTGCTTGTGCGCGCGCTCGGAAAGCAATGCCCGCGATGCGGCCGCGGCGCCATTTTTTCTTCCTACTTCAGAATGAATCCGCGGTGTAGCGAATGCGGCGCGGTCTTCTGGGTCGACGAGGGCGAATGGCTCGGCGCGTTCGTGATCGATTGGGCCTTCGCCACCGGCGCCGCAATCGTGGTGTGGGCGGCACTCGAGCTGGCTTTCACGAAAATCCCGCAGACCGTGGAAATCGCCATGATCTCGGTTTGCGTGATGGCCAGTCTGTTCACGACCTTTCCCTGGTCGCGCAGTTTCTGGACCGTGTTCCTGTATCTGACCGGTGTGATGGGAGAGCGTCCCGCGCGTGCGGAGGACAACGCCGAAGCTCCGCCGCCACGAACCGCGTCGCCGCCTCGCCGAGGGACTTCCGTATAAGTGACGCGGCCCCTCCCTAGCCCTCTCCTTGTCCAAGGAGAGGGCTAGGGAGAGGTTCAACGACCGATCTTCGCGAGCCGTCCGAAATGGCTGTGGCCCAACTCAATCCAGACTCGACCTCCCCCGGCGCTCGCGCGGCTCGCGGCGACCTCTCCTTGGACAAGGAGAGGTCAATGTAGGGCAGCGTTCAGCCGCTGACGCGGCTTAAGTAGGCGAGCAGGGCGTCGCGTATGGGAAGCTGATTCTTGTAGCCGCGCATATCGGCGGGCACTTTGTCGAGCGCCTGGGCCAACCCCCGTGCCACCGACGGTAAGCCCTCTAGTACCGACAGCGGCCGAATGTAGGTCCGAATGGTGAAAAGAACATCGCCCGAGCGCGGCAATCTGCGCAGGCTCTGCCGTTCCGATCTGATCCACAGCTTGCGGCCTGCGTTGTCGGCGGTGATGTCGCTGTTCTGGCCCTGCGCGAACCGTCGCTGTTTCAGGTAGAGGTCCGGGGCGTCAACGATGCTCCAGTTGGATCGCCATGAGGGCTTATGCGCCTTGAGCCCTACCATGTAACGGTCTGACGGGCCCGCGAGCTTTTCATCGTAGCCGGGAACGGCATGATGAATAGCGGCCATCGGCAGCCCGAATTTCTCCGTCAGCTCCCAACGCAGTGGAAAGCAGACCGAGCCGGCGCTGAGCAGATAGGTGCCCTTACCATCGGGGCTCATCAGGCAGAGGTCTTCCTGGATCAGGCGGGCGGCCAAATCGAGCGGTGCCGCGCTGAAATCGCCGACGCGCCAGGTTTCGCCATTGATAAGATTTTCGATACGAGCGTCCGGCTCGATGGCGTCATCCGCGCTCAGCGGTGTCGCGGCGCGCGAGATGCGAAAGAAATTCGGATAGTAGATAGTCAGATGCTCCAGCAGCATGTCCAGCACTTCGGCCTGGCCGCGTTCGCTGCCCGGCAAGGCGCAGAACACCGCCGGGTATTCCTCGCGCAGGCGGCGCGCCTTTTCGCGCATCTCCGCCGCGTAGTGCTCGTCGATGTCGAGCCAGGTCTCCTCGGCCATCGGCACCAGGCCGAGCGCGAGACTGTAGTTGCCCTCGGCGAATGGGTAGCGCATGTACTTGCCCAGCATCGCCGCGCCTTCCGGCGGGGTTTCTTTGATAGCCTGGTTCATCGTTGAGAAGACACGACTTTAGTAGCTCTGTGACGAGCGGTCGAGCCCTCATCGTCAGGATCGATCGCTCATCGATGCGCTCATCGACGCGACCACCGAGCCCAGCCGTCGAATTCCTTCCGCGATTTCCTTCTCCGTGAGCGAAGTATAGCCGAGCAGCAGGCCCGTGCGCTTGGGCGGCTTGGAGTAAAACGGGCCCACCGGATATACGCCCACTCCCGCCTGTTCCGCGCGCGCGACCAGATCGGCGCTGCGCCGCATGGGCGTGTCCTTCATCCACAGCAGAATGTGCAGACCGCCCTCGGCGCCCGATACCTCGACCCGGCCACCGAGATGCCGCTCGATCGCTTCCAGCAACACGGTACGCCGCTTGGCGTTGCGCGCTCTCGATCGGCGCAAATGCCGTTCGAAGTGGCCGTCGCGCATGAATTCCGCAAGCGCGAGCTGCGTGTTCGTGGGGCACGCGGTATCGAGCAATGACTTGACCGAGCGGAAAATATCGACGAGCTGATGGGGAACTACCAGGTAACCAAGCCGCAAACCGGGAAACATCGTCTTTGAAAAGGTCCCCGAGTAGAGCACCCGGCCGCTCTCGTCGAGCGCCTGGAGCGCTTCGACCGGCCGGCCGGAATATCGGTACTCGCTGTCGTAGTCGTCTTCGAAAACCACCGCACCGGTACGATTTGCCCAGGCCAGCAGCTCCAGCCTACGCCCAAGCGGCATCAGGGCGCCGGTGGGAAACTGATGCGACGGCGTCACGAAGACCAGCTTGACCCGCCCTTTTTTCGTAGCCAGGTCACTGAGTTTCATTCCCTGATCGTCGACATCGACGAATTCGAGCGCCGCGCCGGCGGCGCGGGAGACGTTGCGCGCAGGGAAGTAGTGCGGATTTTCGAGCACCACGCGATCGCCGCGATCGATCAAGACCCGCACGGCCAGGTCGATAGCCTGCTGCGAGCCGCTCACAATTAGGATTTGTTCCGGCGAGCAGTTGACCGCGCGGGCCCGGCGCAGATACTCCGCCAACTCCATGCGAAGCGGCGCGACTCCTTCGGGGGCTCCATAGTCGAGGTCGCCGATCGAACGGCGCCGCGCACGGCGCGCCAGCGTGCGATCCCACGTGGCGTGGGGGAAATCGGCGAACGACGGACGGCCGTAACGAAAATCGTAGGGCAGCGCGGGGCGCAGCAGGATCTGCCGAATCAGTGCCGCATTGACCGGATCGTCGGCGATCCGCGAGGCGAAGCCGGATAAACGAACCGCGGACGGGATTGCGTGTTTGCGTGAGACCTGGTCGGGCGGGACAAACGTGAGATTTTCGGGGAGTTCCGCGGCCACATACGTTCCGGCATGCGACCCCGCGGTGAGGTAGCCTTCGGCTATTAGTTGCTCGTACGCGAGCAGCGCGGTGTTGCGCGAGATCCCAAGTTCCGACGCGAGCCATCGGGTCGACGGCAGACGCGAACCGGGACGCATCCTGCCGCCGAGAATCTGCCTGCGGAGCGCGCGGTAGACCTGGCCGTAGAGCAGACCGTCCTGATCGAGCTTGAGAAACATTACCGATTATCCACGGCGCCGCCGAGCACGGGAATCCGCCGCCGCCAGTCAGATACACGACGAAACGGATTACAACCCGATCTCCGGGTGCGCTCGGTTGGCTCCATAGACTGACAGCAAAGTGGCTCTTTGCGCGGGCCATCTCGCGAAATTAGATTATAACGTCCGACGGAAACCTCCGCCGGTTGGGATGGAGAAACAAGCGAATGTCGTGGCTTCAGTCTGTAACCTTGCGGAGTTCGCGTGTCACCCTCGCGCCGCTCGATCATCGTCACCGCGAAGAGCTTATCGAGGCGGTTAACGACGGCGAGCTCTTTAAGCTGTGGTACACATCGGTTCCCGCGCCCGAGACCATGGGGCCGGAGATCGATCGGCGGCTGGGCTTGCAAGCGGCCGGGTCGGCGCTGCCCTTCGCGATCATCGACAATGCGACCGGCAGAGCTGTGGGGATGACCAATTATTTGAATGTCGATGCGGTCAACCGCCGCGTGGAAATCGGTGCGACCTGGTATCGCAAGAGCATGCAGCGCACCGACCTCAACACACACGCGAAACTTCTGTTGCTCGGCCACGCGTTCGAGACGCTGAATTGCATCGCGGTCGAGTTCAGAACTCACTTGTTCAATCAGCAGAGCCGGCGCGCGATAGAACGGTTGGGCGCGAAGCTCGACGGAATCCTGCGCAGCCATCAGCTCGCGGCAAACGGGACGCTCCGCGATACCTGCGTTTACAGCATCATCGCCAGCGAGTGGCCCGCGGTGAAGGCGCATTTGACCTGGCAACTGACACGACCGAGAGACGCATCGTAACGCTACCCGCCCACCGACTGGGTGGCTCCGTAGACTTGCACCAAAGTGGCTCTTTGCACGGGCCATCGCGCAAAACTAGATTTGTAGCCTTCTATGGAAACCTCCTCGAAGAAACCGATGGCGGGAGCCTTGCGGGCCGGATGTCTCAACTTCACCGAGCTTTCGGCCATCTCGGTTGCGAACATCGGGCCGACGATCGTTGCGGCGCTGATCATTCCGCTGATGTATGCCAACGCCGGCAATGCAAGCTGGCTCGCTTACCTGTTCGGCACGGTCATGCTGCTGTTCGTGACCTTCAACCTGAACCAGTTCGCGCGCCGTTCGGCAGCGACCGGTTCGATGCACGCGTACACCGTGATGGGACTTGGAGCGACGACCGGCGGCATCTCGGGATGGTGCCTGGTCTGGGCCTATCTCTTCGACGGGATAGCCGCGGTGGCAGGCTTCGCGATTTTTGGCAACGCATTGCTCGGGATGCTCGGGGTCCAGGTGCCGAACATGCTGATGTTCGCTATCCTGTGCTTCGCAATCTGGTTCCTCGCCTACGAGGACGTGCAGATCTCGAGCATCGTGATGCTGTTGCTGGAAGCGCTTTCCATAACGATGATTCTGATCCTCTGCGCCATGGTGCTGTCCAAACACAAGTTCGCGCTCGATACCGCGCAGCTCACCTTGAAAGGATCTTCGTTGTCCGGCATCGCGATGGGCGTGAACATCGCGGTCTTCAGTCTGGTCGGCTTCGAGAACGCCACCGCGTTTGGCGAGGAGGCGAAGGAACCGCTGGTTACGATCCCGCGCGTGCTGATCGTAAACCTGGTGCTGACCGGTCTCTTTTTCGTGCTGATGTCTTACACCGAGATACTCGGCTTCATCGGTTACAAGACGCCGCTGGACAAGGTCGATACGCCGCTCAACATCCTGGCCCAGGTGGTGGGGATGCCCGGGCTGGTGGTACCGCTGTCGTTGGCGGTCTTAGCGAGCTGCTTCTCTGGCGGGCTGGCGTGCCTCAACTCGGGTGCGCGAATTCTCTACTCGCTGAGCCATCATGGACTCCTCCATTCATCCGTCGGCGCCGCGCACGACACCCACGAAACACCGCACGTCGCGGTCACTATAATGGGCGCGCTGCTCTTCGTGGTGCCGGCCGCGATGCTGCTGGTGCCGGGAACGCAACCGTTCGACGTCGTCGGTTACGCGGGAACCCTGACCGCGTTCGGATTCATCGGCGCATACTTCCTGGTCTCGGTGGCGGCGCCGGCATATCTGAAGCACCAGGGCCTCGTTCGTGGCCGGGACTATGCGCTCGCGGGCGTGGCGGCATTGCTGCTGTTGTTTCCCGCCGTCGGGAGCGTATATCCCGTCCCCGCCTGGCCGTATAGCGTTTTTCCGTACATATTCCTCGCCTACATGACAATCGGGCTGTTCTGGATCCGCGCCCGGCGCAAAGGCATTTCCGAATTCGCCGGCGTGGATCGGCCCGCGCCGGTGGTGGCGCCAGTCGAGGGCGATACGTCGAATTAACAGGAGCGTTTACGATGAGTGAGCCTGAGGAAATCGTCCGCACCGCCTGCCCGCGCGATTGCTACGACACCTGCGGAGTCGCCGTTCACAAGCGCAACGGCGTGATCGAATCGGTGCGCGGAGACCCCGGCCACTTCGTAAGCCAGGGCCAGCTCTGCCCCAAATGCTCGATTGGCTACAACAACGAATGGCTCGACCCGCGCTCGCGCCTGACCCGGCCACTGCGCCGCGTGGGACGCAAGGGCGAGGGCCGCTTCGAGCCGGTGTCATGGGAGGTTGCGCTGGCTACGATCGCCGACCGGCTCAAGCGGATCGTCGCGGGCGCCGGACCGCAAGCCATCCTCAATACGCATTACAGCGGCACCATCTCGCTCATCGCGTATCTTTTCCCGACGCGCTTCTTCAACCGGCTCGGTGCGACCGAGGTCAGCCCCGACACGATTTGCAACATGGCCGGGCACGTCGCCCTGCACTACGTATACGGAACTTCGGTGAGCGGTTTCGATCCGCGCACCGGCGACGCCGCCGCCTGCATCCTCGTATGGGGAGCGAATCCCGCCGCTTCGGGCCCGCACGTGCAGGAACACTGGCTCGCGAAACTGCCGGGCAAGGTTGTGGTCATCGATCCGGTGCGGACGGCGGCGGCTGAAGCCGCGGACATCCATCTTCAGCCGTTCCCGGGCAGCGATGCGGCGTTGGCCTTCTCGATGCTCCATGTCATCCAGCGGGACGGGCTGGTCGATCGCGACTTCGTAGCCCAGCGCACCGTGGGATGGGACGAGCTCGAACCGATGCTCGCGCGATGTACTCCGGCCTGGGGCGAGGCCGAGACTGGCGTGCCTGCCCGCCTGATTGAGGAGACTGCGCGGCTGTATGCGCGGGGGCCGTCGCTACTGTGGATGGGCCAGGCGCTCCAGCGTCAGCCGACTGGCGGCAACGTGATGCGCGCGTGCTCGATTCTTCCAGCGGTCACCGGAAACATCGGCAAGCCCGGCGCCGGTTTCGTCTACCTGAATTTCGACATGGCGCAACGCGGCATCGACGCCGAGTATCTGACCGCGCCGCATCTGAACAAGGGCAGCGCATCCATCAGCCACATGGATCTCGTCGCCTGCCTTGAAGACCCCGCGCGCGCGCAGGCCTTGATGTGCTGGAACATCAATATCGCGGCGTCCAATCCGCAGCAGGAGCGCCTGCGCAAGGCGCTGACGCGCGAAGACCTGCTGACCGTCGTGCTCGATCTGTTCCCGACCGACACCGCCGATTTTGCCGACTTCGTGCTGCCGGCGGCGAGCTTCCTGGAGTTCGACGATATCGTGGCGAGCTACTTTCATTTGACGCTTTCGGCGCAGGTCAAGGCGGCGGAGCCTATGGGCGAAGCGCTGCCCAATTCGGAAATATTTCGCCGTCTGGCCCGCGCGATGGACTTCACCGAGCCCGAATTGCACGAGAGCGACTCCGAAATCCTGGCCACGCTATTGAAGCGCGCAAACCTCGAGATGGATTTCCGCACGTTTGCCGCGCGATCGCCCTTGCACGTTCCCGCCGAGCCGGCAGTCCAGTTTCGCGATCTGACGTTCCCCACGCCCAGCGGACGTATCGAAATCGCCTCGGAGAGCGCCGCGGCCGACGGTCATCCGCGACTTCCGCAGCCGCTAGTCGATCCCAGGCCGGCGTCGGGGCGGCTGCGATTGCTGTCGCCATCTTCGTCGTGGAGCCTGAACGACAGCTTTTCGAACGTGGCCAAGATCGTGGCCCATGTTGGCCAGGCCGCGATCGCGATGCATCCGGCCGACGCCGCCGGGCGGGGTCTCACCGAGGGCGACCAGGTGTTGGTGGCGAACGAAACCGGCCGCCTGGTGATGCGCGTCACTTTGACCGAAACCGTGCCCCGCGGGGTCGCGCTGTCGTACAAGGGCCGCTGGCCTAAGCAGGAACCCGGGCAGAGAAACGTGAACGCGCTGAACCCCGGGCTCAAATCAGACATGGGGGAAAGCACCAGCGTGCATAGCGTGGAAGTTACCGTGGGCCCGCTGGCTTAGGCATGAGCGCCGTATCCTTTGACCTGGTTTGTGTAGACGGCTAGCATCGGCGCGTGTCTTGGCGAATTGGAATAGACGTTGGCGGAACCTTCACCGATCTCTTCGCGGTAAATGAGGAGAACGGCGAGACCCGCACGGCCAAGGTTCTCGGTACCAAGCATCGGCTGGTCGAAAGTGTGCTCGCCGCGCTCGTGCAAACGGGCATCAAGCCGGGCGAAGTCGCGGAAATAGTTCACGGCAGCACGACCGCCACCAATGCGCTGATCGAACGCACCTTTCCCACCGCGGCGATGATCACCACCGAGGGGTTTCGTGACACGATCGAGATTGGCCGCCAGCGCCGCGAACGCCTTTACGACCCCTACCAGGTGAAGGAGCGGCCGCTCATTCCGCGGCGCCTGCGCTTCGCGCTCAGCGAGCGGATGTCGGCGCAGGGCGAGATAGTCCGGCCATTGGACGAAAAGGCGGCGCGCGAGGTGATCGCGGAGGCGCTCGCACAAGGCGCCGAAACATTCGCCGTTTGCTTCATCAACGCTTACGTTGACGGCCGCCACGAACGGCGGGTGCGCGAACTGATACACGAAGCAGCGCCGAAAGTTCGGGTCGCGGTTTCAAGCGAGACCCGCCCGCAGTTTCGCGAGTTGGGCCGTTTCATGACCACGGTCGTTCGCGCCGTGCTCCTGCCGGTGATGGCCGGTTATCTGCAGGACCTCGAGCACGAACTCGCCAAATGGGGTTTCAAGGGATCGCTGCTCATCATCAAGTCCAACGGCGGCGTGATGGGTGTCGCCTCCGCGATCGAGCGGCCCGAGGAGCTGATCGAATCCGGGCCGGCCGGCGGCGTGGCGTACGCCAGCGCGCTCTCGCGCTCGATGCGCGAGGCGGCCAAAGTCATCCACACCGACATGGGCGGCACGTCGTTCGACGTCGCGGTGGTCGAGGACGGCGAGGGCCTCATCACCAACTCCTACGAATTGCGCTGGGAGATGCCGATCATCACTCCGATGCTCGACATCAGGAGCATCGGCGCCGGCGGCGGATCGATAGCCTGGATTGATGACGGCGGATCGTTGCGGGTAGGGCCGCGCAGTGCCGGATCCGATCCCGGCCCGGCCTGCTACGGCAAGGGCGCCAAACTGGCAACCGTCACCGACGCCAATCTTTTGCTGGGCCGGCTGGAGCCGACGCTTGGCGGGAAGATGATTCTCGACCGCGAGGCCGCGCATCGCGCGATGGCCGAAATCGGCAGACGAGTGGGACTGGAGCCGATCGCGGCGGCGGAGGGTATCGTTTCGATCTGCACGGAAAACATGGCGCAGGCGATTCGTCTCGCCCTGGCCGAGCGCGGACGGGACCCGCGCGATTTCGCGCTTGCCAGCTCCGGCGGAGCGGGCGCGATGCACGCTTGCTGGATCGCTCGCTCCCTTGGAATCCCCATCGTAATTGTTCCTGCGTACGCCGGTGTCGCGTCGGCCTATGGCGCTACCCGGATGGATTTGCGCCACGACCTGGAGCGATTTTTTTACTCGCCGGTCGCCGATACCGACCCGGGCCAGCTCGAGCAGCGGTATCGCGCGCTCGAGGAAGAAGGCCGCGCGCTTTTGTCACGCGAAGGAATCGCGCTCGCCGCGATACGACTCAAGCGCACCGCGCAGATGCGTTACGTCGGTCAGAGCTACGAGGTCCTGACGCCAATCCCGGACCACATCGGGTCGGCGCTCGACGAGGTCAGGGCCAATTTTCACAAGGCGCATCTGCGCGAATACGGCGTCGCCTCAGAAGAGTTCTATCCGGCCTTCGTGAGCCTGGGCGTGACCGCTTTGGGCGTGGTGGCGGGGCATCGGAACGGGCGATACGCGGGCTGTTCCCGCGAGCGCCCGGAAAAGCGATACTGTGAACGTGATCAAGGGCGAGCGCGAGGTGATCTTCGACGGCAAGGCCATCCGGACCGCGCTCTACGATGCCGCGGCGCTGCGCCCGGGGCGTAAGATCGAGGGGCCCGCGATAATCGAACACGAGCATTCGTGTACCGCGCTTGCGCCTGGAAGTTCTGCCATGGTCGACGCTGAGGGCAATCTGTCCATAACCGTGTAAGGGAGTGCCGATGAACACCTCGAATGAAAATGGCAAGCGGCTTGATCCGGTGACCTTCGAAGTCCTGCGCAGCTCCTTCGAATACGTCTGCGGCAGGATGAGCACGGTGCTTCAGAAGGCGGCATTTTCGCCCATCATCTACGACATGGTGGATTTCTCCAACGCGATCTACAACGAACGGCTCGAGCTGCTCGGCCAGACCGCGAACTGCCCGGTCCATATCGCGGCGATGCATTTTTCGGCGCAGGCCTCGGTGAAGCATTTCGGCTTTGAAAGCCTGCGTCCCGGGCGACATCTTCGTGCTCAACGATCCCTACGACGGCGGCACGCATCTGAACGACATGACTTTCACGATGCCGGTATTTTTCGAGGGCGACATCCTTGGTTTTGCGGTTTCGCGGGGCCATTGGACCGACGTTGGCGGCGGCGCGGCCGGCGGACAGGCTTTCGGAACGCACATCGCGGGCGAAGGTCTGCGGCTGCCGCCGCTGCGGATGTACGAGAACTATCGCGTCAACGACGATCTGCTGCGGATCATCGTCGCCAACACGCGCACTCCGCAATACATCAAGGGCGACCTGCAGGCTCATCTCGCGGCGCTGCGCGTGGCCGAAGCGGAACTGCAGCGCATCGCCGGGCGCTACGGCGTAGAAACCGTACGCCAGGGAATGCGCGAGGTGCTCGACTATACCGAGCGCCTCACTCGCAACGCGATTCGCGAGATCCCCAACGGCACCTACCATGCGGTCGACTACGCGGACACCGATGGCATCAGCGACGAGCCGGTACGCGTCGAGGTCACGCTCGAGGTCGAAGACGACCGCATCGTAGTGGATTTCGAAGGCAGCGATCAGCCGGTCGCGGGCGGCATCAACTCGCCGATGGCGAATACGTATTCGGCGGTCTACTACTCGCTGAAGTTTTTTCTCTCGCCCGATGCGCCGGCCAACGCGGGCAGCTTTCGTCCGATCGAGATTCGGCTGCCCGAGCGCAGCTGGCTCAACGCGAAGTGGCCCTCGCCGACGATCGGTTGCACCACGCTCACCTCGTCCAAGATCACGGCGGCCATCTGGAAAGCGCTTTCCGATGCGATTCCCGATCGCGCGGTGGCGCCGACCTTCGCCGAGTGCAACTGGTTCGTATGCTCGGTGAAGGATCCGCAGAGCGGCGAAAATTTCGTCTTCTCGGATTTGCCGGCGGGCGGATGGGGCGGCACTCCGCGCCACGACGGGATGAACGTGACTCAGGATCCGCTGGGAAACTGCGCCAACCTGTCGGCCGAAGTCGCGGAGTTGCTCTTTCCGATCCGCTACGAGGCCTTTGACCTGCGCGCCGACTCGGCCGGCGCGGGCCGCAATCGCGGCGGACTTGGTTCGCGCATGGTGATCACCATGCTCGGCTCCTCGGAGGTATCGATCGAGACCTCGCGCACCCGCACGGGCACCCCGGGAGTCGCGGGCGGCGGCGACAGCATCGCGCAAAGGATCGCGCGTTGGACCGCGGACGGCAAGCTCGACGTCATCGGCGGTATCTCACCCGATGGGGTATGGCACAATCCGCTGCGCGGCAAACGGCTCGAAGCGGGCGATCGATTCGAAGTCCTTACCACTGGCGGCGGCGGATGGGGCGATCCGATGTTGCGCGAGACGGCCCGGGTGCTGGAAGATTTTCTTGACGGCTACGTGACGCTGGCGGAGGCGCGTGACAACTACGGAGTAGTCATCGATTCCAAATCGAAGACTATCGACGGCGAAGCGACGACGCGTGAGCGCGCAAAGCATCCGCACGCCAACGGCAAGGCTGCCAACGGTAAGATCGAAGGACTGGCCGCGGCCGGCCGCTAAGCGGCGGCTCAATTCCGCAGAGACGATTCCGCAGCGACGACGCGAGAGCCCGGCGCGCCTTCGGAGCGCCGGGCTTTCGACTAAATCCGGCGGGACAATCATGCCACAAGGGGATCGCATGCGCGAAAGGGGATCGCTCTCTTCATCGAAGACTTTTCTGGATTTCTGCAGTCTCTCGGGTTTTGCGCGCTTATCGGGTTGCTGCTTTTCGGATGCGCGGGCGGCTGATATCGCCCCCTTCTGGGAGTACCTGTTCGTTTGCAGCGTGGGTTTCATCGTCTGCAGCGTCGGTCCTCGATCCCGACTTTTTCAGGAGCGCGTTCGGCCCGGCGGACAACCGCTGAAGTTGCGATATTACGCGTTGCTCCTCCCGCTCATAGCGCATTGGTGTATCGCGGGACTTGATGTCGGCCGATTCCACTGGTCGGACTCCGTTCCGCTCACCCTTCAAATTCTTACGCTGGCGATTTTCGCGACGGCGCTCACGCTGATGATCTGGGCGATGCGGGTGAATCGCTTCTTTTCCTCCGTTATCCGTCTGCAAGAGGATCGCGGGCACCAGCTGGTCACCGGCGGTCCTTATCGTTGGGTCAGGCATCCCGGCTACACGGCTGGATTTCTACTCTGCCTGTCGAGCGGAATCGCGCTCGGCTCGTGGGTTTCGGCCTGGCCGGATGTGGCGTGCATGCCGCTATTACTACGCCGCACCCTCGCCGAGGATCGTTTTCTGAAGGGCAATCTCAAAGGATATTCAGATCTACGCCGGCGCGGTGCGCTACCGGCTGGTGCCGGGAATCTGGTAAAGCCGGATTTCCCGCAGGAGGCAGTCATGAAGATCGGATACATGCCGGACACGCACAGCGGTGCGTACGACCAGCCGCTTCCCTCGCGCGAGACGGTCGCCGATTTCGCCGACCAACTGCTCGAAGAGGGAGAGCAGGCCGAGCGCAGCGGCTTCGATGGAGTCTTTTTCCCGGAACGTCACGCCCGCACCGAGTGCGTGTTTCCGCCGCCGCTGATCATCATGGCGGCGCTGGCCGCGCGCACCAGGCGGGTCGATCTCGGCACGATGGTGTTGCAGCCTCCGTTGTACAATCCGATGCACCTCGCCGAAGACGTCGCGATGGTCGACAATCTCTCGCGCGGGCGGGTCAGGCTCGGAGTGGGGATGGGCTATCATCCCGACTACTTCAACCTCTTCGGTGAACCGCACAAGCAGCGCTTCTCGCGTTTCGAGGAGTCGATCGAAATCCTTCGCGGAGCGTGGTCGAGCACCGGTAAATATTCGTTCCACGGCAAGCGCTATCATTTCGACAATGTGCTGCTGTCGCCCAAGCCTTATCAGAACGGCGGTCCGCCGCTCTGGATCGGCGCGGCCTATCCGGAAGCCATCAAGCGAGCCGGGCGTCTGGGTGACGCGTGGGCGATTCTGCCGTTCTGGGATTCGTTCGAGACGCTGCGATCGCAGGCCGACATCTACCGCGAGGAAGCGGCGAAGCATGGCCGGCGGCCGATGGTGGTGCTGATGCGCGACGGATGGGTCGCCAGGACGCAGGAGGAGGCGGAGCGCACTTTCGGCGAATTGTGGGTTCAGGACATGCTGTACTACTACCGCTACGGCCTGTTGACGCCGAATCCGGAGTTCCAGAGCGAAGCGGATTTCACCGTGGCCAAAATGCGCAAGTTCCTGGTGCTGGGCGATCCGCAAACTTGCGTCGAACGCGCCAAATACTGGTGCGATGCGCTAGGCGCCGACTACCTCATCATCCGGAGCCGCGTCCCGCTCGGCCCGCGCCGCGCCGAGACGATGCAGTGCCTCCAGCTCTTCGGCGAAGAGGTGCTGCCGCATCTGCGTATCCGAGCGCTACACCGTATTCCTTCAGACTATCCTGACCTCGCCGACAAGGTAAGCGGTCGCCTCGGGTAGAAACGAGGAAGCGCCGAAGTAAACGTCCGGCGCTTCCTTCGATTCACTCGTCTCTCCCGAGCGCTCGGGGGAGGTAAGAACGTGCTGCTACTTGTACCGCGGGAGCAACTCCTTGCCGAAAATCTCGACCTGCCGCCTAGCCTCGGCGAGCGGCAGCAGTCCCTGGTCGCCCTGCCATACGAACCATTCCGGATGGGCGTTCTCGACCAGCGCATCCATCCTGCGCCGCACGTCCTCGACGCTGCCGAGGTAGGCGAAGTCCGCCCGCTCCATGCGCGCGATGGTCGCTTCTTCGGCCGGCAGCATCTTCTTGCCGTACTTGGCGTCGTCCGCGGCCTCGCGCCACGCCTCGAAGAAACCGAAATGGTAGAAAAATTCGCGGAAGGCAGTTCCCGATACCCCTTCTTCGGCCAGCTCTCAGCGCCTTCGCGTGATTGTCCGCCAGGTAGACGGCGCGCAGCACCCCGACGCTCTCGCCCAGCTTCAGTTGCCGCCCAGCCTTTTTCCCCTCTTCCTGGTATGCCTCGACCAGCTTGCGCAGCTGCGGCGGCTGCGAGATCAGGATGGTCGGCGTGATGCCCTCGCGAGCGCACCAGCGCACGGTCTCCTCGCTGATCGAAAAGGCCTGGAACAGTGGAGGATGCGGCTTCTGATACGGCTTCGGGACCACGTTGATCTTCTGGATGCGGCCCTCCTCGTCAACCTCGCCGGGGAAGCCGTACTCGCGCGTCCATTTATGCGGCGGCCACGCTATCCCCTCCTGCGGGGACGGATACTCGTAGTACTTGCCCTTGAAGCGGAACGGCTCGTCGCCCCATGCCAGCTTCAGAAACCGGAAGACCTCTTCGAAGGCTTCGCGGTTGATGCGGTCGGTTTCGCTCTTATCGCTGACGGTCGCGGTCACATGGATCTTCTGCGCCATCTGGTTGAGCCAGCGGGCCTGATAACCGCGGGCGAAGCCCACGAAGGTTCTGCCCTTGGTCAACTGATCCAGGTACGCAATTTCAAGTGCGAGGCGCAGCGGGTTCCATCCGGGTAGAACGTAGCCGATCGGGCCGACCTTGATGCGCTTGGTATTCTGAATCACATGCTGCGTAAGGAGCGGCAAGCTGCCCATCTCGAGGCCTTCGCTGTGAAGGTGATGCTCGGGAAAGCAGACCGCGTCGAAGCCCACTTCCTCCGCCAGCTGCGCAACCTCGACCACCTCTTCAAACATGCGCTGCCAGCGGTCGGTACGGTTCGCAATTGGGCGTAGCGCACGCCGCTCTTCCATCGTTGCCGGAATGCTGGGGAGAAAAAAGTACATGAACTTCATCGCGGTCTACCTCCAACGGGCTCTGCCATTGTTTGGTCGGATCATACTTCCACTTCATCCCGAAATGCCACCGAAAAAAACAGGCTGGGTTGGCCCGTCGGAACTGGCCGCAAAGCAGCCTGTCCGACGACGGTCCTCACCAGCTAATCGGCTGTTGGTCGCGAAAGAAGCCTCCTGTCGGCCCGTCGTCCGGCAAAGTGGCCGCCCATACGATGCCGGCCGCGCCCTCGCTGACCGGCCGTCCGCCGGATCCTCCCATGTCGGTCGCCACCCAGCCGGGGCATACCGCATTGACCAGGATGCCACTGCCCCGCAATTCGACTGCGACCACTCGCGTTAGTGCGTTCAAGGCCGCCTTCGAGGTCGAATAAGCAGGCGTGTCCGCCGCCATCGATGAAATCACACCCGCGCCGCTGGACACGTTGACGATACGGCCCCAGCGATTTCGTTGCATCAGCGGAACGAAAGCACGAATCAATCGCCAGGCGCCCAGAACGTTGGTCTCGAACGCCTCGCGCACGACGACTTCGATGTTCGCGGCAGTGGCGGTCTGCCAGGTGTCGTAGTGAACCGCGGCGTTATTGACCAGCACATCGAGCGCACCGAATTTTTGGTCGACCTCTCCAGCAAGTCGTTCAACGCTGACGGGATCCGTCACGTCGAGGCGCGCCGCAATCACACGCCCCGGATACTTGTCGACAATCGCTCGCGCGGCGGCCTCGCCCTTGGCAAGATCGCGGGAGCCGAGGATCACCGTATCGCTGGCCGCGGCGAGCTGGCGGACGACCTCAAATCCGATCCCCCGGTTACCGCCGCTGACCAGCGCGATTCGATCAGGCTGCTTGCCAAAGACGGGTTTACCAGCCATGTCGGCCTGAAATGACTCACCGCCGCAAGGATGGTATTTACCAGGCGGCCGGTTTACGTAATCTAGGCGATGCTCGGGTGTCTGGCTAGCGGCCTGAATGCGATCGAGACAACCCGGGAAATTGCTACAGGAGCGCTGCCGTGGATTTCGAAATACCCGCCGAAATTGCCGCGTACCTTGCCGAACTGGACGAGTTCATCGAGCGCGAAATCAAGCCGCTCGAACGGGAAAACGACAACCTCCGGTTTTTCGACCATCGCCGCGAATGGGCGCGCACCGACTTCGAACGTGGTGGCCTGCCGCGCCATGAATGGGAGGACCTGCTGGCCGAGATGCGGCGGCGCGCCGATCGCGCAGGGCACTACCGCTTCGCGCTGCCCAGGGAATACGGTGGCAAGGACGGCTCCAACCTCGCGATGGCGATCATACGGGAGCATCTCGCCGCCAAGGGGTTGGGCTTGCACAACGATCTCCAGAACGAGAGCTCGATCGTAGGAAACCTGCCGACCGTTCTGATGTTCCGCGACTTCGGCAGCAAGGAGCAAAAGAACGCATTCATCCCAGGAATCCTGGACGGCTCGATTAGCGTCGCGTTCGGCTTGACCGAGCCCAATCACGGCTCCGACGCAACCTGGATGGAGACGCGCGCCGTCCGCGAGGGCGACGGTTGGCGCATTAATGGTGCAAAAATCTGGAACACCGGCCTGCACGTCGCGACGCATGACTTCGTGTTCGCCCGGACCAGCGGACGCGACGGCGCCGCCAAGGGCATCACCTGCTTTATCGTTCCGGTGAAGAGTGAAGGTTTCAAAATCGAGGAATATCTCTGGACCTTCAACATGCCGACCGACCATCCCCGAATCTCGCTTACCGATGTGTACGTTCCGGGTGACGCGACCCTTGGCGATCCGGAAGGTGGGTTGGAAGTCGCGCAGCATTTCGTACATGAGAACCGCATCCGGCAAGCTGCGTCCTCGCTCGGCGCCGCGCAATATTGCATCGACGAAAGCGTCAAGTACGCGAAGGAGCGCAAGCCCTTCGGCCGCCCCCTTGCCACCAACCAAGCCATCCAGTGGCCGCTGGTCGAGCATCAGACCGAGGCTGCGATGCTCCGCGCGTTGATCCATAAGACGGCGTGGGAGATGGACCAGATGTCCAAGCCCGAGGTGGCGGAGAAACTGTCGGACAAGGTTGCGATGTGCAACTATCGCGCGAACCGCCTGGTATGCGAGGCGGCCGATCGTGCGATGCAAATCCACGGAGGCATGGGCTACTCGCGCCACAAGCCGTTCGAGCACATCTACCGGCATCATCGGCGCTATCGAATTACGGAAGGTGCGGAGGAGATACAGATGCGGCGCGTCGCGCAGGTGATTTTCGGTTTTGGCAGCAAGGCCAGGGCTGGCGAATAGCCGGCGCCACGCCGGCGGACGTAATGCATGAGCGATGAGGATTTTTCGGCCCGGCTCGAGGCCGCGCTCGCGCGCCATACGGGCAAGCCTGCGAAAGTGCATGGCTTGCAGCGCCTGACCGGCGGCGCGAATCGGACGACTATGTCGTTCGACGCGAGCGATGCCGATGACCGCAATTGCCGCCGTCGGAGCGCGCCGCCAATTCATCGTCCAACTCGGCGATCAGAGCCTTGATCCAGTGGCCGGGATGATGCCGCAAATAACTCCCGCAGAGCAGGCGCGCCTGATGATCGCGGCCGCGCGCGTCGGAGCGCCTGCGCCGCGCGTCGTCGCTATACTGGAGCCCGCGGACGGTCTCGGCGAGGGCTACATCACGGAGCGCGTAGCGGGGGAGACGCTCGGCGCGCGGATCGTGCGCGACGAGCGGTTCGCGGCGGCGCGCCGCGTGATGGCGCGGCAATGCGGCGAGATTCTCGCCGCGATTCATCGGATCGATTCGGCCGAGGCGCCATTCCTGACGCGGCAGGACGCCGCCGAGCACGTGGCGGCGCATCGCAAGTTGGTCGATCACTATGGCTTCAAACTGCCGGCGCTCGATCTAGCGTTGCGCTGGGCCGCCGAGAACGTGCCGCGCAATCAGCGCCTCGTCGTTCTGCACGGCGATTTCCGCACCGGAAATTTGATCGTGGGCGAGGATGGCATCCGCTGCATCCTCGATTGGGAACTCGCGCAACGCGGTGATCCGATGCAAGACCTCGGATGGCTATGTATCAGGACTTGGCGGTTCGGCGGCGCAGGGCCGGTCGGCGGGTTCGGCTCGCGCGAGGATCTTTTTGCCGCCTATGAGAGCGCGAGCGGTCATCCGGTCGATCCCGGGCACGTCAGATTCTGGGAAGCGTTCGGCAACGTCAAATGGGCGGTCGATTGCCTGCTCCTGGGGACGCGCGGCGTCGAGGAAGTTGGTATCGAGCGCTCCGCGATCGGCCGGCGCATCGAAGAGCCGTTATGGGATTTTTTCAATTTGATCGAAGGCCGCGAATAGTCAGTGAGGACAACTAGAGAGGAAATGCAATGCCACAGAGTATGCCGACCGTGCCCGTTCTTCTCACTGCAGCGGTGAAATATCTGGAAGATGAGCTGCTTCCCGGATTGACCGGATACGATCGATTCAAGACCCGGGTCACCGCGAATGTGCTGAATATCGTTCGGCGAGAACTCGAATTGCGCGATACGCAGTCGGCGGCGGAGCGTGCACGTCTTCGCGCGCTGGTAGGACACGACGGCGACACCGAAACCTTGAGCGGCGAACTATCTGAACTGATCCGCGAGGGCGCTATTGATTTGAACGACGCGGACTTGCGGGCACATCTGCGCCAGTCGCTGACCGACGCGCTGGCGATAAACAATCCCAAATGG
The DNA here is from genome assembly GCA_963832395.1 of uncultured delta proteobacterium. Classification (GTDB taxonomy): domain Bacteria; phylum Desulfobacterota; class Binatia; order Binatales; family Binataceae; genus JAKAVN01. Next base: position 128,913 of record CAWHTV010000005.1, on the reverse strand, counting down.
CTCGGCCAGTAGAAGCCGCCTAGAATTTCCCGTGGCGGCCTTCGCCAGTGGCGAAGCGCGCCGCGCCCGCGCGGGTCTCGCCCGACTGGACCGTCGCGATCCCGCGCTCGAACTCGTTGCCAAGCGCCGCATCAAGCGGCATCGTCCACGCTTCGTGGGCGGACAAGCGATCGCTTCTCAAGCAACGCTGCGGAAATGCCGCGAGTTGGGTAGCCAATTCTCTGGCGGCGGTGAGTGTCGTGCCCGGTTCGACGACCCGGTTCGCGAGTCCCATCCGAAACGCCTCGTCGCCTTTGACGCCCCGTCCGGTAAGGATCATGTCCAGCGCGTGGCTCATCCCGATGAGCCGCGGCAGCCGAACGGTGCCGCCGTCGACCAGCGGCACGCCCCAGCGCCGGCAGAACACGCCAAAAACGGCGTCGTGTGCGGCCACTCGCAGATCGCACCACAACGCCAGTTCCAGGCCGCCCGCAACTGCGTATCCTTCAACCGCCGCGATGACGGGTTTGCTGAGCACCATCCGCGTGCAGCCCAGCGGACCATCGCCATCCGGGCTGAGGCGGTTTCCCGTGCCGGTGGAGACCGCTTTAAGGTCGGCGCCCGCACAGAAACATCCGCCGGCGCCGGTCAGGATGGCGACGGCTAGTGCGCTGTCGTGCTCGAAGCGTTGAAACGCCTCGGCGAGCGCCTCCGCGGTTGGCCGGTCGATCGCGTTGCGGACGTCGGGGCGGTTGATGGTGACAATCGCCAGTGGCCTTTCGGCCTCGAACTTCACTGCGTTCATCGTGAACCCCCGCTCGCGTCGCCCGCTCGCGACGACGGACTTCAGCAGCCTGCGGTTTCAGCCTTAGCCGCTATTTCTCCACGGTCTCGCGTTCGATCGCGAGCATCGCGTCGAGGCCGATGGTCTGGTGGAGTTCGTTCTGCTCGCGTCCCAGCCCCTCCGGCGCAAACAAGCCCGCCGACTCTCCGTGTGCGATTGCCTGGTAGCACTGCTTCATCGTCTTGTGAAAAAGCAACACTGGACTGATCGCATCGACCAGTATCCTGAAGCCGAGCGCCGCGAGGTCGGCCTTCGTCAGCCCCATTTTTCGCAACTGGCCGTCGGTGGTGAGCGACATCAGCGGCGGCCCCAGGCGTTCGCCGAGTAGCCGGAAATGCTCGGCCTTATGCGCCATCACCAACAGCACGTCGGCGCCGGCGGCACGGTAAGCCTCGGCGCGGCTGAGCGCGTCGTCCATCGTGCTCGAGCGCAGCGCGTTGGTCCGCCCGATGATCACGAAATCCCGGTCACGGCGCGCTTTGGCGGCCTCGCGGATCTTCGCGCCCATCAGGTCCGCATCGATCATGTGCTCGATGCCGATATGATGGTGCGCGCGTTTGGGCAACAACTGGTCTTCGATTTCGATTCCCGCGAAGCCGGCCGCCTCGACCATATTGATGGTTCGATGCAGGTGCATCGGATCGCCCCAGCCGCACGCGCCGTCGAGGATGAGCGGGAGCGGACACACCGTGCGGATGTCGATACCGATGCGCACCATCTCGGTGAGGGTCAGGTTGGCCTCGGTGACGCACTGGATATAGCCGAAGCCGCCGCCCCCGAGATAGAGCGCCGGGAGCCCGGCGGCTTGCGCGAGTTTCGCGCTCAACGGATTGAACACGACCGGCGCCTCAATCAGCGAAGGGCCATCGATCATTTCACGCAAGCTGTCCATGACGACTCCAATTCCGCTTGCGGCCGCGTCGCGCAGCAGCGAACCGGGCAGAGGTTAACGCAGCAGGTTGAAGCGCACCCCGCAAATCATCAACTGGTCGTCGCTGACTTTGCGTCCGCGCGCCGCGGCCGCCGCCAGCACGCGAGCGCGATCGGAAACGGCGATGTCGACGCTGCCGAGACCTTCGCCGCGGCCGTCGGCCGCCTCGACAAAACGCACGCCGGCGTTTTCCAGCGGCAGTTCGAGACGCCCCTGCGAATCCTTGCGCAGTGCAATCTCGGCGATGCTGCTCCAGCGCTCGGCTAGTCCGCGCGGGTCGGCCGATTGCAGCTCGACCGCGTTGAAATACTTGACGACGTCGGTATGCATCCTGCTCACCCATTCGCCGCCGCCGGCGGGCGTCCAATGACCCTCGGGCTCGCCCATGGCGTCCCAGTCGATCTCGAAAAAAGCGCCGCCGGTATCGGCCGGATGCAGTTGCATGCCGTGAAAAGACTTGCCCTCGTGCTCCCACGCAATGCGCACGTTGAGCGCGGCGGCGCGGGCTTTGCGCCCAAGCTGCGTCTCGTGGGTGTCGCATTGACAGATAACCATGTAGCCGCCGTCGCCATTGCGGCGCTTGAGGTAGCGTCCCGCGGCCGTATTTTCTCTGATCGGTGCGACCACTTCGAGGAAGTTGCTGCCAATCGGCATCAGCGAATTTTCCAGACCGAAAGCCGCTACCGCAGGGTCGATGAAGCAGACGTCGATGGCTAAGATGGCCTTGAAGTCATCGATCACCGGCGCGAGTTTCTCCGCCACCAGGCAGATCTGACGAAGCCGTATCGACATGTGAGCCTCCCTGACGACGGCGCCGCGAATGCGGCTGCCACACGAGCATTGGCGCAAAGATACAACCAGTCATGCCCGCTTAGCCAGCGCCTCGCGCGGCGGCGGAGAAACGCGCAAGCATCATAGCGCCGGCGGCGGATTTGCGCCGCCCGAAAACGCCCCCGTTCCGATATCGTCCGGGCACGATTTCGGCTACAGTCTGAGCACTGAAAGAGCCAGGCGGCTCCCTACGAGGTGACGAAATGGAAGTTGGAGTATTTTACCTGCCGAGCATCGGCACCAAGGCCGAGATAAGCGCTGGAATGGCGGGCAGGCGCACTGACCTTTACCAGCGGATGCTGACCAACCTGGGCGAACAGGCTCGTTACCTCGACGAGCACGGCTATTACGGCGTCGCCTTCACCGAACATCATTTCCATGTCGAGGGTGAAGAGGTTTCGACCAACCCTATCCTGCTCGATATGTTCCTCGGGATGCAGACCAAGCATCTGCGAGTCGGGCAACTTGGACTGGTTCTGCCCTGCCAGAATCCGATCCGCGTCGCCGAGGATATCGCGATTCTTGACCAGGTGACCAAGGGCCGGGCATTTGCCGGATTCGCGCGCGGCTACCAGCCGCGATGGGTCAACACGCTGGGTCAGCACTACAAGGGACTTGCGGACAATCAGACTGATCCCGAAGGTTACGAGAAACTCAAGAAGGAACTCTACGAAGAGCACTTCGAGATCATTATGAAGGCGTGGACCAACCCGACCTTCAGCCATCACGGCAAGCACTGGCAGATACCGCCGCCCAACATCTTTTGGGCCGCGCACGAAGTGACCCGCGAATACGGCCACGGCGTCGACGGCAAGGGCATCCTGACCGAGATCGGGACGGTGCCGGAAACCTACCAGAAGCCGCATCCGCCGCTGTTCCAGCCCTTCAGCTTTTCGGAATCGTCGGTGCGATGGGCGGCGCAGCACGACGTCGTGCCCATCACCATCGTCTGCGACAAGGAAATATGCACCGGGCAGTTCAACGCCTGCAAGGCCGGCGCCGCGCAGGTGGACAAGAAGTACAGCTTCGGCCAGGGGATCGGCATAGCCCGCGAAATGGTGGTCGCCGATACCGACGAGGAGGCGATTGCGATCGCGCGCGAAGCCGGGTGCTTCATCTGGACCAAGTTCTTCGAGCCGTTCGGTTTCAACGCCGCCATCGCCCGGCCGGGTGAGAACTACAAGGACGTGCCCAACACGTTCGAGTCGATGTGCGACCGCGGCCTGACTATCTGCGGCAGCCCGGACACGGTGTCGCGCAAGCTGGAGGCGCTATTCAAGGATCTGCCGGCCGAGTATTTCTGGGCCTTTACCTACAACGAGCTGGTGCCGCAAAAGGCGTTGATGCGGAGCTTTGAACTTTTGACCACCAAGGTGCTGCCTCGCTTTACCGACAAGATTCGCTGATAGATGCCGCCGGCGTTCTCAGAGTGAGGATGTTTTCACCGTTCACTCTGAGAACGCCGCGAGGCGCACGCGACACAATCGAAAGTGCGGAATCGCTGCGCGGATGGCTGTTCTCGTATCAGTCGTCTGAATCGTGGAGTCTCACCTGAATCAACCTGTGAATTATCGCGAAGATCATCCCGGTTGACACGCCGAACATCAGCATCCCGTCGGCAGCTTCGAGCGGCCCCAACAGTCTCCAGGTTGCCGACATGACTGCGCCACCGTATCCCAGCGTCGTGTAGTTCTCCGCCGAGGCATAGAAGGCTGTTGCGAAGTCCGGGAATTCGGCGCACAACCCCAGCACCACCGCCCACATCGCGATCTCAATCATATGCGCGATGAGCGCTAACAATGTGACTCCTGCGACGATGCTCACGTCTTTCCAGAAACTGACACCGGCGTAGCCGAGCCTTCGCTCCCGGTGGACGAAATGGACAATCGTTACCAGGGCCAGCGCGTGGATGAGGATGGTGGCGCAGGTCGTCGCCGCGCCGACGGCCAACGGGAGGAGAACATCTATGTCATTGCGCGAAGGAGCCACGCGGTCCTCACGATCAGGCGCGAGCGGGTTGCGAGGCATCGTGCAAGGTCAGGCTCATGGCGAAGCCTAGTGCGGGCACGCACGCAAGCAGGGTCATCGCCATGCGCAACCCGTAGTGATCGGCTACCGCGCCGAACGCCGGCATCAACAGACCGCCAACCGTCATCGAGAGCCCCAGCGTTACACCCGCGGCCAACCCTATCCGATCGGGCAAATACTCCTGAGCCATGACGACCACTACGCTCGTGGAGGCCGCCAGCGCGATTCCAACCGGAAGCAAGAGCAATCCCGCCGCCGTCAGGCCGTGCGCGCTCAGGAATACGAACAGCAATGGAGCGAGAGCGGCCAGCGACACCACGACTACGATTTTGCGGCTATAGCGATCGGCCAACCGTCCGCCTATCAACGTGCCGGCTACCACCGCCGCCAACATGGTAGCCAGAGCGTAGCCGCCACCCGCTTTCGACCCGTGCAGCACGTGAGACCAATAGAGCGGGATGAACGTGTTGAGTCCGAAAAACGCGATCGAGCGTAGCATCACGACCACCGTGAGGCGTGCGAAAGCGCTCCACTGTTCCCGGCCTTCGACCGGAACGGATCGAGCGGCGTCGTGATGCCGAGGGGCGCGTTCAACCGCGAGGCGCGGCAACTGGTAGGTCACCGCAAGCGACATGATCACCACCGGAACCGCGAGCAGCACCGCGCCGCGAGTTCCGAAAGCGATCAGAGTAGGCGTAATGAGAAGAGGGCCGACCGCAAAGCCCGCCATCCCGCCCACCGTGAACAGGCTCATCGAGGTGGCCGCCCGTGCACCGCCGAGATACCTGACCCGGCGCGCGGCTTCGGGATGAAAGGCGGAGATGCCCATGCCGCTGGCGGCGATCGCGGCGAATATCAGGCCGTAACTGTGGGTCAGGCCTGTCAGCGCGACTCCGATGCCGGCGAAACTGAGTCCGACCGGAATGAGCCAGGGCGACGGCCGCCGGTCCGCGAGCAGACCGAACAAGGGCTGGGCCACCGACGAAAAAAGGGTCTGTGCGAGCACCAGGCCCGCCGCGGCGGCGTAGCTCAGATGATATGCCGCGATGAAAAACGGCAGCATCGCCGGCACTACGCCTTGATTGATGTCGTCGGAAAAGTGGCAGGCGGAAAGCAGCGCTATCGACCTGTAATCAGCCTCTTGAGCCTTCGGCGGCTCAGCCGGTATTTTGGGCGCGGAACTCACGAACCCTTCTATCTGGCAGAAGATCGCGACCGCTGGCAACTGTTAACAGAGCGTCGATGCATCCGACCTGTGCGCACTCGCGGCCAACTGGTATTGCGCGGCGTTTGTCGATTTGGAAATGTCACCGGGTCAAGCAAGCCCGCTGCGATTGAAACTCGAGGTACGTGTGTGGGACGAATGGACGCGAACAAAGCTGCTGACCTGACTCCACTGGCTGAGCGATGGCTGCGTGACTTCAACGAGGCGCCTTGGCGCAGGTACCTGCGCTCGCTCGAGGAGCGGGGAATGCTGGCCGATGTCGACGGGATCATGGTCGACGCCGTTACGCTATTTAAGACTCATTTTCGATGTGACACGAAAATTTGTGCCGGCATCGATCGGAGCCCCGGCACCGAATCCTGCTGCACCGACTATGACGTTGAGATTACGCCCGAAGAGCACGCAAGAATCGTCGAGGACGGAGACGCGGTGGTCGAATTGTTGAACCGTCACGACGGCGAACGAGTTGCGCCCGGACGCGGCATCGCCGAATTCTTCTTGGAATCGCACACGATCTCGCTGGCCAAGGAAAAAGGCCGCTGCGCGTTTTCATACCGCGACGGGAGCGGACAGTTGCGCTGCGGACTCCATTCATTGGCGCTCGAGAAGGGCGTTCCCGTTGCTTCGATCAAACCGCTCGCCTGCGTACTTTTTCCGATCGTCATCTACCGCTTCGAGAATGGCGAAACCTTACTCACGGCGACTTCGCGCGAGACTTCGTCCCTGTTCGGGCGCGAAAAGGATTCGGAACTTCCGTGCCTGCGGGCCGAGCAGGGTGATCCCATGTTCGTCGAATGCCGAATGGCTATCGAGGCCGGGTTTGGCGAAGCTTTCTATCAACGCCTCAGCTTGGTGGCCAGTGAGTTCGAGCAAGCGAAACGCCGTCCGGGCTAGCTGGGCCGGACTTGATCGAGCCGGATTTGCCCGAGCCGGACTTGCGTCAACCGGCATGGCTGCCAGTGCTCACGTGTGGCAAAAGGAAGGGGCGTGAAAATCCTCGTCGCCGGCGCCGGGGGCCAGCTCGGGCGATGTCTTCCGCTTGCGCTCGCCGCGCACGAGTTGGTCGCGCTCGAGCATGCGGCGCTCGATATCACGCGGTTCGACGCCGTCCGCGATGCCGTTGCGCTTTACCGTCCCGCGCTGATGATCAATGCCAGCGCATTCAACGACGTTGACGGTGCCGAGTCGCGCGGCGCCGAGGCATACGCGGTCAACGCACTGGGGCCGCGCAACCTCGCGGTCGTCTCCGCCGCCAACGGAATTCCCCTGGTGCACGTCTCGACCGACTATGTGTTCGACGGCGCGGCCGAGCGCCCGTATCATGAATTCGACCGCCCCAATCCGTTATCGGTATACGGTGCGAGCAAACTTGCGGGCGAGGACGCCGTCCGTGCGCTCAACCAGCGCCACTATATCGTGCGCACCGCGTGGCTTTTCTGGGAGAACGGCAAAAATTTTCTACTCTCGATGTATGCGCGGGCCGCGTCGTCCGCGTTGCGCGTGGCGAGCGACCAGTACGGCTCTCCGACCTACGCGCCGCATCTGGCCGACGGGATTGCACGCCTGATCGCGACGGGTGCTTTCGGCACGTACCACATGGCGGGCGCCGGCGGCACCAGCCGCTACGAGCTGACGTGCGAACTGTTTCGACTCCTTCGACTGAGCGCGATGCCCGAGGCCGCTAGCCGGCTGGACTTTCCGGCGCCCGCGGCGCGTCCTAAATATTCCGTGTTGACGACGATCCAAAGTCCGCGAATCGAGTTGCCTGGCTGGCAGGACGGCGTGGCGCAATGCGCCCGCGCGATCGCCGGCCCGAAGTCGTAACGCGCCTGCGCGCGGAATGCGCCACGACCTGCCTCGGCTGTTTAGTTTCCATTTTATGCCGGAAACTCTCATGAAAGGCGCCCAAACTTCGGCATACGGCGGGGCGCATTACTCTCCTGTAACGGGCCGGCATCCCCTTCGTATCTAATCAACGGAGGAGCTGAGTATGGATGCAGTAAAAGTTGTGAAAAGTGCGTCCCAGAAGCAGGGCTCGACTCAATCCAAGGGGCGGAAATCTGGCGGTATTGTGCGGGAACCCTTGCGTTGGTCGCGACGCTTTCACTGGCCGGATGCTACGGTCCGCCGCTGAGCGATCGCGCGACGGGCACGCTGATTGGCGGGGCGGCCGGTGTCGGAGGTGGCGCGCTGGTTGGGTCCGCGGTTGGTTCTCCTCTTGCGGGCGCCGCGATCGGCGGCCTCGGTGGAGCCGGTCTGGGCTACCTGATCGGGAATTCGATGCAGCACCAGCAGTATGGATACGGCGGGTATGGTGGATACGGCAACGGCCGATACGGCGGCTACTAAGGAAAAATCAACGCCCTTGCGAAAATTACCAGGCTGCATCGTTGCCAACAGCGCGATGCAGCCTGTTTCGTCGAATAGTAGGTATGCTCTGGAGATTCGATAGTAAGCCTGAGCAATTCACGGTCTGCCATTTCCTATGCTGGAATTCTGGCATGAGCAGTTTCCCATGAACGAGACTAGTTCACGGTATAGCCGCGTCCGGTGAGGCACGCCGCCATCGCACGATGGTAGGCGTTGCGTTGTTGGCTCTGCTGGGAACTGGCCGCGGACTGAGCAGCGACCTGCTGCTGTTGATTCTGCTGGAGCCTTTGATCGCGCCGGCGCATTCCGCCGGCCAGCCCGCCCATCGCCGCGCCCGCGGCGGCTCCAGTGCCCGCGTTACCCGTTATCGCGCCGCCCACCGCACCGAGTGCCGCGCCGCGCGCGGCGCCTTTCACGACATGCCCCTGCGGCGGCACCGGCGTGACCGAGGCGGCTGGCCGGTCGGAGGCGGCAGCCTGGGCTCTGCTCGGATCGAATCCGGTTTGCTTGGCCGCCCACGAATGACACTCGTAGCGGTCGCGGTCCTGCTGCGCCTGACTCTGGCCCTTCGCCGGATAGGCGTAAATGTCCTGCGCGCGAGACGATCCGGTTGAAAGCGGGAGGGAGAGCGCCACGATGGCGAGCGCGACTCCGACCCTGTTCCGATAGTGTTGCCAAGGGCGCTGAGGTTTCATTCTGTTCCTCCATGAGAATCGGCGTTGAATCGGCGTCGTTCTTGTCGGCTCAGTGCGCGGTCACGAGGCGGAAGCAGCATTCGATTCGGCGTTGTTAGGAGTGCGACTGGTTGAGGTCGGTGATGCGCGAGGCAATCTCCTTGCTCATCGTCGCCAAGTCCTGGCTCAGCGCCGACGATGCGTCGGTGCCGGCGGGTGCGTCAGCCGTGGTCTGCGAAGCGTACAGGATTTTGCTGCTGGGGCCGTCTCTGATGATCCAGCTGGCGATCAGCTGCGATTGATCCTCGCTGTTGGTCTCGAACCGCTGGACGTCAATTTCGACCTGGTAGTCGATCCTGGTCGTCAGCGCCCACGGATATTTCTCGACTCGTTGCGTGTTCAGCAGGGTCGCGAGGTTTTCCGAAAGCACGCGGGTGAAATTCTTGTCGAGCGGCTCAGCCCAGCGCTTTTCATCGGAGAGGTCGATCCGGTTCGGAGCGACGCGCGTCACCACCGCCAGGCGTCGAAGATAGTCGGGGAAACCGACAGGTCCCACGCCGATGGTGAGCTGCGAATTCGGGTCTGGTCATGAGGCCGGCTTGGCAGTTATCCCCGCGCTGTCGGAAATCGGCGTCAGGATGTAGAACTTCGAGCGGTCAGGCTGGGGCGAGAGCACCGAGCATCCCGCGGCTATCGCGCACGCGCCGAACGCGATCAGTTTCGTCTTGATATTCATCACGCTCACTTACCCTTGTCCGGCACGTACCTTCCGCGGACCAAAGCGCCCGGATTGCGCTGCAGATAGTCGGTGAACTCGCCGATCGATCGCGCGGTCTCGGCAAGCGAGTCGAGAGTCTGGTTGAGATGCACCGCCAGCGGGGAGTCGGGATCGAGCGTGTTGCTGGAGGTTGACCAACGCGGCGCGGGTATCGCTTCATGGTCTTGTCAGCCTCGTCGGAGTTCTGTTGAAGGTCCGCAACCAGCGGACCGATCTTCGAGTTGGCGTTATTGAGTATATTGCGAGCTGAGGTGATTGCCTGGTTCAGATTCGCCACCGTCCCCTTGAGCGACTCCAGCGTGGCCTTGAGTTCCGGCGAGCCGGTGAGAGTCTTGATCGAGTTGGCAGCGTCGGTGATCGAGATCGACCAGCGCCTGAAAGTCGATTTTCTCGAATTTGTCCAGGGCTTTTGTCAGCCGCTCCTGAAGCTGTTCGAGATCGGTCTGAACGGTCGGGATCTCCCGGTATGGGTCCGTTCGGCTCCAACACGAATTTGAGCGGCGTGTTAGGGTGAACATCGAGATCGATATACAGCAGTCCGGTCAGGAGACTCTCCGTAGCGAGCTGGGCGCGGAACCCCTCTTTGATCAGTTTGTCGAAGCCGGCGGTTTCGAGCGCCTCGCCAGTTCCTCCTCTTGCCAGCAGTTGCGATCGGTCGAGATCGATAATGACCGGCAATCGAAGACCCCTGATAGTCGGAAGTATCCGCCCTTGCGAGGGCAAAAGCCGGAGCTCGATCGCCGCGACCGTGCCGATTTGCACGCCCCTTACCTTGACCGGCGCGCCGATCTTGAGACCGTTGAGGTTGCCCTGGAACATGCAGATGAAGCGGATCGGCCGGGTGAAGATTCGGCCCGAACCGACTACGATCAGGGCGACGACCAGGATCGCGAAGCTGGCGACCACGAACGCGCCGATAACTGTCGGACTGACCCGTTTACTCATGACTGCCTACTGAGTCGCCTCCCTCCTGTCCGCGGGTGAGAAACCTTCGGATTCGCGGATCTGTCGAATGCGCGAGCATGTCATGCGGATCGCCGGTCGCGATCTGGACGCGGGATTCCGCGTCCAGAAAGACGCTGTTATTGGCGATGGTAAAGATGCTGGCCAGCTCGTGGGTGACGACGACGATGGTTGCGCCAAGATTCGTCGCGCAGCTCGAGGATCAAATCATCGAGCAGGCGTGAGCTAATCGGATCGAGGCCGGCCGACGGTTCGTCGAAGAACAGGATGTCCGGATCGAGCGCCATCGCGCGCGCCAGCCCCGCGCGCTTCTGCATGCCGCCGCTGATCTCGCTGGGATAGAAGTCCTCGAAACCCTTGAGCCCGACCAGCGCGAGCTTGAGCGCCGCGATTTCGCGGATCTGCGCCGGCGTCAGATCGGTGAACTCGCCGAGCGGCAGACCGATGTTCTCCGCCAGCGTCATCGAGCTCCACAGCGCGCCGCTCTGGTAAAGCATGCCGAATCGCCGCAGCAGAAGTTCGCGCTGCGCCGGCTCGGCCCGGGTGAAGTTCACGTCTCCGTAGATGATCTCGCCCGTGGCGGGCTCCTTGAGTCCGATCAGATGACGCAGCAGCGTGCTCTTGCCGCATCCGCTGCCGCCCATGATGATGAAGATGTCGCCGCGCTTCACGACGAAATTGAGATCGCGCATCAGGACGAAACTGCCATAGGCCATCGTCAGGTTGCGCACGATGATGTGCGGCTCCGCTTTGGAGCGATCTTCGGCCGTTGGATGCCTGGTCGCCATCGTGAGGTGTCGCTTAAATCCCGAGGAAATTGAAGACCACGGCGAACAGGCCGCAGGCGACCACGATCATGACGATCGCCATGACCACTGCCTGCGTCGCCGCATCGCCGACCGCCGAGGAGCTGTTGCCGCACTGAAAGCCGCGCAGACAGCCGGCGATCGCTATCAGGACGCCATAGAAAGTTCCCTTGATCATGCCGCCGAACAGATTGACCAGGGTCAAGGTCGAGATAGTTTCCCGCATGTAACTGCCGGCCGACAGATCGAGCATCGTGACGCCGACGAACAGGCCGCCGAGAATTCCGACCAGGTCCGCGAACACGCACAGCAGCGGCATCATCAGCACCAGCGCGAGAACCCGCGGCAGAACCAGAAACTCCAGTGGCGACACGCCCATCGTGGTCAGCGCGTCGATCTCCTGGGTCACCTTCATCGTGCCGAGCTTCGCGGCGAACGCGGCGCCGGTGCGGCCCGACATGATAATCGCCGTCATCATCGCGGCCATGTCGCGGACCATGCCGATGCCGACCAGGTCGGCGACGTAAATCGACGCGCCGAACTGCGAGAGCTGAACGGCGCCCATGAAGGCCAGGATGACCCCGACCAGAAAGCAGATCAGGGTGACGATTCCAACCGCGCTGGGGCCGCATTCCTGGATCACTTCGAGCAGGTCGATCTTTCTGTAGCGCGCCTTGCCGCGAACGAATTTTGCGAAGGCTACGGTCAGGTCGCCGAGGAAGGACAAGAACTCGCCCACCGAAAGGCCGTAGCCGAGCGTCATGTTGCCCACGCGTTCGAAGAACGAACTGCGCGCCGCCGCGCTGCGCGCGCCCTTTTTCTCCGGCACCGCCTCGGCCAGTTCGAGCAGGCGCTTGAGGCCTGCCGGAAGCCCGGCGCGATCTTCGGCGATTCCGCGTGCGCGGCAGATCTCGGCCGTATTGGTCAGAAATGAAATTAGTCCGCTGTCCCAGTGCGTGAGCTGGGCGGTTTCGTACGCGAGCCGTTTGGTGCCCGGCCGCGAACCGAGCTCGGCGAGCAGCAGCGAAATCGGCGGCAGGTCGCGTTGCAGATGCCAGGGGCCCGAAAGGTGAACCACCAGCGTCGAATCGTTGGTCCGCTCGAAAGCTATCCTCCCCTGATCGAGCCTCTGTGCAGCAGCACCCATGGATCACCCAGCTTCCATCCTTACCGAACAGCGCAATGCCATGATGTCAGCGCGAGAGGCCACCGCAAATCGGACTTTAGTCTTATGACAGAGTGATTACGCCCGCGCCAAATCGGCCACGCGCACAGCCGCCGTCGGCGCAGCCGATCGCTATCTCTAGGAAGGCAGCCTGCCTCTGGCCCTCGCGAAATCGAGTCCGTTTGGCCTGACTCCGAGCCGCTCAGCCATCAGGACCAGGTCGGCCAGCGATTGCGCCGCCATTTTGTCCACCACGTGGGCGCGATGCTGCTTTATCGTTTTCTCGGCGACCCCGAGTTCGGCCGCGACTTGCTTGTTCAGGAGACCGGCTGCGACCAGTGAGAACACCTCGCGCTCGCGCCGGGTCAATGTCTGGTAGCGAACTTTCAATGCATCGATCTCGGCATTGGTGGTCCGCAAGTTGAAGCTACGTTCGCTGGCCCGGTGTATGGCATCGATCAGGGTAGCCCCTTTCACGGGCTTCTCGAGAAAATCGACCGCGCCGGCCTTCATCGCCGTAACGCTGGCGGGGATATCGCCGTGGCCGGTGATGAAGACCATCGAGAGATGCGGCAGCTTCGCGTGCAGCATCCGCTGAAAGCCGAGCCCGTCTAACCCGGGCATCCGAAGATCCGAGACCACGCACGAGACGATTTGACCTTGAGGGCTGTCCAGAAATTCCTGCGCTGAGGGGAAAGCCAGCGCCTGGAGTCCTTTGGCCTGAAGCATCCGTACCAGCGATTTCCGAACCGATTGTTCGTCGTCGATAATAGCTACTACCGTTCTTTGGCTCATTGCTCGCCGATAGTCGAGTTGGTTCCGTTCTCGAACGGATGCTTCAGATTACAGAGGGAAGTGTAATCTCGAACGTCGAACCGTGACCGGGGCTTGACGAAACTGAAAGCCGTCCACCGTGCGCTTCGATGATCGAGCGGGAAATAGCCAGCCCCATTCCCATGCCACCCGGCTTGGTAGTGAAAAAGGCGTCGAAAATTCTGGGCAGGGCGTCGGGTTCGATCCCCTTGCCGGAATCGCGCACCAGTACTTTGATGCAGCGGGGGTCGTCCGTCAGCACGGAGAGTGAGACCCGGCGCGAGTTCTCCCCCGTCTCGGAGACCGCATCGAACGCGTTCAGGAGAAGATTGATAATCGCCTGCTGTATCTGAATCCGATCGGCGAGGATTGCACGACCCGGTTGGCGCAGATCGAGAGTGAGCAAGACCTTGCGGATTACCGCGTCGCTCCTGATGATCTGGTTGATCTCTCTCGAGAGTTCTCCGAGGTCGACTTCCGAGCGGGCGAGTTCCTCGCGCCGGAACAGCGCACGCATGCGGCGAATCGTCTCGCCCGCCCGCGCATCGTCGCTGACAATATCCGCGACCGCCGCTCTGATTTCGTCGAGGTCCGGCCTCTCCGATTCAAGCATGCTATGGATTGCTTCGGCGTTGCTCCGAATCGCCGCCAGCGGCTGGTTGATTTCGTGCGCCAGCGAAGCCGCCAGTTCACCCATGGTGTTGATGCGCGATATATAGGTCAACTCGTTGCGTAGCCGGAGTACCTCGAGTGTCACTCGTTTTCGTTCCAGCGCGTAGCCGAGAATCTCCGCCACCGTCTGAAGCCGCCGGACGATCTGCGGTGGCCAGGAACGCTCGCGGTACAAGGCTCCGAATCCGACCGCCGCCACGACTGTCCCGCCAACCTTTATCGGTATCATCACGTTGGACTTGGGGCCGTGGCGCAGCATGGTTTCACGGTCGACGGCAGCCTCGTCAGGCAATGCGTCCACGCTCGGCATCACCACCGTCTCTCCGGCCAGCATCTTTTTTTTGACCCAAGGCATTAGAGCGTTGGCGTCCAGCGATTTGCCGATTATGTGCTCGGGCTCGCGGGCCCAGCCGTGGCTGAAGATTGCCCAACCATCCGCAGGATTGATCTCGGCGATCGTGCTGCGATCCAGGCCCAGGGCCAGAACGATTCGCTCCAGCCAGCGATCGATTTCCCCGTCGATCTTGTCGGTTGTGACTCGCACGAACGCACCGGCCAACTCGATGACCAGTTGCTCGAACAGGCGCGTCTCATCCGGCGAAGTGCGAGGGCGGCCCTTGGATTCCCGGCGCGGGACGACTCGTGCGGAAGGTATAGTTCGCGACACAACGCACGGACTTTAGCCCTAATCGCTCAATCTTTCCACAACGGCGTCTGTCGCGACCAAAGCGGAGGCTAGGAGTGTTTGCCCGCCGCAAGGGCCTCGGAAATCGCTTCCAGCAGCGAATCGCGGGTGAACGGCTTGAACAAAACGGTGATGGCCTTCGCGCGTTGCGTCAACTCGCGCGTGGCATGGTCGAGATGACCGGTCATCATTATCACCGGCAGTTGGCATCCAGAGGCGGCCAGGGTCTCGCAGAGTTGCACTCCGTTCATCTCGGGAAGATGCACGTCGACTAGCAGGCAGGCGTCGGTTTTCGGAAGTTCGCTATCGAGAACCGCACGCGGCCGATCGAAGGCCATGACTCGAAATCCCGCGGAAAGCATCAATCTGCGCAGTGCGCGAAGGACCGATGAATCGTCCTCCACCAGGATCAGGGCGGGTTTCGTTCCGGTTGTCAAAAATCGCGGTTCGTCTCCGGGCGAACGGCTCGTCATGGCCGCACCGACGCCAACTCCAACATGACCGGATTGTGCCGTTGGCGAAATAAGACTTTGGTCGGATTCGGTTCGACCTTGGCGACCCGGCGCGACGCTCGGGACGCATCGGACCAAGTCCCCTTCCTGCCACGGGGTGATGCGGATATGCAAGTTAGACTTACAAACTTCATCTTGACGCGTACAATCAGTTGCCGATACTGCAAGAAGAACGCCTCGGCGAGTGCAAGGGCTTTCCTTGCTTCACCGATGACGGCTCGCTTTCGGCGTCCGCGTTACAGGAATTGGAAAGTATAAGGATGAAAATGAAGAGTTGCATCGTGAGAATAAGTCAGTTTCGTTGGATGTACGTATTGTGCGCCGTTGTGCTCGCCGGATGCGCGAGTGCGGCGGTCACGCAGCAGGCTCAGCAGCAGCCTGCCGACCTTGATCGTCCGACCCAGATCGTCGTCTATCCCTTTGCGGCCGATGCCAGTGACGTTACGCTCAATCAAAGCATCATTCAGAAAGCATACCGCAGCGCGACCGGGCGACAACGAGAATGCGGCTCAGCTCCAGATCGCGCATGACACCGCGCAAGCGATTTGTGACCAAGTCGTCTCCGATCTGACGGGGAAGGGCTACAATGCCGTTTGCGTCCAGCGCGGAACCTACGTGGCCGGCGGCAACATCCTTATCGTTGACGGCGCGCTGACTGATATCAGCGAGGGTAATCGGTTGCGCCGGTTGGTAATCGGTTTCGGTGCGGGGTCCTCGACCTTGGACAGTAATGTATCGATGTACCAGCGCGTCGGCGGCAATTTGAATCAGGTGCTCGCATTCAGTACGCACGCTGACAGTGGCAAAATGCCCGGAGCGGCGGTGATGGCCCCGGTCGGCGTGGCCGCGGGTGGGGGCGCGGCGGCAGTTGTGGGCGTGAACGCCGCCGTCGGCGGGGCCAAGACTTATAGTTCGTCCACCAGTAGTCTGGCCAAGAAGACCTCGGCTCAGATCGTCAAGACGGTAACCGACTACACCACGCGCGCCGGATGGCGGATGCAGTAGGCGCACCAGAGCCGAACTTATAAAGGCCCCGCGACATCTGGCTATCCCGGCACTCCGCGCGCTCGATTTCAGCGCCACCAATCGCCTTGGCCAAGAAGCGAAACCGCGCAAAGACAGAACCCAAATCTGGTGCGGCGGACGGCGTCGCACGACGAGCCTCGAAAGCATCGCCACCAAAGGCCGCATCGCGCGGCTTCAGGACACGGACATGGTTTCTGTTGATCGCCGCGATAGTACTCGTGGCGTTCGCCTTCATGGCCCGCGTGATTGTCGCGTTGGCGGCGGCTTTGGTGGTGTCGGCCATCGTGATGCTTCACCTCAGCCATCGGCCGCCCCGATATAACGCAACTCCCCGCACGGAATCGTCGGCGCCTGCGGCCACCTTCGTTGGTGCGGCGGCTTGTGGCGGATGTCACCAACGCGAGTCGAAGCTGTGGATGGGCTCGCACCACCAGCTCGCCATGCAGCCCGCAAACGACTCGACCGTGCTCGGCAACTTCAACGATGCGAGCGTGGCTGATGGCGCGGTGACGTCGCGTTTTTTCCGGCGCGGCGGCAAGTTCATCGTGCGGACCGACGGACCTGACGGTGCGCTTCACGACTACGAAATCAAATTCACCTTCGGTGTCTCGCCGCTGCAGCAATACCTAATCGAGATGCCCGGTGGCCGGCTTCAGGCGCTCGGCATCGCGTGGGACAGCCGCCCTCGCGAAAATGGCGGCCAACGCTGGTTCAATCTGCATCCCGATCTGAAGTTGAGCGCCGGCGATCCGCTGCACTGGACCGGAATCGACCAAAACTGGAACTTCATGTGCGCCGACTGCCATTCGACCAACTTGCGCAAGAACTACGATCTCAGTACGCGCACGTTTGCCACCTCATATGCCGAGATCGACGTCGCCTGCGAGGCATGCCATGGCCCCGGCTCCAATCACCTGGCGTGGGCGGCGAAAAGCGGCGACTGGCGCCGGTACGAGGCGAATCATGGCCTGCTGATCGCGCTCGACGAGCGCCGCGCGAGTGAGCTGGAAGATCGATCCTGCGAACGGAAACGTGGTCCGCAGTACGCCACGCCAATCTGAACGTGAAATTCAAACGTGCGCGCGATGCCATTCGCGGCGAAGCCAAATCCATGAAGACTACGTACACGGCCAGCCCGTGGGCGATGACTATCGGGTCTCGCTGCTCGATGACAACCTCTACTATCCGGACGGACAGATTAAGGATGAGGTCTACGAATACGGCTCGTTCATCCAGAGCAGGATGTTCCACGCCGGAGTGACCTGCAGCGACTGTCACGAACCCCACAGTCTGAAGCTTCGCGCGCAAGGCAACGGCGTTTGCCTCCAATGCCACGCGGCGCGGAAGTACGATTCCATGCAGCATCATTTCCACAAGGCTGGGTCTCCCGGATCGCGATGCGTTGAATGTCATATGCCGGCGCGAACCTACATGGTGGTGGATGCGCGGCGCGATCACAGCATCCGCATTCCACGTCCCGATCTCTCGATGAAAATCGGCGTGCCAAACGCGTGTAACGGATGCCATCGTGACAAGCCCGCCGACTGGGCAGCTCATCTGGTGGCAAAGTGGTATGGGCACGAACCGGCGGGATTTCAACGATTCGCCGAGGCGCTGCATGCGGGATCGATTGGCGCTCCGGGGGCCCGGAGATCGCTGGCGCAACTGATCGCGGACCGCGAACAGCCGGCGATAGCTCGCGCGAGCGCGCTCGCGCTGATGGCCGGCGATCCGGAATCCGTCAGTGCGGCGGTGAGCGACGGCGCGCGCGATTTCTCGCCGCTAGTCAGACGCGCCGCCGCGCGCCTTCTGCCCGAGGGAGATCCGCATGCGAGCCTAGGCGCGTCGGCGCTTCTTCTCAACGACCGCGTGCGTGCGGTACGAATCGAGGCGGCGGAAGTGCTCGCGGGCGCGCCTGCGGACGTTTTGCCGGGGGATGCAGCAGCGGCGCTCGAAAAGGCGATCGCAGAATATGTCGCCGCGCAGGAATTGAATGCGGACCGTCCGGAGGCCCATAGCAATCTCGCGTTGCTTTTCGCCAGGGAGAAGCGGTTTGCCGAGGCGAAGCGCGAACTCGGAACGGCGTTTCGCTCGATCCATCCTTTACGCCCGCGGCGGTGAATCTCGCCGATCTCGATCGCGAACTCGGGCACGAGGCTGAAGGCGAACGCGTGCTGCGCGAGGCGATCGCGCGTTCACCGAACGATGCTTCGCTCCAGCATGCGCTCGGCCTGTTGCTGGTCCGTCAGGGACGCGGGCAGGAGGCGCTCGAGCATCTGGCGGCGGCCGCGCGGCTGGATCCCGCGAGCGCGCGCTTCGCGTACGTGTACGCGGTGGCGCTCAACGGCGCGGGGCGCGATGGCAAGGCGCTCGAGGTGCTCGAGGACGACGTCGCAAGGCATCCCTACGATCGTGACTCGCTCGCAGCGCTGGTGAGTTTTTACCGGAGCGCAGGGAATCCGAGCAAGGCGGCAGACTATGCGAAACGCCTGGCGGAACTCGAGCCGAACGCTTGAACGGCAAATCGAGCCGCGGCCCCTTTTTCGATGTCAGAGGCTTCACCGTGCGATTGGTTTCGAAATCTCCTCGCCGGTTCCGGCATTGGAGCCTTCGGCTGCGCCAACCACAGTGGATGACCACGCGGCGAAAAGGCTGTAGCCGACCGCGAGAAGCGCCGGGCCCAGGAAGAGCCCGATGAGTCCGAACGCCATCGCGCCGCCCAAAACCCCGAGCATCACGATGACGACCGGAGTCGTGCCGCCGCCGCGGCTAATCAGGAGAGGCTTCACGACGTTATCCAGGCTGCCGACCAAAAGTCCCCAGATCATCAGGAATACGGCCCATCCGGTCGCATCTTGCCGATACAACCAGAACGCAGCAGGTGCGGCGACCAGCAAGGGGCCAGCAGGAATCGCCGATACGAATAAGGTTACGAATCCAAGGAGCGGGGCTCCTGGAACTCCAGCGAGCGCGAACCCCACCGCCGCCATTATGCCTTGCAACAGCGCGGTGCCGAGAACGCCGTACAGCACTGAGCGCACGGTCGCGCCGGCCAGCTCAAGAAGCTGCTCTCCGTTTCCGCTCGCGACCCGGTCGATAGTGGCGCGCAGCCGTCCGGCGGCGGCCTCTCCGTCGCGGTAGAAAAAAAACGCGATAAGGAGGCTCAGGACGATTTGGAAAATTCCGCTGCCCACCGCGAGGCTGCCGCCCAGCACGAAATCTGTGACCGTCGGCAGCCATTTCATCAGCGCCGCGATACGCGCGGAGCTGCTTTCGCTCAGCTCATTCCAGTGATTGGCTAACTGGCTACCGATCAGCGGAATATTGGCTACCCAGGCGGGCAATTTTAGCGGACCCTGATGGGCGAGTCGCTGTGCCGCGCTGGTCAGCGCCGAGATGTTATTGGCCAGCGTGGTGGCGAGGATCACGACCGGCGCGGCGATGATCGCCGCGAGCGCCAGGGTTGCGATTAGGGCTGCGAGAGAGCGCCTTCCACCTAGCGCGGCGTCCAGCCGCAAAAACACCGGCCAGGTGGTGAAGCACAGAATCGCCGCCCACAGCGCCGCCGACATGAACGGGCGCAGGATCAGCAGGCATCCAGCCACGAGCAATGCCACGGCCGCCAGGCCTATCCAGATTTCGAGGCTTTGCTCGGATTCAGTGCCGCGGTTCACCTGGATCGCTCCGTCCCGCTGCCGGCCACGCGTATCCGAACTCGCGTCGATTCAATAAACGCCGGAATTGTCCAGATTGCGTGCATCGACAGGTCCGACAATATTGCTACATTCGCGAGTGACATTCCAAAGGCCAACGTAGGCAGCGTCACACAAATCCCCGGTCAAAGCACCGCGCCGGGACTCGATGGATTTGCGCGCAAGCCCAGGATCGTCGAGACTTCATGGGTTATGGCAACCATCCCACTCGCCGCATTGCGGCGTCACGTGGTGGCCAGGCAGGGCTTCGCCGTGCGCTACCGCCGCGCGACCGAGGACGACGTGGTCGACTGTGTGCGACGGTTGTCGTGCGTGCAGCTCGACTCGATCGCCGCCGTCGAGCGAAGCCATCTGCTGGTGCTCGGGGCGCGCGCCGGCGCGGTCGAGCCCGCCGCCGTGTCCCGCCTTCTGGCGAGCGGACGGTTGTTCGAGTACTGGGCGCACGAGGCCTGCCTGCTCCCGATCGAGGATTGGCCGCTCCTGCGCCATCGCATGCACGAGCGGCGCACGCATCACTGGTGGGGCCCGGTCATCGACGCGGAGCCGGCGCTCGCCGCGCGGATTCTCGACGAGATTCGCGAGCGTGGACCGCTTGGGTCGCGGCACTTCGAGGGGCGCGGTGGCGGCGGCATGTGGCGGCAGAAGCCCGCCAAGCGGATGCTCGACGCGTTGTGGACGGCGGGCGAGCTGGTGGTGCGCGGCCGTCAAGGATTTCAGCGGCTCTACGATCTGCCCGAGCGGGTCATTTCCGCCTCGATTCTCGCGGCGCGAGTGCCCCCTGAGCGGGAATTGCTGCGCACGCTGATCGTGCGGGCGGTGAACGCCCGTGGCGCGCTCACCGCGCATGGAGTCGTCGAGCACTATCGGCTGCGAGGCGGGACCGCGAGGATTGCGCCGCATCTTGCCGCGCTTTGCCGCGCCGGCGAGATCCAGGAATTCGCGGTCTCCGACGGCGGTCCGCCGGTGTATCTACCGGCCGCGTGCGACCCTCTCGCCGCCGAGCCTTCTGCGTGCGGCGTGTTTCTATCTCCTTTCGACAATCTTCTGTGGGACCGCGCCTTCACTCGCCGCCTCTTCGGCTTCAACCATCTCATCGAGGTCTACAAACAGGCGCATCAACGCGTCTATGGCTACTATGTGCTGCCGTTCCTCGCCGGCGATCGGCTGGTGGGGCGCGCCGACCTCAAGGCATATCGTGACGCCGGGGAGTTGCGGGTGAGGGCATTTCACCTGGAGCCGGGCGTGCGGCGCACGGCCGCGCTTGCCGCGCGCTTCGAGCGCGCCCTGGCGCGGCTTGCGCGTTCTCTCGGGCTCGAGCGAGTCGAGGGTACGCTCGCCATGTGATCGCCGGCGAGCGCCGATTTTTTTCCTTGAGTGTGGAGTTTCTCGATAGGTATAGTGAAATACTCAGTCCGCCAGCAGCTCGTGGAGCACACTGTCTATCGCTGGAATGTCGCCGGCGTTCATCGGCGCCATATGTCCCCAGATTGAAGATATGACGCGGCACTTGCCGCCCGGGATGTGTCGTGCCTCGTACTCGCTGTCCGCCGGCGGAAAATAGCGGTCGTTGTCCACTGGCAGGACGATGGTGCGGGCCTTGATCGCGCCAAGTGCTGCCTCGAAGTTGTCGTTATAGATCGGGTTGTGGCTGATGTCGCAGTGGCGCCAGGTCCATAGCTGCGAGAGCAGGTTGTTTGCATCGCAGCGCACGAAGAACGGCTCCCAAAAATAGGCGACGTGCTCCTCGGTGTCGTGCGCGCCGAAGGCTCGGTAGACCTCGGTCCGGTAAAAGGGCTCGGACGTTCCCCATCCCGCATAGATCGCGGCGAAAGCCTTGAGCCCGTTGACTGGAGGGCGATCGTAAAAGCCGTCAGCGAAGACCGGATCCAGCTCGAGCGCGCGCTGCAACGCGAGCAGGAAGACTTTGTTGTATGAAGCCGTCCGCGCCGAGCCCGCAATCGGGCACGCGGCGCGCACCATGTCCGGGAATTGCGCCGCCCACTGAAAGGTCTGGCAGGCGCCCATCGACCACCCGGTTACCAGGCGGATACGTGCGATACCCAGCTTCTGACTAAGCAAGAGCTGCTGCAAGCGGACGTTGTCATGGATTGTGACCTTGGGAAAGCGGCCGCGCTCGTTCGGCGGCGGAGAATTGCTGGGCGACGAGGACAGCCCATTGCCGAGCAGGTTTGTCATCACGATGAAATACTTGCGCGGGTCAAGCGCGCGGCCCTCGCCGACCATGAAGGTCTCGATGTCGTTATGCGTTCCGGTGTACCACGTCGGCACCAGCACGGCGTTATCGCGGGCCGCGATTCAGCGTTCCGAGGGTCTTGTAAGCCAGTCTGGCTATCGGGAGCATCCCCCCTTTCTGCAGGAGGACATTAGGCACTTCCAAAACTGCGTAATCGCTCATTGCTTTCCCTCACGTTTTGCTGCGGCGCCCAGGCGTTACCCGGCGATTGAATTCGTGGCGTTCGACGCGATTGGCTGCCCCGACGATAACTGCCGGACCGCCTGGGACCGCGAACCGCGGCCGGTCGGCCGAAGCCGGGACGGAGCCCGGACGATACCGGCGAGGAGCCTCACTACTTGAATTGCTCGTCGATGTCGACCTGGTAGCTGTTGGCCAGGCGATTGGTCTCGTTCGCCATCCCCACGACGGCGATGAGTTCGCCCAGCATGGCCTCGGTCATGCCGGCCTTGCGCGCGCCCGCGGTATGGGACCGGATACAGTATTCGCAGCCATTGGTCGCACTGACCGCGATATAGATCATCTCCTTCACCAGCGGATCGAGGGCGCCCGGCGCCATCACTTCCTTGATGCTCTCCCAGGTTCGCTTGAGGGTCGGCGGATGATGGGCCAGCGCCTTCCAGAAATTATTAATCCAGTCGGTTTTGCGAGTGGCCATGATGTCGTCATAGACGGCCCGGACCTCCGGGCTGGCCGCCCCATACTCGATGAGCTTTACGGTCGCCATACGCCCTCCGCGCTTGCTGCGTCGCTAGAAGAGATCTTCACTCATCTTCGGAAAGCGTGCGAAACCGGCGCTCGTATTCTTCGCAAGTCAGCCTTACCGCGGAGAGATTGCGGCGCAGGAAATCGCGCCCAACGGCCTGCTCGAATTCGTCGAGCAGCGCTTCAGCACGCGCGGGTGAAAGCTTTTCGCCCAAGGCGTCGATTTCGGCGAGCGCGGCGCGCAACAATCGGTTGGCCTCTTCTTCGTTCCATCGATCGTTCAACTTATAACCTCGACGGATCGGAACCCGCCATGCCAGACCGAGCAAGTCCCATGTTTGATAGCCGGGCAGGGGCACAGTGTCAAATGACCGCTCTAAAGCCCGTTTAAAGCGACCTCAATCGGTAGCCTGACAGTGACCCAGTTGCTTCGCAATGCGTTCGCGGCCGGAGCGCGCGGTGCGTCGAAACCACCGGGACGTGGCGCTCGAGCACTGAAGCGACGAGTTGCGGGACTGTTACCGATCGTACTCTACAGTCTTCCGGTAAGGAGCATTACGATCAGGATGATGAGGACGATTCCACCAATTCCCATCCCACCAGCCGGCCCGTAGGCGTAATAACCGCCACCACCGCCAAACAGCAAAAGCAGGATGAGAATCAACAGCAAGGGTGACATAGGGGCCTCCCAGAAAGCGCGATACATTCCATAGAGTCATACCGACGATAGCGTCATATCGATGGAAACTCTAGCCTGCCAGGCTTGGATATTCCGTTGCTCACTGATATTGGCGGGGTTGCTGGGAGTAGTAGTCAGAACGACGGCTGCTCCCGGCGCGGCAGATGGCTGCGCAACTGTCGCCATTCGGGCCATCGGAGACCGCTTCGCGCCTGAGAGATGCCTCCATCGGCGACATTCCTGTCAGACAATCGCGATTGTGGCCGTTCTGCTGGATGGCACTCTGCTTGCTCCTATTCACTAATCAGGAATGACCCAAACGGAAGAGATCAGCCTGAGCGTCCAGAAAGGAGAATAGAATAACGAAACAGGAGGTACGAGACAATGTCACTACTGGAAAGATGGAATCCATCACGGGACTTGGAACGGTTTCGGCATGAGGTTGACGATCTGCTCGAAAAGTTCGGCCTCGAGCGCGGAGCGTTTCTAAAGGATTGGGAGTCGGTCTCGATGCATCGGCCGGCGATTGAATCTTACGTGGAGGGCGACAAGTTCACGCTCCGGATGGAATTGCCGGGCGTCGACCCGAAGCAGGTCGATATCAAGGTCACCGGCGGAGTCCTGACCGTGAAAGGCTCGCGCGAGCAGAAGAGCGAAACCAAGAAGAACGATTTCCTTCGGCGCGAGATTCGCTACGGATCGTTCGAGCGGGCGCTGTCGTTGCCGGAAGGAATGAAGGCCGAGGACCTCAAGGCCAGCTACCGTGACGGCATCCTCGAGTTGACCGCCGCGATGCCCAAGGAGGCGGCGGCCAGGCAGGTCAAGATCGAGATCGAAGGCCACGAGGCCAAACGTGAGGCCAGCAAGGACGAGGGCGCAAAGAAAGCCGCATGAAGCCGAATCCGGCCGCCGCACCGCCTGATTCATCGCCGGGTGGCGCGGTTTGTTCGCCCGCGGCCTTGCAATTCGGGACTGACGATGGGTGATTTGTACTCTATGCGAAACGCAAACCCGACACCTCGCAATCTCACCGGGAAGTCCCGGGGGCTGATTCGGAGCCTCAATCGAAGCTTCGTCCGCGACGACAAGGGCCCCCAGGTCGTACGCAAGACGGCTCAACCGAAGGAGCCCACTGTCTGCGCGCGGTGTGGCGCCGTGTTTCTGCACAAGACCTGGCGCCACAACCACAAATTGACCGATGAGTTGCTGGAGCGGCGGCAATGGGGATTCTGCCCCGCCTGCGACGAGGTGAGCCAGCAGGAAGGCCAGGGCCGGCTGATCATCCGCGGAACCGGATTGGCCGCCAACCGCGCCCTCATCCGCAGGCGCATCGAGAACGTCGCCCGCATAGCCATGGCGACCCAGCCCGAGCGGCGGATAGTCTCGATCGACACCATCGAGTCCAAGGACGAAGCGGCGCTCGAGGTGCTGACGACCTCGCAAAAGCTGACTCACCGAATCGCGCACGAGTTGAAGAAGGTCCTCGGCGGACGGACTTCCTACAATTGGAGCGACGACGGGACGCTGTTCGCTGTTTGGGAACTCGAGCGGCGAAAGCCGAAAGCAAAGCAGGCCGGGCGAACTCGCAAGGGCCGCTGATCGCGCTGGCGCACGCTGCAGCACGAGAATCCGCGCGCGTAAGTTGCGTGCGTCATCTGTTCAACGGCATCTGGTCGTCGATCCATTGCTCGGCATCAGCCGCGCGTGGAAAATCAACCGACTGCACGCGTTCCTTCCAGAGGACCTCCCATCTGCCGGTGTCGGGATTACTTCTGATGGTATAGCCCTCGTATTCGTAGCTCCGGTATTCGCTCACGTTTCTCTACCCTCCGAAACATCAGCCTTGGCGGCAAGCCGCACCCTCACCTGAACATACGCGCGACCCCGATGCGCGTGATAAGACGTGCTCGCTCGCCGCCATCGACCAGCACTTCAGAGAGCGGGGTTTGCATTCCCCGTGCCACGAGCACCTGGTCCTTTAAGCTCGTCGCGCACGACAAACCCCGGTCGCGTTCTTGCTTAATTGAAAAGTGCGAAAGGAGAATGCGGTCATGAAAAAAACAAAAATCATGAAAGAAACAAAGCTCGTGAAAATAACGAAACCAAGGACTCAGCCTGTGGTGGCAATGAAGCCGGCAAAGGCCGATAGGCGGGTAGCGAAGACGAACCAGGCGGTGGCCGCTGTGCGCAAGGCCTCTGCGGCCAGAGAGTCGGCCGGCATGGATTTGCTTGCCGAGGCGGTCGCCGATCTTGCGGCAATCGCAGCGGAACTCCGCCAGATCGCGGACGATCTGCGCGATTTGATGAGCACGTCCGAAGAGCCCGAAGTTGACGCGCTGGTTATCACGGAGGTTGAGAACCCGGAAAGTCTGGAGGAAGAAGAGTCCTGACCGCGGAGCGGGTGCCGAATCCTCCTCGCAGGCGACGTGGACGCGACAATTCGCGCTCGCCCGATGCAGTTCGGGACAACTGGCTCGTTCGGCATCAGCTATGTTTCCTTCCGGCACCGCTGATGCGCTAAGGCATGGGTAATTCGAGATGACGAAGCGACACACGACTCGAAGCCGGGAATTGTCGATACCTTCTGACTCGGTGCACCTGGAAGGCGAATTGACTATTCCCGAGGGCGCCACGGGGATCGTACTTTTCGCGCACGGCAGCGGGAGTAGCCGCCTGAGCCCGCGCAATCAGTATGTCGCGCAGACGCTTCAACAGGCGGGCATCGGCACGCTGCTGTTCGACCTCCTGACCGACGAGGAGGCGGCCGACCGGGAAAATGTTTTCGATATCGACTTCCTCGCGCATCGGCTTGGCGACGCGACGAGGTGGCTGAGAGCAAACCGGGACACGAACGCTTACGCGCTGGCATATTTCGGCGCCAGCACCGGAGCCGCGGCCGCGCTGACGGCTGCCGCCCGGGACCATGCAATTCGAGCGGTGGTTTCGCGCGGCGGCCGTCCCGACCTTGCGCTGCGCGATCTGGCCGAGGTGCGGGCGCCCACGCTGCTTATCGTAGGTGGCAGGGACTACGGGGTAATCGAGCTCAACGAGAAGGCGTACCGTATCCTGCGCTGCGAGAAGTCGCTGAAGATCGTGCCCAGCGCCACCCATCTGTTCGAGGAAGCGGGAACGCTGGAGCAGGTGGCGAACCTCGCAAGCGAGTGGTTTGGCCGCCATTTCGCGAGCGCGCCGGCAGCCGGCGTTTCAACTGAGTATCCGATTGCGCACCCGATCGTGTTCCCGAACCGCGCGGAGGCCGGGCGGATGCTGGGTGCCGCGCTTGCCTCCTACAAGGACGAGCGAGTGGTCGTGCTTGGCATCGCGCGCGGCGGGCTGCCCGTGGCGCGTGAGGTTGCGGAGGCGCTCGGCGCGCCCCTCGATATCGTGGTGGTGCGGAAGCTCGGCGCGCCGGGCCAACCTGAACTGGGAATCGGCGCGGTGGTTGACGGCGACCATCCGCGCGCCATCTTCAACCAGGAAGTGATCGAGTCGCTCGGCGTTGGCGACGACTACATCAACCGCGAAATCGAGCGGCAACTCAAGGAGATAAAGCGCCGCGAGATCGAATACCGCGGCACGGAACCCGCGGTGCCACTGGCGGGCAAGACGGTGATCGTCGTCGATGACGGGATTGCCACCGGATCGTCGGTGCGGGCGGCGCTTCGCGGAGTGCGGCGGGCGAAGCCAAAGCAGGTGATACTGGCGGTTCCGGTCGCGCCCGCGGAAACTGTCGAAGCGCTGCGCGACGATGCCGACAAGATCGTTTGTCTGGAGACCCCCGAGAATTTCTTTGCCGTAGGGCAATTCTATCGGGATTTCCACCAGGTCAGCGACGGCGAAGTCAAACGGATTCTAGCCGCCAGGCGTCCCGCCGAATCGAACCCTAAGTCGCGCGCGGGATGATTCAGGCGTGCGCCATTTCAAAGAAACGGGGGCATTGAGTCTCGGACGCGGCCGCGCAGGCGCAGGAGAAGAGCGCCAAACTCTGCTTTCTTTCCGTGTCGCTCTTGGCGCCGGTGCGGCTCGAACCCCGAATCCTGATCTCCGAATGAAGCGCGACTCAATCGGCAGCAGCGTTTCGCATTCCTTGCCGGCGTGAGCAATCAATTTGGCTCTTCCGATTCCTGAACCACGTTCAAATGCAGGAGGCGCAAGCGCGAGCTTTTCTTGGTCTGATGGTCCTTGCATGCGCCGCAGAATGTTGTCGAGCGCGATGATCGCTTCGACAATATGCGGCCCCTTGTTAAGCATCACGCACTCGGCCCGCTCGCCCATCGCCGCATCGGTGATTTCCGCGCGCGACGGCTGACCGGTCTTGGCCAGCGACTCGAGCACCTGCGTCGCCCAGATCACCGGCATGTGCGCGGCCTCGCAGATCCACAGCATTTCCTCCTGCACCTCGGCCATCCGCTCATATCCGCATTCCACGGCCAGGTCGCCGCGCGCAATCATCACTCCCGCCGGATGCCGCCGCATGGCCGCCAATATCAGATTCGGCAGGCGCTCGAACGCCTGTCGCGTCTCGATCTTCAAGCACGATTCCCGAGGCGCTCGCCCTTTAGCTCGCGCAGCCGCGATCTGAAGCTCGTAGACGTCACGCTCGTGACGCACGAACGACATCCCGACCAAGTCGGCATGGGCGACGATAAATCGCAGGTCCTCCAGGTCTTTGGGCGTGATGGCCGGAAGGTCCATCGCGGTATCCGGCAGGTTGATTCCCTTGTCGGCTCCCAGCCGATCGCCTTTTGGTCTGGCGTGGGTGATTTCGACGTGGCAGCGCGTCGGATTGAACCTGACGAATTACGCCGCCGATTTTGCCGTCATCGAACCACACCGTCTCCCCGACGCGCACCTGCGGGAAAATCTCGGGAAGAGTGCATGAAATCACTGCCGGACTGAGGATTTGGCCGGCCGTGTCGATCGCGCGGGTTTTCCGGGAACGGGCTCGCGCGTCACGATCAGGACTGTCACCCTTTTCTGAGCACGATTCCCTTGTTGGAGAGGCGGCAAAGGCCCGACTTTGGTTTCGCGCCCGGCGTGCTCGTCCGCATCGACGTGTGAAAGAACAGTGTCGGGAATGACATATGCGGTTTGGTCGCACTCCGCCCATCGGCCAGCGCCCGAGCTTTCCACAACTTCGAGAATTCGGCGTTTGTTGCGGGCGTCTCGAAACTGGATTTGCTCTCCTGGCTGGATCGTCGCCAGCCATTTGGCTGAGACCGGCAGCCACGCGTTCGCGTCCGCCGGCATCCCATCCGGAGTTCCCTTGGGCGCGAGCCATATTCGCGCCGGATCGACGACGCGTCCGAGCGGTCCCGCTTGGGATGCCACACGATCACTTGCGGACCCGGCTCTACCGGCCCGGTCCTGAGCTTGGGACCCGCGAGATCCATCAGAACGCGGCAGGGGAGCGCGAGTTCGCGCCGCGCGCGCGCGAGGTGCCCGACCATCCGCGCCCAAACCTCGGGCGAATCGTGAGCACAATTGATCCGCATGCAATTCATCCCATGCGAAACCAACTCATGCACCAGCGAGTAGTCGTCGGCAGCCTCCGTCGACATCGTAACCATGATGCGGACGCCGCGGTGCGTCGGGCGCCGGGCCGAGCAGCGCTTCGGTATTGGCGGCTAGCAGCGCTTTGCCCTCGTCATAACCGGTATATCGGCTTGCGCCGGGGCTCCAACGGCCGTCCGGTGAGGTGATGCAGAGCATTGAGCACGGCATCGAGGGTGCTCATCACGTGCGACTCGCTCCTGCCGAGCGAGGAGAGGCCGAGCACGGCAAGTTCCTCCTGCAGCAGCCGGATATCGTGATGGCGGAGCGCGAGATAATGCAACAGATTGTCGGCGCTTTTGCGCCACGCCGGATGCACGCTCGAAAGCAACTTGGGGAAATCGGACTCGAGCTTTATCAGCGAAGCACGAATTTCCCCGAGCCTGGCGATCAGAACTTCGAATGAATCGGGCTTGGTATTGTTATTCGGGTTCAATTTTCAAAGCGTATCACACGCACAGACTGCCTCTGGCCTGCACCGGGCCGGCGACGCTTGCGCCCACCGATCCCGTCGTGCCCCGAGTGAGAAAAGCATGGGTGGGCTTCATGAGCCTACCATTTTTGTGTTACGTGATTATTAATTGGCGCGGGCCCCGTGAATCGATTGGAAACACTGAAGGCGGCCCGTGGTTGCCTCTATGGGATGCACCCGCCCGGGAAGATGGCAGGGGGTGCCTGGCCAGGGCCGATAAATACGCGGGCGATCGATGGCCCGATGATTGCTCGGAGGTCGGGGCGGGTTCGTTCAAAAACGGGCGTCAGCAATGGTTCCGGAGTTCGTCACCGGAACGGGAGCATCGGACATGCATCAAAGCGTCGGTACACGCGAGGACCTGGTCCATCGAGCAGAAGCCTTGATCCCGGTGCTCCGGGCACGAGCCGCGGAGGCCGACGCCTTGCGCCAACTCCCCGCGGAAACCGCCCGTGATCTGAAGGCCGCCGGTGTCGCTCGCATCCTGCAGCCCGCGCGCTACGGCGGCTGCCAGGCCTCGTTTGCCGGCATGGTGGATATTCTCAGAACGATCGGCCGGGGATGCGGCTCGACGGCGTGGTGTCTCGCACAATACATCGGTCACAACTTCATGGTGTCGCAGTGGGCGCCGGCAGCCCAGGAGGCGGTCTGGCGTGACGCACCTGACAACCTCGTCAGCGGCATTTTCATCCCTCTGCTCGGCCGTGCCACGAAAGTCGCCGATGGCTATCGCGTGACCGGACAATGGCCCTTCGTCAGCGGAGTGAACAATTGCGATTGGTGCATTCTCACAGGCATGGTCGGCAATACCGACGATGGCGTGCCCGAGGAACGCTACTTTCTGGTGCCGCGAAGGCAAATCACGATTGTCTCGACCTGGGATTCGGTAGGGCTATATGGCTCTGGGCAGCGACGACGTGAAGGTCGAGGAGCTGCTGGTGCCCGAGCACATGACCCTGCCGATTAGCTATCTGAAGGGCGGCGAGACTCCAGGGAATCATCTCCATCCCGCGCCGCTTTATCGCTCACCGAGTTATATGTGGTTCGGCATCCTGCTGAACAGCGCGTCGCTCGGCATGGCTGAGGGGATGCTGATTGACTATCTGGAAGAAGCGAAGAAACGAATCGCGCTCATGTCGGGTAAGGACACTCGCAGCTCGATGAGTCAGCAGATCAAGGTGGCGGAAGCCGGCGCCGCGCTGGAAGCCGCTCGAGCCCTACTATATGCGACGTGCGATGAAATCATGGCGCTGCTCGAGGCAGGAAAGTTGCCGAGCGATGAGCAGCGCACGCGTTATCGATCCTTCGCAGCATACGCAGGGAAGCTGGCATTTGCGGCCGCAAATGCGATCTGGGACGCGGACGGAGCACGCGGCGTCTACCTGAAGAACCACCTTGGCCGTGAGTATCGGAATCTATGTACCGCCACCCGCCATGTCACTCACAACTGGGACGTCAACGCGGCCGCGCACGGACGGGTTAAATTGGGCCTGCCGCTGGACAACCCAGCCCTGTGAGAGTCTCACTGACGGAGATTTTTCGCAGCGGCCAGCGCCGCTGGTCGACGAGCGAGAGCTACACTTCGTATTTCTTGCTGGTCTCGAGGATCTCGGGCGCCCCGAGAAGGTCGGTTATCTCGGGTAAGCAGCTCGAGGCCGGCGCCGCCGGAGATCGTGCCGGCTGCGCGCAAGTTCGCTAATCGCGTCGCGGGTGCGCTGATAAATGGCGAAAAGCGTGGCGATGTGAATCATCACCTTGAAACCATACTGTGCGATCTCGGCCGGATGCAGCAATTGCCCGTTGTACAGAAGTGGCAGTCCCGGAGAGCAGCCGCGCGCAGTTTTTGAGGTCCTCCAGCGTCTTGATGCCGTCGACGAAGATGAGATCGGCGCCCGCCGCGCGATAGGCGCGCGCGCGCCGCGTCACCTCCTCCCAGCCCAGCGGAGCAAGCGCGTCGGTGCGCGCGATGATCACCAGGTTGGGATCGCGCCGGGCGTCGATCGCCGCGCGCAGCTTGGCCGTCATGTTCTCGAGCGGGATAACCTGCTTGCCTTCGAGGAAGCCGCAGCGCTTGGGCCACACCTGGTCCTCGATATGTAGCGCCGCGGCGCCCGCGTCCTCGTATTCGCGCACGGTGCGCTGGACATTGATCGCCTCGCCATAGCCCGTGTCGGCGTCGCAGATGAGCGGGATGTCCACCGATCTCGCAAGTGCTCTGACGTTTTCGACCATCTCGCCCATCGTAAGCAGGCCGAGATCGGGAAAGCCGCGTGCGGCCGCGGTTCCAAAGCCGGTCATATAGATCGCCTTGAATCCCTCGTGCTGGGCGAGCCTCGCCTGCAGGCAGTCGTAGACGAACGGGGCGATCACCATTTCCGGCCCGTTCAAGAGCTTTCGCAGGCGCGATCGTGTGTCAGGCATACGCGCGTTCTCCTTGGACCCGGCGGTCAGCGTGGCATTGTCGGTGGCGACGATTGAAAACTGCGCTGAATTGTACCATCGGGAGATTCTTTGTATACAATGCAGCCGAGGCATGGCTGACTTTCCTATCTGATCCTCGATGATTCGGTGCCTGATGATTGCCATGCCTCTAAGCTGATCCGGCCGATCCGGCCGGGCGAAGGAAACCGCCATGAGTGCCGCCAACAAACAAATTCTTTGCGGGTTTGGGATAGACGTTGACGCGGTTGCGGGCTGGCTCGGCTCCTACGGCGGCCAGGATTCGCCGTTCGACATCTCGCGCGGCCTTTTTGCCGGCGAGGTGGGCACTCCACGGCTGCTCCGGCTGTACGATCGCTACAAGATCAAGACCTCGTGGTTCGTCCCGGGCCATTCGATCGAAACGTTTCCCGAGCAGATGCGCGAGGTCGCGCAGGCCGGCCACGAGATTGGCGCACATGGCTATTCGCATGAAAACCCGGTCGCGATGACTCCGCGCCAGGAAGAGGACGTGCTCGCAGCGATCGGTCGATCTGGTCCAGAAACTTGCCGGCAAGAAGCCGCGCGGCTTCGTCGCGCCGTGGTGGGAGATGTCGCCGGTCACCGCCGAGTTGCTGCTCAAGTACGGGTTTCGCTACGACCACAGCCAGGGCCACAACGATTTTCAGCCGTACTATGCGCGGATCGGCGAAAGCTGGACCAACATCGATTACTCCAAGCCCGCGGCGCAGTGGATGAAACCGCTTAAGCGGGGGAAAGCGGTCGACCTGGTGGAGATTTCGGCCAACTGGTACCTCGACGATCTTCCGCCGATGATGTTCATCAAGTCATCGCCCAACAGCCACGGCTTCGTCAACCCGCGCGACATCGAGCAGTTGTGGCGCGATCAGTTCGACTGGGTATACCGCGAATACGAATGGGCGATATTTCCACTGACTATTCATCCGGACGTATCGGGCCGCCCGCAGGTACTCCTGATGCTCGAGCGGCTCATCGAATACATAAGCGGACATTCGGGCGTGCGCTGGTGCACGATGGAAGAGATGGCGGACGAGTTCCGGCGGCGCCATCCGTTCAAGGGCTGATCGACGGCTTCGCGCAAGAGCGGCATTTTCAACTCCCCCTCCCAAGACTGAGAAAGAGGGAGTCAGAAGGGTATCCGCGAGCTGCCGCGATTGACTGATCGATGCGGGTCAGCCGGCGCCCGCGCGCAGCGTCTCGACCACGTCCGCCATCGCATCGGGGCCGCTCGCGACCGGCATCAGGATAGGCAAGGCAATCCCGGAGCGCCGGTACTCGGCGATTCGCGCTCGCAGATCAGCCGGCGTGCCGGAGGCGGTCAACTCCGCCACCATTTCGTCCGGGACCGCGGCCAGCGTCCGCTCGGCGTCGCCGCGCTTGGAGGCCTCGGCGATGGCATCCACGGCAGCGCCGAATCCCGCCTCCCTCGCGACGCGCTGGTAGCGTGGAAAATAACCCACGTAAAAGGCCATCACCGGACGCAAGCGGTCGTAGGCGGTCTTGCGATCCCGGGCAACGCTCGCGGGCAGCAGCGATGCGATTTCTATGTCCTTTACGCTGCGGCCGGCGCGCGCGGCTCCGGCGGACAGATGCTCGGTGGCCGCGCGGGTGGAACCGAGCGTGCTGAACACCATCAGCAGGCCCTGGGCGATTTCGCCGCAGAGCGCGAGCATCTGCGGAAACAGCGCCGAGAGATAAATCGGCACCGAAGTATGCGCCGGTTTGAACCATAGATCGAAATGCTCGATGGTGATGGTCTTGCCGCGAAAGGAGACCGCGCCGTGGCGCAGCAGCGCGCGAACCACCTCTACGGTCTCACGCACGCGCGTCACCGGCTCGGTGTAGTGGATGCCGTGCTCGACCTCGACCTGGACCTTGTGGCTGGAGCCAAGGCCGAGCACGAAGCGGCCGTTGGAAAAATGATCGATGCACGCCGCGGCCATCGCGATCGTCGGCGCGGTGCGTACGAAAACACTGCTAACCGCGGTGCCCAGGCGTATCCGGGTGGTTGCGAGCGCGCACGCGGTCAGGAGCGAAAACTGGTCGCCGCCATGGCCTTCGACGATCCAGGCCGATTCGTATCCGGCCTGCTCGGCGAGCCGCACGCATTCCACCGTTTCGGTGGGCGACAGTCCCGCACCCAGAGCGATACCGAGGCGTTCCATGGCGGCGCTCAGGATTTCAATTCTTCGAGGTAAGCGAGCGCGTCCGCGAGCGACACCACGTCACCGTACTTGCTGTCCATGTCGAACAGGTTGGCCTCGTGCGGCTCCTGCGCGCGATCGCCGACCGCCTCGTGCGGGATGATTGGCCTAAAGCCGTGCGAGAGCGCGTCGACCACGCTCGCGCGCACGCATCCGCTGGTCGTGCATCCGGTGACGATCAGCGTGTCGACGCCGCGCGTGACCAGGGTCGCGGAGAGCGGCGTTCCGAGAAAGGCGGAGGCGTACTTCTTTACCAGCAGCAAATCCTCGGGAGCGCGACGAATGCGCGGATCGAGCTCTACCAGGTCCGAGCCCAGCTTGAGTTCGAGCAGAGTGGGCGCCTTCTCGGGCCACAGGCCGCCGTCGCCGGGCACCTTGGGATCGTAGCCGACGACCGTGAAGACGATCGGCACGCCTTTTTTCCGCGCGGCCGGGATGAGCTTGTTTATCGCCGCGACCTGCGGGTCGAGGTTGCCCGCCAGCGGCGATTTCTCGGGCGCGGTAAAACCGATCTGCATGTCGACCACCAGCAAGGCGGGCCGCTTGCCGTAGCCGATCCGATGACCCAGGCCGCTTCGGTTATAGATCGATCGTTTGTCATCGCTCATTTTGTCATGACCCATGGCGTGGCCTCCCAGCAATAGTCGAAACCGTGCGACCGCAAAGCGCGCGCTTCATCGCGCCGTGCGGCTTCATCACCTGCGCAACCGCTTGCCCGAAACCCTTGTCGCCCACAATCTCGCCGTTCTCCATCACCAACTGGCCGCGCAGAAAGGTCATCACCGGAATGCCTCTGACCTTGCGGCCTTCCCATAGTGAATAGTCAGTGCGCCCGCGGTAGCGATGCCGGCCCAGAGTGGCTTCGGCCTCCGGATCGACCACCACCAGATCGGCGTCGGAGCCCATCGCGATGACGCCCTTCTTCGGGTAGATGCCGTACATCCGGGCCGCGTTCTCCGACAGCGCGCGGGCGATCGTGACGAGATCGATCCCGCGCCGGTTCACCGCCTCGTCGAAGATCAGCGCGAGCGTATCGGCCACCTGATTGTTCACGCCGACGCGGCAGTCCCAGAAATCGCCGCGCTCCTTGAAGCTCGCGGTGTAAGTGAGACTGTCGGTTCCGATTACTGAAAGCGTGCCGTCCTTGATCCCGCGCCACAAACGATCGCGATCCTTCTGAAAGCGAAGCGGCGGCTGGATTTTTCCCTTGCCGCCGGCGTTGATGGCGTCCATCTCGGGCGCGGTGGTCGAGAGAAAGTAGGCGATCGTTTCGCCCACGATTGGGCAGGCCCTGGGCCTTGAGCGAAGCGATCGTATCGACGCTCTGCGCGGCGCTGATATGCACTGGATAGAGCGGGCATCCGAGCTGGTTGGCGATGAGTCCGTAAGTATAAATCTGCACGCTCTCCGCCCACTCGGGACTGCTCTCGGCCCACGCCGTGAGGTAGTCGCGCCGTCCCAGCCGCCTGAGCTCGTCGATCAGGATTCCGCGCACGAACGGATCCTCGGCGTGGATCATCGGAAACACCGGCCGCCCGGCGGCGTTGATCGCGCGGCAGGCCTCGTAGAAGAAGGCCGGGCTTATCCCCTCCTTGCTCATGCCGAAGCCCTCGGCCTGCTCGCCGGCATAGCCGGTGAAAAACTTGTAGGAGACGCCGCCCTGGCTTGCCACCGCGGGAATCTGCTTGACCTGGTCGAGCGTGTTGACCACGCAGGTGACCTTGAAGTCACACCAGCTGCGCGACTCGCCGCATTTGACCGCGCGCGAGAAAAGTTCGGGCAACGGCTCGCGGCCGATCAGCGTCGTGGTGGCAATCGTGGTGACGCCACCGACCAGGCATTCACGGGTATCGATCTCGAAATCCGTGGCCATCGCGTCGTCGCTGAACGTATCGCCGCTGAGGCCCAGGTGCACGTGTGGGTCGAACAGCCCCGGCATCACGATCTTGCCCTGGAGGTCGATTTCGCG
Source organism: uncultured delta proteobacterium (assembly GCA_963832395.1). Taxonomy (GTDB): domain Bacteria; phylum Desulfobacterota; class Binatia; order Binatales; family Binataceae; genus JAKAVN01. Next base: position 92,602 of record CAWHTV010000005.1, on the reverse strand, counting down.
CCGCGCGCTACCCAGTGTCTCCTCGGTTCCGACGGCCACGATCCGCTCGCCGGCAATCGCCAGGCCGCCCCGAATCGCGCCGCTCGGAGTGACTACCAGGCCGTTCTTGAGAAGCAGGTCATTAGTCATATCAAGGCTCCGTTGCTCGAGCTCCGTTGCTTACGAAGTAGTCGTCAGGGTCGAGCGTCGCGCGTCAGGCGCCGGCGGTGCAATCTCGACCGTGCGCCCTCGCGGGGGCGCTCGCGCGTCTAGATATATGTATACGGGCGTTCATAGTCGAAGCGCCAGCGTAAAGGAGATGACCGTGGATTTTGAAACGCACGTGGGTCAGGATTGGTCCCGGCAGGTCGGCGGATCGTTCGCTTCCGCGAGCGTTTCCGGCTGTATCAGCAACGGCACCGCTTTGGAGGTCTAGATGGCGTACAGACTCGGCGTCGATGTGGGTGGGACTTTCACCGACCTGCTGCTGATCAACGAAGATACGGGCGCGACCTCCCGCGCCAAAGTGCCAACGACCCCGGCCAACCAGGCGGCGGCCGTTCTGGACGGAATCGAGCGCGTATGCGCGATCGCGGGGATCAAGCCGTCCGCGCTCACCGAGTTGATGCACGGCACGACGGTAACCACCAACGCCGTACTGGAGGGAAAGGGCGCGCGCGTCGGGCTGGTCACGACCGAAGGCTATCGCCAGATCCTTCAGGTGGCGCGCTCCTACGTGCCGGGCGGTCTTGCGGGATGGATCATCTGGCCCAAGCCTGAGCCGCTCGCGGCCCTCGATGACACGGTGGAAGTGCGCGAGCGAATCGGTGCGCGCGGCGAGATCGTGCGCGAACTGGATGAAGCGAGCGTGCGCGAAGCGCTGAGGCATCTTAAGCGCCGCGCGGTCGAGGCGATTACCGTGTCGTTGATCAATGCCTACGCGAACCCCACGCACGAGCGGCGCATCCGCGAGATCGCCAAAGAGGAGGCGCCCGGCCTCCCGGTGTCGCTCTCCAGCGAGATTTTGCCCGAGATGCGCGAGTACGAACGCACCATTACCACGGTCGTCAACTCTTACGTGCGGCCGACGGTGGCGCGTTACCTCTCGAGTCTGAGAAGCGAACTCAAATCGCGCGGCGTCGGCGCGCTCCTCAAACTGCTGCGCTCCGACGGCGGGTTGATGTCGTTCGAGGCGGCCGAGGAAGCGCCCGTGAACATGCTCCTCAGCGGACCGGCGGGCGGTGTCGCGGGAGCGCTGTGGGTCGCCAGACAGGCCGGCTTCGACAACGTGCTCACGCTCGATATGGGCGGTACCTCGACCGACGTATGTCTCATCGAACACGGAGAGGCGCGGGTGCGGCGCGAGACCATGGTCGGCAATGTCGCGGTGCGCGTTTCATCGCTGGATGTGCGGTCGGTAGGCGCCGGTGGCGGGTCGATGGCCAAGGTGCCCGCGCTTACGCGCGCGTTGCGAGTCGGACCCGAGAGCGCGGGAGCCGAGCCCGGTCCGGCGGCCTATGGCCACGGCGGCGCGCAGCCAACGGTTACCGACGCCAACGTGGTGCTCGGCTATCTGCCGGTCGATTTGCTCGGCGGCGAGATGAAGCTCGATCGCACGGCGGCGCAAAGCGCGGTGGAAAAGATCGCCACCGCGCTCGGGATCGGACTGATGGAGGCGGCGGCGGGAATAGTCGACGTCGTCAACGAGCACATGTTCGGTGCGCTCCGCCTGGTCTCCGTGGAGCAGGGTTACGATCCGCGCGGTTTCGCACTGGTGGCCTTCGGCGGCGCCGGCCCGCTCCACGCCAACGCGCTGGGGGCGTTGCTCGGATGCTGGCCGGTGATCATTCCGCCCAGCCCGGGCGTGCTTTGCGCTTACGGCGACGCGACTACGCGGCTGCGCAACGAAGCCGCATGCACCTATATCCGGCGCTTCTCCGCCACCACGGGAAGCGACGTCGCGGAAGCTCTTGGCAGGCTGGGCGAAAGCGCCGGCGCGGTGCTCGACGCCGAAGGCCTGCCGCGCTCCGCTCGCTCAACCGTCTACCAGGCGGACGTGCGTTATCACGGGCAGGGTTTCGAAGTGCCGGTCGCGGTGGACGTGGCCGGACTCCGCCAGAGCGGGATCGATCCGGTGCGCAAGGCGTTCGACGAAATCCATCGCCGTCTGTTCACCTTCAACCTGGAGGTAGAACACGAGTTCGTGAACCTGCGCGCGATCGTGCAGGAGAATAGCCGCGAGCTCAAACCCGCCCGCCTGGCCGAAAGCGGGCCCGACCCCGGCGCGGCGCTCAAGGGCGAAACTCCCATTTGGACGCACGGGCGCTCGCTCAGCGCGAAACTCTACGATCGCGCGAAACTGCTCGCGCACAACGTGCTCGAGGGGCCCGCGATAGTCACCGAGATGGACAGCACCACGCTCATCCTGCCCGGCCATTTCGGTGAGGTGGACGTTTTCGGAAACATCCTGATTCGCCCGAGGCAATAGAATTCCCGGCGCGCGATCCCGTCACGCTTCATCAGCGTTCAGCGTGAAAGAGAAACCGGAGAACCCGCAGATGGCAAAGACCCAAATCATCGAGCGCAACCACGAGCCGTTTCGCCCGCTCGAAGTCGACACGGTAACCCTGGACATCATCGAAAGCGCGCTGCGCAACGCGCGCTACGAGATGGACGCCGTGCTGTTCCGCACCGCGATGTCCCCCGGAATTCGCGAGCAGCACGACGAGTTTCCGATGATCGCCGAGCGCAAAGGCCGCATGGTGGTCGGTCAGTTCGGCTCGTTCATCGGCGGATTCCTCGACGCCTACGAGGGCACGGTCGAGGAGGGCGACATCTTTCTCACTTCGGATCCATACAAGTGCGACGGCGCGATTAGCCACTCGGCGGACTGGCTGGTGCTGCTGCCTATTTACTATAGCGACGGGCGGCTGGTTGGATGGGCCGCGATGCTCGGACACATGTCCGACGTCGGCGGCAAGGTGCCGGGAAGTCTGCCCACCGATGCGACCAGCATTTTCGAGGAAGGGATGCTCGCGCCGCCGATAAAAATCTATCGTGGCGGCGCGCTCCAGGAGGATCTGCTCGCGCTGGTGCTCAATCACGTCCGGATGCCGCACTGGAATCGAAGCGATTTGAACGGGATCGTCGCCGCCTGCCGCACTGCCGAGCGCCGCGTGATCGAGATGTGCGACCGCTTCGGGGTCGATCTCTTCGTCTCCGCGATGGAAGCCTCGCTCGAACGAAACCGGCGCGCGATGGCCGAGCTGATCAAGCGCTCGATTCCGGAAGAGGAGATGGTCTTCGAGGACTACGTCTGCGACGACGGACGCGGCCACGGTCCCTACAAATTGCGCTGCTCGATGAAGCGCGTGGGCGAGCGGGTGAAGCTCGACTGGAGCGGGACCGATCCACAATCCGAGGGCTCGATAAACTTCTACCTCAACGAAAACATGTTCCGGATGTTCTTCGGCATCTACATGATAATGATCTTCGACCCGCAGATTCTCTACAACGACGGCTTTTATGAACTGGTCGACGTGCACATTCCCGGCGGGATCGCTTTTAAAGCCGCGCTTTCCGGCGGCGCTTTCGTGCCGCACTCATGCGCTCGGCCGCATCTTCGACGTGCTCGGCGGCCTGCTGGGCCAGCGTCAGCCGGAGTTTCTGTGCGCCGCCGGATTTTCTTCGTCGCCGCACCTTATGTACTCGGGTTTCGACTCGCGCGGCGAATGGTACCAGCTCTACCAAATCGGCTTCGGCGGAATACCCGGGCGCCCGGTGGGCGATGGTCCCGACGGGCACTCGATGTGGCCTTCGTTCACCAACGTGCCCAACGAGTTCCTCGAAGCGTACTTTCCACTGCGTATCGAACGTTACGAGACGGTGACCGACAGCGGCGGCCCCGGTCTTCATCGCGGCGGCAACGGAATTGAGATCGTGTACCGCTTTCTCGAACCGGGCGAGATTTCGATCCACGACGATCGCTGGCTAACCTATCCATGGGGCGTGAACGGCGGCCTGCCCGGCGCGCGAAGCCGAAAATTCATCGTTCGCACCGATGGCGCCACGGAAGTGCTGAGTTCGAAGTGCGACCACGTGAGAGTGAATGAGGGCGACCTGCTGCACTACGTCACGTGGGGCGGAGGGGGATGGGGCGATCCGCTCAAGCGCGACCCCGCCCTGGTGGCCGCCGAGACCGGCCGCGGCCTGATGACCGTCGGCGGCGCGCGGCGCTATGGGGTGGTGCTCGGACCAGACTCAACCGTGGACGAGGCGGCCACCAGCAAGCTGCGCGAGACCATGGCGGCTGAACGCGGCGCCGTGCGGGTATTCGATTTTGGCCCACCGGTTGAGGAACTCAAGCGCAACTGCCAGCACGAAACCGGACTCCCGGCCCCCGCCTGGCCGCGTTTTGCGCGCGCCGTTTTAGCTACGCGCTGAGTCCGGCGGCGCAAAAAAATACGACACGCTGTCAATGGCGAGGAGGCCGGCTTCCTTCATAGTGGAGGCTCATACCCGCGATGCCAGCAGCCACGTTCAGACCGTTTTGACCCTCGACCGAAACCGGCTGCAGCGCGATCGACTTATGAAAGCCACCGAGCAGGACATTCGCGCCGCCGCCTACTCCCAGCGCCAAGCTCGCCTGCGCACCACCATAGTTACCCGCCAGCGCTCCAGTACCCAGGTCCGTAGTCGGCGCGGCGACAGCCCACAGAATCACTGCGGATTGCAGATAACCGATATCGGCCCCGAATTTGGAAATGCTGCCGGAGTAGTATTCGGTCCGATGCTTATTCGACGTATACGTGCAGCGGATACTGTGCGAAGAGCCTATGATGAAACCCCATCCGGCGGCTTCATGACAGGTGAGGTAACCCGTTTTAACTGTCATCTTTTCAGCCGCTTGCGCAGGTATCGCCGACAAAGCGAAAAGTAAGACCCCCGCCATCGTGACCATCGTCCAATTCTTGTTCTTCATCGGCAACTCCATCGCAATCATCAACAGAACTGTTTGCGCAGTCTCTCGCGCCGTTACCCGCCTGCCTATGGAGTAGTCGTAGTCGTCGTCGTCTCAGACGACGACGGTTCTCCGTTGTTCCAGGTAGTCGTAGTCTGATGCTGTACCTGACCATCCACAGACGTCGTCGTCCTCTTCTGCTCCACGGCCCCATTACCCCAAGTCGTTGAGGTGGTCGTTTGGCTCGCCTCCGATGTCGGCGCAACTACGACGGGCGCTGGAATTTGTACAACAGGAGGCGGTACTTCTACAACAGGTGCCGGCGCAGGTACCGTGTCTACCTCTTTCGTGCTGGAAAAGCATCCGGAAAGCATTCCACCGATGCCGAACGCTACCATAATCGTCAGTAGTTCAAAACGTTTGTAGCAACGCATGATTTTGGACCTCTTGTTGACGCGATAGTCCGCGAAAATCGCCATACCGCGTATTGATTGGATCGCTCGCCTACGGAAAGGCGCTCGTCCGATTCTTGAGATTCGTCAGATTGGCGCTCGTCGATCGCCGTACCTATTCGCCTGGACGTGGCGGGATGGCCGCGAAATTCCCGGGATCCTCCGCCATAGCTGATTTGATGTCAGGATGTTCCTGGAAGAATGCATCGAGGTCCGGGTGCTTTGTCAGGTAACGCGCATCATTTATCAAGGACGGATTAGTCGCCAACGCGCGTTCAATTCCAGAATGCGTATCAGCAAACTCTTCCCACGTCCGCAGGCGAGCAGTGTCGATGTCGCGGCTGTCGGCTGGCGCAAATACAATCGTGGTATTGCCGCTCTGGACTGCACTAAGCGGCTCGGCGCTTCGCGATTGAATGACGACCGGCTGGCTGTCTTGTGCTGCCGCAGGCATGGTGAGAACTAAGCCGAAGCCGGCTCCAATTAAAGCTGCTTTCCAACACATATACTTTCTCCTCTCCAAAATCACCGAAAACTGCTGTTAAGCGGTTCCTCTGCTTTTTCTTCCTGAAATGGAATACCTGGAAGTAGGATGCTCTTTGCCTGAGCGAATAAGTTGACGAGCAAGCAATATGCCAGCGGTTGAAAAATCGTCATCGGAAATGGCGGACCGATGCGATGGTCTTTTTTTCACTGGAAACTCTCGCGACACTACGCTGATACCCAGATGGGCAAATGCCCCAGGTTCGTAGTTGAAGCGACGGATCGCCCGCTTGAGTGACGGTTTTACCGTTGTAAGATTTACTGAATGCGAAATCGGCGAAGCCGGGCGGTTCGGCGTGCCCGGGGATTCGCGAAATCAGCTGACAAGCTGGTAAAAGGATGCTCTCGGACGAAAGCGCCTTAGCCTGCGCACATATCGAAGCCGGAGCAGTGATCGAAGATTACAAAAAGCGCATCGCGTAAAACTGGCGGTTTGAAACTATACCGCCGACGGCGCCATCGAGCGGAGAGGCTCGATGGCGCCAGCTCTCGACGCCGGGTTGCCCGCCTTCTAGTGCCAGGTCAGCTGATTTTTTACCGCCACAACGCCCGGCGCGCTAGCCGCTATGCTGCCGGCGCGCTTTGCGTCTTCAGCCGACTTCATAACTCCTGTCAGTAGAATCTTGCCGTGATCGCAATCGACAAGAATCGGTGAATTATCGGCGACTCCATCGTCGGCCAACGCGCTCTTGACCTCGGTTATCAAAAGGGCATCGTTAGCTCGATCGGCTGCCGATTGGTAATGATGATGCGCCTCAAGGCTAACGCTGTCATTGCTTGTCGCACTGGAATTGGATTCCACCGCTTTGGTCTCATCGGCCTGAACCCAACCGGCAAACATTTGGGTTCCTGCCAATATGGCGGCCATAGTGGCTACCAAAACGATCCTTCCACGCCTCGCGGCCGAACTTGGGTTACACATCATATACATCTTCCGTGGCGGCAAACGCGAATATCGCCTAGTTACTAGGAGTCACTGTGGTGGACTCGCTATGATGGCTGCTGGTGGTGTTTTCGGTTCCTGAGCCCGGATCGGAAGTCGTTGAATAACTGGTCCGATCGCTGGCAGTACTGGAGGTAGTAGTTGGGGGCGCGGGAGGGGCTTCTGGCGGAGCTTGCACCACAACCTGAGCCGGCGGAGGCGGGACATAGGTGGTGGTTGTTTCTTTGCTCGTGCTGGTGGTGCCACAAGCGCTAACGAGGACAACAAATGCGAGACTCATCACGCTGATTGCGAATCGTTCAACGTATTTCATTTCTTTCAGATCTCCCTGCGAGTTAGCTGCCGCCTTGGAAGCCGGCTGAGAGCTATACTCTTATTGTTGGCGATATATGTAGTTTCGAGCCGCTGCCTATTCCGGCGTCTAGTAGGTGCTGGTCTTTACCGTAGTGGTTTTTGTGGTGCTGACCGGCACATCCTGGCTGGTAGTAGTGGTTGTCTGCGATTGCTCCGAGGCCTGTGGCGCAACAGAATCGGCAGGTACCCAGATTGCGCATCCAGCAGCGCCCAGGCTGCCAAGCAGGAAAACGAGAGCGACGTACACCGAGGCGTTTGTTCCTTTGTTCTTCATAGGATCAATTTAACATGGCTGGCTCCAAACTATGTCCTGCAAGACTTACTATTATGGTTATCTGCGGGACTGAAAGAGCTTAAAGCGGCTGCAATGTATGGCTGACGCGCGCACGATAGAAACCTGGGCAAATGTACAGCGCCGGCGCATGCGCACACCCACACAGTGAGCCGGCGCGTTCGCGGCTTGGTTTGCGGCGTGCACATGCTTGATGATAATTATGTGCCGCAGGGAACCGAGCTTGATTGGACCGTCGCGAAGGCTCCGCGGTACGATTACGGACGCCGCGAGAGGTCAGCGTGGAAGGGATCCAGTAAATGTCTCGGCCAAACGGCGAACAGCGTCCGGTAAGAACGGCGACAATATTAAGGAAGAAACCAGTTCGATGATGATCAGCAAGAAGAAAGCTACGAAACGGGACCAATTTATGGCGAAGATGCACTCGTACCTTGCGGAAACGAGGACGAGATTAATACAGGAAATCGCGGCCCAACTTCGAAGCGAGCGCGACATCAGCAGAGACGATTGCATGGACAGTTGCGATCTCGCCTCCGAAGAGAACGAGCGCGAGATGAGCACGATGCTGTCCGAGCGTGAGCGGCTCAAGGTAGGACAAATCGACGAGGCGCTCAGGCGAATCGCGTCGCTGAAATACGGCTTGTGCGAGATGTGCGGGCTCGAGGTCACCGCGGAGCGCCTCGATGCGATGCCTTTCACCCGGCTCTGTTGCGATTGCCAGCAGGACCGCGAACGCGAGGCTAAGACTCGACGTCGCTATGAGGAAGAGGATTACGAGGGCTACAAGCTCGGCTCGATCCACTCACAGGAAGAGAGCAATCACGACCCGCGGAAAAACCGAGGGAATGAACCGGCCCTGGGTCTGCTTCAGACCGACTCGGGCCACAAAGAATAGCCGTTAGGGTTTCGGCGATCGTAACCCGTAGGCATTTGTAACTGGCCAAACTGCTCTACTTTTCCAGCGTAGGAGGCTCTTATGTCACCTTTAGTACTGATTCTAATCCTGCTTTTGCTGTTCGGCGGCGGCGGCGGCTACTATGCTTACGGCCCCTATGGCGGAATCGGGATCGGCGGAATCGTCCTTATCATCCTGATCGTAATGCTTCTCACCGGGCGACTATAGAATACGAACGCGACTGCCTAATTTCTTAGACCGTGTTGGCTTCAACTGAGACTTGGAGTCTCCTTATTATGAAATGAACCGTGACTTTGGCGGTTCACTCCAGTCTTTTTCGAGGGCTATCATTCGGTCCCAGGGACCGAGCCTTCCGGAGCGCAGCGGGCGAGCGGATTAAGGATTACTCAGTTCCGAACTGGCGAGCGCCAACGCGGTTGCACGTACCACGCACCATGCCAAAGTGAATGCGACCAGTGAAGCCACGAGAACGGGGAACAAGCCGCTCAGGTCGAACACCTCATAGTACTTGCCGGATACCGCTCGCAGATGCGGCACTTGCTCGGTCAGGTAAGCAGACACTGGTGTCAAGGCCTGAGTGTCAAACACGGCGTATATCGAGTACACCTCGCCCGCAACATATCCTGCGAGAAGGCTTAGGCCCTTCACATATTTTGAAGGATTCCATAGTCCTTCGACCAGGCGCTTCCAATCGGGCTCAACAGCCCGCATCTCATTGCGGATATGTAATGGATCAAGTCCGCCAATCTCGTTGTAAGTGACCGCTCGGCTATTCATATGTTGTATCAGTGTCGTATCCCTGTGGTAGAAGAGTGAAGCGCGCCGGCGGAGTGGTCTGATACGATTTCAACCGGCTGCGGTTCGTGTTGCGGCGCGTCCACAGTATTGGCCGCGTCCAGAATTGCCAGGTTAGTGCGCGCTGGCAAATATCCAGGCGAGGCCTGGAGCAGATCGCGCCACTCAGCGGATGCGCCCGTCTTGTTTCCCTGTTCGGCGTAGATCACGCCCAGCATATTGCGGGCGTCCGGTTGCCGCGGATCCAGCCACAGCGACACCAGCATCTCACGCCTGGCTGGGTCCAACATGCCGCGCCGCTCATAGGCCAGAGCAAGATTGAAGTGCGACTCCGAATGTCCCGAGCCAAGCAGCGTCGCGAGTTGTAGAGAGTGCGTGGCATCTTCCAGGTCGTCAGTGTGAAGATAAGCGAGACCCAGGTTCAGAAATAAATCCCAGCGCACCAGGCCGAGCGCGATTGCTCGCCGGTACGCTCGGATTTCGTTCGCTTGATCGTTCAACATCCCGTAGGAGAACCCGAGATGGTAGTAGCTCAGTGGATTCGACGGTTGAGCCTTCAGCACGTCGCGATGAAGGCGAATCGCCTCGGGGTAGTTCCCGATACTCAGGAAGTAATCAGCCGCGGGATCGCAAACCCGAGCCTCAGTGGCGCTTGCGGCGGATACCTTCGGGGGCGGGAGTGATGCGAGCAGCCACAAAGCTGCCGCGAGCAGAAGCAGTCGAACGCTTTGCGAAGGCCTGAATATTCCGCCTACCCTGCACGCCGGAGAACAGCGGAGGTCATCGACAACTACTACCGTCCCCGCAGTGCGTATTGAGATCACATATCATGTGTATCGCGGACCGTTGGATAACAACAACCAATCGTGGTTATCTTGGAGACACCGATGTCGCTTCAAGGCGAAGAAGGGAAATCTCACAACAGCCCGGCTTGCGGGCAGCCATCTGATTTTTCGTGTTGCAAGCGAGGTTGGTAGCGTGTTCCCGCCGGTTCGGGCCTATGCGCCGCCGCCGTCTCAGGCCGCATACCGATTCCTCGAATTCCCAAGATCACCGGTGCGTACAACGAGTTGGCGCCCCTGGCGAAAGACCAGGTGCTCACGCTCCAACTGGGCAAGATGCTCAGTGACTCTGGGCCGCGACGCACCGACCAGGCTGGCAAGGTCCTTGTGGCTGAAGGCGACTCTTAGCAGTGTGCCCCGCGATTCTTCGATTCCGAAGTCCTGACATAATTCGAGCAGCGCCATCTCGAGGCGCTCGTGCAGGCTCAGGTTCAGAAAAGTGGAGCCGCGCAACAGCAGCCGATACCAAAGGCGCAGATTACTTTGATGGAACTCCCTGAATGCGGATGGTGGAGCGCTCACTGCAATGGCGTTGAAATGGTCCCAGCTCAGAGTGCCGAATCTGCAATTACTATAAGCGTTACACTGAAAGCGCCATCGACTGGGTAATTGCGACGGAAACTCCGGGATCGGACCCGGCGGCACTAGCGCCACAGTTACCCGCTCGCTTCTGGCGTTGAGACAAGTGATCTTTGCGACCCCGGTCAGAAGTATATGAGCTTCAGATGTCAGTCCGTTTTCACCGAGCATAACCTCATGCCGTCTGAAATTATTCGTGGCGAGTCCGTTCGCCAGTCCGCCCAGTTCCAGATTCGAGAGCCACGCCAAACCCTTCAGCCGTTTCAGCAAGCCAAGATCGGTGTCACGACCGTTTTCTCCTTTCTTCAACATCGCGTTTCTCCTTGGGAGACTTCATCGATACTCCCAGCGCGCCCGGGATCATAACGAAGTGTAACCTCGCGAAGGAGAATGGTGTCTCGAAAGGAACCTGCGACGGCCGCGCGAAACCGCTCGAAAGCGGCAAATATGCTGCGCTAAAGGGGCTAATGTGGGCGAGGTAGTGCGTCAGATGCCCAGCTACTATTACTATCACCATTCAGATGGGAATTTGCCCCGGAGAGAAAGTCTTCCAGTCGGTCGCGCTTGACTATCAATTGCCGTTTCCGCCTTAGAATTAGGTGCTTGCTCTCGAACTCCATCAAATGTTCGCTTACCCGCGGGCGCGAGGCGCCCACCAATTCAGCCAGATCCTTGTGCCGCGCCGGCACCGTAATCGCATTCCCTCGTCGTCGCGAACGCCGAAAGTCTCGCTCAACTCGAGCAGAATCAGGGCCAGCCGTTCCGCCAATGAACAATTCATGAAGTTCGAGCAGCGCAACTGCACCAGATCCCACCGCCCAACATAGTTCGCCGCCAGGCGTTTGAAGTCCGCCGATCCTATTCCCAGGCAAATCTTCACGAACATGTCCCAGTCTATCGTCCCGACCTGGCAATTGGTGACCGCCTCGCAACGGAAGTTATAACTAATGCCCATCACCGGCTGCGGAAAGGACGGAATCATTCCGGGCGCCAGCATGATCACTACGGCGCGGCGGCCTTTGCGGTTGCGGCAGGTGATGCGCGCCACTCCCGTGAAAGTAATATGTAGCAGCAGTCCGAACTGTCTTTTTCACCGAAAATCTGATCGCGCTTCTCGGTTACGTTTACCGACAAGCGCGCCGGCAACCTTGTTCAGTTGGCGGGTCGTAAGCCAGGAGATATTCTTAAGCCCCTTGAGCTTCCGTATCTCTGAGATTCGAATGGCAGTCATCGTATAACCATAGCAGTGTTAGCTGTTGAGTACGTGCTACGGTCTCTGCTGTATAATGCCTGGTCGACGATTGTGTTACTCACATAACCGATGTCGGCGGTCTAGTTCGGTAATGCGGCGGCGGTAAGGAAGGAAGCGGCCGCACCGCCGGAGGATCGTACACGGCGAACCCGAGTCGATCCTTCGAAGACGAATTCCTGCCGTCTGTACTATCCACATCTGATGAAAAGCGTATCACGCGGGACACACTTGAATGTCTGTTGCGGCACCCTCAAACCTGCCGGTTCGACAGGTTCGGTTCCCCGTAGCACTCCAAGGTCTGAAAATACCGATAAAGCCCTTTGCATCGCGTCAGGCGCGAGTACACGATGGTGCAAGGACGAATGTCAAACGCTGTGAAATGTATTCTCGCAATGATGCTGAGTGTCGCGATGCTGGCTTTGCAGGCGTGCTTTTTTCCGTCGGGAGGGTCTTCAAACCAGCCAGAGTACCGATACAGCCAACCCGGGTATGAATATAACCAGCCGCTGTATTCACAGCAGCAGTATGGAGAATACGGGCAATATCCCGCGTATAGATATTCACCGGTGCCGGCGAAACCTAAATCCGAATCTTCAGTTCTTGGACAGCCTTTCAAGCCCGATGGGCAGTATGCGTCGCGGCACGCGGTCTGCGACGCCTACGGCAATAACTGCATCGTCTGCGACGCAGACAATGATCGTTGCCGGCGCGAGTCGTCCGACAGGTAACTGCGGATGATGTGGCCCTCCTGCTGGCGCGCAGGGGTTAGGTCGGACAGAGGGGCGCTAACGGCGTCACATGGGTCGGTCCCACCGGTCCGGAAGGCCCTTCTGGCGCGCAGGATTCGCGAGGCGTTGGTGTAGAGACGGGTGCGCAGGGATATGCGATGGCTGGCCGCGTTGGCGCAGCCAGCGCTTCAAGAAACTGGGCTTTGTGCGCTGACCTTAAGAGCAGAAAGTAGGTGCCTTCTTCTGAATCATATTGTTTGGTCGCCTGCGTAACCAAGCTAAGTCGCTTCCGTCACGTTAATTATTATATGTATGTAAGATCATAACCTAGTATGATCGATGTACTGTTCTTGACTAGGTTAACGTAGAGTATGGGCGCAAAGATTAATGGTAAGGAGGAGATAACAAAGATGGCAATCGAAGAAGGTGCGGCGGCTCCGGCGATGCGTCAGGCGATGGAACAGGGTCGTGCAGCGGCGGCAAAGGCCGGCCAGACGGTAAAAGAAGGCTACGAGGCGGTGCAGCAGTACGCCGAGGACAAGGGCTCGATTTCGACCTACAGGGATTCGTGCAACGCGAACCATGGTTGGCTCTCGCCGCGGCATTCGTGGTCGGTTACACCTTTGCACGGATCATGAGACGTGTATTCTAACGGAGATACCGTGGAGCGGTCGGCGCAACCGGCACGGCCGCATCGGCGGCGAAGCCGTCACTGGGTAGAGTCCATCAAAGACGACCCACTTACCGCGCTGGCGATCGCGGGCGCGGCCGGTTTTCTGGTCGGCGGAGGAGCGGGCACTCATGCCGGAAGGACGATGCTTGCGTTTCTTGGCCGCATTGTAGCCCCGGCAGCAGCCTTAAATTTCGCCGCCAGCATCGTAACAGGCAATCATGGCAGCACAAGAAGAGCAGCAGATTTTAAAAATTGAAAACGAACTGAACGGCGCCCGTCACGATCTGCGCGATACCATGAGCGCGGTCGACGCCAAGGTCGAGCACGCGGAAGGGGAGCTCCGCCCCGACCAGTTGGTGGAGAGACATCCCGTTGGTGCGTCGTGCCTGGCGGGCGCACTGGGGTTTCTCGTAGCCTCGAATACCAGGAACCGGATCGTTGGGCCGGTGATGCTCCTTGCCCTGTTGGGTTACGCGATCTCGAAGGGCCTTTCAAAGGATTGGAGTAGGCAGGATTCGCGTAGAGCGGATGATGACGGCGAGACACGCTCCGACGATTAAGGAACACGCGATATCCACAAAGATTGGTTCACGCTGATCTCGCGGGCCGCCGACAACGTCTCATGTATCGTGCAGTCGGAGGTACGGTGACCCTGCGCCTGGGCTCGCGGAGATAAGGGACGCCCGCCAGTCACTCTTCGGAATCCGCTCACAATCAAGGACTGCCTCAGCCGCATCATGGGGGCGACCGGGCGCGGCGTTTCCTGACGTATCGACCAGTGTCTATCGTCTGCGCTTACAGCTTATGTCTTGTCGCTTTATGAATTAGCTTGTCTTATATGCTCTTGATGGGTAGACATAATGAACAAATGGCTTTTATGACCGTAATGGTCGATAGGAGAAGATTTGTCATACCTTGCACTATACAAGATGTTTTGTTTTTGGTATCGATGCACAAGCTGCGTTTCGCATCGCGAGCGATGTTATGTCCCGCTTGATTTTCACCAAGGCGCCTAAGGCGTCGCGGGCGTGAGCCGATAACTCGTGTACAGGGGTTGAGATCATGTTTTCAAGGATTTTTCGTTCCGCGATGATGGGCTCGGGGCTGATGCTCCTGATGGCGATTCCTGCGGCGGCCGCGTACGGCGGCCCGGGTATCCAGGCCAACAACCTGAATAGCCCCAACATCCTGTTGTGCTGCGCCAGCAATTCAAACGGAGCCTATTCCGGATGTGTCGCGGAGCCGGCCAACACGCCGACCTTCAATTCATGTCCAGGCAGCATAGTCAAATGCAGTCAATACACCTGTAACGGCCCGTCCAGGGCCACCGCCCCGATAGTCAAGCTGCCGTACACGCCAATACCGCAGGATTGCATGTGCGTGCCGGGGAGTTGAACTACTACCATTTCCCTGCTTGTGACGAGGCGCAGGACTGAGCTTCGCGTTTGACTAATTTTTGCGACCGGCCGGCTGATTGCATTCGCATGTCCGCCGCAGACGCGGTAGCTTTGTTTTCACCGTGCCTGCCAATCGGGGAGGTGTAGCAACGATGCCGGTCGAGCCACGACGCACACCTGAACGCGAAGCCTTTTACGCAAAGATCGCGACCAAGAGGCTCGCTCCTCTGTGGGAGGTATTGAAGGGGCTTCAATCCTCGGCGCCGCGTCCACCTGAGACGGCGGCGTTGTGGCGCTATGACGAAATCCGCCCGATGCTGATGGAGGCGGGACGTCTCATCTCCGCGGCCGAGGCCGAGCGCCGCGTGCTGATCCTCGAGAACCCAGCGCTCGCTGGCCAATCACCCCCACGTATCACGCATTCGCTCTTCGCCGGCTTGCAGCTCATCCTGCCGGGCGAGATCGCCACTAGCCATCGCCACACGCAGAGCGCGCTGCGCTTCATCATCGAAGGCGAGGGCGCCTACACCGCCGTGGACGGCGAGCGGACCACGATGCGGCCGGGCGATTTCGTGACCACGCCCTCGTGGACCTGGCACGACCATGGTAATGAAACCAACCAGCCGATGGTGTGGTTGGATGGACTCGACCTCGCGCTGGTAGATTTGCTCAACGCCGTTTTTTTCGAGGCCTATGGCGAAGAGCAATTCCCGGCCGGGCGGCCCGAGGGAGATTCGGTTGCCCGTTTCGGAAGCGGACTTCTGCCGGTGGACTACGAGCGCCGCGGCCCGGCCAGCCCAATCCTCAACTACACCTACGAGCGCACGCGCGAGGCGCTCGAACGGATGAGCCGAGGCGGCGAGGTCGACGCCTGTCACGGGTTCAAGATGCGCTACGTCAATCCAGCGACCGGCGACTGGGCGATGCCGACGATGGGCACCGCGATGCAGCTTTTGCCGCGCGGCTTCCGCGGCGCGCCGTATCGCTCCAGTGATAGCGCGGTGTTCGTCGTGGTCGAGGGCAAGGGGCGCACGGTGGTCACTGGAGAGGCGCTCGAATGGCACCCGCACGACGTCTTCGTTGTGCCGAGCTGGCAAGAGTACCGTCACGAGGCGGTCGACGAATCGCTACTTTTCAGCTTCTCGGACCGCCCCGTGCAGGAGAAGCTTGGGCTATGGCGCGAGCGTCGCGCGGCCGGTTGACGCGGTGAGCCCTCAGGCTGGCAGACTTCAGCGCTGGTTCCAAAAGGAGGCACTATGAAGTTCTACTTCTTCCACCTCATGCCATGGCCCGATCTCCCTGCCGACTTCGGCGACAAGAGCAAACACCCTTCCGCATGGGTGACCCTGTCCAATCGATTTTACGATCCAGAGAAGGGACATCTCCTTTATAACCGCTATCTCGACGAACTTGAGTATGCGGAGAAGCTCGGTTTTGACGGCGTATGTGTCAACGAGCACCATCAAAACGCGTATGGCACGATGCCTTCACCCAACATAATGGCAGCCACATTGGTGCGGCGAACTAGCCGTGTGAAGATTGCACTAGTAGGAAATGGACTGCCTCTTCGCGATCATCCACTACGGGTTGCGGAAGAGGTCGCGATGCTGGATGTGATCAGCGGAGGGCGAATCATTTCAGGATTTGTAAGAGGAATAGGTGATGAATATTACTCAATGAGTATAAATCCCACCTTTTCGCAAGAACGCTTCAAAGAAGCTCATGATTTGATTATTCAATCATGGACGAAACCCGGCCCGTTCGCATTCGAGGGCAAGCACTACCAGCTTCGCTATGTAAATGTATGGCCTCGACCGTTACAGAAGCCACACCCGCCAATCTGGATACCTGGGTTTGGTAGCAAAGAGACGGTGGATTGGTGCGCCGACCCGTCCCGCAAGTACGCATACCTTGCGGTGTTCATGCCGGATCATCTGGTGAAATGGTTCTTCGATGCTTACCGGGAAGCCGCGCACGGATTCGGTTACGAGCCTTCTCCTTATCAGATGGGACACCTATTCCCCATCTATGTGGCTAAAACCGACCAACAAGCGTTTGAAGAGGCCGGAGAACACGTGCTCTGGCTGTATCACAAGGGACTACGCCACAAATGGGAGATGCTCTTTCCGCCAGGGTATACGTCTGTTCCATCGATGCGTCGCATCATCGGCTTTTCGCATGAGCTAAACTGGGAAAACATGGGCGTTAAGGAACTGAATGACCGGGGCTATTGCCTGATAGGTAGTGTCGAAACCGTTCGCGAGCGGCTCGTCAAGTATATCAGGGACCTTAACTTCGGGCTCTTATTGCCATTGCTGCATTTTGGCGATATGCCCCATGAGCGCACTATCAAAAACATGGAGCTATTCGCGTCCGAACTGATGCCTTTCCTCAGGCACGAATTCAAAAACATGGAAGCGAATCGATCTCAGGCTGCCTAGGAGCGAATGATGACGGCTCAAGAGGAGTTGGTCGACGTGCGTGGGGCGCGCATTCGCGTCCTCCGCGCGGGCTCAGGAGCGCCCCTGGTCTACCTGCACAGCGTTTTGGGTGAGGCAAGCTGGCTCCCCTTTTTTGACATTCTGAGCCGCGCCTTTACGGTCTACGTCCCCGCGCATCCGGGCTTTGCCGGTTCGGAAGGCCTCGAGCGCACGGACACCTTCCACGACGTGGTTTTTCACTATGCCGACCTGCTGGACGAAATGGGTCTGGAAAAGGCGCACCTCGTGGGCCTTTCCCTGGGCGGTTGGATTGCCGCCGAAGTTGCGGTTCACTACGCGCACCGAGTGAACAAACTTGTACTGATCGATGCTATGGGGCTCAAGGTTCCGGGACATTTCATTCCGGATATTTTCGCGGCGGACCCCAGCGAAACGAGATCTCTGTTCTTCACGAATCCGGACTCTGAACTGGCTAATAGTTTTGTCTCGGACACACCTTCACCCGATATGCTCGACTCGATGCTGACCGCTCGCCAGGCTTCAGCCAGGATTGCATGGAATCCGTATCTTCATGATCCCAAGCTTCGGGAGCGACTGTCCCGCGTGAAAGCTCCCACGCTGATTTTGTGGGGGGAAGCGGACCGTCTTATACCACTGGAGTATGGGCGACTGTACGAACAGAATATCAAGGGCGCTCGGCTTTCGATCATAAGCGGATGCGGCCATCTTCCGCCATTGGAAAAGCCAGACGATACGGCGCGTTACGTGCTCGAATTTTTGAAATCCTAAACGGCCGCTGTCTTAGCCGAAACCCGAAGCCGGCCGCACTGATGATGCGGCCCGTCGCGCTCTCTCCGCTGCAATCAGCATCTTGGAGAAGGTTCGCAGTCTAAAAAACTTGACGTTGAGCCCGAGTACATGATACGAAACTCGCCAACTCAACACGACGTGTCGAGCAGCGACTTATGTCACTTGCGTATGCGCTTGCTGAATGAAGAAGATACGCCTCATTGATCGTCGCGAATTTTTGAAAGAGGGGCTTCTGTTCGGCGCGTCTCTTTCGGTTGGGCTGCGCGAATTCTGCAAGCGCGGTTCGCTTACCAGTTCCGCGTTTCTCGCCAGTCCGCGTCACAATCACAAGCTCCATTACGCCTGGACAAAGCCCCTGCTCGACCCTTACGCCCTGCAGCCGTTCGTCGATCCTCTTCCGATCATGCCGATCGCGCGTCCGATCGGCCATCGCCAGTCGCTCGATGGGTCGGGGGAATTGTCACCGGTCTACTTGATCAAGATGAAGCAGGTACATCTCAAGCTGCATCGCGATCTCAAGCCGACTTTGGTGTGGGGTTACGACGGTCAGGTTCCGGGCCCGACTTTCGAGACGCAAAGCGGTCGATCGATTTTCGTCAACTGGATTAGCGATCTTCCGCTCCGTCACTTCCTGCCTATCGATCACACTATTCATGGCGCGGAGCCCGACAAGCCTGACGTGCGCAACGTGGTACACCTGCACGGAGCGAAGGTTCAGCCCGATAGTGATGGATTTCCCGAGGATTGGTTCACTCCGGGAAATCAGGCGGACTATTTTTATCCGAACCAGATGGACGCGACGATGCTGTGGTACCATGACCACGCGCTAGGCATCACGCGCCTCAACGTTTTCGCCGGCCTGGTTGGCGCGTTGTTCATCCGCGACGAGTTCGAGGCGTCGCTGAATCTGCCCAGCGGCAAGTTCGAGATTCCCCTCGTGATTTTCGATCGATCGTTCGAACCCAACGGACAGTTCAACTATCCCGTTTCTGGGAATCCGACCGTTCCTCATGTGCCTGAATATTTCGGCAACGTGATCGCGGTCAATGGCAAGGTGATGCCGTTTCTCGACGTTCAGCCGCGAAAGTATCGCTTCCGTATCGTCAATGCATCTAACGGACGCTTCCTGAATATGAGTCTTTCGTCAGGTCAGCCTTTCATTCAGATCGGATCCGATCAGGGTCTGCTGCAGGCGCCAGTCACCTTGCAAACCATCCTGATGACGCCTGCCGAACGCTTCGATATCGTACTGGACTTTTCGCAATTCAAGGGACAGAAAATCGAACTAACCAATAATGCTCCCGCACCATGGCCAGGGGGCGGTCAAATCACGCCCACCTTGGTGATGCAGTTCCGAGTGGCCAAGCATCTCGCGCACAAGGACACCAGCACGGTGCCGCCGGTACTGCGGCCAATCGTGCCGCTCAATCCCGCGATGGCGGTGATACGCGCGACCTTTCGCTGGTCGAGTACGATGATGCCCTCGACTATCCGCTTATCGATCTGTTGGACAACAAACATTGGTCGGATCCGGTCTCGGAGACCCCAGTTTTGAATACGATCGAGATCTGGAACCTGGTCAATACCACCGGCGACGGCCATCCGATTCACATCCATCTGATTCGCTTTCAGATAACCGGCCGCACTCCTTTCGATGTCGACCAGTATGTCGCTACTGGGGAACTCATTTTCACGGGGCCAACCATGCCTCCCGATCCCAACGAAGTAGGATGGAAAGATACCGTGCGCGTGGTGCCGGGCCTGGTCACCCAGGTGATCGCGATGTTTGAAGGTTTCAGCGGACAATACGTTTGGCATTGCCACATTTTGGAGCATGAAGATCAGGAAATGATGCGCCCGTTCGTGGTGCTCCCACCGCCTCCTAGTACCGCTCGCGACGCGACCAAGCCCGGTGGTGCCGCGACGCCAGCGGTAATTTCGCGAAGATAGCCAATGCGTATTCGAACGAATTTGCTGGTAGTGCTGGTCATTCTGGCGATATCGCTGGCGCTATCGTCCGCGTGCAATTCGCGCCCGACGCTTCCAACTGCGCCCGCTTCGTCGGCGGATTGTCTACCAGACCTCAAGTTTACCGATCAGAACGCGCAGACCGTGAACCTCGCGTCATTGAAGGGTATCGCCGGTGCTATTCGATTTCATTTATACGAGCTGCCCCGGGCCTTGCGAGATAATGACACAGCGAATGGCGAAGGTAGCTGACGATCTTGGCCCAAGTTTCGGAACCAAAGTACGGTTCGTCTCGGTGACTATCGATCCCGAGCACGACGGCCCGCTGAAGTTGCTGAACTACGCGAAGGGGCAGGGCGCTAACCGCGCGGGATGGCTGTTTCTGACTGGCGCTCCTGAGCAGGTGATCGCGCTGATGTCGGCATTTAAGCTGCAGCGCGTGCGTGATGCCGGACGGCTCGATCGACCACGTACTGGCATTCTTCCTGGTGCGCGGCGATGGTGGGTTGCAGGGCGAGTATTCTCCCAACCACACGCGGCCGGAGCTAATCGCAGAGGACATTGGACATTTCATCAACCATGGCTGAACGGATCGCGCCCGCCCGCGCATCGGCGATTCGATATCGCCTGTCGTGGCTGCTGTTGCTCGCCTTGACTGATAGCCAAGCCTTGACTCTGATGGCGATGCGGAGGCGATAACAATTCGCCATCCCCGGCGCCGCTCATAGACGCCCACGCCGGTCACCTTCCCGCAAGCCTGCTCGGGTCAGTCGCTAATCGCGATCGATCCAGTCCGTAACGTCGGCTATGTCGCAATTTACCAGCTCGATGCGAGCGGCAACGCGCAACTCGCGTTAGTTGATCTCACCGTTGGCTCGGTCAATCCGGTGCTCAAGTACCATCTCGCTCATCGGCTCGGTTCAACCGGTCTCCGCAGTTTACAATCCACACGGGACCCTCAATCCTCGCCGAGGCGCGCGACGGCGCCAACATGGTGCACATTTATGAGATCGATCCGGCGACACAGTCATTCGTTAGTTCGATCATTGCTGACCGGCTTGAGTGATACTGGCATTAGCGGCGGGATCGTGGAGAATTTTGTTACCAATCAGGCTATCGTCGCTGGCACCAGCGATCTCGGAATCCTCGACACCTCGACCAGTCCACCGACCTGGAATCCTGCGTCGATCCTCGATCCTCGGCGTATGCAAATCACCATCGATTCGATGGCGCTGGACTCCTTTACCGGGCTGCTCTTCATCTCCAATCTCGGCAACAATTTCGTGGTCGATACGAGGAACACGCCGCTGACGCCGATCGTCTTTCAGATCGATCCCAACGAAAGCCTTTCCAATGGGGTCGCATTCGACGTCGGCACCGACATCCTGCTTCAGATCCAGATGGACAAGTCCGACAGCAGCTATGCGTTCAATTTCGGAAACGTCAATCTGGTCGCCTCGCCGGCATTTGCAAGCAATGTTTACATCGGGCGGTCTGGGCTTCTTGATCCGGTCGGGCAAGGGCCGGGCGGACTGGCGATAGTCAACTGTGTGACTCATCAAGGATTCATCGCGGATCAGTTCGGTCAAAACTTCAAGCTGATCCAATTGCCCAGGAGTCTCGGTGAAAGGCGGCCTGGATAACAAAGGCCAGCCCGGGACCAACACGCGGCCCAACGGAGCTCCGCCTATACCATCGCAGCCGGCTTATTCCGATGGGAGATGTGAGCGGATACGCCGACGCAATTGGTCGCTATCGATGATCCGGGTCGCTCGCGATAGATCCCGAGCGCAACCTTGCCTACCTGCTTGCCGATACGAATCAGACGCCGCATCCCTGGGACCCGGGTGCAGACTACGCCGCTGTTTCTTGTCCGGGTGATTTTTCGAAGCCGGTTTTTGGCGCGAGCCCTACCGGCGGCATCGATGGGAATACTTTCTGGAATCCTGCGTCCGCCGCTATTCCGATGCCGTAGTCACCCGCCCAACCCTATAGTCGCGGCCGCGGTAACTCCACTTTTCTTCAGGGCAGCCGTCAACAATTCGAAGATCAAGCCATCGAGCTCGAATCCCTTATCCGATACTGTCCAGTCATATGTTCCGCTGGCATTTTTGTTGACCTGGGACAGAAGACCAACTTTCTGCAGGGCTCGGAAGTTCTCTTCGGTAGCCTCAGGACCTATATATGTGACGTGTTCTCTTTTCCTGCCGGCGATCAAAAACAGCTCTAACTGATCGTCGGTGAGATTCTGTAGAGCCAGAAGTTGGCTGTCGAGATCGTTGTTCTCGGCCCCGACGCGAAGTCGAACTTCGAATGAGCCGATCTTTATGTCCTCGGCGCTGGTGAACATTTGAAGCACTGGCTTCCTGATGAAGAAGAGCCACAGAACCACGATAATGCCGACGAACATAGTGGCCGCCGGGCGACTACCATACTTGATTAGAGCCAATAGGATTTCCCGGTTGGGTCTTTGGCTCACATCCCGGTCCAGCTTATCGTGCTCTGACACGCTAGTCTCCGTTGGGCCAGACGATGCGATTGAGCGGGCCCTGAATCTTGCCGAGTGGTTCGGCTCCTCGAACACCCACCTACTTCAGTGCACCAACGCGATAGCAGTTCCGGCCGCTCCTGAAATTGGGCAGCGATGGAATTTCTAGCAGGGACAGCTGAAAGTTTCGAAAGCGATGCTGTGACCGCCCGGACGAACTGCTATTGCCAATTCGTTGCCGCGAGCGAAATGGATCGAACGGACAACATCGGCAGTAGTGGCGCGACGCACGATGATTCCAAGGCGGTGCGGATCGATCGTGCCGCTCCAATGCCGCCGGGCCCGGTCGTAGCAAGCGTTATATAGGCCGATTTTCATCCTTGACCGGCCTTGCGGCGGCGATACTTCTCGACCATGTAAGAGCCGGCCGCGACCGATCCTCCGTCGACCACCAAGGTCGCGCCGGTAATGTAGCCCGACTCGGGCGCGGCCAGGAATAGAGCGACACGCGCGATCTCCTCGGTCTTGCCGAGACGGCGGATCGGCAGATGATTGGCGCGCTCCTCGAGCGCCTCCTTGGTCCAGGCGGCGCGCACCATTTCAGTGTCGATCGGTCCAGGTGCGATCGCGTTGGCGGTGATCCCGTAGTCGGCCAGTTCCAGCGCCATCGAACGTGTCAGTCCGATAATTCCCGACTTGGCCACGCCGTATGGCGCGAGGTCGATCGGGCTCATGAATCCCGCCACGGAGGCGAGCGAAACGATCCGTCCGTACTTGCGCTTGGCCATATCTCGTGCGGCCGCCTGTGAGCAGTAGAAGGCTCCGAAAAGATGGATCCGGAGATGGTTTTCCCAGTTCTCGCGCGTGATCTCCAAAAACGGCTGCGGTTTTGCGATACCGGCGTTATTGATGAGCACGTCGATTCGACCCAACTCGCGCACCGCTCCCGCGACGAATTTTTGGACCTGATCGTAGTCACTCACGTCGGTGCGGTTGAAGAAGACACGACGCCCGAGCTTTTTGATTTCGTTGGCCGTCGCCTCCGCCGTTTCCTCGTTGACGTCGGCGAATCCGATATCGGCACCCTCGCGCGCAAAGCTGAGGGCTATCTCCTTGCCGATTCCGCGTCCCGCGCCACTCACCAGTACGACTTGATTCTCAAAGCGCATGATGCGACCTCCTGCACTGGGTTTGCCGGCCATTTTTTCGAAGACTGACAGGGAGGCGTCGAAAATGAAAGGAATCCGGGCGGGCGAAATAGGCATCGCGGGACGGTCGGGCGGAGAAAGCTGGCTTTTAGGGAAGATAGGCGACCCAGGTTTGGGGGCATCATGGCCGAAGATCCAAGCGCGGTTGGGCGGCGAGCACGAGGTGCCTTTCGGCTACGCGTTTAGCTGATCGATTAGTGCTTTGGCCTCCTTCAGATCGGCGGTGCCAAAGCCCTCGGTGAACCAGCCGTAGATGTCCGCGAGCATCGTGCGAGCCTGGTCGCGCCGGTTGGTCTTGGCAAGCAGCCGGGCCAGGCTTGTTGTGGCGCGCAGTTCCCACCAGGTGGCTTTCTGGCGGCGGGCAACCTCTTTCGCATGGTTGAGACGTTGCTCGGCTGTGCGCGTATCCGCGTCGGGCTTTCGCAGGAGCACGTCGCCGGCGATACGGTAGACCTCGGACTCGGCCCACCGCTCGCCGGTCGTCTCGATTAGCTCGATTGCCCGAGCGACGGTCTCTTCGGCCGCCTGATGCTTTCCGATTTCACTCAGCATCGCGGCTAGTATCGCGTGCCTCCAGGCGTTGCGGATTAGACTACCGATAGCGCCGAGCGTATCGATGGCGCCCTTCAGTTCAACTATGCCGATCTCTCTTTCGCCTTGAAGGAAGTGGATCCATCCATCGAGGTGACTTCGAAATCCCAGTATTTCCGGGAATCCGTATTCGTCGCATAGCTGTCGCACTACACCGCCATATTCACGCGCCCTGATAGCGTCACCTTCGATCATGCTAATCCAGGCGGCCTCCATGCATTCGAGCGTTCTGCTGTAGGGATGCGGATTTGCCCTACTACGCTCGGCCAGCTTTCCGGCCCATGAGAATGCGCGTTCCGGCGCTCCCAGTAATAACTCCGTCACGCCCATAAAGGCCGAACTAAGCGACCACTGATCGAAGCCGTAGTACAGGATGAGCTCACGCGGCGAGAGACCTTCGCAAAGGTCGAGTGCCCGTTGCAAATGAACCTGCGCCTGCGACAGGTCCCCCGCCCAGAAATAAGTCTCCGACAGGTTGTGCCACGCCCCGGTCTCGAAGATCGGTCCGAGACCGCGACCTACCTCGACCGCATGCTCCGCAATTTTGCGCGCTTCCTCCAGGTGCAAGCGCTGGATGTAGAACTGACCGAGTTGATACAGGAGCGACGCCATCTCCTGTCGGTCTCCAACGCGGCCACAAATCTCATACGCGCGCCTCAATGGTTCTTCCCGCTCGGGGGCGCCGAAACCTCTGCTGATAAGCAGTGCCGCATCAGCCGTGAGCAGGCCCAGCTCTTCACGGTCCCGCTCCGCCGAAGCAGGCAAGTCCCTCAAAAGCGCCGTCGCATCGCGAAACTGGCGGTCGGCTTCATCCACCGCCGAGCGCTCGGAAGACTGCTTGGCCGCGCGCTTTAAGTAGTCGACGGCTTTCGCCACATTTCCGCTGCGGACGTAGTGATGCGCAATTTCGCTCAGATATTCCTCGATACGTTCGCCGTGGACGGTTTCAAAGGCGTTGCCGACGTGCTCGTGAATCATTCTGCGCCGTTCCTGGAGCACCGAGTTGTAGGCTACCTCATGGGTCAGCGCATGCTTGAAGCTATACTCGACGTCGGGCAAGCGCCGGCTGTTCGTAGATGAACTCCCCCAGTTGCAAATTGCCCAGCATCCGCTCGAGGTCGTCGTCGGATTTGCCTGTCACCTGCCGGACCAATCCCGAGCGGAAACTCCTTGCCTATCACGGCCAGGGTCTGGAGCAGATCTTTCTCGTCGGCCGGCAAGCGATCGATACGCGAGGCGAGAATCATCTGCACCGTGGGCGGGATGTGCAGTTCGTTCAGCGGCTTGGTCAGTTTGATCGTCCCGTTGCGGACCAGGGCACCTTCATCGAACAGGACCTGCACGGTCTCCTCCATGAAGAACGGATTGCCCTGGGTCTTCTCGATAATCAGGCGTTTTAGCGGTTGCAGGTCGCTATCATCGCCCAGCAAGCGCGTCGAGCAATTCCTCGGCGCTCTCCTGCCCGAGCGGGTCGAGCCGGAGTTGGGCATAGTGACCCTTGCTGCCCCAACCGTGACTGTACTCGGGCCGGTAGTTGACCAGCAGCAGCACCCGCGCGTTCGCGATCGCATCGGCGAGCAGGTCGAGCAACGCCTGGGTCTCGGCGTCGACCCAGTGCAAATCCTCGAAGATGATGATCAGGGGCTGGTTGAGGCTCTCGCGCAACAGGATGCGCTTGATCGCCTCCAGAGTGCGGCGCTGCCGGACATGCGCATCCACCTGGGCCAGCGCTCCGGTTGTTTCCTCGACGCCGAGGAGCGCGAACAGGTAGGGCAGTGTGTCCTCGAGTCATGCGGTCGAGCATCAGCACCTTGCCGCCCATCTTCTCACGTCGCTTGCGTGCGTCGTCTTCGGCCTCGATCTCGAAATAGTTGTTGAGCAATTCAATGATGGGCAGATAGGCCGACGACTTGCCGTGCGAGACCGAGAACGTCTCCAGCACCAGGCATCCGCTCTGTGAAGTCGCCTTGAACTCGTAGAACAGCCGTGACTTGCCCAGCCCTGCCTCGCCCATCGCTGCGACGATTTGGCCGTGACCCTTCTTGACCTGCTCCAGTGCGCGGCGCATCTCGGCCATCTCGCGCTCGCGCCCGACGAACTTCGACAACCCGCGCCCCGCGGCGCGCTGCAGCCGGGTCCTGAGCGCTCCGATTCCGGTCGCCTCATGGACGTTGACCGGCTCACTGACTCCCTTGACCCGCGTCGGCCCAAGTGCGCGGAACGTGAAGTATCCCTCGCACAGCCGTTGGGTGGCCTCGGTCACCGCAATCGAACCGGTCGGCGCCAGCGCCTCCATCCGGGACGCAAGGTTCGTGGTAAGGCCGATCGGCGTGTACTCGGGATGCGCGCCGCCGGTGCGAATCGAACGCACGACCACTTCGCCGGTGTTCGCCCCGATACGCAGTTCGAGGGGCGCGGTGCCCTGCTCGCGCAACTTCGCCGAGTAGCGGCGCAACTCCTGCTGCATCCGGAGCGCCGCATAGAGCGCGCGCTGCGGATGGTCCTCGTGGGCCACCGGGGCGCCGAACAGCGCGAAGATCCCGTCGCCGGTGGACTGTACTACGTAGCCGTCGTAGCGCCGAACTGCCTGGATCATAAGTTGCAGCGCAGGGTCGACCAGCGCGCGGGCTTCTTCGGGATCGAGATTCTCCTCCAACTCCGTCGAGCCCTTGATATCGGCGAACAGCACAGTGACGAACTTGCGCTCGCCCTCGGGTACATCCCCGGCTGCTACTGATGCGCCTGCGGCGATCGGCGGAGTCGATATGGCCGGCGATTTCAGTTGGCTGGCGCCGGGTACGTTGGTCCCCACGGAGGCCTTGGCCAGGGCGGCGCCGCACTCGTTGCAGAACCTTGCACCTGGCCGATTGGATGACCCGCATGAGAGGCAGCGGACAGGCACGGGTGCCCCACACGTGTCGCAGAATTTGGCGCTCTCGGAGTATTCTGAGCCGCAGCTGGAACAGCGCATCGGGTAACCGTTCGAGGTGTATAGCTAGTCTCGAAGCTGACGGAAGACCATAGGGACCTTGGTCCTATCCAGATCCGCCTGTGTGTTTGAGTGGCGCCGACCTTTTTCAGTTCGGACGCATACCCGGAATGCCAGTATGGCTCGCTCTGGGCATCAGAGCGGCTCGGAGCCAGCGCTTTGCTAATTGGCGAGCGTTCCGCGACGCCAATCGGACGGGCGACGGCGACGGCCACTCGATCGACACGAGCTACAGCTCAACATGGAGTCGTGCCCCGGGTATAAGCACTGGGCCACGAGCGCGATTATAACCGGGGTCATCAATATACTGGAAATCAAGAGCTGCGAAGATTCCACTGTGCACCGGGATCGGGAAGTTGTAGTAGGTCTCCACAATCTTCTCAGGGCCGTATGTCAGCCGGCCGTCCCCTAGAACAAAGCCCAGCCCACCCAAAGCCAGATACTCACGATGGTTGCGGGAGATTCCATTGCCAACAAAGGCGACGCCGAACTTGTCGAGCGGGCGGTGCCACAGGCTACCCTGGCAATCTCCGCCGAACGCCAGAGTTTGATCGACCTCAGTATAATTCCATGATTCGTGCTGGCCTTCGTTCCATCCAGCACGAATAAAGCCTCGCAGATCTTCGGTGAACTCCTTTTCGGCGTTAATGGCGAATCCATACTTCAGAGCGGTTTGCTGCGGGTGCGCGGTTATTTCCGGCGTCGGCGTCTTTCCCTTCGAGAAAAAGATCGATTGCCTGGTGATAGTCGCCCATGTTCGCGTAGTTGGTGAATCGCGAGGAGGCTTACAGCGGTGTTTCTTCCCGAGAGAAGGGTCGGACCGCAACTCGAACTGGAAGTTCTCTGAATGCGCGTTCTGCAGATTCTTTTGCAAAGTCATTCCGTTGGCTCTTTTCGAGAGTAGTGCCTCTCCGAAGCGGAACGTCCACCATCGATCGACGAAGATCGATCACTCCACCCCATGTGTAGGTTCGTGTGTCAGCGGCGTAATCGTACGCGCCAGTATCCACTACGGTCCAGTTCATGAACTGCATGTGGCTGTCGCTGGCGACGGAATTATTGTCGAAGAAATCAACCAGGCTGAATCTAGCCGACGTAAATGTCGATTCGGCGCGACGGCAACGTCGTAAGTAGTGACAATGGGGTCCGTTCGACTCTGTCCGCGTCGTTGCTCAAAGGGATTACTTGATGAAGCTCGGCCCGGGCAAAATAAGGCGCCTCGCTGAGCGACGGGCTTCTGGTGGCGTCGGCGTTGGGGAAACCCCCGAGCCCAAGGGTTTGACTCAAACCACTCCCCCCAGCGCTTTCCACATCGACCAGGGCCTCAGTAGTTCGAGTGAGCTGGAGGCCCGTATAAAGCGTGAGAATTACGGAAGCAGCCTGCTCGGAGGCATGCTCGAAGCTGTTCGGACCACTGTACTGGGCGGAAAATCGCGGATGCCACTGGAAGATGGAATTTCCCTGGCCGGAGATCCAAAAGGGGGATGTTTGCGAATGGGCGAAAACAGTGTCCTGACCAGTGTCGTAGCTAATCTGAGCGTGGGCGACCGCTCCCCACGCCACCAGCCAACAGACCGTTGGGACAAAGCCGGCGACCAGCAACCTTCGGAGAATGCTTCTCATCTAATTTTTTGGTGCTGCAGTTTTCAAACGATGCTCACGCGGCCCGCGGTCGTCTCTCCGTGACCGGATCAGGATCATTGGCCGAGGCGGCGATATCAACGCAAGGCGGACCGAACCGGCTATGCGTTTAGATGGTCGAGCAACGCCTTGGCGTCTTTCAGATCAGCGGTATCGAAGCCCTCGGCGAACCAGCCGTAGATTTCGGCCAGTATCGTGAACGCCTCGTCGCGCTTTCCCTGTTTCTCGAACAATCGAGCGAGACAGATGGTTGCGCGCAACTCCCAAATCCTTGCGCTTTGCGTTCGAGCGATATCTACCGCGCGCCGGAAAGAGCTTTCGGCTTCGACAAGTTTTCCTTGCGTCAGCAGCACCATGCCCGCAATTCGGTAAAGCTCCGCCGCGAATTGGCGCTCGCCGGATCCTTCGGTCTGGCGGAGGGCATCACTCACGACATCCATCGCTTCATCGCAACGCCCAATCGACCTCAATCCCTCCGCGAATTCTCCAAGGAACCATGGGATCCCAAGAGCTGAACCGAGATTTTGCCAAGCATCGAGTCCGCGTTTGATGGCCTCGACTCCCCGTGCGCCCTCTCCATGCTGGACGGCGGCGCAACCCGCCAATATCTCCGCGAACACCAGGTAAAAGGGTAGCCCATGCTCGTCAGCCAACGATGTCGACGTTAGACAGTGTTCGACGGCCGTGTCCGGTTCTCGTCGCAAAAGGTGTAACTGTCCCGCGTATGTAGTAGCCATGGCCAGCGCCCGCGGATGAGACAGCACATGCGCTACCCGGATGCAGTCCTTGACGGTCGTCAGAGCCTCGTCCGGATGACCCAGATAGTGCTGAGTCCAAGCCGCGTAGGCTCTTGAGATCATCGCTGGGTCGTCGACGAAGACCCGAGACGGACGTTTTCCCGGCTTGCACGCCGCGATCGCCAGCGCCAAGTACTCGGCGGCGGTTTCGAATTGCCCACACCAGAATGCAGTGTCACCAGCGGCGAAATTCGCATAGGCAAGATGGGAATCGTCTTTGGATTCGCGCGCAGATGCGAGAAGCTGCTGTGCCAGGGCCGCGGCCTCACGAAGTTCCGCGCGCAGCAAGTGGAAGACCCATAGTCCCGATAGTGCTTCGAAAAGCGCCGAAGTATCTCCGGCTAGCTGGCAGAGCTCGCGCGCGCGCCCGTAGTTCGTGCCGATCTCTGAAGAACCCTGACCCTTGACCGCCATCAGACTGGGCCCAATCAAAATTCGGAGTCGAATTTCCTGGAGTCGGTTGATGCGATCGTCCGGTTGCTTCGCGATGAGCTCTAACGCGGCCCCGAGTTGCGTGACCGCGCCGCTATCGGCGCCCTTGGCAGCCGCCTGCTCACCCGCTCGACTCAGGTATTCGATCGCTTTCTCAAGGTTGCCAGCTCCGCGGTACTGATGAGCCAGCTCATCCAAATGGTCGTCCAGGCCTTCGGCGTAAAGCGTCTCGATCGCAGCTCCGGTCCGCTCATGAAGCGCACGCCGCCGCTCGGTCAAGACTGAGTTATAGGCGACCTCCAGAGTCAGTGAGTGCTTGAAGGTGTACTCGACATCGGGCAGGGCGGGCTGTTCGAAGATGAACTCACTCACCTGTAGATCGCCCAACATCCGTTCCAGCTCGTCGTCGGACTTTCCAGTCACCTGCCTGACCAATCCGAGCGGGAACTCCTTGCCCATCACCGCCAGGGTCTGGAGCAAATCCTTCTCGTCGGGTGGGAGCCGGTCGATACGCGCAGCCAGGATCGCCTGCACTGTGGGCGGGATGCCTAGTTCGCTCAGCGGCTTGGTCAGCCTGACCACCCCGTTGCGCACCAGGACGCCCTCGTCGAGCAGCACCTGCACGGTCTCCTCCATGAAGAACGGATTGCCATGGGTCTTCTCGATGATCAGACGTCTGAGAGGTTGCAAGGCCGCGTCATCGCTCACAAGCGCGACCAGCAGCTCCTCGGCGCTCTCTTGCGCGAGCGGGTCGAGCCGGAGTTGAGCATAGTAAGTCTTGCTACCCCAGCCGTGACGGTACTCGGGCCGGTAGTTGACCAGCAACAGCACTCGAGCATTCGCAATCGCATCGGCGAGCAGGTCGAGCAGCGCCTGGGTTTGGGCGTCGATCCAGTGCAAATCCTCAAACATGAGGATCAACGGCTGATTGAGGCTCTCGCGCAAGAGGATGCGCTTGATCGCGTCCAGGGTGCGGC
Organism: uncultured delta proteobacterium; assembly: GCA_963832395.1. Taxonomy (GTDB): domain Bacteria; phylum Desulfobacterota; class Binatia; order Binatales; family Binataceae; genus JAKAVN01. Next base: position 61,555 of record CAWHTV010000005.1, on the reverse strand, counting down.
GCGAGCGCGTCTGCGCGTCCATCCGGGCTAGCGCATCGACGCTCTCCTCGACTCCGAGGAGCGCGAAGAGGTACGGCAGTGCCTCCTCCAACATGCGATCGAGGGTGAGGACCTTGCCGGTGATCTTCTCACGCCGCTTGCGTGCGTCGTCCTCGGCCTCGATCTCGAAATAGTTGTTTAGGAATTCAATGATGGGCAGGTAGGACGAAGCCTTGCCATGCGAGACTGAGAAGGTTTCCAGGACGAGACATCCGCTCTGCGCGATCGCCTTGAACTCGTAGAACAGCCGCGACTTTCCCAGCCCGGCCTCGCCTATCGCGGCGACGATCTGGCCGCGCCCCTGCTTGGCCAGCTCCAGTGCGCGGCGCATCGCGTCCATCTCGCGCTCGCGTCCGACGAACTTCGTCAGTCCGCGCCCGGCCGAGCGCTGAAGCCGCGTGCGCAGCGCTCCAAGCCCCGTCACCTCGAAGACGTTAACCGCCTCACTGATTCCCTTGATGCGCGCCGGTCCCAGCGCCCGAAAAGTGAAATATCCGTCGCACAGCCGAAAGGTGGTCTCGCTAACCACCACCGAGCCGGGCTCGGCGAGCGCCTGCATTCGCGACGCCAGGTTGGCTGTGTGGCCGATCGGTGTGTACTCGAGGTGCCCCTTGCCCGTGGCGATCGGGCGCACCACCACTTCGCCGGTGTTGAGCCCGATCCGAATCCCGATCGGCGCGCGGCCCTCGGCACGCAGCGACCCTGCCAGCTTTTTGATCTCCTGCTGCATCCGCAGCGCCGCCAGCAACGCGCGCTGCGGATGATCCTCATGCGCGCTCGGCGCGCCAAACAGCGCGAAGACGCCGTCGCCGCTGGATTGCACGACGTAGCCGTCGTAGCGATGCGCCGCGTCCATCATCAACTTGAGCGCTGGGTCGACCACGCGGCGCGCGTCCTCCGGGTTGAGATCCTCCATCAGCTCGATCGATCCCTTGATGTCGGCAAACAGCGCGGTGACGGCCTTGCGCTCGCCGTCCGCAAGCGTCGTGGCGTCCGCCTGCTCCGGTGTGACGCGAATCTCAGTTTCAGTCAGCGTCGCCGCGAGTGTTTTGGCAGGAGACGCTAGCGTTTTTCCGGCGAGCGGGGCGCCGCAATCACCGCAGAATCGTTTGTCAAGCGGATTTTCCGCACCACATTTCTGACATCGATTCGCTAGCGGAGCGCCACAGTCGCCGCAGAATCTCTTCGCTCCGGGATTTTGAGAGCCGCAGCTTGGACAGCGCATCGCCTTCCTGGGAAACCGATCCGAGTGGCTCTTCTTGTACCATCGAGCAGCGAAAGAAGACCAGCGGACCGCGGAAGGACGGTTACATTAACCGTCGATGCCGTGTAAGCCGGCATGTGATCATCGGAGGAGGAAGTGCTGTAGGGGATGCGCGCCGCTCCGCATGTCGGCGGCGGACTCGGCCAACTGATGGTCGCGATCCTGCGGAAATGCCCATCCATGCGCCGGCATGGTCATTCCGAACAGCGGTGAAAGTCGCTCCGATCAGACAAACGAGCCCTTAAGTATCGCGACGTTTTTCACATCGCAGTAAAAGTCGAAGCTCCAGTTGCCGCCCTCGCGCCCGATCCCGGAGTTGCGCGCGCCGCCAAAAGGCGCCGCGAGCTCGCGCACGAAGAAGCAGTTCACCCACACCGTTCCGGCGGTCACGCGCGACGCAACCTTCCACGCGCGCTGCTCATCGCGCGAGAACACCATCGCGGCGAGACCATATGTGGTGTCATTCGCCAGCTCGACGGCTTGATCTTCATCCTTGAAGGTCTGCCACGTGAGCACTGGACCGAAGACTTCGCGCTGTACTACTTCCATGTTCTGCCGCACGCGAGTCAGAAGGGTCGGTTCGTAGTACAGTTCGCCGAATTGGTCGCGCCCTCCACCCCACAAGGGCTTTGCCCCATCCTTGAGTGCACGCTCGACGAATCCTTGCACGCGGTCGAAATGCTCGCGCGTGATAAGCGGGCCGACCTTGGTCGAAGGATCGCGCGGATCGCCCACCTTGATCGCCGAAACCGCTTCACTCACGTGGGCGAGAAATTCTTCCGCGATCGGCTCCTCGACCAGCACGCGAGTCCCAGCGAGGCAGACCTGGCCGGCGTTGAAGTATTGGCCCGCGACGGTCTGCGCGGCCGCACCCAGGTCGGCGTCTCTCATCACGATGAACGGAGATTTGCCGCCGAGCTCAAAACTTACCGGCGTAATCGATCTTGCGGCTGACTGCCCGATAAGCTTTGCAGTATCGGTGGAACCAGTGAAGCTGATGCGGTCCACATCGGGATGTGCCACTAGCGCCGCGCCGGCCTCTTCGCCGATTCCCTGCACCACGTTCAGCACGCCTGGCGGCAGCCCCGCCTCATCCGCTATATCGGCCAGCATCGAGCACGTGAGCGGCGCCCATTCAGGTGGCTTCACGACTATCGAATTTCCGGCGGCCAACGCGGGCCCAATCTTCCACGTCGTCAGCATCATCGGGGTGTTCCAGGGCGTGATCAACGCTGCCACCCCTGCCGGATCGTAGCGGACATAGTTGTGAACTTCGGGCGACTCAATCGTCTCGCGATTGAGCTTCAGGGCCCAATCGGCAAAGAACGAAATGTTGAGCGCGGAGCGCGGTACCATCCGCTGCGTGTTGGCCACAAGCAGCGAGCCGTTGTCCGTCGTCTCCACCGCGGCCAATTCCTTGCCGTGGCGCTGAATAGCTTCGGCGAAGCGATGCAGGATCGGATGCCTGCCTTTGGGTCCGAGCGCCGCCCACGCCGGGAAGGCACGGCGCGCAGCGGACACGGCCGCAGCGATCTCTTCCGCTCCGCCGGCGGAGACGTAGGCGATATGCGAGCAATCGATCGGCGAGATCACTTCGAAGGTGCGCGCGGATTCGATCCGCCTACCGCCGATCCAGTGCGCCGTCGAGACGTCGACCCCCGCGACATTGGCGCGGGCCTTTGTACTAGCCTCCTTCACCGGAACTCCTCCTTTAGAAAGCGATCTTATGAGTCAGCGCCTTTGGTTCGGAGAGCAGGAATGGTCCGAGCGAGTGCATGAATCCGCGGTCCGTTCTTTCAATCTTCCTAGACGAAGGCCAGGTGCCTTCACACACAGAGACAAGTGTCAAAAGGTCTAACACTGCGTATTGAAATAGCACACGGGCTGGTGCTCGTCATATCGGACGAAATGTTCGACACGCACAACCTATCCTCTGGACTGTTTAGTCCAAAGTCTTGTGGAAGCGGATGGACGCGAACGTAATAAGCACCCCGCCCAGAATCGCCATCGCCAGCATCTGCGGCCATAGGATTGCGATGCCGTTTCCTTTCAGGAAGCTGTCCCTCAACACCACCTCGTAGTAGCGCAACGGGTCGATGTAAGTGAGCCATTGAAGGAACGTCGGCATCGAGCTGATCGGAAAGCTGAACCCCGACAAGGTGATCGCCGGCATGATGAAGAAGAAGGAGGTGACCATGGCCTGCTGCTGGGTTGCCGAGACGGTCGAGATCAGCAGGCCGATCGCGAGCACGCTGAAGATGAAAAGGAGAGACCCCAGCATCAGGACCAGAATGTTGCCGTTAAACGGGACCTGGAACCAGAACACCGCCAGCAGCGCGACGATCGTAAGTTGTATCAGTGCGATCAACAGATAGGGAACGGTTTTCCCTGCGATCAACTCGGCCGGACTTACGGGAGTCACCATGATCTGCTCGAGCGTGCCTATCTCGCGTTCGCGCACGATCGCGAATGCCGTCATCGTCATGACCAGCGTCAAAGTGAGGGCGCCTATCGTTCCAGGAACAAAGAACCAGGTGCTATCGAGATCCGGATTGAACCACGGCCGCTGCACGAGCTCGACCGACGGGACTCGCGCAACCTCCGGCATGGTGCGCATCATGCGATCTTCGAGATACTGCTGCGAGAACCGCTGCGTGATGCTGCCGATGTAGCCGAGCGCCACCAGTGCCGTGTTCGAATCGGTTCCATCGAGGATCACCTGGACGCTGGCCGTCTGACCCTTGCGCAGGCTCTCGGCAAAGCCCGGCATGATGTGGATCGCGAGAGCGATTTTGCGGCGATCGATGAGCTTGGCAATCTGGCCGCTGTCGACGAGGTTATAGTTGATATCGAAATACTCGCTGGCCCAGAAGCGCGAGACCAGTTCGCGGCTCTCCTGACTATGATCGAGGTCCAGAATGGCGGTGGTGACGTGGCGCACTTCGAAGCTGGCCGCATAGCCGAAGATCAACATCTGGACGATCGGTGGCGCGATCAGGGAGAAGCGGGCTCGCGGATCGCGCAGGATCTGAATGAACTCCTTGACGATCAGCTGCCAGATTCGATCGAAGCTCTCTTTCATTTGTCACAGACTCTTTTTAAAGGCGCGGACCGCTAACGCGCCCACGACAGTGGCGAACAAAGCCAGGGCGAAGAACTGAGTCGCGTTGGCGCCAAACCCCGAGCCCTTGAGAAACACCGCTTTCACAATTACTACGTAATAACGCGCGGGAATCAAAAAAGTGAAAACACGCACCGCCAACGGCATCTGATCGATAGGAAACGCGAATCCGGACAGAAGGAACGACGGCAGAAAGGTAATCAGCAGCGAGAACTGGCTCGCCGCGAGCTGACTTCCCGCCACCACCGAGATGAAGAAGCCGATCAGCAAAACCGCCGCCAGGAACAACACGGAGGCTGCCGTAAGCATCAACAGGGTCCCCCGAAACGGTACTCCGAACCACCAGACCGCGATCACGAAGCACACCGCGGCATCGGCCATTCCGATCACGAAGTAAGGCACCAGCTTTCCGACGATTACCTCCAGCGCGCTCACCGGCGTCGAGATTAACTGCTCCATCGTTCCGCGCTCCCATTCGCGCGCGATCAGTGAGTGAAGTGAGAAAGGTTCCAATCACCGCCATTACGATCGCGACCACTCCCGGCACGATGAAATTGCGGCTTTCGAGCTCCTCGTTGAACCAGGTCCGTGCGTCCACCGACAGTGGAGGAACAACCTCGAGTCCGCGGCGTTGCATAAAATCGACCGCCACCGCGGTCGAATAGTCTCCCGTCACCTGCTGCGCGTAGCCGATCACGAGGTTGGCGGTGTTGGGATCAGTGCCGTCGACGATCGCCTGCACCCCAACCGCACTACCCTCGCGCAGGAGTTGCGAGAAATGCAGTGGCACCACGATCCCAATCGTGCATCGTCCTGCGTCGATCGCGGCGACCATCTGATGATAGTTCACCGCGTTAAGAGTCAGATCGAAGTACCTGTTGCTGGCGAAACGCTTGAGCAGATCCTGACTTTGCTGGCTTCCTTCCTGATCGTAGGCGCATAGGGGAACGCGAGTCTGGTCGAGGTTGATCCCATACCCCAAAAACCCCATCAGCATCACTGGCATCACCAGCACCACGATCAGACTCCGCAGATCGCGCCGGATCTGAAGCGTTTCCTTGCGCGAGATCGCAAGGGTGCGGGCCCAGTCCATCTTTATGCCGCCCCCGCCGGCGGTTCGACCGTGCGACCGGTCAACGCGACGAACGCATCCTCGAGACTGGGGCGGATTCGTTCGAGCCGGCCAACCTTGATGCCATGCTGCCCCAGACGCTCGCGTAGCAGGTCGATCGGGGCCGAGGTTTCTCGCATCACGAGATGGAGCGCGTTGCCGAACACGGCGGCTTCCCGCACCCCGTCGATTCGTCGAATTACCTCGAGCGCGCGTCCCAGCGACTCGCATTCGAGCAACATCAGGTCACCCTTCATCGAGGTGCGCTTCAATTCCGAAGGCGTACCGAAGGCGATCAGCTTGCCCCGAAACATCAGCGCCAGGCGGTTACAGTACTCGGCTTCATCCATATAGTGCGTGGTTACAAAAACCGTCACGCCGTCGGCGCTCATTTGATGGATCAGTTCCCAGAATTGCCGGCGCGAGACCGGGTCCACGCCCGAAGTGGGTTCATCGAGGAAGACCACCGACGGCTGATGCATCACTGCGCAGCCGAGTGCCAAACGTTGCTTCCATCCACTGGGCAGAGTCGCCGTTTTGCTCGATTCGCGGCCTTCGAGGCTTGCCATGCGAAGCGCCCACGCGATTCGCTGCTTTAGTCTTTCGCCTTTGACGCCGTAGAGTCCGGCAAAGAAGCGCAGGTTCTCGACCACGGTCAGATCGTTATAAAGCGAGAACTTCTGCGACATGTATCCGATGTTCTTGCGGACGGCCTCCGGGTTTTTCGCAACGTCGATACCGGAAACGCGTGCGATACCCGAGGACGGGTGCAACAAGCCGCACAGAATTCGGATGGTGGTCGATTTGCCGGATCCGTTGGGTCCAAGGAATCCGAATACCTCGCCGGCCCGTGCCTGGAAGGTGACGTGGTCGACCGCAACAAAGGAGCCAAACCGCTTTACCAGATCCTCGACTTCGACCGAATTTTCGGCCGGGCTCATTGCGCCGCTCTCAGCTCGCGGCCAGCGACCGTGCGTACGAATAGGTCTTCGATAGTCGGATGCACCTGCACGATCTCGTCGTACTGAAACCCGGCCTCCTCGAGCCTGCCGCGAAACTCCGCGATTCGGCGCGGCGCATCATCTACAAACAAATGTACGGCATCGCCGACCAACACCACGCCAGAAACCCCTTCGCTCTCGCTCAACCGATTCCTGATCTCGCGCGCCTGCGGAGAGGTGATCGACACCACGAATCCGGGAACTCGCTCCTTGAGGCGGCTCGGCGTATCGCACAGAAGCAATCGCCCCCGGTCCAGCAAAGCCACTCGATTGCAACGCTCCGCTTCGTCCAGATAGGCGGTCGAACTGAGGATGGTGACGCCCTGCTCGGCCAGCGCATAAAGCATCCCCCAAAATTCGCGGCGAGAAATCGGATCGACACCGTTGGTCGGCTCGTCCAGCAAGAGCACCTTCGGGGTATGAATCAGCGCACAGACCAGACCGAGTTTCTGCTTCATACCGCCCGAGAGTTTTCCGGCCAGACGTTTGCGAAAATCTTCCATTCCGCAGGCGCGCAACAACTCGGCGGAGCGCTCCTCGCGCTGGTGCCGTCCGATCCGAAACACGTCCGCATAGAAGCGGATATTCTCGTCGGCCGTAAGATCCTCGTACAACCCGAAGCGCTGGGGCATATAGCTGATCCGGGACTTCACTGCTTCGGGATGCTTGATCACGTCGCATCCCGCGATCGTAATCGAGCCGCGCGTCAGGCCGCATGATACCTGCCATCATCCGAATGGCAGTCGTCTTGCCGGCGCCGTCGGGGCCGACCAAGCCGAAAATCTCTCCGGCAGCGACCTCGAGCGTCAGATCATCTACCGCCGTCAGATCGTCGAAGCGCTTGGTAAGCCCGCGCAACTGTATCGCGTCATTGGACATGTATCTGCGTGGGCCGCTGTTGCGCAGGCGCAGCCAGATCGATCAGAGCGTCGGCCGGCATCCCGGGTTTGAGCTCGTGCAATGGATTTTCGATGTCGATCTTGATCCGGTAAACGAGGGTCACGCGCTCTTTGTGGGTCTCCACACTTTTTGGTGTGAACTCGGCATCGGAGGCGATAAAAGAGACCCGGCCATGAAAGGTCTTTCCCCGATAGCTATCCGTGGTGATGGTGGCAGGCTGACCCCATCGAACTCGCTCGAGATCGGTTTCGCTGATGTATCCGCGCAGCCAGATATGATCGAGATCGGCGAGCGTCATCACGGGAGAGCCTGGCAGCATCACCTCTCCTAGTTCGGCCTGGCGGACGAGGACGACTCCGGAAAAGGGCGCGCGCAAGACCGTATAGCCGAGCATGATATTCGCAAGCTGAAGTGTCTGGCGCGCTTGCTCGATACTGGCTTTCGCGACTTCCATGTCCGTTTCCGCCGCTCGCACGTTAGCCTGATCCCGTACCAGCGTGGCGCGCGATTGCTTGACCGCGGTCGTGGCCAGATCATTCGTCTGCGCGCCAATCACACCCTGCCGAAACAGCTCACGCGAACGACTATAGTCGACGGTTTTCTGCGCGAGGTCGGCTTCGTCATTCGTCACATTCGCTTTGGCGGCGGCCAGCTTTTCGAAACTGGAGGCAAGCTCCTTCTGTTGAACTGTGAGCGCGGCTTGATCGACGTCGACCTGTTTTTGGTAATCGGAATCATCGAGCCGGGCGAGTTGCGTTCCGGCCACGACCCACTGCCCTTCATCAAACGGCAAATCGACAATCCTTGACTGGACGGTCTTGAAACTGACCAGGCTCTCGTGCGCCTCGATATTTCCCGATACGAGCAACGTGCTGGTGGAGCTGGCGGTTGGAAATACGAATGGGTACGCAGCCCATCCGGCTCCAACCGAAAGCGCGAGACACACGATCACGATGACTCGTCTGCTCATTTTCGTTCACGCGGTTGGACTAAGAAGAAGTCGTTGGACATTTTCCCTCAGCACCGACTGAACCTCGCTCAAACGCTCATCGGTAAATCGGGACCAGCCGAGACGCTTCATGGTGGCTGCTCTTGCGGTCCGGAAAATCATGATCTCGCCTAAGATCGTCATGGCCCTGATTGCGGTCCGCTCGTCGTCCGACTCCTTGGTCAATCGCGCTACGAGCGTCACGCAGAGCTTCTGGATTCGCGCCATTACGCTGCGATACAGGATCTCGAAGCCCTCGCGCGGCCGCATCTGCTCACGGACGATGAAATAGCACCAACTGTCCGCCTCCGCCGAAGCGAGCACGATCCCGGCGAACTTCCTGATCATCAATCGATCGAACAGCTCGAACAATTCGTGATCTTCCAGGTCGCGATTCTTCAGCGCGAGCTCCACTTCCATCACGGTGCCGAGCATCTTCTCGTTCAGGCCGTCCGCGATATGCTGCGCCGACGCGCGGTAGAGACCGGCTTTGCTCCCGAAGTAGTAAGGGATGGCGCCAAGGTTGGCTCTCGCCCGCTCGGCGAGCATTCGCGTGCTGGTGCCATCGAACCCATTGACGGCAAAAATCTCGATCGCCGCCTCGATCAGCCGTTTCCTTGTCGCATCGCCGCGCTGCGGTCGCGTTCCGTTCGCGTCAGCCAACTTGGTAACCGCCATAAGCGAAGTCTAATTCAATCGAATGATTGAATCAATCGACCGACTCGAAGAGGAGAGCTGTCCCCTCGGCTCGAGATTCTCTCGCAAACAAGGAGGCCAAAGCATGGCTTCCAATCACCGTGTGGCTTACCTCGAAGGACCAGCGAAAATTGGCGCAGACGGCCTTTTCACGGGCTCTCACTGAAACTAGTCTGCCAGAGACTTAGGAGAATCTATTCATGCCAACGCTTGAAACCCGGCCGCCACTTCCGCCTTTCACCTTCGAGACAGCAACCCAGAAGGTTCGTGCCGCTGAAGACGCGTGGAACTCACGCGAACCCGAGAGGGTTTCCCTTGGCTACAGCCTACAGAGCATGTGGCGCAATCGGTCAGAGTTTATCGTCGGCAGAGAGCAGATCGTTTCCTTTCTCCGGCGAAAATGGGCACGAGAACTCGACTACCGGCTAATCAAGGAACTTTGGGCGTTTCACGGCAATCGAATCGCCGTGCGTTTCGCTTACGAATGGCACGACGATTCTGGAAACTGGTTCCGTTCATTCGGCAACGAAAACTGGGAGTATGACGAACACGGCTTGAACGTGGCACGCCACGCCTGCATCAACGATCTTCCGATTCACGCCAGCGACCGAAAGTACTACTGGTCGCCAGGTCGGCGGCCCGACGATCATCCTAGTCTGAGCAGTTTCGGATTCTGATCTTTTTTAAACAACTCGCTTTCCAGGAGTGTGTCTGTGAACGCCGCGCAGTTGATAACAACCGGAGGCTGTGAAGACGACGTAGCTGAAAGAATCTCACGTCAGCCGCCTGATACCCTCTTGGCGATAAGACATATAGCAATTAGCTAAACAAGGGCCTTGTTTTCCGCCGAGAACCGCGCCGAGTCGCCAGCCGAATATCACGAACCGCCTTCTCCGCCCCGTCCGAATGCGTCTCCACTTTCGATCTCATCTCCGCTCCATTCGCCGTTACGTTGAGCCCAAAGCACTTTCTTCCTCAATCACAACCTTTTTGTCCAACTTGTGCTTAAGGAGAACAGTTTGAGCTAATTGATTGTTTTCTTGGCCAAACAAGTTTTGTCGAGCATCTTTAAGCGACCATAAAATCCAATAGTCGAGTATTGACGTCATAGGGCGCTGTAACGCAAAATGCGGTTATAATTTGCTTAGCTGCCTCGGCCAAAAAAAGGCCACGGTCATTCGGGATTTTTATTGGTTTTGATCTGGTTCGTAACGGCAATCGGTAAGCGGTGGGCTTCTAGGATGGCACCGACGCCGACCGGCTACGGCAAGGCCGGGCTCCCCGTTGGTTGACCTTGTGAAAGTCTTGGCCGACGCGGCGCTCCCTCGCGAGAGTATGTTCGGTCGGTCTTTGTCTTGGCGCTGATGAACTATTCTGAAGGGGCTGCGATGTACTGTTCAGGCTGCAATCTGGAAAATCCTCCCAAAGCGAAGTTCTGCATCGGGTGTGGACAACCTTTGGCTCGCGGCTGTTCCCGCTGTACCTATCAAAATCCTGTCGGCGCAAAGTTTTGTCAGGAATGCGGAACACGACTCGCCGCGGCTGAACGAAGCGTCAACGGAAGGTCGGACGCGCCGCCAGGCGAGAACAATGCCCTCGAAAAGATGAGCATCCCGCTTGCGCGACACACCCACTGATGGAGAGCGCAAGACCGTGACCGCGCTGTTCGCCGACATCAAGGGGTCGATGGACTTGATCGAGAACCTCGACCCCGAACAAGCCCGTGGCATCGTCGATCCCGCACTGAAGCTGATGATGGACGCAGTTCATCGCTACGAGGGTTATGTCGCCCAGTCCACAGGCGACGGCATCTTCGCTTTATTCGGTGCGCCAGTCGCTCACGAAGATCATCCGCAACGCGCTCTCTATGCCGCTCTCCGAATGCAAGAGGAGCTTCGGCGCTATGCAGCCGAGCTGCGTCAGTCTGGGCAGGCTCCTATCGAGTCGCGGATCGGCGTCAACACGGGCGAGGTGGTAGTACGTTCGATCAGGACGGCCGAGGCGCGCACAGAATACGTTCCGGTCGGTCACTCGACAGGGCTCGCTGCGCGGATGCAAGCGCTGGCGCCGACCGGATCGATCGCCGTCACCGAGGCGATCGAAAAGTTGTGCGAAGGCTACTTCACTTTCAAAGCGCTTGGACCGACGCGGGTAAAGGGCATCAGTGGAATGGTCAATATTTTCGAAGTTACCGGCCTGGGGCCACTTCGAACCCGGCTTCAGCTCTCGGCGCGCCGCGGATTGACCAGGTTTGTAGGCCGGGAGCCAGAGATTCAGGCGATCGCGCGCGCGGCCGAGCAGGCGAAGACGGGACACGGTCAGATCGCCGGCGTGGTTGCGGAGGCGGGCGTCGGTAAATCACGGCTATTTTATGAGTTTAAGCTCCGCCACCAGAGCGGCTGGACGGTGTTAGAGGCCTACTCGGTCTCGCACGGTAAGGCGTCCGCGTATCTCCCATTGATCGAACTGTTGTATTCGTATTTTCGGATAGCACCCGAAGATGACATCCGCACGCGCCGCGAAAAAGTCAACGGCAAGATCATCACGCTCGACCGCGCACTAGAAGACGTGCTGCCGTATTTGTTCGGGCTGCTGGCTTTGGTGGAAGGCGCCGATCCGCTCGCCCAGATGGATGCGCAGGTTCGTCGTCGGCGCACGCTCGAGGCGATTAAGCGGATTCTCCTACGCGAGAGCTTGAACCAGCCGCTGATGCTGATATTCGAGGACCTCCATTGGATCGACGACGAGACTCAGGCGCTGCTCGATCTCATGAGCGATGCGATAGCGTCTTCGAGAGTTCTGCTACTGGTTAACTACAGGCCTGAGTATATCCACGATTGGGGCAATCGGACCTCCTACACGCGTCTTCGGCTGGAGCCGCTTGGCAAGGAGCGCGCCGATGAGATGCTGACCGCGCTGCTGGGCGAAAGCGTGGAAATCGCGCCCCTCAAACATCTTATCATCGAGAAGAGCGAGGGCACGCCGTTCTTCATGGAAGAGACGATCCAGGCGCTGTTCGAAGACGGAACGCTGGTCCGCAACGGGTACACGAAGATTACGCGGCCACTCAGCAAGTTGCGTATTCCGGCGACGGTACAGGCCATATTGGCTTCGCGCATCGACCGGCTAGCCTCCCGCCGAGAAAGAGTTGTTGCAGACGCTCGCGGTGATCGGCACCGAGTTCTCCCTGACACTCGCAAGGCACGTGGTCGGGATGTCGGAGGATAAGCTGATCCCCATGCTATCGAGCCTGCAAGAGCGCGAATTCATTTTCGAACAGCTTGCAGGCGGTGACATCGAGTACAACTTCAAGCACGCACTGACGCACGATGTCGCGTACAACTCAATACTAACCGAGCGGCGCAAGATACTGCACGAGCGAATCGCAGCCGCGATCGACGCGCTGTGGCACGATCATCTCGATGATCACGTGGCCGAGCTCGCGCATCACTATGGCAGCAGCGGCAACGTGGAGAGTGCGGTCGAGTACCTGACGCTTGCGGCGAAGCAGGCGGCGAAGCGCGCGGCATATGGCGAGGCGCTTGCCCTAACTCGCAGCGCCCTCGAAAAGCTGTCCGAGCTTCCGAACGGCGAAAGGCGAGATCGCAGCGATATGCGACTCCAGGCATCCCTTTGCAATTGCATCCAGCTTACCAAGGATTACGCCGCCCGCGAGCTTGCGGTGCCGCTGGAACGATGGAGAGAGCTGGCCGCCAAACTCAGTGACAACAGAGAACTGTTCGGTGTGACCGCGGTGGCGCGCGCTTTCCATTGTAATCGGCGTGAGACTTGCGCGCTCGCGCGAACTCGCGCTCGAACTGGCGAGAATGGCGGAAGGCGCGCGAGACTTTTCGCCCATTGACCGCAGGTTAGCTCTCACGTTTGCCTCAGAGGCCGCCGGCCATGAAGCGGTCGTGGCAGGTGATTTCATAGCGGCACGGGATCACTACCAGCGCGCGCTCGAGTTGTTTGATCCGGAACTCCGAAAAGACATGAACTTCTCGAGTACCTATTGGTGGAACCGTTATTGGTGGAGCCGATACTGGCTATGCGCCTTGCTTTTCAATCTCGGCTACCCCGCGCAGGCGCTGAAAGAATCGGCCGATGCCGTCCGCGAGGCCAAAACGCTGGATCAACCGCTCTGGATCGCTGTGACGAGTATGTGCGATGGCGCGCTCCATTTGGAGACCGGCGATTCGCGGCGTGCCCTCGACCTCGCGGAGTTGTCCATCCAGGTCGCCGACGATCATGGCCTGACTCACATCGTGCGCGTCTCTTCGCTTTTGCGCGCCGATGCCTTGTGTCGCCTGGGACGCGTCGAGGAAGGAACCGCCGAAATGCGTCGCATCCTCGCCGAGGTAGAAGCGGAGGGTTTTCCGGCACCCTCGGAATTCTTTCCGCAATACCGCCTCGCGATGCTTTACGGTACCGGCGGCGATCCGGAGGAAAGTCTTGGCCGCGTGACCCTCGCGCTTGAGACTCTCGGGCGAATAGGCGATCAGGTAGACGAGGCGCAATTGCAGCGGGTGAAGGGAGAACTGTTGCTTAGGCTCGGCTATGATCGCGTTGCTGAAGCTGAGCAGTGCTTCCGCACCGCGATCGAGGTGGCTCGGCGCCAGTCGGCAAGGACCTATGAGCTGCGCGCAACGACCAGCCTTGCGCGGCTGCTTGCGAAGCAAGGACGCCGCGAAGAGGTGCGCGGCTCGCTCGCCGAGATCTATAACTGGTTCACTGAGGGCTTTGATACCGCCGATCAAAGGGAAGCGAAGGCATTGCTCGAGGAATTGAGCCGCACCAGCTGAGTTCTAACAACACGCGCTAAGCGGAAGAATCGCGCCGATCGATCACCACAACCCGATGACCCTCTCGCGCGAGCGAATAGGCGATGAGCGCCCCACTGATTCCCGCACCTACGACGAGGATATCCATCTTTAGATCTTGCTCCATTTGCCTGGCCTTAGGTATGTGGCGTGGGTAAGCCCTGCGGGTATGCCGGATCGCAGCTTCTTTTTGACGGTTATACTCATATCTTTGAACTTGAGCGATGAACCGCAGACGGTCCGTTTATCGGAGCGTCGTGACCATGCTGACCGGTACCGCACCGATTACGCCCGTGCGGTCCATCCCGACTACTTCTTTTCCCAGTCTCGCCGAAGCGCTCTGACTTGGTCTGCTCGTGGCTGCCGTTTTGGCATGCGGGTTCGGGTGCGCCTGCCGTCTCAGTAGACTCCCTTATCGTTCAGGATAAAGTGGGATCCATTGCATACTTGCGGCAATGCTCCAGGTATTCCGCTTCGTGAAGAACTTGTAACTCAACGACGCTTGACCAGAGCCACGAGGGGGCGTCCTTTTTCTTGGGTCGATGCCGCTTTAATTCTTCTTGCCACTTTTTCCTCGTCGGCGCGTCCATCTGCCTCGCGTGCGCCCTACCCAACACCGCGGCGAGATATCCTGCGGCCTTCATCGCTTCATCACGCGTGAGCCGTTCGATTTCGAGTTGCAAATCTTGCGGTAGTAGTTCTCGTATGAAGACGGACTTATCGAAGAACTGGGCGGCCAGCATCCGCTGGCCGAGATTCGGCGCAAGATGTCGCGCTCCTTCGACGACCCGTTCCGCGTTGTCTCGTGGCATCCGGACGTGCGGATATTGTGGCGCCGCAGCCTTCACAGCTTCCTTGATGTCTATCAAGCAGAGATTCTTGCCCTTGTAAGGTGGTTTGCCGATTCCCACCAGTACGGCGAAGCGTAAGCGACCCAGCGAACTGCATCCTTTCCGCCAGTACGCCGAATCCAGCACTTTGATCGAGGCTTTGTCCTTGCGCGCATTCAACGAAGTCGCCAGTCGCTGCACGTCCTCCTGCTCAAAGAGCTTTTTGATTTCGAGTTTCTCTTCCTTCCGCAGCGGCCAGAAGCGCTTTCCCAGCGGTATCGTCGGCTGGGTATCCTCGATGCGGTCACTGGCTAACTGTTTCCACGAGCGATTCAACGAACGGCGCATCACGGCCCGGATGGAATCTGGTTTCTTATGTCGAGCCGCAGGATCTTTTGAAGCTCTGCCGAAAGTCTGCTCGTAACAAACCATCATGTTGTCCAGCATCTTAGCGGTCGTGACGCCTGGAAGATCTGAGCCCCGCACAGCAGTTGCTAGAGAGAGCCCTAGCCGAATCAGATCGTGAACCGGGTTTCCGATAACACATTGATCGAGGTCACGGATCTGGATCTCGACGTCGCCGGCTTCGTCGGCGAGCGGACCCAGGTTGCCCAGGTGGCAGTCCCCACCTATCCATATAGCGGGACCGTGCGGCAACCTGCCGACCTCCGCAGTCTCGAGCCATTCATAAAACTTGCGGGTGTTGCCGCGAACATACGCCTGGGCCGACCGCGCCATCTTCAGATTCCGGCACGCAGTCAGAGCTGCCGGTCGATCGTCGAAACGCACGGATTTATGAGTTTTTCTCTGCACCCTGCCGCCAAGCTAGACGGGCGGGTCACAGCGCGATCGACGAGTAAGGCATATGCCGGCAATGAAGCGGGCCCTCGCGAACCCATCCAAAGCTCGTTCGAAACACCCTACCTAATGTTGAACTGAATAAACATGGTCGGCTGGAAGCAGCTAATGCGCGTATATGCCCAGCCACGTTCGTTCTCATTCGGCTGCCACCGAAACAGTCAAAACTCCGTTTTCGAACACATAGGGCGCTAGCGTCGACTGCGCCGGGATGCGGTGCTTGTGCCACTTACCGCCGCCGTAATAGGCGAGGCTCCCCGGTGCGGCATTGCCTTCACCGTTATAGTAGGAAATGCAGTCACGCAACGGCGCAGTCGCGATGTCGACGACGCGGCAATGCTCCGCGTACGCATCTTCGAGCTCCTTGCGGATATCGACGATGCTCGCGCCGCGCTCCCGCATGGTCTTCAGCATCCACACGACATAGTCACTGTGCGCGTCGATCGCGTCGGTGAAGTTGAAGCTGCCGCCGCCGCCCTGCGGACCGGTGACGATGAACAGATTGGGGAAGCCGTGACTATGCAGGCCGAGGAACGTCTTGGTCCCCTCGGTCTCCCACTTCTCCTTCAGGGTGCGGCCGCCACGGCCGGTGACCATGTTGAAGGTCGAGGTGCCCATCCACTGGAACCCGGTCGCGTAGATCAGCACGTCGAGCGGATATTCGACCCCTGCATGGACGACGCCGCGCTCGTTGATCTCGCTAACACCGCGCGGCGCGGTGTCGACCAGATGGACGTGCGGCAGGTTGAACGTCGGCAGGTATTCGTCGTGGAAGGTCGGCCGCTTGCAGCCATATGGGTAGTACGGCTTCAGCGCCGCCGCCGTCTTCGGGTCCTTGACGATCGCGTCCACGCGCGCCCGGATCTGCTCCATGATGCGGAAGTTGGCGTCGAGCTGCTTCTGAGTCAGCTCCTCCGGGGTCAGCTTACGGTCATATTGCTTGCGCTTCTTGAAGTGT
This sequence comes from uncultured delta proteobacterium, assembly GCA_963832395.1. Taxonomy (GTDB): domain Bacteria; phylum Desulfobacterota; class Binatia; order Binatales; family Binataceae; genus JAKAVN01. Next base: position 44,969 of record CAWHTV010000005.1, on the reverse strand, counting down.
CCTGAACCTTGCCCGCCAGATAGTCGTCGTTGGCCTGGATGGCGGTGCGGCCGGCCGAGATCTTCGCGAAGCGCGCGCGCCTTGCCCGGGCCCATCCAGGCTCGTTGGCCCAGGTCGCCCTCTCCTCGTCGGTCGTCGCGCGCTGGTCGCGGACGTCGATCGAGGACGGCGTGCGCTGGAAGACGTAGAGCTGCCCGACAATCTTGGCAAGCTCCGGCACCGCCTGCACGGCCGTCGCCCCGGTGCCGATGATGCCAACCGTCTTGCCGCGCAGGTCGACGTTGTAATCCCAGCGCGAGGTGTGGAAGGACTCGCCCGCGAACTTCTCCATGCCGGCGATGCGCGCCAGCTTCGGCGTCGTTAGGATGCCGTTGGCCAGGATCACGAAGCGGGCACGCATCTTGTCGCCGCGATCCGTCTCGACGATCCAGCGGCCGGATGCCTCGTCCCAGGTCGTCGCCTCGACCGTCGTGTGGAACAGGCAGTGGTCGTAGAACCCGAACTTCTGGGCCATGTTCTGGCAGTATTCGAGGATCTCGAAGCCCGAGGCGAACTTCATCGACGGGACGTAACCCATCTCCTCGAGCAACGGCAGGTAGCTGTAGGATTCGACGTCGCAGGCGATGCCGGGATAGCGGTTCCAGTACCAGGTGCCGCCGACGTCGCCGCCTTTCTCGCAGAACCGCACGTCGGTGAAGCCGGCTTGGCTCAGCTTGTGCCACAGCAGCAGTCCGCCGAAGCCGGCGCCGACCACCAGGATCTCGCACTCGTCGGTCAGCGCTTCGCGCGGGATCGGCGGCGCCGAATAGACGTCGTCCAGATATTTCTTGAACTCACCTTCCATGGCTATGTAGTCGGCGGCGCCGCGGCGGGCCTCCTTGAACGCGCGATATTTGGCCTGCTCTTCCGCATTGAAGGTCGCGCCAGCCGGCATTTCCGGCAGCTCCTTCAGCTTCTGATCAGTGAGGACGGAATAGCCCTTGCCGGCAATCTTTTCGGATGCTTTGGCCGCTCGCGTATTGAAGACTTTCAAGCCTGTCTGAGGGTCGATACGGACTGCCGCGTTCATTTGAGTTCCTTGTGGGTTCCTTGTTGATGTGAAGGATTCTTCAGCGAAGGTCACGTCTTTATTGTGCCACTGATCGTATTGCCGCCCGATGCGCCACGCAAGAGTTGCAAAATGCTATGAACCAATTAGAAGCCGAGATTGATAATCGCGGGAGCACGAAATGCAGCGAATACCGATCCGAACTTCCAACAATTCGCACAGGTGTTAAATCAGCCACGATTGTGAGATCGGCAGGACGAAATACTCGCCCTGTCGTTTAGTGTGTGATAAACCTTCACAACTACAAGCCCTGTGTGCCACGATTGGGTATTTTAAGTAGGGAGCATGCTATGGACCAGCTCAAGACCATCGAGAACGGCGTTGCGGAGATTACGGAGAGAGTTTCATCGGTCTATATGCCTCCGCTCCAACTCACAGAAGGGCAACCACCACCCATCGCTGCGAACGGCGGCCTATCCTACATGTCGTTCGATCGAGACGGGGATGCGGGAACTGCTGCAGCGACGGAGGCGGCGCTCCGCCAGATTGCCGAGAGGCAAGGGCAGGCGCTTATCGACATGCTCGAAAACGCTCCCCCCGGCCCGATCGAAACCAAGTGGGGCGTCGGCTTTCGCAGCTACTCAGAGTGTCTGGAATATATTCGGGCGAACAACATCGAAGCCCCTGAAGGCGGCGTAGCGGTTCCGCTGCGCTACACGGTCTACGCGCAGCCGTCCTACTCCATCGTCTCGTCCAACGCGCTCTGGCGGGACCCGGCGCGCGAGGCGGAGGCAAAAGCGTTGCGCAAGGAAGAGCAGGACATCGGGCGCCGATGTCTCTATTTTCCGCAGGTCTTGCGCGACGCGCGACGAATCGAGGAGTACTACAAAGGTCTCTCGCCCAGCAGCCCCGAGTGCATGGACAAGCTTGGCCTTGCGCTGACGCACTGCGAGTCCAAGTGCGGGAACTTTTACGACGCGGCGGAGGTGGAGCGCGTGTTCTATCCGGAGATGGAGGAGCTCCTCTTGGAGTTTTTCCCGGACGCGACGGATGCGCTTGTGTACAACCACGACGTGTTTGACAAGGACTACAAGGGCGACCGCACAGAGGATCAGGACAACAAGAACCCGGGTGTGAACGCCAACTACGCCTACATCGTGCACAACGACCTGAACGACAACAGCGGCCGCGTGCGTTGCCGCGAGCTGCTCACGAAGAACCTGCGGAACTTCGGGCGCGAGCAGCACTACACGGAGGAGCAGGCCGACGCGAAGATGTCGCGGCGGTTCATGTCGATCAACCTCGCCAAGCCGATGGAGACCGTGCGCCAGAACCCCTTCGTGCTCTGCGCCTGGCCCTCTTTCGCCGACCAGCCATACATCACTAACTACCGCGTCTACGACGACCGCGTCGGCGAGACCACCCGCTTCACCTACCGCCCCGACCACGAGTGGTACTGGTTTCCCCAGCAGAAGCCCACCGAGGTCTCGATGCTCAAGTGCTACGACTCTGTCACCGACGGTTCCGTCTCGCGCTGGTCTTTCCACACTGCCTGCATCGACCCAACCGCGCCCGATGACGCTCCCTGCCGCAAGAACGTCGTGGTCCGAGCATTTGTCTTCTTCTAGAAAGACAAGAAGACGCGGCGGGGAAAGGGAGTAGAGCTGCCGGCCGAATATATCCATGCTCTACTGAATTGGCTGGGTACGGATTGGGCTCAGTGCCGATTTTCCAGCCTCAAAAAGCATCGCGTTCGCTTCTGTACGGTACTGATCAGACAGCCCGAGATTCGGCATAAGTCCGCATTCAAGATGTTGAACGATGGCTGGAGGGATAAGGGCACGTACTCGCTGAAGTGAGTCTCAAAGGCCGATTTGGTGGTCGATGCCAGCGGAGCCCATTCGAGAGCCGCGGAATGGTTGCGTTAGTTGGAGCTAGAGTTGCCCGAGGACGAAGTAGTCGATGGCCAGTCCCGATTTGTCGACTCGATTCCTGTTGATGTCGAACTGGTCCCCGCCGGCGATGGAGGTAGTTCACAAGTAAAATAGAAATCCGAGTTTAAACCTCCGTTTGGAGAAGACCAAATAGGCACTGCAAATGGCAGAAGAAAGTTCACCTATCGATCCGAGCGCTCTCGACTTGTTCGTAAAGCTCAGGGGAGGGTGGCTCGTGTCGCGCGCTTTGCACGCGGCTGCAGAACTTGGCGTCGCGGATGTACTGAGCGCTGGTGCTAAAACGATCGAACAAGTCGCGGAAGCCACAGGTGCCAATCCGCAAGCACTTTACCGGGTCCTCCTGCGCGAGCCCGAAGACGAAGTGTGCCTGGCGCCGGGCGAAACTTATTCAGTGTGGCCCAAGCGTCCGCACTTCGTTACTAACGGTGGCGAGAATGCGGGGACTTTCCAGTTCGGCTACACCGGCGGCGATCTGACCTCGATCACCGATCCGCTGGGCCATGTCATCACCCGCTTTACCGATAGCGTGGGCCGGCTGCTGAGCGTCACCGATCCGCTGGGGAACACTACCTCCTACAGCTACGACGCGATGAACCATTTGACAGGCATCAGCGATCTTCTGGGCGACACCACCACCCTGGCCTACGATGCCGATGACAAGCTCGCCAGTGTCAGCGATCTGCGCGGCAACACCACCAGCTACGCCTACGAAGGCATGGATCGGCGGGCGAGCCGCACCGATCCGCTGAGTGCCAGCGCGAGCTAGGCATGGGATGGCAACAGCAATCTGACGCAAGCCACCGATCGCAACGGCAATGTCACCAAATATACCTATGATGCGCTCAACCGTCCGATCTTGGCAGGCTTCGGCTACAGCCGCGGCAGCTATCAAAGCACCATCGGATTGACCTGGGATGGCGGCAACCGCCTGACTCAGGCAGTTGATTCCATCGCCGGCACGATCGCGCGCTCCTACGACGGCCTCGATAACCTGACTGATGAACAGACCCCGCAGGGCGAGGTGGCCTACGGCTATGACACGGCGGGCCGGCGGACGCCGATGAGCGTGGCGGGGCAGGGTCCGGTGAGCTATACGTGGGACAATGGCGTACCTTCAACGCGGACAAGTCGATGACCGGGTTCAATGGCACCGCGCTGAGTTACGACGCCAACGGCAATCTGAACAACGATGGCACTAATACCTACACCTAGGATGCGCGCAACCATCTGAGTGCGATAGCCGGCGGGGCGACCGCGGGCTTCGTGCACGATGCGTTCGGGCGGCGGATGAACAAGACCATCGGCGGCACGATGACGCAGTTCCTCTACGATGGGCTCAACCCGGTGCAGGAATTGGACGGCGCGAGCCCGTCCAACGTTACCGCAAACCTGCTCACGGGGCTCGGCATCGACGAGCGCTTCACCCGCACGGATTCCAGCGGCGCCGCCACTTTCCTAAGTGATGCGCTGGGCAGCACGATTGGTTTGAGCAATTCTTCGGGGGCTGTCGCGACTAGCTATACCTATGATCCCTTCGGAAACGTGACCGCGAGCGGCTCCAGCAACGCCAACCCCTACCAGTTCACCGGCCGAGAAAACGACGGCACGGGGTTGTATTTCTACCGCGCTCGCTACTACAGCCCCACCTTCCAGCGATTCATCGGGCAGGACCCTATAGAATTCGCTGGTGGAAGTCCGAATTTGTACAGCTACGCACTGAATAATCCCGTTAGCTTCAGAGATCCGTCGGGAAAAATCCTGCCTATACTGATAGCCGGAGGGCTCATCGGCGTAGGAGCGGCCGCTTACAGCAATTATGGCGCGTACGAGAGTGGCGCGATCACTGGTGGTCAATACGCCGAAGCCCTTGCCTTCGGTGCCGCGACCGGCGTGCTCACGGCTCTTCCGACCGGCATCGTCGGCAGCATTATCGCGGGCGGTTTAGGATCGGCAGCCAACAACCTCGTCGACCAGCGCCTTCGACAACCATGTGGCGACTTGAACCTTGGTACGGCAGGAGTAGCCGGCCTGATTGGGGCTGGAGGAGGGTTCGCATCGGCGGAGTTGGGACAACTCGGAGAAAGCATTATAAGCCTCAACCCTTCGATGGGAGAGACACTACTAGAGGTTAGTGGCGGCTATCCCACCCCCGGATACACGAGCCTGGGAACACCGGGCGGCATAGTGGGCAACGCTATAGGAACCGGGGCCGGCGCATATCTGGGCCCACAGTGAGCAAGATGCATGTCGTTCGTTCTCGCCGTAAAGTGGATACTGGCGCCTGCTTGTGTGCTTTTAGGTAGTGCTTCGTGTTATGTCGCTTACATGAACCCCCCGGACAAAAGACCGTTTCAGGTTCGGGATTTGTTCGGAACCATATTCACGCGACATAAGGCTGGAGACCGAACAAAGGTTCAACTACTCATCGAAGGCATCTTAGGCATTGCCATAGGCGTCGCCCTCTTCACAGGTTTCTAGTGACCTGAGGGCGTTCTCTGCAGGCGCCCAGATCGTTGACGTGCTGTGGCTACAATCGTGGCACAAGGCGTTCACGAGCATAGTCGCGGCGTGGCGATGTTGCCGCCCGGCGGCAAGGCATCCCGGCCGCCAGCACCAACGCCGCTCTGTAGTCAGCCGCCGGGCCGGCGCCGGCTGCCGCCACAGCCATGAGACCACCCTCACCGTAGGCGGCGTTTCAATCACGGTTCCGCTTTACCGCCGCCCCGGGTGACGCCTACGTCGTGGACGCGCTCAGCCTAAGAGGCCTCGCGCGTGTAATGACGGACACGTCACTCATCCCCTCGGATGAGGGTTGCTTGCAGCCGGGCGAATCTCGATCCCGCGGTCGGTGCTCTTGCGAATATGCTTCCAGTCGACGCGGCCGCCGCGCTTAGCGAATTTCTCTTACCCAACATTTGATGATAGGCCTCAGGTTTTCTCGGCCACGCGCAAGCTGGTCGAAAGGTGATGGGGTTAGGCCGCGCGGCGGCGGCGAAGCGCCCGGAGTGCGGCCTTGGGTTCATGCGCTAAGACGCGCATGAGCGCGATCGTTGCGGGTTCCATCATCACACGGTTCTGTTCCCAGTTCTGCAAGGTCGCGACCGGAATCCCCAGCGTATCGGCAAATTGCTGCTGAGACATGCCTAGCCGCTTGCGGATATACCACGGCGAGATGATGTCTTCCTCGTGCAGTTCCGCGGCCGGGTCTTCGGCGTCCTCAATCATGTGCCGGCGAATATCCTCTTCGGTTGTCGATTTGATCCTGGCGCGGTCCCGTTTCGACGGCCGCGCCTTGATTTCATCGAGCGTCATTCGCGTGATAGCCACAGGTTGGTTTCCTTTCGATTGGCTCGCCGCACCGAGATGATCCGCACCGTGTCGCCGCGCCAGGTGAACACGACATGCAAAATGTCGGCTTCACTTTCGCCCACGGCCCGGAACCGCGTCTCGCCGTAGTTGCGGCGGTGTCTTGCGAGATCGCGACCGGTCCCTCGAAGATTTGGGCGCCGTCGTCGAAGCCAATGCCGCGTTCGCCCAGGTCTTGGCGTGCTTGGCTTCGTCCCATTCGAACTTCACCGATGAATAGTACGCTTAAAGCGTACTTTGCCGCAAGGCCAAAACCTGCGGGTTAAACGCCAGAGGGCTGCCTGCTGGGGAACGTCAGGCTTTCCATGCACTGCCGACCCGGTCGACCTCATCGACCGTCAGATCGACGGCGCTCCATTCCCATAAACCAGTCTTCCGCTCGGCGGCTCCGCTGCGTGGCGGCGCTGATGGAGGCGTTCGCTGCGCTGGCACGCGCGCGCCGTCGCCGGGCCGGCCGACGGCTATGAGCGTGGCGGGGGCAGAGTCCGGTGCTCCTTCGCATGCTCGCCGGACACCGCCTGTTCGAAGAGGACGCCGCTGGATGTTTCCATCTGACCTCCGCTGGGTCGCTCCTTCGCAGCGGCGCCCTACGCGACGCCGAAAGGATGTTTGGCGACGCTGACTGGAACGCCTACGGTGACCTGCTTTACAGCATCAGGGCCGGAGAACCTGCTTTTCGACACGTTCAGGGTGTCGAGTTTTTCGACTGACTCCGATGTTCGACGCCAAAAAAAGTGCTGGAATTTGGCGGATGAGCCAGTCCGATGCGAACTGCTCTCCGTCAACCGGTTGACGCCCTAGCGGCGGTTGACAAAGCGGCGGTTGACGGCATTTGCAGTCAGCGCAGTGCTAAAATAAAACATAGGTCTATTTCAAGCTAGACCTATTTTCGTAGAAACGCTTCGGGGATGGATGCGCCAAGCCTGACCGGGTTCGCCGTGATCTGTTTGCATTTCATGAGACCCTTTGGTTGGCTCGTTTCGATCTTCGCCGAATCGGGGTGGCTATAGATGCGCCGGCTTGCGATCGATATCGGAGGCACCTTCACCGACCTTTTCGCCTACGACGAAGAGACAGCCGAAATCACGGTTGCGAAGGGGCCCACTACGCCCGAGGACCCCTCCTTGGGTGTTGTTAATGTAATCGACAAAGCAGGACTGGTGATGGGCGAGGTGGCGTTCTTCGCTCATGGCTCAACGATCGCCACCAATGCGCTGGTGGAGCGCAAACTGGCCAAGACCGGTCTGCTGACCACCAAGGGCTTCCGTGATGTCCTGGAGTTGCGACGGGGAAACCGCGATGAGCTATGGGACTTTTATCACGATGTAGCGCCCGCGCCGGTGCGTCGCCGCGATCGGTTGGAGGTGGAAGAACGGATCGATTATACCGGCAAGGTGCTCATCCCGCTCGATACCGCCGGCGTTGAGCGGGCGGGGCAGATCTTCCGCCGCAAAGGAGTCGAAGCGGTGGCGATTTGTTTCGTCAACGCTTACGTCGACGGACGTCACGAGAGAGAAGCCCGCAGCATTTTGCAGAAATGCCTGCCAGACGTGCATATTTCCGTATCGCACGAGATTCTCCCGGAAATATTCGAGTTCGAACGTACCAGCACGACGGTTCTAAATGCCGCTCTGGCGCCGAGAGTTGCCAGCTACCTGAACAAGTTGGCCAATCGGCTCAACGCCAAAGACTACCATCATGATGTGCTGGTGGTGCACTCGGGCGGGGGCGCCATGACCGTGCAGACGGCGGCCGGACTGGCCAGCCGCATCGCCAATTCGGGTCCGGCGGCGGGCGCCGCCGCTGGCGCGTTTATTGGCCGGCTATGCGGCTTCGAAAATGTTCTCACGCTGGACATGGGCGGCACGAGTGCCGACATCTCGCTTACCTATAAAGGCCAGACGCGTCGTAGCAACGAATGGTTTGTCGAATTCGGCTACCCGATCCGATTTCCGTGCGTGGACATGGTGTCAATCGGTGCGGGTGGCGGGAGCGTGGCCTGGATTGATAGCGGTCGCTCCCTGCGAAATGGTCCGCGAAGCATGGGCGCCGATCCGGGCCCTGCCTGCTTCAACCGCGGCGGCACTGAACCTACTAATACCGACGCCAACCTGGTTCTCGGTCGGATGAGCGAGCGCAATTTCCTGGGCGGTCAGATGGCGGTCGCCCCGGAACTCGCTCAACATGCCATTCAGGAGCGCGTCGCCCGGCCGCTCGGCTACAATACGGTCGAAGCGGCCGATGCGATTGTCCGCGTGGCCAATGCCAACATGGCCGACGCCCTACGACTGATATCGGTTCGCAAAGGGTACGACCCGCGTGAGTTTGCCCTGGTGGTATTCGGCGGAGCCGGCCCCCTTCACGGAGCTTATCTGGCACAGGAATTAGGCATCCCCACCATGATCGTGCCGGCGTGGCCAGGAGTGACCTCGGCCCTGGGCTGCCTCATGGTGGACGTGATGCATGACTTCTCGCGCAGCGTTACAAGCCAGGATGAGCGTCCAGACCTGGCTGGCCTGGAGAATGACTTGCGATCGATGGACGAGGAAGCGCGGACAAGGCTGCTCGCCGAAGGCGTCAGTGACGATCGGATGGAAATTCTGCAGTACCTCGACATGCGTTATGTCGGCCAATGGCGTTCGCTGACGGTGGCATGTCCCCGGCCACTGACGGCGGATTCCTACGTTCGGGTTGAGCAGTTGTTTCACCTCGAACATGGGCGCGAATACCTCTACTCGATGCCCGATCAGGCGGTTGAAATTCATGGCTTGCGGGTAACCGGTGTGGGGCGGACGGACAGGCCACGATTCAAGGAAGTGCAGCGCGCGAACGGACTCGCCGATGCGTTAAAGGAAGAGCGACAAGTGTACTTCGGCGAAAGCGGCGGATTCATCAAGACCCCCGTCTTTCACCGTGGTTTGCTCGGGGCGGGCGCGAGCGTTGAGGGGCCGGCAGTGATCGAACAGATGGATTCCACCGTGCTGATTCCCCCGCACATGCGGGCCGAAGTCGATCGCTACGGCAATCTGCTCGTGCGGGTGATTTGACGGCCCAGGCATTGGACGCAAGGAGCGCTAAAAGATGGAGGCGACGACACAAGCGGAAATTCTCCGTGACAACCTGGATCCCGTCACTTTTGAGGTTCTTAAAAACGGGTTCGTCAATATCGTCGACCAGATGGGCGAGGTGGTGGTCAAGACCTGCTACTCCTTCGTCATCTACGCCCGCGACTTCAGCTCCAGCATCACGGATTTCAACGGCGACACGGTGGCGCAGGGAACGCAGGATATCGCGGCGCATGTCGGCACCCTGCACTTCACGGTGAAAGCCTGCATCGAGGACATTGGCCGGGCGAACATCCATCCTGGCGATGTAATGCTGTTCAACGATCCGTATCGCGGGGGCACGCACTTTCCCGACGTTCGGGTCGTGAGGCCGGTTTTTTATCGCGACGAACTAATCGCGTTTACCGTCGTCGCGGGCCACTGGTCTGACGTGGGCGGCTCGGTCCCCGGTTCCTTCGATATCGAGGCGGACGAATTTTACTCCGAAGGAGTGAGAATACCGGCAACCAAGATTGTCGAGCGCGGCGTGATGAAGGAAGACCTCGTCCGCGAAATCACCTCCAACATGCGGGTTTCGTTCGAGCGGATGGGCGACCTGCGCTCCCAGCTCGAAGCTTCCAGGGTAGGTGCGGAGCAGATTGTTGGCTTGTGCGAAAAGTATGGCAAGGAAACCGTGCTGGCCGCCTTTGCTCGATCCCAGGACTATGCCGAACGGATGATGCGCGAAGAAATGACGCGTCTGCCCCGCGGCACGTTTGAAGCTGACGACTATATCGATCAGGACATGGGATTGGGCGTCGAAGGCCTCGTCCGAATCCACGTCGCGCTGACGATCACCGATGACAGTCTGATTTACGATCTCACCGGGACCGATCCAGAGGTCGGCTGGTATCTTAACGGCACCTACAGCTCCACCTACTCGGCAATCCTGACCGCGACCAAAATCGTCTTTCCTCAGGTGCCGCTCAACTCCGGCATTTTTCGCATCATCCGGCTGATCGCACCCGAGGGCAGCGTCGTCAACGCGCGCGAACCCGCGCCCGTCGCCGGCTTTGCCGCGGGTTCATTCGAGAAGGTCGCCAACGCATCGCTGGCGTGCTGGTCCCAGGTGCGGCCTGAGCAGGGCATGGGCTCGTCATTTAACATCGAGTACGTGATGTTGGGCGGTATCGACAAGCGCCCTGGCCTGGGCAACCGCCCCTTCATCTACTACGACTGGCTTTCGGGCGGATGGGGCGGTCGCTTCGGCAAGGACGGGCCCTCGCCTCTGATGCCGATTTTTGGCGTCGGACTGATCAATCTGCCGGCGGAGGGCAACGAGCGGACCAAACCAGTTCTCATACGGCGCACGGAGATCGTTACGGATTCGGCGGGGCCCGGTCGATGGCGCGGCGGAGTTGGCATCGCAACGGAAACCGAGCTTGGACCGGCAACCAAGACTAACCTTGCCTACACTTGCGATCGCGAGCGATCGATCGTCAGAGGAATTTTCGGCGGCTTACCTGGCTTTCCACACGGAGTGTATCTCAATCCGCTAACGGAAAATCGGTATCTGGGCGCCTGCTTCAACTACAAAATCAAATCGGGCCAGTCTTTTTGGCGCTGTTCCTCGGGCGGGGGAGGCTATGGCGATCCCCTGGAACGCGATCCGGCAGCTAGTAATTGAGGACCTGGCTGACGGTTATGTATCGGTCGAGCGAGCAAAGAAGGACTATGGGGTTGTGGTCCGTGTCAGTCGACGAGGATATGGGCGAATACGAGGTCGATGCCGACGCCACCGAAAAAGAGCGGGACTTCATCCGTGCCAACCGTAAGCAATGGTTGCAGGAAGACCCTGAAAAGGTTCGGGCGATGGTCGCAGAGGGCGCCATCACATTGCTCGACGCGATAAGGCGCTATGGCGTTATTCTCGATCGCAAAACCATGGAGCTGTTGCCTCGAACAACCAGCGAATTTCGCAAGGCATATTGGGCCGGCGTGGCTCGATATTGGTAAACGCCGAGGCGCACGGGCGGGTCTGGTTCTCCGTCGTAACTAAGGGATGCACTTACAGAACCGGGTCACGCCGTTCGGCGATATCGTGGCGATCCCGCAGCGCGGGATGTTTACGGGCAACCGCGGCATTATCCACGACCCCGCGACCAAGTCATTGCTCAGCAGGCGCTGGGCTAGCAAGGCTTGGCTGATCTGTAACTGCGAATATAAGGGACGGCATCGCGAAGTGATGGCCGGTCGAAGTTGGACAGAGCTGTTCTTTCTGGATGAGACGATCGCGCTGTCCGCGGGTCACCGTCCATGTTTCTTATGTCGGCGCGAGGCGGCCGAGGCGTTCCGCCGCGCTTGGGCGACCGCGACCGGAGCGGAAAAACCGTCTGCCGCCGCAATCGACGACGTGCTGCACCGCGAACGTCTGAACCATGGCCGGAAGCTTATCCACGCCGTACCGGCACCGCTCACCGAACTGCCGGACGGCGCGATCATCGTGGCGTCCGGCGCTGCCTATACCGTTGCTGGCGGCCGGGCATTCCGCTGGACGGAGCGTGGCTACGAGCCGCCGCAGAAGATCGCTCGCGCCGACGGACTGCTGACGCCGCCTTCGACCCTGAAAGCGTTGCAAGCCGGCTATCGGCCGATTATTCACCCAACAATCGAATCACTTATTGGTCCGACACCTTCGTGACGTCTCCTGCAAGGCGCGAGGTCCTTCGGTTCCAAAACGGGTCGACTGCGGAATCGGCGGGCAGGAACCGAGACGATAGAGCATCCGGTCTTACCGGCGACACTACGACTAACAATTCCAAGACTCTGGACTTTTCACCAGTTTTGGAGCTTTTAAGAAGCCACTGGGTAGTATACAGGGCGAATAGAAAGGAGGGCCCGCGAAACGAATATTCACCGGGCAGACTTGATTGATTGGCACAAGGAGATCGCCTCATGGAGCGAAAGCTTTCCGGCAAAGTAGTCTTGGTTACAGGCGCCGCTTCGGGAATCGGCCAGGCCGCCGCGCTGCGAGTTGCCGAAGAAGGTGCTGCGGTCACGATAGTTGCCGATCTTGAGGAGGAAGCCGGTCATAAGACGGTCAGACAAATCGAGCAAGCCGGCGGCAAGGCGCATTTCATACGGGTTGATGTCTCGCAATCGCAAGATGTCGAATCCGCTTTTCGTCAGATTCGTGAACTCTATGGGCGGCTCGATTGCGCATGCAACAACGCCGGAATCGACGGCGATTGGGCGGATACCCTGAATTGCACTCCGGACAACTTTGATCGCGTATATCAAATCAATGTAAAAGGCGTGTGGCTTTGCATGCGGGAAGAAATATCGCTGATGTTGTTGCAGAGGGGCGGTTCTATCGTCAACACCGCTTCGGTTGCTGGTCACGCGGGCTTCATCGGCTACCCGGTTTACACGGCGAGTAAGCATGCGGTGATGGGTCTGACTAAAGTTGCAGCGCTGGAGTACGCGAAGCGCGGAATACGCGTCAACGCCGTCTGCCCGGGGATAATCGATACGCCTTTATTCCAACGTTATTCAAAAAAGGCACCCGAGGTTGACTATGCCGCGATGGAGCCAGTCGGCAGGTTGGGGCAGTCAAACGAAGTCGCAGAAGCGATGTTGTGGTTGTGCTCCGACGATTCGTCGTTCGTGACTGGAACTGGCTTGGTCGTGGACGGTGGTTTTCTGGCTCGTTGAGGAGTGAGATAGCACCTGGGAAGTAGGTAGATAGTTAAGCACTCAGCGTCGCTGGAAGACGTTGCTCTCTTCAACAGAACCGAAGAGACCGCTCAGGGTAAGAACACCAAAACCACAGGAGAGGTGGCTGCCTGAGTCCGGCACGCTCTAATTTTTGCTTTGGACCAGTACTCGGGAATCGGGCTGGAAAGTTATGTGTTCGCTCGATAGCCGAGGCCGGCCAGCCCTGGCAACGGAGGCAAACGCCGATCGGCGGCAAATCAGTCGGCAATTTGCACCCAAGTCGGGGCGTGATCGCTCGCCCTCTCCCAGCCGCGAACCTCACGATCGACGCCGGCGCCGACGAGCCGCGGTGCAAGCGAGGGACTGAGCAGCAAATGATCGATGCGCAGCCCCCGATCGCGTCCGAAGTGATTTCGAAAATAATCCCAGAAGGTGTAGATGCGCTCGTCAGGATGCATCCTGCGAAGCGCGTCGGTCCAGCCGCGCGCGAGTAGTCGAGCGAACGCGTCGCGCGACTCGCGCCGGAACAGGGCATCATCGACCCAACGCTCCGGCGCGAATACGTCGAGCTCGGTGGGAATCACGTTGTAGTCGCCGGCCAGAACGACCGGCGAATTCAGGGCGAGCAGTGTCTCGGCATGTTTCTCGAGCCGCTCGAGCCATCGAAGCTTGTATTGGAACTTGGGGCCGGGCGCGGGATTGCCATTCGGAAGATAAAGGCATCCGACGAGCACGCGGCCGGCCTGCCCCTCGATATAGCGGCTATGGAGGTCCTCGGGATCGCCCGGCAAGACGCGACGCATCTCGACCGGATCGGCGCCGCGCGCGAGGATCGCGACGCCATTGAAGCTCTTCTGGCCGTGCCAGATAACACCATAGCCCGCCTCGCGAATCGCGGTCTCGGGAAACTTTTCATGCGGAGCCTTCAATTCCTGAAGGCATGCGACGTCGGGCCTGGTTTCGGCGAGCCAGCGAAGAAGGCTCGGCAAGCGGGCAACGATGCCGTTCACGTTGAAAGACGCGATCTTCAATGTTCATCCCTCGCTCCTGTCACGATTATATGACCTGCGCCCAGGGTCGCGAGCCGCGACGGCTTCGCCGAGCGATTAGCACTTTGATCGCGATCGTGTGAATGGCAACGTAAATTGGACGAAGCGATTTGGCGAAGGATGAAATAGACCTTGCGCCAAAGGGGCGGGGCTTGGCGCTCAGACCACGACCTGAGATAAATAAAAAAGCAGAGTTCGCTCGTTTTCGCTTCAACTGAAGGAGGCGTTGAAATGGGCCTGCCCAACGGACTGCACCACATCGCGATCTGCACGAAGGACATAAAGGGACAGATCGAGTTCTACAGCCAAGTGGTCGGGATGGAATTGGTCGCGCTCTACTGGATGCACGGTGTGCAGAAGACCTTTCACGGCTTTTTGAAGATGGGCAACGCCTCCATCGCCTTCGTCCAGTCACCCGAGATCGGCGAAATTCAGCCGCAGAAGGGAGTTTCTCATCCGAGCTGGACCGCCGCTCCCGTCGCGGCTGGCGTAATGCAGCATCTTGCTCTCAACGTCGACGGCGAGGCCGAGTTACTCGCGATACGCGACCGCGTGCGTTCGCATGGATACTGGGTGATGGGTCCCATCGATCATGGGTTTTGCAAATCGATCTATCTGGCTGCGCCGGAAGGTATCATGCTCGAATTCTCCACCTCCGAGGGTAAGCCGATCGACGCGGAAGCGTGGATCGATCCTGAAGTGGTCAAGCTCGCCGGTATCACTCCGGCCGACCTCCAGCGTTATAAAAACCCGCCGGCCTTCGAATCGCGGGGCGGCACAATCGCACAACCGGTCCTCGATCCGCACAAGCCGCAGATGGAATTTCCGCCGGGATTGGAAGAGGTCTATCGCATGAGTGACGAGGAGATCACCTTGCGTCTGAGCGAGCCGACGCCTCCGGTCGCGCACAAGCGCTGAAGGCCTTGCGACAATGGCGGCGCGTACATCCCGGGCGCGTGTGTTCATAGAGAGCGCCGAGCTCTACGACGCGATCTATCACTTCAAGAATTACGCACGTGAATGCGAACGCCTGCAGGCTCTAATTGATGAGGCCGTACCGGCCGCAAGCACGATGCTAGACGTCGCATGCGGTACCGGCGAGCACGCAAGATTTCTCAAGGAGCGCTTCGCCGTCGACGGCGTTGACATCAACGAGAACTATCTCCGTGCTGCGCGACAGAAAAACCCCGCCGGCAACTATATGCGTGCCGACATGACGGACTTCGATCTCGGTCGAAGCTACGACGTCGTCACTTGCCTGTTCAGCGCTATCGGCAGGGTCATGACATTCGAGCGGCTCGAGCGCGCGATCGCCTGTATGGCCCGTCATGTCAGACGGGGCGGAGCGCTCATCGTGGAGCCATGGTTCACACCCGACCAGTGGAAACCTGGCAGTCTCTTCGTTCACGTTGGTGAAATTGGAGCTACAAAGGTGTGCCGCATGAGTCTGAGTGGTAGAGACGGAGATATATCCGTTCTTCTGTATCATTACCTGAGTGGCACGCCAGAGAACGTGGAACATTACATCGAGCGTCTCGAGTTAGGCCTGTTCACGCGCGACGAAATGACTTGGGCGTTCGAGTCTGCGGGAATGGCGGTGCGCTACGATTCTGAAGGCCTGATGGGTCGGGGTCTGTATCTGGCGACGCAGCGCGTCTGAAACCGCTCGCAATCCAATGTCTGCAGCAGATTTCTTGGGAGCCCGCCGGCGGTCCACGACGAGGCGAGCTCTCTGACTGTCGGGTCGACGATGCGGTGACGGTTCTTCCGCGATTAGCTTTGGTGACGGACTATTGTCGCAACGGACAGGCTCACGCTCAAAGGAGAGTGCTCGATGCCTGAGGCAAAATTCTTGCTGATAGCGTGACCGAAGTTGGTCTTAATCCGGACAGGGTCCAGGCGCTGATGGATCGCGCCGAGCGCGACGTAAAGGAAGGTGTGCTTACCGCCTGTCAGCTGGCGATCGCCTGTAAGGGTAGGATCGCGGCGATGAAACCCTTTGGCCGTGCAGTGCAAAGCGACGTGGAAAAGCCGGCCACCGACGAGACCGTTTTCGTCGCGATGTCTGCGACCAAGGCGATAACCTCGTCGGCCCTTTGGCTTCTCATAGAGGAAGGAAAAATTAGTCCCGCGGACAAGATCGTCAAGTACGTGCCTGAGTACGGGGCCGACGGCAAGGAGTCCACGACGATCGAGCATTTGCTGATTCACACCGCCGGTATTCCGGCTGCGCCGGGCTCCTTCAAGAATTGGGGCGATCGCAAGCGGCGGCTTGAACGCTTCGCGCAGTGGCGTCCCGTGAATCCGCCGGGCGAGAAATTCATCTACCATATGGCGGAGGGCGAGTTCTGTTTCAGCACGCGTCCCCCTATTCCGGCATAGCCACCCCAAGTGCAAACGGCGACAACAAAAGCTCAACCATCACTGGCGCGAACTTCGCTTCGGCCAGTTCTCGACCCCGTGCTTCCAATGCAAGCGATCGAACGCGGAGAGCCGGTTGCGGCCAGGACGCTGGCGATGCAGGACTGCCAGTTGGTGGCAGAGCGCATTGGCAGAGCGCAATGACCTTGAGCTCCAATTCTGCGCGGCCGCGAAACCGATTAGCGAGTCATGAAAAGAGGGGCCGAGATGGATGCGAGCATGCTCGTGACACTAAGGCCGGGCAAGATAAATCGTCAGACTTTTCGATGCTTTCGGAGTTTTCAGTAGGGACACCCGGTCAACGTCAACTGTCGAACAAGTTGACAGCTTACGAACGCGCTTATGCAGAGTAGGGCATATAGCGACAGCCCGCGGCCTTAGGACTGTCTACTGCGCATCTCCGCAGCCTTACGTCGCTTCGATAGTCGCCAAGAGACGCGTTTGCCGCAGTCCGGACAGAAGTTGAGCCTCCCCTTGACCAAATATCGATGCGGTGTATATAGCCGTCTGCAATCAGGGTTAGAGCAGATCACCCAGCCAGCCCCTTCTTGAATTGTAAGCACCGTTCGAATCGCAAGTTGTGCGAATAGGGAGCCGGAAGTAGAAAGCCACTGCCCAATCTCTTCGTTCTCGGACCTTGCTTCTTCAATCTTTTTCAAATTGCCGCCAATAAATGTGACTGCAAAGCGTCCCGCTGCGTAGTACAGCATCGGTTGAACATTTGCTTGGCTAAGGAAAAGTGACGCCACGACGGCCAAGCTCTCGGCTGCCTCTTTACGATCGGATGGCGGCGTAGGACCCCGCCATATCGTTTTCCAATCAGAGGTTCTGCCGACCTGATCTTTGTCAAGCGCCGCTTTGATCGCCAGGATCGACCGAACGTAGCGAGATAGAGTTCGCCAGTATTTAACTGGCTCGACAAATTCACGACCTGCTCGAAGCGGTAGGCACATCGGTTCCTTGTGCTGCAGAAGCTTCCCGTGGCCGCAGATCCCCAGCACTCCCCAATGGCGGGCGAATCGTAAGACCGATTCGTCAGAGCCATCTGCCAACAGCGAAAAATCGTAGGGCAGCCTTTCCACAACACCTGAAAAGAGCTGCAACTCTCCGTGTGGCTGGAAAAAGAGCTTTGCGGCCTGCAGACGAATATGTGGCACGAAAATCGTGTCGAACGGGAACGGTTGCCCATACTTTAAGCCAGCGATCATTCCAACTGATTCCAACTCATATCGTCGGTCGAGTCAAATCGCAGGACGATGAAAACACCGCGACCGCGGAATCTTTGACTTTTTTGAGGAGACCATAGTTATGAGTGCTTTTTCGATAGCCGACGGCGAAGGAACGGTTGCACCGGAACAGAAGAACGCAGCCTCTCTTTCAGAAGTGGTGCGTGATCGGATCAAAGAATTGCGTCGCGTCCCGGCCAACGAGTTGGTGCCCAATCCAAAGAACTGGCGGCTACATCCCAAGGCCCAGGCCGACGCGCTGCGTGGTTTGTTGGCCGAGGTTGGCTACGCCGATGCGTTGCTGGTGCGGGAACTACCCGATGGGCGCTTGATGATTATCAACGGACATCTTCGCGCGGAAACGACACCCGATACCGTGGTGCCCGTGCTCGTGCTCGACGTCACCGAGGAGGAAGCTGACAAGATCTTGCTAACACTCGATCCTCTCGCCTCTATGGCGAAGTCGGACGCCGAACGAATCGGGCTGCTATTGACGACGGTTCGCACGGACAACGAGGCAGTGCAGGATTTGCTGAAGCGAATCGCCGGACCGGAGCTGTGGCAAACCATCCATCCCGAAGAGATGGAGGAGGTCGCAGTTTCACCCGAGCGGGCCGATGAGCTTCAGGAGAAATGGGGCACCGAGTCGGCCCAGCTCTGGCAGGCGGGGCCACACCGAATAGTGTGCGGCGATTGTACCAACTTCGACGTGGTGGCACGCCTGATGGGCATCGATCTTCCATCGATCCGCATGATTTGGGCTGATCCACCCTACGGCACCGACTACGGCGCCAAGACCGCTTGGCTCGATCAGCATGGTGGCGGTCGGCGCCGGCGCGCTATCGAAAATGATCTGCTGAAGCCACTTGAACTTCAAAAACTGTTCGCCACCGCGCTCGACTTATCCCGGCCATATGCTCTAGCTGGCGCCGCAATCTATGCGACCGTACCGAGTGTCTACCTCAAATATTTCATCCAAGGTCTGGAGGACGGGGGCTTTAGTTATCACCATTGCCTGGTTTGGTTGAAGCAAGCGCACGTACTGGGCCGCAGCGATTACCACTATCGGCACGAGCCGATTCTCTATGGCTGGCTTGAAAACGGCGCTCACTATTTCACCGATGATCGCACCCAGAATTCCATATTCGAAATCGACCGTCCGCTTACGAGCGAGCTACACCCTACTACCAAGCCGGTCGAACTAGTCGCGCGCATGGTGGCCAACAGCAGCCGGCCGGGGGAAGTCGTTTACGACCCATTTTCCGGTTCCGGATCCACCATCGTGGCCGCACATCAACTGGGCCGTATCGCCTACGGTTGCGAGATTGATCCTGGGTACGTCGCAGTCGTGCTCGAGCGGCTTTCCTTGCTTGGGCTCAAGCCGGAGGTGACCGAGAAATGATGAAACGCCAACCAGACGGAACCTGGCGCAGCACGCGACAGCCGGTCGAAATTTCGGCTGCAGTTCGCAGGGCCCGTTGGGTCGAGGCAGAAACGATCGGTCTCAAGCGCATGGGTCTCCATTCGTTCGAGGCTATCGCCGAGCAGATCACCCGCGTCGGTCGCGGACAGGCGCGACCGTTTGTCGAAATTCCCCCTGATCTGACATTTCCGCCAAACTATCAGATAACCCGCCAAGCCTGTCACAAGGCCTTCAAGAAGGTACTCGCTCGCTCGCCTTCACTCGAACTCGAAGAGTTCCGGAAGCTCGATACCGAGCGCTCGGAGGAAATGTTCATGAATCTGCAGCCTGCAATTCGCAAAGGCAGTCCGCGTGCGATCGAGGTCGGCATCAGACTGCTCGACCACGCCGCAAGGATCAACGGTTACAACGCACCGCAAAAGCATGAGCTGACCGGCAAGGACGGTCAGCCGCTGACCCTACTGCAGGTGCTGAAGGTAATAGGGGAGATTCCCGATGAAGACTAGGAAAAACCAATTATCGGCCAGCCAGATGGAGCATGTTCAAAATGTTTTTAAAGATCCCGTCATGTTTGCGAGTCAGATTCTGGGGGCCAGCCTGTGGGAAGGCGAGGTTGAAATTCTGCGCTCGATTCGAGACCACCGGCGTACCGCGATCAAAGCCGCCCACGGAGTGGGCAAGACCTTTACTCTGGCGCACGCGGTGTTGTGGTGGCTGGTCCGTTACCCAGATGGCATCGTCCTGACTACCGCGCCAACCTTTCGCCAGGTCGAAACCCAACTCTGGTCCGAACTCCATCTGGCGGCGGCGCGCGCCAAGTTTCCCTTTCCCGAGATAAACGCGACCAAACTGAGGTTCCGAGGCGAAGACAACTTCGCACTTGGCCTGTCGACCGATCGGCCCGAGAATTTTCAGGGCTATCATGGCAGGCACTTGCTTATCATCGCCGATGAAGCGCCGGGTCTCCAATCCGGCATCTGGGATGCGGTCGCCGGCACCATGGCAGGCGGCAAAGTTCACGTCGTAATGGCTGGCAACCCGATTCTCCCCGCAGGCGCTTTCTACGACGCTTTCACTCGTGAACGTGAGCTCTGGAATTGCATCACAATCGACGCATTCGATTCACCCAACCTGGCGGGTATATCACTTGAGGAATTGCTGCAAATGGACCCACGCGAAGGTGGCCCGCTGGATCAGAATCCGGTTCCCCACCTGGTTACTCGACGTTTTGTCTATGACCAGCGCCGGACTTGGTGGCACGGTGATGAAAGCAGTTCACCGAATTGGATGTCGCGCGTGCGCGGTCAGTTTCCAGACCAGGCGCAGAATGCTCTGATAAAACTGCCATGGCTGGAACGCGCACTGGAACGCTCACGGGCAAACCCAGTTCAGGATGATGACCCGAGCCTGGTCGCCGGTGTTGACGTGGGCGGAGGCGAGGCGGAAACAGTGGTCTATCTCTGTGCATCCAAGCCGGGTCAACACAAAATTATAAAGATGGGAGCCTGGCGCGGCATCGATACGCGAGGCGAGGTGGTCAACTTCCTTGCCCCCTATCGTAGCCGCCTTCGGACTGTTCGGGTCGACGACATCGGCATCGGCCGCAACTTCGGCTTGCACCTAAAGGACGAAAGATTCCCATGGGAGCCGGTCAATGTGAGTCTTCCATGTCAAAGTCAGGTGGACCTAGGCCAGGACGATCCGAACAGGCGGTTTGCTAACCGCAAGGCGCAAAGGTATCAGGTCTTGGCCGACGCTTTTGAGCACGACCAGATCGAAGGCCTTACGGATGATCAAACCATCGCGCAGCTCGGCGACATCCAGTACGAAATTGATTCGCATGGCCGCATGAAAATTGAGCCCAAAGAGAAGGCACGCGCGCGCGGGGTGCGCTCACCCGACCGCGCCGAGGCGCTGATGCTCGCCCTGGGAATGCCATATTCAGCTGGTGAAATCATAGTCGTTCGGGTCATACCTTTAGGAGCACGATTCCGGCCTGTTGAACCCGACGGTCGTACGCCCTCTAGCGTCCTAGTCGCTACGCGCGTGCATGATGACGTCCAACTTCCCTCGAATGTTGCTCGCGTCAGGAATCGCCGATTCCCAAGGGGAGCTTGGTGACATGTCAGCAGGTTGATCAAGTTTCCCGTATGCCGGCAGAACAAAAAGCGCGCGGAGATCCTTCCGAGCATGGCGATGACCGGCACCCTTGCGGCCACGCTCGCGCTGATCGTGGGGCTGATAGTCGCGCTTGACTGGCCGTTCCGCGGCGAGATCCGCGTCACGCCCAACCGTTTCATTGAGTCAACAATCATGGTCCGAGATGCTTTTCGACAAGAAATAAGGCTGTCTCTTAGAAATTCCGTCCGAACCGCAACTTGAGCAAGGGCGAGCATTGCCAACGAATTGAAGCGGGAAGGTGATCGGGCTGGATCTGAAAGATATATGGTCGTGACTGAGATCAAAGACCTGCGGTACAGGGATCCTCAGACGGCGGCGTATCGGCCGCGGCTCAATATCGCGATCAGCGAACTCTCGACACTCCTGGGTTCGGGAGATGGTCGCGGAGACTCTCTCGTCTGAACCTAATGCAGCAGAGCGGCGAACTCGCCTATTTGCTCCGACACGACCCCTAGCAGGACGCGGAAAAATGATCGCTTTTCGGTTCGATGGCCTGTAGAGAAGAAGGAGTTCGTGGTTGGAGGAGGATGTGGTGATGCGGGGGACGGACCATCAGTAGAGCGGAACGTTCAGCTATATATCGGCGGAGCGGCGGGTGCCCAAGGATCATCCGCTGCGGGCGCTGCGGGCGATGGTCGATGCGGCGCTTGAAGAGTTGGGACTGCGCTTCGATGAGATGTACGCCAGCGGCGGGCGGCCGTCGATCGCACCGGAGAAGCTGCTGCGCGCGCTGCTTTTGCAAGTGCTGTACACGGTACGCAGCGAGCGCATGTTGATGGAGCAGCTCGATTACAACTTTCTGTTTCGCTGGTTGGTGGGTCTCAGCATCGACGATCCGGTGTGGGACGTGACGGTCTTCACCAAGAACCGGGAGCGGCTGCTCTTGAGCAACACGATCTCGGCAAGCTGTTAACCACGATTAATGGTGTTGGTGCGCAAACCGCCGCCTATCTGATCGCGGTATTAGGTGACCCTGCGCGTTTTCATAGCGCTGCGGCATTGGCGAGTTACGTTGGCGTCGCTCCCCGGCTGCGCCAGTCCGGGAAACGGCGATTCTCTGGAACCGCCGTCATCCGTCTCGGGAACGCGCGGCTGCGGAAGGCGCTTTGGATGCCAGTTCTGACGGCCGTACGATTCAATCCGTGGTTGCGAACTTACTATGACCGTTTGGTTTCGAGAGGAAAACCCCGAAAAGTGGCACTCGTCGCGGCGATGCGAAAGCTGCTCGCGGCCGTTTGGAGCGTTGCCTCCAATCGGAGACCATTTGTGTCGTCTCTGGTGAGCACACATGTGACCTAATTGCGCCGGTGAAGCGAAACGGCTGCAATCGCCCTTTTCACAGCCGCGCTGGTTGCCGGCGGGCGCTTGGTGATAAAAGACGAGGCGGTCGGATTCTCGATAGGATGAAAGCGATGCGCTGCTTAAAGTGCGGGACTGAAAGCACGACGGGCAGGAAGTTCTGCTCTGAATGCGGAACCGTACTTCCTCGTGGCTGTTTCCAATGCGGTGCAGATAATGCGCCGACCGCGAAGTTCTGCGGTGAATGCGGAGCTTCGCTTAGCGCGCCCGTCCAGCACTCCAGTCTCTGAAACACCGCCTGTCCAAGAGCGAGACGTTGGCGAGCGCCGTCATTTGACAGTTTTGTTCTGCGATCTGGTGGGTTCCACCGAGATCTCGGCGGGGCTCGACCCCGAGGAATGGCGCGAAATCGAGGCTGACTATCTCGGCGCCGTGGCGGAAGCGATCACCGGCTTCGGGGGCTTTGTAGCGAAGTACCTTGGCGACGGCGTGATGGCGTATTTCGGGTGGCCCGAGGCGCATGACAACGATGCCGAACGCGCCGCGCGCGCGGGACTCGCTATAGTCGAAGCCGCTCGGCGCGCTCAACCAGCGCAATGGGCAAGGTAGCCGTCCTGAAGCTGTCGGTTCGCGTCGGCATCGATAGCGGTACCGTCGTGATCGGAAAAGGTGGCGGCAGCGATTCGGAAGTCTTCGGCGATACCGCCAACATCGCCGCGCGAGTGCAGTCGGCGGCCGGCCCTGACACCGTGCTTGTCAGCGCCGCCACCAATCGGCTGATCTCCGGCCTGTTCGTAGTAGAGGACCGTGGCGCCCATCAACTGAAGGGAATCGCCGAACTTGTGGAGTTGTATCGAGTCCTAAGGCTAAGCGGTGCGCGAAGCCGTCTGGCGGCTTCAGCTGTACATGGCCTCACGCCGTTCGTGGGCCGCGCGGACGAAATGGGCCTTTTGTGGAACCGCTGGGAGCGCGCGAGCGACGGCGAGGGACAGGTCGTTTCTATCGTGGGTGAAGCGGGGATCGGCAAGTCGCGGCTGGTGGCGACAATTTCGAGAGCGGCTGGCCGGCACTCCGCATACCTGGAACGAGTGCGCCGGCGCATCGCATTTCCAGAACACGCCTTTCTACCCCATCACTGACATGCTTCAGCAAGCCTTTGCCCAGCGCGGCGATTCAACGGATGAGGAGAAGCTGAGCGAATTGGAGAGAGTCCTCGAACTCGCAGGATTGAAGCCTGCCGAGGCGGTGCCGCTCGTTGCTCCGATGCTGAATATACCCGCGGGCGAGAAATATCCGCAGCTAGCGCTCTCGCCCGATCAGAGGCGCAAACGGCTGCTGGCAACACTGGCAGGATGGCTATTCGGCGTGGCGCGGGCTCAGCCGGCGGTGATGGCGGTCGAGGATATGCACTGGTTCGACGCGTCCACTCTGGAGCTGTTGCAGTTACTGATCGAACAGGGGGCAACGAGCCCGCTGCTGCTCTTGCTCACTGCGCGACCGGAGTTCCATGCACCATGGACGCTGCGCGCGCATCACACGCACTTGACGCTGAATCGACTGACGGCGCGCGATGTGCGCGAGCTTGTAGTTAGGGTAGTAGCTACCAATGCACTGTCGGCGGAAACAATTGACCAAGTGATCGAGCGCACTGGCGGAGTGCCGCTGTTCATCGAAGAGTTGACGCGTGCTGTTCTTGAAGGAGGCGATGCCAAGCCCGACGGCGCTTGAGATTCCAGCCACCCTTCACGACTCTCTGATGGCAAGGCTGGACCGGCTCGGGCCGGCAAAAGAGGTTGCGCAGATAGCCTCAGTCATTGGACGCGAATTTTCTTATGAGTTGCTGCAGGTCGTCTCTACGTTGACCGAAGACGACTTACAGTCGACGCTGACAAAGTTAGCCGATGCCGAGTTGATCTATGCGCGCGGTATTCCGCCATAAGCGAGCTATACTTTCAAGCATGCGCTGATTCAGGATGCGGCGTATGGAGCGCTGCTCAGGAGCCGGCGTCGCGAGTTGCATCGGCGCGTCGCAGTCGCGATGACAGAAAATTTTCCGGCGTTGGTGGATACTCAGCTCGAACTCGTCGCGCGACACTGGACCGATGCCGGCGAGGCGGAGCCGGCAATCGCCGCCTGGCGCAAGGCTGGGGACGCTGCGTTCGAGCGCAGTGCGTTCAAGGAAGCGGAAGAAGCATACCGGCAGACGCTCGCCATCCTCAGGGCCCTCTCGGAGTCGCGTGAGCGCGATGAGCGCGAGCTGGAACTGATGAACCGGTTTGCGCGAGTGCTCCAGTTGACCCGGGGGTGGGCCTCGCCAGAGGCTGCTGAAGCGGCCGCGCACGCTCAGGCGCTGGCGGAAAGGAGCGACAATCTAGCCCAACTCATCCTACAGACAGTCGGCTCATTTGCTGCGGTCGTCACGCGGGGCGACTTGCCGGCGGCGGGCGCACTCGCCGATCGGATACTCGACCTCGCCCGGCGCGACGGCAGTCCTGCTTCCTGGGGTCTTGGCAACTCCTGCGAGGTAATGACTTGCTACTTCCGAGGAGACCTGAGTGGCGCCGAAAAGCATTTTATAGCCGGCGTCTCGACGTTCGAGGCCTCAGCCACGAAATTTCCAGCCACGCTGGCCGCTGGGTTCAGACGCCCACGGCTTCTTCTTGCGCGGTCCAAAGGAGAGAGAGATCGATCCGCTCGGCCAAGGCTTCGGCGGTTAGCTCTGGAGGCTGCCGACCGGCTGCGATCATTTATGTTCTTCGGCCTTCAGCGGCTGTCAGCGTTGACCGGATCGCTCCTGCTGAATCTTGAAGGTCCGTTTACGACGCTGATCGCGGTCGGTGTGTTGAGCGAGCATCTCGGGAAGCGCGAGATGTTCGCTGCCGCCGCCATCATGCTGGGCGGAGTGCTTATAGGTTTTCAGCCGGGACACGTTGGAGGGAGTTGGATAGGAGCGCTGGAAATCACCGTCGCATGCCTTAGCTGGGGCATCGATAACAATCTGACGCAGCGGGTTTCGCTACGCGACCCGGTTGCAGTTGCTCGAATCAAGACTCTAGCCGCGGGCTCGTGCGTGCTCGTCATCGCGCTCTGGCAAGGAAGCGGGGAAATTCCCGGAGCGACGAGCCTAGTGTACGCGGGCGGCGTGGGAGCGCTTTGTTATGGAGTTAGCATCGTTCTCGACGTGAAGGAGCTCCGCGCACTTGGTGCGGCTCGGGAAGCCGCGTATTTTGCCACCGCTCCGTTTGTCGGCGCGCTCCTATCAATCGTGGTGTTTCGCGAATTTCCCAACCTGTCGGATCTCTCCGGCGCAACGCTCATGATCAGTGGAGTGTTTGTCCTACTATTGGAGAAGCACAGTCATCGCCACAAGCACGAAGCCATATCTCATGAACATCTGCACCTTCACGACGAGCACCACCAGCACGCGCACGACGATTTAGCGGCAGAGCCTCATTCACATCCGCACGAGCACTCCTCGCTAATACACGACCATCCGCACGTGTCGGACTTGCATCATCGCCACAGTCATAAACTGGCGAATGCAGAACGGGAATAAAGGTCGGGCCGGGAGACCACCGCCCTTTCGCGGTGGTCTGCGGGCCTTCGCGCCACGCGTCTCCTGTCGCACTTCCCCCACTCCTCGGCATGCAACCACGCTAGCTATTTGGCCAGGCGTTCTCTCTTTATCTCGTCGGAGCGCCATTCCCTGCATGGCAGTACGGACCCTGAGGCCGTATCAGCTTCGGCACGCGTTGTGGGAAGTTCATTCCACTCGGAGTCGAAATCCGAAGGAGGCGGAGAACCACAACTCGATTTCCGGAGTCTTGTCGGCAATCTTCAATTCGAATACCTTGGTCGCGTGCGGCGCATACTTTCAGTCGTGCTTCTAATTTTGGTGTTTGCCGGCTCGCTCCCGGCGATCACCGCAAGCGCCGCCTGCTCTGCTGCTCAGGCTGTATCCGAGAATTGTTGCTCGACGACCTGTCCGTGGAATACCGAAACTCGCACGGTGAGTTGCTGCAATATTTCGACTGACACCTCGAGCGCACGTCTCTTGTCATCCATGCCGACGTCTGCTGTGGAACCGCCAGCAGTTACAATGGTTTGGCTTATATCCGCAGTGTCGATCTCTTCGCCATTTCAATCCGCTCCGCATCGGGGCTGGTACCTCAATCTCGACCCTCTTTCTCTGCTCTGTTCTCGGCAAATCTGACCACCATCGCGGTCGCGGACTGTCCCTAAGGCTCGCGTAGCGGCACTCGCTGGTCATCAGCGAGGATTCGCGGCGTCTGCCTTGAGTTTCAAGTAGGACCGCCTCTTCGGCGTTGAGCGCCGATGGTCTGGCGGCCCCAATGCGATCCTGGTGGTTCTATGGATAGACTTGCTCGGCTTGTCGCGAAGCGACACGCCGCGATCGTGATTCTGGTTGCAATCGCCGTCGCTCGGGTAGCGCCGGCAAACGCACAAACGACTTTACCTCTAACCCATGATGCGGCGTCGAATCTCGATGCTCTGGTGCGGGAGGCGGTTGCTGACAATCCCGGCGTGATCGTCGCGCGAGAGCACTGGCAGGCGCTTACTCACGTGCCGATCCAGGCGGCGACGCTGCCCGACCCACAGGCGTCGATCCAACACTTTACGGTCGGCAGCCCGCAGCCGTTCTCGGGCTATGAGAGCAGTGATTTTTATTACACCGGCTTCGGCGTCTCACAGGACATTCCTGGTCCCGGCAAGCTCCGCTTGCAAAGATCCGAGGCGGAAAAGGATGCCGAGTATGCGAAGCATCGCTATGAAGGTGCTGAGCGTGAGGTCGAGGAAAAGGTCAAGGAGATCTACTTCGAGCTGTTCTATCACCGAAAGACACTGGCGATTCTCGATCGCAACCAGGACGAGCTCCAGCAGATTCAAAAGATCGCCGAAACCCGGTATCGCGTGGGTCAGGGTCTGCAGCAGGATCTGATCAAGGCGCAGCTCCAAACGACCGAGATCCTGAAGGAGCATGCGATGCACCATCAGGAGGAGGACCAGGAACAGATCGATCTCAAACAGTTACTCGGGCGTGATCCCGACTCGCCAAATATCGAAATCGGCGACATCGAACCGACGCATCTGCAAATCAACTCATCGCAGATCGCGCAGCTAGCCGGCAGCGATTCACCGGACCTCGCGGCGGATCGTGCGATGGAAGCGCGCAGCGCGGAGGCGTTGAAACTGGCGCATCAGGGCTACTGGCCGGACTTCACGGTGGGCTATTCGTACGAAAAAACCGGCCCCGGATTTCGCGACTATTACATGCTGACTCTGGGCGCGAAGCTCCCGCTCTATTTCTGGCGCAAGCAAACACCCGCGATCGAACAGGCCGCGCTTGAAGCCGAATCTGCGCGCAATCAGACGCGGGCTACTCAGCTGCAGGTTTCCGCCGCAGCGGAAAGCAGCCTGGTCGCGATCCGCACTGCGGAACGGATCATGTCGATTTATCGCGATGGCCTGATCCCGCAGGCCGAAACTTCGCAAGCTTCGGCGATGGCGGCGTATCGCGTCGGCAAAGTCGATTTCCAGACGCTGCTCTCGTCGGTGCTCGATTTGCAGAACCTGCGGCAGGAGTACTACCGGAGCGTGGCCGAACACGAAATCGCGATCGCCAAAATCCAGCAAGTAATCGGTGACCGAAAATGAATCACAACTCATTACAATGGCGATCCAGCAAAGTCCCGCTGCTACTCGGATTCCTTCTGTTTCTCGCGGCGCCGACGGTTTACGGGGCAGATTCCCAACTCGCGCCAATCCGGATCACGCCGGAGCGGCGGCAATTGATCGGACTGAAGTTCGCGACCGTCGTGCGCAAGGACGTGAGCGACCGTCTGGAGACCACCGGCAACATCGAGGCCGACGAACGGCTGCAAGGCTACGTGCAAACGCGTTTTGCCGGATGGATCGAGCAAGTGTTCGCGAACTCAACCTATCAATACGTGCGCCGCGGCCAGCCGTTGTTTACGATTTACAGCCCAGACCTCGTCAGCACCGAGAACGAATATCTGCTCGCAATCGACGCCCGCAAACGCGTTAGCAACAGCTCAGTCCCCGACGTTACTAGCGACGCTTCATCGCTGGTCGATTCTGCCGCTGAGCGTCTGAAGCTCTGGGGAGTGTCACCGCGCGAGATTGTGCGTTTGGAACGCGAGCGCACCGTCCGCCGCGCCGTCGAGATCGATTCGCCCATGAGCGGATACATTGTCGAGCGCAACGCCCTACCCAACATGTACGTGCAGCCAGACACGCGCCTGTTCACGATCACCGATCTGTCGAAGGTGTGGATCTATGCGGCCGTGTTTCAGGACGAGATCGGAAAGGTCCGTCCCGGCGATCCTGCGACCGTTACGGTCGATGCCTATCCGGGAACGAACTTCGATGGGCGCGTCGATTTCATCCAGCCGCAGATCGATCCAATGACTCGCACCGCCAGAGTCCGATGCGAGTTCAACAACCCCAAGGGTCAGCTTCTTCCCGGGATGTTCGCGCACGTTGCACTCGACCTGCCGATGGGCGAACAAACCGTCATCCCGGACAGCGCGGTTTTGCGCACGGGCAAGCACAACGTCGCATTCGTCGATCGTGGCGACGGGTATCTCACTCCTGCCGAGGTTGAGTTGGGACCGCACGTCGGCGACCAGTTCATCGTGCTCAAGGCACTCAAACCGGGTGAGCAGATCGTCAGCTCGGCCAATTTCCTGATTGACTCGGAGAGCCAACTCCAGGCGGCTGCGGGAGCGTTCGTGCCACCTCCGCCCGGAGTAGGTGCAAACGCCGATGAACAAGCGAGCGAAGCGATCCCCCAGACGAGCATCGAGTTCACCAACTCCCCCAATCCTCTCGTGCGAGGCCACAACAAAGTGACCGTAACGCTCCGCGATTCCAAAGGCGCACCAATCTCGGGCGCGCAAGTGACGGTGTCCTTCTACATGGCGGCGATGCCGGCGATGGGCATGGCGGCGATGCGTGCGCAAGGCGCTGCGGATGATCAGGGGAACGGCGCATACGCCGCGAATATTGAACTGCCCAGTGGTGGCACCTGGAGCCTGACGATTACCGCGTCGAAAAATGGGCAACCGATCGCGACCAAACAGATGGACGTGTCAGCCAGCGGCTCCATGGCGATGTGAGGAAAGACGCATGATCGAGAGAACTATCGACTGGTGTAATGCGAACCGATTCCTGCTGTTCTTCGGTGTGCTGGCGCTGGTACTGGCAGGAGTCTGGTCGCTCAATCGAATCCCGCTCGACGCGCTGCCGGACATCTCGGATGTTCAGGTGATCATCCACACCGAATGGATGGGGCAGCCGCCCAATCTCGTCGAGGACCAGGTGACCTATCCGATTGTCACCGCGATGCTTGCGGCGCCGCATGTGAAGGCGGTCCGGGCGCAGACGATGCCTAACGACTCCTACGTGTTCGTCGTGTTCGAAGACGGTACCGACATCTATTGGGCCCGAAGCCGGGTGCTGGAATATCTGCAGCAGATAACCGGCAAGCTTCCTGCTGGCGTGAATCCCGCGATCGGGCCGGACGCGACCGGCGCAGGCTGGGTCTATGAATATGCACTGGTTGATCAGAGTCATACGCACAGTCTCGCCGATCTCCGCAGCTTGCAGGATTGGAACATCCGCTACGCGCTCGAAACGGTGCCAGGGGTTTCTGAGGTCGCGACTATCGGCGGCTTCGTAAAGCAGTACCAGGTTAAGCTCGACCCGAATCGGCTGCTCGCGCTCAAGGTCTCGCTCGAAACGGTGATCGACAAAATCCGCGACAGTAACGGCGAGGTCGGCGGGCGCGTGCTCGAGATGTCGGGAGCGGACTACATGATCCGCGGCCTCGGCTACGTCCATTCGGTTGCGGACCTCGAACAAATCTCCGTAGCAACCAACAACGGTACACCGGTGCTGATAAGGGACTTGGGCGTGGTCAGCCTCGGACCCGATCTTCGAGAAGGCGCGGCTGAATGGAACGGCGACGGAGAGACCGTCGGCGGCATCGTGGTAATGCGTTACGGGCAGAACGCCCTCACCGTCATCAACGGCGTCAAGCAAAAGCTCCGTCAGACTCGAAGGACTCTACCGGCGGGCGTTGAAATCGTCGCCGGCTACGACCGCTCGGGACTCATTCAGGAATCCATCAATACGCTGAAGCGCGATCTGCTCGAAGAGGCGTTCATTGTAAGTCTCGTAATCATCATTTTTCTATTCCATCTGCGTTCCGCGTTTATTCCGATCCTTGCGCTACCGATCGCGGTCATCGCAACCTTTATCCCGATGTACTATCTGCAGATCAGCTCCAACATCATGTCGTTGGGCGGTCTGGCGCTCGCGATAGGCGTGCTGGTTGACGCTTCGATCGTAATGGTCGAGAACGGCTACCGGCATTTGTCGGAGGCGCAGCAGCGCGCGTCGCTGAAGGGTGAATCGATATCCGAACCCGAACGACAGCGAATCCTGTTATCGGCCGCGAAGCAGGTCGGCCGGCCGATCTTCTTCTCGCTGATTATTATCGTGGTCTCGTTTTTGCCGGTATTCCTGTTGGAATCACAAGAAGGACGGATGTTCCGGCCGCTGGCCTACACCAAGTCCTTTGCGATCGCGTTCTCCTCGGTTCTCGCGATCACGATCGTTCCGGTGCTGATGGTCCTCTTCATTCGGGGCAAGCGCCTGCGCCCCGAGGAAGATAATCCAATCTCGCGGTTCTTTCAGATGATTTATCTGCCTGTAATCAGATGGTGCTTGCATCATCGCGCGCTCACGATCGCGGTCAACGTGATCTTTTTGCTGCTGACGATTCCGCTCCTGTTCAGAATCGGCAGTCAGTTCATGCCGCCGCTATATGAAGGGTCAAGCCTCTACATGCCCACCGCTCTTCCCGGACTTTCAATCAGCTCGGCGGTAAACCTGATGCAGAAGCAGGATCAGATCATCCGCACCTTTCCCGAGGTCGAGAGTGTATTCGGCTCGGTCGGACGCTCGGATAGCGCGACCGACAACGCCCCGCTCGACATGTACGACACGACGATCATGCTCAAGCCGCGCACTCAATGGCGAAAGGGGATGACCTACGATCAGCTCATCGCAGAGATGGATGACCGATTACATTTCCCAGGTTTGTCGAACTCGTGGACGATGCCGGTCGAGAACCGGCTCGACATGGAATTGACCGGTATCAAAACTCCCGTCGGGCTCAAGATTCAGGGTCCCGACGTTGACACGATTCAGCGGATTGGCTCACAGATCGAAGAGATTCTCGGCTCCGTCGCAGGCACGCGGGGAATTTTCGCCGAACGAGTTTCTCAGGGGTTCTACATCAACGTCGATGTCGACCGGGCAGTCGCGGCGAGATATGGCCTGACGGTCGGAGACGTTCAGCGGGCGGTCAGTTCAGGCATGGGCGGCGAGAATATCGCGACCACCGTCGAAGGGCGCGAGCGCTACTCGATCAACGTCCGCTATCTCGCAGACTACCGGAACGACCTGAATGCGCTTCGTCGGATACTGATCATGACACCAACCGGAGCGCAAATTCCGCTCGGTGAAGTCGCGCGCATCACCTTGAGTCCGGGTCCATCGATGATCCGCGATGAAGACGGGCTGCTGACCGGCTACGTCTATGTTGACCTTGCAACTTCGGACTATGGCAACTACGTCGACAACGCACAGCGCGCGCTTGATCGGCAACTGCGTCTGCCTGCCGGATACAACCTGAAATGGTCGGGGGAGTACCAATTCCAGTTGCGCGCACGAAAGCGCCTGACCGTCATCCTGCCGATCGTCTTCGGTCTGATCTTTGTCCTGCTCTATATGCTCTTCCAGTCGGTGCCCGAATCGATCGTACTGATTCTTCCTACCGTGTACGCGATGACCGGCGGGCTGCTGCTTCAGTATATGATGGGCTTCAACTTCAGCGTCGCCGTATGGGTCGGGTACATCGCGCTGTTCGGCATCGCCGTCGAGACGGGCGTCGTCATGGTCATCTATCTTCACGAAGCGCTGAATCGTCACATCGCTGCTGGCGAACTCACCCATGAAGGCGTCGAAGCGGCGGTCATCGAGGGCGCGGTGCAGCGGCTTCGACCCAAGCTGATGACAGTCGCAGTCGTGATGCTGAGTCTCGCGCCAATTCTATGGGAGAGTGGAATCGGCTCCGACGTGATGAAGCCTATCGCTGCACCAATCGTTGGCGGAATGGTCACCTCGACGATTCACGTGTTAATACTGGTGCCCGTGTTCTTCGCGATCATGAAGGAACGGACTTTGAGAACCTGCGGTGAGTCGCATGCGCAATCAAGATGACGCCGATATGAAACCTGAACTCGATGACGAAGCCGCGTAAGAAGACGGGTCTTCTTCCCGTCTATAACGCTCGGCTCGTAGGAATGCTTCTTGTCCTGGGATTTGTGAACATCCTGCTGATTGTTCCCGCCGCGCGAATGGCTTATTTCCCGACGGATCTGCCAATCGCTCGCGGATTGCAATCCCTGGAGTTCTGGCATGACACGACCTCAGTGTACGTAGCCGACGCGCTCGCCCTCTCGGGATCTTTCCGCGCGTCGGGTTCTAAAAGTTCTGCAAGGAGTATGCCTGCACGCACTTCGTCATCACGAGTCATTTCCCGGGCCTGGATTCGAAAAAATCAACCAAATCGCTTGAGCTTTTCGCTAAGGAGATCACCTTGCAGTCGCGTGAGACCCGCGCCAGCGATGCGATGTCGAAATGATCGGAATGGCGATGTCGACCGGGGCAGCCGCTCAGGGAAAGCGACCCGCTCAGGACACGAAACGACCGCGCCTTGCACAGGCACCACTGTTACTTCATCAGTTTGATTCTGCGGTGCCGACAACTTCATCCGCAGAGAGCGAATCAAGTTCATCCGCAGAGAGCGAATCAAGCGAACGTTGCATCTGGATAATCTGGGAAGCAGGCAATGCCTTCCGGCAACTTGAGCCACGGCTGCCCGTCTGAGCACCAGATGCTGAAGGTCGGTTTGACCTTGCTCTTGTCGTCGAGTGTTCCCCCCATTATGGAGCGGATGTGAGGATAGCGGTCGAGGGTGATCGATATAGCCGATCCACAGACTGGGCAAAAGTGACGCCGCAACCGTTTCCCATCTATCTCGAACTCAAAGGTGGCCAACCTACCCTCAATCGTGACGGCCTCTTTCGGGAAAATTACGCCAATTAGAAAGGCGGATCCCGACTGTCGTTGACATCGTCGGCACTGGCATAGCCCGATGGACGTGGGCTCGCCTTCGTACCGGTACCGCACCGCGCCGCATAAGCACCGGCCAGTGCCGTCAGATTTCGTGTCCGCCATGGTTATTCTCCACTGATCCAGTGCATCTACTGATCCAGTGCATCTAAGAATAGCCGATCTCAGGGTTTTGAGATCGCGCTGCGTCTATCAGCACCGTGTAGCATAGCGATGGGACCACCCAATCACCAAAGAGGCGGATCTCCCTTATCTGCACGCTCCGCACTATGGAAGCTTCTGTTCTTGCGACTACCGCGCTTCTGTCCGCGGTGCTGCTTACGGTCAGCCTATCTCCTTTCACCGCTTTCGGGTTCTCTTGCGGAGAAAGGAAAATAGAGAAAACGGGCCGTTTTCGCGCTAAACCAGCGGAACCGAGAGTTCGAATCCACTTCCCTCCGCCATCGAGTCCTTCTGCGTTTGCAATTCTGCGCCAGATGACCAAAATACGCTCGCGCGCATCCGCCCCGGCAGGGACCGGCGTGACGAAATCTGGCGCGTCTCCGCCCTAACGCGACGTGTTTAACCGCCCGCGTCCGCAACTTATCGCGACGCATACTCTTGACGTGGTGGACTTCGGATCGGAAGCGCGGCGCCGGAACGGTTATATAGCGCTCTCCTTGAACCGCCGGACACGGAGGCAGCGCGCTGCGTCACTCCGCGATCGCGCTGCGCGGAGCGCAAACTAATTCTTCCAACGTTCAAGATCGGCTGTGGTTGGAGAAGGCCACTCCTGAGGCCAGCCCATAGGGCCGCAATCTGCGCAGCCCCGGATCGCTTGAGCTGGGCCCAATAGGACTCGATCTGCAGGCAGGCGTCCCCCATCGATCGCTCCTCGGAATACTGGCTGAACGCTACGGCTTGATTGCGAAGGAAAGTCCTCCACGATGGCCCCGGCCGTCTGCCTCGTGCCGGTAGGTAGCGCGAAACGGTGGCTTGCGAAACGGCAAAACCGAGCATCAAAAGCTCACCATGGATCCGCGGCGCACCCCAGAGAAAGTTCTCACGGGCCATCCGTACGATCAGAAGACGGACTTCTCTGGAAATCCTCGGGCGCCCGCCGCGCCAGCGACCACGTGCTCGATATTTCCAGAGCGCTGACCAGCCCTCACGGCGCCAGCGCAAGACCGTTTCGGGCTGGACGATGAGCACGCTGGCGCGCCATTGGCGCCACCAACGCGAGAACAATATCCAAAACAGCCGATCCCAAAGACGAAAGCACGGGCGACGAGTTCCGCTGCGCTTCAGCACGGCGATCTGATGGCGCAAGGCGATCGCTTCCAACAGCAGCGCGGTGCGGGTTCGAGGTTCGCCGCCTGGGGCCACCAGAAATGATCCGCTTGCCAGCGTTCCCATGCGCCGCAGGCTATCGCCAGGTCGTCAAAATCACCAACGAATTCGCACGGATTAAGTTTTGAGAAGCCACAGGGCAATTTGACTAAAATTTTTGCCCGATGCCGGAGCCGATTCGGAGAACCTTCAGAGATGGCAGCTCCCACGACGCCGGCCAAGAGTGCTGCGTGCCTCAAGGCAAATCAGCTACGCGTTTAGTTGGTCGAGCAGCGCCTTAGCCTCCTTCAAGTCGGCGGTGTCGAAGCCCTCGGTGAACCAGCCGTAGACGTGGGCGACCGTCGTGCGCGCCTCTTCACGCTTGCCTTGCTTGGCTAGCGAGCCGGCGAGGCTCCTCGAGGCGCGCAACTCCCACATCCTTGCGCCCTGCGCTCGAGCGATCTCTATCGCGCGCCGGAAAGAGTTTTCGGCTTCGACAGACTTGCCTTGAGTCATCATGGCCGTGCCCGCAATTCGGTAAAGCTCCGCTGCGAATTGACGTTCGCCGGATCGTTCGGTCTGGCGGAGGGCGTCATTCACGACATCCATCGCTTCATCGCAACGCCCAATCGACCTTAACCCTTCCGCGAGTTCTCCAAGAAACCACGGGACCGCAAGCCCTGAACCAAGACTTTGCCATGCGTCGATTCCGCGTTTGATGCCCTCGACTGCCTGTGCTCCCTCTCCATGTTGGATCGCAGCGCAACCCGCCAATATCTCTGCGAGCGCTCGATAAAAGGGAAACCCATACTCGCCGGCCAACGACGTCAATGTCCGACAATGTTCGACCACCGCATCGGGCTCTCGTCGGAAAAGGTATAAGTGCCCCGCGAATTGAGTGGCCATGGCCAGCGTCCGCGGATGAGAATGCATACGCGCCACCTGCATGCAGTCCCTGATGGTCGCCAGCGCCTGATCCGGACGACCCCGACAGTGCTGAGTCCAAGCCGCGTAGGCTCTTGAGTACACTGCTGGATCGTCAACAAAGACTTGATATAAACGTTGCCCGGGCTTGCACGCCGCGATCGACTGAGCCAAGCGTTCGGCGGCGGTTTCGAGCTGCCCACACCAGAATGCAGTGTTACCCGCGGCGAAATTCGCAAAGGCAAGATGGGAATCATCCTTTGATTCACGCGCTGATGCGAGAAGCTGCTGTCCCAACGCATCAGCCTCGCGAAGTTCCGCGCGCACCAAGTGGAAGGTCCATAGTCCCGATAGTACCTCGAAGAGCGCCGAAGGATCTCCTGCAAGCCGGCAGAGCTCGCGCGCGCGCGTGTAGTTCGCGGCTGTCTCTGAGGAACCCAGACCCTTGACCGCCATCAGACTGGGCCCAATCAAAATTCGGAGTCGAATTTCCTGAAGTCGGCTGGTCGTGATCGTCCGGTAGCTTCGCGATGAGCTCTAACGCAGCCCCGAGCTGAGTAATTGCGCCGCTATCGGCGCCCTTGGCAGCCGCCTGCTCTCCGGCTCGACGCAGGTATTCGATAGCCTTCTCAAGGTTTCCAGCTCGGCGATATTGATGAGCTAGCTCCGCTAGATGGTCGTCGAGCCGCTCGGCATAGATAGACTCGATAGCGGCGCCAATCCGCTCGTGCAACGCCCTCCGCCGCTCGGTCAGGACTGAGTTATAGGCGACCTCCAGGGTCAGCGCATGCTTGAAGCTATACTCGACGTCGGGCAGCGCCGGCTGTTCATAGATGAACTCACTCACCTGCAGATCGCCCAACATCCGTTCCAGCTCGTCGTCGGACTTTCCAGTCACCTGTCTGACCAATCCGAGCGGGAACTCCTTGCCCATCACCGCCAGGGTCTGGAGCAAATCCTTCTCGTCGGGCGGGAGCCGGTCGATACGCGCGGCCAGGATCGCCTGCACCGTGGGCGGGATGCCTAGTTCGCTCAGCGGCTTGGTCAGCCTGACCGCCCCGTTGCGGACCAGGACGCCTTCGTCGAGCAGGACCTGCACGGTCTCCTCCATGAAGAACGGATTACCATGGGTCTTCTCGATGATCAGGCGCCTGAGAGGCTGCAAGGCCGCGTCGTCACCCAGAAGCGCGACCAGCAGCTCCTCGGCGCTCTCTTGCGCGAGCGGGTCGAGCCGGAGTTGAGCATAGTAAGTCTTGCTACCCCAGCCGTGACGGTACTCGGGCCGGTAGTTGACCAACAGCAACACCCGGGCGTTGGCGATCGCATCGGCCAGCAAGTCGAGCAGCGCCTGGGTTTGGGCGTCGATCCAGTGCAAATCCTCAAACATGAGGATCAACGGCTGCTTGAGGCTCTCGCGCAAGAGGATGCGCTTGATCGCGTCCAGGGTGCGGCGCGAGCGCGTCTGCGCGTCCATCTGGGCGAGCGCTTCGAACGTCTCCTCCACTCCGAGGAGCGCGAAGAGGTACGGCAGTGCATCCTCCAACATGCGATCAAGCGTGAGGACCCTGCCGGTAATCTTCTGACGCCGCTTGCGTGCGTCGTCCTCGGCCTTGATCTCGAAATAGTTGTTTAGGAATTCAATGATGGGCAGGTAGGCCGCGGCCTTGCCGTGCGAGACCGAGAAGGTTTCCAGAACGAGACATCCGCTCTGCGCGGTCGCCTTGAACTCGTAGAACAGCCGCGACTTCCCCAACCCGGCCTCACCGAGCGCGGCGACGACCTGGCCGCGCCCCTGTTTGGCCAACTCCAGCGCGCCGCGCATCGCGTCCATCTCGCGCGCGCGTCCGACGAACTTCGTCAGCCCGCGCCCGGCCGAGCGCTGAAGCCGCGTGCGCAGCGCTCCAAGCCCCGTCACCTCGTAGACGTTGACCGGTTCGCTGATTCCCTTGATGCGCGCCGGCCCCAGCGCCCGAAAAGTGAAATATCCGTCGCACAGCCGAAAGGTCGCCTCGCTAACCACCACCGAGCCGGGCTCGGCGAGCGTCTGCATCCGCGAGGCCAGGTTGGCTGTGTGGCCGATGGGTGTGTACTCGAGGTGCCCCTTGCCCGTGGCGATCGGGCGCACCACGACTTCGCCGGTGTTGAGCCCGATCCGAATTTGGATCGGCGCGCGGCCCTCGGCACGCAGCGACCCTGCCAGCTTTTTGATCTCCTGTTGCATCCGCAGCGCCGCCAGCAGCGCGCGCTGCGGATGATCCTCATGCGCACTCGGCGCGCCAAACAGCGCGAAGATGCCGTCGCCGCTGGATTGCACGACGTAGCCGTCGTAGCGATGCGCCGCGTCCATCATCAATCTGAGCGCCGGGTCAACCACGCGGCGCGCGTCCTCCGGGTCGAGGTCCTCCATCAGCTCGATCGATCCCTTGATGTCGGCAAACAGCGCGGTGACGGCCTTGCGCTCGCCGTCCGCAAGCGTCGTCGCATCCGCCTGCTCTGGTGTGATGCGAATCTCAGTTTCAGTCAGCGCCGCTGCGGGTGTTTTGTCACGAGACGCCGGCATATTTCCGGCGAGCGGGGCACCGCAATCATTGCAGAATCGTTTGCCGGGCGGATTTTCCGCGTCGCATTTCTGACATCGATTCGCTAGCCGAGCGCCACAGTCACCGCAGAATCTCTTCTCTCCGGGATTCTGTGAGCCGCAGTTTGAGCAACGCATCGTCTTCCTGGGAAACCAATCGAGTGCTTTTTCTCGTATCACCGAGCGGCGAAAAGAGGCGTCTCTGGATCATAGTTCCGCGGAAATGGCGGGAAGTTCGCTCGGAGCCAAAGTATGCGTCGCGCGCACCTGTTTTTTACGCAACCCCTTCCGGATCGCACGCACCAGTTGTCTTTCATCGAATGGCTTGAACAAGCTGGCAATCGGTTCGACTTCGCGCATGATTTGTCTGGATCTTCGTCGTCAAAACCGCTCATCATGATCGTCGGCAAGTGCCGTCCTGACGCAGCGATACTCCGGCAGAGTTCAATCCCGCTCATTCCCGGCAACCAGACGTCCAACAACAGGCACGCGTTGCCGGCCGGAAACTCGCTGGCCAGGAACTCTTTTCGCGCTCTGAAAGAGCAATACGTCGAATCTACCACAACCACTGTGGCCCTCGGGTTTTTCGATAGTCAGCTATACCGGCTCGGCGAGAGAACGTTCGTAGATCGTTCGCACCATTGATGCGATTGGATTCTGCGCCTCGCGGCGGCCACCCGCTATTGTACCAAAGTACAATAGCGCTCCCTAAAAAAACGGACGAATCTGAGTGCGCACGGAGCAGGTTGAGATGAGCAGCGAATCGTTCGAGACGCGTTGCCTGAGCGCTGACGGCACTGTACATTGCCGCGGTCTCGCAGCTCAGCAGCCAAACCAGGCGCCGCGGCGCCAAATCGCAAAGGAGTGACGTGCGATGGGGAGTAGCATGAAAAACATACTGTGCAGATTCTTCGTGGCCTTGAGTCTGATCGCATCGGTCTGGTCATCGGCGGCGTACGCGCAGAAGCTGCACTCTTTCACCCACGAGGAACTGGAAGACCATCGCCAGGAGAACGTCGTGAAGAACATGCACTTCGCGGACGATGTTATGAAGACCAAATTCCTAGAATTCTATGTGCCGTATCAGGAACGCCTGTTCCATGTCGATCATGAGATCCGCGACCTGACGAACCAGTACGTCCAGGCCGACCAACAGACGCTGTCCGATGCGCAGGCCGCGAAGTGGAAGTGTTGCAACTTTGAAGACGGAGACGGAGGAGGGCCCGAGAGGAACTGAGCGGCGAGATCTCAGGCCGCCAGTTCGAACAGCTTGTCGATGAACTGATTCTGTTTGCGAACATCAGCGTCGCTGACCCCGAGTGCCTGCCCCTTGTGGATCATGTGCATTGCTTCGTATCCCTCAATCGTTCGCCGTGCTGCTCGGAACTCGCGAAAGCTCTGCTTGGCCTTCACTCGGCGTTTAATCGCTCGATGATCCTGTTCCAGGATGTTGTTCAGGTATTGCACCGGTCGATGGCGGCAGCGGCGGCGCAGGATTCCCTCCTCTTTCACACCTGCAATCGCCGAGCAGTAAAGGCGGGCCTTATCGGTGTTGATGACGCGGGGTTGCGGATGCGAGGGATCGCCGAGAGCCTTGCGGAACAGGCGTTCGGCCGCCGCCGCATCGCGCAGCGCCGAGAGCAGGAAGTCGATGGTGGCACCGGTGGAATCGATGGCCCGGTATAGGTAACACCAGCGGCCGCTCACTCGGATATAGGTCTCATCGACCCGCCAGGATTTGTTGGTCAGCTTGAGATGACGGCGCAGCCGCTGGTCCAGTTCGGGTCCGTAACGTTGCACCCAGCGCCAGATCGTCGTGTGATCCGCCATCAGACCACGCTCGGCGAACAACTCTTCCACGTCGCGGAGCGAGAGCGAGTAGCGCAGATACCAGCGCACGGCACACAGAATCAGCTCCGGCTTGGTCTGCCGCCACTTGAAGATTGCTGGTCGGGTTGCATTATTCACGATCTTTTCAGACTACCAGCCATCTCCACTAAAGTTGCAACACATCCGTTCGAACTGGCGGCCTGAGATCTCGCCGCTCAGTTCCTCTCGGGCCCTCCTCCGTCTCCGTCTTCAAAGTTGCAACACTTCCCTCGAAAGAAGTCAAAGCGCCTTGGAGAGCAAAGCGAATGATCTGGACGCTGGAATCCGGCAGCAAGGAAACCAGCTGAGCCGCGAAATCGAGGACTCAAAAAAGCAAACGCAACAGATGCTCGCGGCAACCGGCAAGCGCATCGCGTTGACGCAACGACTGTCGGAAATCATCATCGCACTACTCGTGCTCTTGTGCGCGGGGATTCTTTACATTGTGCGACGGCTGACGAGGCTCGAAGGCAAATCTTTCATGTCGGACACGAAGCTGAACCAAGCGAAAGTAGAAACTAATGAATGGCAAGCAGAGGAGTTGCCGCAAGGATGACGCAGTGCTCACCGTGGAACTATCGGACCTGTGCAGTAAAACCTAAGCCCTGACATATCGATGATACAGCCCACTCAGTATTGAGATGGCTGCGATGAGGCCGAGCTTCTGCGGGCGCCGGATTTTCGGCACGCGCAGACACTCGGTGATATCGTGGGGATGTGTTGCAACTTTAGTGGAGATGGCTGGTAGTCTGAAAAGATCGTGAATAATGCAACCCGACCAGCAATCTTCAAGTGGCGGCAGACCAAGCCGGAGCTGATTTTGTGTGCCGTGCGCTGGTATCTGCGCTACTCGCTCTCGCTCCGCGACGTGGAAGAGTTGTTCGCCGAGCGTGGTCTGATGGCGGATCACACGACGATCTGGCGCTGGGTGCAACGTTACGGACCCGAACTGGACCAGCGGCTGCGCCGTCATCTCAAGCTGACCAACAAATCCTGGCGGGTCGATGAGACCTATATCCGAGTGAGCGGCCGCTGGTGTTACCTATACCGGGCCATCGATTCCACCGGTGCCACCATCGACTTCCTGCTCTCGGCGCTGCGCGATGCGGCGGCGGCCGAACGCCTGTTCCGCAAGGCTCTCGGCGATCCCTCGCATCCGCAACCCCGCGTCATCAACACCGATAAGGCCCGCCTTTACTGCTCGGCGATTGCAGGTGTGAAAGAGGAGGGAATCCTGCGCCGCCGCTGCCGCCATCGACCGGTGCAATACCTGAACAACATCCTGGAACAGGATCATCGAGCGATTAAACGCCGAGTGAAGGCCAAGCAGAGCTTTCGCGAGTTCCGAGCAGCACGGCGAACGATTGAGGGATACGAAGCAATGCACATGATCCACAAGGGGCAGGCACTCGGGGTCAGCGACGCTGATGTTCGCAAACAGAATCAGTTCATCGACAAGCTGTTCGAACTGGCGGCCTGAGATCTCGCCGCTCAGTTCCTCTCGGGCCCTCCTCCGTCTCCGTCTTCAAAGTTGCAACACTTCCGTTTAGCCGCTTTTGGTCAACGGTGGCCGGTTTGGAACGG
This sequence comes from uncultured delta proteobacterium, assembly GCA_963832395.1. GTDB lineage: Bacteria > Desulfobacterota > Binatia > Binatales > Binataceae > JAKAVN01. The sequence goes on along the minus strand of CAWHTV010000005.1, from coordinate 2,730 downwards.
CAACCCGATCACATTTTCCCCGTTCGTTCGAAACCATCAAAGCCACTGGCATGAAATATTGGTTGAAAGGGCCCGGCCTGGAGAAAAACCGGATTTTGGGCTATACAGTAGTTGGTCAATTCAATGCTCCGGTATTGGTGGAGGTGCCCGAATTCGCGTGCGAACCCGATTCAACCGATGCTCGAGGAGGTCGCTCATGATGACCACACGTTCCGATTGCTTCTTCGCTCTCGCGGTTATCACTTCGTTGGTGGTTTTGACTTCGCCCGCGTTTGCACAGCAGAAGCTGGGTGCACCGCCGGGACGAGGTTCCTTCGTCAGGTACTGCGGTGCCTGCCATGGCGACGATGGAAAGGGTAACGGACCCAAGGCTTTTACGTTGAACCCAAAGCCAGCCGACCTGACTCAGCTTGCGAAAAACAGCAATGGCACTTTTCCAACAGCGCGGGTGACGAGAATCCTTGATGGCAGTGAGGCAATTCCCGCCCACGGTAGCCCCCAAAATCCGGTCTGGGGGCACGTATTTGGCGCAGGCGAGCACGCGGCAGGTGGGAACCCAGAACAGACAGTTGCGCGCCAGCGCATCCAGCTAATAGTGCGATATCTCGAAAGCATTCAAGAGAAATAGAGCCCACTTAGCGCAGCAGACATGACCGATTAACTGGGTGGGCACTGCGCCTCCGCACACGTGCCTTTGCTAACCTCTACGGATAATACGGAAGCGCCGTAAGCGCGCACGTGATGGGGCACGACTGCGCCGGTATTCGAGCCCGGGCAGCACGCGCGGCATGAACAACCCTCTGCCCGGTCGCGCGGTCGAGTTCCGAATGAAGCGCCGCCGCTCCGCGGCCGGCTCCGGTTGCTCGCAACCGAGCCGGCTCCCACGAGTTTGGGTTCATCGAAGGTCGCTGAAGGGTACCGACGGACTCCGGCGGGGAGAGAAATTCGGCTTTGCGGACGGGTGTGTGGCGAATTACTGATTTTCGACACAAATCAGCAATTCGACACACACAGGTTCATGCTCCTCAACCCCCACATATAGATCGCCCCAAAAACGCAGAACCGCTCTGTCGCAGCCCGCAGACGCTTCGCCAAGGAGGATTCGTTTCGGCCCGCCAGGCCCGTACTTAGCTGGCAGGCCGAACTCCAGATCAATTGAGATACTCGAATGCGCCAATGTCGATGCCAGAGCCTTGCGGCCGCGATTCGCCTGTATAGTCGTGCGTAACCAGGGACTCAGGGGTACCGGCCTTAATCAGGGGCGAGCCGGCGCTGAGTGCGAAGTTAAGCGCAGAGACGTTGACGAAGTCCGGGTTTTCGTTCAGATACGGTGCATCACTACCTGAAGTACCTGGTTGCGACCCGTCGGCCATCCACATGTCATTGTTTTCGGCCGTGTAGGTTGCCGAACTGCTCTCGTCGGCTAGGTAACTGTCGCCGCCGTTACCGACGTTGTAGAAGATGTTGTTAGCAATATCGGCATTAGTATTTTCGATCAAGTCAACACCTTCCTGGGTTACCGTGTCGATAGTGTTGTTGTAGAAATCAAGGTCGATGGGGGAACCGCTGGTACCGCCGTCCACCAACAACCCTTGGTAGGAATTGATAAACACATTGTTCATAAACACTAGGCCATTGGTGGGACCGGAGCTCTGCTCGATCATGCCAATATGATTGGTACCGCCTCCCGAGTTGCCTGGCGCCGGCATCTCGCACCAGTTGGAATCGAACGTCACGTTGCTGGCTGGCCCCCAGCTCTGGAAGCAATCGGTATGCGGATTGGTATTGTAGTCCGTCCCGGGCAACGGGATGTTTTCGATGGTGTTATTCACAAACAGTCCATTGGTGCCGAAGAAGCGGAAGCCGTCGGCGTCGGCGCCGTCGCGACTCGCGCATCCCGACGGATACTGGTAGGTCCCATTGACGACGTTTCCCTTGACCAGGTAGCCGGCGCCGTCGAGATTCGCGCCGGCCATCCCGGTATGCAGGAACGTGTTGTCGAGCAATGTGGTATTGGCGGAGGACGGTTCGACAAAAACTCCCTCTGCGCAAAGATTTTGGATCTGGTTGTTTTCGATCAGGTTACCAGTGCCATTAACGTGAACCCCGAAATCACCCGGGTCGCCATTGGCCTTAAAGTCGATCGTGAAGCCGTCGATCACGATCCAACTTGCCGCGATGTCGAAACCGCGCATGGTCACTATGCCCGAAACCGACAGATCAGCCGCGAAGGTGATCGGAGCCGATTGGGTGCCTGAAGTGGACATCGACACGCGTTCGGCATAGTTGCCCGGCTCGACCACCGTCGTATCACCCGGACTCATAGTCGCGGCGGCATGACCTATCGTCAGCCAGGCCGAAGCAATTGATTCGCCGCTGCTCGAGTCGCTGCCGGTCGGCGCTACATAGTAGGTTTTGCCCGCGGTCGAAGCCGGTGTTGGGCTTGCGCTCGGCGTCGGGGTTGAAGCTGGTGCCGGAGTCGAGGTCGGTTTAGGCGAGGCGATCGGAGTCGGAGTGTGTCGATGTAGGCTCTGCCGTCGGTGACGGGATTGCAGGTGGAGTCGGCGTGGGGGTCGCGTCAGACGTTGCGACGGCGGACGAAAGCGCGATCAACGCTCCGATGTTACTCGCACTACTGGCCGCGGTGGCGACTTCGTTGCCGGTGGTGCCTCCTGTCATGGTCGCGTCGCCCATCCCGATGCCGATGCCGTAGCCGGTCGCGCTGAAGGA
>CAWHTV010000004.1:0-845056 GCA_963832395.1 uncultured delta proteobacterium | reverse complement strand
CAGAGCGTTGCTGGGATTGGCGCCGAAGACCGCACGCGTGATCCGCCCCGACGGCCGCGAAGAGGATGTCTCACTCGATCGGGTGATCCCGGGAGATCGGCTGCGCGTCCGCCCCGGCGAGAAAGTCCCGGTCGACGGCGTGTACTGGAGGGGACCAGCTCGGTTGACGAGTCGATGGTCACCGGCGAGCCGATCCCCGTCGAGAAAAGCCGGGTGCCCGCCTTGATCGGCGCGACCGTCAACGGAACCGGCGGATTCGTCATGCGTGCCGAGCGGGTCGGCAGCGACACGCTGCTCGCGCAGATCGTGCGCATGGTGAGCGAGGCCCAACGCACTCGCGCTCCTATTCAGCGGCTTGCCGACATGGTCGCCTCGTATTTCGTCCCGGCCGTGGTCGTCGCGTCCGTGATTACGTTCATTGCCTGGGCGATCTTCGGCCCGAGCCGCGGATGGCCTACGCGCTCGTCAATGCGGTCGCGGTTCTGATCATCGCGTGCCCGTGTGCGCTCGGCCTCGCGACTCCAATGTCGATCATGGTTGGCACCGGGCGCGGCGCGCTGCAGGCGTGCTGATCAAGAATGCGGAAGCGTTCGAGATTCTGGAGAAGGTGGACACGCTGGTCGTCGACAAGACCGGGACTATGACCGAAGGAAACCCGCGCCTGGTCTCCGTTTGCCGCGCTCGAGGGTTTCACCGACGCCGACGTGTTGCGTCTCGCCGCCAGCCTGGAGCGTGGCAGCGAGCATCCGCTCGCGGCCGCGATCATCGCCGGAGCGGAAGAACGCAAGCTCACGCTCGCGTCCGCCGAGGACTTCCAGTCGGTGACGGGACAGGGCGTGAGGGGCGAATCGAGGGCCGCGCTGTCGCTGCTCGGGAATCAGCACATGATGCGCGAGCTCGAGCATCGCTATCGACCCGGTTTCCGCCGACGCGGACGCTAGCGAAAGGCGGCCAGACCGTGATGTTCGTCGCCGATCGACGGCCGGCTCGCCGGACTGATCGGCATTGCCGACCCGATCAAGGCGTCTGCCGCGGAAACGCTCAAGATTGCTCCAGCGATGCGGCGTCACGATCGTTCATGCTGACCGGCGACAACCGGATCACCGCGGCGGCAGTCGCGCAAAAGCTCGGCATCGACGAGGTCAAGGCCGAGGTCTTGCCCGAGCAGAAAGCTTCGATGGTGAAGCGATTGCAGTCCGAAGGCCGCATCGTCGCGATGGCCGGCGACGGCATCAACGATGCCCCCGCGCTGGCGCAGGCACACGTCGGCATCGCGATGGGCACGGGCACTGACGTGGCGATGGAGAGCGCCGGCGTCACGCTGGTCAAGGGCGATCTGCGTGGCATCGTCAAGGCGCGGCGCTTGAGCCGTGCGACGATGCGAAACATCCGGCAAAATCTCTTCTTCGCGTTTATCTATAACGTGCTCGGTATACCCATCGCTGCGGGTGTTCTTTATCCCGGCATTCGGTCTGCTGTTGAGTCCAATAATCGCGAGTGCCGCGATGAGCTTCAGCTCGGTCTCGGTAATCGCCAACGCGCTAAGACTGCGAACAGTGAATCTGTGATTCAGGGAGCGAGTTGATTCTTTCTCTGAAAAATCTGCTGTTCACGCTGACTGTACCAGGCACGGTCGCCGTCTACCTACCGCTTATGATATCGCGACATAGTTCTGCATCATCGGGACTCATCTGCGTGGTCGCCATTTTTCTATTTATGATGGGCGGGGCGATCTACGCGTGGTGCGTATTCGATTTCGCGTCATTTGGCCGCGGCACTCCGCTTCCGCTTGATGCTCCAAAGAAGCTCGTCAGACGCGGCTTGTATCGCTACTCGCGAAACCCTATGTACGTCGGCGTACTCACTGTGATCTTCGGATGGGCAGATCTCTACAGAAGCACAGCGATTTTGCTGTACGGGCTTGTCGTGGCACTTTGCTTCTATTCGTTTGTTGTATTCGGAGAAGAGCCGAGATTGCGAAAACGGTTCGGCAACGACTACGAACAATATTGCGCCGAAGTTCCTCGGTGGCTGTTACCGTAGCGGCGAGGAACTGCCGAGATCGCACGCTTTACGTAGCGCGCCCGGCCTGCGCGACTACTACGTGGGCGTGAATACCCACGAATCAGCGCTTGACGGACCCCACGGTATCTGAGCGCAGCGAACGCCACCAATGAGAGCGGCGGCGAAGCGGAGATCGCAGGTGGAGTTGGGGTGCGGCGTGGGGCCGCGACGCGAAGTTTACGGAGCGCTTGCGGGGCGGCTCACAGCGCAGCGTCGCGGCATGGTGTTGGCAAACAGGAGCGGTATGGTCAGAGTGGACGGAGGGACTTTCCGGTAACAGATGAATAAAGGGCAGGCCGGCCCTATGAGGATAGGGATCAGTGTGACGCCGAGTTTGGAGACGCGATCATGTCGTGGTTTTCTCCCGTGCGAAATGGCGAAGCGCGCGACGAGCGCGGAGGCACGGCGACGAGGTTCGCTTAGGTCGATGAAACTGCAGATTCGAACTTGGCGCGTCGTGCTTGAGAAGCGGGCACCAGCAACAAACTTCTGGTGGAACCTCGAATTGTCTAAGCCGACATTTTTCCCAAGGGCGACGTCCGTTTCGAAAGATTGGCGGCGACGGTCTTTTGATGGGCTGATTCTTCACTTCGATTAGCGCCGTCGAGAAGCCGGTTGCGAGCACGGGGTTGAAGCCGTTGGAGGTGGTCTATACACCTTTAGCCTATTGGTTCTCGTAGAGATTCCGCTCTTACAAATCGTTGAGATATGGTGGAACCGGAATGCGGGAAGCTCGAAAAGAAAGGCCACTGGTCGCTGTTACCGGATCTCAGCAGCCGTACATATTCGATCTCCCTCACCTCCTCTCTTTACCTGCGGGATTTGAATTCCGTTTTCGTTATCGCCCGCAGTGGGTTGCATCTGAGTTGCTCGTTCGTATTCGGTCAGACCCGGAGGCTTTCGCGGACAAGCCGCTGATAATTGTCTTCCATTCCCAACAAACGAAACGGCTCCTTCCGGTCCGAAAGGCCAACGTGATCAGTATTGAACAATTGGGGCCAATGATTTTTCTACGATTCCGAGTGGGACCCTTCGTAAACGCCGCGAAAGAGGGGACGTGCTTGCGAGCGGATGCTGCGTCATGTGTTCAACCCGAAACTTTGCACGAAAGGGCGGCAGTTCTCCTGGAGGGTGAAGTCAAGGAGTCCCGCGACTTCGCGCAAGCTCTTGGAGACGGAATGTACTTCCGAGAGGCGAGTGCTTCATCGGAGTCTGATATTCCGTGGGCTGATGCGGGTGGGCCGAGTGTCACTCTCGCTTGGGCGTCTTTGATCGAAATTCTGCAGATGGAGCCCGAACTCGAAGGCGTTCCGATGTTCTATCTTCTTGGCTTTCAGAACCGCGAGGGAAGTCCCGTACCTCCTCGTAAGATTGGGAGTTTTTTGGATTGCAAGCGGCGAATTCAGGCGTTCCGTCTGGTGGAGCGCCGAAGATACAGTCTCAGAGTGCTAGAGTGGGCTGAGCCGCCAAAAGCACTTCCACAAGTACGCGTAGAATGTGAATATAATCCGACCATCTTGGATCTCGAAGGTGCCTCGAATCTTGTCGTCGGACGGTATGATGCCCTCGAGTTCGGGTTTTTCGCTCGAGCGCCTGGTTACATGGAGTTGGCCATTCGCGCAGAGCCAATACCCGCAGATAGCGGCCAGATCGAGGGTCTTTCGCCGCTGGCCGGAGGAGTTCCGGAGAACTCCAGCTGGACCGAGTGGCCTCGCATCTTGGCCCTTCGCGTTCCGGTAAAAGTTGCTCATAACGGCTGGCGAGTGTCTGTGACTCTACTGGCTGTCGCCGTTGGATTGCTCGCGTATTTGTTCTCGGAAAATTTGGCAGTGTCCGTGGTAGTGATTGTCCCTCGCCTCGCCGGTTCTCCGCTGAAGGAGGGAATACAGGTGGCGGGTCTATATGTGCTTTTTCTTGCTCTGGGCGAGTACGTTGAACGCTTCGTGAAAGCGCGCGATGCTGTACTCAAGGTGGGGCAGTCCGGGGGCGATGAGTCGGGTAGCGTCTCCGTTTGAGCAGACGAATTCGTACAACGCTGACTCGTATCTCAATTGTGATATAATTTATTCGCACGAGGGCCGACCTTGGAAATTCAGCGGAAAAAGGTGTCAACACCGGAGTGAAAGTACATCAGCGCATCGCAGTAAAAATCCATCAGCCGGAAGAGGAAGGCAGTGGAGTCTGGCCTCTGGAAGGGGGAGCGCGAGGGGGATTACCCCCTCGCCGTGTCATTGAAGATCTAATTTAGTAAGCAGGACTGAGGGGCGGTTTTTAGCTAGGTTCTTGCTGTGGTTGATCTTCTGTGATGCGGCGTTTGCTATGTTTGAGCCGGTAACTGTCACCGTTCATTTCGAGGATGTGCACGTGGTGGGTGAGGCGGTCGAGCAGTGCGCCGGTCAAGCGTTCGGAGGCGAACACGCTGGTCCATTCATCGAAAGGCAGATTGCTGGTGACGATGATCGAGCCGCGTTCGTAGCGCTGGCTGAAGGTCTCGAACAGGAGTTCGGCGCCGGTCGGCGAGAGCGGGACGTGTCGGGTCGAAAGGGGGCGCGGTGACCGAATTACTCCGGTTCCGTTTCCCCGCTTTCGCCCGCCAAACCGGACGTGCACGTCGCCGCGCATCCGGCTTTCCACAAGCATCCATAGTCATGGGACTGCGAGCGACTCGTCCAACGCGCCCGCGATGCTGATGTCGTCGTAATCGGTTTTGGCGAACCGACCGACTATTCCGAGCTCCAGCGATTCCATCCATGGCAGGAGAATGCGTGTACCGCGATAGCGGTAACGTTCCACCTTGACCTTGGCGGGCCGGAACAGCTCGACACCATCATCGTTAATCCACCAGCGCCCGCCGCAATACCTGTTTCGCAGGTACCGATAGGTTCGCTTGGGATGTTTCTTCCGCAGCCAGCGGAAGACCCGCCACCATGCGAAATAATCGACGTATGCGAGCGTTCGCTTGCTCGCATCGTAGCGGAAGTACGTTGCCCATCCTCGTAATACCGAGTTTACTCGAAGTAGCAACGTTCTGAGGCTCAGGTGAGTCGTCGAACGCGTGGTGAGATTCTTGACCTTGTACTTGATCGCCTCCACACTGCGCTTGCTCGGATACGTAAAGGCCACCTTGCTCTTGCGCCAGGCGCCTCTTCGAATCCGATGCCCGAGGAAATCGAAGCCCTCGTCCACATGAGTGACGACGGTCTTCTCCTCTGACAGCTCCATCTCCAGCTCGTCGCGGAGTACCCGAGCCGCTTCGTCTCGAACGGCTTCCGCTTGTTCCCGAGCGCCGCGCACTAAAATGACGAAATCATCGGCGTATCTAATGAGCCGGTAAGTCGCCATTCCGCGTCGTCGGTAATAAGTGGTGCATCCGATATAGCGGGTCTGATGCTTCCAGACTCGCTCGAAGTACCGATCCAACGCCGACAAATAGATGTTGGCGAGGAGCGGCGAGATGATCCCGCCCTGTGGCGTTCCCGTGAGAGTCGCTGCGAGCCGCCCAGTCTCCTTCATCACTCCAGCACCAAGGAATGCCCGTAGCAGCGCCAGCACCCGGCGGTCACTGATGCGCCTTCGTATCTGGCCCATCAGAATGCCGTGCCGGACGTTGTCGAAACACGCCTTGATATCACCCTCGACGACGTATTCGTACGAGGAGCGGGGGTTGATGTAGCGCACGATCTCCGCGATCGCATCCTGGGCTCTTCGGGCTGGCCGATACCCATAACTCGCAGGGTAAAAGTCCGTCTCGAAGATCGGCTCCAGTACGAGCTTAAGGGCCATCTGCACGGTCCGGTCTCGAATGGTTGGAATGCCCAAATAGCGCACCTTGCCGCCCCGCTTGGGGATACCGCGCTCCCTCGTGGGAGTCGGGCGATAAGATCGCGCTTTCAGTTGGGAGCGAAGCTCCTCCAGAAACGATATGACCCCAATGCGTTGCTCAATGTGCCACCGGGTCCAGCCATCCAGCCCAGCCGTTCGTGACCCTCGGTTGCTCCTCACAAGGTCCCACGCCACCAGCAGCGTGGCCCGATCGCATACTAAGTTGTAAAGGTCATCGAACCTCCTCTCGCTATCAGCCTTCGACCATTGATGCAGCTTCCGTTGGATACTGAGTACCCGCACCTTTGCGTCGGCGACGCTCGGCCACAGGGTGTCGTTGTTCAACGCCACTTCTCCTCCCTTCCATTGGTGCTGCTGACTTGCTGTCTCCCTTCGCCATGTGGCCGGCTTTCCCGGCCTCGGACTACTACGGAGACTCCGTCCCACGACCGCGTCGTACATCGACGATGGACGTGCCCTGCTAGTTCGTAGCAGGGCGACATGGTCACGGTTCCCACGTTCACTGATCTCCGCCTGACGGGGACGGTACCCGGCTATACCCCTGCAGCATCGCTACACACCCATCGCAGTCTGTGTGCAGCCACGGTTGAGCCATCGGCTTGCAACCCAACCGAGCGAATGCGCGATGGGTTTCCACGCATCCAGCGCTGCGCCAGCCCGTATCCGCCAGATTCGAGCTGGTTGACGAATCGAGGGGCCTCCGACGCCGATTCACTTGCGTTGTACCTTTCCGTCTCGCTTGCGCGGCCGTGGCGTCTGGCAGTGCCGCCGCGCCGCTACGTTGTCAGGGCTGCTCCCGGTCTCCCGTGCATCTCCACGTTCAACCTGCCCTCAGCTTCTCGCGACCGCTGCATCGGTCGCGGGAGGAGTCTTTTCCTCGCGGTATATCAGCGCCTCGTGGCGCACAGCCCAGTTCATCCACGATTAGAAGCTTGTAGCCGCTGAGCTGACGTTGGAGGCGCAGCAGACGCTTTTCATCGCGGGCTTCGTGCAGCTCGTTGACCAGGGCGGCGGCAGTGGTGAAGCCGACCGCGAGTCCCTTCTGGCAGGCGGCCAGACCGAGTCCGAGGGCCACGTGAGTCTTGCCAGTGCCGCTGTTGCCGACCGCGATGATGTTCTCACGACGCGCGACGTACTCCGAGCGGGCCAGCTCCAGTACCAGGGTCTTGTTGAGCGAGGGAATGGCGGTGAAGTCGAAGCTGTCGAGACTCTTCACTGCCGGGAACCTGGCCTCCTTGATCCGGCGCTCGATGGTGCGCCGTTCCCGGTCGATCATCTCCAGCTCGGTCAGGCGGAGCAGGTATCGGGTATGATCGACCCCTTCGGCGGCGCACTGACGGGCCAGCTTGTCGTACTCACGCAGGAAGGTCGGTAGCCTCAGCGCCTTCAGATGATGGGCGAGCAGCACCTGCGGCGTATCGCTCATGACGCGCCTCCCGCCAGCAGGCTCAGGTAGCTCTTCGCCATGGTGGTCGCCACCGTGGCTTGTGGCAGGTAGGGATAAACCTTGAGGTCCAGCCGCGGCGGGCGCCGTTCGATTCGGCACAGCACCAGATGCTTGACCGCATCGAAGCCGATCACGCCGCGCTCCAGCGCCGCTCTGACTCCGGCCAGCACATCGTCGGGGCGAAACACCTCCAGCAAGCGCAGGACCTGGACGAACTCCCGCTTGCCGGACTTGCCCATGCGCGCCTCGAGCAGCCGGCGCAGCGTCGCGAACTCCTCGGGCAGTTGCCAGCCGACCAGCGGTGCGGCCTGGTCCAGCGCACCGATCTTCCGTTCCAGCAGCGCCAGATAGTGCAACGGGTCGAAGACGAAGTCCTCGCGCTCGTAGGACCGGGGATGACGGGCGATCTCGTCCGCTGCGCAGGCGATTACTACTTCGTGGACATAACCGCAGACCAGCACCTCACGATGGCCATACGCCGTCGGCACCGAGTAGTCGTTGCCGCGGTAACGCACCAGCGACAACGAGTTGACCCGTGCGGCCTTCTTTTCACAGGCATCGTAGGGAGCAGGTGGCAGCGGCAGCAAGGCCCCACGGTCCCGCACCAGCCGCTCGCCGATGGTGTCGTCATGACCACGCAGCCGATCATTCAAGCGACGGCGGCAGCACTCTAGTAAGTACGCATTGAACTCAGCGAAGCTGGCCGCGTGTGGGATCGGCACCATGAAGTTGCGCCGCGCGTAGCCGACCAACCCCTCGACCTTGCCCTTGTCGTTGCCCTTGCCCGGCCGCCCGAAGCGATCGGCGAACAGATAGTGGGACTGCAGTTCACTGAAGGTCCGCGTGCGCTGGCGCCGGCCGTCTCCCAGGATGCGCGCCACCGCCAGCTTGCTGTTGTCGTAAAGGATCGAACGCGGCACCCCGCCGAAGAACTCGAAGCCGACGTTGTGCCCCTCGCAGAAGGCTTCGCTGGTCTCGGCCGGATAGGCCTGCACCAAACAAGCGTCGCTGTGCGGCAGATCCATCGCGAAGAAATGGATCTTGCACTCCTCACCTGCGATTACCGCGAGCGCTTCGCCGAAGTCGACTTGCGCGTGTCCCGGATCGTGGCGTAACGGCACGAACATCTCGCGCACCCGCTGGCGCTGCTCGTGCACATAGGCCCTGACGATCGTGATCCCGCCGTCATACCCGTGCTCATCGCGCAGCCGCTCGAAGATCCGTTTCGAAGTATGCTGCTGTTTGGCCGGCTGTCCCTTATCCTCCTCCAGGATCCATTCGATGATCCCAACAAACGGATCCAGCTTGGGCCGCGCGGGCGGCCGGCTCCGCCGATACCCTGGCGGCACCGAGAACACCAGCATCTTCGCTACCGTCCGCGGGTCGATCCCAAAGCGCCGCGCCGCTTCCCGCCGGCTCATCCCCTCCACGTACACCGCTCGTCGAACCTGCCCGTATAGTTCCACCCGCTTCATCCCTCCGCCCACCTCTGCCGCTTCCCGGCAAATGGGCTATTGCTGCCGGATTTTTACTCCGGTGCAACCGGTCTATCCGGCCGCTTCACGAGGGATTTTCTCTCTGGTGCTCTCACGCTGCATTCGGACTCGCCAGATTACGGCCCGGCAGTTCGAAGCGACGATGCAGCAACCGTGACATCCAACGAGGAACGCGCTGCGATCGCGGAACTAGAAGCGAAGGCCAGAAGTCAGATGGCTCTATTGAGAAGCTCTCTTCTCGACTCTAGATCGTGCAAATCCCGAGCCCTTTTGGGAGTCGCGACGGTCAAATGCTGCTAATCGGAATCGGTTATGGCGGACGTCGCTGTAACCTTCGGCACCGCCTGTCATCAGACGAAGCGCAAATTCTTCTGACCACTCGGCAGCGTATATGACGGACGCAGAAATCGAACAAAAAGGATCCGGAGCGCGAAGACTTTCCCGTGTCGATCATCAGGCTCCCGGCCTGGACCAACGATCGTGGAGCGTGCTGAGTCTCGTTGGCTGGCAGCGATTGGTCATTCCGCGGAGAGATTTGTTATAATCGGCCCCGTCTACGATTTGTACGGAGGTAAGGGTTTTATGAGTGACGCCGACGGCCTTCGTTATACAAAGATACCGCTCAACAATGGCTCCGATGAGATTCCGGCGCTCGGGTTTGGGACGCTGATTCCTGATCCGGTCGCAACAAAAGAGGCAGTTAGGATCTCTCTGGAGGTTGGCTTTCGTCAATTCGATTGCGCTGAGCGGTACCGAAATGAAGAACAGGTTGGCGAAGCAATGCGGGCGGTGTTCAACGAGGACAAGGTCAAACGGAAGGACGTTTTTGTAGGTACGAAGCTCTGGAACAACAATCATCGTCCCGAACGCGTTAGACCCGCCTTCGAGGGAAGTCTGAGAAGACTGCAACTGGACTATGTCGATCTATACAGCATCCATACTCCATTCGCTTTCAAACCCGGCGAAGAGCAAGACCCGAGAGACAAGAACGGTAATGTGATTTATGACGACGCGACGACTCTGACGAATACCTGGAAGGCTTTGGAGAGCCTGGCGGACGAAGGTCGGTGCAAGGCGATCGGATTGTCGAACGTCAGTTTGGGACAGCTGAAAGAGGTGTTCGATATCGCTCGCGTAAAGCCAGCTGTTGTTCAGGTCGAATCTCACCCATATCTCCCTGAATGGGATCTGCTCGACTATTGCAAGAGGAATGGCATCGTGATGCAGGCCTTCGCTGCTTTGGGTCATGGTATTGAACCCAGGTTGATCGACGATCCTGTGATCACCGTCATTGCGAAGCGCGTCAGCAAAACCCCCGCTCAAGTCCTACTGGCCTGGGCGCTGCAGCGTGGCACGGCTCCTCTCACCACAGCTACAAGCATCCGCCACATCGAGGAAAATTTTGATGTCTCGGCTCTTCCCGATGACGCCATCGAAGAGATCACTCAAGGGATCAGTACGCGAGTCAGGCTCAATTCGGTTGTTGGCACGGGCATCCCCGGGTTCATCCCCAAGGGAAGATGAACGTTCAAGGTGGAATTTCCCGCTGCGCCCCCTACACGTACGCTAGCTGTTGGATTTCAAACCGAAGAGGTTCTTTGTCTTGATCGCCTCGGCCACAACTGCAACTGGCAAAGTCTTCCGCGAGCCGCTCGCGCAGACCTTGGTCCGTTGCAGTTCCTCCTCGGCAAAGCGCCTCGTGCGCAAGGGATTCAGCGCAGGCCACGGTCCAGGGATCTCGGGCGTAATTTGCCGAACAGGTTGGCCTAGTTTAGGCCAGCACTAGGAATCGGGGACTACCAGATACCTGGGACGCTCGCCTATCAAGCGATCGATGAATGAGGGGCGCTCCTTTCTCGAACGGCGAAGTCGAGTCGACGGCTCGTTCCTCGACAAACTCGGACAATTCTCAAAGGCGTGAGTTCCGGTACTGGCGCAAATCCTTGCCATACAGGGCGAATTTGCACTACGGGTTTAATAGGGCGAAAGCTCATATTTCTACTGCGGGTATACGTAAATGACACATGATTCGCGTCCGGCGGGCGTCCACTTTAGAGCCAGAGGCAGGATGGCTGTTCATACGATTTGGGACTACATCACTCGCCCGATCGCTAAAACCATCGACGACGTCCCTTGGTGTGCGGAAGCGATATCGCCTGACTGGCTCACCGCTGTTCTATGCGGTGATGCCAGAGGCGCGCGAGTAGTATCGGTGGAAATTTGCGGAGGCGATCAGGGCTCGAGCGTTCGCAGGCAGCTCAAGGCCACATACAACGAAGAAGGCAGGAATGCCGGCTTGCCGGAAAATCTGTTCTGCAAGACAACCCCGACGGTCCTGACTAGGCTTGCGACCGGCCTCTCCGCCGCGGGTGAAGCGCGCTTCTATCGCCAAATCCGTCCAGAACTGAATATTGAAGCACCCAGCTGCTATCACTCCGCATGGGACCGCAAGTCTGGACGTTCAGTACACGTTTTCAACGATCTGATTGCGACCAAGGCGGCTCAGTTCTGCAGGTGGCCCACACCCATCTCCCGCCAGCAGGCGGAACAAATCGTAGATACCCTTGCCACCGTGCACGGCCGCTACTATGACAGTGCGCGCTTTGGCTCAGACCTGAAATGGCTTCTCACTTTCGAGGATTTCTTTCGAGCCGGCGAAAGGGTGGGTCTTCGGGAGTGTCATGAGCGAGCCATGATACAGGCCGAAGCGGTCATCCCTCCAGACGTCAGCCGCCGTCGTGCCGGGATTTGGCCTTCGACGATTAAAGCGCTGGAGCTACACACAAAAGGCACGCCCACCTTGCTGCATTCCGATGTACACCTCGGAAACTGGTACATCACGGGAGAAGGCCGCATGGGGCTATGTGACTGGCAATGTCTTGGCAAGGGGCATTGGGCGCGCGACGTTTCCTACGCGATATCCACAACGTTGGCGATCGAGGATCGGCGCGCCTGGGAACGCGACCTGCTCAAGCGCTATCTGGACCAGATGCGGGAAAAGTGCGGCCTTGGCATCACCTTCGACGAGGCGTGGGATTTATACCGGCAGCAAATTTTCCTTGCGCTGTTGATGTGGACGCCGACGCTGGTTCATACGCGTACGACACCCGATATGCAGCCGGAAGAAATGTCGCTCGAAATGATCAAACGGATGACCGCCGCCATCTCGGATCTCGAGAGCCTCAGCAGTTTTGCATAGCGGCAGAATTCAGGGATCCACAAGCTGCGTACGGTCTGGGCGAGCACTAAACATCCGCGCACTAAACATCATGGACAAGGGACACACGGACGAGGAACACACGATGGATATCGAGTCGTCGCAGGAAATCTCGCTGGATAATTGGGGAAAGCAGCTACTGGAAAATATCCTGTTGACGGCTGCGGAAGCGGTAGGCGAACGCAGGGAGATATCTGACTCGATCGAGGTGACGCTGACGTTCCGATTGACGCCGATCGTCTCGAAGGATCATCTCGAAGTCAGTGTCGCATTCAAGCGGGATCCTACCTTGATAACTCATATACCTCGGCAATTTTGATTCGCCTCGCTGGTCACTATCGAAATTCCGCCCGCTCCCGCCGCACACGGGACCTCCATGTGGGAGCAGGCAAGAGGATGCTGGCGAGATTCTCGGTTGGATCCGGAGAGCCGGCGGTGATGCCGTCGATCGGGGACATTCAACGCCGACCAAGCGCTCGGGACCAGTGGTTTTTAACTCTACTAAGTATTCGATTTCCTATTCTCAACGGTGATCCGCAATCCAGGTATCACTCGCAGAATTCCGAATAGTGACGGCAAGCCTCGATTGACTAGATGAACGCCGTGTGCCGCCGCGAAGCCATTTTCTTGGGAGCTTCGCTCTATCAGCGTAACAGGTACAAAGAATGACGCTGGCCGCGTTTCGAGCTTCTCCCCCCGATGGGCTTCCGCCTGAGCCGGCAGGCTGCCCAGGCGGACGCGCTTGATCTCATTCTCCAGTTCTTGGCCTATTGTTTCCGCTTCGATCTTTTTGGCATCGGCCCTTCCCCGCTCGGCATCGGCTCTTCCCCTTTCGGCATCGGCTCTTGCGCTCTCGACCTCGCTTCTTCCCTTTTTGGAACTTCGCTTCTGCCAATTCAACGTCAGATCGATAGCTCCTGTGACGACGTCCGTTCCTGGTATGACCGGAGCGGAAATCACGCCGATTCCGCACGCAGAGAGTAAACTCAACCCGCCGACGATCAAACCATTACCGGTTGCGAAAAAGTCCACCGAGCCTGCGGCAACGCGTACCGTCGGCATCTCAGCCTCCACGCCAAAGGAGCGATTTGCCGCCAAGAGCGATGTAATGAGTTCTGTCAGCGCTAGTGAAGTGGCTGCGACTTCGGAAAGTGGTAGCCTGCCATCGGGGCCACCGCGCATCGCTGGATGGTTAAATCGGACAAGAAATTCGCGCGGCTTCAACAGAGTATGGTCAAAAGGCAACATTCCGCTTTGAACCAGCTGGACCATCTCATCGTCTGACGGATCGATTCTTCGTAAGAGGTGCGGGAGTACCTTGGCGCCATTCTGAGTTACCCAGGAATCGGCCTCTTCCACAGGTCCTTCCTCTGTGTCTCCGCGCAAGAGCGACGGCCTGTCGTCGCGTATCCCCGCCTCGCGGATAATCTCAAGCCGATCGGGTTCGGTAAGTTCAAGCATGAGCTCGCGCAATACTTCAATTGCCATGGCGGCATCCTCGGAGCGTCTTGCCCCTGATCGGCTTCGAATCGAGCCTACATTCGCCCATAATCTATCTGGAAAAGCAAAAAAACAGGACGAAGCACTCCGGAGGGCGCGTTTTCAAGTTCAGCGCCTTATCGGGGCAGTCACGCTCGCAGGTGGATCTGGAAACTCAATGCGAGGAAAAGCGAACTACGAAAGTTCTCCTGAGAATCCCTCACCTTGAGCCTCCACTAGAAAGCTTTTCAGTCCTTCGGCGTCTACCACCAAACGCTGGTTTTGCTGCGAAATCAGCTGTTTCTCCGTAAACTCGTGCAAACGTTCGGTTACTCGCGGCCGCGTCGCTCCTACCAGCTCAGCCAGGTCATTATGCCGCACCGGTATAGTCAATCGCACTCCACCATCATGGTTGGGAACGCCGAAATTTTCAATCAAATCGAGCAAGCACGAGTGCCAGTCGTTCCTCGAGCGTACATCCTATCAAGTTGGAACAGCGCAAATGCACCCGGTCCCAACGCCCTAAGAAACTGGCAACCATCGACTTGAAGGCCGCCGATCCGATCCCGAGGCAGATCTTGATGAAGGTATTCAAGCCTATGGTTCCGATCTCGCAACTGGTGACCGCTTCGCAGCGAAAGTTATAGGTAATTCCAGCCACGGCTGTAGGAAACGTCGGAATCAAGCCAGGTGACAATATAATCACCGTCGTTCTCCGGCCTTTGCGATTGTCGCATGTAATGCGAGCAACCCCGGAAAGCAAAATGTAGGCGGATTCGGAGGAAGCTTTGTCGGAGAAAATAGTGCTCCGCTTTTGGTGGCGTGTGAGCGTCATCGCTCCGGCCAGAGCCTCCAGCTGACGAGCCGTGAGCCAGGAAATGTTCGCGAGTCCCCTCAGGCCTCGCACCTTCTGCCCCCGCTCTGACGCCATTATCGTGACAGTTACAACTCTCTTCACGATACGCCAGTCCATCTCGTTCTCTAGAGAACTGGGGAGGGTCTACAATTTGAAATCCTGATTTCGAATCCTGGATACGGCCATCCTTCGAGCGAGTTCGTGCACGTTACCCAGCGTCGGGAGACCACCGACGGCAGCGGCACCGGGCACGGGCGACGCTTTCGGGTGCACTTGGAAGTCGCCGATTTTGGCCAGTCCTCCCTTGCATTGGTCAGTCGCTGAGGGCACTTAGGCCCGGAAGTGAGGAGAGAATTCCGCACGGGCCCGCCGTGCATCGCCTCGCGGTAGCGGCACTTGCCGAAACCGATGATCGAACGGCTCAAGCTATTCTCCAACAGGCGAGTTCGCTTGTTGCCCCTCCCAGCGTGATGTAGGCTTTGCGCTCTCCCAATTCGATCGCCACCTGGCTAGTTGCGTTTTGGTGCACACCCTGGACGACCTATGGTGCCATCCCATAACAACGAGACTCGCACACGGAACGCGCACCGCTGGAGCCGTGCCGTGCGCCTTCTCCTCGCGGCCTCAATCGCGATGTTCTGGATTGCATTTGCGTCGCCGGCGCGTTCTGCGCCATCGCAGCGATCTGCGCTATCGGAGAAAGTCCCGCCGTTGCAAAAGTCAGCCAGTTTCGGCCGCTATGTCGCGAATACCTACTTCGATCCGGTGGCGAATACTAATGACGCGTATTTCGAGATCCTCAAAGATAAGAAATCCATCTATCGCCAGCAAGCGGCCGAGAACGGCGAAAAATTCGTCATCGGCACTCTTTACGACGACGACCCCGACGCCAAACTGGTCACGATGGGCCGCGACATCACCGGCGATGGCCAGCCCGACCTGGTAATCTCCGAATGGCTGGGTGGCGCAAACTGCTGCCTCACGTTCCATATTTTCGAAATCGGACCGAGGTTCCGACAAATCGCCGACATCGATGCGGAGTTCGGCGATCAAGGGCCGCACTTCGTGCATCTCGCCCAGGGTCCCGGGCTGCAGATCCAGATTTATGATTGGACCTTTGCCAACTGGTATTGCGACTTTGCCGATTCTCCCGCGCCAAAAATAATCCTCGAGTACCACGACCGGGGCTACCGGTTGGCATCCGACCTGATGCGCACGCCGACGGTGGATATGAAGGACCTCGCGGCGAAGGTCCGAAAAATCAGAGACGAGACCAAAAACGCGCGCGGTTCATGGCCCAAGGCCGATATTCCACCGCGGCTCTGGGCAACGATGCTCGACCTGATTTATACCGGCCATCGCATCCTGGCCTGGCAGTTCCTCGACATGGCGTGGCCGCCGAAAGTCGCGGGCAGGGACGATGCGTTCATGAACGATTTTATGAAGCAGCTGAGGAAGAGCCCCTATTGGAAGTCGATCGCGCAACTCGGTTCTTGAGCGCGCGTACGGGCAGCGACGGTGATCGGCGTTGAAGCGGTTTCGTCTATTCCATCTTCACCAACAGCCCGCGCGATCGCGCCGACTCGAACATCAACTGGAAGAAACCGATGGCGAATGATCAAATAAATCGTGTTCAATCCCAGACCCCATTTGAAGTGCAAGATCGAAAATCCTCCTCTTTCGATAGCCTCACGCATACCTTCGAATGAATGAGTAGTCGGGAGTATCCAGGCCATCGGCCGCAGTAACCTCGGCAATGAGCTCAACGGGTAAAATACGCACGATAGCGGCATCAGCAGCCCGGCGAAGCTCCATGCCATGGCCTGGAACTTCGTGGTGTAGCGGAAGATCAAGCCAGTGACTACGATGCCCATCGTGAGCGCGAACAGCGCCAGGTTCAGTATGAACGGAATCAATCTGGGCAGCATCGGAAAGATGTCGTAGTGATAAAAGACCCAGGCGATCAGGGACTCGACGATCAAGCCGACCATCGCCTTGGCAAGGCTTACGATGATCAGCCCGGTCACGTACTCCGATACGCTTAGCGGTGAAGCGAACAGGCTGACCAGGTTTCGCGACCACAGTTCTTCCAGAAATCCTACCGCCATATCGCGTTGGAAAGCATTGAACAGCCCCCACAGGATGACCGCTCCGAGCAGGCAACTGAGGACTCCGGGCTGCAAGCGATCGCCGTGGCGGAGATAGAGCGTGAAAAATCCCCAGACCGCGATGTTCACCACCGGCCAGTACACCATGTAGGTGATGTGATTCGCGTTGCGACACACCTCGTAGGTGTGCCGCAGGACAACCGCTCTAATTCGATGCGGCTTCATCTGACCGGCGCCCCGCGATACGAATGAAGACCTCGTCGAGAGCGGGCGCGTCGCGGTCCTCCTTCAGGATATTGCGCGTTACTTCGATCGGAGTTCCGCTCGCGATGACGCTCCCACGGCTGAGAAAGATGATCCGGTTGCACATGCGCTGGACCTCGTGCATGTTGTGCGACGTATAGAGAATCGTGGTCCCGCAACTCCGCTGCAGATCGAGCAGGACGTCTCTCACCTGCACCGCCGCCTGAAGATCAAGATAAGCAGTCGGCTCATCGAGCAACAGCAACTCCGGATCGTTCAGAAATGCCTTGCACAACGCGACCCGGGTGGTCTCGCCGGAGGACAAGCGCGAATCGGCTTGTTCCTCAGGCCCCCGATGCCGAAGCGCTCCAGCAGTTCGATGATTTTCGCCCCAGCGTCGCGAACGTTGTAGATTCTGGCGAAGACCGTCAAGTTCTCGAGCACGGTCAACCGGACCGGGAAGGCCATGTATGGCGAGGTGAAGTTTAATCTCTGGAGTATCTGTTCGCGATCCGCATCCAGACTCATCCCGAACAGACGCACCGTGCCTGCGTTCGGCAAAATCAAGCCGAGTATCATGTGAATGATGGTCGTCTTGCCAGCCCCATTGGGACCGACAAGGCCAACGATTTCTCCTGCCTCGACGACGAACGATACGTCGTCGACCGCCTTGAAGTTGCCGTAGGTTTTCGTCAAGCGCTCGACGGTAACGAGCATCGCGAGAGAGTACGCCAGGGGAGCATCCGGAACAAACTGTTCGCAGTTCTATTTTTCGCCCGGTCGCTGCTCGATTGAGCCAAGCGCCAGTTCCGAAGGGTCCGCCGCAGGCGGTCGACATTACTCAACCCGCCTAAGCAACGTTTGCGACACAAAGGTGACAACCTGAGATTCAGTCGAATCGCGCAAACCCGGACCTCCAACGATCGGCGAGGAATGCTCCGCGCTCCTTCCCGTCAAAGTACGACAAAGTGTTACCTATGTTGCCGGATTCGACTGTCACCCCTGTCTCCGACTGTACGCAATTACCCGGCAAATCTCTTGAATCGCTTAGAGGAAAATTTCGTATCTTGCTGGACCAGTTTGTGGCCGGATCTGCGGATGAGGACCGCCATCTGATATCGTCAGATCAGCAACAAAGGAGTAGGATAACCAATTGACTGCTATGTTCCCATCATTGCCCAAGGTTGACGTCGCCAGCGGTTCCCGACTTCCACGCATCTGCATTGCTACGTGGGAAATCGAGGGGCCATCTCGTAACGCAGGCATTGGTACCGCGTACACCAGTCTGGCCGACGCGTTGAAACGAGCCGGTTACGACGTGACCGTCCTGTTCCTCCTCGGATGCCATCCCAGTGACGGAAACATGATCGACTGGGTCGACTTTTACCGGACACGAAAGGGAATCAAGCTGATTCCGCTGCCGATGGCTCACGAACCGCGAATCCACGCCGCCTGGGCCGCGAGCGTTTCGTACCACACGTACGTTTGGCTGAAGGAGCACCAGCGCGACTTCGACGTCATTCATTTTCCGGAATGCCAGGGCCTGGGCTTCTACAGCCTGCTCGCCAAGCGTCAGGGGCTGGCGTTCACCGACTGTACTTTTGTGATTTCCGCGCACGGCCCGACATTTTGGGTAAAGGAGGGCAGTCAGGACTATATCCGCAATCTCGGAGAGCTGGAGATTGATTTCATGGAACGAACGAGCGTCTCCGCCGCGGACATTGTAGTAAGTCCCAGTCAGTACCTTCTCGGCTGGATGCAACAGAACGGCTGGGAACTCCCCGATCAGACCTACGTCGCACCCTACGTCCTTCCGCAAGGTGTGCTGTCCGAGAATCCGGCGTCTAACAAAGCCCATGAGATTCGTGAAATAGTATTTTTCGGACGACTTGAAGTGAGAAAGGGCCTCAAGCTCTTTTGCGATGCACTTGGACGAGCTTTGCGCCGGCCCAGGAACTCGTAAGTTTGAGGTCACCTTCCTCGGAAAAGAAACTCAACTCTATGGCCGTTCGAGCATCGGCTATATCAGCGACAGATCCAAGAAATGGTCGGTTCCATGGCACATCGTCTCCAGTAAGTATTCGGCGGCCGCCGTCGAGTATCTGAGAGGTCATGGGCGTTTGGCCGTGATTTCCTCGCTGGTCGACAATTTCCCCAACACCGTACTGGAATGCGTCGGCGCCGGCGTACCGCTGTTAGCGACTAACGTTGGAGGCATCCCGGAAATCATCGCTCCTGTCGGATCGAGAGAAGGTCTGTTTCGAGCCACGCTCTGACGTTCTGGCAGACCGGATTCGAAATGCGCTCAAAGAGGGCGCTTTCTCAGCCAATCCGTCAGCATCATTCGCTGATACCGAGCGTAAGTGGGTGCAGTGGCATGGCGGCCTTTCGAATCGAGCCAACGGCGAGAAGCGCATTCGTCGAGGCCGACAAGCGGGCAAAGAATCAATTTTTCCGCTGGTGAGTGTGTGTTTCGCCTACAATCCCCGAGACAAGGGTGCCGCGGCGACCCTGGCCTCGTTGAAGCAGCAGGACTACCCGCATTTGGAGGTGATTCTGGCGGAATGCGGAGCTAACGATTCGTCCCCGGCAAGTCCGTTGAGCGGCGAAGAAGCGTTCAAAGGCGACTCGCTGCGTAGGATCCGTGTTCGCAGTTCAGAGATCGGTGCGGGAAGAAACGCGGCGGTTCGCCAGGCGAAAGGCGAATATCTGTTCTTCGTGGACGACCACACTCTTCTCCTGCCGGCTAATGCGCTGTCGATCTTTGTGCAGGTGGCAGAGCGCGTCGGCGCTGACATTTTGACTTCGGCGGTCAGCTTTTTTCTCGGATCGTCGAGCGAGGCGTCGCAAGATCGGCTCGAACATTCCCGGCGTCCGTTCCTCGGCGGGGATGTCGCCACCGGGGCATTCGTGAACTGTTTCGGAAGCATCAATGCGCTCGTACGGCGTGACGCATTCGATGCCATCGGTGGATTCAGTGACGAAGCAGTGTCGACGCTCGATGAGTGGGAACTGTTTTCCAAGGCGGCCCTGATGGATCTGCGAATAGAAACGATGCCGGACGTATTCGTCTGGTATCGTGAGGATCAGGATCAGGAGAGTCTCGTTCACTCGCTGGTGAATGCGGTTCGTAGTGGTCAGACCGTACACGACCCCGAAGCGCAAGCTGGCGCCTTCGATAGAGCAGAGGCTCGCCAAGGTGATGCAGTTTGGACAAGGGTTGAAATTTGAACGAGACGCCAATGACGGTACGCCTCTCTCGCGTGGAGTACAGGGTCCTGCGGTGACCGGCTGAGACGCATGGCCGGCTGAGACGCACCGGATGACAGGGCAAGCGGATGAGATCCTTTCCGCTGAAGGGACAACGAGCTGGCCAATTGATTTTGTATGCCATCTTCACGCGCGGTACTGGTACTCGGGATGCATCGCAGCGGAACCAGCGCGCTCGCTCGTGGTCTGCAGATGCTTGGCGTTTACCTGGGGAATAGCTTTCTAAGCCCACAGCCCGATAACCCGACTGGCTATTGGGAGGACAAGAACATTTACGAACTCAACGAACGCCTGCTGGCCGTTCTCGGGCTGAAGTGGGAAGACGTTGCGCTGATTGACGACGCTCGATGGGACGAACCTGAGATAGAGGCTTTGCGTGGCGAGGCCGCCGCGTATCTCGGATCCCAATTCACCCAGTCATCCGCTCTGGGGATTCAAGGATCCGCGCACTATCCGACTATTGCCTTTCTGGAAGTCCGTGCTTCGCCGTCTCGACGTGGACGAATGCTACCTGCTGGTGATTAGGAATCCACGAAGCGTGGCGGTTTCGCTAAATGCGGCGTTCCGGTTCCGACATCGACGTGCTAACCGGTCATCTGCTCTGGCTCACGTATACGTGGTTCCGTATCTGGGTCGAGATCGCCGATCGGCTCATTCCTCGTTACTGACTATGATTTGGTCATGGCCGACCCTCAGGAGCAGCTTGAACGTATCGCGCGCGGTCTGGAATTCCGTTGGATGCCAGTAACAAAGCCGGGATTGAGCAGTTCGCCAGAGATTTTCTCGATCCGAACCTGCGGCACAGCTTCTTCGACGAGTCCGATTTCGACACGACTCCTGGTACCCCTCCCCTGAGCTCGGGAGGCCTACCTATGGCTGCGCCGGCTGGCGACCGACCGGATCGGGTCTGATTCCCCCCAATTTTGGCAGGCTTGGGAGTGCAGCCGCGAAGCCGTTCGAGCCTTGATCGCCGCCGCCAATTCCACGTGACCGGGGTCCGCGCTGCAAACTATCCGCTACCGCGGGTGCTAGCGAGCGGCCGCGGCTTACTATGAAACCTGTGGCCGTCAACGCTACATCTTCACAGAGCAAAGCCGACCGTCTGTTCGTCGTTATCGGAGCGCAACGGACCGGCACCAACATTCTGCGCGAGATTCTCAATACTAACGAACAGATTGCAATGCTGGGTGAGATTTTCTCGCCTAGTCCGGCACCCGCCCACTGGGACAACTTCTGCCGTGGTCTGCCAACTGGCGGCGGTCTTCCCGCCACTTGCAGTGACGCCGAATCTCTACTCGATTGTTATTTCGAGTTTGTACGGTATCGTATCCGTAACCACTGGGAAGGTAACACAAAATGTCACAGCCATATCTTTGGGGTTGATATAAAATACAATCAACTGGGATTTATCGCGCCAGGTGATTGGGATCCGTCGTCCGCTCCGTTCATCCTGTGCTATCTGCGTTCTCGCGGCGCCACGATCGTTCACACGACGCGGAATATAATCCACTGCGCCATATCGGCCTTGATCGCCGACCAGCGAAATCTCTGGCATAATTACGCTGGTGCCGCGATCGATCGCAAATACCACATAGACGTCGAACAGTGCCTGGGATACGCGAAGGCTCTCCTACGGGACCGCGCCGCGTTTCTCAACGCTGCAGGTGGCTGCGCAATCGTCAATTGTCGCTACGAAAGCCTGGTCGATGACATGAAGAGGGCCGATGCCGACGGGCGTATCTCTGAAGGACCGGGACCGTTGCACAATATCGCAGAATCGCTCGGCGTTCCTTTCGACTTTCGCTATGATGGACGTCTTCAGAAGGCAATAGATGTTCCTTACTCGAGATTACTATCGAACCATGACGCTCTCGTCGGCCGATTGAAGAACTCCGAGTTCTCCGCATTTGTCTCGACCCTGGAGTAGCCGCTGTCGCGAACGTCAATTTGAAGTAGTCGGGTTTGTTGAGTGGACACTTCAGACTCCCGCATGATGAACGCGAAGCCCTGGCTCGCTCCAGATGCGCACGCCGGTAGCTACGCCTTGGGCATGCTCGGTCTGGAAGAGCGCAAGTTGCTATACGAGCTGGTCCGGAATACCTATACAGGCGAAGGCGCCGTGGTTGAACTGGGGGCCTTTTGCGGGGCATCCACCTGCTGCCTCGCCGCGGGCCTGAGGGACAATCCACGGGCCACTGGCCATCGCGTCCATTCTTACGATTGCTTCATTGCCAATGAGCCATACCTGGTGGAGTTCATTCGAACGCAATTCGGTGAAGCTCTCGAACTGGGACAGTCTTTCGCCGCGACCTTTCGGCGCGCCACGGCGGAGTTCGCCGATGTCATAGAAATTCATGCGGGTGATTTACTCGATCAAACCTGGCCATCTGGGGCGCCTATCGAGATACTTTTCGTCGACGTGGCTAAGACGCTGGCCCTGAGCGGCAAGGTATTGACCGAATTCTTCGCGCATCTCATCCCGGGACAATCGCTAGTCATTCACCAGGATTTCTATCATCCTACAGCGTTCTATCTGCCAGTAGTGATGGACTTCTTCCGGGATCATTTCACCATCATCGAAACGGGCCGCGACTGGTCGGTGGTGTTTCGGCTTGAGTCGGCGATTCCGCAAGAGAAATTACAAATTGCCAGCCTGTACAAATTTTCCTTCGTTCAGCAGCAGGTTGCTCTGCGGCGTATGATGCGACGGGTTGGCATGCCGGGGCGCGACTACCTTCGCATATCGGAATGTGCGGCCATCGGAACCTATTTCGGGGAACGACGGTTTCGAACGGCGCTGACCACTGCAATTCGACGATCGCGACTTGAGCCGGACCAAGTATGGTCGGACGGACTCGCGTGGTGCAGCGATTTCAAAGCCTCGCGGATCCGCACCAGGCTCTATGGAGCGCCATCTTCGATGCCGCCGCCAACGACCGCCGATAAGGCTTACCTCATGGTGTCATCCATTGTTTCCGCGATCGTGGCGCGGTTCGCGCCGGGCGTCAAGACACGTCCCGTGGGATAGCACCTTCGGGAGTTGTGCCATCACCCGCCCCCTACAATATCGACTGCTCGCTCTAGCCGCTGTTATTGGGGCGGGCTTGCTTTGTTTGAAATATACAGCGCGGCTAGAGGCTCCTTTCATCGTCTTCTTTCTAGTGGCGAGTACGTGGGTAATTGCGATCGCGGTACTATCTCGCCGTGAGTATTTGCGCAACGGGGCGCTTTTGTGCAGTTCAGTATTGTTCTGTCTGGCTACAGTCGAAACATGCCTCTACTTCGTTAGCAAGTCGCAAATCATAGTAACTAAGACTGTCCCGCTAGCGTGGCGGCACAATACGATCGGCTTGGGTTCTTTACCAGTACCGAATACGGTGACGGATTTCGAAGAATTCCTCGACGGTCGGCTCATCGCTGACGTGACGTACAGAAGCAATGCGAGCGGACTTAGAGAAATCCCCGCCGCGGTCCAGGGTCAACCTCACAAGGTAGCCTTCTTCGGTTGTTCGTTCATGTTTGGTCATGGGGTCGAAGAAGATCAGACCTTACCCTACTACTTCGTCCGGGAAGCCAAGGGGACCTTTGAGGGATATAACTTCGCGGGCGAAGGCTGGGGCCCCCATCAGATGCTTAGGGAGATTGAGATCGGCTTCGTTCGCCGGGTGGCGGGTGCACCAGATCTGGCGATTTATGAGGCGATCCCGGATCATCTGCGTCGTGTCGCTGGCAGAGCACCGTGGGAAGACGGGCCGAGGTACGCACTATGTGGACACGAGAAAGCGTGCTATTCCGGGCCGTTTCATAGTGTCTATTATGAAAGATGCCGCCGTTGGCTCGAGCAGAGCTGGACTGTAAAGTTTGTCGACAGCCATTTCGCGAGCTTCTCGCGGCTTTCCGACATGCCATTATTCCTGGCGGTACTGAGGAAGACCCGAGGTTTGCTGGAGGAAAACGGGACTCGTTTTGTAATTGTTTTATGGGATCAGAATGAGCTTGCAAAGGCGATGATCAAGACCCTGCGGGCGAATGGTTTCGAGGTGATCGCGCTATCCTCAATAATCTCCGGGAGTGATCTGAAAAACCATCCGCTCACTCAGCTTGATCGGCATCCGTCGCCAGCGACCAACAAGGCGATCGCAACGTACCTCTGGGAGCAGGTCGGCGAGCGGTTGGTGACAGCGCACGCGAGGGAATCCACGTCTAGCGGAGCGAGATTTTAGGACTACTCAATTGCTGGCGGACACCCTTCCACACCAGCTTACATCTGCGCGCCTTGTAAGAGCTTTACGCCGATCGCTGATTTTCCAGACGTGCCTGTCCCTTTTTTAATGAGATTCGCACCGGCAGCTCGGTCAGACTTAGAAGCCGATTGTTGTTCGTCCAGGCCAGAGGCCCCATCAGTTCAAAACGTTCAAAGCGATCAAGGAGTGCCTCGAACATCACGCGAATTTCGAGCCGCGCGAGGTTTGCGCCCAGGCAGAAATGGGTGCCAAGGCCAAAGCCGACGTGATAATTCGGATCGCGTCCGATGTCGAAGCGAAAAGCATTCTCGAACACGTCCTCGTCGCGGTTGGCTGACATTTCCCAGACCGTGACCTTTTGCCCTTTGCGGATGGAATGGCCTCTCAGCTCGGTGTCGCAGGCCGCGGTGCGCCGCTTGTAGACCGAGGGCGAGGTCCATCGCACGATTTCTTCGATCGCGGTCTTCATGAGCTCCGGATTGTTACGCAACCGCTCGAGCTGGTCAGGATTCTCGATCAGAGCCAGCAGCCCTCCCGCGATCGATCCGCGAGTGGTCTCGGCTCCTGCCGGAAAAAGCAGGTTGAAGAAAGCGCGAAGCTCCAGGTTATTGAGCTGCGGCGAGCCGTCATCCAATTGAGCGTGAACGATGACCGACAGTATATCGTTGGCCGGATGGGAACGCTTCTGCTCGACCACCGCGTCGGCATAGGCGCCGAGGCGCTTTAGATATTGCGGCGACATGACGGTGCCATCGCCCGCACCGATCGCGAGGTCGACAATCTCGACTATTTCCGTGCGGTCTTCCTGAGGCACTCCGAGAACACTGCAGATTGCCTGGAGCGGGAGTTCGCGGGCCACGGCCGGAACGAAGTTGAAAGTCTCCTCCAACGGTACGTTGTCGAGGATACGTTTGGTACGTGTCCGTAGCTCGTCCTCCAACAGACCGATCATCCGCGGAGTGAAGCCCTTGTTCACCAATGCCCGCAGCCGGCGATGCTTGGGATCATCAGTCTGATTCAACTGATAACCCATGCCTTTGCCGTCGTAGATCTGTGTCCCGCCCAGTTCCGACGAGAAGGTTTCCGGGTCCTTGAAAACCGTCACCACGTCGTCGTAACGGCTGACAACCCAGAAGCCCACGCCGTTGGGGGTGAATTGAGTCGGTTCGTGCCACCAGACCGGCTCGTTGCGGCGCAACCAGGTGAAAAAGTCGTGAGGAAAGCCGCGCGCGAACGACCGGCTATTGGAGAGATCGACGAATTCCATCAGTTTCCTTGCAGTTTCGCGTTCAGCTTCGGCTCGCGCGCCTGAACCTATCTCGATTGCGGCCCGGGCCTCGCGAGACGATCATAGCCATTCGGACAATCAGACTCCACCAAGCGTAACGCACCGGTTGAACGCACGGCGCGTGTGGCAAAGTCCTCCTCTCATTTCTCTCCCACCGCGCTCCGAGTTACGACCAGAATCCTGAACGTCCCAGCCACCGGGATCGGCCGCGGATGCGTACTGCCGACACCCGCCGCCGTTGGAATCGTCAGGTCCGCCGTCGGCAAATAGACGGTCCCGCCATGCCCATCGACGGCCATCGTGCGCGCACCCAACTCAGTCTTCACCGTTTCCGCGAGCTCGAAGTTATCCGCCGACACTTCCCGCACGATCGTGAGTGTCCCGTCGCCGCAACTCGCAAAGACCAGCGCGTCTTTGAACGCTGTCGCGTCGACAAAGGCGCCGATCGGAAAATCCGCCACGATCTTGCCATCGTCGGCGTTCATCACCACCAACTTGTTGTTTCGACAACCGACGAACAGCCGCCGCGAAGCGCGATCCATCGACATCCCCGTCGGCCGCTGACCCGGCCCGGTCGGCCACCGCGCGATGACCTTCATCTGTTTCGTGTCGACGACCGCAACTTCGTCCTTGTCCGCGATATTCACGAACACCTTGCCGAGTCCGTCCGCCACCGCGAACTCGGGCGAGCCGCCGAGGTCAACCGTCGCCGACGCCTTCCCACCCTTGGGGTCCACGTCCGGCGCAATCGCCACCATCCGATGCGCGTCGCCGCAAAACACCAGCACGCGATTGCTCGCGGGATCGTAAATGATCGAGTCCGCGTCATCCGCGGCGGCCACTTTGCCCAACGCCGCTCCGCTGTTCAGGTCAAAGACGAGAACCGCGCCGGCTTTGCCGTCGCTGATAAATCCGCGCCCGGCCGCCGGCACCAGCGCCACGCCATGAGATCGTTCCTGCCCGGCGATATCATGCCGCGTCTTGCCCGTCGCAACGTCCACAACCATCGTATGCGTGGTGCGCGTCACGTACAGAAACTTGCCGGCAGCATCGAGCGTCACGTAATCCCAGCGGCCTTCGCCGCCAAGTTTCATCGTCGAGGTCAGCTTGTATCCCGGCGTCACCGCCGCAGGCGCCACGCCATTCCATGCGAGATAGGAGGCCGCAAATGTGGCGCCAACCAACGAAAGCACGAAGTGCCGAAGTGGAGAACTTTTCATGTCGTCTCTCTGATTAATGCCTTTCTCTTGTCAATGCCTTTCTCTTGCCGAATCCGTTTGACTAGTATTCCCAAGGCGGTCAGCTAACGGATGGTGGATCACGGGCCAGGCGATTTTCGCCGGCCCTCAACCTCGATAACTAGCGCTGGGTCACGGGCGCATCGAATCGTGCCGCGGCCCGCTCAGGTCCATGGCAGCGGCTCGAGCGCGCGACGTGCCGCTTCGTTCGCCGGCAGAGACGGATCCCATTTGTTCGCCACGATTCGGTGGCCGCTGATGGCGTCGGCGTCGGGCGAACACAACCATTGCGTGGGCGCGACCATGACCGCCGGATCGAGCATGCTGCGCCGCGCCTGCTCCGGAGCCGTGTCCGGCACCATCGCGGTGTCGGTAATGCCGCCGGGCAAGAGCGCGTTGACTGTAACGCCAGTGCCGTCCAACTCGCGCGCCCATCCCGCTGTCGCCGCTTCGAGCGCGGCCTTGGACGGTCCATAAGGTGAAAACCCGGCGCGACCCATGGTCTCATGGTTGATCGAGATGTTGATCAGGCGTCCCCAGTGCTGGGCAAGCAGGTGCGGGACGATCGCGCGCGCCATCAGGAACGGTCCATTGATGTTGGTCTCGACGATCATGCGCCATGCGTCGGAAGCGGCTTGCCAGAATTTGGCCGGGCGCTCCAAAAACCGTTCGTCGATGAAGCGCATGCCGCGCGCGGCGTTGTTGACCAGAATATGAACCGCGCCATAGCGCTCGAGCGCGGCGTCGACCACGCGGACGCAATCGGTCTCCCGCGTCACGTCGGCGGCAACTGCTAGCAGGCAATCGCGGCCGAGCGCATCGCGAGCGGATCGGGCGACTTCGTTTGCCTCCTGCGGATTGCGCGCCGCGGTGACAACGACGTTAGCGCCCGCGCCCGCCAGCCCCAGTGCGATTGCGCGGCCGATTCCGCGTCCGCCGCCGGTTACGATCGCGACGCGCCCTGCCAGGTTGACCGCCTGCACGGCCTTCGGTCTCAGGCGGCCGGACGGCGCAGCACGACCGGATCCACCTTGCGCGCGATGAGTTGCCCGTAACCCAGGTTTGCCAGCAGCTTACCGTTTTCGACGATCGCCTTGCCGCGCAATATTGTGGTCACCGGCCATCCTTCGACCTGCCATCCCTCCCACGGGCTGTAGTCGCTCACGTGAAAGTCCTCGCGGGTGAGCTTCTTCTTGATCGACGGATCGATAAGCACGATGTCGGCGTCGCTGCCCGCGGCGATTACTCCCTTGCGCGGATAGAGGCCGAGGATGCGCGCCGCGTTGGTCGAGGTCACCTCCGCGAAGCGCGGCAGAGTCATCCCGCGCTTCACCACACCCTCGGTGTAGACGATTCCCATCCGCGCCTCGGCGCCCAGGTTTCCGCCGGTCACGTTGTCGATCCGCTTGCCCGACAGCTTGTGATTGAGCGAGGTCGGGAACTCGTCGGTCGCGGTGGTGGATACCGCATCATTGACCAGTCCATCCCACAGCGCCTTGTTATCGTCGCGTCCCTTCAACGAAGGATAGGTGTGGTAGCAGAAGCCGCGCGGAGTTTTGTAGTCGTCGGCCGAGAAGCAGGCATAGTGATGCAGCGTTTCACAGTAGATAGGCAGGTTACGCCCGCGAGCCTCGGCCACCGCCTCCACGCCTTCCCGCGCCGAAGTATGTACGAAATACACTCCGGCGCCGCTGGCGCGGGCCAGCCGGATCACCCGATCGAAGGCGAGCTCCTCGGAGAGCTTGGTATGGACCAGGTTCATGTTCCATCCTTCGGTCCTGCCCTCGGCGGCGAATCTTTCGTAGTTGAACTGGACCAGGTCGTCGTCCTCGGCGTGCACGACCATGATGCCGTCGTTTTTCGCGACCTTCTCCATCGCGAGCTGGACGCGCCCCATGTCGAGCCGCAGCCTGACGCGCTTGGGATGCGGCGGCATCACGTCCGTGGTAAAAATCTTGAAGCTTGGGAAGCCCTGCTTGATTACATCGCCGATCTGGTCGAATACGCTGATCGGAAGCGCGCCCATCAGGCCGACATGGAAAGAGTAATCGACATATGATTGCCCTTTCCATCGCGCCACCCGCGTCTCGATCCCCTGGGTAATATCCATTCCCGGCTCGATGAAGCAGAAGTCCAGGTGCGTAGTCGTGCCCCCGAACGCCATGCCACGGGTATCTTCCTCGGGGCCGAGCGTGCTCACGCCGGCATCGGGATTGGTAAGATCGTAGATATCGAGATGGGCGTGAGGTTCGATCCCTCCCGGCACCACGATCTTGCCGCTGGCGTCGATCGTTCGACCCGCCTGGGGCGCATGCTCGTCGGTTCCGATGAAGGCGATCTTTTCGCCCTGCACCCCGACGCTCCACTTACCGACGCCCTGGGGAGTAACGACCTCACCGCCGCGAATCAGTAGGTCCAACATTTTCGGATGCCTCCGTGACAGGACTCGCGTATTGACGGACTCGCGTACGCTGCTGAGCAGCCTTGCCGTGCTAAGCGGGCATCGACTGATTTTCGATCTCTAGGACACTATGCGCGAAAATTCAATGAGCGCCCTGGACGACGATCACGCAGCGGTCGCCATCCGGAACTTCGTCCAGCGGCAATCCGATCTCGTCGGCGAATCTCTTTCCCACGATCAGCAGCCGCCCGGGACTCTGGCGGAATAGTTGCTGGCGGCTGCGCTGGGTGAGCACGTCGGTGTGAAAAAGGCGTCCCAGGCGCGCCCGCGCGTCGCGGATCATATCGACCAGGGCGGCGTCGGGCTGGGTGGCGCTGATCGCCAGCTGCGTCGTGGGATATCAGCAGGGCGCGCAGCCTGGATCGATTGTTGCGCGCGATGCGCGCGCCGAGCTCGAGCGCCGCGCGGCCATCCGGTCCCGTATCGATCGCCGCGAACACGCGCTCGAATGGACGATCGGTCCCCTGGATGAAAGCGCCGACGTTGATGGGCAGTTCTTTTGCCTTGACGAACACCTCGCGCACCACCCCGCCCAGCGTGTCGCCGCCCGATGCCGCGCGATGGTAGCCCAGGAGAATCCACCCGACCTCGGCCGCGCGCGCGGTGGTGATGATGTCGAGGGCCGGGTCGTTGGAATGCGTCGCCTGCGCGTCGATCGTCACGCCGCGCGCCCGGGCGTACTCAATCGCCGCCGTCAAGGCGGGCGGCGGCGGCGGCGTTTGCGCCTGCGCACCCGGCACTTCGGTACCTGCCGCGGCATCCCGCTGCCGTATCAGTGCAAGCACGCGCGGAGGCGGTTCGTCGTCAGGATCGCTGGCCGCGAGCGCGATCGCCATGAGCGGCGCGACCCCTTCGGGATTCGCGACCGCCACCAGAACTCCGCGCCTATGCGTGGTCGTCATCGCCTGCGAGACCTCATCCACACTGACCGCCCCTTCTCATCTGGTCAAATGCCGCCCGAAACAACGCTGACACTCCGCAGCCCAAGCATATCCGATGGCGGACCGCGCTGATGCATCAGCGAACGTGTCATCGTGCTGGTCTCCCGTGGCTGTCTCGCAGTGCCTGTCTCTCGCCGGCCGCTTATGACAGGCTGGAACTATCGAGACTTCGACGCGATGGCAGGCCGCCGGGGCCTGAATTTGCCGAGGGCGATGGATGGAGATGCGGGGTTGGGGATGAATCGCGCGCGACGGCTTTTGGCGAACGTTTGTGCGGCCGTCCTCGTATGCGGGGTATGCGGAATCGGCGCCCCATGGGCGCGCGCGGATGAAAGGCCGCTCGCGCGCGTCGTGCTCATGCCCGAGCTTATCCCGGGCGTTGTGCGGCAACTGGTCCCGATGACGGTCGAGCTTGCGGCCGGCCGTATCGGCCCGCGCGCTACAAAGATCAAAATCGCCGGCCTGGTGTATTGCGGCAGCGATGGGCACGGAGGCGCATGGGCGCTGGGTGCCCTCTATCCTGGCTCGGGATCGCCTGACAGCGCGGCGCCAGGATCCAATGCCCTCTCGACGGCCGACTGCCAGGCTCCGCTGCCGGAGGTCGCCCAACGGCTCGCGCATTCGGCCGGCGCACCGGACTGGGTCGAGGTTGTCAAGGCGCATGTCACGTGGACGCCGTGGACGTTGCGTTTCGCGGTCGCCGACGCGGCCGGCGCGAGCAAGAGCGGAAGTCCGCCGCCCTCGCTCAAGCAGCTTGGACAGTTCGAGAGCTTCCCGACCTCGAATCTGCATCTCCTGCCGCCGCCCGGCCAGGAGAATCGGTTCGACCTCGCGATCGGGTTTTTGGAGTCGTCGATCGTCGTGGCCCTCTTCCCCGCCGGCCGCGTCAGCAATCCCGCGCCATACCTGAAGGGCGATCCCGTGCTCGACGCCGAGATGGCCGACGCGCCCGCACGCGCCAACGCTGTGGCCGACGCGCAATACGGATTCATCAACGCTCTGCTCAGGCTGTACGCGTCCTCATTCGAGATCCCGCTTCAGCTCCAGGGCATGACACAGAACCTGGTGGCCAGAAACCTCAGCGCTTCGGGCGGCGACAACACGATGACGGTGGCGGGACAGATCGACCTCGGAAATATCAGCTACAACGCCGCGGTTCACTGCGAGGGCGAGGACCTCGCCATCCGCCAGGTGACGCTCGCCGCGCCCGCGCTCAACTGCGACAGCAACGACGTGGTCGCGAGCCTCCAATGCCAGGGGCAACAGGCGGCCAGCGGCGTGCTGGCCGGGACGCTGACCAACGTCTACCAGGGCCAGAGGTTTCACTACTCGACGGTCGATCGGCCGTTGCGTTTCACGCTGGGCGACGCGGAGTTCGCGGCGAAATTCGAGGCGCTTAGATCGAGCTCGCGCGGTTCGACCGTGAGTGAAGACGGAAACGTGACGATCGAGCGACTCGAACGCGCAGGCGACCCGGCGCGCTAGAGAAGGAAGCTAACCCGATACCGCACGCGGCCGATCCTCGCACGGCGACGACCCGTACACGCCTGAAGTGTCCGGTTCTGCTATAAGAACATCAGCTCGGTTCAACGCGATGCGCCTGTACTTCGGCACCAACCGCTTCAATTTTCTGGATCGCGCTCGCCTCGTCCGCTCATGCCAGGAGACGGAGGCCGCGGGCTTCGATCACCTCTGGTTTCCTGATAGCCAACTGCACTTTGGAGACGTCTTCATCAACCTGCTAACCGTCCTTCAGCACACCGAACGGACCAGTGTCGGCACATTGATCGTCAATCCGGTAACCCGCCATCCTAGCGTGACCGCCGCCAGTATCGCGGCCGTGGATTCGTACGCACCCGGCCGCGTCAAGCTGGGCATCGGAGCAGGCGACACCGCAGTGCTGCAGGTCGGTCTGCGTCCGGCGCGTCTGGCCGAGATGGAACGGGCGGTGGCCGCAATCCGCGGGCTGCTGGCCGGCGACGCTGTCGAATTCGGCGGCATCCGGCCGGCGCGGCTCGATCGCCCACGCGCCGTGCCCGTCATCGTCGCGAGCGGGGGACCCAAGGCGCTGCGGATAGCGGGCGCGAAGGCCGACGGTGTGGCGATGCGCGTGGGCGCGGACCCTGACTTAATCCAGTGGGCGTACGATGAATTTCGCGCGGGTGCGCAGGCCGCCGGACGCGACCCGGTTTCGCTATTTGTGGCGGTGCACTTTCACACCGTGATAAGCGACGACAAAGAACTGGCGAACGCACGCGGCCGCGTGATGGCGGCGGGCTACTACGAGGTGAACCGCCGGCTCTGGGACCGGCTCGGCCTCAAATGGCCGTGCGCGCCGCTCGAAACAATACTCAAGCAGGTGTGGCCGGACTTCCATCACGCCGAGGACATGCAACTCGCGGCGCGGATGGTCTCCGCGATTCCGCTGGAGGTCGCCCGCCGTTTCTGCCTGATGGGCAGCGCCGCCGAAGTGCGCGAGCAACTGGAGCGCCTGGTCACGCGCTTGCCCTGGATGCGGCACGTCACACTGCAACCGAACCTTCCCGGCTCGGCGTTCATCGCGGCGTGCGCGCGCGAGGTGATTCCCGCTTTTCGCTGAACGTGCCGCCGTGCTGCGGCCCTCTTTTTTTGACTCTCCTCAACAATTCATAACCATCGCGAACGCTCGGCGTGCTTCGATGAATCGAGGCGGCGACGCCGACTTACATCGCCGCATCACCACCACCTGGCCGAACATCGCGGGATGTATCCTGGCGGACGCCTGGAATGGAATTTTCAGCCGAAACCGGTGGGGCGCCCTGAACTCGATCGCGTTCAGCAGTCTGAGTCCCCGGATCTCGCTTACCATCTCGTATTTCGCGAGACGCGCGGCAAGCCGCTCGCGCAGGGTTTCGCCGGCGCTGGCGGCGCGTTCGCCGAGTCGCCCGTCCTCGAGTACGTCGAGGGTCGCGAGCGCGGCGCGCATCGCGAGGCTATTCTCGCTGTATGTCGAAGTGTGGATGACCGCGCGCTGAAGCGAGCTGTAGACCGAGTTGCACACCGCATCCGACATCAGCACCGCGCCGCAAGGGACCAGGCCGCCGCTGAGCGCCTTGGCGAGCACGACCATATCCGGCTCGACCCCGAAGTGATGCGCTGCGAGAAAGGGGCCAGTGCGGTACAGCCCGGTCTGAAACTCGTCGAGTACCAACAGCGTTCCGTGGCGCCGGCAGAGCGCCTGCGCCTGCGGCGCGTCAGCATCTCACGGCGATGTCACATGGCCGAGGCGCTTCGGCGATTGGGAATGGAATGCAGAATCACAATCCTTTAGGGGCGTGGAAGTGTAGAGGAGAAGCGGCCGCTGTTTACTTCGCACTCGTCCGAAGGATGTCGACCAAGTCTCACTTAGTATTGGTTTAGGAATTGATTGGAAGGGACCCAGGGAAGATTGTCACTAAGTATCAGGAGTGGCCGCACGTGACTCACGGAACGTTCAAGCTCGCGCGGGGCACGATCCGGATCGATCCTGCGACCGGGCAAGCCGAAGGAAGCGTGGTTGTCTTCGCCATCAGCGGTGACAGCGGCAGCCATATGCGCGACGGCGAAATGAAGGACAGCATCCTGGAAGTCGAACGCTATCCGGAAATCATCTTCACGCCACAACAGGCCGAAGGCCAAAGCGCCTCGCGCGGCGAATTTCCGGCAACGATTCGCGGCATCCTGACGCTCCACGGCAGTCCGCATGAAATCACGCTCAGTGTGATGGTGCAGTCGAGCGGCGACCGGTTCACCGCCACCAGGCGCTTCGCCGTACCCTATGTGGCGTGGGGCCTGAAGAACCCCAGCATTCTAATCTTTCGCTGCGCCGACACGGTCTACGTCGATGTCAGAACAGAGGGGCGAGTGACGTGGGTCCCGGCTGGCAAGGCAGAGGGCGCGCCGGCGGTCCGATAGTCCACTCGGTCGCGTCCGCCCTTGACTAAGCACGCTCCCGGTTTGGCGATGGCTTCGAAGCCGCGCGGGCGCGGCAGATAGCTTCTGGTGGCGACGACCTTGACCGGGCCTCCGGAAAATTGAGCTGGATAACCTTTTGCCGGGGCGCGCCCATATGAGTAGGCTTGTTTTCCATGGATAACACGGCCATCCAGACCCACGTCGAGCGGCTGTGGGATCAATCGATCCTGCCCGAGCTGACCGAATACATTCGCATCCCCAACAAGTCGCCCGCTTTCGATCCCGAATGGCGCGCCCACGGGTACATGGAGCAGGTGGTCGCGCGCTTCTCCGAATGGGCAAAGCGCCAGCCGATCAAGGGCCTCGCGCTGGAAGTGATGCGGCTTGAGGGCCGCACGCCGCTTTTGTTCATCGATATTCCGGGGGACTCGCGCGAGTGCGTACTGCTTTACGGCCACATGGACAAGCAGCCGGAGATGACCGGATGGAACCCGGGCCTGGGAGCGTGGCAGCCGGTGGTAAAAGGTGAACGCCTGTATGGACGCGGCGCGGCGGACGACGGCTATGCGATGTTCGCGTGCCTGGCGGCGATCGGCGCGCTCGAGGCCCAGTCGATCCCGCATGCGCGCTGCGTGATCCTGATCGAGGCCTGCGAAGAGAGCGGCAGCTTCGACCTGCCGTTCTACATCGATCATCTTGGCGAGCGCATCGGCAAACCGAGCCTCGTGATCGCGCTGGACTCCGGTTGCGCCAGCTACGAACAGCTATGGTGCACGACCTCGCTGCGCGGGCTGGCGGGCGGGACGCTCAAGGTCGAGGTGCTCACCGAGGGCGTTCATTCAGGTGATGCCGGCGGCGTCGTTCCCGACAGCTTCCGCATCGTGCGCCAGTTGCTGAGCCGGCTGGAGGACGAAGCGACGGGCAGAGTGCTGCCGGCGGAGTTTCACGTTCAGATTCCCGAAGCGCGCCGGCAACAGGCCGTGGCGGCCGGCGCCGCGCTCGGCGAGAGTCTCTATACCAAGTTTCCGTTAACGCGAGGCACGCGTCCGCTGAGCACGGACCCGGCCGAGCTGATCCTGAATCGCACCTGGCGCCCCGCGCTCTCGATCATCGGCGCCGACGGCCTGCCGCCGCTGGCGAGCGCGGGCAACGTGATGCGTCCGATGACCGCGGTGAAACTTTCGCTGCGGCTCCCGCCGACCTGCGATGGCCAGGCCGCGACGCTCAAGCTGCAAAGCCTGATGGAACAGAACCCGCCCGGCGGCGCGCGCGTGAGCTTCGAGGGTAACTGGGCGGCCAGCGGATGGGATGCGCCGGCGCTGGCGCCGTGGCTCGAGCAATCGCTGGAGGAAGCATCGCAAATTTATTTCGGCAAGCCGGCCGCATACATGGGCGAAGGCGGCACCATCCCGTTCACCAACATGCTGGGCGAGCGCTTTCCCGAGGCGCAATTCCTGGTCACGGGAGTGCTGGGCCCACATGCGAACGCGCACGGCCCCAACGAGTTTCTCCACCTACCCACCGGCAAGCGGATTACCTGCTGCGTGGCCAAGGTGATCGCGGACCATTTTCGCCGTCGCTAAGCTCGCCGCCGATCCACGCATCACCGCCAGGCGGGAGGGCGATCCGGATCCGCGCGGCTGAGAGCGTCGTCATCAGCGCTCCGTCGGCGCGACGACCCGCCGATTGCCGCGCTTGCCGCGAGACGGTATATCAATCGTACGAAAACGCGTACGAATACGCGCGTACGAATGGGTGCGCTCTGCGCGTGATTGAAACCCCGCTCCGTCCTCAATGAAAGATGCTCGTGCAGGAGAATGAACATGGCTGGGGCTGCTAACAGATCCACCGTAGGCTCCTCCGAAGGCGCGGCGCCCAACGCGGCGGCGGACGCGAGCCAGAAGATTTCGGGCGGCAACCTGGTCGCCAAGGCGCTCAAAAACGAGGGCGTCGAGGCCATCTTCACCCTGTGCGGCGGCCATATCATCGATATTTACGACGGCTGCCTGAACGAAGGCATCAAGATCGTCGACGTGCGCCACGAGCAGGTCGCGGCCCATGCCGCCGACGGTTACTGGCGAGTCACCGGCAAGACCGGATGCGCGGTGGTCACGGCGGGGCCGGGAACGACCGACGCGATGACCGGCGTCGCCAATGCGTTTCGCGCCGAGAGCGCGATGCTGCTGATCGGCGGCCAGGGCCCGCTCGCGCAGCATCGGATGGGCTCGCTGCAGGATTTGCCACACGTCGACATGATGCAGCCGATTACCAAGTTCGCGGCGACGGTGTCCTCCACGGAACGGATTGCCGACATGGTGAGCATGGCGTTTCGCGAGTGCTACAACGGCGCGCCTGGACCGTCGTTCCTGGAAATACCACGGGACGTGCTGGACGCGCGCGTGGATCTCGCCAGGGCGCGCATCCCGGCCGCCAACCACTATCGTGCGTCGACCAAGAGCGCCGGCGACCCACGCGACGTCGAGCGGCTCGCCGATATCCTGGTGAAATCGGAGCGCCCCTGCGTACTGCTGGGCACCCAGGTCTGGAGCTGTCGGGCGGGCGCCGCGGCGATCGAGTTCTGCCGGCAGCTCAACATCCCGGCCTACATGAATGGCGCGGCGCGCGGCACTTTCGCGCCCGGCGACCCGCATCATTTTCATCAAACCCGCGGCTATGCCTTCGAGAAAGCCGACACCATCATCATCATCGGCACGCCGTTCGACTTCCGGATGGGCTACGGGCGCAGGCTGCGCGCCGACGCAACGGTGGTGCAGATCGACCTCGACTACCGCACCGTGGGCAAGAACCGCGACATCTCGCTGGGCATCGTCGGCGACGCCGGCGCGATTCTGTCCGCGACGACTGCAAGCCGCCAGCGGCCGCATCGACAATGGCGCGCGACGGCGCGATGGATGGCTCAGCGAGTTGCGCGAGCAGGAGACCAAAAGCACCGAGGCGCATGCGCCCGCGGCTGCTCTCCGACGCGCGCCCGATTCATCCGCTGCGTCTGGCGCACGAGATAAACCAGTTCCTGACCGAGAACTCGATCTTCATCGGCGACGGCGGCGACGTGGTCACCTTCTCGGGCGGCGTGATTCAGCCCAAGGCGCCGGGCCACTGGATGGATCCGGGGCCGCTGGGCACGCTGGGCGTCGGCACGCCGTTCGCGATGGCGGCGAAGCTCGCGCGGCCGGAAAA
Organism: uncultured delta proteobacterium; assembly: GCA_963832395.1. Lineage (GTDB taxonomy): Bacteria > Desulfobacterota > Binatia > Binatales > Binataceae > JAKAVN01. Next base: position 807,730 of record CAWHTV010000004.1, on the reverse strand, counting down.
GGAAGTCGTATGCCTTTTCGGCGACGGCGCATTCGGGCTGACGGGATGGGACTTCGAGACTTGCGTGCGTTACGGGCTGCCCTTCATCGGGGTGATCGGCAACAATTCGCACATGAACCAGATTCGCTACGGGCAGACGGCGAAATACGGCAAGGCGCGCGGCGAGGTCGCAAACTATCTCGGCGACGTGCACTTCGAGCAGTTCGCCAAGATGCTCGGCGGCTATGGCGAAGAGGTGCGCGAGGCCAAAGATATCGGACCGGCGCTCAGGCGCGCGCGCGAATCCGGCAAATGCGCGCTCATCAACGTGTGGATCGACCCTGATGTGTACGCGCCGGGGACGATGAACCAGACCATGTATAAGTAGTGAGGGAACTAGATGGACAAGGCGCTCGCGGGTGTGCGGATTCTGGATATGACGCACGTGCAGTCGGGCCCGAGCTGCACGCAGATACTGGCGTGGCTCGGCGCCGACGTGATCAAGGTCGAACTGCCCGGCCGCGGCGATATCACGCGCGGGCAGCTTCGCGACGTGCCGGGCGTCGACAGCCTCTACTTCACGATGCTCAATTGCAACAAACGCAGTATCACACTGAATATCAAGTCGGCCAAGGGCAAACGTATCCTGGACGAACTGATTAAACGCGCCGATGTACTGGCCGAGAACTTCGGCCCTGGCGCGCTCGACCGCGAAGGCTTCACCTGGGCGCGTATCCGAGAGCTCAACCCGCGCATCATCTTCGCCTCCGATCAAAGGGTTCGGCGCAGGGCCGTTCGAGGATTGCAAAGCCTACGAGACCATCGCGCAGGCGATGGGTGGTTCGATGAGCACCACCGGATTGGAGGACGGGCCGCCGACCAGCACCGGCGCGCAAATCGGCGACTCGGGCACCGGCATGCACATGGCGGCGGCGATACTAGCCGCGCTCTATCAGCGCACCCGCACCGGGCGCGGCCAACGAGTCGAGGTCGCGATGCAGGACTCGGTACTCAACCTGTGCCGGGTAAAGCTGCGCGACCAGCAGCGGCTCAAGCACGGGCCGCTGACGGAGTATCCCAACCGCAGTTTCGGCGACGAGGTGCCGCGCTCGGGCAATGCCTCGGGCGGCGGCCAGCCGGGCGCCGCGCTGCACTGCGCCCCGGGCGGCGCGAATGACTATTGCTACGTGATCATCCAGCCGCAGGTCTGGCCGACGCTCGCGCGCATCGCCGGCCGCCCCGAACTCGCCGACGACCCGGCCTACGCCACGCCCGAAGCTCGCATCAAGCACCTTGACGAAGTCTTCGGCGTGATCGAGCAGTGGACGATGCGCCACACCAAGCACGAAGTGATGCGAACATTGATGGAGGCCGACGTTCCGTGCGGGCCGATCCTTTCGATGAAGGATCTGATCGAGGATTCCGCGCTCGCCAGGCGCGGGATAGTCGCCAGCGTCGAGCATCCGCAACGCGGCACCTTCAAGACCGTGGGCTGCCCGCTGGTGCTGTCCGAGAGCCCGGTCGAGATAACCTCGTCGCCGCTGCTCGGCGAGCATACCGCCGACATATTGCGCGAAGTGATGGGATGCGGTGACGCGGAGCTGGAGCAACTGCGCGCCGAAGGCGTCATCTAGATCACGTAAATCGCGCTGGCCAAGGGGGCGCGTCATTTGACCGTATCCGTCGGCGCCGGCGGCGCCCCGTCCATCGCGCCGAGACCCAGGTGCTTGCGGGTGAGTTCCGCCAGTGCGCGAGCCGCCGGATCGGAGCTGCTTTCGAGCCGCACGACTGTGCCGATTTGGTCCTCCAACGGCCGATTCTGTCCCAGTTTGAACTTGCCTTCGATTCGATCGATCTCGACCGCGAATCCGACGATGGCCTTGAGCATTCCCGCCTTGAAGTCGATCCGGCAGTTTGCCCGGCCACGGCTGCGGCATCCCCGCTTCGTAGATGCCCACCAATCTGTCGACTAGCGCGGAGAGCTGCTCCATATCATGGATCGGGCGGGGGATTCCGTAGACGTGCACGGTGGCGTAGTTCCAGGTCGGAACCGCGGGCGACGTCGCGTACCAGCTCGGCGAGACGTAGGCGTGCGGTCCGTCGAACATCACCAGGCATTGCCGATTGCCGTCAAAGGAGCGCCATTGCGGATTGGCGCGCGCGACGTGGCCGAGCAGCGTTCCGTGCCGGCCGCTTGCCCGATCAAGTATCAGCGGAATGCGGGTCGCAATCGCTTGCTCGCCGCCGACCGTGACCAGCGTTCCAAAGCTGTAGGTGTCGATGAACTCGTGGAGCGTCGAAGAATCCGTCACCTCGAAGGTCTTGGGTATGTACATCCGCGTCTCTCCCGGCCGATGGTCTCGGGATAAGTACTAGGGAAAGCGTCGGTATTCAATGGCGGCGGTCATCGCCGCGGCTGCATAAACGTGCCCACCGGCTATTGACTCAGGAATGCATCGCGGCCTGACCATTGCGCATCGAGTAGCAGCGCGGCAATACCGCCCAGAACGTGCTTCCCTTGCCGGGCTCGCTGGTGACGCCGATGCTGCCGCCCTGGGCTTCGACGATCCGCCGGGTCAGCGCCAAGCCGAGGCCGGTGCCCTGATGCCGCTTGCTGGAAGAGGAATCGAGCTGATGGAACTCGATGAAGAGCTTCTTCAAATCCTCGGCGCAGATGCCTTCGCCGTTGTCCTCGACCTCGAGGCGAAACCAGTCGTCGCCCTCAGGGCGCAGCCGGATCGTGACCCGCGTACCATTGCCGCTGAACTCAATCGCATTCGAAACGTAGTTGTAGAGCACCTGCCGCAACTTGGCGGAATTGAGCACGACCCGGCCCAGCTCCGGTGCGATTTCGGCCTCGACCCGGATTTCCTTTTGCGCGGCCACGGGCGCAAAACCCCGCGTACCTCCTCGACCAGTTGCGCCAGGTCCACCGGCTCGGACGTGAATTCCATCTTGCCCGATTCGACCTTGGCAAGGTCGAGCACGTCGTTGATGAGACTCAGCAAGTGGCGCGCGCTGAAGAGGATATCGCCGAGGCTCCGTTTGTATTCGGCTGAAGCCGGATCGATGCGTCCGGCATAGAGCAATTGGCTGAAGCCGATGATGCCATTGAGCGGCGTGCGCAACTCGTGCGTCATGTTCGCCACGAAGGCCGACTTGAGCCTTGACCCCTCCAGGGCTTCGTCGCGCGCCCGCGTCAGCTCGGCTTGGGCCCGTTTGCGATCGGCAATTTCCCGCTCCAGTTCCCGGTTCGCATCTTCGAGCCACGACTGGCTCGGGACAGCTAGCGCTTTGGGAGCCAACGGAATCAGCGCGATGGCGCAGGCCAGCGAAGCAATTGCGGTCATGGCCTTGACCGCGCCCGCCGCCCAGTATGCCGGATACCAAATCGCCATTATGTCGAGCGCGTAGGAAGTACCGCAAGCGACAATGAAAATGCTGAACATCCAGAAGATGGAACGAAATGGCAGATCCGCGCCGCTTGCTGATGAAGTAGATCAACAAAAGCGGAACTGAGTAATAAGCGATGGACAGTATCGAATCCGATACTAGGTCAATCCACAGCAGCAGCGGGTGCCACAAAAGATACTGACCATAGGGTACGAAATGCTCGGAGGCAAAGACTTCTCTAAATAATAAGTGCATCAGCTGCAATAGCGTGAGGCCGCGCGGACGGACGCAAGCTCCATTTTTATAAGCTGACGGATAGACAAGCGAGCGTAGATCGGTCGCCTGCGGCACCGGGAAAGAACATACGGCAGGAGGACGTGATTGGCTTGCCGCAGGCGCAACAATCGCAAGCACTCGCCGCTGACGATTGCGCAAGTAAGGCCGTCAATGCGAGGGCCGCGCGCCACAACGCTCGGCCACGCGACCATTTTAGTCAATGCACTGGCGGGGTATTGGCGAGCAACGCCGCCAACCCCAGAACTCCAATCAACAACACCGATTCGACGCCCACGTTTCGCAGCAGGCTCTGTTGTGCCGATGATTCAGAGACTGTGGGCATCAGCCAGTAGCGGTTGTACGCGCCGATAAGCAGCACCAGCATTGCGGCGCAGACTTTATTCACTAGAGTGCGACCGTATGCCGCGTCGACCAGGCGATGTGGATCGGCGCCAAGCGAATAGTAGGCCGTGTAAAGGCCGCTCAGAATCAGTATCGTGACCGTCCATCCGGCCACGCCCGAGACCCGCGGTGCGGCTTGCAGTGTCCAAGCGGATCCAAGCTTGCCGCGCACGGCGCCAAACCACAGTCCGAGAATCGCTCCTATCCAGAGAGCCGCCGCAACTTCATGGATGAAGTAGACGACGACCGCGATCCTTCCTCGATCGATCGCGTGACTGGAAAAGCTACCCAGCAGCAGTAGCGCGCAGGCTACGAGACCCAGTATGGCAGTTCGCAATGGTCCTCGACCGGGGGTCCACGCAACCACCAGCAGCGCCAAAGTCAATGGAAAACTCCACATCCATATATGTCCAAAGTGGGTCTCGCGAATCACCTGCGGAAGAAACGGGATCGCGGCGCGCACTGATAGGTCTCCCATATTCGCGGCGCCCACCAGCAGCGCGAGCGGCGAAAACACCACCGCCAACAGCGCCATCCCACGCCATAGCGGCGTCAGTGCGTTAGCCATCTCCTCAGACTGCGTATCCGGCGCCAACAGCAGCGCGAACGCGGTGGTGCCGAAGATCAGTGTTTCCGCCACCAGCAAAGGCCACGCAACGAGAGCCCGCTCTCCGATCTGGGTCATCAGCCGCCTCCGACGACCGTGAAGACATAAGAACCTTCGGTATGATGCGAGTCGATGCAGACGACGCCCCACTTCACCGTATAGTCACCCGGCTTCAGAGCGGCGACTTTCACCGACAGCGTCAGAGCGCTGGAGCCGACCTCGGGTGAACCAATCGTTTCGGGCTTGCCGTCGGCGCCCAGCACTTCCAGCTTGGCGAATATTTTCTCGATGGGCGCATCGAATTTGATCGTGACCTCGGATGGAGGCGCGGAGACCCGCTGGCCAGCCGACGGAGTTTCCTCCTGGGGAAATGAATGCGCCGAGGCAATAGGCATGCCGGCGACAATCGCGGCCAATAGCAACGGTGCGCCGAATATCAACGGTTTGAAGGTTTTCATTCGGGAAACCCTCGATTGATCGTCCAGTTGCCCGCCTGCGTGAATATTGAATCGTAAAAGATATCGAGGAGCCCGATTACCGCGGCGTGAGTGTTTGGCACGGAAGCCCGGCTAAGCGCGAGTTGTGTGCCGAAGCTTAGTTCAAAATGATAGCCCACATAGGCGATGCCGGGTGTCGCCACGATGCTCGGGAAGGTCTCTCGTGACGGTCCCGTAATGAGCTGTGAGTAGTTGAATTCGGTGAAAAAGTAGAGATTCCGAAATGGCGATTTCAAGCCGATGTCCTGGACCGCGTTGCTCAGGTACGGCAGCGAGTACTCGACCACTTGATCGGCGAACATGAGGTGGCTGGTATGGCCGCCCAGCGCCGGCAGGTAGCCGAAGTCTCCCTGAAATCCGAACGGCCGTAGATATTTGAGCGCCGTCCAGTTGGGAAGATCGCCCATGCCTTTCTCCCATAGGAACAGCGGCCCCAGGCTCGTATGGCTTTGTTCCTCGACGCTCGGATTACCGGTCGGGACTTGCAAGAGCGCCGCCGCCGAGAGCAGAAACTCGTGCTTGGGCGAAACGAAGAACGCCCACTTTGCAAACAGCTCGAGGTCGTCGAATCCCGTGCTGGTCGGGTGCATTCTTCGGCCACTGGTAATGCCATGCGCTGGACAATCCAGCGCTGAACCTCGGCATGTAGTCCTCGTCCTCGTAAAGAACTTTTTCCAGCGAGTAACCGAGCGAGAAATTGTGACCGTCGCTAGTCTTGTTCCATGAAGGTTCGGCGAGGTCGAACTCGTTGGCAGGTGTGGGGTCTTCAGCTATCAGCGGCTCGAGAAAAACGTAGTCTCCCACTACTACGTGTGCAAAAACATTGGTAGGTATCGCAATAGCCAATATCAGCGCGAGAGCGCATAGGCATCTCATAGTCGTCTCCAAGGACCGTGCGCTCGGCCGCCTTCCGGAGAGTCCGCGCGGCGCGCGCGCGAGCATCGCGCGCGCCGGCGCCACATCCGCGAAACGTGAATACACAATTCGCGCGCCTAAGCGCGCGCTTTGGGGGGCGGCGGGTCGGGAGCGTCGGCCGCGCGCACGCGCAGCTCCTGGGCCGCGGACGGATAACGCCCGCATTCAGGCAGGAACTGTGCGACGGCCGGAGAACCGGGAATGATCGCCACTACCGACACCGGTGAATGGCTGAAACTTTGCACGGGATGACAGATGTCCAGCATGAATGTCGCCTCGGAACTCTGCACCACTATTCCGAGCGTAAGCGGCATGCCGCCCAGCAGCACGGCGAGCGCCACGATGGCCACGGAGGCGCGGTCGGGACACCTCAATCTCGCAGCCGGCCTCAAAAAAGCGCCGCTCCCGACTTGAGGTCGGAAACTTTGATCTCGACTTTGGAGGCGTCCTCGTGATGGGGCAGGCTGACGGGAACGCACGAGGCTTCGCCCTTCATCATGTGATCGATTGGATAGCGGTTGCCGCAGAGCCGGCAAATCAGCATACCGTGGGCGACGTCATAGCCCTGGTGGAACTTGTAACACTGGCGGCAGGCGTCGAAGACCGCGCGAACCTTGCCGTCGTTGCCACGCGCGAGCAGAAAGCGCAGGCGCTCGCCGGCGCGATCGCGGTAGCAGAACAAGCGCGCCTCGCCGTCCTCCAGCCGCGCCATCGAAACCGTCAGCATCTCGGCGCCCTGAAGCTCGATGCAGCGCGGCCGCAGAATCGGCAGCGCGGCGACGATCGCGACCGCCGCGATCAGCGCGCCGACAACGAGTTTTTTTGGCCCAATTCTTCGCATCGCCTGCTCGTCAAAGGTTAATCGCCGAGCGCGATAAATGCAAGCCGGCTTCAACGCCACCCGGCGCGTTTGGGGTCCAGGCCCCGCTTCGCACTATACTGCGTTTCGGCAAGCGCGCGCCGATGCCCGGAACTCACGGCACGTCGGCAGTCGCGCGTCGATACCGAGAACCCGCAAGGAGGAAACATCACCGATGCGCCTGGTCACCTTCGAGAATGAACCCAACCGCCATCGCCTCGGCGCCGTCGCCGACGGCCTCGTGGTCGATCTCAACGCGGCCTATCGCACGCTCTGGAGGAGCGCGGCGCGCGCCGCGCGGGTGAACTTGCCCTCGAGGCCGTGCCGCCCGAGATGGTGGCCTTCCTCGAAGCCGGCGAGCCCGCGATGAACGCCGCGAGGGATGCGCTCGAGTCTCGTCGCGCGCCTTGGCGCCGACGGCGCACGCGAGCGCGGCTTCGCCCGCCCTGCCGAATCGGTCCGCCTGCGGGCGCCGGTGCCGCGCCCGCCCAAGTTCATCCTGGTGGGACTCAACTACCGCGACCATGCCGAAGAGGCCGGGATGAAAATCCCCGAGGTGCCGACCTTCTTCTCCAAGTATGCCAACTGCGTGATCGGACCGGGCGACGCGATCAAAATTCCCAAGGTCTCCGCGATGATCGACTACGAGGCCGAGTATGCTTTCGTCATCGGCCGCGCCGGCCGCGATATCGCGCCCGAGCGCGCGATGGAGTACGTGGCCGGCTATACGATCGTGAACGACGTGAGCTGCCGCGATTACCAGATGAAGACCGGGCAGTGGATGATCGGCAAGACCTTCGACACTTTCGCCCCGATGGGGCCGTACCTGGTGACGCGGGAGGAAATCGCCGATCCGCACAACCTCGAAATCTCGCTCTATCTCAACGGCCAGCGCATGCAGCACTCCAACACGCGCAACCTGATCTTCAAGACCGAGCTACCTGATCGCGTTTCTGTCCCAGGTCTTCACGTTCGAGGCCGGCGACGTGATCTCGACCGGCACGCCGGCCGGCGTCGGCTATGCGCGCAAGCCCCCGGTCTTCATGAAGCCGGGCGACCGGGTGCGCGTCGAGATCGAGGGGCTGGGCACGCTGGAGAACCCGATCGAGGCCGCTTAGCGCGCGCCGCCGCATCGCGCCCGGCGATGGTGACTGCTCCATGAATTCGATCGAACAAAGTACCGTGCACGGACCGCGGCCTCGGCCGCGATCGGCGCGCGCGCCGCCCGCGCTGGGCGAGCTCGCCAACGAAACAAATCTCATGGATTGAAAAGCCGGGATCAACCTAAGCTGGCGTTGCACCTGGGGTACGCGCTGCCGCGAGCGCGTTACCCAGGGGGGAAAGATGGCCACGATACGAGTCTCGATCATCAACGAGAGCAAACTTGCCGCACCGGCCGAAGTACAAGCGGCGGCCGCGGCGTTGCAGCGCCAGGTGAGCGAGCATTTCGCGCCCGCATGGGGCGTCGATGCGACGCTGAGCCTCGTTGCGGCGGGCGCCAAGCCGCTCCCCGGCAGTTGGTGGCTGGTCATTCTGGACGATTCCGACCAGGCCGGCGCGCTCGGCTATCACGACCTGACCGACGAGGCAATGCCGCTCGGCAAGGTGTTCGTCAAGACCGCGCAGGACGCCGGAGTCAAATGGACCATCACCGCGAGCCACGAACTGCTCGAGTTGCTGGCCGACCCGGCAATCAACCTCACCGTGTGTGCGACCGAGAACACCATCTCGTACTCTACGCCTATGAAATCTGCGACCCCTGCCAGGCCGACGAGTTCGGCTACGCGATCGACGGCGTGGCCGTCTCCGATTTCCTGTTCCCGTCGTGGTTCGAGACCTTCCATCGAAGCGGCGCGGTCCCGCTCGACTACTGCGGCCATATCAGCGCGCCGCTGAAGCTGCTGCCCGGCGGCTATGCCAACGTACTCGACACCGGCAATCCGGCGGGCGCCTGGACGGAGAAGAAAGGCTCCGGCGGCGACGATCGCGGGCGCACGCTTCGTCGAACGCCCGACGGTCCCGGGCTCGCGCCGCGAGCGGCGCCGGCGCGGCGCGGCCGTCTGGAGTGACGAGTCAACTCGCGAGCGCGCTGGCGGGAGCGGCCGCAGCTGCCAGCCGCCGCCCGCCGCCGTAGCGACGGCGGCCGCCGCACCGGTGATGGCGGCGGCGGCGCCGCCTGGCCGCCGCCTCTCATGATGCCGCGGCTGTTGCGGATCGTGGATGCGGCGGGCAAATCGCTGTTACATCTGGAGGCCCCGAATGCTCGCGGCCAAATCCGTACCGGACGAGATCAACCGGGTGCTGGACAAACTGCAGGCCGCCAATCTGGCCGGGAACGCGCCGCCGCGCAGCCAATCGGTGATCGCCGCACTCAATGCGGCGCTCGATCAGACCGCGGCGAGCAAACCCACCGACCAGCTCAAGGGCTCGCAGCCGCACGAGTTGCAGCTATCGTTGCTGGCGGCGGCGATGACTTCCGGAGCGACGACGACTTCCGGAGCGACGCCGATGCGGCCGCTAAGCGCGCTGGATACGACCGACTTTTACCAGTACGGGAACTTCGATCCGGGATGGCTGGCGACGTTCTTCCATCTGCTCGACTCGCGGCCGGCGCCGTTCCCGACCCACACGGCGCGCAACATCAGTCCTATCGTGCGGATCGACAACAACGCCACGATTGCGATGACCGGCGACTGGGGCACCGGCGACGCCTCCTCGCGCAGCATCGCGCAGCGCATCACCGACCTGAAGCCCGACCATACGATCCACCTGGGCGACATCTACTACGCCGGCGCGGAAAACGAGGTGCGCAGCAAGTTCCTTGCTTTGTGGCCGGCGGGCATCAGCCCGAGCGCGCCGTCGTTCGCGCTCAACGGCAATCACGAGATGTACTCGGGCGGAGTCGGCTACTTCCAGATCGCGCTCACCGATCCCCGGTTCAAGGCGCAGCAGGGGCTGAGCTATTTTTCGCTGCAGAACGATCACTGGACGATAATCGCGCTCGATACCGCCTACTATGCGCGCAACTTCTACCTCGACGGCGCGCTCGACGCGGATGTCCAGCTCCAGTGGATGGCGACGCTCACGCAAGCCGCTCGCCAGGCCGGCCGGCGCGTCATCCTGCTCACCCATCATGCCGGCGTCGACGTCGAACCGGCGGGCTCCGCGGTGAAGGTGACCGTCGCGAATCTATGGAGCCAGGTGCTGCACGCGATGGGCGGCGGCCCCGACTACTGGTACTGGGGCCACGTGCATGCGGGTTACGCGCTCGCGCCGTTTCCGATCGCGGGCGGGCGCAACCTGATGGCGCGATGCGTCGGGCACTGCGGCGTGCCGTGGTTGCCGTTCGGTGCGGAGAGCGGGCTTGGCGGCAACGGCTTCACGCTCGAGTGGGGAGAGAACCGCAAGGCCAACGACGTTGATGAACCGGCGCGCGCGCTCAACGGTTTCCTGGTGCTGCGCCTCAGCGGCGATCAGCTCGTCGAGGAGTTCCGCGACGAGAACGGCAACCTGCGATGGCAGCGCTAGAGGCGGGGGAAAAAGATCCATCGCTTCGCGGAGATCCTTCGCTGACGCTCAGGATGACAGAAAGGGCGTTTTTGTTGTCATCCTGAACGGAGGTTGCCGAAGTGAAGGATCAACGCGGAGCGATTTTTGTTGTCGTCAAGTATCGTAACATCCCCGCGCTATCCGCCGTCGTCGCACTTTTTGCAATCGAGCTCGGCGCCGAGCCGGCTCTGCCTGCCTTCCGCCGTCGTCACCCACGGACGCTCCTGCCAAGGCGGATGATGGCGCACGTGCTGCGTGTGTCCGCACTGAAGCTCGGCCACCCAGTCGGCGTGCTCGTCCTGGTGGAAGCCAACGATTTTCTGTTTCATCGCCACGCGCTGTCCGCGGACTTTTGCCGGCTTGTCCGCGGCGGCCTCGATCGAACATCGATTGCTGTTCCGGCGCCTCGGCCGGGCCTTCGACTTCGTTGGGGCTGAACAGTCCGCGCCGCTCGGCGTAGGGTTTGAACTTGGCGTAGAGTTCGGCGAGCTTGGCCTGGTAGTACTCGACGTTTTCGTCGGGATTGGCCGGGTCGTACTCGGCCGCGAGCCGCGCCGCCGCGCTTACCTTGACCTTGGTTCCGCGGCCCGCGACGTAGTAGGAAATCTGGTCGCCGCTTAAATACGGACGTCCGGCCTTGAGCGCCAGTTCGTAGGCGGCCGAGACGTTGCGCCGCTTGCCGCCGATTTTGTCGCGATAGGTTTCGGGCGAGTCCTGCAGCGTCTCGGTCTTCATCAGGTCGCCGATGCCGAAGGCGTGGCGGGAGAGGCGCTCGCGCCAGTCCTCGTAGAGCGCTGAAATCTCGCCGGCGCGCTGCTCCAGCATCAGGCGGAACATCTCCTCCATGAAACGGCGCTGAAACCGCTCGAGCCCGCGCGAGCGCAGCCCCGAGCCGCGAATCGTCATCTCGCCCGGCTCCTCGAGCAGCACGTAGTTCTTCATCTTGTAGGAGAACATCGCGGGGTAGCGCCCGTCGATCTCCAGGCGCACGCCCTCGGGCATCACGGCGCCGATCCGTTCGACCAGGCTCTGCGCCGCGGGCTCGTCGTCGACGCCGGGCGGTGCGACGAAGTAGATGCCGTCGGTGTCGACCTCGATGACCTGGGCGCCGCACTCCTCCAGCGCGGCGACGGCGGCCTGGATTAGCTCGCGCCCGCGGCGGGTCACGGCGTTGGCCTGGACGAAGTCGTTGAAGTGGCCAAGCGAGAAACCGAGATAGCCATAGAACGAGTTGATGAGAATCTTGAAGGTCTGCTGGAGCGCCTCGAGGTTGCGCCGCGCCGGGCCGTCGAGTTCGCGCACGGCCACCTTGGCCTGGATGCGGAAGCTGCGCAGATCGCCCAGCGTTTTAAGGAACACGCCAAGCCGGTCGCCTGCCGGCGCATGCCCGTAGTGCAGCATCAGCGACGGATACAGCGAGGTCACGTCGCAATGCAGCACGCGGCGCGCAACGCCGCAGCGGCGGACCTCGGTGTAGCCGCCCATCACTTCGCTCGGCTCCTGCGGGGCGGGAATCGAGTGGCGCGCGGCCAGGTAGGCGCGCATCATCAGCGCGTCGATCCGGGTGGCGTTCCCGCGCAGCACCACGTTCTGGTACGAGTACGGAAAAATCTGCGCCTGCACGAAGTAGCTGGGTGCGAGCAGGCCGGCCAGCGCCGCGGTCTCGCGCACGTCGCCCATCGCGTAGGCGAAAAGCTCCTCGGGGCGATGGTCGAAATAGTCGCTCACGCGCGCGGCGTCGATATAGACGCGGTCGGCGGCGGCCACGTGAAAATGCTGCGCCAGCTCCTTCAGCCCGAAGCCCTCGAGCTCGCGGCTGGCGATATCGTAGTGCTGAGCGAGAATCCAGGTGTCGATGATACTGCGGCCGCGGATGTCGTAGCGGCGGTATGCGATCGAGCGCTCGGCGATTTGCAGGCGCGAGGCGCGCGCGCTCATCTCGCTGCCGTCGCGGCCGAGCGCGAGCTTGACCCGATGGCGCCGGGCGCGCGCTTCCAGATACTCGAGATCGAAGCGGAACAGGTTGTGGCCCTCGATCACGTCGGGGTCGCGCTCGGCGACGATTCGCACCAGTTCCTCGAGCATCGTGCGCTCGTCCATCTCGTCGCCGCGCAACACGCGCTCGTAACCGGCCGAATCGCTGAGCGCGATCGCGATCACGCGGTCGCCCTCGCGCGCCGCGGTCGGGAACTCGAAGCCTGGACTGATGTAGGTCTCGATATCGAGTTGCATGCGGCGGAGATCGCTGAACTCCATCCCGAGGAAAAACGTGGTGCCGCTCAGGATGAGGTACTGCTCGACCGGGTCGGTGAGCACCAGGTAGGGAGCGTCGGAAACGCCGGGCGATTTGCCGGTGAGCTTGCGCAGATGGCGCCGCGCGGCCTCCAGCGCGTCGAGGCGATCGAAGGTCGCCAGCCATCGGAGCCGGAAGTTGCCCTTGAGCGCCTCGACCTTGTACGGCGCGCCCAGGCCGTTGAGCATCCCAGGCTCCGCGAGCAGCGCGAAAAGCTTCAGTGGACGGCGCTCGCGCGTGAGCGTGGCGCCATCGCGGCGGAAAATTTCGACCTCGTCCGGGGCGACGACCTCGACCGCTACGATCCCGGCCTCGGCCGGATTACCGAAGAGCAGCCGGTTGTCGTAAAACTGCCGGCAAATCTCCTGATAACGGCTCATCGCTGGTTCCGAGGAGCGATTGTGGCTCGCGCGCGGCGCGCATCACAACCGCATCGCACAATTCGACGCAACAAGACATATCGGACAAGACACATCGGACAATCGCGCGCGCGCCCGCGTTTCACCCCTGGAGCCTCTCTAAAAAACGCCGAGCCATCCCAGGCCCGCGATGAAGACCGCGTAGGCGATGCCGCCCACTATCAGGGTCGGAGTGCCCAGTTCGCCGTCGCGCAGGTTGACGTAGAGCAGCGCGGCCGACAAGACCGCGATCGCGCCGCCCAGCAGCTCGGGAGGGCTCAGATGCCACGGCGTGAAGGCCAGACCGAGAGCGACCGGAATGCAACTCTGAAAAACCATCGCACCCGTGATATTGGCCAGCGCGAGGTTGTCCTTGCCCTGGCGAATCCAGACCACGGCGTTGTATTTCTCGGGCAATTCGGTGGCGAGTGGGCTCAGGATAAGCGAGAGCACGCCCGGGTTCAGGTTGGCGTGGCGCGAAAGAAAAACGATCTGATCGACGAATACGTACGCGCCAAGCAGGATCGCGACAACCCCAAGCAGCACCTGCATCACGGTGGGCCAGCCACGCGGATCGGAAGGATTCCCCCCCAGCAGCGACTCCAAGTGTAGCCCGTGCTCGACAGAGGTTCCGGCGTCGCGCTTGAGTTTCAGGATTACCACCGCATAGGCCGCATACACGGCCAGCAGCATCGCCCCAAGGACGTAACGCGCGATAGGCGGCAAACCGGCCATCCCGAGGAGCAGCGTCGCGACAAACACCGGCAGGAAGAAGGCGAGGTCGCGCCGGGCGTCGATACGCGGGACGCGCATCGCGATGCGTCCGCGCCGACGGCGAAAGCCGAGCGCCGCCACGCCCATCACGAAGAGCGCGACGGTCGAGAGCATCAGCGGCGCGCCGATTATCGCGCCGACGCCAACCTCGCTATGGGCGCCGGGCACACCGTGGCTCATCACCAGCGCGACCGCGGGAATCAGCGTCTCGGGCAAGGCCGTGCCAACCGCGGCGAGCAGGCTGCCGACGGCGGCCTCGGAAAGGCTCAGATGATGCCCGGCCCACTCGACGCCGTTGGTGAACATTTCCGAGCCGGCCAGGATGACGGCGAAGCTGACGACCAGGATGGCAATATGTGTCGGCAAGGGACGCTACCTCAGGCGCGGACGGCCGTACGGAGCCGCGTTACGCAACCGCGCGCGGCCCGTTAGCGTATGGACTTTCGTATGAACTTTGAAGGAAGCCATCAAGGCAGGCAACGATGCGCCGAAACTGCCGGATGCGCGAAGGCAGAATAGTTGCTAAATTGGATAAGTGGGGTTGGGGGGGGGGTAGCCTGAGAGAGGCAGGATACGCCAAAACATTTCTGCTTTGACTTGCCTGATAACGACCCATATAGTGGGGTGCTTTGCCAGAACCGGCCTCTCTTACTCAGTTTGACCTTTCTGAAGTGGCGCGCTGTGGGTGCTTGGCGGGCCCATTTTCGCGTGCCGGAGCCCCGCGCATGGATCAGCCCCTCGCGGACGGCTAGGACGGACGCCCAATAGTATGAAGCAAAAGTACGAAGGAAAAGATCTCCAGGGCTCTGGTCGACCTCGGCCGCGAGCAGGGTTACCTGACTTTCGACCAGGTCAACGACTTCCTGCCTCAGGACGTGGCCTCGCCCACCGACCTGCGTGCCGCTCTGGAGAGCTTCGAGGACATGGATATCAAGGTCCTCGAGGAAGTCCCCACCGAGGGCGCCGACGGTGAGGCCGAAGCGGAGCCCGAGAAAGAAGCCGAGGAAGAGGCGGCCGACGCGGCGGGCGATTCGTCCGACCCGGTACGCCTTTACCTCAAGGAGATGGGCAACTTTCAACTGCTCTCGCGCGAGCAGGAGGTCGAAATCGCCAAGCGGATCGAGGCCGGCGAACAGGAGGTCGAAGAAGAGGTCCTCAAGTCGCCCGTCACGCTGGATTTTCTTATCGACCTGGGCGACCGGATCGAGGCCGGCGAGGCCGATCTGCGCGACATCTTCGAGGAAACCGAGGAGCCCCCCGACCCTGATGAGGAGCGTGGGCCCGAGGCCAACGAGAAGCTGCTCAAGAAGCTGCACGACTCCACGAAGAAGCTGAAGGACCTGCGCAGCAAGCTCGAGGAGTTGGAAGAGGAATTGCGCGAGCGGCCCGGTCCGCGGCGCAAGCCGAAGCTCGAGCGCAACTATGTGCGGCTGCGCGAGCGAGTCAAGGCCGCCTTCACCACGATGGGGCTGTCGCGCCACGTGCGCGAGGCCGTCATCTCCGAGATGCGCCATCAGCTCGACCAGTTCCGCCAGGCCCATCAGATCGTTCAGCACTACGAGGGCGCCACCGGCCGCTCTAAAAACCAGCTAATCAAGGAAGCGGCCGAGGCCGAAGATCGCCGCCACGTGCTCAAGGTCAACGGCACCCGCGAAAACCTGCTCGACATCGCCGCCCGCATCCGCGAGGCGCAACGCACCATGAAGGCGGTCGAGCGGCGGGTCAAGACCAACGGTGAGGAGTTCGGCCATTCGATCGAAATCATCGCCGCCGGCCAGCACAAGAGCCGGCGCGCCAAGAAGGAACTGACCGAAGCCAACCTGCGCCTGGTCGTGAGTCTGGCCAAGCGCTACACCAACCGCGGGCTGGGTTTCCTCGACCTCATCCAGGAAGGCAACATCGGCCTGATGCGCGCGGTCGACAAGTTCGAGTACCAGCGCGGCTACAAGTTTTCGACCTACGCAACGTGGTGGATCCGGCAATCGATGTCGCGTGCGATCGCCGACCAGGGCCGCACCATCCGCATCCCGGTGCACATGGTCGAGACCATCAACAAGCTGCTGCGGGTAACGCGTCTGCTGGTCCAGCGGCTGGGCCGCGAACCGAGCCCCGAAGAGATCGCCGAGCAGATGGAGATGCCGCTGGACAAGGTCCAGAAGGTGCTCAAGATCGTCAAGGAGCCGATCTCGCTTGAGACTCCGATCGGCGACGAAGAGGAAAGCTCGCTGGGCGACTTCGTCGAGGATGAGCTGGCGCCCTCGCCGGTGGAGGCCGCGATCCAGGGCAACCTGGGCGAACAGACGCGCAAGGTGCTGGCGACGCTGACGCCGCGCGAGGAGCAAATCCTGCGGATGCGCTTCGGCATCGGGCAGAAGACCGATTACACGCTGGAAGAAGTCGGCAAGCAGTTCGCGGTGACACGCGAACGGATTCGGCAAATCGAAGCCAAGGCGCTGCGCAAGCTGCGCCAGACCGGCCGCTCGCGCAACCTCGAAGGTTTCATGGAACGCGAGTAGCGTCGACCCGTAGGAGTTTACAACAGGACCCGTCGCTGGCTGGCGAGCGTGTTGCGCGGGCACTACGTACTACGGTCTGCCAAACAGCCCGGATCGACTCGGCGCCTTCTACAAAGAGGTGCGCCGCATCTGGATTAGAAATGCGGGCCGTCGCACCGGGACGAACCAGAAGGTCAAGAGCACGAGCATACCGAACGTAAGGTAGGCTGCAGTGAACACCCAAAGTGGGGCATTGTAGAAGACTAACCGATCGAGCCAGTAGCCGATGAAATCGCGCGCGTAGCCGGTCTCGCCACCCCTTAGTCGAAGCGTATTCTCCAACCTCGTGAACGGGCAGATGGTTCCGAAAAGCGCCTCAGCGCATACCAGGAGAATCATCGCCAGGTGCGCGGTACGGAAGTAGAAGTTCCGCACCCATCGCCACTGCGCTGCGGAGCCGATAAGGATCGCCGCGAATCCGATTACGACGATCGCGACATAAGCCGCGTGGATCGCCACAACGATATCGGTCATCACCCGCCAAAGCATCGAATTCTCGTGATTACACGCGCAGCTCGCCGCGCGATGTCAACGCGTACTGATCCGCCATTTGCCGTCGCCCAACAGCTCGAGCATCTTGCGATGGTACGGGGATAGCCTCTGGCGGTCGCCCACGCTCACCACGTTTATCCCAGCCGCTGCGAGACAGTTGTAGAGGACCCTTTCGTTGCCCGGGTCCAGCGCGCTTGTCGCTTCATCCAAAAATGCGTATTCGGGGCGATTGAACAGCAGGCGCGCAAAGGCGATCTGCTGCTGTTCGCCGAGCGAGAGAAGGTCGTGCCATTTGACCTCCGCGTCGAAGCCGCCTAGCCGCTCCGGCAAATCTTTAAGGTTGACCATCTTGAGGATTGCCCAAAGTTCATCGTCGGTCACTTCGCCCGCGTGCGGATAGCAAAGCTGGTCATGCAGCGAGCCGAGAATCATGTAAGGCCGTTGCGGCAGAAACATCACTGCGGAGAGCGGCGGCCGAATGATGCGCCCGCTGCCCGAGCGCCACAGTCCCGCCACCGCCCGCAGAATCGACGTCTTGCCAACCCCGCTTTCACCGACAATCAACAGGCCCTCGCCTGGCGCGACTTCGAATGACATCGCGCGCGCCAGCGTCTTGCGGCTGTCGGGAGTGGTGAGTGTAAGCCGCTCGATCGCAAAGCGCGGCGCCTCGACGGTTTCGATTTGTGTCTCGATGTCCGCGCTGGCCGCCTTGGCAGAAACAACCTCCGCGGCCGGTTGCGCAAGCTGGCCTCTTTCGGCCACCTCGAGGTATCCGCCGAGCCGCTCGACAACCGCGGCATAGTTACTCAACGAATTGAATTGATCGATAATTATCGACAACGAGGTGCGCAGCGTGATGAAGGCGACGCTGGCCTGGGTGATTTTTCCGAACTCTATTTTGCGGGCGAAAAAAGCTGGCGCGAGAATGAAGTAGGGCAGCAGCGGCAGCAGGAAATCATACGCATAAGTGAAGAACGCCAGGTTCCTTTGCCACAGGATTAGCAGATTGTTGTTCTTTATCGCCGCGTGCAGACGCTCCAGCAACTCGCCCTCTTCGCGCCGTTCGCCGCCGTAAAGCGCGATCGCTTCCGCATTATTCCGCAAGCCCACCAACGCGTAGCGAAAATCCGCCTCGCGCCGCCGCTGCGCGAAATTGATTCCGATCAGCGGGCGGCCGATAACGATGGTCAGCAGCGTGCCGCCGCCTACGCAAACCGCAAGCACACCGACCAGCATCGGCGAGATCAGCCAAAGCACGACCAGGAACGACGACGCCGTCACCAGTCCCTGCAGAACCTGCATCACGAACCCGACCGCAAAATTGGCGAAGGTCTGCAGATCCTCACTGACTCTCTGGTCCGGATTGTCGATGTTGGGGTCGGAGCTGATCCTGTAGAAGGCGCGGTCGTGGAAGCTCTTTGCCAGGAACCGCTCGGTCAGCCATTGCCGCCAGTTAACCATCAGCTTCGCGCTCACGTATCCGCCGATGGCGACGACCGGCGCCGCCCCCAGGTTGTAGATGATTACGAGCAGAATCTTGTGAGAGAAGACCTCCACGTCTTTTTCCGCCAGCGCCGTCATCAGGTCCCGGTTTACATAGCTGAACACGACGTTGCCGACTTGGATGGAACCGCTCAAGAAAACGATGAGGGTTACCAATCCGTAGGCGACGTATTTCTGGTCGGATACCCAGTAGGGCTTAGCCAACCGCCAGAGCCTGCTCCAAAACAATCGGTCGAACCTACTCATCGTTTCCCTCCTCTTACCCAACCCGATCTTGCGACCGGGCGAGGAACGCCGCCACTCAAATCTCAACAATTGTCAGGACATCGAGCAAATCCTGCGCATGCGCTTCGGCATCGGGCAGAAGACCGATTACACGCTGGAAGAAGAGCTACCCGATCGCTTGGGCCTCGCGCAGACGGGTCAACTCCTCGTTGCTGAAGCCGCGTGCCGCCAGGACCTCGGCGGTATGTTCACCGACCAGTGGCGGCCGCGTGACGTGGCCCGGAGTCTCGGAAAGTTTCACCCCGAGCCCGGTCGTCATAATCTCGCCGCGCACCGGATGGGGCAGGCGCAGGAGCATCTCGCGCGCCGCTATCTGCGGATGGTTGAACATCTCTTCGATAGTCATGATTGGGCCGGAGGGGATGCCGGCGCGGTTGAGCAGATCGATCCAGTGCGCCGCGGTATTGGAGGCGAGCGCCAGGTTGATTTCCGCGGTCAACGCGGCGCGATGCTCTATCCGATGGCTCAGCGATGAGAAGCGCGGGTCGTCCTTGAGCGCGGGCCGCCCGATAGCTTCGGCCAGCGCGTGCCACATCGTCTCGTTGCCGCAGGCGATATTGAACGGCCGGTCGGAAGCCGCGTGAACGCCGTGGGGCGCCGAGAGCGGATGATGATTGCCGGCGGGCCCGGGCGTGCGTCCGGTGTCGAAGTAGATTCCCGCCGACCAGCTAAGCACGCTGACGATCGCTTCCAGCAGCGAAGTCTCGACGCGCTGGCCGCGGCCGCTGCGATGGCGCGCCTGGAGCGCGAGCAGGATACCCTGTGCGGCGAAAATCCCGCCCAACAGATCGCAGATCGCAATCCCGACCCGCATCGGGCCGCTCTCCTCGGTCCCCGTCACGCTCATCAATCCGGAGAAGCCCTGCGCGATCTGATCGAACCCGGGCGTATCGCGCATCGGACCGCTGGCGCCGAAGCCGGAGATCGAACATCCGATGATGCGCGGGTTGCGCGCGGCGAGCGTCTCGTAGCCGAGGCCCATCGCCTCCATCACGCCGGGACGAAAGTTGTCGATCACCACGTCGGCCTGGTCGGTCAAACGCAACATCACGTCGCGCCCGGCGGACTGTCGGAGGTCGATCTGCACGCTTTTCTTCGAGCGGTTGGTGCTCATGAAAAAGTAGCTGTCCTTGCCGGTATAACCGCCCATCTCGGCGCGCGCGCCCTTGACCGGCTCGACCTTGATGACCTCGGCCCCGTAGTCACCGAGAATCTGCGTGCAAAACGGCCCGGCCAGGTAACGGGTAAGATCGACGACTGTGATTCCGGCAAGCGGGGGAACATCCGGCATCTTCCTTGGCACCTCCTAATAGCAATCGCGGCAATAATCGCATCGACCATGCTCGGCGGCCGCGCGCACGCCGAGCGGACTATCGAGATCATGATGATGACCATATATCGGATGCCGCAGAGGGGTGAAAAGGCATCCGTGGCGCTGGGATGTTCTGGTTCGTGTGGCACCTGGCGCTACGCGACGGATGACAGCGGGGCGGCGCCAGTGTTAGCATCGTGCCATCTCGACTCATGGAGGGCGCTATCGTGGCTGTGATGCGCATCGGACACGTGTCGGTTCGAGTAACGGACATCGAAAAGGCCCGCGACCATTACTCCAACGTAATCGGCCTTATCGAAACCCATCGCGAGAGCGGCGGAACGACCTATTACAAGGCCTGGGACGAATGGGATCGCTACAGCGTGATCCTCACTCCCTCCGACCATTCCGGGGCCAACTACATCGCCTACAAGGTCGAGCGCGATTCCGAACTCGACGCGTTTGGCGACGCGATTTCGAAACGGGGCATCGAGGTCGAGCAACTCAAGGCGGGCGCGATCCCGTTCGTAGGCCGCGCGATCCGCTTCGCGCTGCCGAGCAGCCATCGGATGGTCCTATTCGCGGAGAAGGAGGCCGTGGGCAGAAGCGTCGGCGCGGTCAACCCCGACCCGTGGCCGGATGACGTCAAGGGCGCGGGCGCGATGCATCTGGACCACTGCCTGCTGGTCGGCGAAATCGATCCGTCCAAGGGCGTCAATCGGGTCACCGACACCTGCCGCTTTCTTACCGAGGTGCTCAACTTCCAACTGACCGAGCAGGTGATGGTCGGTCCGGGCAATAGCATCCAGGCCGCCGCGTTTCTCTCCTGCACGAGTAAGCCGCACGACATCGCGATCGTTGGCGGCCCGCGTCCGGGCTTTCATCATTTCGCCTTTTATCTGGATAACTGGAACGACGTCCTGCACGCGGCCGACGTGATGTCCAAGCATCGGGTCAAAATCGATATTGGGCCGACCCGCCACGGAATCACGCGCGGCGCGACGATCTACTTCTTCGATCCCTCGGGCAATCGCAACGAGACCTTCGCCGGGCTGGGCTACTTCGTGACCCGCGACATGCCAACTATCACCTGGACCGAGGAGCACCTTGGGGCGGCGATTTTCTACCACGGGCGCGAGATCAACCCCGATTTCACCAACGTCTATACCGAGGCGACCTGAAGCGCTTTCGCTAGATATTCGTCGTGACCATCTGGCGCCTCAGGCCGGCGCGGAATTTCCGCTGCGATCGGCGCCCAGCGCCATGAACCTGCCCAACAGCACCTCATGCTGCTCTTCCAGCTTGCGCAGGATGTCGATCATCGCTTCGTCCTGCTGCTCGAGATGAAGCATGATCGACTTCACTTCCTCTTCGGCCTTGGTGTTGACCATGTAGTCCTGCTCGGCCATCAGGCGATCCTTCGCCGCCTGCCGGTTCTGCGACATCATGATGATCGGCGCGGCGTAGGCGGCCTGGAAGCTGAGCGCGAGGTTCAGCAGGATGAACGGGTAGGGGTCCCAGTGGCGCATCCAGGCGATGACGTTCAACATGATCCAAATTGCGAGAATCGTCGACTGCACGATGATGAACGTCCAACTGCCCATCACCAGCGCGAGCGCGTCCGCGATCCGTTGCCCAGTTGTCAGCTTGTCGGCCAACGCCTGATTTACGTTGATGACTGGCGGATGCTTGTGGCTGTGCCGGACCCGCGACCGTTCCCATTTTTCGAATATATTGTCTTGCGTCACGCGGCTCTCTCCCCTGGCGGCGGAGCGGCCGCCTTCGTCGTTGCAGACTGAATCCTAGCGCGCGACATCCCCGGCCGAAATCGTGACGCGCAGCCGCAGTCGGCGTGCCACGCGGCGTAACGCCCCTTCTGATGCTCTCCAACCGACCGTAGTGCTATATTGGCCGGTGAGGCGAATTCTCGGTCCGGGAACCGGTTGGCTTGAACGCCGGTTGGTACTTACGAGAGCCTATGGAAGTGCGCCCCCCGACCTCGCGATGGAGCCTGATTGCGCTTACCGGCGGCGCGATGCTTGCCTGCGCCGTCGGCGCGCGCCTGCTGGGCCATCGCATGGCGTTTTCGGAAACCAGCGTCGAGCCCAGGGCCAGCGCCGCGCCCAAGGCCAGCGCTTCCGAAGACACTCCGGTGGTGCTGGAGCTCTTCACGTCCGAGGGTTGTTCCAGTTGCCCGCCCGCCGACGAGCTGCTGAGCAAGATCGGGTCGTCGTACACCGGCGTAATACCGCTCGCCTACCACGTCGACTACTGGGACAGCTTGGGATGGTCGGACCCGTTTTCGTCGGGCCAATGGACCGCGCGCCAGGCCGTGTACGTTCGCGAGATGGAACTGAGCGGGTCCTACACGCCGCAGATCGTGATCAATGGCAGATGGCAGTGCGTCGGTTCCGACCCTGGCGGTATCGCGCGCGCGATCGCGGCCGCCCGTACGACGCCGCCTCCCGGCGTGGTCACGCTGCGCGCGACGCCGCCGGCCGCGGGATCCCACAAGCTCAACGTCAGCGTGAGCGCGCACATGATGCGTACGGCGGGTGACCAGCCGGTGATCGTGGTGCTTGCGATCTACGAGAACGGGCTGGTGGCGCAGATCGGCGCGGGCGAAAACCGCGGCCACCGGGTACGCTACGACTACACGGTGAGAAAGATAGTGCCCGCGTTCGAATTGAGCGCGACGGCCGGTTCCGCGCTCGAGAACGAGCTCAGCGTGGACCTCGACCCGTCATGGAAGCTCGACCATCTCGGCGTGGCGGCATTTATCCAGGACGAGAATTCGCTGGCGATCGACGGCGCCGTCACGCAATATCCAGTCGCCAAAAACTGAGCCTCTTCTGTCATCCTGAGCGAAGCGAGTCCGCGAGCGCAGTCGAAGAACCTCGCGCGGTCTTCCGCGCATCAAATCGAGATGATTGGCAATTCAACGGATAACCCAAGCGCGACAGGGTCGATCCGACTCATCGCCAAAATTCCCGAAATCGTGAATTACGCGCGGAGAACCGCGCGAGATCCTTCGACTCCGGCAGCCTTCGCTCAGGATGACCCAAGAGTCCAACCGAGAGAACAAAGCGCGCGCGCCGGTTACTCGACCGTCACCGACTTGGCCAGGTTGCGCGGCTGGTCGACGTCGGTGCCGCGATAGACCGCGATATGGTACGCGAGGAGCTGCAGCGGCACCGTCGTCAGCACCGGCATCAACATCCGATGCGTCGTGGGAACCTCGATTATCTCCCACGCGACCTCCTCCAGCTCGGGCGTCGGATGGTCGGTCACGGCGATGATGCGGCCGTTGCGCGATTCGACCTCGCGCAGGTTCGACAGCGTCTTTTCGTAAACGTTGTCGAACGGGATGATCACCACCACCGGCATCTCGTCGTCGATGAGCGCGATCGGGCCGTGTTTCATCTCGCCCGCCGAGTAGCCCTCCGCATGGATGTAGGAAATCTCCTTGAGCTTGAGCGCGCCCTCCAGCGCGACCGGGTAGTTGATGCCGCGGCCGAGGTACAGGAAGTCGCGCGCCTTGCCGTACTTGCGCGCCACGCGCTCGATCTGGCGCTCGCGCTTCTCCAGCACTTCCTTGATTTGCGCCGGGATCGCGAAGGCCGGCTGGAGCATCGCGTTGACTTCGCGCTCGCTGAGCCGTCCCAGGCGCGCCGCGAGATGGATCGCGAACAGGTAGAACGCCTCGATCTGGGTCAGGAAGCACTTGGTGGTGGTGACGCTTATTTCGGGGCCGCAGCGGGTATATAGCTGGGCGTCGGCCTTGCGCGCGATCGAGGAATCGACGGTGTTGGTCATTGCGAGCAGATGGCATCCGTGCCGGCGCCCCTCTTCCAGCGCCGCCAGCGTGTCGGCGGTCTCGCCCGACTGCGACACCGCGATCATCATGGTGCGCGCGTCGATCGGCGGCTGGCGGTAGCGGAACTCGGCCGAGTAGTCGACCTCGGCCGGCACGCCGCACAGCTCTTCGATCATGAATTTGCCGATGAGCGAAGCGATCCATGAGGCGCCCGCGCTGACCATCACGATCCGCCCGATCGCCTGCGGCCCCGCCGCCGGCAACAGCTCGCCCTCGAAGCGCACCGCGTTGGAGCCGGCCGCCGCGCGGCCGCTCAAGCGTATCGATCCAGGCCTGCGGCTGCTCGGCGATCTCCTTGCGCAGGTAGTGCTGGAAGCCGCCCTTGGTGGCGGCCACCGCGTCCCATTCGATGAGCCGCGGAGCGCGTTCGATCGCCACGCCGTCGAAAGTCATCAGGCGCACGCCATGCGCGGTGAGTTCGGCCAGCTCGCCATCCTCGAGCACGATGGTGCGGCGGGTATGGCCGAGGATCGCCGGGATGTCGGAGGCGACGAAGTTCTCGCCCTCGCCCAGCCCGAGCACCAGCGGCGTCGCGGTCTTGGCGGCGACCAGCTTGTCGGGCTCGGTCTCGGAGAGCACCACGATCGAGAACGACCCGCGCAATTCGAGTACCGTTTGGCGCACCGCCTCGGTCAAGCCCACGCCGGCGCGCACCCGTTCCTCGATCAAGATGCGAGATGAGTTCGGTGTCGGTCTCGGAGCTCAGCTTATGGCCGCGCCCGGTCAGCTGCGGCGCGCAGCTCGACGTAGTTCTCGACGATACCGTTATGAATTACCGCGACCGGGCCCGCCTTGTGCGGATGGGCATTGCCCTCCGAGGGGCGGCCATGCGTCGCCCATCGCGTATGGCCGATTCCGATCGATCCCGTAAGCGGCGCGCCGTCGAGCGCGCGGCGCAGGTTCTCGAGCTTGCCGACCGCGCGGCGGATTTCCATCCCGGCGCCGTTGATCGTCGCCACGCCGGCCGAGTCGTAGCCGCGATACTCCAACCGCGCGAGCGCGCCGAGCAGAATCGGCACCGCCTCGGACGGGCCCACGTATCCGACTATTCCGCACATGAAATTCAACCCTCTCCCGAATTGCTCTTAAGTTTGCCGATCCGGACGGCGCGGCGCCAGTCGTCCGCCGATGGCTCCAAGAGACGCCTTGATGAATACACCGGAAAACAAATGACGCTCGGCGCTATTCCGAGCCGTCCGCGTCGGCGCGATCGCCGTGGCGGCGGCGCCACTCGGCGGTCCATCCCGCCTTGACCTTCTGCGGATGATGCGAAACGCAGAGCGCGCCGTCGGGGACCTCGCGCAAAATCGTGGTGCCTGAGGCGACGTAGACGTCGTCGCCGACCTTGACCGGCGCGACCAACTGCGTGTCGCATCCGATCATGCAGCGGCTGCCGATCCGCGTGAGATGCTTGTCGTAGCCGTCATAGTTGACCGTGATCACGCCGCATCCGATGTTGGTCTCGCGGCCGATCACGGTGTCGCCAAGGTAGCTCAGATGGCTCGCCTTGGTGCCCTTGCCGAGCCGCGCCTTCTTGGTCTCGACGAAATTGCCGATGCGGTTATGGCCTTCGAGCTCGGTGCCGGTGCGCAGGTTGGCGAAGGGGCCGATTTCGCAATGCGGCCCGATGCGGCATTCCTCGGCGCGCACGCCAAGCTTCAGATGGCATCCGTCGCCGATCTCGACGTCGCGCAGATACGCCGTGCCCTCGATACGCACGCCCTCGCCGACCTTGCTGCGGCCGAGAATCTGCACGTTGGGCCCGACGGTCGAGTCGCGCCCGATTTCGACCTGCTCGCCGATATACGCGGTCGCCGGATCGACGATCGTCACCCCCGCCTCCATCAACCTGCGGTTAACCGCCGCTCTGATCTCGGCTTCCATCTCTGCCAGCTCCTTGAGTGAATTTATTCCGGCGAACTCGGCCGCCTCGGGCGCGCACCATGCCTGTACGGCAAGCCCGCTCCGCCGCGCGATCGCGACCAGGTCGGTAAGATAGTATTCGCCCTGCGCATTGTTGGGACGTAACTCCGCGAGCGCCGCGCGCAGCACCGCCGCATGCGCGAGATAGACGCCGGTGTTGATCTCGCGAATCGCAAGCTCGGCGGGCGACGCGTCGCGCGCCTCCACGATCGCCGTCACCGCGCCCGCGCGGTCGCGCACCACGCGACCGTACGCGCCCGCGTCCTCGAGCATCGCGCTGATGAACGAGACGCCGGCGCCCGTGCGGCGATGCTCGGCGATGAACGTCTCGAGCGTCGCCGGACGGATCATCGGCATGTCGCCGTAGAGGATCAGCACGTCGCCGTCGAAGTCTGGCGCGAAAGCCTCCAGGCCGCATCGCGCCGCGTCGCCCGTGCCGCGCTGCGCGGGCTGACGCGCAACCTCGACGCGCTCACCCGGCACAGCGGCGCGCGCGGCCGCCGCGACCTCGTCGCCCTGATGGCCGACCACCACGACCAGCGGCGCGGGCGCAAGCGCCACGAGCGAGCGCATCACGCGCGCGATCATCGGCTCGCCGCCAAGCTCGTGCAGCACCTTGGCCCGTGCCGAGCGCATCCGGGTGCCAAGCCCGGCGGCCAGAACGATCGCCCCCAGTGCCGTCTTCATGGTTTTTTCTTCTTGAACAGCGCGTCGAGCCGTTCGCGCGCGCCGCGCTCGACGGCGCAGGTGCCGCGACGGCGCCGCGGCGGTGTCGGCGTTGGGCGCGAAGTACTCGCAGAAATTCGAGCGTTCCTTGTCCACCACCCGCTCCGCCATCGTCTCGCGGCACTGATTGTTGTAGGCAGGGTCGTAAAACGAGCAATTGCGGCATACGTGCAGCGGCCGATCGCATTGCGGACAATGCGCGTGGAATCCGATCCGCTCGATCGTCTCGACCCGATGCCCGCACTTCCAGCAGTTCATCGTCAGCGGTTCCTGGCGGCAATTTCTAGAAAGCTGTGCGTTCGCATCGGGCGCACGGCGCCTATGACCGCGCTGGCAGCGTGCGCGCCGGCCGTACGCTTTTGCGTATGCTTTTGCGCCTTGCGCCTGCTTGATAGCATAGCCTTCGGATTGGACACGAGTCGATGCAGGCGGAAATAGAAGCATTCGCGGCGGCGTTGGGCAAAGCCTCGCGCGCGGCCGACAATACCGTTTCGAACTATCGCCGGGACTTGTGTGATTTTCGCCGCTTCCTGCTCGAACGCGAGGCCGCGCTCGACGCAAGCGGCGAGGAAGTCGACCATCGAGGCAATCACCACCGATCATATCCGCGGTTATCTTTCCGAAGCGATGAAAACGCTCAGCCGCGCCACGGTCCAGCGCCGGCTGTTCGCGATCAAGGCATTTTTTCGCTGGCGCGAAACGATGGCCGGGGCGGCGAGCCCGGCGCGCGCGTTGCGCTCGCCGCGGACCCAGCGCCGCTTGCCCGCGATTTTGCCCGAGGACGACGTGCGCCGGCTGATCGAAGCCGATAGCGAAGATGTATCGCCGGCCGCTTTGCGCGACCGCGCGATCCTCGAAACGCTCTATTCCTCGGGTCTGCGCGTGAGCGAGCTGACCGGCCTTGACTGGCGCGACGTCGACGACGAGGTCGGGATGGTGCTGGTGCGCTCGGGCAAGGGCAACAAGGATCGCATGGTGCCGATCGGCGAACCGGCGCTCGACGCGCTCAAGGCCTGGCGGCGCGCGATGCCCAAGGCCTGGGAACTCGACGGCCCGGTAATCACCAACCTGCGCGGCGGGCGGCTGACGACGCGCGCGGTCGAAAACATCCTGGCCCGGCGTATCGTGCAGGCGGGACTGGGAACGTCGATCACGCCGCATGGGCTGCGCCACTGCTTCGCCACGCACTATGCTCGACGCCGGCGCCGACCTGCGCTCGATCCAGGAGATGCTCGGCCATGCGAGCCTCGCCACCACGCAGCGCTACACTCACGTGAGCGTCAACCATCTCAAAGAGGTTTACCGCCGTGCCCATCCGCGCGCCTGAGTCCGACACCGTCATCCGCGGGACGACGATCCTGTGCGTGCGCAACGCGGGCCACGTGGTGGTCGCGGGCGACGGCCAGGTCAGCGTCGGCCAGACCATCATGAAGCACGGGGCGCGCAAGGTGCGCCGGCTGCACGACGACCGGGTGCTGGCGGGCTTCGCCGGCTCGACCGCCGACGCGCTGACGCTGTTCGAGAAATTCGAGGGCAAGCTGCAGGAGTTCAACGGCAACCTGCGCCGGGCGGCGGTCGAGATGGCCAAGGACTGGCGCACCGACCGCGTGCTGCGGCGGCTGGAGGCGATGCTGATCGTGGCCGACCGCGAAAGCTCGCTCTTGATCTCGGGGCTGGGCGACGTTATCGAGCCCGACGATGGGATCCTGGCGATCGGGTCGGGCGGCAACTACGCGCTGGCGGCGGCGCGCGCGCTGGTGCGCCATGCTCCGGCGATGAGCGCGCGCCAGATCGCGGAGAGCGCGATGCAGGTGGCCGCGGAGATCTGCGTATACACCAACGATCGGTTTATAATTGAAGAGTTGTAGAGTGCCGGCGCCGCTGGCGCACGCCCGTCGCGACAGGGGCGCGTGGAGAAGGCAGCGTCCTGGTTGAAGGAGCAATGGCAAGTCCGTACGTAATGACCCCGCGCGAAATCGTCTCCGAGCTCGACCGCTATATCGTGGGCCAGCACGACGCCAAGCGCGCCGTGGCGATCGCGCTGCGCAATCGCTGGCGGCGGCAAAACGTCGCGCCCGAGCTGCGCGACGAAATCGCGCCCAAGAATATCCTGATGATCGGGCCGACCGGCGTCGGCAAGACCGAGATCGCGCGCCGCCTCGCGCGCCTGGCCCAGGCCCCGTTCGTCAAGGTCGAGGCCTCGCGCTACACCGAGGTCGGCTACGTCGGCCGCGACGTCGAGTCGATGATCCGCGACCTGGCCGAAATCGCGGTCAAGATGGTGCGCGAGGAGGAACGCGCGCGGGTCGCGATCCAGGCGCGCGACGCCGCCGAGGAGCGCCTGCTCGACATCCTCTATCCGCCGCCGGCCAAGGTCCGCCGCGCGGCCACCGTCGCGCCCGAAGCCGCCGCCGAGGGCGATTCGCACGGCGACACGCGCGAGAAGCTGCGCAAGCTGCTGCGCCAGGGCCATCTGGACGATCGCGAGGTCGAAGTCGAAACCAGCGCGCAGTCCACCCCGATGGTCGAAGTACTCGCGCCGCAGGGCATGGAAGAGATGGGCGCGAACATGCGCGAG
Organism: uncultured delta proteobacterium; assembly: GCA_963832395.1. GTDB lineage: Bacteria > Desulfobacterota > Binatia > Binatales > Binataceae > JAKAVN01. The sequence goes on along the minus strand of CAWHTV010000004.1, from coordinate 778,537 downwards.
ATCCTGGGCCAGTTCATGCCCAAGAAATCCAAGCGCCAGAAGGTCAAGGTGCCGCAGGCGCTCGAGCTGCTCGCCCAGGAAGAGGCCGCGCGCCTGGTCGACATGGAGAAGGTCGCCCACGAAGCGATCAACCGCGCCGAGCAGTCGGGGATCGTCTTCATCGACGAGATCGACAAGATTGCCGGCCGCGAGTCCGCCCACGGCCCCGACGTCTCGCGCGAGGGCGTGCAGCGCGACCTGCTGCCGATCGTCGAGGGCTCGACCGTCAACACCAAGTACGGCGCGGTCCGCACCGACCACATCCTGTTCGTCGCCTCGGGCGCTTTCCATACCTCCAAGCCCTCCGATCTGATTCCCGAGTTCCAGGGCCGTTTTCCGATTCGCGTCGAGCTGCAGCGCGCTCACCCGCGAGGACTTCATCCGCATCCTGACCGAGCCCGAGAACGCGCTGACCCGCCAGTACGTGGCGCTGATGGAGACCGAGAACGTGCATCTGACGTTCACCGGCGACGCGGTCGCGGCGCTGGCCGAGATCGCGGCCGAGGTCAACGCGCGCTCGGAAAATATCGGCGCCCGCCGGCTCCATACGGTGCTCGAACGGCTGCTCGAAGAGCTGTCGTTCAACGCGCCCGAGCTGACCGAACGCACGGTCACGGTCGACAGCGACTATGTTCACCGGCGGCTTGACCCGATCGTGAAAAACGAGGACTTGTCGCGCTACATTTTGTAGCGACTTTCGGCGGCATTCTGTAAGCTGGCAGCCCGGCGAACGGGCAGCCCGCGTGACGATGCGGCGCCCAAGGCAGGCGGGCGCGTTCGCCGGCTGTCCCGGCGGCGGAGTTAGAGACGGTGCATGATCCAATCACAAGTGCGTCGGTACTGGTCGAGGCGCTGCCTTACATTCAGCGCTTTCGCGGCAAGACCTTCGTCATCAAATACGGCGGCCACGCGATGGAAGCGGCCGACCTGCGCGAGAGCTTCGCCCAGGACGTGGTGCTGCTGAAGGCGGTCGGGATGAACCCGGTGGTGGTGCACGGCGGCGGCCCGCAAATCAACCACCTCATCGAGCGGCTGGGCCTGAAGTCGAGCTTCGTGCGCGGGATGCGGGTGACCGACGAGCCAACGATGGAAGCGGTCGAGATGGTGCTGCAGCGGCTCAACAAGGAAATCGTCGCGCTCATCTCGCGCCACGGCTGCCGCGCGGTGGGGCTCTCGGGCAAGGACGGCGACTCTGATCGTCGCGCGCAAGCTCGAAATGACGGTCAACGACGAAGGCGGCGTGCCGTCGAAGGTCGATATCGGGCTGGTGGGCGAAGTCGCCGAGGTAAATCCGCAAGTGTTGCGCACGCTCGAGACCGCCGGCTTCATCCCGGTGATCGCGCCGATCGGCCACGGCCGCGACGGCCTGACCTATAACATCAACGCCGACGTCGCTGCCGGCGATCTCGCCGCCGCGCTCGGCGCCGAAAAGCTCATATTGCTGACTGACGTCGAAGGCGTGAAAGACAAGGACGGCAAGCTTATCGCAACGCTGACCGTGGCCGAGGCGCAGCGCCTGATCGCGGCGGGCGCGATAAGCGACGGCATGATCCCGAAGGTCGAGTGCTGCATCGCGGCGCTCAAAGGGGGCGTCGGCAAGACCCACGTGGTCGACGGGCGTACGCGCCACGCGATCCTGCTCGAGATTTTCACCGAAGCGGGCGTGGGCACCGAGGTGGTGGCGGGCAGCCAGGCCGCATCGGCGCAAGAAGCGCCGGCGCGTCGCGGGCCAACCTAACCTTGGGCGAGCATTCCGCGCCGTCCTGTGGCATACAGCTTAGATGGCCCCGCCGGGCCGCGTCCGCACGCTCCAGCGCGCGCAGGGGTGCAGGGCGGCCGGGTTTTCAGGGAGCCAAGAGCATTCAGGCAAAAGGATTCAGGTGCAGACCACGATGAACAACTGCCGAAATCGTCGACCTCGCCCATCAAAATCTCATCAATACCTACGGCTGCGTGCCGCTCGCCTTCGTGCGCGGCACCGGCGCCTATCTCTATGACGCCGACGGCAACCGCTACCTGGATTTTTTCTGCGGCCTCGCGGTGACTTCGCTCGGCCACGGCCATCCGCGTGTCGTGCGCGCGATCAAGGAGCAGGCCGAAAAGCTGACTCACGTCTCCAACGTCTTTCACACCGAGCCGATGGCGCGGTTGGCCGCGCGCCTGTGCGGCCATTTCGGCGACGGGCGCGTGTTCTTCTGCAACTCGGGCGCCGAAGCCAACGAGGCCGCGCTCAAGCTGGCGCGGCGCTGGGGCCACGACCGCGGCGCCGGCCGCTTCGAGGTCGTTTCCACGCTCGGCTCGTTCCACGGCCGCACCTTCGGCACGCTGAGCGCGACCGGCCAGGAGAAATACCATATCGGCTTCCAGCCGCTGGTGCCGGGCTTCCGCATGGTTCCCTACGACGACGTCGAAGCGCTGGACAAAGCGGTCCACGACGAAACGATCGCGATTCTGCTCGAGCCGATCCAGGGCGAGGGCGGCGTGGTCACGCCGCGCGTCGACTATCTCAAACGCGTGCGCGATCTGTGCGACCGGCGCAAAATCCTGCTCATCCTCGACGAGGTGCAAACCGGGATGGGGCGCACGGGCAAGCTCTTCGCCTGGCAGCACGTCGGGGTCAAGCCGGACATCATGACGCTCGCCAAGGCGCTCGGCGGTGGATTGCCGATCGGCGCGATGATCGCGAAAAGCGAAATCGCCCAGAGCCTCACGCCCGGAAGCCACGGCTCGACCTTCGGCGGCAACCCGGTCTCCTGCGCGGCGGCGCTGGGCGTACTCGACGCGCTCGAGCAGGACGGCGCGATGGAGAACGCGACCAGCGTCGGCGGCTACCTGCTCGAGCGCCTGCGCACGTTCGCCAAGGGCTGCGCGCGGGTGGCCGAAGTGCGCGGACTGGGCATGATGATCGGTATCGTGCTGCACGGCGAGGCCAAGAGCGCCGCCGACGCCTGCCTGCGCGAACGGCTGCTGGTCAACGCCACGGCCGAAAACGTGCTGCGGCTGTTACCGCCGCTCACGCTGACGCGCGAGGAGGCCGACGCGGGGCTCAGTATAATCGAGCGCGCGCTTTCTGCCGCGCCGGCCGCCAAACCAGCCGCTGCACGATGACGGCGGGCGGGGCACAGCGCCGGCCCGCGCATCCCACGAACGCGGCGGCACGCAAACGCAGCCGGCCGCGAGCCAAGCGCGACTCTGCTCGACCTGGGCTCGCTCAGCGCCGGCGAGCTGGCCCGGCTGCTCGACCTGGCGGCGCGCCTGAAGGCCGAGCTTCGCGCGGGCCTGGAGCATCCCTACCTGCGTGGCCGCACGCTCGCGATGATCTTCCAGAAGCCGTCGCTGCGCACGCGGATCACGTTCGAGACCGGGATGGCGCAGCTCGGCGGCCACGCGATTTATCTCGCCCCACAGGACATCGGGATCGGCGAGCGCGAGTCGGTCAAGGACGTGGCGCGCAATCTGTCGCGCTGGGTCGACCTCATCATGATTCGCACTTTCGCCCATGAGATCTGCGTCGAGCTGGCTCTGGAAGCCAGCGTGCCGGTAATCAACGGGCTCACCGACCTGTTGCATCCCTGCCAGTTGCTGGCCGACCTGCTGACCTTGCGCGAACGTTTCGGCGATCTGAGCAAGCTGCGCGTCGCCTACGTCGGCGACGGCTTCAACCTGGCTCATAGCTGGATCGAGGCGGCGGCGCTCGCGCGTTTCGAGTTGCGGCTCGGCTGCCCGGCCGGATACGAACCGCAGCCCGAGTTCGTCGATCGGATGCGCCACGGCAAGTTTGGCATCCTTACGCACGATCCGATCGAGGCGGTGCGCGGCGCCGACGTCATATACACCGACACCTGGACCTCGATGGGCCACGAGAAGGAGGCGGCGCAGCGCCGGCGCGACTTCAAGGCCTTCCAGGTCAATCGCGAACTGCTCGACCACGCGCGCCGCGGGGCGGTCGTGATGCATTGTCTGCCGGCCCATCGCGGCGAGGAAATCACCGACGACGTGCTCGACGGTCCGCGCTCGCTGGTCCTCGATCAGGCTGAAAATCGCCTCCACGCGCAAAAGGCCGTGATGGTATGGCTGCTGCGCCCGGCGATAATCGGCTCCGCGGCCGCGCCCGGCACCGCTTAAGGCGCGGGCGCGAATGCCTTAAGATGGCGGCGTGGCGACCTCTGAAATAAAAAAACTGGTGCTCGCGTATTCGGGCGGACTCGACACTTCGGTCATCCTGCGCTGGGTGCGCGACTTCTATGGCTGCGAAGTGGTGGCCTATTGCGCCGACGTCGGGCAAGCCGAAGAGACCGCCGGGCTCGAAGAGAAGGCGCTGGCGACCGGCGCGAGCAAGCTCTACCTCGAAGACCTGCGCGAAGAGTTCGCGCGCGACTTCGTTTTTCCGATGATGCGCGCCAACGCCGTGTACGAGAGCTACTACCTGCTCGGCACTTCGATCGCGCGCCCGGTAATCGCCAAGCGCCAGGTCGAAATCGCGCACGCCGAGGGCGCCGACGCGCTCGGCCACGGGGCCACCGGCAAGGGCAACGACCAGGTGCGCTTCGAGTTCGCCTTTGCCCGTCTGGCGCCGGAGTTGAAAGTGGTCGCGCCGTGGCGCCATCCGCAATGGCCCTTTCGCGGCCGCGCCGACATGCTCGCGTATGCCAGCGAGAAAAAAATTCCCGTCCCGGTCACCGCCGAAAAGCCTTACTCGATGGACCGCAATCTGGTGCATGTGAGCTACGAGGGCGGCATCCTCGAAGACCCGTGGCGCGAGCCCTACGACGACATGTTCCGGCTCACCGTTTCGCCACAAAGCGCACCCGACACGCCCGAGTATGTCGAGGTCGAATACGCAGGCGGCGACCCGGTGGCGATAAACGGCAAGCAGTTTTCTCCGGCCGCGCTGATCGAGCATGCCAACACGATCGCCGGGCGACATGGTGTCGGTCGCGTCGACCTGGTCGAGAATCGCTACGTCGGGATCAAGTCGCGCGGCGTGTACGAGAGTCCGGGCGCGACGATGCTGCTGCACGCGCATCGCGCGGTCGAGCAGCTCGCGCTCGACCGCGAGACGCTGCACCTGCGCGACTCGCTCGTGCCACGTTACGCCGAGATGGTGTACAACGGACACTGGTTCGCGCCCGAGCGCGACGCCATGCAGGCGCTGGTCGACCGCGCGCAGCAAAGCGTGACCGGGGTTGCGCGCCTGAAGCTGTTCAAGGGCGGCGTATCGATCGCCGGGCGCAAGTCGCCCAACTCGCTCTACGACGCCTCGATTGCCAGCTTCGACGAGGCCGGCGGCTACCAGCAGGCCGACGCCGACGGTTTCATCCGGCTCAACTCGATGCGCCTGCGCGCGCTCGCACGCCTGGGCCGCCCCAAACCCGAGGGCAGCCGTTAGACGGGACGCGACGCCATGGGCAAAGTGATCCAGTTCAGGCCCTCACGTCCGACACCGCGGCTGGTGCCGCGTCCGGGCCAGAAATGCCCCAAGTGCAATCACAAGATGGACGTTCACATCACGCATCCCAACGGCGTGACGAGTTGCGCGGCGCGCGGATGCTTCTGCCGCATCGCCGCCCCGCGCTGAGCGCGGCGCGGCCCCTTGTGCAGGTCCGGCCTTTTCGGCAACTTCGAGTCTCTTTCGAGGCCTCTTCGAGTTTTCCGCAGTGAAAGCGCGCCGCCCAAGCCCCATCGCCGTTAAGGCATCGCCCGTCACCGCCGCCAAGACCGGGCGCACAGGCGCCGGCGCCTCCAGCGGCCTGATTCGGGGCCGCTTTGCGCGCGCGCGTCTGCCCGAGGTCGAAGCCTTTACCGCTTCGCTGCCGTTCGATCGCCGCCTCTACCGCCATGACATCCGCGGCTCGATCGCGCATGCGCGGATGCTTGCGCGGACAGGCCTGCTGCGGCGCGCCGAGGCCGCCAAAATCGTCGCCGGGCTGCGCGCGGTCGAGCGCGAGATCGCCGCCGGCCGCTTCCGCTTCGAGCTTGCCGACGAGGACATCCATCTGGCGATCGAGCGCCGACTGACCGAACGCGTCGGCGCGCCGGGGCGCAAGCTGCATACGGCGCGCTCGCGCAACGACCAGGTCGCGCTCGACCTGCGGCTCTATCTCCGCGACGAACTGGCCGAGGTAATCGCGCTGGTCGGCGAGCTGCGCCGCACGCTGATCGCGCTTGCCCATCGCCATCTCGCCACCGTGATGCCCGGCTACACTCATCTCCAGCGCGCGCAGCCGATCACGCTGGCCCATCACCTGGCTGCGTATGTGGAGATGCTCTCGCGCGACCGCGAGCGCTTCGCCCAGGCGCTGGAGCGCACGGCCGTGATGCCGCTGGGAGCGGGAGCGCTGGCGGGCACGACGCTGCCGATCGATCGCCATGCGGTCGCGCGCGAGCTGGGTTTCAAGCGCATATGCGAGAACAGCCTCGATGCGGTCTCGGACCGTGACTTCGTGGTCGACTTTCTCGCCGCCGCGGCGCTCGCCGCCGTGCATCTGTCGCGGATGGCCGAGGAGATCATCCTGTGGAGCAGCACCGAGTTCGGCTTCGTCGCGCTGCCCGACGAGTTCTCGACCGGCAGCTCGATGATGCCGCACAAGAAGAATCCCGATCTGCTCGAGCTGATTCGCGCCCGAAGCGGCCGGGTAATCGGCGACCTGGTGGCGATGCTGACGGTGCTCAAGGGGCTGCCGCTCGCGTATAATTCCGATCTCCAGGAGGACAAGGAGCGCACCTTCGACGCGCTCGATACACTGAAGCCGGCGTTGCGGGTGCTCGCGCTGCTGTGGCCGCGGCTCAAATTCGACGCGGCGGCGATGCGGGCGGCGGCTGGCGGTTTCGCGCTGGCGACCGACCTTGCCGAGTACCTGGTGCGCCACGGGGTCGCCTTTCGCCGCGCGCACGAGATCGTCGGCGCACTGGTGCGCGAGGCGTCCGGCGCCGGGCGCTCGATGGAGGACCTGACGCTCGCCGACCTGCGGCGCCATAGTGGCGCCTTCGGCCGCGACGTCTTACGCGGCTTGACCGCGGAGGGCTCCGTGCGCGCGCGAAATCTCCCCGGCGGACCAGCGGCGGCGGCGATGCGCCGCTACTTGAGGAGGCTCGAAAGCCGATGAAGCGGTTGTGGATTGTGGCGGCGGCAGTGATGGCGATTGCAATCGCGCCCGGATGCGGCGCCAAGAGCCGGCCGATTCCGCCCGAGCTGACCCATCCGGATCGGGTCAACGATCTCTCGGCCAAGCCCGATCCCAAGGGCATCCGGCTGACCTGGAGCCGGCCGATGAAGTACAGCGGCGGCAAGGCGCTGAAGGATCTCGCGGGTTTCCGCGTGCTGCGCTCGGAGGGCGACGGCTCACTTACCGATCTCGCCGAGCTGCCGATAACCGACCAGGAGCGTTTCCAGAAAGTGCGCCGCTTCGCCTACGTCGATACCACCGCCGAGATGGACCATAGCTATCGCTACATGCTGATCGCGGAAACCGCCGACGGCTACCAGAGCGACCCCTCCAACGTCGTCCTGCAGACTCGAAGAACACCGGCGCCGCCGCTCACTCCCGAGAACTTCAGGCTGCCGATGCCCGCGCCGCTCCCGGGCATGCCGGCGCCGGCGCCGACGCCATAACCTGTGTCGTGCAAAACGCATCGCGGCGCCGCGTCGAGACATGGCGCGCAGCGGTTTATCGATTCGGCGCGCCTGTGATAAAAACGATGCTTGCCGGGCCGCGCGCGCATCGCGCCCAGCGGCCGGGCCTCACACATGAACTACTTCGCCTACAAAGATAATTTGCTGTTCGCCGAGGATGTTGCAATTTCGGACCTCGCCGCGCGTTTCGGCACTCCACTGTACGTCTACAGCACGCGCACGCTGCACCGCCATTACCGCGTCATGGACGAGGCCTTTGCCGGTACCGACCATCTGATCTGCTACGCGATGAAGGCGCTCTCGAATCTCAGCGTGCTCAAGCTGTTCGCCGCGATGGGATCGGGCTTCGATATCGTGTCGGTGGGCGAGCTGATGCGCTGCGTTAAGGCCGGCGCCGATCCGCGCAAGATCGTTTTTTCCGGCGTGGGCAAGACCGACGAAGAGCTGAAGGCCGCGATCGAGGCCGGCATCCTGATGATCAACGTCGAGTCCGGCCCGGAACTGCGTCGCGTGGCGAGCGTCGCCGGGCGGATACGCCGGCGCGCGCCGGTCAGCCTGCGCGTCAACCCCGACCTCGACCCCGGCACCCATCCACACATCTCGACCGGCCATCGCGACAGCAAATTCGGGGTACCGCTCGCCCAGGTGCACGAGTACTACGCCGAGGCGCGCGCGCTCCCCGACCTCGAGCTGGTCGGGCTCAGCACCCATATCGGATCGCAGATAACCGACACTTCGCCGTTCACCGAAGCGGCCAACAAGGTCGCAACAATCGTCAAGGCGCTCCGCGAGAGCGGTCTGGCGCTACGCTACCTCGATCTCGGCGGCGGCCTGGGCATTCCGTACCAGGAAGAGCCGCCGCCGCCCTCGGAGTACGCCGCCGCGCTGCTCGGCCCGCTGCGCGGGCTCGGACTGAAGCTGATTATCGAGCCCGGCCGCGTGCTGGTCGGCAACGCCGGCGCACTCGTGACGCGCGTGCTTTACGTCAAGGAGACCGACGTCAAGCGCTTCATCGTGGTCGACGGCGCGATGAACGATCTCATCCGGCCTGTGCTCTACGAGGCCTACCATCAGATACTGCCGGTCGAGCGGCGCGCGAATGCGCCCGCCGTGACCGCCGACGTGGTGGGGCCGGTGTGCGAAAGCGGGGACTTCTTCGCGCGCGAGCGCGAGATGCCCGAGCCGCGCGACGGCGACCTGCTGGCCGTGATGAGCGCGGGCGCCTACGGCTTCGTGATGGCGTCGAACTACAACAGCCGCCCGCGCGCGGCGGAGATAATGGTCGACGGCGCGGAGGCCCACGTGGTGCGCGAGCGCGAGAGCTTCGAGGATCTCGTGCGCGGCGAAAAGCTCGTCAGCCTGCCCCCGGGAGGGCCCGCCTGATGGCGAAGCTCAGCTTCACCAAGATGCACGGCTGCGGCAACGACTATATTTACGTCGTAGCTGACCGCGTGCGTCCGGCCGATCCCGCCACGCTGTCGCGGCGGCTTTCCGACCGCCGCTTCGGCATCGGCGGCGACGGGCTCATCATGCTCGCGCCCTCCAAAACCGCCGACGTGCGGATGGAGATGTACAACGCCGACGGCAGCCGCGGCGAGATGTGCGGCAACGGAATTCGCTGCGTCGCGCGCCTGCACTTCGAACGCGCCGCGCGGCCGCGCAACCCGATGGTCATCGAGACCGACTGCGGACTCAAGCGCGTGGAACTTAAACTCGAGAGCGGACGCGTCAGTGAGGCGACCGTCGACATGGGTGAGCCGACCCTCGAAGGGCGCGAGATTCCGGTCGCCGCGGAAGGCCGCGTGATCGATCATCCGCTGGAAGCCGGCGGCCGGACCTGGCGGATAACCGCGGTCTCGATGGGCAATCCGCATTGCGTGGTATTCGTCGACGACGAGGCAGTGTTCGCGCTCGAGGACTACGAGTTCGCCCGTGTCGGGCGCCAGTTCGAGCATCATCCGTTCTTCCCCCGCCGCGTCAACACCGAGTTCATCCTGCCGCTTTCGCGCGACCGGCTGCGGATGCGCGTGTGGGAGCGCGGCTCGGGCGAAACGCTCGCCTGCGGCACGGGAGCCTGCGCCTCGCTGGTTGCGGCGGTGCTGACCGGGCAGGCCGAGCGGCGGGCGACGCTGGAGTTGCGCGGCGGAAAGCTGGGGATCGAATGGCGTGAGCGGGGCGAGGACGCCAATCATGTGATGATGACGGGCGAAGCGGTCGAAGTGTTCAGCGGCGAGGTCGAAGTAGGCGACGGCGAACTCGTGCCGGTCGTCGCGTGAGCCTGGAGGACGAATCAATGTTCAATGGAGCACTGACGGCTTTAGTAACCCCTTTCCGCGACGGCGAAGTCGACGAAAAGGCGTTGCGCGAGATGGTCGAATTCCAGATCCAGGGCGGCGTCGACGGCCTGGTGCCGTGCGGCTCGACCGGCGAATCGGCCACGCTCACCCACTCCGAGCACGACCAGGTGATCGCCATCGTCATCCATCAGACGCGCCGGCGCGTGCCCGTGGTAGCCGGCACCGGCTCAAACTCGACCGCCGAAGCAATCCGCCTGACCGCCTCCGCGCGCGAGGCCGGCGCTGATGGCGCATTGCTGATCTCGCCCTACTACAACAAGCCCACCCAGGACGGCATCTTCAGGCACTACAAGATGGTCGCGGCGGCGGTCGACCTGCCGCTCATCGTCTACAACATCCCGGGACGCACCAGCTCCAACATCACGCCCGAGACCTTCGCCCGGCTGAGCGAGATCCGCAACATCGTCGCGATCAAGGAAGCTTCAGGCTCGATGGATCAGGTCTCTGACATTCGCCGCCTGTGCGGCGACCGGCTGACCATCCTGTCGGGCGACGACGCGCTCACGCTGCCGATGATGGCGCTCGGTGGCAAGGGTGTGATCGCAACCGTCAGCAATGTGATGCCGCGTGAGACGCACGAGTTGGCGGCGGCCGCGCTGGCGGGGGACTTCGCGCGGGCGCGCGAGCTGCACTACAAGCTGCTGCCGCTGGTGCGCGCGATCTTCGTGGAGACCAATCCGATCCCGGTCAAGCAGGCGGTCGCCTTCATGGGCAAATGTACGGCCGAGATGCGGATGCCGCTTACGCAGATGTCGCCCGGGCCGGCCGAGAAGCTGCACGCGCTGATGAAAGAGATGCGCCTGATCTAGTCCGCTCATCCGATCATCGCCCGAGCGCCTTTTTGGACCATCCCCGCCGATAGGGAGGGCTCGGAATAGGCCGTCATCGAACGCCGCTCTATGCGTACTCCACTGAAATACGCGTTCACTTGGTACTCCGGATAACACAAGTGTTCTGTTGGATACTGTTCCGCTGATACTTTCGTTGCTTCGCCGGATCAACCCGAGTGAGGGTCAAGGTAGTCGCACCTTCACCTCAATGAGATGCACTCACTTGCTCGGCGCAAACCGCGAGCAGCGGTTCTCCAACCAATAGACCGGAGGTCTTAGACAGATGAAACTTTTTGTACCACTAATCGCAACAGCGGCTATCGCAGTGTGTATCGGTGCGGGTGGAATTGCCCAGTCGCAGACGACCGAGAACTCGAGTTCCCAGACGACTACGACCATCCCGGCGGCACCCGCATCCGTGACGCAAAAAACCACCACGGTCACCGCTCCCGCCGCGGCGAGTCAGACGACCACCACCACTTCCGATAGTTCAGCCGCGCCCTCGTCCGTCCAGGAGGAGCACGCCAAGACCACTACTTATGGCGCGATGGGTGACAAGACGGTGACCCATGATAGCTCGACGACTTACAATCCGTGAGCTAAAGAGCTGGCGAGAAGGTATTTAGCTATTCGAAGTTGCTAACTACTTAAAGGTACCGTACATTCGGATGCCCGTCAGGTCATAGGCAACGCTGGTTAGTATTTCCCCCTCCAGGGCCGGCGGGCATTTTTACAGAAATACTTCGCGCGAGACGCGGAAGTGCTCAGCGAAGCGCTTGATCCTGATCTCAGCGAAACCGTCAAATCAGTGCTGAGTCAGATTACTCAGATCCGCGCCTGGCCAATCGCTATGAAGGGCGCCGAGCGCCACTTTATCCATGTAGTCCATGCATGAAAGTGCGTATTGAAGGGGCCGTGCCGACACTACCACTGATCCCTGGTACGGATGCGCGAGTTCGAGAATCGCGAGTATCGTAAGGCCCAGGAGCGAAGAGAAGATCGCGCACATCAGCGCTTGCGACCCGAACGTCTCCAATCCGAAGAAGTAGCTGAAACCGATAGTGATTATAAGCCCTGCATAAATCACCAGCCACACCACCGACGGTAGATTCTCTCTCGAATATAGATAACGCAGGCTGGTTTCTTCGCTGAGTTTTGAAAGCTGATCGAAACTCTTGTCCACCAGCAGCGTTTGGCGCGGAGTCTCGGCCTTGTAGGTCGCGACAATTTGCCACAGAGGCAGCGTACCAGCGGAGTCATCTATGCCGGTGAAGTTCGAGTTCGCCATGGCTGGCCACTCTACGTCGATCAGTCGATGCGTATACGCACGGATCGCGTGCTGCATGTCGCCCGCCGCAGGCGCGGCGAAGCCCTTGGACAGCCGATACAAAGAGATTAGCGCGACCCCCTCCTCCTGAACGTTTTCGTTCGCCCGATCGAAGCGTTCCCAAGCCGCCACAATGACGAACGCCAGCAGCAAACCATAGAAGGCGCCTAGCACTCCGAAGGTGAAACCTGCCACCTCATGGTTTTTCTTCAACGTCTCCAATGGCACAAGAATTCGCACCAGGTAGAGGCCAAGGACGCTGAGTCCGGAAAAGAGAATCGTCACGATGACGATCTGTTCCACGGTCGACATATAGAGCAGGAAATCCATCGCGCTTCCCCCCGACAGCCGGTCTTGTCGAACATGCGAATTACACAGGGGACTCGTGCAAAAAGCGATGGGCGAAGATTTGCGCGGTCCTCCCAGCGTCGCCGTCATCTTCACGGCGCGCCAGGGCCGCACGAATCTCGGGCAGCGGAGCGCTCAGCACGCCAGATGTCTATCGCCCGGGCCGAGCCCAAGGTCGGGCGCATCAGAAGGTCGGGCGCGTCAATCGAACATCAACACCGTGCGTGACACCTCGCCTGCTTTCATCGCACGGAACGCCTCGTTCACGTCCTCGAGTTTGCCGCGGCGCGAGATCATGTCGTCGAGGTTGAGCCGGCCCTGAAGGTAGAAATCGATGTACCGCGGCATGTCGATGCGGAAACGGTTCGAGCCCATCAGCGAGCCCTGGATCCTGCGCTCGGTGAGCAGCTTGGGGCCGTCGATTTCGACCTTCTGCCCCACCGGGATCATGCCGATCACGGTCGCGATGCCGCCCGGCGCGAGCGCGTCGAAGCACTGCTCGGCGGCTTTCTTTAGCCCGATCGCCTCGAACGAGTAGTCGACTCCGCCGTCGGTCAGCTTCTGGATTGCCTCGACCGGATCGGTCGACGACGCGTCGACGGTATGGGTCGCGCCGAACCGCTTGGCCGTCGCGAGCTTATGCTCGAACATGTCCACCGCGATTATCATCGCCGCGCCGGCGATCCGCGCGCCCTGGATCGCGGAAAGCCCGATTCCGCCCGCGCCGAAGACCGCCACCGTCGAGCCCGGCTCGATCTTGGCCGTGTTGAGCGCGGCGCCCACCCCGGTGGTCACGCCGCATCCGATGAGCGCGGCGCGATCGAGCGGCATGTCGTCGCGAATCTTCACCAGCGCGTTCTCATGCAGCAGCATCTTCTCGGCGTAGGTCGAAAGATCGCTGAACTGGCGAATCATCACGCCGTCCTTGGACAGGCGCGGCTTGTCGCCCTTGGCGCGCCGGACCGCGGGGCGGTTGTTGCAGCGGTACGGATGGCCCGAGATGCATTCCTTGCAGCGGCCGCAGAACACCGACGGACACGAGATCACGTGGTCGCCCGCCTTCAGGTACGTCACGTCCGAGCCGACGCGCTCGACGATCCCGGCGGCCTCGTGGCCGAGCACCGCGGGCGTCGGATGAGGCCACAGGCCTTCGACGAAGTGCAGGTCGCTATGGCATACGCCGGTCGCGACCGTGCGCACCAGCACCTCGTGCTCGCGCGGCTCGTCGATCTGGATTTCCTCGATACTGAGCGGCTTACCGGGTCCATGGAAAACGGCGGCTTTCATCTCATCTCTCCTGTGATCTCGCCTGCTGTATCAGTCGAACATCAAAACGGTGCGGGCGACCTCGCCTGCCTTCATCGCGCGGAAGGCCTCGTTGACGTCGGGAAGCTTTCCGCGCCGCGTGATCATGTCGTCCAGGTTGAGGCGGCCCTGCTGGTAGAAGTCGATGTACCGCAGCATGTCGATGCGGAAGCGGTTGGAGCCCATGTTGGTGCCCTGGATCTTGCGCTCGGTGAGGAACTTCGGCCCGTCGAGTTCGACCTTCTGGCCCACCGGAATCATGCCGATAATCGTCGCGGTGCCGCCCGGCTTGATGCAGTCGAAGCATTCCTCGGCAAGTTTCTTCAGCCCCACCGCCTCGAAGGCGTAGTCGACGCCGCCGCTCGCGCCGAGCCCCGCGACGACCGGCTCCGAGGGCTGCCCAGGACTCGCCAGCTCGCGAATCGCCTTGACCGCGTCGGTATGGGACGCGTCGACGGTGTGGGTCGCGCCGAGCCGTCTGGCCAGAGCGAGCTTCGATTCGAACTGATCGACGGCGATGATCATGCGCGCGCCGGCGATCCGCGCGCCCTGGATCGCCGCGAGGCCGACGCCGCCGCATCCGAAGACCGCGACGGTCGATCCGGGCTCGATGCGCGCGGTGTTGAGCACGGCGCCCACCCCGGTCGTGACGCCGCATCCGATAAGCGCGGCGCGGTCCAGCGGCATGTCGTTGCCGATTTTCACCAGCGCGTTTTCATGCACCAGCATCTTCTCGGCGTAAGTCGAAAGGTCGGCAAACTGGCGCATCGGCTGGCCCTTGAGCGACAAGCCGGGGCTTTTCGCCCTTGCGCCGCTGCGTCGCCGCGCGGTTGGTGCAGCGGTTGGGATGGCCCGACATGCAATCGTCGCAGTAGCCGCAGAAAACCGAGAGACAGGCGATGACGTGGTCGCCGGGCTTCACATAGTCAACCGCCTTGCCCACTTCCTCGACGATTCCGGCAGCTTCATGGCCGAGTACGGCGGGGGCGGGAAAGGTGTAGTAGCCGTCGACGAAGTGCAGGTCGCTATGGCAAACACCGCTTGCGACGGTGCGCACCAGGACTTCGCGATCCAGCGGCTTGTCGATCTCGACGTCTTCGATAACCAGCGGCTGCTTGGGACCATAGAACACGGCGGCCTTCATCGTCGCAGTCCTCCTCAAAAGTTTTGCGGCGAGCCCTTACCTCGCGAGCACCGCGGCTGCGCTGGCAGTGTTACTGGATGCTGCGCTGGATGCCGCGAGCTGCTGCTTCTGGATTCTGCCGGGCTCGATTCCGATAGACCACGAGGCCGCCGCCGCTGTCAAGCTGACGCCGGCGCGACGAAGCGACGCGGCTGGATTTGGTATCGGGCCCATCGCGTTCAGCGATGGGCGAACTTGTTCTCGCAGTTGTTGCCGAAGGTGAACGAGTAGAGCGAGAGGCCCGGCTCCAGCGCGTAGAGCTGCAGCAGATGGCCGCCGAATTCACTGTTGTTCACGAGGTAGTACATCCGCTTGCCGCCAAGGTCCACGTAGGTCCGGCCATCGCTTCCGGCGCGCACGTCGACTCCCCATGCCGCCTTGGGCAATGGCCTTTCGTCCTGCATCAAGTAGAGCCGCCGCGGTTTCGAGTCATCCGACCCGGCCACCAGGTAGACCGACTTGGCGCGGTAGTGCAGCGCGACCGAATCCCCGGGCGGCCTGGCGACCGCGGCGTGACGGACGTACTCGGCCGCCGCGAACCATTGCCCCTTGAGCGCAAAATCGTCGAGCGGAAGGCTGGCCGGCGCCGCGTAGACGGTCTGGCTGTTGTGCTCCTCGCCGCTGAGGTTGGCGAGGTTGCTGCTTTGGGCAAAGCCCAGGTAAGTCTCCGGCGTGGCGCGCATACAGACGCCGCCGCTGAGCTCGACGTTCTCGTCCTCCGGAATCTTATACTCGGGCTGGCTGAAGCTGAGCTTGGGATTTGCCTGCTTTAGCAGCTCCTGGATCTTCTGCTCGAAGAAGCCGTACTCGCCCTCGCCCATGTGCGTGTAGGCGATATTGCCGTCCTTGTCGATAAGGTAATCGGCCGGCCAACCCTCGTTGTGGAAGGCGTACCAGATTTTGTAGTCGCTATCGATCGCGACCGGAAAATCGAAACCGAAGCGCTTGGTGGCGTCGGCGACCCGCTCGGGATTCTTGCCGAACTCGAACTCGGGCGTATGTACGCCGACGATCACCAGCCCCAGCGGGCGGTAGAGCTTGTCCCAGCGCCGCAGGTAGGGAAAGGTGCGGATGCAGTTGATGCAGGTGTATTCCCAGAAATCGACCAGCACCACTTTGCCGCGCAGATCGCTCAGCTTGAACGGCGCGTGGTTAAGACATCGCGCGCAAGTGAAATCGGGCGCCGGCGTGCCGACCCGCTCGATCGCGGCGCGCACCCTCGCCGCGCCGCCGGCCAGGACACCGGTGACGACGACCGCGATGGCCACCGCCGCGGCCAGCGCGTGCAATCGGCAAATCCGGCATGACCGCCGAGCCCAGCAATCGCAAGCGACATCCGCTCGTGGCTTTTTGCTGCATCGAGAATGATTTATGCTGCATCGAAGATGGCGGGCCTTGTCGCAAACGGCTCTCGGAACGGTTAAATCTCCGGACCGGCCGCTTGTCAAATCGCTCCGATTGCGCGATAACCGCGCCTTGACTGCCCGGCTGGGCGTCCTTAGCTTTAAAGTGTAACGTGACGGCAAGGAGCAAAGTTCCGATGGCCAATGAGTTAGTTAACCATGTCACCGACGCGAACTTCGACCAGGAAGTCCTGAAGTCCGACCAGGCGGTGCTGATCGATTTCTGGGCGCCGTGGTGCGCGCCCTGCCGGGCCATCGCTCCGCTTATCGACGAATTGGCGGGCGAGTATGCCGGCCGGCTCAAGGTGGTCAAAATAAACGTCGACGACAATCCCGAAACACCGGCCCGCTACGGTGTCCGCGGAATCCCCAATCTGCTGATCATCAGGAGCGGCCAGGTCAAAGAGCAGATCGTCGGCGCCGTTCCCAAGAGCCACCTGGTACGCGCGGTCGATAGCGCGCTCGCCTAGCCGCAACAACCACCGAAATCCGATCTACTACGGCGTCGCCGCGGGTTCCGATGAGGGCTCGGGCGACGCCGTTTTATGCTGGTTCCAATACGTGATGAGCTGCGACTCGCGGTAGTAGTAGGCGTCGCGGACCTGCGCGGGGATGAAGCCTGCCAGGTCATGGCTGAAATCCAGCAGGCGCGGCGCGAGCTGCGATTGCCGGATCAGGGCGCGTCGGCCGGCAGCGTCACGGTCGCAACCACCACGATTAATCCCGCCAACAGCGCGCCGAGCGCCGCGCCAACGAGCGCGCCGCCAAGCCGGTCGGCCCAGCTCATGTGCACGGCGCGGATAAGCGCGGCGATTTTTGCTCCGCCCCACGCCACGATGACCATCACGGCGAGAAAGATGACGATGTAGCCCAGCACCGCGCCGGTCTCAGGCCGCATCGAGAACGCGCGCGTGAGATAGCCGCCGGCCGCCTGGGAGTAGAGCGCGGCGAGGTACACCGCCGCGACCAGCGCGATCAGCGACGAGGCGATTCGGAGAATTCCGCGCGCCGACCCGAAGATCGCGCCCAACCCGATCGCCGCCAGAATCAGATAGTCGAGCCCGTTCATCCCGCGTAAGTCCGCATCGGCGACAGGCTACATCAATGGCGTTTCGCAAACGAGCGCCGCGGCGGTGGAATTGGCGGCGGACCACTAATTGTAATGTCGGGTATCACCTGAGTGACGGCGTTTCACGTTTCAGTTTCGATTCATTGACAATGGTAACGATTATGTTACCATAGCGAATGATTGAGGTTCGAGAATATCTCGACACCAAGGGCCGCAGCCCGTACGCGGCATGGTTCGACAATCTGAATGCCGAGGCCGCTGCGAAGATAGCAACGGCCGTGACCCGGATCTCGCTCGGGAATTTCTCGAACGTCGAGGGTGTAGGTTCCGGAGTGCTTGAGTACAAGCTCGACTTTGGTCCCGGCTACCGGATTTACTTCGGCAAAGACGGTGAGGCACTCGTCATCCTGCTTGGTGGCGGCACGAAAAAGCGCCAGCAGCGGGACATCAATACCGCTCTCGCCAGCTGGCAGGATTACAAGCGACGAAAGTAGGAGAAGGCGCCATGCCCCTGACTCGTGATTTCAAAGAGACCATCCGCGCTCGCGTCGAGCGCGATCCCAAGTTCCGAAAGGAACTGCTCCGCGAGGGAATCGAAGCGATGCTCGCCGGCGACGTCGCCACGGCAAAAACCATCCTGCGGGATTACATAAACGCGACCCTGGGATTCACTGACCTCGCCGAAGCGACCAACATCCCCTCCAAGAGCTTGATGAGAATGCTGGGGCCAGCAGGCAACCCACGCGCCGACAATCTCTTCGAGATCGTCAGTTTCCTCCAACGCCGCGAGGGTGTGCGCTTCGAGCTCAAGGCCTCGCGCCCATAAGCTGACATGGAGATCCTCTCTGACCGACTCGCGGTGCAGGTTAGCTCGGCCGCCAAGGCGCTCGCCAATGCGCGCCAATCTGCTTAAATAGCCGCATGGCTTGGGTCTATATCGACGAACTGGGCCGCCACGCGGGCGAGGAAGTGACGCTCAAGGGATGGCTCTACAATCGCCGCTCGAGCGGCAAAATCCACTTCCTGCTGCTGCGCGACGGCACCGGAGTATGCCAGTGCGTCGCCTTGCTCAATGAAGTCGGCGCCGAGGCGTTCGCCGCCGCCGACCATCTGGGGCAGGAGACCTCGCTCGAGGTGACCGGCGTGGTGCGCGAAGACAAGCGCGCGCCGGGCGGCTTCGAGCTGACGGTCAAGCACTTCAAGGTCTACGCGCCCGCGACCGACTACCCGATCACGCCCAAGGAGCACGGGGTCGCCTTCCTGCTCGACCTGCGCCATCTGTGGGTGCGTTCGGCGCGCCAGCACGCGATCCTGCGCGTGCGCGATGAGGTCGCCGCCGCCGCGCGCCAGTTCTTTCACGAGCGCGGCTTCGTGCTGTTCGACGCGCCGATCCTGACCCCGACCTCGTGCGAGGGCACCACCAATCTTTTCGAAATCGACTACTTCGGCGAGCGCAAGGCCTATCTCACGCAAAGCGGCCAGCTTTACGCCGAGGCCGGCGCGCTCGCGTTGGGCAAGGTCTATTGTTTCGGCCCCACCTTCCGCGCCGAGAAGTCCAAGACGCGGCGCCATCTGACCGAGTTCTGGATGGTCGAGCCGGAGGTCGCCTTCTACACCCTGGTCGAGGACATGCAGCTCGCCGAGGACTTCGTCGCCTACATCGTGGGCCGCGTGCTCGAGCGGCGCGCGGCGGACCTGGCCACGCTCGAGCGCGACCTCGAACCGCTCAAGCGCGCGGCGGCCACGCCCTATCCGCGGATTTCGTACGACGAGGCGATCGAGCGGCTCAAGGCCAAGGGCCTGGCCGTCAAATGGGGCGACGACCTGGGCGGCGACGAGGAAACGGCGCTCTCGGCCGAGTTCGACCGCCCCGTGATGGTCCATCGCTACCCGGCCGAGTGCAAGGCGTTCTACATGAAGCGCGACCCCGAGCGGCCCGAGGTGGCGCTATGCGTCGACATGCTGGCGCCCGAGGGCTACGGCGAGATTATCGGCGGCGGCCAGCGCGAGGACGACTACGAGACGCTCCGCGCGCGCATCGTCGAGCACGGCCTGCCGGTCGAGCCGCTCAACTGGTATCTCGATCTCAGGCGCTACGGGTCGGTGCCGCATGCGGGGTTCGGGATGGGAATCGAGCGGGTGGTGGCGTGGATCTGCGGGCTGCATCATATCCGCGAGACGATCCCGTTCCCGCGGATGATGGAACGCCTGGAGCCATAGGTTCGGAGCGCTTCTCTCACCGTTGCCGGCCCTGGCCTCGGCAAAAAAAATATCGCCGGCGAAAAAAGCAATGTCACCGTTGATAGAGCGGGCGGTCTGCGCGTAGCGGCGATGGATTCGTTCTCTTAATTCACGAGCCATCGTGCCCGTCACGACTACGCCCCAGGCCATTCGCGTTGTAGAGCGCCGCCGCGCGCGCGGCATGTGTGCGACAAACGCCATCCCCGCTTGAGCCGCTGGACATTCGATGCCGCCGCGGCGGCGGGTTGCGCGCGCGGGAGCGGATGTCCATTAGCTGCCCTCATACACGAGGCGGAAGGGTGCGGCCGAGCGCTCGCGAAACGGCTCACGCGTATTGCTCAATGTCAAGTTCGGGGTCACAGATCGATTTTTCATTACCTCGTTGCCCACCGCGCGTTCGCGCGCTAAACAGTTTCCTGTCCGGCGCAGATTAACCATGATGTCGCCGTACAGCCTGTAGCAACGCACGGCCCTGGCCAACGACGCGCACGCGTGGCGCCGGTTGCGAGGGTCGCGAAAAGGTACCACGGGTCGCCGCTCGGCAGGATGAGGGGAGTGGACGGGCGGAGGCGGTTGGGCAGTCGAGCGGGCTGGTGGTGATGATGGAAAGGGCCTCGTCGCATGACGCAAGACGAAGTCGTCGCTTTTCCACTATCGGACCCCGCGGTCCTCGTCCGGAGTAATCCCGGACGCCGCACGCTATGGCCGGCGCGAAGACGCTGGGCCGAAGCCCATCGGCATGACGGGCTGGCGCGACGCTTTATCCGGTAAATCATTCGCGAGACTGTCCGCAAAATTCTACGCAACGTCGTGGTGGCTCGAAGAACGGCCGCGGGTCGGCTGCGCCCGGCCTCCGTGCGTGTGTTGGCCGCCGTTGAAGCCAGGGCTCTCGGCGCTACAGTCATAGGAGGTTGGTACCTTGCGGACCGGACCTTTGGGACGTAGAGAGGCACACATCTCGCGATTCATCGAAGGCTTTCCCTCCGGCTTGTTACGGCCAGCCTTCATCGATCCCCTGGGCCGCGAGCGAGTTTTCAGTCGCCGCGCCCGACCCGCCAGACTTCGCAATTCGACCCGCAATTCGTTGTCCGACTGGCCATCGCTAAATCTCAAATGCGCTTTGCCGATTAATCTGCGCGAGTTCCTCGCCCAGCAATTCGCCGCCCAACCGTTCGCCGACGGACTGCGAATCGACGAGGACGGCGTCTTCACGCTGGGGCCGAGCGCGGGCGAGGATGCGCTCAGCCGCGTCGCCCGGGCCATCCGCCACTATTCGACCGAACGCGCCCACGAGCGATGGGATGAATGCGCGACCGCGCTGGCACGCCTGGGCGACGACCTTGATTGGGCACAGGAATCCGGCGAGCAGGTAGTGCTGTGCCTCGGCTGCGCGGCGCTGGAGACGGGTGCCGATGCGCTCGGGCGCCATCGGAGCGCCGGATGCGTCGCGGTCGAGCTGAGCGCGAAGCTGAACGGCATGCCAGGCGCGGAGACCGCCAGCCACGTCGGCGCGCCGCAAGGCCAGGGCCTGCCCGAGATGCTGCGGCAGGTGATCGAAGGTTTCAGGCTGGGCGCGCGCGGCGCTCGGCCTACCGCACTACGATCTCGATTGCTACGTGGCGCGCGGCCAGGTGATTTTCACCTGGCGGCCGCTATCAACCTGAAGTCTTGCTGAAGTCTTGCTGAAGCCTTGCTGAGGCTTTGCCGAAGGCTTGCTGAACCCTCGCGAAAGCGCGTGCTGATGCCTGATCGCGTCACACGGGCGGCGGACGCACCACCGCGCAGCGCCAGGCCTTACGGCCGGACGGCGCGCGGAATAAAGCTGGTCTACTGAGCGCCTAGAGTGAGCGCTTAGAGAGCGGAGGCGCGGCGACGGCGCTGCTCTTTGCGGCGGCGGCGTTGCGCTTCGGAGCGCTTGCGCTTGCGGCGGACACTGGGCTTCTCGTAAAAAGCCCGCTTCTTCATCTCCTTGAACACTCCCTCTTTGGCGAGCTTGCGCTTGAGCACGCGCATCGCCTGGTCGAGGGAGCCTTCAACTCTGATTTCCATAGACCTCCAGCTGCCTTTCAAGTCAAGACCTTGGAGCTTAGG
This sequence comes from uncultured delta proteobacterium, assembly GCA_963832395.1. Taxonomy (GTDB): domain Bacteria; phylum Desulfobacterota; class Binatia; order Binatales; family Binataceae; genus JAKAVN01. The sequence continues at coordinate 756,711 of CAWHTV010000004.1, read as the reverse complement.
TCCGCCCCTTGGGCCTGTCAACCCGCAGTTTGACACTCCAGCTTGGCAACGGTTGGGAATGCCATCGGCCGCGCGCCGCGTCGTGGATGGGGCGGCGTGTGCAAAGCACCGGCCCGCTTTGCTAGATGATACCTCAAACGCGGCGAAACGCGCATCGCCGCCTCGCCGTCGGAGACGCCCGATTCACGCCAGACCCCGGGCGGGGCTTAGGCAGTCCCAGGGTAGGCCGGCCGTGGCGAGCGCAAAAGGAGAATGACCGATGGATTTGGGTCTTGAGAAAAAGGTCGTGATGATAACCGGCGCCAGCCGGGGATTGGGGCGCGCGATGGCCGAGGCACTGGGCGCGGAGGGTGCGCGGTTGAGCCTTTGTGCGCGCGGAGCCGAAGCGCTGGAGAAGACGGCCGCCGATTTGCGCGCCAAGGGATACGAGGTAGACGCCGAGGCGGTCGACGTGGCCGACGCCGCGGCGGCCGAGCGATGGGTCGAGGGAACGGCCAAGCGGATGGGCGGGGTCGACGTGCTGGTCAACAACGCAGGCGGCGCACGGATGGGCGCGCTAGCGGACCTCGACGAGGCGGCGTGGCAAACGGCGTTCCAGCTTAACTTCTTCTCGGCGGTGCGGCTTGCGCGGCTATGCGCGCCGCTGATGGAGCGGCGCGGCGGCGGCGCGATCATCAACATCAGCTCGATCTATGGCCGCGAAGCGGGCGGTCCGCTGACCTACAACGCCTCGAAAGCCGCGATGATCTCGTTCACCAAGATGCTCTCGCGCGAGTTGGCGCCCAAGGGAATCCGAGTCAATACAGTAGCGCCGGGATCGATCTTCTATGCGGGCGGCACCTGGGAGAGGCTCTTCAAAGCCAACCCGGCCTTCGAGAAAGACTTCATCAGCCACGAATTCCCTGCCGGCAGGCTGGGCCGTCCGGAAGAGGTCGCCTACGCGGTGGTATGCCTCGCCTCGCCGCGGGCAAGCTGGATCACGGGCACCTGCCTGCCGGTGGACGGCGCCCAGGGAAGATCGCTCATTTAGCAGGGTGTTGATAAACGCAAAAATCGCTCCGCGTCGATCCTTCACTTCGGCAACCCTCGTTCAGGATGACAGCAAAAAGGCTCCCTTTCTGTCATCCTGAGCGCCAGCGAAGGATCTCCGCGAAGCGATGGATCCTTTTTCTTGCATTTATCAACATCCTGCTAGGGAAGGCCGCTTATCTTCTGCGGAGGCGCTAGACCAGCGCGCAGTGCAGCGTATGGCCGGTCGCCGATTCCACGCGCACCGTCACGGTATCGCCGGGCCTTATCGAGTCGGCCGCCGCAAACACGGCGGTCTTGAATTGCGGCGTCTTCCCGGCAAGCATCCCGCCGCCCCGGCGCGCCGGACCCTCGACCAGCACCGCGAAACGCTGGCCGACGAGCGCACGGTTGCGCTCCAGCGAAATCCGTTCCTGTAGCGCGATAACCTCGGCCAGCCGCCGGCCCTTCTCCTCTTCGCTGACCGTGTCGCCGAGCTTGAACGCCCGCGTGTTCTCGCGCAGCGAATACTTGAAGCTGAAGGCCGAGTCGTAGCGCAGCGCCGCCATCAGGTCGAGCGTGGCACGAAAATCGTCGCTCTTCCTCGCCATGGAAGCCAACGATGATGTCGGTCGAAAGTGCAATCTCCGGAATCGCCGCGCGCATCCGCTCGACCAGGCCCAGGTACTCGCCGACCGTGTACCCGCGTTCCATCGCGGCCAGTATCCGATCCGAGCCCGACTGCACTGGGAGATGGAGCGCCGGTTGCACCTTCGGCTCGGTCACCATCGCCTCGATAACCGAGTCGCTCATGTCCGAGGGATGGGGCGAGGTGAAGCGGATTCGCTCCACTCCGTCGACCGCCGCGACCAGATGCAGGAGACGTCCGAAATCGATGTCGCCGAAGCGATAGGCGTTGACTGTTTGCCCCAGCAACACGACTTCCCGCACGCCGCGCGCGGCGAGTCCGCGGATGTCGGCCAGAATAGCCTCGGGCGGCACACTGCGCTCGCGTCCTCGCACGTAAGGGACCACGCAAAACGCGCAGAAACGGTCGCATCCGCGCATCGCGGTGACGAACGCGCGCACCCCACCCTCGTGCGCGGGCGCGATATCGGCGTAGGTCTCACCGCGGTCCAGGCGCACGTCGACCGCAGGGTCGAAGCGGGCGCGGCCGAGCAGTTCCGGCAGGCGGCGGTAGCTGTCGGGCCCGGCGACGAGGTCCAGCCACGGCGCTTTCTCGACCAGCGCGGCACGGTTGTGCTGCGCCATGCATCCCAGCAGTCCCAGCCGCAACTCGGGACGGGCATGCTTGAACCGTGCCAGGTCGTTCAGGCGCCGCAGCACGCGCTCCTCGGCATGCTCGCGAATCGCACAGGTGTTGAGCAGGATGACGTCGGCGTCCTCGGGACGGGCGGCGGCGGCGTAGCCGGCGCGGCGCAGCACCCCGCCGACCAACTCGGAGTCGGCGACATTCATCTGGCAACCGTAGGTTTCGATAAAGACGCGCGGCGCCGAAGCCTCGTGCTGTGCGAATTCGTTCATCACGGCAATTCAAGATATCAGGGGTTTGCCGATATTGTCAGCTTTGCCGATATTGTCAGACCCCAACGAATCGAGCTCACGCCGGCGTGATGCTCGGGGTTATATTGTGACGGGCCGCAGGAATACGGACTTCGTGAGAATGAACGTCGCAACGAAAATAACCGCCGCGTCATTAGCGGCCGAATTGGAGCGGCGGCTCAAGGCGCTCGATTGGGACGCGGCCGGGCGCTCGCTCGACGAGCGTGGCTACACGACGATTCCCGCTTTGCTCACGCCCGCGCAATGCGCCGCGCTCTCGGCGATGTACGACGAGCGCGAGCGCTTTCGTTCGCGGGTCGTGATGGAACGGGTGCGCTTCGGCGTTGGCGAGTACAAGTATTTCGCGCCGCCGTTGCCGCCGCTCGTCGCCGCGCTGCGCGCGGCTATCTATCCGTACCTTGCGCCGATCGCCAACCGATGGCGGCGCGCGATGGGGCGGGACGAGTTGTACCCGGCGGAGCTGGAGCGCTTCCTGGAGATCTGCCGGCGCGCCGGCCAGACCAAACCGACGCCGCTGCTGCTCCGTTACGAAGCCGGCGGCTACAACTGCATGCACCAGGACCTGTATGGCGAAGTAGCCTTTCCCCTCCAGCTCACCTGCCTGCTGAACCGCGGCGGTGTCGACTTCAACGGCGGAGAATTTCTGCTGCTCGAGAACCGGCCGCGCGCACAGAGCCGCGGCGAGGCCGTGGTGCTGGAGCAGGGCGAGGCGATCGTATTCGCGACCAGCGAGCGGCCGATAGCCAGCAGCCGCGGCCATTACCGGGTGACGATGCGCCACGGGGTGAGCCGGGTGCGCCAGGGCCGCCGCCTAAGCCTCGGGATCATCTTTCACGACGCGAAGTAGCACCAGGCGAAGTAATACCCGAACTGACGGGAGACCGCAGGCTTATCCTGCGACGGGCCTAAGGGTTGCCGCGCCGCATGGCGTGACGGGTCGGTCATTCAGTCCGCGTTTTATCGTAGGGTTTTCATGCCATTATTCTGAATAACGACAAATAGACGTTTATCGCGCAACCTCTGACTCTCCTCAAATTCGTGCTCGATAAATGACATTGCAGCTTCCATTCGTTGGGCCGCTTGCGTTTGATTGCACTCCAATGCAATACGGCTCAACTTGCGAAACCGAGTGCGGTGGCCTCTGGGTATCCGGGGAGCTACGATCTTAAAGTCACTATCACAAGTGACTAGAATCATTCCGTCTAGTTCACTAATAGTAGCAACTAACTAATCAGCGGAGTTGGTTGGCAAGATATCGCGAACATGAGTAATCTCATGACCATGCGTTGTAAGCACGATTCCAACGGAATCCGGCACATCATTGTCGAGCAACAAGCGAAGTTTGACGGGCACTCGCTTGCCTGCGTCTTACGATGCCCGTTTCGCCAGCTTTTCTTCGTGTTCTAGTGCCTTCTCAATATCTGGCTTGGTTAGTATCGGATATTCGCGAAGTATTTGGTCAACCGAATAGCCCGCTTGCTTGAAATTAGATATGGCTTTTGTAGGAATGCGAGTCCCCGCTACAACCCAAGCGCGATGGACCACGTATCGATTTCTTTCGATTATCCCGATTTGGTCGCTGGTGCGGTGCTTGAGTTTTTCCGCCTCCCCCGCTACGTCTTGAATTATACTTTGCAGGCGTAGGGATATATATTGCCCACTAGCTACGCCCCGAATCTTCTCGGTGTCTGGTTCGCGAAAATAGACCTCTTTCCCAAAAACATAAAGTGTTAGGTCGGACCAAGGGGCACCTTTATATTGACTTAGGTCGCGCGCTGTCCGCCTAAGCTTCTGAAGGGGAATCTTGTATAGTTTTCGCAGGACAGCGATTGTCCTCAGTCCAACTACGTCTCGGAAGGAGTAAACGCGACTGTAGGGACTACGACGATTCTCTTCTGCGTAATACGGCTTGAAAGATTCTGTGCGATCCCAATAGCTTAGCTGACGATGAGACAGACCAGTAAGGCGCACAACATGATTGGCGCTGAATGCCCAAATGACACGCGACGGGTCTCGAGCCCATTCATCTGTTATCTGGCCGTCCATTCACGCACGATTAGCCTATACGCGAAAACGCAAGCAAACAACATGGACCATTCGGTCAAAAAGAACAGCAAAATCAAGTTCTTTTCTGGGAGTCTCGCTTGTCGCGTTTGTGCTCATACTCGTCCATAAGGACAACACGTGCGGGACGGGCACGACGGTTGCCGCGCCGTATGCGGCCTCGCTATTCTGATGGGCGATGCCGGGAGCCAGAGATCAACGCAGGCCGGCCTTCGAGCGGTTGGAAGCGTCGCTGCTGGCCTGTCCCAAGTGCAACCGGGCGGTTGCGGTGCGCAAGCGCCTGTTGCTGATCCTGCCCGAGGGCGACAAGTACGAGTACGTCTGCCCGCACTGCGGATCGACCTGCGGCAGCACGATTCAGAAGGAAGACAAGCGTATCGCTCGCTGAGCCCGCCGAACCGGGCCGCCGCTGCCTACTCCATCCAGCATGAGCCGCAGGGGCCCGCGGATCGGCGACGTTGTCGCCGCCGATCCGCGGCCCATGGATCCAAGAGCATCGATTCCGATACGCACCGATGCGCGCGAGCTCGACTAGTTCATGCCCTGTCCGGAGCTTGGCTCGATGTAGTAGATCACGCGCTTCTCGGCGGCGTTGCGGTACGGATACGAGTCGACGCCCATGTACTTCTTGGCCAACGAATCGATATGCGCGTCGGCGCCCTGCTCGGTTTCCTTCGTGACCTTGCCGCGAATCTGCACGTAGCGATACGGATTGTCGGGATCCGAGATCGACAGCGCAACGCGCGAGCCGACCTTCAGGTTGCGATCCTTCACGCGGCCACGCGCCGTGTTCACGCGGATTAGCCCGTCGGTAAAATCCAGCCATACCGGCGTCACCTGGGGCGACCCGTCCTTCATCAGTGTCGCAAGGTGCGCGAAGGATTTCTTGCTGGGTGATAAGAGATCGAGATACTGCTCTGGAATTCCTGCCATGGCTTCCTCGTTGGTTGGAGCGATTTCGAACTAAACGTCAGATTACCGCCGACAGCATAGCATCGGGGCAGTCCTTGCGATAAGCGGCGAAAGGCGCCGCAGGCCGGAAAAATTTGCGCGTCTCAGACGCCGCCAGCGGGTTCATTCCTCTTGGGGTTGTTAGCGGCCCCGATGAAGGGGTTGCCAGTGTCAGCCCATATAAGCCATTCTTGTCCCGCATTCGCTTTCCGCCTGGGCACCGGAGTTTGGACGCTACCGGGAATCGGAGTCGGCCAATCAAATTGACACCGCCAATTGTATCGGCTATCAGCGAAGCCTAAACTGTGCAACGTGCGGCCTTGGGCTGCGCCCTCGATAGGGAGTGGTGAAATGGCGCTTTTCAACAAGGAACCGGAAAAGAACGTTCGACCCGATCCGTCGGCGCGGCCGGCGCAGGCCGTGCCGGTGCCGCCGCCCACACTCGAGGGACGGAGCGTTTCGCCGCGCCAGCCCTCGGCTGCTCCGCTGGAGGCGCGCGCCTACCTGGATCAAGGTTCGAAAGTGACCGGCAAGCTCAGCTTCGAGGGCCCCGCGCGGATCGACGGTCAGGTCGACGGAGAAATCACCGCCAAGGACAGTGTCACGATTGGCGAGAACGCCGTCGTGACCGCACAGATCAAAGCCGCCTCGATCGTCGTGGCGGGCAAGATCAGCGGCGACCTCACCGCCAGCCAGCGGATCGAGATTCGCCCCTCGGCCAAGGTCCTGGGCAACCTCACCGCACCGGTGCTGGTGGTGCACGAGGGCGCCGTTTTCGAGGGCCATTGCGCGATGCAGCCCGAAAGCGCGCGCGAGGATCGCAAGGTCACCGTGTTTCTCAAGGAGGAACGCATGGTGGTGCAGGCCGGAGGTCAGAAGCAGGCCTGATAACCCCGCGGTCCGGTTAGTCCGGTCCGAATCCGGCCCGAGAATCCGCCCCCGGCGCCCGACAACCCGCCTCCGGCGGCCTTACGCGCGGGCCACAGCCGTAATCAATCCCGCACGGGAGACTCCGTAAAATGCACATTCCGCCCGACTGGGGAATTTTTTTCACCCTGATTGTGTCGTTCCTGGTTTTCTGGTTTATATTCGATCGACTTTTTTTCGGCCCTTTCCTCAAGTTGCTCGGCGATCGCGAAAACAAGCTCAAGAACCTGAGCGCGCGCGCCGAGCAATTGCTCAAAGAGGAGAAAGCTGCCGGCCAAAAGCGCGACCTTCAATTGCTGGAGTTGCGGCGCGACGCGCTGGCCGCGCGCGAGGCCGAGCGGCGCAAGGCCGAAGCGGACGCCGCACGAGTGATCGAGGAGGCCAAGGCAAAGGCCCAAAGCGCTCTGGAGCTTGTCAGAGCCGGAATTGAAAATGAACTGCGCGCGGGAGAGCGCGAACTCGAGCGGCTGAGCCGCGTCCTCGCCGTGGAGCTCGCGGGACGTGTTCTCGGCCGCCCGGTGGACGGCGCCGCGCAGGACGCGCAAGGAACCTCGAACAACTAAGCCATGAAGTCCACAGTGATAAATATCAAGCGCAGCGTGATCGTCGGAAAGCGCAGCGCCGTTATTTTGACCTGCGGCGTTTTGTTCCTGCCCGCGGCCGGATGGTGTGCCGAGGCCGGCGGCGAGGCGGCGGGCGCCGGCTCGTGGCTGTCGCTGCTCTTCTACATCTTTAACTTCGCCGTGTTCGTATGGATCCTCGTGCACTATGCGGGTCCGCCGGTGCGCAAGTTTTTCGCCGACCGTGCAAGCGGTATCAAGGAAACTTTCGCGCGCGCCGAGGCGACTTATAGGGAAGCGCAGGACCTCGCCAATCGCGCGGCCGAGCGGATGTCCCGGCTGGAGGCCGAAAAGAAACAGATCCGCGCCGACCTCGACGCCGAGACGGCACACATGGCCAATCGGATACGCGAGATGGCGAGCGAAACCGCGCTCCGGATAGTCCGCGACACCGAGCTTACCGGCGCCGCGATAACCGAGGCCGCCCAGCGCCACGTCCGCGCGATGCTTGCGGAGGCGACCGGGCGGCTCGCGCGCGAGCTTATGATGAAGAGCTTCACCGACGACGACCAGGCTCGCCTGCTCCGCGGCTTCGAAGAAAGACTCGCGCAAGAGGCCCCACGGTGAAGGGTTCGAGAGTCGCCAAGCGTTATGCGCGCGCGTTGCTCGGGCTGTCCGAGGATCGCAATCAGTTGGAGACGTGGGGCGCCGAGCTCGAGCGCCTGGCGCGTATCGGGGACGCCCCTGAAATTGCCTTGCGCCTGGCCTCGCCCGAAGTGTCGCACGAGGCGCGGGTCGAGGCGATGGCGAAAATCGCCGAGCGGCTCGATTTGAGCTACCCGCTGCGCTCGCTGGCGGTGGTGGTCGCGCGTCACGGCCGGATCGCCAACCTGACCGCGATCTCAGAGTCCTACCAGGACCAGCTCGACGTGCTGCTCGGCCGGGCGCGCGCCACACTGACTTTCGCGCGCGAGCCAAAGCGCGCAGGACACCGAGGCGGTGGTGCGCGGGCTCGAGGCGATGGTGCGCAAGACCGTGATCGCGACCGTGAAGGTAGACCAAGCGTTGCTCGGCGGCGTCGTGGCCGAGCTGGAGGGAAAAATCTACGACGGCAGCCTGGCCACGCGGCTTAGCGAGGCCGAGCGCCGGCTGGTGGGCTGAGGCGGCCCAAAAAAACCAACTGCCATGGCAGAAATCAGACCATCCGAAATCAGCGATATTCTCCGCAACGAGATCAAGGGCTTCGAGGGCTCGATCACCGTGAGCGAGACCGGCCGCGTGCTGTCATGCGGCGACGGCATCGCCCGCATCTACGGCCTGCAAAACGCGGCGCTGGGCGAGCTGCTGGAATTCCCGCACGGGATTTTCGGCATGGTGCTCAACCTCGAGGAGGACAACGTCGGCGCGGCGCTGTTCGGCGATCCGCAGGCGATTCGCGAGGGCGACGAGGTCAAGCGCACCAGCCGTATCGCCGAAGTTCCGGTCGGCGAAGGGCTGCTCGGGCGAGTGGTCAATGCGCTGGGCCAGCCGATCGACGGCAAGGGCCCGATCAAGGCCGCCGAGCAGCGGCGGATCGAGATCAAGGCTCCCGGCATCATCCGCCGCCAGCCGGTCAAGGAACCGCTGCAGACCGGGATCAAGGCGATCGACTCGATGCTGCAGATCGGGCGCGGCCAGCGCGAGCTGATCATCGGCGACCGCCAGACCGGCAAGACCGCGATCGCGCTCGACGCCATCATCAACCAGCGCGGCCAGAACGTGCAGTGCTTCTATGTCGCGATCGGGCAGAAACGCTCGACCGTCGCCCAGGTGGTCGACAAGCTCAACCGCTATGGCGCGATGGAATACACCACGGTGGTCGCGGCGACCGCTTCGGAAGCGGCCCCGCTGCAGTTCATCGCGCCGTACAGCGGCTGCACGATGGGCGAGTACTTCCGCGACTCCGGCCGCCACGCGCTGCTGATTTACGACGATCTTTCCAAGCACGCCCAGGCCTATCGCCAGCTCTCGCTGCTGTTGCGCCGCCCGCCGGGCCGCGAGGCTTATCCGGGCGACGTGTTCTATCTGCATTCGCGCCTGCTCGAGCGCGCAGCCAAGATGTGCGACGCCGACGGCGCCGGTTCGCTGACCGCGCTCCCGATTATCGAGACCCAGGCCGGCGACGTCTCGGCCTACGTTCCGACCAACGTCATCTCGATCACCGACGGCCAGATCGTGCTCGACAGCGACCTCTTCTACTCGGGCATCCGGCCGGCCGTGAACGTGGGATTGTCGGTTTCGCGCGTCGGTTTCTCGGCGGCGGTGAGCGCGATGAAGCAGGTCGGCGGCACGCTCAAGCTCGACCTCGCGCAATACCGCGAGATGGCGGCGTTCGCGCAGTTCGGCTCGGACCTCGACCAGGCCAGCCAGCGCCTGCTCCATCGCGGCGAGCGGCTGACCGAGATGCTCAAGCAGAACCAGTACGAGCCGCTGCCGATCGAGAAGGAAGTGCTGATCATCTTCGCCGCCAACGAGGGCTACTTCGACAAACTCGAAGTCACGCAGATCAAAGCCTTCGAGCTCGGGCTGTACGCGTTTTTCGACTCGCGCCACAAGGAAATCCTCGACGAGATCAAAACCAAGCGCGAACTGTCCGACGATCTGCGCAAGCGCCTGCGCGCCGCGATCGACGAGTATCAGCAAACCTTCGTGGCCTCCCAGGGCGCAGGCGCCGCAAGGCGACGGAGCTGCCCGGGCCTAGCCGCCGCGCGCGGTAAACCAGGATGGCGTCGCTCAAGGCAATTCGCCGGCGAATTTCGTCGGTCAAATCGACCCAGCAGATCACGCGCGCGATGAAGCTGGTCGCGGCGGCGCGCCTGCGCCGGGCGCAGGAAGCGTTGCAGAACGCCAGCCCGTATCATCAGGCGCTGGTGCGCGTGGCCGATTCGCTGTTCGCGACCGAGCGGGCCGCGCTCGGCCCGGCTGAAAACGCCAAGCGCGAGGCGCTGATCGTGGTGATCGGCTCGGACCGCGGGCTCTGCGGTGGTTACAACGCCAATATCATGCGGGCGGCGGAGGACGAAGCGCGGCGCTCCGAACGCGACGGGATGAAGGTCAAGTTTTACGCCGTCGGGCGCAAGGCGCTCGACCATCTGCGCCGCGCCGGACACGAGATCGCCCATCAGCGCATCAACAACCCGCGCCTGGCCACCTTCGGACTGGCGCAGGACCTTGCCTCGCGGATGCTGGCGGACTTTCGCGCGGGCGGCGTCAGCGAGACCGGGCTCATCTACAGCGAGTTCCACTCGGCGCTCTCGCAACGGCCGACCTACGAGCGGCTGCTGCCGGTGAGCGAGCAGAAGCCCGAGGAGGGCGCGGGCGAGATCGCCGCCCCGGTCGACTACCTGGTCGAGCCCAGCCGGGCCGAGCTGGTGCCGGTGGTATTGCGCGGCTACCTCGAGGATTCGATTTTTCACGCGCTGCTCGAGGCCGAGGCCAGCGAGCAGGGCGCGCGGATGACCGCGATGGACAGCGCGACCAACAACGCCGCCGACATGATCGAGCGGCTGACGCTGGAGATGAACCGCGCGCGCCAGGCCACGATCACCACGGAACTGATGGATATAGTCGGCGGCGCCGAGGCCCTGAGGGCCTGACCGGCGCGCGCCGCGATGCACGAATGTTCACCAGGAAAATCGCAAGCCAGGAAAATTTCAGTTATGACTGAAACATCAACAGGCCGCATCAACCAGGTTCTGGGCAACGTCGTCGACGTCGAGTTTCGCAACGGCTCGCTGCCCTCGATCTTCAACGCGCTGCGCGTCTCCAACCCCGCGCTCGGCGATCGCGAGGGCAACCTCGTGCTCGAGGTCGCGCAGCATCTCGGTGAAAACACCGTGCGCTGCATCGCGATGGACGCGACCGAGGGACTGGTGCGCGGGATGCAGGTCAGCGACACCGGCAGCCCGATCACGGTGCCGGTCGGGCCCGAAACTCTCGGCCGCCTGATCAACGTCATCGGCGAACCGGTCGATGAAGGCGCGGCGCTCAACGCGCCGCACCAGATGCCGATCCATCGCGACCCGCCCACCTTTGCCGACCAGGCGACCGAGGCCGAAATTCTCGAAACCGGCATCAAGGTCATCGACCTCATCTGCCCCTACGCGCGCGGCGGAAAGATCGGGCTGTTCGGCGGCGCCGGCGTGGGCAAGACCGTCACCATCATGGAGCTGATCAACAACGTCGCCAAGCAGCACGGCGGCGTGTCGGTCTTCGCCGGCGTGGGCGAGCGCTCGCGCGAGGGCAACGATCTTTACCGCGAATTGCAGGAATCCGGCGTGCTCTCGAAGACCGCGCTGGTCTACGGCCAGATGAACGAGCCGCCCGGCGCGCGCGCCCGCGTGGCGCTGACCGGCGTCACCGTGGCCGAATATTTCCGCGACGAAGAGGGCCGCGACGTGCTGTTCTTCGTCGACAACATTTTCCGTTTCGTGCAGGCCAACTCGGAGGTCTCCGCGCTGCTCGGCCGCATGCCCAGCGCGGTCGGCTACCAGCCCACGCTGGGCACCGACCTGGGCGAGCTGGAGGAGCGCATCACCACCACCAAGAAGGGCGCGATCACTTCGGTGCAGGCGATCTTCGTGCCCGCCGACGACTACACCGATCCGGCGCCGGCGACGACGTTCACCCATCTCGACGCGACCACGGCGCTCGACCGTAAAATTTTCGAAAAGGGAATTTTCCCCGCGGTCGATCCGCTGGCCTCGACCTCGCGCATCCTCGATCCGCAGGTCGTCGGCCAGGAACATTACGACGTCGCGCGCCGGGTGCAGCAGATTCTCCAGCGCTACAAGGACCTCCAGGACATCATCGCGATCCTCGGGATGGACGAGCTTTCCGCCGACGACAAGCTGGTGGTCGCGCGCGCCCGCCGGGTCGAACGCTTTCTCTCGCAGGCGATGCACGTCGCGGAGCCGTTCACCAGCATCCCGGGCGCTTACGTGCCGCGCAAAGAGACCGTGCGCGGCTTCGCCGAAATCCTCGACGGCAAATGCGACGACCTGCCCGAGCAGGCCTTCTACCTGGTCGGCACCATCGACGACGCACGCGCCAAGGCCGAGCGCCTGGCGCGCGGCGAGGCGCGCTGAGCGCGCCGGTGGCGAAGCGGTACAGTAAGGAATCGGGACGGTAGCGAATCGCGATGGCGACGACGTTCGCATTTAAGCTTGTGACGCCGACCGGCGTGCTGTTCGACGGTCAGGTCGAGCAGGTCAACGCGGTCAATCCGCTGGGCGAGTTCGGCGTGCTCGCCGATCACACCAACTACATCACCTCGCTGGTGCCGGGACTGCTGACGATCCGGACTGCCGACGGGCAGACGCTCGAGTACCTGGTTACGGGCGGTCTGGTCGAGGTCAAGGACGGCGTGATGACGGCGCTGGCGCAAAGCGCCGAGCCGCCGGAGAAGGTCGCGCCCACCGACGAGACCGAACTCCGCAACGCCGAGGAACGGCTGTCGCAGATGAGCATGTTCGATTCGAACTACGATGAAGAGAAGCAATCCGTGATGGTGCTGCGGGCGCGTCACGAAGTTGCCGAATCCCGCCGCGCCTCCTCGCACTAGATACGTTTCTCATCTTCAGCGAGAAGCAGCGGAGACCTCTTCCTGACCCTCTTCTTGTCCAAGGAGAGGGCTCGAATGTCACTCGATGCGGCGGCCGAGGATGAGCAGGTCGCGCTCGATTCCGTCCAACTCCGCCACGCGGGGCAAATGCCCCCAGGTCTCGAAGCCGAAACTCCGAAACAGCGCGAGGCTCGGCTCGTTGTGCCCGAAGATGAAGGCGAGCAGAGTCGCCTATTCCGAATTCTCCGGCGCGATCGATCGCCCGCGCCACCAGTTTTTGCGCGTAGCCTCTTCGCTGTGCGTCTGGCGCGACGTAGACACTGACCTCCGCAGTCGCATGGTACGCCGGACGGCCGTAAAAGGACTGCAGACTGAGCCATCCCACTATTGCGCCGGCTTCTTCCAGCACCCACAGCGGCCTCGAGCCCGGCAAATGCTCATCGAACCACTGGCGGCGGCTCTCGACGCTCACCGGCGCGAGATCCGCGGTCGCCATCCGTCCCGGAATCGCCGCATTGTAGATGGCGACGATCACCGCAAGGTCGTCGATGCTCGCGTCCCGTATTTGCATCACGCTCCGCTCGCGCTCTGCGCCGGACCTGCCTGTTACGTTTGCGGGTTCGATAGCCGGGCCAGGTCGCGGAAAAAATCCGGGTAGGTCTTGGAGACGCATCCGGGATTCCTGATGCGGATGCCGGCGGTCTTCAAACCGACCACCGCGAACGCCATCGCGATCCGATGGTCGTCGTAGGTCTCGACCGCCGCCGCGCCAATCCGCGACGGCTCGATCAGCATCCCGTCCTCGCATTCGTGGACTGACGCGCCCAGCCGGTGAAGCTCTGTGGCGAGCGCGCGCAGGCGGTCGCTCTCGTGATGGCGAATGAAAGAGACGCCGCGAATCCGCGTGGGCGAAGAACAAAACGGAGCGATGGCGGCGAGCGTCGGCACCAGGTCCGGCATCCCGCTCATCGCGACGTCGACGCCGGTGAGATTCTTTCCGCTGCCGCTCACCTTCACGCCGTCCTCGCGCCACTCGACGTCGCGCACCCATCCGCTCGAGCAGCTTCATGAACGCGATATCGCCCTGCACCGAGTCGGCGCTGAGTCCCTTCAGGACGACGCTGCCGCCGACCAGCGCGGCCGCGGCGGCGAAGTAGCTCGCGCTCGAGGCGTCGGGCTCGACCTCGAAGTTTTTTTGCGCCGCGTAGCGCTGACCGCCCGGCACGACAATCTCGCCGCCGCGCATCGTCGCCCTCGCGCCCCATCGCTCCATCAGCCGCAGCGTCATCGTGATGAACGGCCGCGCGGCCTCGCCGTTGACCGTGAGCTCGAGCCCGCGCGGCCACAGCGGCGCCGGCATCAGCAGCGCCGAAACGAATTGCGAGGAAACCGCGGCGTCGATTCGCGCCACGCCGCCGCGCACGCCGTCCTCGCCAACCTCGATTACCACCGGCGGACATCCATTGTCCCGTTCGGCGCGCACCGCGACGCCGAGCGCCGCCAACGCATCGAGCAGCGGGCCGATCGGACGCTCGCGCATTCGCTGATTGCCGTCGAGCCGGAAACGCCCGCGCCCCAGCGTCAGAAAGCCGAGCAGAAAGCGCATCGCGGTGCCCGCACCGCCGGCATCCAGATCTCGGCCGCGAGCCGGGATAGCGCCGGCGCGCCCGTCCACGACAATTCGCGCCGCCGCCTCGTCGACGGCGACCTCGAAGCCGAGCGTGCCGAGCGCGGCCGCCATCCGGCGCGTGTCGTCATTGAGGCCCGCGCCGGAAATTGTCGAGCGCCCGTCGGCCATCGCGGCCAGCAACAGCGCGCGGTTGGTGATGCTCTTGGAACCGGGGACCCTGACAGACGCGGCCAGCGGATGCCGCGGCGGAACTATTTCAATCTCGTCCACGTGGATGCTTCGATCGCGAGCTTAGCTGCGCATACAAACCCAACTCAAGCCGGCACTGCGCGACACTGCGAGTTCGCGGATTCATCGATTTTCGGCACCCTATGACAAGCAGTAGCGTCGCAAAGGTCATAGACTCGGCAGATGATTCGCTTGATACGTCAAGACGCTTTGTTGACTACCAGAGCTCACAGGCATATTGGTATACGCTGATATTCGGCGCCGAGCGGGGAAGAGCCGCGCGTCGTGCCCGATGATCGATCAGGTAGCGGCAGGGGGGCGGAGATGCCGAGAACAAAGCCAGCAATGATCTGTAAACAAATCATCCGGGCGGCGCTGGCCGCTGTAGTCGCCATACTGCTGGCTGGTTTGCCGCACGCGACCGCGCGGGCGGGCAGCGAAGTTGCGGCCGCACGCGTCAGCGTTCAAGCCTCGCCCTTTCCACGCCCCGCCGCGTTGGAGCCCAACATCGATTTCTGGGTCAATGCCTTCACTTACTGGAGCGAGCGCGACTTCGTCATTCACGACCGCGACAATGTCTCGCGGATCTACCAGAAATTCCATATGCCGGGCGACGGCGCTCCGACCGGCGAAGAGATCGAGTGGGCCAACGCCTACCTGAAGGCCAAGTACGGCGACATCCTGAACCGTCTCGCCACGGGACGGCAGCCGATCGGATGGGAAGAACAGCGGGTCGCCGCGATGTTCAAGGGGCAGCCGGCATCAGCTTATGCGCTGGCGGCGCAGAATTTACGCGTGCAGCAGGGCCTGTGCGAGCAGTTTCATGATTCGCTCCTGCGCAGCCGCTACTACCGGCCCAAAATGGAAGCAGGCGTTCGCGAGGGCCGGGCTGCCGCCGGAGCTAGTCGCGCTGGCGTCAGTCGAGTCGGGCTTCTCGGCGCGGGTGCGCTCGAGCGCCGGCGCATTGGGTATCTGGCAATTCACCCGTTCGACCGGCCGCGAGTTTCTGAAGATCACGCGCTATCGCGACGATCGGCTCGACCCGGTGCGTTCCACGCGAGGCGGCCGCGGAGCTTTTGCAATCGAACTACCAGGCGCTGGGTAGCTGGCCACTCGCGATCACCGCCTACAATTATGGGACGGGCGGGATGGCACGCGCGGCCTCCGAATACGCCAGCGATTTCATGAAAATCGTGCAGGACTACAACGGCCCGCACTTCGGATTCGCGGTCAAAAACTACTACGCGGAATTCCTGGCCGCCGACCAGGTCCACCGGTACGAGGATAAGTATTTCCCCGGAATCGAAAGCGAAGAGGCTCCGCCGCCGCCGTCTCGCTCATCGCCCATTTTGCGGCGCATCATCCACCACTTCCGCTCTCACCATCATCACGCTCACGTAAAGCAGGTTGCCGACTCGCATCGCCGCGACGCCGCGGCCGCCACGCATCGCGGCAACGAATCCTGACGCAGGCCGACGTGCGCCGTTACGCGTGCGCAACGCCCGCCGGCTTCATCGCAGCTCGCTCGCCTCCGCGACCTTGGTGCGCGGACTTATCGCGCGATAGCTCGGCCGCAAACGCAATTCTCTGAGGTAGCGCTCGACGCGGGGAAATTCGTCCAGCGCCAACTGGTCGACTTCGAGCACCATCGCCAGCACCATCATCGGCACGTCGGCCATCGTAAAGCCGCCGCACAGACATCCGCCGGCGGGCGCCGTGGCAAGTACTCTTTCGATAAACGGAAGATCGCGCTGACGCAGCCCGTCGCGCCCTTTCTCCATGCGCTCGGCGTCACGCTTGTCGGGATCGCTCCAGTAGGCCATCCAGATGGGCGGCAGGTCGCCGGCCAGCAGCGCCTCGTCGGCGAACTGCTCGAGTTGCCGCACCTGCGCGCGCGCCAGCGGATCGTCGGGCAGCAGTCGGGGCGGCCCATAACGATCGTCGAGATATTCGTCGATCACGGTCGAGTCGAAGATCGTCACGCCCTCGTCCTCGATATACGGGACCTTGCCGAGCGGATGGCGCGCCAGCATCTCGGGCGGCTTTTTCCAGAGGTCGCCGGGGCGCAGATTTTCGATCCGGTAGCGGATGCGCTTTTCTTCGAGCACCACTTTGGTCTTGCTCGCGTGCGTGGAGCGCAGCGTGCCCCACGGATAATCGCGCTCGGTCGTGTATAGGACGATCATCGAATCGGACCTCCCGGCGGATTCTGCCGAAGTCTAGCACCGCCTCAAGCCGGGCTGCCATCGCCCGCACGACGGGGCGACCCGGGCCGGAGCCTCCATCGCAGCGCGCCGGCGCCGAGCTCTGCTATTGTGATTGGCGATGCCCGAAGCGGTTGTGCTCGCGCCCGAGCTTGGCGGTCTGGCGGCGCAGCTTGCGCGCCTGCTCGGCGATCCACGTCTCGCCGCCGCCGCCATCGCGGCCGTGGCGCATCGCGCGCCCGACGAGCGCCTGGCGCTCGTGAGCCTGCTGAAGCTCGTCGAGGAATCGCCGGCAGAGCTTCGAGCGGCGCTCGCCGATGAGGCGTTCGCGGGCGATCTGGCGCTATGCGTGGGCGGCTCCGAGGTCATCGCGCAAGGACTCGGCGCGATGGGTCCGCGATGGCTTGAGTTCTTCCGCGCCGCGCGCGACGCAAGCGCCGAATCGATAGACAGCGCCATCCGGTTTGCCGCCGGTCCCAGCGCGGATCGGCAGGAGGCCGCGCGCCGGCTCGGCGAATTCAAGCAGCGCCTGTTCCTGCAAATCGCGATCGCCGACCTGGCCGGCCGGCTCGAGGTGGCGGCGACGATGCGCGCGATGTCGCGGCTCGCCGACGAATGTATCTCGGCGGCGCTCGATGCGCGCGGCTCATCGTGGGACGCAAGGCGCCCGCGGCCGCAGCGTTCTGCGTGCTCGGGATGGGCAAGCTGGGCGCGCAGGAACTCAACCTCAGCTCCGACATCGACCTGATCTACGTCTTCGACGGCCCCGACGACAACGCCGAGAGCGGTGGCGCGGCTGGGCGAGACGCTGACCGAACTATTGTCGGCGCAATGCTTTCGCGTGGACATGCGGCTGCGACCCGGGCGGCAGAAACGCGCCGCTGGTCACTCCGTTTGAGGGCGCGCTCAGCTTCTACCAGAGCTTCGGCGAGACCTGGGAGCGTGCCGCGCTGCTGCGCGCGCGCCCGGTGGCCGGCGCGCTCGAGGTCGGCCGGCGGCTGCTCGGCGAGCTCGGCCACTTCGTTTATCGCCGCTACCTCGACTTCGACACGCTGCGCCAGTTGCGCGCGATGAAGCATCAGATCGAGCGCGAGCTGCGCGCGCCCGACCTGGTCGCAACGCAACATCAAGCTCGGCTACGGCGGAATTCGCGAACTGGAATTCATCGTGCAGGCGCTCATCCTGGTCTATGGCGGACGCGATCCGCGTCTGCGCAGCGCCGAGACGCTGGCGGCGCTCGAGCGTCTCGGTGCGCTCGGCTACCTCAACGCGGGCCGCGCCCGCGAACTCGCGGCCGCCTATCTCTTTTTGCGCGACGTCGAACACAAGCTGCAGGTTGTCGCCGCGCTCCAGACCCACGTGCTGCCCGCCGACGACGCGGGCCGCCGCGCGCTGGCGGCGCGGATGGGCCGCGGCAAAGATGCCGCCGCCGCGGCCCGTTTCGAGGCCGACCTCAACAACCATCGCGCATCTGGTCGCCGCGCAGTTCCGCGAGATGCTGGGCGCCGCCGAGGATCGCGGCGGCCGCGCGGCTTCCGAAGCCGCCGAGCACGCGTGGCGCGCGGCGCTGGATCCGCAGCAGTCCGCGCCGATACTGCAAGCGCTGGGCTTCGCGCGGCCCGAGGAGAGCGCGGGACATCTGATGCTGCTGGCGCGCGGCCCGGAACACGCGATCGCGGCGGCCGCGCCGCGCCGGCGCGAGCTGCTCGAGCGCCTCGGCCCGCTGCTGCTCGACGAGATTCGCGAGCTCGCCGACCCCGATCTCGCGCTGATGAACCTCGCCTCGTTCATCGCGGCGATCGGCGCGCGCACCTCCTTTCTCGAGCTGCTCGAGCAGCATCCCGCAACCCGCCGCGTGGTGCTGAGCCTGTTCGCCTCCAGCGCCTACTTGTCGACGATTTTCATTCGCCATCCCGACATGATCGACACGCTGGTGCGCTCCGACCTGGCGCGGCCGCGGCGCTCGCTGGCCGAGCTCGACGAGGAGTTGCGCGCGCTGATCGCGGCGAGCCCCGACCTCGAAAGCCGCCTCGACGCGATCCGCGCTTTTCGCCACCAGGAGTTCCTGCGCATCGCGATCGCGGATCTCGCGGGCGACCTCGACGCCGACGCGGTGCGGGCCGAGCTTAGCCTGCTCGCCGAAGTGGTGCTGCGGCGCGCGCTCGAGCTGGCGCGGGCCGAAGTTGCCGCGCGCATCCCGATTCCGCCGGCGATGGAGCTGGTGGCGATCGCGATGGGCCGGCTGGGCGCGGCCGAGATGTCCTACAACTCGGACCTCGATCTCATTTTTGTCTACCACGACCGCGGCCAGGCGGCCGAGGGCAGCCACGTGGCGGCCTCCAGGATCGTGCAGAAGCTCATCGCCGTGCTCGAAGCGCGCACGCGCGAGGGCTACGCCTACAAGATCGATCTGCGGCTGCGCCCCTCGGGCAACGCCGGGCCGCTGGTGGCCTCGCTCGACGGCTTTCGCGACTACCATCGCACCAGCTCCGCGGCCGTGTGGGAGCGCCAGGCGCTGGTGCGCGCGCGCGTCATCGCGGGCGAGCCCGAGCTGGGCGCGGAGGTCGAAGCGGCGCGGCGCGAATTCGTATTCGGCCGCGGACTGAGCCGCGCGGAGGTCGGCGAAATCGCGGCGATGCGCCTGCGCATCGAGCGCGAGCTTGGCGCTGACGGACGCGGCCGTCTCAACATCAAGCAGGGCCGCGGCGGCCTGGTCGATGTCGAATTCCTTACCCAGATGATGGCGCTGCGCTACGGCCACGCGCATCCGGAGCTGACCAGCCGCGCCACCGTCGCGCTCGTCCGCGGGATCGGCCAGTGCGGGCTGCTCGAGCATGGCGCGGCCGCGCAACTGGAAGCCGACTACCGCTTCCTCTCGCGCCTGGAGAACCGGCTGCGCATCGAGACCGACCAGGCCGCCTGGGCGCTCTCGACCGCGCCCGAGAGCCTGGGTCCGCTGGCGCGCCGGATGGGCTACCGGGACGCCGACGGCGCGGCGCGCCTGCTGGCCGAGGTCGAAGCCTGCCGCACCCGCATCCGCGCGACCTTCGATGAATGCTTTCGCGTCGAAATGTCGCGCGACGGGTGAGCGCGCGAGCCTCCCTAGAAATCCACTTTCACTCCGGCGACGAAATTGACCGGCGGCGAGGGAAAGCCGAACACCTCGGCGTAATGGCGGTCGAGCATGTTCTGCACCCGCACGTAGACCTGTTCGTCGCGAATCCGCCCCAGGGAATCCCCGCGTCGTAGGCTCATCGTCAGATCGAAGCGATTGTAGGCGTCGTGGTTCTGAATCGTCGCGGTTGTCGGATCGATGTCGTCGCGATCGCCGACGAAGTAGTAGGCGAGGTTGGCCGACACCGCGTCGTCCGAGCTCCATAGCGCCTTGTGTGCGTACGTCAGCAGCGCGAAGGCCGCCTACTTGGGCACGCGCAGCGGCCGGATGTCCGGCGACGATGAGACGTGGGTCTCGTCGATGTAGGTCAGGTTGCCGCTGAAGGCGAGCCCGCGCATCAATTGCAGCGTCGGCACCAGCTCGACGCCCTGGGTGTCGACGCGGCCGGCGTTGGCCGCCTCGACGCATCCCGGAAATGTCGTGCACGGCTCGGCCACGATCAGGCTGTGCACGCGGCGCGAAAAGTAGGTCGCGGTAAACGACGCCCTTTCGCCGAAGGTCTTGGTGATACCGCCGTCGTATTCGCTGGAGATCTCCGGATTCAGGTTCGGATTGCCGAAGTCGGGAAAATACAGCTCGTTGAAGCTGGGCGCGCGAAAACCCTCGCTGTAACTGCCGCGCAGCGTCACGCCCCATCGCTCAAGCGGTATCGCGACCGCCCACGACGGGCTTACCTCGATACCGAATTCGCTGTTGCCGTCCACTCGCACTCCGCCGGTCACCAGCATCAGGCCGTCGAACAGCCGCCCCTCCTGCTCGAGGTAACCGGCGTACTCCTGGCGGCGCGCATGGAACGCGGTGAACGACTGCGTGGGCGGATCGACGGTGTCGAACAGATCCGCCGAGCGCACCCAGCGATCCTTGAAGTCGAAGCCCGCGAGCGAGCGGAAGCCCTCGCCCCATCGGTAGTGCAGCTCCATGTTGGTGCCGCGAATCTCGTCCGGAACGCGGTCGCGCTGAGCGCGTGAGATTGGCCGGGAACGGCGTGTCGTTGACGCGGAGATCGTTGCGCACGAAGAAGGTGCTCATCCGCCCGTCCAGCCGATCGCTGAACTGATGCGTGACGACGCCGTTGTAAAGCATGAACTCGTTGCGCTGATGGGCGTTGGGATCGACCGGCGTAATGAAGTTGGAGAAATTGACCAGGCTCACGTTGGAGCGGATGTAACGCGCGAAGCCGGTGAATTTCGTGTCGGGAGCTGAGATGGTAGTCCAGGCGCAGGCACGCCCGAGAGATTATCGAAGCTCGCGTTGCGCGGACGAAACGCCGTGGTCGAGAAATACGACAGCGCTCCCGAGTAGGCCAGCCGCCCATCCGCGCCATCGAAAACCACCGCCTGGCGCTGGGTCGCGCGGTTGCCGCCCTCGCCGTCATAGCTGAGCTTGAGCGGGCCGCTGCCCTCGCGCGTGATGAGGTTGACCACGCCGCCGATCGCCGACGAACCGTAAAGCGCGCCGCCCGCACCGCGCACCACCTCGATACGGTCGAGATTGTCGCTGGTCACGTCGGCCATATCGAAACCGCCGGTCGCACCGCTATTGACGTCCACGCCATCCATGAGGATCAGCGTCTCGGCCGCGCTCGAGCCGCGAATCGAAACGTCGGTCTCGTTGCCCGCCGATCCGCTCTGGTTGATTTCGACGCCGGGCACCTGGCGCAGGACGTCGCCGGAGGCATGGATCTGCTGCTCCTGGATCTGATGCGACGCCGACGACGCTCACGGTGGTGCCGACCGTATCGAGCGGCTGCTCCATCCGCGTCGCCGTCACCACGAACACCATCTGCGGCAGCTTGTGATGCGGCCTGGCGGACGTTGCGGCAGTTGCGGTCTTACTCTGGACTTTGCCGGACTTGCTGGACTTGGCCTGCGCGACTTGCGGCGCGGCCGGCGCTGTGCGTGGCGCCAGTCGAGCCCGACGCTCGCGCATTGGGCGGCGACGGCGACAGGCTCGGGCGCAATCTGGGCGCGCGCACTGCGCGGACCAATCGGCAATCCGGAAAAAAAAATTCAAAAAAATGTCAGGACAAAAGCAACGGCGACCGATCTTTTCATAGCCTCCCTCGAGCTATGCGTCAGCCATGCGGGATCGACTGACTCAGGCGCTCGGGCAGGCTCCCGGCGAAGGGGAGTGGCGAGGGGCCTAAGCCTCCTTCCCCACGGAAGGCAGACGGCTTAATAGTCACCCGGCCGGTCTCCTGGCTTGGGGTTCATCCGCGGGCCCGCCTTCCCGCTCGTTAGCGGTGGCTCGGATGGGCCGTTGTCCCCCGTACAGTTGCGGGGCAGCGCCGGACTCTAACCGGCTTCCCGTACACCGGGTGCACAAGACTGATATGATTTTTACGCGAGGCAGTCAATCATCACGATCGCGCGGCGGGCCGAACAGCGCCGATCGCAAAGCCCGCAATACGGTAGCGCGGAGATCGCCAGGCGCGCGGATAGAAACGCAGATGGGCACCGTAACGCTGATAACCGGAGGCGCGCGCAGCGGCAAAAGCGCGCACGCACTGACGCTCGCGCAGCAGACGCCAGATGCGCGCCGCTTTTTCATCGCCACGGCCGAAGCGCTCGACGACGAGATGCGCGAGCGCATCGCGCATCATCGCGCCAGTCGCTCCGCCGATTTCGCGACGATCGAAGAACCGATCGCCATCGGCGCCGCGCTCTTAGAGCTGACGAGCCGCGCCGATATCGTGGTCGTCGATTGCCTGACGCTTTGGATCTCGAACCTGCTGATGACCCACCGCGGCGATGAAGAAATTCTCGCCGAGGCTCGCGGCCTCGCCGGCGCGATGGCTGGCGCGCCCTTCGCCAGTATCGTGGTGACCGACGAAGTGGGAGCCGGAATCGTGCCGGAGAATGCGATGGCGCGCCGCTTCCGCGATCTCCTGGGATGGACCAACCAGGCGCTGGCGCAAACCGCCGAGCGCGTGGTGCTGATGGTCGCGGGCTATCCGATGCGCGTCAAATAACCGCCATCACGAGCAGCACCGCGAGCTCCACCAGTTCACCCGCCGCGCCGAGAAGATCTCCCGTCACGCCACCGAGCCATCGCCGGTACGCCGCGCGCAGCACGGCCGCAAGCGCCACGGCCACCGCGTAGGCCAGCCAGCACGCGCCACGAGAGTATCGGCAGCGCGGCGAGCGCGGCGATCGCGCTGGCCAGCGCGAGATTGCGATCGCCACCGGGTCCCAGCAGCATCGTTCCCGCACCCTCGGCGCGCAGATAGTCGATACGCCAGCCAACCGCCACCATCGCCCAGCGCGCCAGGCCCGGCGCAAGCCACAGCGCCGCCGCGCGCCGCGTTTCACCCATCGTCGCCAGCGCCACGATCTCCAGCGCGAGAAAAAAGAAGATCGCGGCTGTGCCGAAGCTGCCGATCCGGCTGTCGCGCATAATCTCCAGCGCGCGGCGGCGATCCGCTCCCGCACCCAGCGCGTCGGCGGTATCAGCGAGCGCGTCGAGATGGACCGCGCCGGTCAACACGATCAGCGTGAGCGTCAGCAGAGCCGCGGCGAGCGCGTCGCCAAAGAGCGGGGTCAGCAGCAGATTTTCGGCCGCCAGTACTGCGCCGAGCGCAAACCCGACGAGCGGAAACCATCCGAACGACGCCGCCAGCGTCTCGGGCGCGACTTCGGCGCTCGGAAGTACCGGCAGGATGGTCAGGAAGCCCGCGGCAAGGCGAATTTCAGTGAGCTTTCCGGCACGCGCGGCGCCATCCGACCGCTTGAGTGCCGTTCGGGCGTTCGGGCGCGCCTTGACCCTCCTCGATCATTAGGTTTTCTCCGCGATCTTCTCCGACACTCCGGCGCTCTCGAACGTCGCCATCTCGTGAAACAGCGTCAGCGCGGCTTCGATCACGCTCATCGCCAGCGCGGCGCCGGTGCCCTCGCCCAATCGCATTCCAAGATCAACGATCGGCCGCACGCCGAGTTTCTCGAGCACCAGCGCATGGCCGCCCTCGGACGAGCGATGGCCGAAGAACAGATGGGCGAAGAGGCCAGGGCTCAGCCGCTCGGCGGCCACCGCGGCCGCCGTGGCGATAAAGCCGTCAACTACCACCGGCACGTTCAATGCCGCGCCAGCCAGACATACGCCGGCCATCGCGACGATCTCGAAGCCGCCCAGTGCGGCGAGCGTGGCGAGCGGATCCTTGAGCGCCGCGCGATGGAGCTTGAGCGCGCGTTCGATAACCGCGACCTTGCGCTGCATCCCGGCGTCGTCGACGCCGGCGCCGCGCCCGGCCAGGCGTGCCGGCCGAATCCGCGTGAACGCCGCGAGCAACGCCGCCGCGGAGGTGCTGTTGGCGATTCCCATTTCGCCGATTCCAATCAAGCGTAGCCCCGGATGCGACCGCGCCGCGCGCGACTTCCACGCCAACCTCCAGCGCGGCGCGCGCCTGTGAAACGGACATCGCGGCCTCGCGCGCCAGATTGCGCGTGCCCGGCGCCGATACGCCGGTAGAGAACCCCGGGCAACGCATCGGCGCTGGTATCGGCCGCTACACCAACATCGGCGATCCACAGGCGATAACCGAAGCGCCGCGCGAGCACGCTGATGGCTGCGCCGCCGCCGGCGATATTGCGCAGCATCTCGACCGTGACCGCCTGCGGATAGGCACTCACGCCTTCCTCGGCAACGCCGTGATCGGCGACAAACACGCATAGTGCGCCGCCGCCCATCCGGGCCTCCGGATCGCGCCGGATCGCGGCGTAGCGGCGCACAATTTCCTCCAGGTAGCCAAGGCTGCCGCGCGGCTTGGTGAGCGAATCGAGCCGGCGGCCGGCCTCCGCACTGGCCATCTCGCCGGGTGTCACTATCGCTTCGAGCGTCTCTTCGAGCAAACCCATCGAATCCCGTTTCCGTCGTTTCGTTATCTGGCTATTCCCCGGCTGACTATCGTTCAACTGACTATTGTTCAACTGGCTAGTCGAAGTACGCCCGCGTGGCCGCGATCAATTGATCGTTCTCCTCGCGCAGGCGCACCGCTACGCGATACATCCCGGGGCCGCATCCCGGCAAGTCGCGCAAATCGCGCACCGCGATACCGCGCGAGAGCATATGCCGCGCGAAGCTCATGGTGCGCCCATTCTCGGCCACCTCCAGCATCAGGAAGTTGGCGGACGACGCAAAGGCGTGGAGGTGCTCGATCGAGGCGAGCGCGCAACAGAGGTGCGCGCGCTCGGCCGCTATCAGGGCGCGGCTTTGCGCGGCAAAATCTTCAGCCACGTCGAGGCAAGCATCGCCGACGCGTTCGGCCACAACGTTGACCGACCAGGGCTCGATAGCTTCGCGCAGACGGCGCGCCACGTCGCGGTTGGCGACCAGGTAGCCCAGGCGCAACCCGGGAATCGCGAACATCTTGGTGAGCGAGCGCAGCACGATGACGCGCGGATCTTCGGCGGCCAGGCGAATCGCCGAATGGTCTTCGCCCGCAAAATCGATAAAGGCTTCGTCGAAAACGCACCAGCATCCGCGGCTGGAGCATCGCGCGGCGATCTCGGCCGCGTCACCGATACTCAGCATCGCGCCGGTGGGACTGTTGGGCCGCCCGATGAAGATCGCGTCGGCGCCCTGCTCGAGAGCGCGGTCGGCTTGCTCGATTTCGATCGCGAAGCCGCGCTCGCGGCTTGCCGGCATCGCGCTCGGCGCCGCGCCCGCAACGATTATCGCGTTGGCGATTTCGCTGAAGGTCGGTATCGCGACGAACGGGCGGCGCGGGCGCAGCGTGCGGGCGAGCAGATGGATTAGCTGAGTCGAGCCGTTGCCCACCACGACGTTGTCGGGCGCGACGCGATGGCGCCGGGCCAGGCGCGCGGCGAGATCGCCAGGATATGGCGATGGATAGCGCGCGATAAGCGCGGCCGCGCCGTGATATGCGGCGAGCGCCTGCGGGCGGCGGACCCAGCGGATTGAGGCTGGCGCTGAAATCCAGCACGCCAGGCGGCGCGGCGCCGCCGTGAGTCCGGTCAATTCCGACCTGCCCGACCTTCATCGCCCGACCTTCATCGTTCCCGAGCTTCATCGTTCGAGCTTCATGGTCATCGGTTTCATCGCGCGTGGTTACTGGTGCGGGGCTCATCGTATGTCAGCAGCCACAGAGGACATAGCGCAGGAGCGCGAGCAGACAAAACCCGATCGCGGTCGCGATACGCATCAGGCGGCGCGCCTGCGCAATATCCGTCACGCTCGGCGCGCGCTCGGCGCGTCCCAGGCGTGCGCGATGCTCGACTTCGCCCGCGTATACGGCGTCGCCGCCCAATTCGATTCCGAGCGCGCCCGCCATCGTGGCCTCCGGAAAGCCGGCGTTGGGGCTCGCGTGCTTATGCGCATCGGCGCGGCAGGCGCCGAGCGCCGCACCGCCGCGTCCAAGCGTCAACGCCGCCGCGGCGGCGAGGCACAGCGCTGTCACACGTGCGGGGACGAAATTAGCGGCATCGTCGAGCCGCGCCGCCGCGCGCCCGAAGTAGATATAACGCGCGTCGCGATGACCAATCATCGAGTCGAGCGTATTGATCGCTTTGTAGGCGAGCGCAAGGACCGGTCCGCCAACGAAAAGAAAGCAAAGCGGCGCCAGCACGCCGTCGGAGCAGTTCTCGGCGACCGACTCGACCGTGGCGCGCACCATCGCGTCGCGGTCGAGCGTGGCGGGATCGCGTCCGACCAGCGCCGGCATCGCTGCGCGTGCGAGATCGTCGCGGCCGCGGCCGAGCGCTCGTTCGACTTCGCCGGCGGCGCGGTCAAGGCCGTTTAGCGCGAGCGTTGTCCACGCAATCAAGCACCGCCGCCGCCAAGCCGAGGCTGTTGGCCACCGTCGAGGCAATCGCAATAGCCATCCACGCCGCGAGCGCCGTGAGAATCACCACCGCCGAGGCGAGTAGTGCGCCGCGCCAAAGGTCGGCGCGCGGCTCGCCGGTATGCAGACGCGCTTCGCCCAGGGTCACGGCGCGGCCGATAAATCGCACCGGATGCGGCATCCACGACGGATCGCCGAGCACCAGGTCGAGCGCGAGCGCCGCCGCGATCGCCGCAGTCGAAATGTAAAGTCCGTTTTCCACTTTTCACTGTCATGCCGCTCAGCGGATGCGGCGGATGGCCCGCGCGCAGCTTTCGAGCACCGCGCGGCCGATTAGCTCGCCGAGCAGCGTATGCTTGCCGCAATAAGCGTTCCGCGCGCATGCTCCGCGCCGTCGCGCGCACCGGCGTGGCAATCGCGATACAGTCGGTGCCGGTGCCGGTCGCCGGCGCACCGGAGCGAACGCTTTTGATCCCGGCTTCGAGCACGGCGAGCGCGCGCGCCTCAGTGGCTATCTGCACCGCCTCGACCATCGCGGCGCGCGTCAGCGGACGGTTCACCATGACGATGAGATTGATCGTGCCGGCATGGGTGGAGAGGACCGTCGCGCGATCGCCGGCGCGGAGCGCGTTGGAAAATCCCGCCGTGCACCATGCGCCGACGCTCACGCCGTCGCGCGCGGCGACCGCATAGCCGGCGCGCGCCACTTCCGCGCCGGTCATCAGCGCGACCGCCCGCCGCGGGTCGTGCCCCGCGGCGCGAACGACGCGCGCGAGATAGGCACGCGGCGCGCGCAACGCCTCGCGGTCGTCAACCTTGACCTGGTGATTCGCGAGCAGGCGGGCGACGCGAACTCCGCCGCCGAGCGGCGCCCAACTCAGCACGCGGCACGCCTGGTCCGGAACGACCCACAGCGTGCGCGCACCGATCCGCCATCGCCACGGCGCGACGGCGCTCTTCGCTCCGAGCGCGCGGCGGCCGGCCGCCGTCTTGGTCGACGGTCGCACGAGCCGCCGCGCCTGGCCGGACGCTTAAGCCGCCGCCTTGCGCGCCGCTTCGAGGGCGGCCTCGAAGTTGGGCTGCTCGGCCACTTCCTTCACATACTCGGCGTAAACGACGTTGTCGTTCTTGTCGATCACGAAAACCGCGCGAGCGAGCAGATGCAGCTCCTTGATGAGCGCGCCGTATTTCTGGCCGAACTCGGCCGTGCGCCAGTCGCTGATCGCGGTCACCTTGTCCACGCCGGCCGCGCCGCACCAGCGCGCCTGCGCGAACGGCAGGTCCATCGAGATGGTCAATATCTGGACGTCGCCGGGCAGCTTGGAGGCTTCCTCGTTGAAGCGGCGAGTCTCGGCGTCGCACACGGGCGTGTCGATCGACGGGATCGCCGCGATGATTTTGACCTTGCCCTTGAACTGTTCGAGCGTCACCGGCGCGAGCCCTTTGCCCACCGCGGTGAAGGCGGGCGCCTTCTGTCCGGGCTTGAGTTCCGGCCCCACCAGCGTCAGCGGATTTCCGCGCATCGTGACAGCGCCTTTGCGTTCTTCAGCCATCGTCAATTCTCCCTGGTCAGATTACCGGCCGCGGCGAACCAGTGCGGCGGCCGGCGCTACGGTTTACCCCGGATTGGCCGTCGTGTAGCGGCGGCGGCGCTCCTGCTCGGCCAGATCGGCGGCGGCCTTTTTCGGACGCGGCGGCAGGAATCCGGGCGTGTAATCAGTCTCCTCCCATCGGCGATCGTTCGCATCCCATACGTAGGGCAGCTCGACGATCGTCCCGGGCTTGCTTATCGTTTCGAACGCGCTGAGCGCGTCGCGTATGATCGCACGCTGGCCTTCCGGATCATCCGGCTTGCCCGTCTGATGGCCGAGCGGGTAGTTGAGGAATACCGCGCGCGGCGGATTGACGGCTTGCGTGATGTCGTAGGCCGAAGTCATACACAGTGTCGGAATGCCGGCGGCTTCGACTTCGCGCGCGATCAGTCCAACGGACTGATGGCACACGGGTCAAGCAGGCACCAGATAAAACGCCTCCACCTCGCGGCTGCGAAGTTCCTCGACGATTTTCGGCGCCAGTTCCTCGCACACCTTGCGCGCCGAGTAAATTCCGCCCATGAAGGTGAAAGCCGGATCGCACAGCTCGCCGATTCGGCCTTCGGCCTCGAACTCGCGCATCCGTTCGAGCGGAAAAACGCAGTTGGGATCTTTCTCGGCGTCCCTGGTCGGATAGCCGAAATGCCAGACGCTGAGTTCGTCCCGCTTCGCGTTCTTCGGGATGAGCCGGTAGCTTGCGTCCTCGCGATGGAAGCGCGGCTGATCGCGGTAGAGCACGCCGCCCGAGCTCATCAGCGCGACCTTGCACTGCGCAAGCGGCTTTTTAAGCGGCGTCCACGGCGGCGGATCCTCGTTCACGACCCATCGATAGGGCGTGTAGGCGTTGTACAGCTCGCGCGTGCGGGGGATGTAGGCGATCGGCATGGATGCCTCCTCGTGGGACTTGCGTCCGGGGGCGGCGCGTCCTAGGACGCGTCGGGCGGAAACATCATCTTACCCGCATGAAATTCGCGCGCAATGAAATCGACAAAGCCGTGGCGCACCGGCCATTCCAGCCGGCTGTCGCGCCAATGGACGCGGCCGTCGGGGCCCTCGAACTCGGAAGCGAGGTCACCTTCCGCCATCGCCTTGCGCGCGCGCTCGAGGTCGGCGGCGACCAGCGCAATCGCGCGCATCCGCTTTTCCCAGGCCGCCAGGCGCGGAAATTCGTTCATCCGAAGGCGCATCGCATGGGCCACCGGCAGATGGCAAATAGCCGCGAGGTCGGCCAGTGAGATCGCGGCGCCGCAAAAAAAGTCGCGGTCTTCAAGTTCGCGCTCCAGCCGCGCGAGCAGCGCCTTGAACTCGGCGCGCCCGGCGTCCTTCATCGCTTCCGACTCGGGCGCCGTCGACCTGACCACGCCGAGGAAATAGCCAAAAACGGTCGCGTCGAAGGTGCGGTCGCACAAATCATCGATCGCGCGCATCCGCGCGCACTGGAAAGGATCGGCGGGAAACACCGGCGGTCTGGGATACGCGTCCTCGAGATACTCGCAGATGATAGTGGAGTCCGCGATCGTGCGGCCGTCGTCGAGCACCAGCACCGGAACCTCGGCGCGCTCGCTCGCCTCGCGCAGGTCCGGCTTGCGATCGAGCGAGTAACATCGCTCGACCATCTCGCACTCGATCCCCTTGTACTCCAGCACCATCCGAACCTTGCGCGCGTATGGGCTGGTCGCAAAAGTGAAGAGTTTCATCGGACGCCTCGCCTCCGCGGCCTCCGCCGTTGCCGTCCGACGGCGCCGAAGCTCAGGTCAATTCGAAATCTATCGTCAAATCTATTGCTCTCCGCGACGGGGTTCAAACACGCGCTCTATCGACGGCGGCTAGCGAGCGCTCAGGCCGCCGTCGACGATCAGCTCGGTGCCGGTGATATACGAGGCGTCGTCGGAGAGCAGGAAAACGATCGCCTTGGCGATCTCCCACGGCGTACCCTGACGGCGCATCGGGATCCGCGGCGCGACGCGCTCCTCGCGGTCGCCGACCAGCCGGCGCACCATCGAGGAGTTAATCAGCCCCGGCAGGATCGTGTTGATGCGGATCTTGTCGCGCGCGTGGGTGACCGCGGCCGAGCGGGTGAGCCCGAGCAGCGCCGCCTTGGTGGTCTCGTAGGGCAGGCCCGAGCCGGAGCGAATCGCGGCCAGCGAGGAGACGTTGACGATCGCGCCGCCGCCGGCCTTGGCGATCTCGGGCACCGCGTACTTCATCATCAGGAACTGGCCGCGCACGTTGACGTTGGACATCGTGTCGAACTGCTCGATGGTGGTTTCGAGCAGGCGGCCGCCGATCGCGATCCCGACGTTGTTGACCAGCAGGTTGAGCTTGCCGAAGGCGCGCACCGCGGCCTCGCAGGCGTGGCGGCAGTCGTCCTCGCGCGTGACGTCGGCGGCGACCGAATCGGCACGGCCGCCCTCGGCGCGAATCGCCGCGGCGGTCTCGCCGGCCAGCGTCTCGGAGCGGTCGGCGACCATCACCGCGGCGCCCTCACGCGCGCACAGGATCGCGGTAGCGCGGCCGTTACCGATCGAGAGCGTCTCGCCCGTGTTGGGCGGCCCGTCGGCGCCTCCGCCGACGATCAGGGCGACCTTTCCGTCGAGGCGTCCCATCGCGCGAACCTCCTACGCGCCGAGCTTATGTTTGATTGCCGCGTAGCTGTCGAGCATCGGCAGCACCTTGTCGGCCGGCGCCGGCGGCAACGCGAAAATAAGTTCGTGAAACCCGATGTCGATGAGCTTTTTCGCCTCGTCCTCGCGCGGCGGCACGCCAAAAACCGAAAGCGTGAGCGACTCGAAGCGCCGGCCGGCGCGGCTCGCCGCCTCGCGCAACTGTTTCACTCCGTCGGCCAGCGTATGGTTGCGCCCCCGGTAAATCGGCATCCATCCGTCGCAGTAGTCGACCACCCGCTCGAAGCATCGCTTGGCCTCCGAGCCCAGCAGCACTGGCGGCCCGCCCTGCTGCACGGGCTTGGGAAACGCCAGCATCGGTGGAAAGTTCACGAACTCGCCGTGGAACTCGGCTGGATCCTTGGTCCAGATGGCGCGCATCGCCAAAATCCGCTCGCGCAGGAGCGCCCATCGCTTGCGGAAATCCGTGCCGTGATCTTCCATCTCCTCGGCGTTCCATCCGCCGCCGATTCCCAGCACCAGCCGCCCGCCGGAAATCAGGTCGAGCGAGGCGCATTCCTTGGCCAGCACGATCGGGTCGCGTTCGATCACCAGGCACACTCCCGTGCCGAGCTTGATGCGCTTGGTCGCAGCGGCGGCCGCTCCCAGAGCCACGAACGGGTCATGCGTATGCCAGTATTCCTGGGGAAGGTCGCCGCCGCCGGGCCACGGGCTGCGCCGGCTGGTCGGGATATGCGTATGTTCGGGAAAGTAGAGCGAATCGAGTCCGCGCTCCTCGACCGCGCGCGCCAGCTCGATCGGCTGGATCGCGTAGTCGGTCGGAAACATCATCGCGCCAAAGGTCGTCGACATCGTGGCCTCCGTCAGGAAATTGCTGATTTACGTCGCGCGTGGGCGACGTTCCATCGAATACCACGGTCGCGGCCGTTCACCCAAGGGACGAACTGACCCCCCTGCCTCCGGGCGCCGCGGCTTGCCCGCAAGGGGCCGCGCTGGATACAAGAAGAGAGGCCTTCACTTCGCGCGAGGGAGGGACTTCCCCGATGGCATACGATCTCGTAATCAAAAACGGCACCGTGGTCGACGGCACCGGCGCTCCGCGTGTGCGCGCCGACGTCGCGATCAAGGACGGAACGATCGCGGAAATCGGCAAGGTCAGCGGCGGCGCCCAACGCACCATCGACGCCGGCGAACTGATCGTCGCGCCGGGCTTCGTCGATCCGCATACCCACTACGACGCGCAGATTTGCTGGGACCCGCTGCTCACCTGCACCTCGTGGCACGGCGTGACCTCGGTCGTGATGGGCAACTGCGGAGTCGGTATCGCGCCGTGCAAGCCCGAGGTTCACGAGATCGCGGCGTGGGACCTGGTCAACGTCGAGGCGATTCCCTTCGACGCGCTGAGCAAGGGCATCACCTGGGACTGGGTAAGCTTTCCCGAGTTCATGGACGCGGCCGCGCGCCGCGGCGTCGGAATCAACGTCGGCTTTCTCGCTCCGCTCACGCCGTTTCGCCATTTCGTGATGGGCGAGGAATCGATGGAGCGGGCGGCGTCGCCCAACGAGACCCAGCGCATCGCGGCGCTGCTGCACGAGGCGATGGCGGCCGGCGCGATGGGCTTTTCCACCACCACGCTCGCGCAGCACATCGGCTTTCGCGGCCAGCCGCTGGCCTGCCGGCTCGCCAGCCGCGACGAGCTCAAGGCCTGCTCCAACGTGCTCAAGGAACTCGGCAAGGGCTCGATCGAAATCGCGCTCACGCGCCGCGCCGGCCAGGTGCTCGACGACGAGTATCAACTGCTCGATTTCCTGCTCACCGAAAGCGCGCGGCCGGTGACCTGGCTCGCGATGGCGTCGCGGCCGGACAAGCCCGAGTACGCGGAAGCAGACGCTCAAGCGCCTGGAGCCGCTGATCAAGCGCGGCGGCGTGCCGCAGGTCCTGTGCAAGCCGTTCGTGGTGCAGATCGATCTGCGCAATCCCTTCAGCTTCGCCGACATGGAGGCGTGGAACCACGTCTTCAATCAGCCGCCCGAAGCGCAGAAGCGGATTTACGCCGACCCGGCGTTTCGCGATTCGTTCCGCAAGGAGCTGACGCGGCCGCATCTGTTCAACGGCAAATGGCATCGCGTCGAAGTGCTCGAAGTCTCGAACCCCGCGCTCAAGCCGCTGGAGCGCAGAAACGTCGCCGAAATCGCCGCCGAGCGCGGCCGCGACCCGCTCGACACGTTCCTCGACCTCGCGCTCGAAGACGACCTCAATATCCAGTACACGATGGCGCAGTATCACGAGGAGGGAATCGGGCGGCTGATTGGCGATCCGCGCACGATGCTCGGGCTCTCCGACGGCGGCGCGCACGTCGACATGCTGTGCGACGCCGGGTACTGCACCTACCTGCTCGGCAACTGGGTGCGCGAGCGCCAGGCGATGACGCTCGAGCACGCGGTCAAGCGCATCACGTCGGAGCCGGCCGATTTCTTCGGCATCCAGCGGCGCGGGCGCCTGCAGCCCGGACTCGCCGCCGACATCACGATCTTCGACTACAACACCGTCGGCTCGGCCAAGCGCGCGCGGATGCAGCACGATCTGCCGGGCGGCGGACGGCGCCTGGTGATGCCCGCCGAGGGTATCGAGTACACGGTCGTCAACGGGCAGCGTGCTCTACGAGCACGGCCGCGCGAGCGGCGCGATGCCGGGGCAGGTGCTGCGCTCGGGACAGTGCTGAGCGCAGGCTTGCGCCGGCGCGCCGGCGGTCAGCTAATCGTCCAGCCCGCGTCGATCACGAACGGCGCGCCGGTTGCGAATGACGAGTCGTCGCTCGCCAGGAACAGCGCCATTTTGGCGATCTCCTCCGGCAGCCCCATCCGATTGAATACGGAAATCCGCTTGACCGAACTTGGCCGCGGCGGCTCGCCCTGCCTGATACGCTCGGCCATCGGCGTCTCGATCGCACCCGGGCAGATGCAGTTTACGCGGATGTTGTAGCGGCCGTATTCGAACGCCGCCACGCGCGTGAGCGCGATCACGCCGGCCTTGGAGGCGCAGTAAGCCGCGCTGCCGCGGATCGCGATCATCCCGGCGATCGAGGCCTGGTTGATGACCGAGCCGGCGCCGAGCTTAACCATGTGCGGCAGAACGTACTTCATCCCGAGGAACACGCCGCGCAGGTTGATCGCGATCACCTTGTCGAAGGCGGCCTCGCTCATCTCGGCGAGAAAATCGGTTTCGCCTTCGATGCCGGCGTTGTTGTAAAGCACGTTGGGCGCGCCCAGGCGCTCGACCGTCACCGCGACCATCCGCTGCACGTCCTCGGACTTCGCGACGTCGGCGCGGATCGCGATCGCTTCGCCGCCGGCTTTACTTATCTCGCGCGCGACGTTTTCAACCGCGGCCTCGCTGATATCTGCCGCCGCGACTTTCGCCCCCTCGCTCGCAAACAGCAGCGCGGTCGCCTTACCCATTCCCGATCCAGCGCCGGTTACCAGGGCCACTTTGCCTTTGAGTTTCATATGCGTCGATCCTCCTTGCGATCGCGGCCGGCCGCCAGGAGACCGGTCCGCGTGAAATTCGAGCTGGCCCCAGGCGAGCCTCTACCCGAGCAAAATGGAATTTCGGTTTCTAGCTTTCTCGGCCGTTTTCAGCGCCTGGTGCCGACGATAAGCATGAATTCATTTGGTTTGAGCGAACCATCAACCCGCAAACTCGGATCGATGCCGATTGAGTTAAACGCCTCACGCAACTGCAGTGCACCTTGGGGGCGTACCTCTTCGGATTGCGTGACGATGGAAAGACGGTTGGCTAGACCCGGAAAGGGCGTTGGAAAAACTGTTTGCTGGTCTTCGGGCATCCAGAAGCTCGCGAGCACGTCACGATATTTGGTCGCCAGGACGCAAGACGAAACATCCGTAGTAAAGCAGCCCATACTGAAGGATTCTTTGAAATTCGGCTTTAAGCGCTGTTCGAAATTTCTAATATCTTGAGCTGGCAGCTCCCTTCGGTCGGGAAAAGCCTGATCGTAAATCAGGTTGTAGCCGAGCATCGCAAGGCACACGACTACTGCGCCGACTGCGCCGTGCAATAGGCGCGGGCGTTGCCTGAGCAATCCCCAGATCGCCGCTAGCGTTGCCAGCATCAGGAACACCGCTGGCTTTCCCGACGGCGACTCGCGAAGCCATTCCAAAGCGACCGATGCGAACCACCTGATAGAATCCACGAGCATACCTTCTTCCGCGTCCGGCGCGTCAGACCTGGCGCGCCGGGCTACGGAGTTACTCACGTGCTACATCGCCATCGGCGGCTTCTTGCCGACGTGACCGCCCTTGGCCTCACAGGATTTGGCGTCGGTCGTGATGATGTAGCCTTTGCCCGCGCACGAATTCTTGCCCTTGCAATCGTTGGTGGCGGTCTTGCAGGAGCTTTGCCCTTTGCACGCATTCGCACCCAGGCACTTGAGTTGCGCCGCCTGGGTCGACGCGCTCGGCGCGTCCGCGGCATTTAACGCGTTCCCGCTGAATGCCAATGCGACTGCCGTCGCAAGCATCGCCCCCGCTATCCTCGTTGTCTTCTTTGTCTTCATCGGTAGGTCCTTTTCGAGTTTGGGTCGAGTTTTGCGGATCTCCGGCTCCATCCAAATTTGGTAAAATGAACAATCAGCTTTTTCTGACTGGTTTTCAAGTCAGCATATTTGCGAATCACGGACAGCTATAACTTCGATAAGATACGAGTAGCTCCAGCACGCAGCTACGCCTACCTGACCTGGAATAATCGAAATAGGGAAAATCTTGTTGCACGCGGGAAAAGCGATGGGGCGGGGTGTCGGGCTGGTAGTGTTCGCGGCGGTGGCTGCTCATGCCGGCGCCGCGCGCGGCGCTGGCGCAGCAGTCGCTGGAGGTGGCTCCGCCGGCGCCGCAATCGCAACCGAGTTTCCGCCCGCGGCCGGCGCCGACCGCAGAGCCGCCATTGCCGCCCTCCCAGCAGCTCCAGGAAATCCCGCGCGCGATTACTCCCACGCCCGCGCCACCACCTCCCGCGCCGCAGTTGCCGCCACCTCCACTACCGCCACCGCCTCCACCACCACCGCCGCCGCCTCCACCACCGCCGCCGCCGGCGTCGATGCTACACGCTCAGCCGATCCTGCCGGCGGTATTCCGCGGATGCTGGGATGGCCGCGTGGAATTTCTCGATTCGATCGAGCGGGCGTTCGGCGCGCCCAAAGCCGGTGTGTGGACGCCGAAGACCTATCGCATCTGTTACCAGCGTATCGGGAGCGGACCGTTCGAGTTGACTTTCAGCCAGGTCGGCGTGGATCCCAGCACGAAAATCATCCATCCCACGGGGCGAATGGATCTAATCTCGACCGATGGGCGCGACGCGGCGCGGATGCGCGCGTTGCTGCACTTTGACGAAT
The DNA here is from genome assembly GCA_963832395.1 of uncultured delta proteobacterium. Lineage (GTDB taxonomy): Bacteria > Desulfobacterota > Binatia > Binatales > Binataceae > JAKAVN01. The sequence continues at coordinate 720,362 of CAWHTV010000004.1, read as the reverse complement.
ACTACGTGCATCGCCAGTTCGGCGGCGGCCAAACGTTCGCGGTCGACGAGGAAGCGATTTTGGACTGTGACATCCAGAGTAACGGCGCGATGGTAGTCCATGGGCAGGTATTTGGCCGGCGTGACGGCAGCCCTTGGTTCCGTGCGAGCTGGCACGCGGTCTTCTCGCGCGTCGGAGGCTTGCCGGAGTGAAGAGCGCTAGCGGCGGAGGCGGCCGGCCGTGTCGACCCGCGTGCGCAAAGCGCGCAGCTCCTCGGCGGTCGGTGGCTCCGTAGTCGGCACCGACGGCGGAATCACCAGTTCGAATCCCGTGCTCTCACGCACCGTCGCGGCGCTGACTCCCGGATGGAGCGAGTGCAGGCGCATCCGCCGCGTCTCCTCCTCGAAGTCCATCACGCATAGCGGCGTCACCACGTACTTCGGACCGCCGCCGGGAAGTCCCAGCTTGCGGCGCGCGTCGGCGCCGCCGCTTCCCCATCCGTAGGCGCTGATATAGTCGCAGCGCTCGACCAACAGGCGCGGGCTGTGGCCGTTGAGCACGATGTAGTAGCGGCCGACGTGGGTGCTGAGCGTCGGCGTGCCGACCGAGCCGGGTCCGCGGAACTTCAGGTGCCGGTAATCGGGGCCGATACCAATCAGGTTGGTGTTGCCGAAACGGTCTACCTGGATGCCGCCGATGAAGAAGACATGGTTGCTCCAGTCCTTGAGCCGGTCGAAACGATGGCCCGTGTCGCTGTACGATTCGGACCAGCGCACCACCCGCCGATCCCATCCGAAGGCGGGCATCGGGATGGTTTCGAGGTCGGCAACATTCATCCGCGCGCCAAGAAAAACCAGTTCCATGTTGGGGCCGTGCGTCAGATGGGCCAGGCGCACCGCCGCCTCGGCCACCGGCATCGCCACTCCGACGCGCAAAAGCTCGCCGTCGTTGAGGTCGCGCGCGAGGAACACCGCCATCAGTTCCTGCACGCCGTATTCGCCCGCCATACTGTCCTCGCGACTCATCAGTGATGCTCCGTTTGATCCGGCGCCGGCGCGCTACGCGCTCGATGTGCTCTCGGCGGTCTCGTCCGCCGCGGCCGCGGCATTGACGCGCGCCACGTAGCGCATCGGGAAGCGCCGGCTGAAAACGAAGCCGTAGATCAACAGTCCCGTCGGTATCAGAAATCCTGGCACCAGCCTGCCGAGATTGCCGCCCACCATCACGGCGATCGCACCGAAGCCGACGTTGACGCTGAACAGGCCGCACCAGAAAAGAGTCATGATCCGGTTGAGCCGATGGAAAATCGGCAGGTCCCAGACCTCGGGCGGCTGCTCCTCGCGCGCATAGGCGGCGGTGAACGGCTTGCCCACGGCGATCGACGCCCACGCGGCGACGGCGTAGAACGACCAGATGATCATCACCTGGTAGACCGGCAAGACCGTCGAGTGCAGGCCGATCATCAGAATCGATGCGGTGACGAAGAAGGCCAGCGTCGTCCAGTCCATCAGCTTGATCGTCGTCTGTCGGCGCATCACCGCGAGATAGACCAGGCACATGATCGTGCCGCCGGCGGTCGCAACGCCCCAGTGATTACCGCCGGCGGCAAAGACGTAGACCAGCCAGGGCAGGAACGCGAACAGCGCGATCAGCTTGCCCGAGTATTTCTTTTCTTCCGCCACGCCTGCGGCTCCTTGATCGGACTTCGCGATCAGTATTCGTGCAATTCGAGCAGCCGCTTCATGCCGATCGTTTCGAGATAGTCCGCGAGGCCCTCGGGCTGGCGACAGTGGCGTTCCAGGTATTCTTCGAGCGCCGCGCGATCGCCGCCGGCGGCCTTCTCGGCGGCCTGCAGATAGGCGTGCAGATGCGGACCGTCGGTGATGTAAAAGCCGCGGCTATAGAACGGATGCGCGCCGAAGGGCGCGCGCACGACCGCGTCGACGGCGGCGATGGTCGTCGCCCACGGGTCGGCACGGATCTCCTCGTTCGGAATCACCTGCTCGACCTGCACGATAGTGCGATCGGCGGCGCGGTATTGGAACAGGTCGAGCCATCCGGGGCCGCCGAGATGGCGCACGTTGCCGTAAGCGTCGGCGGCGGCCGCGTGCAGCAGCGTCAGGTCGGGCTTGATCGGCGGCACCGCGATCAATTCCTCGCCGCCAATCGGATCGCGGAACAATTTGAGGTCGGGATTCACCTGCGGCAGCGAGGTGCCGACTCCCCCGCGCCACGGCATGAACGGCAGCATCTGCGCCGCCGCCTGCAGCCCGGCGCACAGGATGCCCTCTTCGCACTCCCAGACCTCGATTTCGCCGCGCTCGGCCGCGCGCCGAAAAGACGGCAAGACGGGAATGCCCGGACCGCCGCCCGCGTAGTAGCTCACCACCTTGCGCACGCATCCGGCCGCGATCAGCATGTCGAGCGCGAAACCGCTGGCGACGACGGTTAGGTTGCGCGCGCCGCGCCGGATGATTCGGCGCACCAGCGCCATCGGCGCGGGCTCGCCGATCGCGACCGTCATCCCGTCCTCGACCCAGGCCGCGGCCTGCTGCTCGTCGATAATGCGCTCGCGCCGTCCGGTGTTCATGACAGAGCCTTTCTTGCCAGCTAAGGTCGGCTCGGATGAGTCCCTACTGTGCTGCCAACCGGGGCTGCTCGGCAAGGCCCGCGCCCGCGGACGTAGCGGCACGCGGCAAGTGACGTGCGCGGCTAACGTTCACGCCCTACTCTTTAGTAGGATTCGGGCCATCGATTCGCATCCGCACGTCAGGCGGCGAACAGGAGAGGAACGGGATGAGCAAGTTCGAGGAGTATCAGAGCAAGTACAAGCACGTCACGATGGAGCGCCGCGACGGCATCATCCAGATGACGCTGCATAGCGAGGGACGGCCCGCTCAGATGGGGCGGTCCGCCGCACGAGGAGTTGTCGTACGCCTTTAACGACGTCGCGCGCGATCATGGAAACCGCTGCGTCATTATCACCGGCACCGGCGACGCGTTTTGCGCCGAGGTCGACCACGGCGGCGGCCGCGGCGCTCCGGTAGGCAAGACCCCAAGCGGCGAGCCCGCACCACCGCCGCACGCCGGGGTCCGCACCACGACCTGGGACCACATCTACAACGATGCCAAGTACCTCCTGATGAACCATCTCAACATCGAGGTGCCGATGATCGCGGCGGTCAACGGTCCGGCGCTGATCCATGCCGAGCTGGCGGTGCTGTGCGACATCGTGATCGCCTCGGAGAACGCGGCATTTCAGGACGCGCCGCATTTTCCCAACGGGATCGTGCCCGGCGACGGCGTGCACGTGGTATGGCCGCTGGTGCTCGGTCCCAATCGCGGCCGCTACTTCCTGCTCACGGGGCAGAAGCTCTCGGCGCGCGAGGCGCTGGAGCTGGGAGTGGTCAGCGAGGTCGTGCCGCGCGAGCGCCTGGTGGCGCGCGCGTGGGAGCTGGCGCAGCTAATCGTTGACAAGCCGCCGCTCACCGTGCGCTACGCGCGGGTCGCGATAACCCAGCAGCTCAAGCGCCTGATGTTGGACGACCTCGGCTATGGACTCGCGCTCGAAGGCCTGGCGGCGGCGATGTCATGGCCCGGGGCCAAAGGCTCCAAAGGATGATGCAGGGGCAAAGGCTGATATAAGAAAAGAAGAGGTGCTCGATGATCTACGAACTTAGAACTTACACCCTGGTGCTGGGCGGTGCGCCGCAATACATCCAACTCACCAAGGAAGAGCTGTTGCCGCTGCTGGCCGAGCACGGGCTCAAGCCGCTCGGCTACTGGTCGACGGACATCGGACCGCTCAATGAGCTGGTTCATCTGTGGGCTTTCAAGGATCTGAACGAGCGCCAGCAGAAATGGTCCGCCTGGGGACGCGATCCGCGCCGCGCGGCGATCGTGCCCAAGCTGCGCGCGCTGGTGGTCAGCCAGAGCAACAAGATCATGACGCCGGCGGAATTCTCGGAATTGAAGTAGGGCGACGCACGCCAAGCCGGGCGCCGATACAGGAGAGATTATGAAACTGGGACTATTTCTGATGCCGTCGCATCCGCCGGAGCGCGGCCTGCTGGCCGGACAGCAATGGGACCTCGCCGTGCTGCGCGAGGCCGACCGCCTGGGTTACAGCGAGGCGTGGATCGGCGAGCACTTCACCTCGCGATGGGAACCCAATCCAGCGCCCGACCTGCTGATCGCGCAGGCGCTCATGCAGACGCACCAAATCAAGCTCGCACCCGGCGCTCATCTTCTGCCCTACCATCATCCGGCCGAACTCGCCTGCCGCGTCGCTTACATGGACCATCTCGCGCAAGGCCGCTACATGCTCGGCATCGGCGCGAGCGGCCTGCCGAGCGACTGGCAGTTGTTCTGCGTCGACGGTATGAAGGGCGTCAACCGCGACATGACCCGCGAAGCGCTCGACATCATGCTCAAGATCTGGGCGAGCGACGGCGAGGGCAACGTCGAGTACAAGGGCAAGTTCTGGAGCGTGAACGTGCCGGGGCCGATGTTTCGCACGCTGGGCCATCATTTGCGGCCGCTGCAAAAGCCGCATCCGCCGATCGGAATCGCCGGCCTCAATCCCGGATCGGAAACGCTCAAGCTCGCCGGCGAGCACGGTTTCATGCCGCTCAGCCTCAACATGAGCCCGGGCTACGTCGCCACGCATTGGGATGCGGTGCTCGAAGGCTCGCATCGCGCTGGGCTCGTCCCGAACCGGCAGGACTGGCGCGTGGTGCGCGAGGTTTTCGTCGCCGATACCGACGAAGAGGCGCATCGCAATTGCGTCGGCAGCATGATGGGCCGCATGATGCGCGAGTACCTGCTGCCGCTCATGGCTGATTTCCAGTTCACCAAGTATCTCAAGCACGACCCCTCGGTGCGCGACGACGCGGTCACGCCCGAGTACCTGGCCGATCACGGATGGCTGGTTGGTTCGCCCCGCACCGTGCGCGACAAGCTCACGGAGATGTACAAGGCGCTCGGCGGCTTCGGCACGCTGCTGCTCTTCACCTTCGATTACGCCGACAATCCCGAGCCGTGGTTCAAGTCGATGCGCTTGCTGGCGGAGGAGGTGCTGCCGCACTTCCGCGGCCTCGACGCCGACCATCTCGGGCACGCGCCGGCCGCCAATCCGTAGGCAAGCGGTAAGACTGATGGGCGAATACAGCATCAAGGACAAAGTCGCCGTAGTCGGCCTCGGCGAAACCAAATACTACAAGCGCGGCCAGGCGCCGGTCAGCGAATTCCAGCTCGCCTGCGAAGCAATTCTGAAGGCGGTCGAGGACGCCGGAATTAAAGTCAGCGACCTCGACGGTTTCGCCTCCTACAGCAACGATCGCAACGACGCGGCACGCCTGGCCACCGCGCTTGGCCTTCCGCACTACGCGTGGGCAAGCATGGTGTGGGGCGGCGGAGGGGGCGGCGGCTCGGGCGCCGTGGCGCAGGCGGCGGCCGCGGTGGCGGCCGGCTATGCCAAGTACGTGGTGGTGTTCCGCGCGCTCGCACAGGGCCAGTTCGGCCGCTTCGGCCAGGCGGCCCCGGTCGAGACCATCTCCGGCCCCGCCGCATACGCGTGGCCCTACGGGCTGTTCGTTCCCGCGCAATGGGTCGCGCTGCGCGTGCGGCGCTTCATGCACGAGCATCGCGTCACCCAGGACGCGCTCGCCGCGGTGGTGCTCGCCGACTACCATCACGCGCAACTCAACCCGCGCGCCGTGATGTATGGGCGGCCGCTGACCCGCGAGCAATACGACCGCTCGCGATGGATCGTCGAGCCGTTTCATCTCTACGACTGCTGCATGGAGAATGACGGCGCCGCCGCGCTGATCCTGACCAGCGCGGAGCGCGCGCGCGACGCGAAACAGAAGCCGGTATACGTGATGGCGGCGGCGCAGGGCGCGCCGCATCGCGCTGCCGCCGCCGCCGAGAATTCGCCCGACTACGCATCGTCGCATTTCAGAACGCTCGCGCCGCGACTGTACGAGATGGCGGAAATCGGGCCCAAGGACGTCGACGTCGTGCAGATTTACGAGCACTTCAGCGGCGCGGTGCCGATAAGCCTGGTCGAGCACGGCTTCTGCGAGCCCGACGGCGTGATGGAGCTGTGCCGGCTCGAGAACTTCATCGCGCCGCACGGCAAGCTCCCGCTCAACACCAGCGGCGGCAATATTGCCGAGTGCTACATGCACGGCCTCGAGCTGGTCAACGAAGCGGTGCGCCAGTGCCGCGGGACCTCGACCGCGCAGGTGCCCGACGCGAAGATCGCACTGGTGGCGTCGGGCCCGATGGTCTCGCCGGTGAGCGATCTTATCGTGCGCGGCTGAGCGCATCGTTGATCGATCACGAGGGAGCAAAGTTTGGATGGCTGAGAAATCGCTCTACTACTTGCCCGAGGGATTGCCCGCGCCGAAGGCGCAGCGCGACGGGATGGACGCCGGCTTTTGGGAGGCCTTGCGCCGGCACGAACTAGTGGTGCAGCGATGCGAGCGCTGCAAGACGCTCCAGTTCGGCCCGGAGTGGATTTGCCACAAATGCCAGGGCGGCGACCTCGGATGGCATCGGGTGTCAGGCCGCGGGCGGCTCTATACCTGGGTGCGATCGTGGAACCCGGTGCATCCGGCGCTCAAGCAGGCCGGGCCCTTCATTATCGCGGTGGTCGAGCTTCCCGACGCCAACAACGTCCGCATGGTCGGCAACCTGCTCGGCGACCCGATGCAGGATGCGCCGTTCGACGCCGAAGTCGAAGCCGTCTTCGAGGACCATCCCGAAGCGACGCTCGTGCACTGGAAGCTGGTGTGAGCGTGTTCAGAACCGATCTTTCAGTTCGCGAGTCTTGGCGAAGATAGCGACCGGCTCGTCGCCGACGCTCGGATCGATTTTCCTGAGGCTCGCGCGCAACTCCGCGCTATCGGTGCGCAGGAATGGGTTGAAGCGCTTTTCGTCCCCGATGGTCGAGGGAATCGTGAATTTGCCTTCGCCCCGCGTCTTGCGCGTCCACTCGTACTTGGCCTTGAGCGCCGCGTTGTTGGGCTCGAGCGTCAGCGCGAACTGCAGATTTTTCTCGGTGTACTCGTGGCCGCAGTAGACCTGCGTATCGTCGGGCAAAGCGGCGAGCCTGCCCAGTGAAGCCACCATCGTGTCGGCCTTGCCCTCGAACACCCGGCCGCATCCGGCGATGAACAGAGTGTCGCCGGTGAACACCGCCTTGAGCGCCGGGAAATAGTAAGCGATATGGCCGCTGGTGTGAGCGGGAATTCCTATCACGCGCCCGCGAATCGGCCCCACTGCGACTTCGTCGCCGTCTTCGACCTCGTCGGTCATCGCCGGAATCCGCCCGCCCTCGCCGCGCGCGCCATAGACGCGCAGTCCCGGCACGGCGCGCACCAGGTCCTGGTTGCCGCCGACGTGGTCGGCATGCCAATGCGTGGGCAACACGGCCACCAGTTTGAGCCCGCGCCGGCTTACCTCGGCAAGCACCTTGTCCGCCTCCGAGCAGTCGACCACGCCGCACTGTTTGCTCGCGTCGTCGATTACCAGGTAGGCGTAGTTGTCGCTGAGCTGGGGCACCGCAATAATCGCCATCGCCCTACTCCTTGTCGGATGTTTCCTTGGTCAGATGTTCGTCGGTCAGATGTATGTTCGCGCCGGCGCGTCCGGCGGCGTTTACAGGCCCACGATGCTGTAGCCGACGTCGACGTAGACGGTCTGGCCGGTGACGCCGCTGGAGAGATCGCTCAGCATCGCGGCGGCCATCTTGCCGACCTCCTCGGTCTTCATCCCGCGGCGCATCGGCGAGCGCTCCTCGACCTCGTGAGCCATGGTGAAGAAGTCGCGGATGGCCGAGGACGAGAGCGTGCGCGCGGGCGCGGCGCTGATCGCGTTGACGCGGATATTTTTCGGTCCGAGGTCGACCGCGAGATAGCGCACGCAGGCTTCCAGAGCCGCCTTGGCCACCCCCATCACGTTGTAGTTGGGCACCGCGCGCACCGCGCCCAGGTAGCTCAGCGTCAGCATCGAGCCGCCGCCGCGCGCTTCCATCAGCGGTTCGGCCGCGCGCGCCAGCGCCACCAGCGAATACGCGCTTATCTCCAGCGCCTTGGCGAAGTTGCCGCGGCTCACCGTCAGAAAGCGGTCGCGCAGATCTTCGCGGTCGGCAAACGCGACCGCGTGAACCAGCATGTCGAGCCCGCCCCACAGCTCGCGCAGCTCCGACATCGTGAGCCCGATCTGGATGTCGTTGGTTACGTCAAGCTCGCCGACCACCAGCGCGCCGATCGACTCGGCGAGCGGGCGAACGCGCTTCTCCAGCACCTCGCCCTGGTAAGTGAGCGCGACCTCCGCGCCCTGCGCCTTGAGTTCCTGCGCGATCCCCCAGGCGAGGCTCTTGTCGTTAGCGACGCCGACTACCAGCGCACGCTTGCCGTCCGCTATGCCCATCCGGCAGGCTCCTTTCTTCTTTTTTCACTTTTCACTTTTTCATTTTTCTTGCTTGCGGCGGGCCGCCCCGCGCAGGCCGAATCGAAACTCCGGCGTGCTCGTGCAACGGTCGCCCACGCACCAGAATAGCCACCCGCGGGCGTGGCTCAAAACCGGTCAGGCGGTGATTTTCATCAGGTCGGCCGCCATCTCGATCCCGACGTCGCCCTGGCGCGCGAGCACTTCGCGGCCCAGATGCGTGAGGATCATTCGCTTGGCCGTGAAGCGGCCGTGGTTGCGTTCGATGGTCGGATAGTTGAGATGGAAATCGAGATGGGCGCTCTCGAAATAGGTGCACTCGCACAGGAAAAGATCGGCGCCGGCGCTGATTCCCACCAGCTCGTCGGTCCATCCGCTGTCGCCCGAGAACGCCAGCGACTTGCCGCCGATGGTCACCCGCAGAGCGAGCGAGACGTCGGGCTTGGTATGCGGCGTGCGGATGGTGGCGACGCGCGCGGGGCCCACGCGCGCGGCGCGTCCGGCCTCGAGCTCGAGGAACCTGAGCTTGCGCATCAGGGGATGCGTATTCATGCCGGGATACATGTTATGAAAGAGTGCGCGGGTGCGCTGCTCGAGATGGCGCGGACCGGCGATGGTTAGGATGCGCTTGCGCGGGCTCTCCCACATGTACTCCAACATGAGAAAGGGCAGCCCGGCGAAATGGTCGCCATGCAGATGGCTGATGAGAATGAAATCGAGGTCGGCGGCATTGATTCGGCTGCGCTTGAGCGCCGGGAGCAGCGTCGGCCCGGCTTCCATCAGGATATGCGAGCCGTCGGCTTCAATAACGTAGCCGGCCTGAAACCGGCCTCCGCTTGCGAAGGCATCGCCCGCGCCCAATACGGTTATCCCCAGGTCGCTCACCGGCGACAGATTACCCGATCGGACGGGTATCCGCTATAGTTCTATCCGGCTAAATGAAAGGCGTCATAGGCGAAGGAGAAGTGGTTATGAAACACGTCAAAATCGGGGTCGGATTCGGGCTGTGGCGGCTCGGGATGCCGACGCCGGAGACCATCGTGCACGTGGCCGAGAAGGCCGAGGACTGGGGCCTCGACTCGTTCTGGCTCTCGGACCATCTGTTATCGCCCTCGCCCGAACTGGACGTGGTCGCGACGCTCGCGGTGCTGGCCTCGCGCACCTCGCGCATCAAGCTCGGCCCGAGCGTGCTGCTGCTCAACCTGCGCCATCCCCTGATGGTGGCGAAGTCGTTCGCGACGCTGGACTACTACTCGCACGGGCGGATGGTGATGGCGGTTGGGACCGGGGCGAACCTGGCCGACTACGCGGCGACCGGCGTTGCGCTGGAGACGCGCGGGCGGCGCCTGGACGAAGGCGTCGACGTGCTGCGCAAAGTATGGACCCAGTCCAACGTGAGCCACCACGGCCGCTTCTTCAATTTCGACAACGTAACGCTCGAGCCGCATCCGGCGCGGCGCACCAACAACGACTCGGGCACGATCGACATCTGGGTCGGCGGCAAGTCGGAAGGGGCGCTGCGGCGCACGGCGCGGATGGCCGACGGGTACTTCGCGTCTTTCCTCACGCCGGATGAATTCGCGCGCAACATGGCCGCCATCCGCGGCTATGCGGCCGAGTACGGGCGCGCCAACGCGCGTATCGAGTCGGGCCTGATCCTGCTCTGCCGCCTGGGCCCCACGCGCGAGCGCGCCAAGTCCGACCTGGAGCCGGTCGTGCGCTCGCTCGATCGCGGCGGCGAAGAGTTCTTCAGCCGCACCGTGTTCGGCTCGCCCCAGGACATCATCGAACGGGTCGACCAGTACATCGCGGCGGGCCTGGACAAATTCGTGCTGTGGCCGGTGGCCGAACCGCAGGCTTGGGCCGGCCAGGTCGAGATGATCGGGCGCGAGGTCGCGGCGCACTACACGCGCCTGGCGCAGGCGGCGGCGTAAGCGAGGTTTTATCGCGGCACTGCGGCGAGCGCGGCCCGGGTGGGTCGATCGCAATCTTGACTCCCTCCCCTCGGTGAGGATGTCGATAAACGCAACCGTGGCTCCGCGTTGATCCTTCACTTCGGCAACCCTCGTTCAGGATGACAACAAAAAGGGCCTCTTTCTGTCATCCTGAGCGTCAGCGAAGGATCTCCGCGAAGCGATGGATCTTTCCCCCCCACGCCTGCGTCTAGCAGCCATTCCTGGGTTAGAACCTTACCCGATGCCAGGACGTATCATAAGTTGCATCATGAAACGCAACCATGTTACGCTTCGATGATGCGGCGCAAGACCTTCGCCCACATGAATTGCTCGATCGCCCGTGCGCTCGAGCAGATCGGCGAGTGGTGGACCTTCCTCATCGTGCGCGAGGCCCTGATGGGCACGCGGCGCTTCGACCAGTTCCAGAGCAATCTCGGAATTGCGCGCAATATTCTCGCCGCGCGGCTGAAAAAGCTGGTCGCGCGTGGAATTCTGGAACGCACCGTCGCGCCCGACGACGCGCGCCGCGTCGAATACCGGATGACCGAGAAGGGGCGCGCGCTGTTTCCGGTCCTGATGGCGCTGCGGGAATGGGGCGACCAGTGGGTGGTCGGAGCGGACCGGGCTCCGGTGATCGTGGTCGACCGCGCCAACGCCCAGCCGATCGAAGTGCGCGTCACCAGCCGCGACGGCCGTCCGATCGGATGGCTCGACGCAAGGATGATCCCCGGCCCAGGCGCGCAGGCCGCGCTCAAGACGCGCCTGACGCGCGTGCGCAAGCCGGCGGCGGCGCCGGCTGGGGACGAGACCGCCCGCGCATCCATCAAGGCCGCGCAAGGCACCCAGGAGGCATCAGGGCGCGTGTGAATAGACTTCGAGACTCACGCGTTGCCTTTTTTCACTTTGACTTTTTCATTTTTTTCACGCCGCAAAATCGGAACAATCGCATATCGCTACGGCGCGTACCGCTAGAGGAGAAAAATCATGGAGAGCATCCGCTTTGACGACGTCGACAAACTTCGCTCCAAGGTCAGCCAGGAGTTCAGCGCCTGGAGCAAACCGATCGACGTGACGCAGGACAAGATCAACCAGTTCGCCGACGTGACCGGCGACCATCAGTGGATCCATATCGATATCGAACGCGCCAAGCGCGAAAGCCCGTTCAAGGGGCCGGTGGCGCACGGCTTCCTGACGCTCAGCCTCATACCGGCCTTCGAGATCCCGCGCGAATGGAACGTCACCAGCTTCCGCAACGTCGTCAATTACGGCGCGAACAAGCTGCGCTTCATCTCGCCCGTTCCGGCTGGGGCCAAGGTCCATGCGCGCGCGCGCGTGGTCGCGGTTGAAGCGAAGCCGCAGGGAACGCAGGTCACGACGGAGACCCAGGTCCAGGTGGTGGGACAGGAAAAGCCGGCGCTCATCTACGAGGGGATTTTCCTTTATGTCAAGTAAGCGCCGACTTTTGGCCGAGGCCCCAGGAACCGCGATGAGCCAGGCGGAGTACGATATCGTCACCGTGGGTGGCGGACTCGGCGGCGCCGCCGTGGCGGTCGCGATGGCGAGGGCCGGCGCGCATGTGCTGGTGGTCGAGCGCGAGACGCACTTTCAGGATCGTGTTCGCGGCGAATTCATGGAGCCGTGGGGAGTCGCGGAGACGCGCCGGCTCGACATTTACGATGCGATCCGCGCCGCCGCCCACGATAGTCCTTTCTGGCAAATCTATTTGAGCGGAATGAAGCTCGACCGCCGCGACTGCGTCGCCACCACGCCGCACAACTTGCCCAATCTGGCGATCTACCACCCCGTGCTGCAGGAACTCGTCCTCGCCGAGGCCGCGAAGGCGGGCGCCGAGGTTCGCCGCGGCGCCGCAGTCCGCGAGCTCAAGCCCGGTAATCCTCCCACGGTCGCGGTCGAATCAAACGGCCGTCTGCAGGAACTGACGCCGCGGCTGGTGGTCGGCGCGGACGGGCGCAGCTCGATGGTGCGGAAGTGGTGCGGCTTCGCGACTCGACGTGAACCCGATCGCTACTACATCGCGGGGCTCCTGTTCGAGGAGATGTCCGTGCCGCCGCCGGACACCGCGATCGGTGCGTACAATCCGGAGATCGGACAGGTGGCCTATCTTTTTCCTCAAGGCGGCGAGCGCGTGCGCGCTTACAACGTCTATCCGATCGACGCGGATTTCCGCTTGCAAGGCGAAGCCTCGACCGCACGATTCGTGGCCGAGGCGCTGCGCTGCGGAGTTCCGCCCGAGTACTACCAAGGCGCGCGAGCGAGCGGACCGCTGGCATCATTCATCAGCGCGGATCACTGGGTCGAGAATCCATATCGCGATGGCGTGGTATTGATCGGTGACGCGGCCGGCGCGAGCGATCCGATTTGGGGCCAGGGACTGAGCCTCACCTGCCGCGATGCGCGAGTGCTGACGGATTTGCTGCGCGAGAGCCAGGCCTGGACCGCGGCGTGCCGCGCCTACGCCGCGGCTCACGACCGATACTTCACGAATCTGCGGGAAGCGGACAACTGCATGCGCGAGCTAATGGTCGATCGCGGACCCGAAGCGGACGCGCGCCGCGCGCAGGCGTTGCCGCGGGTGGCACAGGGTATCGCGCAAATGCCCGACCAGGGATTTTGCGGACCCGACAAGCCGTTCGACGAAGCCGATCGCCGCCGCCTTTTCGGCGACTGATACGGCCGCCGGCGCCGGCTGGCGGCACAGGGAGACTCTTTACGGCCGAACTGAAGAATCGGCAATGATTGCTCTGCTCACCGGTCCTGCCATCCACCGCGCACCGGTCAGGCGGGCTCTTCGTCGGACTCCTGGAGCGAAGCGGTCGGCAGCACCTCGCCCGGAATGTCCTCCAAAAAACGCGACACTTGCCCCATCGTGTAGCCCAGCGCGCGGTCGAACATATGAATCGGATATGAGATGTACAGTTCGTCGCGAGCGCGCGTGCTGGCGACATACATCAGGCGGCGCTCCTCCTCCACTTCCTCCGCACCAACGCTCTGCGGGCCGGGAAACCGTCCGTCGGCGGCCCAGATCAAAAACACCACGCGCCACTCCAGGCCCTTGGCCGAGTGGATGGTGCTGAGCGTCAGGTAACCCTCCTCGGGCTCGACCGCGAGCACGTCGCCCAACGAATCGTTGGGCGGCTCGAGCGCCACGTCGGCCAGCATCGATTCGAGGCTCCGGTAGCGCTCGGTGATGGTCTGAAAGTGCTCGAGGTCGCGCTCGCGCTTGGGATAGTCGTCCGGATAGGTCTCGCGCATCAGCGGCAGATAGTACTCAAGCGTCCGTGCGATCTGATCGGCAGGACGCGCATCGGCGCCGCGCCGCAGGTCTGCCAGCAGCGCGGCCAGACGCGCCGCGGCGGCGGCCGTTCCACCGGAGCTCGAGCCGGGGCCACCGCCGGAGCGCGCGGCCGACGCCGATCGACTCGGCGGCGCGCGCCAGCGCCTGCTCGGGCTCGGACGCGGCGACGATTTCCTCGATCAGGCGCTCGGCGCGGCGATGGCCGACCCCGGGCACCAGCATCAGCGCGCGCAGCCATGACACGGCGTCGGCGGGATTGACGACGACGCGCAGGTGCGCGAGCACGTCTTTTATATGGGCGGTCTCGATAAACTTGAAGCCGCCGCGCTTGACGAACGGGATGTCGCGGCGCTGGAGTTCGAGCTCGAGGTCGAAGGAGTGGAAGCCGGAGCGAAACAGCACAGCGATTTCGCCCAGCTCGACGCCCTGCTCGCGCAACTCCAGGATGCGCTCGGCGACGAAGCGCGACTGCATGTGCTCGTCCTGGGCGCGCACCAGCAGCGGACGGAATTCGCCGAGGCGCTCGGCGGTGAGCACCTTGGTGTATTTGTCGGCGGCACGCGAGATGACCTCGTTGGCGACGTCGAGGATGCCTTGCAGCGACCGGTAGTTTTGTTCGAGCTTGACCACGCGCGCACCGGGAAAGATCTCCGGAAAGTCCATGATGTTGCGGAAGTTGGCGCCGCGAAACGAATAGATCGACTGCGCGTCGTCGCCCACCGCCATCACGTTGCGATGGGTCGCGGCGAGCAGCCGTACCAGCTCGGCCTGGATCAGGTTGGTGTCCTGGTACTCGTCGATCATGACGTAGCGATAGGTGTCGCTCAGACGGCGGCGGACGTTGTCATGCTGCTCGAGCAGGTCGGCGAGGCGATATAGCAAGTCGTCGTAGTCGAGCAATCCGCGCTCACGCTTGTAGGCGTCGTAAGCGGCGGCCAGCCGCACGAGGTCGTCGCGATGCTCGGCGAGATGCGGGAAATCGAACTCGATCTCTTCGCCCAGCTCGCGGCGCTTGTTGCGCGCCATGCTGATCGCCTCGGTGATGGCGCCCTTCTTGGGAAAGCGCCGATCGCGCGAGCCTAGGCCCATCCGCGTCCGCAGCAGGTTGACCACGTCCTCCATGTCGGAGCGGTCGAGAATGGTGAAGTTGGGCTTGAGTCCGATCGCGGAGCCGAACTGGCGTAGCGTCAGGTTGGCGAACGAATGAAAGGTGCCGCCGGCCACCGCGCGCGTGCGATCGCCCACCAGGTGCTCGACCCGCCGCAGCATCTCTTGCGACGCGCGCCGGGTGAAGGTCAGCAACAGGATCGCGCCGGGCGGAACGCCGCTTTCGATGAGCCGTGCGACGCGGTAAATCAGCGTGCGAGTCTTGCCCGAGCCCGCACCGGCGATAACCAGGATAGGACCGTCGCGATGAGTTACCGCGGCTAGCTGCGAGGGATTGAGCAGCTCGGCGTACTTGATGCGGAAGCTGCGCTCGTCAACCTCCTTGCGCGCGGGGCGCAGTACGATCACTTTGTCGGCCACGGCGCATCGATCTTACCACGACGCGCCGCGATGTACTCGACGCGCCGGGGTGGCCGCCGTATCAAACTCACTAGCGACCTGCCCAAAGACGCCAGCAATCCGGCGGCGCACGTTGGCCCGCGACGTGGGTGAGGTCAGTACAGGAACGGGCCCGGCCACAGCATCATGTTCATCTGTTCCTGCTCCGCCGCGTCTTCGTTCAGCCGCGCCGCCTCGACCTCTTGCTGGGCGGCCTGCTGGCTCAACCTGATCTGTTCATACTGCTGGTAGTTCTTTTCGCCGCCGACGTAGACGCAATGACAATTCACCGGGTCGTTGAACCAGTAGCGCGGCTTGCCGTTGTCGATGAAGTAACGAACCTTGAGCTGCGTCAGCCGCTGAGTCTCGGCGATCCGGCTGGGCGTGTCGGCCGGCAGCATATGGAAACCGGCCGCCGACAGCATCGGTTCGATCCGCTCGGCACGTTGCTGCGGCGTCTCCTGCGTGGCGCATCCGGCGAGCAGCGCGACGATTACGATCGCGAAGGGCGCAGCGAACCGATGCGGCAACCGTTGCCTTGATCGGAGTGTGGAGACTGCCTCGGCGGTTGAACTCCGCGTTGGCGAATATGAGGTGCGGGGCACGCGACACCATATCAGGAGAGATTCCCAACCTTGGGACCAGCCGAAAGTGTTGTACATGTTTTGGGTTATTTTGTGCATGTTTGGGTTATTCCGACGGCGTCGAATTGCTCGACCGAGTCCCATAGAGCTCGGTGCCGGTGTAGACCTTACCGTCCGGGCAGGCGTACCGGCTGGGCGACGACATCGCGACGATCGCGCAGTCCTGCACCCGTATCCACGACGGCGGTTTCACTTCCTCTTCCTTCGGCGTCAGCCTCATCCCGGTAGTCTGGACGAACCGCGGAGCCCCTTGCTGCGCCGAGACAGGCGCACCGGTCATTGGCGGCGGCGGCCCCCATCCGGCCGTCGAGCATCCTGTAACTATCGTCAGCGCTCCGCCGACGATCAATCGCAACCCGAGTCGGCAAACCGTTCCGAATTTCATCTGACACCCCTGACCAGCGCCGCGCCTGACGCGTTGGTTCTCGAGACACACAAGTTACGCCGTCACTATATACCGTGGAATTCACCCGCGTGCGCGTCCGTAACCGAAGCCTGTGTCTTCGGGTACTTGCACGCGCCGGCCGCCTCGTGATGAATTTCGACTGCGCGCTGTCCCGCGAAGCCGGCTTCGCGCGGAGCTTACCTCGATGAATAAGGCTCTCGACGGCATCAACCTGGTCGAATTCAGCTCCAACCTGGGCGCTGCCTACGCCGCGATGCTGCTCGCCGAGCAGGGCGCGCGCGCCGTCAACGTGGAACTCCCGGGTGGCGCTCGCGAACGCGGCACGGCGCATTTTCACGCGCTCAATCGCAGCAAGCGCGCGCTCTTCCTCGACCTTCAAGGTGAGCGCGCGCGGGTCGAGCGGCTGATTCGATGGGCCGACGTCGCGGTGCTCGGATGGACCGGGGCGCGGATGCGCAAGCTCGGACTTGACTACGCGGCGCTCAGCGGCATCAATCCGCGCCTGGTCGTGCTGCACGTTCCGCCGCTCGGAAACCGCGGCCCGCTCGCCGATTTCGACGCCAGCGACGAACTGGCCTCCGCGCTCGGCGGCATCTACGGCAGCCAATGGGCGCTCAGCGGAAATCCGGTGGCGCTGCATTTCCCCGCCGCCAGCTATTCAGCCGGCGTGCTCGGCGCGACCGCGACGGTCGCGGCGCTGTGTGCGCGGGACTCCCGCGGTGGTGATGGTCAGCCGCGCGGACAACTGCAAGGACAACTAGTTGAGGTCTCGCTCCTGGCCGGCGCCTTTTCGCTCCAGACCGGCGGCATCATGCGCCACGAAAAGATGACCCGCATGTACGAAGGGCCGCTGGATCCGCTCGGCCCGATTCCCTGCTACCGGCTGTTTCGCGCCGCCGATGGCGAGTACCTGTTCGTGGCCTGCGGCAACGTGACGTTCTGGAACAAGCTGGCGCTGGCGATCGAGCGGCCCGAGTTGGTTTCCGACCCCCGCTTCGAGGGCGCGCCCTGGGGCGTCTCGAGCCAGCATCGCCAGGCCCTCAAGGACCTGCTGCAAGAAATAATCGCGGCCCGCCCGCGTGAAGAGTGGCTCCGCATCCTGCGCGAAAACGACATCCCCTGCGCGCCCGTACTCTCGCGCACGGATTTCATCAACCATCCGCAGGTGGAGGCGCTCGGGATGCGCCGCGCGATCGACGATCCCACGCTCGGCGCGACGATCCAGCCCGGTATCGCAGTGGGGCTCGAACTCACGCCCGGCGAAATCGCCGGGCCTGCACCGGCGGTCAGCCACAATCATACCGACGACCGCATAGTCGAGGGATGGCTCGCCGCGCCGCCGGAGCACTCGCACAACGGCGCCGTGCGCAGCTCATTCGCCAGAGGGCCACTCGACGGCATCCTGGTACTCGACTTTTGCAGCTACATCGCCGGCTCATACGGCCCGATGATCCTCAGCCAGATGGGCGCCGACGTGATCAAGATCGAAAGCCTCGAAGGCGACTCGTTCCGCCACTTCGGCTTCGGCTTTCTGGGATGGAACCAGGGCAAGCGCGCGCTTTCACTCGACCTCGCCTCGCCCGAGGGGCGCGAGATAATCCATGGCCTGGTGCGCCGCGCCGACATCGTGGTCGAAAACCTGCGGCCGGGGCGGATGCGCCGCTTCGGGCTGGACTACCAATCGCTCGCGGCGGTCAATCCGCGCCTCATCTATATGTCGGTCAACGGCTTCGGCAATCGGGGCCCGGAACACGACCAGCCCGGCTTCGATCCGCTGCTGCAAGCGCGTTCGGGCCTGATGGCGGCCGAGGGCGGCCATCATCAGCCGCCGCTCTATCTCACTTGCGCGATTTGCGACTACGGGGCCGCGATGCTTTCGGCGTTCGGATGCGTGCTGGCGCTGCGCGCCCGCGAGCGTCTCGGCCGCGGCCAGCTCTGTGAGACCTCGCTGTTGCAGTCCGCGATGGCTTTCCAGGCGGGCGAGTTCATTTTTTACGACGGCCGGCCCGACATGGAAAACGGCCGGCCGGAATCGCGTGGCCGCTCCGCGCTCTGCCGCGCCTACCAGTGCCGCGATCGAGCGTGGCTATTCGTCCATGCCGCGGAGCCGGCGCACTGGGAAGGGCTGCGACGCGTGTGCAAGCTCGCCGCTGAGACGGCGTTTGTGGAAGCCGCGCACGCGCCGGAGGACAGCGCGCTCGCGCAGGCCATAGCCGCGGCTTTCGCGGGCGTCGACCGTGCCCAGGCGCTGGCGTCGCTGAACGCGGCCGGCGTACCTGCGCTCAGCACGCATCGCACGGCCGACCTCTTCGGCGATCCGCAGGTCAATGCCAATGAGCTGCTCGCCGAGCTGCATCATTCGCAATGGGGCGGCGTCGTGCAGACTGGCATCCTGGCGAAGTTCTCCGCGACGCCAGGTAAGGCCGAGCACGCCGCGCCGCTTTTGGGCGAGCATACCGACGAGCTTCTCGCGCGCCATCTCGGCTACGATCGCGAACGGATAGCCGGGCTGCGCCGCCGCGGGATCGTGAAGTAAACGACCCCTCACGATGTTATGCGGCGCTCACTCCTTCGCCGAAAATTGCGCTAGGCTGACGCGCGTGGACAGTGGAACAGCGGGCGGCCCGCTGCCGCGCCCGCCAATCCGCGAAACATCCATCCGCACCCGAGGTGACCGATGGCCAATCCAAGCCCATTGCTCGATTTCGACGTGGCCGCGCTGTCGCAAAAGCTGCGCGCCAAGGAAATTTCGCCGGTCGAACTTACCCAGGCTTATCTCGACCGCATCGAGGCGGTCGACGAGCGCATCATCTCCTACATCACGGTGACCGCCGACGTGGCGCGCGAGCTGGCGCGCAAGGCCGAGACGGAAATAACCGCGGGGCGATGGCGTGGGCCGTTTCACGGCGTGCCGATCGGGCTCAAGGATCTCTGCTACACCAAGGGCATCCTGACCACTGGCGGCTCGAAAATCCTTGGCGAGTTCGTTCCCAACTACGACTCGACCGTATGGACGCGGCTGCGCGAGGCGGGCGCGGTGCTGCTCGGCAAGCTCAACCTGCACGAGTTTGCCTACGGCGCGACCTCCAACAATCCGCATTGGGGCACCTGCCGCAATCCCTACGACCTCGACCGCATCCCCGGCGGCTCCAGCGGCGGTTCAGGCGCGGCGATCGTCGCACGCACCGCCGCGGCGACTATCGGCACCGACACCGGCGGCTCGATCCGGATACCCGCGGCGTGCTGTGGATGCGTCGGACTCAAACAGACCTGGAGCCGCGTGAGCCGCTACGGCGTGATGCCGCTTTCCGACTCGCTCGATCACACCGGACCGATCACCCGCACGGCGCGTGACGCCGCGCTGATGCTCAACATCATCGCCGGCCACGACCCCAACGACGCGACTTCCAGCCGCGAGCCGGTGCCCGACTACACCAGCCGGCTTGGCGGCGACCTCAAGGGGATGCGCGTCGGCGTGATCCGGGAACTCAATACCGGGATTTCGGAGCCGGTGTCGCGAGCATTCAACGCGGCGCTCAAACAGCTCGGATCGCTGGGCGCGACGGTCGAGGAGGTTTCGATACCGTCGTTCACCGAAGGTTCGCTGGTCGCGATGGTGGTGCTGATGGCCGAGGCGCTGGAATTTCACGAACAATGGATGCGCGAGCGGCCTGACGACTACGGCGCCGACGTCCGCTCGCTCATCGAGACCTCGATGACGATTACGGCGGTCAATTACGTCCGCGCGCAGCGCGAGCGCAACCTGATGCTGGCCGAGGCGCTTACGGCACTACAGGACCATGCCGTCCTGCTCGCGCCGTCGCAGACGACCGCCGCGCCGAGGATCGACGACAGCTCGTACGACATAATCGCCAACATGGTGCGCTTCACCGGACCGTTCAATGCCACCGGACAGCCGGCGGTCTCGATTCCGACCGGGCTCTCGAATGAGGGGCTGCCGCTCTCGATGCAGATCGTCGGCAAGCCGTTCGACGAAGTCATGGTGTTGCAGGTGGCCGACGCCTACGAACGCGCGCGCGGTCCGCTGCCGCTGCCAAAGCTTTAGTCAAGCGCGGCGAACGGCAGCTTCTGAACGACGACACTTCGAACCTCTGGAGGACTCACGATGGCAAAGCTGACACCGCAGACGGCTAAGGCGATGGCGCAGGAGTTGTACGGCTACGAGCTGACCGACGAGGCCGCGGTCGCGGTCGCTAATGCGGCGGGCGCGATGATCACGCACTCGCGGCGTCTCGGCAACCTCGATTTGAACGGCGTTCAACCGCCGTTCGGTTACCCGACGTTGCTGGCCGAAGCCGAACGAATTCGCAAGCGCGGCTGAGCGCATTGCAAAATCACTCGGCAACGCCACGTCGGGTTGAAGAATTTCGGGGAACGCACGGCTTTGACGCATGGTCAGCGCTTGCCGTATGCGGATGTACACAGGACAATACGTGCATGTCGGAAGTGATGACGATACGGGTCGACCGCAAGACCAAAACCCGCCTTGAGAAGCTCGCCAAGGCAATGGAGCGGACCAAGTCCTACCTTGCAGCCGAGGCGATCCGGACCTACATCGACCTCAACGAGTGGCAGATAGGCGAGATAAAAGCTGCGCTCAAAGAAGCCGACGCCGGCCATTTCGCGACCGCGGAGGAGGTCGAGAAGGTAATGAACAAGTGGAGGCGCGGTGCACGTTAGATGGCTTCGACGCGCGCTCGAAAATCTTGAAGAGGAATTCGCCTACATCGCAAGGGACGATCCGGAGGCGGCTGAGCGGTTAGTCGAACGTATCGCCGCCAGCGTCAAGCGGCTCGAGAATCATCCTGCCTTGGGTCGCCCCGGCCGGCTGCCCAATACTCGCGAACTGGTAATCGCCGGCACACCTTATATCGTTCCATACCGAGTACGCGGGCAGGCGGTTGAGATTTTGCGGGTTTTTCACGGCACAAGAAAATGGCCGCGAAACCTGTAGTCCTAATGATCGCGAATATCGACCATCGACCACTGAGGAATCAATTCCCGTCTCAGCGCACTAAATGATGCGGCCAGTTCAGCCGTGTGGATGGCGGTGAATCGGATCGACCCAGAACACCGCTTCGGGGCGCTCGGCCGACTCGATATCGAGATTGATCACCACCGCCTCCTGGCCGCTGCGCACCACCACGCAGGACAACGGCGCGTCGGTCGACGCGTTGATTTCCTGATGCGGCACGAAGGGCGGGACGAAGATGAAATCGCCCGGCCCGGCTTCGGCGACGTATTCGAGATGTTCGC
The DNA here is from genome assembly GCA_963832395.1 of uncultured delta proteobacterium. Classification (GTDB taxonomy): domain Bacteria; phylum Desulfobacterota; class Binatia; order Binatales; family Binataceae; genus JAKAVN01. The sequence goes on along the minus strand of CAWHTV010000004.1, from coordinate 698,783 downwards.
CCCAACGCATCCGCGCGCGGCCCGCGACGACGTAGATGACGCTTTCGAGTTCGCCGTGATGGTGCGCGCCGGTCTTCGCGTTCGCTTCGATCCTCACGGTCCCAGCCCAGATTTTCTGCGCTCCGGCGCGAGCTTGTTGATCGCCGCCGCGCGCGACATCCCCGGCGTCTGTGCCGTATCCGGGTCAAGCTGGTCGCCGGGAATCACTTTGACGCCGTGGTCGCGCCAATGATCGGCTGAATTGCCGGGCGCGGTATGGGAATCACTCATCAGACGGTTACTCCTTGAGACATTTTCTCGAAGACAATCCCATGATTTTACCGGACCACCGCCAGGAGGCGAACCGGGCCCCTTTTTGATCTTTTCTCGCGAACCTTGCGAAGATTTAACGAACTCGCAGCAGCGCTCAGTGCTGGAGAATTTTCTGTCAGAGGCGGAATTCGCAGAGCACGAAATCGTGGTCGGAAACCCGGCGCCCGAGAGATCGAAGTGCGCGCGGGCACGACCGCGGCCGATCCGCTCACCGGCTCGTATTCCACGCGCCGCGATCCAATCGAGCTTCGGACGCCATAGCGGCGGCACCAGCCGGCTGATGGTAAACGTCGGCACGGCCGGAACATTCGCCGCCTTCGATCGAAAATCCGTGCTCTTTAATCCGATCGAAAAGCGGCTCGTGCGGCTGCGGCTCGCGAAAGCGCCGCGGACGCAAGGCTATCGCCACGGCAGCGCGCAACAATCGCCCAGCGCCGGTCCATGTCCATGGTGGTCGTATTGAAGTCGCCGCCGATAATGACCGGCGCTTCTTTGCCGATCCCGCTCAAGAAAGCATTCCATCTGCAAGCTGCGCCCCTGCGGGATCCCATAGCCGCTCCAGATGCGCGACCCCTAACCGTGACGCGGCGGCCGTCGACGTTGATGCTCGCGAGCAAGCCCTGGTGAATGCCCATAGGAGATGGCGCTGCCGAAACTTGTACGGCGGCTTGGGCAGCGGGACGGCGCGGAAGTGCTCGAGCGGCTGCGCACACAGGATCGCGTTGCCGATAGCGCGAAACTCGCCGCCGCCTTCGACACGTCCGAACGACGGCAGGAACGCGAAACTCATCTTGAGCGCCGCGGCGAGCGCGGGCGCGAATTCGACCATGCCGATGCCGCGGCATCCGCCAGCTCGCCTCGCACAGCAGCAAGGTGCCCGCGTCGGCCAGCGGCGGACGCTGAGACAGGCGAGGATCGCGTCGAAGTCCGCGCCGCCGGCCGCGTTCAGGACCGCGACCTTGAGCGCCGAGCGCGCGGCGACAGCCGGCCGGTTGAGCGCCATCGGCTCGAACGGCGGCCCCGAAGATACCGCTCGTTGCGGCTCGTCGCGCCGAGTCGTGAATCGCCATCCAGCCCACTCAGCCGGCGCAGGCCCCGGTCAACCTTGACGAGCTCTCCCCTGAGCGCGTCGAACGACGTTATCGGCGCGGTGCAAGTCCGCTCGCGGCACACGTAAGCCGTAAGTTGGCCGTCGACCTGCGATTTGCCCCGCACCGCCTCCGGCACGAAGCCGCCGGCCGAGGCGCGCGGGTCGGCAAGGAACAGCGCGCGGTTGGGCAGGTAGAGCAGGCCCAGCCGCTCGATCCATTCGTCGAGGCCGGCCGCGCCGCGCTCGCCCACGATCACGATCTCGCTCGCGCCGCGCTGATAGAGATCGATCGCCTCGAGCATGTGCGAGAACGCGAACGGCTGCTGCTCGACGAAGCTGCGCAGCAGGCTGAGCGTGCGCCGCGCCTCGACGAAGTAGCGCTCTTCGCCGGTGTAGCCGTGAAGCCTCAGCAGCGCGATCACCGCCGCGCTGTTGCCCGAGGGAGTCGAGCCGTCGAAGACCGCCTTCGAGCGCGTGATCAGCCGCTCATGGTCGGCCGAGGTGAAGAAGAAGCCGCCCTTTTCGGCGTCGAGGAAGCGCTCCAGGATCGCGTCGGCCATCGTCCGCGCCAGTTCGAGGTAGCGGCCCTCGAGCGAGGCTTCGTAAAGATCGATCAGGCTGCCCGCGAACAGCGCGTAGTCCTCCAAGTAGGCGTTGAAGCGGGCAACGCCGTCCTTGTACGAGCGCTTGAGCGCGTGGCCGTCCCACAGCCGCGCCATCACGAACTCCACGCCGCGCGCGGCGGCCTTCAAGTAGCGCTCGTCGCCGAGCGCGCGGAAACCCTCGGCCAGCGCGCCGATCATCATCCCATTCCACGCGGCCAGGATTTTTTCGTCGCGCGCCGGCTTGACCCGCCGCTCGCGGGCCTCGAACAGGCGGCGGCGAATCTCGCCGATCGCGTCGCTCCATCTCCTCCGGGCGTTTTTTTGAACAGCCGGGCCGCCTCGTCGGCGCTGATGGTGCGATGCAGGATGTTGGCGCCCTCGAAGTTGCCCTCGGCGCTGATGTCGAAGTAGCGCTCGGCGATCGCGCTCAGCTCCTCACCGAGCACCGCGCGCGCCTCCTCGGGCGTCCACACGAAGAACTTGCCTTCTTCGCCCTCGCTGTCGGCGTCCTGGGTCGAGTAGAAGCCGCCCTCGGGGCTGGTCATCTCGCGCAGCACGTAGTCGAGAATCTCGCGCGCCACGGTCAGGAACTCGGGCTCGCCGAGCGCGCGGCCGGCGTCGAGGTAAAGCCGCGCCAGCAACGCGTTGTCGTAGAGCATCTTTTCGAAGTGCGGCACCAGCCATCGATCGTCGACGCTGTAGCGATGGAATCCGCCGCCGAGCTGGTCGTAGATGCCGCCCTTGGCCATTTTGGTCAGCGTCTCGCGCACCATGTGGCCGAATTCGAGGTCGCCGGTCGCCTGATGCATCCGCAAAAAAAGCGAAAACACGAAACTGTTGGGAAACTTGGGCGCGTGCCCCAATCCGCCGTTGATCCGGTCGTAATGCTCGGCCAGCGCGCGCGCTCCGGTCTCCGCCATATCGGGCTTCAGCTCGCCGCCGTCCGGATTGAACTCGGCGAGTCCCGAAAGCCCCTTGCCAAGCCGCTCGACATTCTGACGGATATCGGCGGGCTGAGTGTGAAACGCGTTGGCGATCGCGGTCAGCACGCGCGGAAAGCCGGGCATCCCCTGGCGATCCTCGGGCGGAAAGTAGGTGCCGCCGTAAAACGGCTCGCCCTCAGGCGTCAGGAACACGGTGAGCGGCCATCCCCCGCGCCCGGTCAGGAGCTGCACGGCGTCCATGTAAATCTGGTCGAGGTCGGGACGCTCCTCGCGATCGACTTTGATCGAAACAAAGTTTTCGTTCATCAACTGCGCAATCTGTTCGTTCTCGAACGACTCGCGCTCCATCACGTGGCACCAATGGCATGCCGAATAGCCGATGGAGAGGAGCACGGGCTTGTTCTCGGCGCGCGCCCGCGCCGAGCGCCTCGTCGCCCCACGCGTACCAATCCACCGGATTGTGGGCGTGCTGGCGCAGGTAGGGACTCTGCTCGTTGATGAGGCGGTTGGGCTTGCGCCCGGAGGCCTCGTGGCCGTGCTCGTCGCTCATTGCGATTCATGTCTCCCGGGAGCTGTCCGGCGGAGGCCGGATGTTCTCGACGCTAGCATGCGCCGCATCGGCCTTCTATCCGGGGTCGATCGCACGCGCGCGTAAGTCCGCGCAAGTCGCGCAAGTCCGCACGAGCGCGATTCATCGAGCGCCCGAACGCGTGCCGGCTCGCGCGGGTACTTGAACCCCACGGAGCAGGCTGCGAACCTGATCGCGAAATGGAGAGCACTGCCGACCCGCGCCGTGCCGACGAGCGCATCGACGCGGGGCGAACGTTCGCCGCGGGCACATCACCAGAGCCCGCTAGCGACGCGACCATCGAGATATTCGGATACGCCGTTTCATGGCGCGCCGCCGCGACCGCCGTGCTGATGCTGGCGGCGGTGATGTTCTTTGCCCGGCTGGGCGCGCGCGCGTTGTGGTCCTCGGAATTCCGCTGGGCGGAAATCGCGCGCGAAATGCGTCTCACGTCGCGCTACTTCTGGCCGACGATCAACGGCCGCGTCTACTACGACAAGCCACTGGGTTCGTACTGGCTGGTGCTCGCGGCGGCCAGGCTGACCGGAGGGCTCGACGAGACTTCGGCGCGGCTGCCCTGCGCGATCGCCGGATTGCTCGGCGTATGGCTGGTGATGCTGGTCGGGCGACGGCTCTATGACGATCGGACCGCGTTGCTCGCCGGACTCATCCTGGCCACCAGCTTCAGCTTCGTCTTTTTTTCACGCCACGCCTCGGCCGACGTCGAGACCGTCACCGGAGAATTGGCGGCGTTCGCGCTTTTCCTGCGCAATGAGCAACGGCAAGACGGATGGTGGGTGGTCGGACTGTGGCTGGTAATGGCGGCGACGTCGCTCACCAAGGGACTGCTCGGATACGTGCTGCCGCTGATGGTGCTCGGAGTGTACTCGTGCCTGGCGGACGGATGGGCCGAATTGGGACGGCGGCTTTCGCGCGGCCCGGTCCTTGGCCGAATCGGATGGCTCATCGAGCGCAACCGATGGCTCTTCAATTGGAAATCGCTGGTTGCGATCCCGCTCGGCGCGGCAATCTACTACGTACCGTTCGCGATCTCGGCCGCTCGCACCGGCTCCGAAAAGGGCCTGGAGATGGTCTACCGCGAAAACGTCGTGCGGTTTTTCCATCCGTTCGACCATCGCGGCCCCATCTATCTTTATTGCTACGTCATCTTCGCCCTGATGATGCCGTGGTCGGCGTTCCTGCCCGCCGCGCTCGCCGAGGCCCATCGCAAGCCCGCTGCCGACCGCGCCGGCGCCGCCCAACGCGGCCATCGCTTCGCGCTGGTTTATTTCTGGGCGACGTTCATTTTCTTCACGCTCTCCGGATCGCGCCGCAGCTACTATCTGTTGCCGATTCTGCCGGCCGGAGCGCTGCTGGTTGCGCGGATGCTGGCCACGCCGTTCGAGGCGCTATCGCCGCTGGCGCGACGGTTGCTCGGCGCTTGGTTACGCAGTCATCGCGATCGCGGTTGTCGGCGGCGCGATCGTGATGATTCCGCCGCGATGGATCTTTAAAGGGCCGATGGCGACGCTGCCGCCAGCTCCCGACCGCGTTATCTATCTGATGTGCTGGGCGGTGTCGCTGCTCGCGGTGCTCTATACGCTGAGGCGCTTCGATACGCGGCGGGTGGCGATGTCCACGGCGACCGTCGGGGCGCTTTTCCTGGCTTACCTGTTCATCTTCGCGATGCCCGCCGCCGACAAGTGGCGCGGCGAGAAGCGCTTCGCCGAAGACATCCGCCGACAGATGGGCCAGGCGACCTCTGGCGTGGTGCTATACAAGACGGTCGGTCCGCTCTACTACCTCGACTTGCCCGAACCGCTCCCGTACTACGAGGATGCCGGCAAATTGAAGCAGGACGCGCTCGACCACAAGCTGCGATGGGTGATCGTGCGGCGGCGCGACCGCGACTATCTTGGCAGTCAGCTTGGCGGCTCGGACAAGGTGGTCGCGAGCGAGGAGGTCTTTCCCTTCGAGTCGCGCCAGCATGTGCTCAACAAGGAAGTCCTGGTCGTCGTGCCATCGGCCGCCGAGCCGCCGGCCGCCGGCGTCCGAAGGCCAGCACTGACGAAATGCGTTCGGCGCCGGGCTTATAGCCGCATCGGCATCACGACGTAGGTGAACTGCGAGTCCAGCGACGAGGTGACCACGCCCGGACTGACCTCGTCGCTGAGCCCCAGGCTGGCATCGCTCTCCGGCGGCATCACGCCCAGAACCTGGATGAGATAGGCCGCGTTGAAGCCGATCGAGAACTCCTCGCCGGTGAAATCGACGTCGATAGTCTCGCTCGCCTCGCCCATCTCGGGACTGGTCGAAGAGACGGTCAGCGCGCCGCTTGCGAGCCCCAGCTTGACGCCGTGATAGCGCTCGTTGGAAAAAATCGCGGCCCGCTTTATCGCGTTGAGCAGGGCGTCGCGCCCGACCGCGACGGCATACTTCGATTGCTTGGGAATTACGCCGCGATAGTCGGGAAATTCGCCCTCGACCAGGCGCATCGAGACCTCGGTTGCGCCGCGCTTGAGCCACGCGAGCTGCCCGTCGAGCATCAATTGCACCTGCTCCTCACCCTCCTGATCGAGCAGCTTGCGCAATTCGGCCAGACCTTTGCGCGGGATGATCGCGTTGCCCTCCATCTCGAAGCCCTCGGCTTCGCGCTCGATCATCGAGAGCCGATGGCCGTCCGTGGCGACCATCCGGGCGACGCCCTTCGAGGCCGCCTCCACCAGCACGCCGCCCAGGTTGTAGCGCGCTTCATCGGGGCTGACGGCGAAGATGGTCTTGTCGATCATCGCCGCCAGCACGCGGGTCGCGATCGTGAGGTCGCCCTTGACCGCCTTGCGGGCGGCGTCGCCCTGCGGTTTCGCCTGCGCCTGGCTGGGCATCGCCGGGAAACTTCGCGGATCGAGCCCCATCATTTTGAACTTCGCCCGTCCGCACTTGAGCTCGACCCAGTCGTTGTCGAGCGACTTGAACGAAACCTCTCCGCCTTCGGCTTCGCGCACGATTTCGAACAGTTTGCGCGCGTTGAGCGTAACGCTGCCTTTCTTGTCGACGCGGCAGGGAATTTCGGTGCGGATACCGACCTCGAGGTCGGTGGCGGCCAGGCGCAGATTGGCGCCGTTGGGCTCGAGCAGCACGTGCCCGAGTATCGGCACCGTGTTGCGCCGTTCCACGATTCCCTGAACCAGCGACAGGCTGCTTTGCAGCACTGCGCGCTCGATTACCAGTTCCATTTATCCTCTCGTCGCCGCGCTCTTCTACTTCTAAAGATATAATTAGATCTAAAGATCATAAGATAGCAGTAGGCCCTGTGAATTTGTTGATGAGCGGCGCAACTCTTCGTAATCGTTGCACGATCGCCAGTGACCAAACGGTGCATCGCATCCGGTCTGCGATCGCGCTCCCCGCCGCTCCATCCCCTTCCTGTCGATACTGTGGGTATTGTAGAGGACTTTTCCACAGAGTTGTTAGAGGCCGTCACGCGGCCGCGGATCGATCTTGAGTTCGCGCTCGATCTTTTCGATCGACATGCGGAAGGCCGAATCGTTGCCCACCCGGCGCGCGATCAGGTTGTAAGCGTGAATCACCGTCGAATGGTCGCGTCCGAAATGCTCGCCGATCACCGGAAACGAGTTGTCGGTTAGCTTGCGGCACAGGTACATCGCCACCTGGCGGCAAAACGCGATGTGCTGGGTGCGCTTTTTCGACTTCAGGTCGACCAGCCGGATATGGAAGAAGTCGGCGACCGTCTTCTGGATGCCATCGATGCCGGGGCGATGGTCCTGCACCCGGATGAGATCGTGCAGCGCCTGGCGAGTGAACTCCACCGTCAACGGCGCACGGTCCATCGAGGCCAGCGCCGCCAGCCGCGTCAGGCATCCTTCGAGTTCGCGCACGTTGGAGGAAACGTTCTGCGCGATGTAAAGCGACACGTCGGAGGGCAGGCTCATGTTGTCGTGCGCGGCCTTTTTCTGCACGATTGCGACCCGCGTCTCGAGGTCGGGCGGCGCGACATCGGCGATAAGCCCCGACTCGAAACGGTTCCTCAGCCGCTCCTCGAGTCCCGGAATATCGCGCGGCACCTTGTCCGAGGTCAGCACGATCTGATGGCGGTCGGAGTGCAGCGAGTTGAAGGTATGAAAAAACTCTTCCTGGGTCCGCTCGCGTCCGGCCAGGAACTGGACGTCGTCGAGGATGAGCGCGTCGACGCGGCGGAACTTTTCCTTGAACTCGCCCATCCGGTCGCGCCGCAGCGAGGTTATCAGCTCGTTCATGAAAACCTCGGCCGGCATGAACAGCACCTTGCGCTTGCCGCTGTTCCACAACTGATGGCCGATCGCGGTCACCAGGTGCGTCTTGCCCAGACCCACTCCGCCGTAGATGAACAGCGGGTTGTACTTTTCGCCGGGCTGATTGGCGACCGCCAGCGCCGCCGCATGGGCGAACTGGTTGGCCGAGCCGACCACGAATTCGGCGAACGTGTAGCGCTCGATTGAGTTGCGGATGGCGGTCGCGCGGCGCGGCCTCGACGGCGGAAGGAGCCGGCGGCATCGTGCGCCGTACTGCCTCGTGAAGATTGCTGTTGCCGGCCAGTCCCAGCGTAAGCTTAACGTCGACCGACTGTCCGACTTCGGCGGAGAGCGACTGGCGGAGCAGTTCGAGATAGCGGTCGTTCACCCAGTCGCGAAAGAAACGGTTGGGAGCCTCGATAGTAGCGGTACGCCCTTGCATCCCCAGAAAATTCAGCGGTCCAATCCAGGTTTCGAATCCGACCTGACCCAACGAATCACGTATCCGGTCCGCCGTCCGTTGCCACAAACCTTCCATTTTTCCCCTCCCAGGAAGTCAGTGAGCCGTCACCCGAAGCACGCGGTCCCCCCACCGAACCGAGCAGGCTGTCGGCTGAATTACTCACAAGCTTATCCACAGGTGTGGATAACTCGTTTTCTCCCTTCGCCAGACACCGATGCGACGCGTTCGACGATGGTCTATCAACTCGGCCATCGGCGATCCGGATTTCATGGACAACTTCAAAAAATCCAGTAAGCAGATCGAGCGCCTTGCGGCCACTTTGATCCTGACGCCGTTTCCACGGCGGCTTGCGCATCACAGCGCGTCCATGTGTGAAGTGTGTTGGCGAAGACAACGTGATAGACCCTTTGCAGAGATCGGCTCAAGCAAAAGCGATCACGAGTTCACAAGCGCGCGATTTTTTTCATGAATCGTGAAAAGCAAATTTACCGCGCGAACGCCTTGGCGCAAGCTGATTTTCATCGATCGCGCTCGTTGGCTCTGGGAGCCTTTGTGTAAACGCAATTTCTCGCTAGCACGAGACGGTAATGCGCGTTTGACCGGCACGCCGGCAAATGTTAGCGAGTAAAGCGAAACCGAAATCGCAAATGAAATCGTAAAATGATCGCCAAGAAAAATTCCGCCGCGCTCCTCGCCCGCGCGGCCGCCGTTATCCCCGGCGCCGTCAACTCGCCGGTGCGCGCATGGAAAGCGGTCGGCGGCGCGACGCTTTTTATCGCGCATGGCGAAGGCGCGATGGTGATCGATGCCGACGGCAATCGCTTCATCGATTACGTCGGATCTTACGGTCCGGCGATCCTCGGCCACGCTCATCCCGAGGTCGTCGCCGCGATCGCCGAGCAGGCCGCTCACGGCTTCGGTTACGGCGCTCCGACCGAACTGGAAATCGCGATCGCCGAGCGTATCGCCGCGCGCCATCCCGATGGCGCGCAAGGTGCGCCTGGTCAGCTCCGGTACCGAGGCCGGGATGACCGCGATTCGCCTGGCGCGCGCCGCCACCGGCCGCTCGCGCATTATCAAGTTCGACGGCTGCTACCACGGCCATAGCGACGCGTCTGCTGGTGCGCGCCGGTTCGGGCGTGATGACCCTGGGCGTGCCCGACAGCGCTGGAGTGCCGGAGGCGCTGGCCGCGCTGACCCGGGTCGCGCAGTACAACTCGCTGGAGGCGGTGGAACGCTATTTTCTCGCCGAACCCCGCGAAATCGCCGCGGTTATTGTCGAGCCGGTAGCCGCCAACATGGGCGTGGTGCCCCCCGCGCCCGGCTTTCTCAAAGACCTGGGCGACCTCGCGCATCGCCACGGCGCGCTGCTCATCTGCGACGAAGTGATCACCGGGTTTCGCCTCCGCTACGGTACGGCGCACGAAATGTTTGGCGCCGAGCCCGACCTGGTCATGCTGGGCAAGGTGATCGGCGGTGGGATGCCGATTGGCGCGGTCGCGGGGCGGGCTGATTTGATGGACCTGCTCGCGCCGGTCGGTCCGGTTTACCAGGCGGGAACGCTATCGGGTAATCCGGTGGCGGTGCGCGCGGGGCTCGAGACGCTGGAGTTTCTCGCGCGGCCCGGGACTTACGAGCGGTTGGAGGCGACTTCCGCGCGGCTCGGCGACGGGATGGCCGAGGCGCTCCGCGACTCGGGCCTCAAGGGCTGCGTCAACCGGGTCGGCTCGCTGGTGACGGCGTTTTTGGGAGTCGAAGCGGTGCGCGAGGCCGAAGAAGCGCGCCGCGCGGATACGGCGTTGTTCGCGCGATTTTTTCACGCGATGCTCGAGCGGGGGATTTACCTGCCGCCCTCGCAATTCGAGGCGATGTTCGTGTCGCTGGCGCATAGCGAGGCCGACATCGATCGGACCGTCGCCGCCGCGCGCGAATCGCTCGCGCGAAGTCGCCAAATCTTGAGCCGCTGAGATCTTGAGAGTCCCGAGGTCTTGAGTGTCAGAGCAGCCGCCTCCGGACGAGTCGTCAGCGGAAAGGCCGAACCTCTGGCGGTATGCCGCTATCGGGGCTGAGCTTTTCTCGCCGATCATCGGCGGCTCGGTGGCCGGCTATTATATCGACGCCCATTTTCACACCGGCTCCATCTGGACCCTGGTCGGGCTGCTGGGCGGCGTGGCCCTCGGCTTCTATCGGCTGATAGCCGAAGCGCGCGTCATTTCGCAAGAATCTTTGATTGCCGTGACAGAATTCTTTGAGTCGCGATGACGTGGACAGTTCCGACAATCGCCGGGATTCAGGGCGCGACGGCGATGATGACCGCGGCGCTGAGCCTGCTGCTGCTCGCGACGGGTTCGCCTGCGATGGCGCGTCGGATGCGCGGTCGGCGGAGCGGTGATGATCGCGAATCTTTTTCTGCTGCCTTCGTCGGGCGATGGATCATCGCGGTCGCCACCCAAAGTGGCGGCGCGAACCGGCTCGGGATTGTTGCGGCGCCATTGAAATTGCTGTTTATTGTTACGGTCGTCGCTTGGCTCCTAAGCCGCACCAACATCAACGTTCCGGGCTTTGTGCTCGGCGTCTTGACTCAGCCGGGCGCGATCTTTATTGAAACTTGGCGCGTTTCAGCGCGGGCCGCATAACGGTCCGCAGCGCGGCGCGGAGGCGACAGCTTGAACCCGGTTAATTTCATCGATCTCATCGCGGGAGGCCTGCATCTTCCGCCGGTCGTGGTCGGCACCTGGATCGCGATGGGAATCCTGATCGTTTTCGCGTTCAAAGCGCGGCGAGCCCTGATGGACGCGCCCGACCCGACCGTTCCCGAGAGCTGGAATCACGCTGCGTTCGGTGGGCGAAGTTATGACCGAGTGGCTCGACGGCTTCGTCGCGGGCGTGCTCGAGGGTCACGGCACGCGCAAATACGTGCCCTTCTTCGGCACGCTTTTCATGTTTATTCTCACGGCGAATTTCCTCGGCCTGATTCCGGGTATGGAGCCGCCGACCGCCGACACCGACCTCACTTTCGCGATCGCCATCATCTGCTTCATTTTCTACCTCTACCAGGGCTTCAAGCATCAGGGGCTCTACTACCTGCGCAGCTTCCTGGGCCCGCTGTGGTGGTTGGCGTGGTTCTTCGTGGTGATCGAGGTGGCGGACAACCTGTTTCGCCCGTTTTCGCTGGGCATCCGTCTTTTCGCCAACATGTTCGCCGACCACAAGGTGCTCGGGTTGTTCACCGGCCTCACCAAGCTGGTCATCCCGCTGGCGTTCTACGCGCTAGGCTCGATCGTCTGCATCGTCCAGGCCCTGGTCTTCGTGATCCTGGCGGTCTCGTACGTCCGGATGGCGAGCCATTCGCATTACTGATCAGAGCGCGGTCCCGAGCGGCGCCGCAAGTTCGCTCGACAGAAAAGTGTAATTTCGCGACCAGGCCCGGTCCGGTTCGCGGGGTGGAAGAGGATAGAGGGGAGAAAAAAGAGCCATGGACCTGGCTGATGGCCGCGAGCAAACAAGGAGGAGACGTAAATGATTGGACGGTTAGGAAAATGGCTCGCGATGGCCGCGGCGATGGTGCTCGCGAGCCCGTTGCTCGCGATGGCGCAGACGGCCGGGAGCAGCGGCGGCGGCGACGGGCTGCGCGCGGGCCTTATCGGACTCGGCGCGGGCATCGGTATCGGAATCGCGGCGCTGGGATGCGGGATGGGTCAGGGCAAGCTGGCGGCCTCGGCGATGGAATCGATCGGCCGTAACCCCAACAGCACCAACCAGCTCTTCGTCCCGATGATCATCGGACTCGCCTTCGTCGAGTCGCTGACCCTGTACTCGCTGGTCATCTCGTTCATTCTGCAGGGCAAGATTTAGACAAGATTTGAACAAGTAACATCGTTTGCAGTTGCGATTGAACCGGAGACGGGGCCTTTACCGGCCCCGTTTTCTTTTTGGAATTGACCAGAGGGCCGTTCCCGAACGGCCCCTACAGAATTCATCGTTGCGGTGTAGAGGCCGCTGCAGTTCCGGTGTAGAGGCCGCTCGGGAGCGGCCCTCGCGCTCAGTCGCGGCGCTTGGCGCCTTGCAGGACGTCGAAACGGGCGCGCTTCCGATCGCGCCGAGCAGCACGTACATCGCACCCGCGCCGCCGTCGGCCGGGCCGCGCGGTCGCAAACGCCAGCACGTACCCACCCATGTGCCCATGCGAGAGCCATTGCGCGGCGGCATGCTTGAGCACCGGCATCCCGCCCGGCGACCGCAGACCGCGGCCATGGACGACCAGCACCGTGCGCAGTCCCTTGCGCACCGAGTTCGACGATAAATCCTTCGAGCGCCACCTTGGCGTCCGCCTGGATCATCCCATGCAGGTCGATATGCGCCTGCACCGCAAACTCGCCGCGGCGAAGCCGCGTCACCAGCCGCGGATCGAGCCCGAGCCGCGTTCCCTCGGTGTACTCCTCGGTCTCGGTCAGCTCGAAAGTCCCGACTCCGGAAACCAGGTCCGATAGCTGAGCGAGAACCTCGGCATCCTCGCTGACGATTTCCAGGGTCACCTCCGGCTTGGGGACGACGCGGGCCGGGCGCTGGTCGCCCAGGCGGCGCACCCCGTCGACCGCCTGGCGGAACATCGCGGCGTCGTCGAGCACCGGCGCCGGTTCGGCCGCCGCTACCGGCGTCGCGCAGCGGCGGGGACCTTGGCACGCTCGACTAGGCTTGCCGGGGCTTTTGGGCTGAGGCCGCTCGCTCAGCATCTTCTTCAGGTCCTTGAACGGCGAGCTGAAGGCTGGCTTTTCCGCTTTGGGCTTGGGGACCTCGCGCGACGGCCGTGGTCTTTCGCCTCTTGGCCATTTGAGAGTAAGCCTACCGATTGTTTCCGCCGCGCGCATCACGGCGATGCTCGTGACGGCCAATGCGGTCGCTTCGGCCGCTCCTGAAAAAATCGCCAGTGCGCGATCAAGTGCCTGAGTCATCCGGATGGCCAGGTGATCGGGTCGCGAGGCGTTGGCATAGCTCCCGCTTCAGTGGAGAATACAATTTCTCGGGGCGGGAAAGGGGTGTCGTGATGCGCAAGCTCATCCGGGCAACCATAATTGTCGTCGGAATCATCGTCCTGGTCGTGATCGCGGTGGGAACCTACGCGGTGCTCAACCTCAACGGGATCATCCAGAAGCAGCGCGGCTTCATCCTGACCAAGGCCAGCGACGCGGTCGGCCGCAAGGTCGACGTCCAGGACATCCACGCGAGCCTCGGATGGGGTGTGGTCGCCGACCTGCGCGGCGTCACTATCGCGGACGACCCGAATTTCTCCCAGACGCCATTCGTGCAGGCCGCGGACGTCTATGCCCGGGTCGCGCTGATGCCACTGCTGAGCCATCGCGTCGAAATCAAGCAGGTGTCGCTCAAGCAGCCCGTGGTGCACATCATCCGCAACCAGCGCGGCGAGCTGAATGTCAGCTCCATCGGGAAGAAGTCCTCCACCGGCGAGGCCACTATGCCGGCGCCGGCCGTGCCGCCCGCGACCGGGATGCCGCCGCTTAAGGGCGTGCCGCTTACCCAGGCACAGCCCCAGGAACAACAGCCGGCAGGTGCGGGAGCGCTTGGCGCAGTGTCGGTCTCGAGCCTGACCGTCGAGGACGCCACGATCGTCTATCAGGACGCGGGTGCCGCGCCGGTCACGGTGAGCGCGGTCAACCTGGACGTCGAGAATCTTGGCGTCACCACGCCGGTCGACATTACGCTGAGCCTGGCGGCGCTTGGCACGAGCAAAAATCTTTCGCTGACCGGCAAGGTCGGGCCATTGATGACCAACGGCGCGATCGATATGGGCGCGATACCGCTCGCGTTCAACCTGGACCTTGGACCGTTCACGATGGCCGAGCTTAAGGCGGTGCCGCAAATCGCCAAGGCGATACCGCCGCAGCTCAGGCTCACCAATCCCGTTCACGGCCAGCATCAAGGTTGACGGCACCACCCAATCGATCGCGTTTAACCTCGTGACCGACCTGACCGGCAACCAGGTCGTGTACACCGGCGTGCTCGACAAGGCGGCGGGCGTTCCGCTCAAGCTTGCGGCGGCCGGGACGCGAAAGGACAGCGGAACCGCGCCGCAGATCGAAATCCAGAACGCGACGCTGACGCTCGGCGACCTCAATCTGAAGGCCGGCCAGATTCAGCTAGGGCCAGAACCTGAGCGCGCGAGTCGACAGCAATCGATTCGACCTCGCCGCGATGGGCAAGATGCTGGTCGCGCTCAGCAAATACAACGCCTCAGGCAAGGCCGAGATTCACGCCCTGGTCAAAGTCGTGCAGAAGAAACCCGAGGTTAATGGCGTCGTGACGCTCGCCTCGGTGACGGTCACGCCGCCGGGCCAGCGCGCGATTGTGGGCGGCCTTACCGGAGACATCAAGCTGGCGGGCACCAGCGCCGTGGCCGGTCCGCTGACTTTCAACCTCGGCTCGGGCCACGGCAGGCTGCTGGTCAACGCGCAGTCGCTGGAGCCGATAAGCGCGACCTATGACTTCAGCGCCGACGTGGTGAAGCCGGCCGAGTTGACCGCCAATCCCAAGCCCGAGGCGGCGGCCGACCACCTCGACCGGCTGGCGGTCAAGGGCACGGTCCGGGGCACCACCTCCGCGCCCGACGGTGACCGCGATGGTGACCTCGCCCAGCGGCACGATGCAGAATATCGCCTACCGCAACCTCGCCGTCGACGCGACCTATGGCGGTCAGGCGGTGACGATTAGCTCGCTCAAGGTCGGCGCTTTCAACGGCACGCTCGACGGCAACGCGCGGGCCACGCTCGGTGCCGAGCCGGTCTTCAACGTGGGGTTGAATCTGCACGGGATCGACTTGCAGCAGGCGCTGCTCTCGCAGAAATCCAAGGCGGCCGACACGGTGCGCGGTCAGCTAACGGGGCAGGTGCGCGTCGCGGGCCGCGGCGACACCTTCGACAAGATTAAGCCGACGCTGAGCGGCAACGGCCAGATGGCGGTCGCCAACGGCAAGCTCATCGGCGTCAACATTGCCGCGCAGGCGATACGCAAGGTGCAAGGCGTGCCGGGCATCGACACGCTGATTACACCGACGATCGTCGCGCGCCATCCCTCGCTGTTCAGCTCGCCCGACACCGATCTCCGCGAACTCAGCCTGACGTTTGCGATCCAGGGGCCCCGAATTACCTCGCACGACATCAAGGCCGCGACGCCCGACTACAGCGCCACTGGCGGACGGATGGTTCGACCTGGACAAAAACATCGATATGAAGGCGCATCTGCTGCTATCGCAGGAGCTCAGCCGCGAGATCATGTCCGAGAAAAAGAACGTGGTTTACCTGGCCAATGAGCAGAAGCAGATCGACATCCCGGTGCAAATCAGTGGGCAGTTGCCCAAGCCCTCGGTGCAGCCCGACATCCAGTTCCTGGCGCAGCGCGCCGCCGGCCATCTGGTGCAGAAGCAGGGGGAAAAGCTTCTCAACAAGTTCCTCGGCAAGAAATCCAAGAATGGCGGCTCGGGGAGCAATCCGCTCGGCGGCGCGCTGAACAAGCTGTTCCACTAGGCGCAGTCGGGTCGATCCCGAGTCGGTCCAGTAGGCGCCGCTTCGCTCACTTACGTCGATTCGGCGGCCACCGGCTGGCCGTCTTTGAGGCCCGCCGGGGGGCGACGATTACCGTCTCGCCCTCGTCCAGGCCGCTTTTGACCTCGACGCCGTGCTCGAATTCGCGCCCGGTCAGAATCGGCGCACGCCTGGCGATACCGTCACGCACGAGCCACACGAACGATTCTCCGCCGCTTTTGACGATCGCGTTCTTCGGCACCAGGATTACCGGCTGCCGCCCTGAGCCCGCCGCACGCGCCAGGAACGTGACCTTGGCGCTCATCTCGGGCTTCACGACCTCCATCTCGGGCCGGAGAATTTTCACCTCGACCTTGACGGTGCCCTTCTGGCGATCGGCCTCGGGGTAGATTTTCACCACCGCGGCGTCGAAGCTGCGCTCAGGGTAGGCGTCGAGCACCACCGCCGCCGGCATCCCCATCGCGACCTTGGCGATATCGTTTTCGCTGATATCGGCCTCCACGCGCATGTCGCCGGTGTCGGCAAGCTGCGCGATATCGGTGGTGCCGCCGCCGGCCTGGATATCGCCGCCGTAGTTAATCGTGTCGCCGATCTCGCGGTACTTCTTGAGCACGACGCCGCTTATCGGCGAGGTGATGACGCACTGGCTGACGTTGAAGCGGGCGTAATCGATCGAGGCCTCGGCGCGCGCGAGCGCGGCCTGGGCGACCGACAACGCGTTCTCGGCCACGTCGAGCTCATCGCGCGAGGCGACTCCGCTGCGGTACAGCGTCCGCTCGCCGCGCGGCCTTGACCTGCGCGAGCTTCACATTGGCCCGCGCGAGATCGCGGTCGGCGATCGCCTGGTGGAGCTGCGCCTGGTAGTCGCGGTCGTCGATGCGCGCGAGCAGGTCGCCCTTTTTGACGCGCTTGCCCTCCTCGATCGGCTCCTCGACGATCTGGCCGAGAATCTTGGTGCCGATCGTGATGTACTTGTCGCGCGTGATGACGTAGCCCGAACCGGTGAGCAGCGGGCTCTGCTGCGCGGCCGCCATCAGCGTGACCGGCGCGGTCTCGACTTCGAGCGGCCTGCCCAGCGTGTGCGCATAGAGGCCATAGCCGGCGGCCGCGGCGACGGCGAACGCCAGGGTGGCCAGCACGATTGGGATAAGCCGGCGCCGTCGCGGCGGTTCGTCGCCGCGCGTGATACGGAGCGACTCCAGCTCACGGATATTGGGCCCGCGTGTCGATTCGGGCGGCACGTGCTAAACCCTCCGCAGCGCGTCGACCACCGACAGACGCATCGCCGTGCGCGCCGGCAGCCATCCCCCCAGCAAACCCATCAGCGCGGCGAATATCAATGCCTCGACCACGATCGCGGCCGTGACCCGGAAGCTGAAAGCCATGGTCGAAAAGGTCACGTAATTGCCAAAGGTGGTCGAGAAGCCGTTGATCGGCATCGCCAGGATCACTCCGACCACGCCGCCCGCCAGTGCGAGCACCAGCGACTCCAGCAGGAACGACGCCATCACCGATCCCGGGCCGAAGCCCAGCGCTCGCAGCGTGCCGATTTCCGCGGTGCGCGTGGAGACCGCCGCGTACATCGTGTTCATCGCGCCGAATATCGCGCCGACCGCCATGACTATCGCGACCACCATCATCAGCACTCGCAACTGGCGCGCGACCACCGCCTCATCCTTGTAGTAGTCGCTCTCGGTCTGGGCCTGGAGGTTGATCCGGGGGTCGTCGGCGATACGCCGGGTGAGCGCGGCAACATCCGCGCCCGGGATCAGCTTGAGCCGCGCGCAGGCATAGTATGCGCCGCGGCGGGCCTCATCCTGGACAGCGTGGAGGTCGCCCCAGACCTCGGACTCGAACGCGCTTCCGCCGGCGGCAAAAATGCCGACCACCTTCCAGGTGCCGCGGCCAAAATGCAGCGTCGCGCCGAGCGCGCAGTCCGTGTAGCGGTTGACCAGCCCCGTGCCGACGATCACCTCGTTGAGCCCGGGCTGGAACATCCGGCCGCTGACGATATGGACCTGGTCGTGGACTTCGAGCGCGACCGGCAGCACGCCGCGGAAGACCACATTGTCGCGCCCGCCGCCTTGCCGCTCGAGCAGGGTCTGCACCGGCAATTCCGGCGAGGCCATCGGATTGCCCGCCGCGTCGTGCCGGATCTGGGGCAGGAATTTCAAGGCGTCGAACTGGTCGAGGCTCATCGCCGAGTAGGTTTCGGTGGTCGCGCCGCGGCGCAGCACGATCAGATTGTCGGGCGAGCCGGTATCGCCGATGGCGGCGCCGAGCCCGGTTACCATCGCCATCACGATCACGAACACCGCCACCACCAGCGCAATTCCGCCGGCGGTCATCGCGGTCGATACGCGGCGCACCAGCAGGCTGCGCACGTTGTATTTGAGCGGCACCGCCATCTCAGGCGACCATCCTGAGCGCGTCCACGATATTGCGCCGCGCCGCCGAATACGCCGGCACCAGCGCGCCGAGCGCACCGATCAGCGCCGCGATGACCAGCGTTTCGGCAAAGATCGCGGGCGAGATCTGGACGCTGGCCAGCGGACCCGCCGCCAGCGCGCCGACCGTGAACAGCCTGAAGACGATGTAGGCGGCGCCGCATCCGAGCGCCCCGCCGATAAGCGCGATCATCAGCGACTCGGCCAGCAGCAACAGGAGGATCGTGCGCGCGGTGAATCCGATCGAGCGCATCACGGCGATTTCGGAGCGCCGCTCGCGAATCGACATCGCGGCCGTGTTCGCCGCCACCAGGCCGATGGTCACCACGATGATCAGGCCGAGGATCTCGGCCAGTCGGAAGAACAGCCGGAAGGTCTGCATGAAGTCGCCGAGAAACGACGCCTCGGACTCGCTGAGCGTCTGCGCCGACGAGTTGGCGAAGCCCTCGTCGAGCGCGGCGATCACCTGCGGCACCGCGGAAGCCTGGTCCGCCCGCACCCAGAAATTATCGACGAAGCCGGGCCGCCCGGCCGCTTCCTCCAGGTAGTCGCGGCGAAAAATCAGGAAATTCGGCGGCGCCTTGCCGCCCATCGTGCCGACGATCTTGAGTGTGACGTTGAACGGATAGAGCGTGCCGCGCAGCATGATCTGCTGGCCCACGCGCCAGTTGAAGCGCTTCATCGTGGAAGGCCCGACCAGGCATGCCGTGCGCTGGCGTTTGAATTGCGCGATCGCCTCGGGCGACAAACCCCAATCCGGCCACATCACGTCGATCCGCTCGGGATCGACCGCCAGGTTGGGGAACTCGTCGGAGACTTCGTGGTAGATGCCGCCGAACCAGCTCTCGGCGATCACCGCGACCACGTGCGGCGTCGCCGCGATCCGCTGCGTGTAGGCCTCGGGCAGCGAGTAGGCCAAGGCCGGCCTTGTTGTGACATGCGATCCGGACCGACGAGGCGCTGTCGGCGAGGATCCGGTTCGCCACCGTCGGCACGCTGGCGAGCGCGGAGAAAATAAACAGCGAAACGGCGATCGAGAGGACGGTGAGGATCGTCCGCCGCCTGTTGCGCGTGAGATTCTTGAACACCAGCGCCGCGAACTTCATACGATGCCCGTCCTGGTCGCAGCTTCCCGCTTCAGGCGTTGGCCTGCGCGGCCACGCCCGCGGCCTTGCCCGCTTCGACGCCGACCAGCACGCCCTTGTCGAGGCGGAAAATCGTCTCGACGTAGCGCTCGGCGCGCGCGTCATGGGTGACCATCACGATGGTCTTGTGGAAATGGCGGTTGAGCTCGGTCAGCAGGGCCAGGATTTCCTCGGCGGACTTGGCGTCGAGGTCGCCGGTCGGCTCGTCGGCCACCACGATAGTCGGGTCGGTGACGATCGCGCGCGCAATTGCGACCCGCTGCTCCTGTCCGCCCGAGAGTTGGCGCGGGTAATGGTCCATCCGGTCGGCCAGGCCGACCGCGCTGAGCGCGGTTTCGACGTGTGCGCGCCGCTCGGCCTTCTTGAGCGGCGTCAGCAGCAGCGGCAGTTCGACGTTTTCGAACGCGGTGAGCACCGGAATCAGGTTGTAGAACTGAAAGACCAGTCCGATGTGCCGGGAACGCCAGCGCGCGAGGTCGACCTCCTTCATCCCGGTGATTTCCTCGCCGCCGACGGCGACGCGGCCGGAGGTCGGATGGTCGATTCCGGCGATCAGGTTGAGCATCGTGGTCTTGCCCGAGCCCGAGGGTCCCATGATCGCGACGAAGCGGCCGCTCGGAATTTTGATCGTCACGCTATCGAGCGCGCGAATCTCGAACTCGTCGCGTTTGTAGATGCGGGTCACCTTTTCAAGGTCGACCGCGTAGTTATCAGCCATCAGCGGTTGTCTCCGGCCCGTTCGACAGTCTAAGCGTGACGCAAGGGCGGCGAAGCGCAACTCTTTGCCGCAAGCTATAATTACGAATCGTCGATTATATGGCCCGTGCTTTGCCTCGTTCTATACCCTGCGGGGCTCCAGACCCGACGCGCCTATCCAATGCGATGGGATGGCTGCGATGGGATGGCCGCGCCGCGGTTCTATGCCGAGGCGACAAGAACTACAAATTGAGCTGGACTACGGTGGCGCCGGCGCCGCCGCGATGCGGGTCGGCCTGATGGAAGCCCGCGCAATAAGGCGAGTCGCTCAGATATTCGTGGACCGCCTTCTTGAGCGCGCCCGAACCAATCCCATGCACGATCCGCACCTCGGCGCGGTTGGTCAGGTAGGCCTGGTCGAGAAACTCCTCCAGCCGCCGAAGCGCCTCCGCCGTGCGCATCCCGATCAGATTGAGCTCGCTGTCTCCGCCGTCGGGGCCCGGCCCGCGCTGACCGTCACCTTGGGCGCGCCGCGCGCTGCCGTCCGGCTCTGCGCGCGACGCAACCGCTCCGGTGCGACCTCGATCCGCAGCCCGCCGCGGCTTACGACCGCGCGCCCCGGCTCCAGCGCGATAAGCTCGCCCTGGATGTCGCCGAACTCGACGCGCGTCGCCAACCTTGAGCGGCTCGCGCGCCGCACCGCCTTCGCCAGCGCCGGCGGCGTCCGGCGCCATCTGCTCGACGCGCTCCGCCGCCCGCCCGAGCATCGAGCCAAGCTCGCGTTGCGCCTTGCGCCCCGCTTTTACCTCGTCGGCGATCGCCGCGCTTTCGCGCCGCAGGTCCGCGATTAGCGCCTTGCCCTCGGCCACGACGCGTTCGCGTTCGGTCTCGATGCGCGCGCGCCCGCGACGCGTCGCCTCCTCCGCCTCGGCCGCGCGTTCGTCGGCGCGGCGCTGCTCCGTCCGCAGGCGCTCGGCCTCGGCGCGAACCTCCGCACGCTCGGCCTCGAGCAGGCCCAGCACGCGCTCCACTTCGGCCGCCCCGGCCGGCATCGCCTCGCGCGCGGCGCTCACGATTTCGACCGGCAGGCCCAGGCGCTCGGCTACGGCGAGGCCATAGCTCTGGCCGATCGTGTGAGGCTTGAGCCGATAGAGCGGCTGGAGGTTCTCGGCGTCGAAGTCGACGGCCGAGGCCTCGAAGCCCGCGCGCGAGTACGCGTGAAGCTTGATCGCGGCGGAATGAGTCGCGATCGCGACCAGGCATCGCCGCCGCCCCAGGTAAGTCATCAGGCCAATCGCCAGCGCGGCGCCTTCGACCGGGTCGGTGCCTTCGCCGGGCTCGTCGAGAATGACCAGCGCCGGCTCCTGCGAGCGCGGCCGCCATCTCGCTCAGGTTGGCGATATGCGCGGCGAAGCTCGAGAGACTCGCCTCGATCGATTGCTCGTCGCCGATATCGGCGAAGATGCTGCGGAAGACCGTGATGCGGCTGCCCTCGCGCGCCGGAATGAGGAGGCCCGCCTGCGCCATCAGGGCGAGCAGCCCGATGGTCTTGAGCGCGACGGTCTTGCCGCCCGTGTTGGGGCCGGAGATCACGATGCCGTGCAGGCCCGCCGCGATCCGCACGTCGATGGGGACGACGTCGCGGCCGCCGCTCATCAGCAGCGGATGGCGCGCCTCGACGAGTTCGAGGCCGCTCTCGCCGAATTCGCCGAGCACGGGTTCGATGCAGCGCAGGCGCTCGGCGAAAATCGCGCGCGCGTTGAGCGCGTCGAGCGCGACCATCGCCTCGAACGTCATCCGGAGCTCGGCGCCGTAGCCGCGGATCATCGCGGTCAGATGCGCCAGGATGCGCCGCTCCTCGGCCTCGACCTCGCGCTCGAGCATCATCAGGCGGTTGTTGAGCTCGACCGCCCACATCGGTTCGACGAACAGCGTCTCGCCCGACACCGAGCGGTCCTGCACGATTCCTTCCAGCCGCTCGGAGTAGTTGAGCTTGAGCGGCAGGACGAACCGATGGTTGCGCACGGTGACCAGGTAGTCCGAGACGAACGGCTCCATCCCCGACGCGTTGAGCGAGCGCGCCAGACGCGCCTCGAGCTCGACCCGCTCGGCGCGCAGCCGATTGCGCAGGCGCGCGAGTTGCGGGCTCGCCTCGTCGAGCAGGCCGCCGTCGTCGGCCAGCGCGCCGAGCAGCGCGTCGGCCAGCTCCTTGGGCGCGGCCAGGTTCTGCGCCGCCGCCGCGAGATGCGGATACGGCTCGACGCGCGAGCGCATGAAGGCCGCGACGTGGCGCGCCGCGAGCACGAAGTCGCGCACCCTGAGCAGCGAGGCGCCGTCGAGCACGGCGCCCTCGCGCGCGGCGGCGAGCAGCACTCCGCGCTGGTCGGCGAACTCCTGCATCGGCAGCGCGCCGGCGTGCGCGCGCAGCGACACCATCTCGGCCGTCACGCGAAGCCGCACGGCGACCTCGCCGGGATCGCCCGAGGGCCGCAGCATCTCCACGGCGCGGCGGCCGGACTCGGAAGCCGCCAGCGCGGCCACCAGGCCGATCACCTTGTGGAACTCGAGCACTCGCAGGTCACGTTCACGCATCGCGCCGCCGTCCTTACATCCTTCCAACCGCTTCGCGGTCTGGCTACGTCGTTTACCGCTTCGCGGTCTGCTGTTTGGTCAAGCTAATATCTAGCCCAACTAAACCCGGCAGGCATCAGGCCCGAGCCGCCAGGGGATCGAACCGAGAGGACGCCGATGGAACGAATCGAAAGCCGCATCAACACGTCGAGCCCGGAGTACCGGCAGAATTTCGCGCTGATGGAGGCGGCGGTCAAAAAACTGCGCGAGGAGGTCGAGCGCGTCCGCCAGGGCGGCCCCGAGCAATCCCGCCGCCGCCACCTGGAGCGCGGCAAGCTGCTGGTGCGCGACCGGATAAGGAAGCTGCTCGATCCCGCAGAGCGCGTTCATGGAACTCTCGCCGCTCGCCGCGTGGGGGATGTACGACGACGAGGCGCCGGGCGCCGGCATCGTCACCGGCGTGGGGCGCATCCAGGGGCGCGAGGTCGTGGTGGTGGCCAACGACGCGACCGTCAAGGGCGGCACCTACTATCCGATCACGGTCAAGAAGCATCTGCGCGCGCAGGAGATCGCGCTGGAGAACAGTCTGCCGTGCGTCTACCTGGTCGATTCGGGCGGCGCGTTCCTGCCGCTGCAATCGGAGGTCTTTCCCGACCGCGAGCACTTCGGGCGCATCTTCTACAACATGGCGCGGATGTCGGCCGCGGGAATCCCGCAGGTCGCGGCCGTGATGGGATCGTGCACGGCGGGCGGCGCCTACGTGCCGGCGATGTGCGACGAGAACATCATCGTGCGCGAGCAGGGCACGATTTTCCTCGGCGGCCCGCCGCTGGTGCGCGCGGCCACTGGCGAGGAAGTCAGCGCCGAGGAACTGGGCGGCGGCGACGTCCACACCAGGCTTAGCGGCGTGAGCGACCATCTGGCCGACGACGACGAGCATGCGCTCGCGATCGCGCGCTCGATCTTCGAGAACCTCGGCCCTCGCACCGGCCTCGAGTACGCGCTGCAGCAGGAGGAGCCCGAGGATCCCTACTACGACCCGCGCGAGATCTACGGCGTCGTCTCGGGCGACACGCGCCGGCCCTACGAGGTGCGCGAGCTAATCGCGCGGCTGGTCGACGGCAGCCGGATGCACGAGTTCAAGCCGCGCTACGGCGCCACGCTGGTGACCGGCTTCGCGCGCATCTACGGCTATCCGGTCGGAATCATCGCCAACAACGGCGTGCTGTTCAGCGAATCGGCGCTCAAGGCGACGCACTTCATCGCGCTCTGCTGCGCGCGGCGCATCCCGCTGCTCTTTTTGCAGAACATCACCGGCTTCATGGTCGGCAAGCGCTACGAGCAGGGCGGAATCGCCAAGGACGGGGCCAAGATGGTCAACGCGGTGGCCAACGCGCAGGTGCCAAAGTTCACGGTGATAATCGGCGCGTCCAACGGGGCCGGAAACTACGGGATGTGCGGGCGGGCGTACTCGCCGCGGATGCTTTTCATGTGGCCCAACGCGCGCATCTCGGTGATGGGCGGGGAGCAGGCGGCCAACACGCTGCTCACCGTCAAGCTCGATCAGTTGAAGGCGCAGGGCCAGACGATGAGCGCGGAGGAGCAGGCCGAGTTCATGCGCCCGACGCTGGCGAAGTACGAGCACGAATCGAGTTGCTATTTCTCGAGCGCGCGGCTGTGGGACGACGGCGTGATCGATCCGCTGGAGACGCGCACGATGCTGGCACTGGGCATCGCGGCGTCGCTCAACGCGGGCATCCCGCCGGCGACCAGCTTCGGCGTGTTCAGGATGTGAGAAGTTCCCAGTCCGGGTCGCGCGGCGTAGGTCGGAAATCAGAGACTGCGCCGCGAATACACCTTCAATCGGCTCACACTGTCGGTTTGATGTTCTGATTCAAGCGGAAGAAGTTGGTCGGATCGTACTTGTTCTTGAGCGTGACGAGGCGGTCGTAGTTCGGGCCGTATGCGGCGCGCACGCGCTGCATCGCCCTCATCTTCCAGGTAATTCACGTAGACCCTTCCGTTTGAAAGAGCCGCCGTCCGCTCCCAGAACTTGTTCACCCACTCAATCGATTTCGCGGCCGCCGCTGATTCAGTCCAATACGACTGGATCCAGCATTCGAAGCCCACCTGGCGAAGACTGTATGCGGTCGCGGTGGGAGCGATTCGGCATCGCGCGCCATGTGCGAAGTAGAATGTGAGCTTGCTCCACTTCGATGGCCGGGTGGCGACGGACTCGTTTACGGCGTCAATCACCGGGTCGCCAATAGTCGGAAAGAAGCCCGCCCTGCGATGGCTTGCGAAAGGTCCACCCGGCGGAGCCTCCGTGCCGACGGTGTCCTTGTAGGGTGTCGGCTGGATGGCGCCCGAGACGGGCTTGGTAGCGTCGTGAATTTGCTTGATGATCGGCTCACCTTGTTTTGCGTCGCCGACATAGGCGACCGTCAGCTCCGCTCCGGACTCACCGAATTGGCCCGGGACATCGATGATTAGACCGAGCTCGTCGGGAGCGTGGGGCGCGTAGTCGCGCAGGAAGCGCAGGACGTCGCGCACCTGTGATGGCCGGTACTCAAGCGAGCCAAACATGATCGTGGTCACGGGATAGAGCTTGTATTCGAGCGCAGTCGCGACCCCGAAGTTCGCGCCCGCCCCGCGCATCGCCCAGTAGAGATCCGGATGCTCGTTGGCGTTGGCGCGTCCCGATTCTCCATCCGCGGTCACAACTTCGACCGAGAGGAGGTTGTCGCAAGCGGTCCCATAGACGCTCTCCAGCCATCCGTTTCCGCCGCCGAGGGTGAGTCCGCCGATGCCAACGTCGGGGCACGCGCCCATCGACGCCGACAGACCCGAAGGCGCGACAGCGTTGTCGAATTCCGCGATTAGAATGCCGGGCTCCGCGTGGGCGAGGTGTTTTGCCGGATCGACCTGTACTCGCTTCATCCGCGATAAATCGATCACCAATCCGCCGTCGCAGGTCGAATAGCCCGCGAAACTGTGACCCCCGCTGCGAATCGCGGCGAGCAAATGCTGTTTGCGGGCGAATTCCACCGACCGCCGCACATCATCGCCGCCCGCGCATCGCGCGATCATCGCGGGATGCTCGTCGTAGCGCCAATTCCAGACGCGGCGAGCGGAATTGTACTCGGCATCGCCGGGCACTATCAGGCGTCCTTTCAGACTCGAGCCGAATCGCTTGGTAATCGCCGGATCGATCTCACCCGCGGCGTGAGCGTATCGATGATGGATGAAAGGGACGGACAACGCGGCGCCCGCGATTGCGCCCTGCTTGAGCAACTCACGCCGCGTAAGATGTTTAGTCATTTTCTCCTTCGCGTGTTCGCGTCGCCGGATCAAACTTGTAGATCTGTCGAGCCGTACTCGATCATATCCGTCACATCAGGAAATGCACGATCAGGATCGAATTGATCGCCACGAAAGCGGCCGGCACCAGCCAGCGCGCGGTGTGGCGGATCCGCGTCGCCAGCTTGCGCCGATCGTTGCGATAGGCGATGTGCACCGCGGTCAACTCGACCATCGTCACGAAGGCGAAGATATAGCAGGTCAGGAAAAAAGCGTCGGCGAAAGTCAGGTATGGCACCCGCGGCAGGGTCAGCGAGATCGCCAGCGCGAAGGCGATGATCGTCAGGATCGTGGTCACCGCGATCTGGACCTGGCTGGAGACCTCGGGCGGATCGAACCAGAAGACCGACCACGACACGATCACCATCAGCAGCAGCGGCAAGAACACCTTCCACAGGTAAAACCCGTAGCGTGCGCTCGACCGCGATCTCGAACCTGGCCTCGGCGATCGCATGTTTGCCGAATTGACTTGCCGCCTGCCCATTTCGAAGGTGAGCGACTTGAACCGCCACGACTCCAGCGAGGAGTAGGTATTGAACTCGGTCGCGGTCCATACCGTGCAACTGGCTGGGGGCGAAAGTTACGAACGCGTTGCTGGTCGGTGAAGGGATGGACGACGACCTCGAGCTTCTGCGCGTCGAAGGGGAAGGACTTGAGGTGGAAAGTGGAGGTCACAACGGCGTCGAAGCGTTCGACGAATGACATCAGCGCCGTCCGGCGTCGACGCGCAACGAGGTCTCGTAGTCTGGCGCGGCTCGACCACGTTGATTATCACCAACTTGCGGCCGCCATACCGAGTCCGGCGATAGCGCCCGGAACTTGTCGTTGGGGCCGGTGGGCTGATAGGTGAGGCGCGGATCGCGCCATTGTGCCAGCAGATAGCCGGTCAATTGAAAACGCTCGGTGACCTCGTCGATACTCGAGAGATTGAGGACGTGAAGCGCGACGGCCACCTTGACCCGGCCGCCATCGGTGGGCGGCGGCAACAGCAGCGAGTTGGGATCGAGCCCGGCGGGAAACGCGGCGAACGGATTCGGCGCCGCCGCGGCAGAGGCTCGCGAGGCTGCCGATCAGAACCGCCGCGAGCGCGAGCAATACGAACGGGTCGCGCGTCGCGCCCGCGCCGCGCCATCCCGTTTAAGCTGTTCCAACTTGCGATCCGCGACCTGACGAACCTTTCGCGAGCGCCTCCCGCCGCTCAATAGTTGGCCTTGCCCAACGGCGAGTGCTCGCGCTTGTAGACCAGGAAGGTGCGATCGAATTCGATCACCACGATTCCCGACTGCGCCGTCTGCCCGTCGGTTTTCATTCCGACCGTATGCACGGTGACCAGACCCTGCGTGGGGCGGCTTTCGGACTCGCGCTTGGAGACCACCGTGGTCTCGGCGTAGAGCGTGTCGCCGGCGAAGACCGGATTGACCAGCCGCACCTTGTCCCATCCGAGGTTGGCGACCGCGTTCTGACTGGTGCTGTGCACGCTCATTCCGGTGACCACCGAGATGGTGACCAGCGAATTCATCAGCGGCCGCTTCCACTGCGTGGCGTTCGCATAGGCGGAGTCGAAGTGCAGCGGATGCGTGTTCATCGCCAGCAGCGTCATATAGATGTTGTCGGTCTCGGTCAGCGTGCGCCCGGGGCGATGCTCGAAGACGTCGCCGGGCGTGAAGTCCTCGTAGAACAGCCCGTAGGCTTCGCGGTAGCGGTTGGGTCCGACCTGCTTGTAGGCGGACGGCAGTTTTTCCATCAATGATTCCTCCGATGCGATTGCGAATTGGCGGGCGCTTCAGGCGTCTTCGGCGCTCAGGCCTCCGGCGCCAGCATCTTGTTCGGCTGCACGTAGCGGTCGAACTCCTCGGGCTTGACGAATCCAAGCGCGACGGCGGCCTGGCGCAGCGTGATGTTGTCGGCCAGCGCTTTCTTGGCGACCTTGGCCGCCTTGTCGTAGCCGATATGCGGGCTGAGCGCGGTGACCAGCATCAGCGAGTTCTCGACGTAGCCCGCGATACGCTCGCGGTCGGGCTCGATGCCCAGCACGCAGTACTTGGTGAACGAGACGCAGGCGTTGGCGAGCAGGGTTATCGAGTGCAGCAGGTTATGAATGATCAGCGGCTTGAAAACGTTGAGCTCGAAGTTGCCCTGGGTGCCCGCCGCCGCGATCGCGGTGTCGTTGCCGACCACCTGCAGACAGACCATCGTCATCGCCTCGGACTGGGTCGGGTTGACCTTGCCCGGCATGATCGACGAGCCCGGCTCGTTCTCGGGCAGCCGCAATTCGCCCAGGCCGCAGCGCGGCCCCGAGCCCATCCAGCGGATGTCGTTGGCGATTTTCATCAGCGAGCACGCGAGCGTCCTGAGCGCGCCGCTCGCCATCACCAGCGCGTCATGCGCGGCCAGCGCCGCGAACTTGTTGGGCGCGGCGACGAACGGCAGCCCGGTAAGCTCGGCGATCTTCGCCGCGGTGCGGTCGGCGAACTCGGGATGGGTATTCAGGCCGGTGCCGACCGCGGTGCCGCCAATCGCGAGTTCGTAGATGTCGGGCAGGACCGCGTCGATGCGCTCTGAGGTCGGCGTCGAGCTGGGCGACGTAGCCGGAAAATTCCTGGCCGAGCGTCAGCGGCACCGCGTCCATCAGATGGGTGCGGCCGATTTTGACGATGTCGGCGAATTCCTCGGCCTTGGCGTGCAGCGCGTCGCGCAGCTCGTGCACCGCGGGCGTCAGCAGATTGACGAGCTCCTCGGCCGCCGCGATATGCATCGCGGTCGGAAAGGTGTCGTTGGAGGACTGCGACATGTTGACGTCGTCGTTGGGATGGATCGGCTTCTTGCTGCCCATCTTGCCGCCGGCCAGCTCGATCGCGCGGTTGGAGATGACCTCGTTGGCGTTCATGTTGGTCTGGGTGCCGCTGCCGGTCTGCCAGACGCGCAACGGAAACTCGGCGTCGAGCTTGCCCGAGGCGACCTCCTCGGCCGCCTGCACGATCAGCCGCGCCTTGTCGGCGGCAAGCTTGCCCAAATCCTGGTTGACCTGGGCGGCGGCCTTCTTGAGCAGGCCGAAGGCGCGGATCATCGAGCGCGCCATCCGGTCGGGCCCGATATTGAAGTGATGCAGTGAGCGCTGGGTCTGCGCGCCCCAGTAGTGCTCGGCGGGCACCTCGATTGGGCCCATACTGTCGGTTTCAGTACGGAATGCCTGTTTGTCTGCCATGGCGTGAACCTTCCTGAGAGAACCTTCCTGCGAACTTTTCCTGATGGATTTTAACCTGATGCGAGCGGCTTTGCCGGCCGCGCATCGAACGCTGGCGAAAGTTTGTAGGCTCACAAGCGGATTTGCAACAACGGCTGCGAAGGCCCTTTGCGTCGCCTACCCGATCGCGCCCGCCGCCACTCGTTGACCTTGGCTTCATCGGAAATTCAACCGCAATTCATCGGCTTGGCAACGATGACCTCCTATGCTGCCCGCGACCTCAATCTTCGCGCACAAAGGAGTGAAAAAGCTATGTGGCGATTACGCAAGCTGGGAAAAGCGGCGAGAGCGCTAGCGATGGCCACGGCGGTCAGCGTCGCGGTAGGTCCCGCCGGAGCGGGCATGGCGCTCGCCCGCGGCTTCGATCATGACCCCGAAACTACCACTCCGATCGAACACCTGGTGGTAATTTTCCAGGAGAACGTCTCGTTCGACCACTATTTCGCCAGCTATCCCCATGCGGCAAATCCGCCAGGCGAGCCCTTCTTCGAGGCGGATGACGGGACGCCAGCCGTCAACGGCCTGACTGGCGTTCTGCTGAACCACAATCCGAACGCCAATAATCCGGCCAACGGCACGAACGCGATCAACCCCTTCCGCTTCGACCGCAGCGAGGCCTCAAGCTGTGACCAGGATCACAACTACGGCGCCGAGCAGTCCGCTTTCGACGAGGGATTGATGGATTTTTTCCCTGCCAGCACGGGCGCCGGTGAAGGGACCTTCTGCGCCGCCACTTACGCCTATGGCAAGGACAAGGGCCTGGTGATGGGCTATTACGACGGCAACACCGTCACCGCGCTGTGGAATTACGCGCAGAATTTCGCGATGAGCGATAATTCTTATGGGACGACCTTCGGCCCCTCGACCCCCGGCGCGCTGAATTTAGTCGCCGGCAACACCTATCCAGCGACAACCAGCGGCCCCACCCCGAAACTTGTCGCAATTAGCGGTGGCGTGGGCACCCTGGTCGGCGACCTCGATCCAACGGGCGATGTCTGCTCGACCGGTTCGCCGACACTCCAGATGGGCGGTCAGAATATCGGCGATCTCCTCAACGCAAAGGGCATCAGCTGGGGATCGTTCATGGGCGGCTTCGACCTGACGATCACGAATTCCAACGGAACCACCGGGTGCCTTCGTTCCAGTCTGGCGACTCCCGCCAACAGTACGACAGTGCCTCCACCGGCGAACAATTTTACCGCGGACTACATTCCGCATCACGCCTGGTTCCAGTATTTCCCTTCGACCGCCAACCCGACTCACGCACGTCCAACAGTGCCGCCCAGCCTGTACGGCACCGCGGCGGACCTCGGCGCGAACCACGAGTATGACATCCATGACTTCTTCGACGCGTTGAACGCCAACAATCTGCCGGCGGTGAGCTTCCTCAAAGCACCGGCCGATATGGACGGCCATGCGGGCTACTCCGATCCGCTGCTGGAGCAGGAATTCCTGGTGAAGACGATCAACGCGATTCAGAAGTCGAAGTTCTGGGGCAGCACGGCGATCATCATCTCCTACGATGACTCGGACGGCTGGTACGACCATCAGATGAGCCCGATCGTCAATCCGTCCGCGGTACTCAATCCGGCCAACCAGTCGCAGGACGGCGACAATCTCAACGTCGCCGGCAAGTGCGGCAACGGCAGCCCTACTTTGAAGAACGCCCTTGGAAATCCCATCGAGGGGCGATGCGGCTACGGCCCACGGTTGCCGCTGTTGGTGATTTCTCCGTATGCCAAGCCGAACTTCGTCGATAACACGCTGACCGACCAGAGCTCGATCCTGCGCTTCATCGAGGACAACTGGAGCACGGGCCGGATCGGCGGCGGATCCTTCGACGCGATCGCCGGGACGCTCGAGAACATGTTCGACTTCGACGAGCATCATCACGGTCCCTTCCTGCGTTGGCTCCTGCTCGATCCGAGTACTGGCCAGCCGCTGTAAAGGCGCAAAGCCTCCGATTTCGTCCCCACCCGCCGCTGCGACGGGCGCGCCAGCCGAGGGGCTGCGCGCCCGTCCACTTCTTCCCGCCCGCGCTTAGCTGCGCTCGCGCGGCGGGTCGGCCAGCAGCCCTTTACCCGGGATGTGATTGACTTCGAGCCGGATGCCGTCGGGGTCCTCGAACAGCACCGAGTAATAGCCCGCCGCCCATGCGCCCTCGTCGGGCGGATGGATAATCCTGGCGCCAACGCTCAAGCAGGAACTGGTAGACCGCGTCGACGTCGCTGCGCTCGCGCGCACGCAGGCAGACGTGATGCAATCCGACGCGCCCTTGCGCAAAGCGCTCGCCGCGGTATTTCTCCTCGGCCTTGTGGATGCCGATCCCGGTGCGGCCGCCGATGCAGTAGAACTGCGAGTCGGTCTTGCGCACCACGAACGTCAGTCCCGAGAAACGGCAGCAGCTTCTCGTAAAACGGCAGACAGGCCTCGTAGTCGCTGACCGTCAGCATCACGTGGGCGACCCCGTTAATCTCCATCGCGTTCCTCCTTCTTCATCCGGTACCGTGACGCTTGCGGGCGGATGCCGGTTCTTTCTTGCCGCCGGCCAATCTATGCTATAGAAGTTGCCCCTGAACGAAAGCCAAGGCCACGGGCGCGGCGGCTTTTCAGGCCAGCCACTGGGCCGTTATAATTTCAGGAGACGCCGCTGCCCGACAGGAGAGGATGACGGAACATGCCCTGGACCATAACCCGACTGTGCATAGACTGCGTTGACACCGGATGCGTCAGCGTGTGTCCGGTCGATTGCATCTACGAGTATGTGGGCGAGGACAAACAGCGCTTCCCCAACATGCTGTATATCAACCCCGACGAGTGTATCGACTGCGGCGCGTGCGAACCCGAATGCCCGTGGCAGGCGATCTTCGAGGAGCCGGCGATCCCCGAGGTCTTCAAGGACGACATCGCGCTCAACCACGCCACGTTGGAACTGGCCGACCAGTTCAAGGTGAAAACCTTCACCCAAACCGAGCATCCAACTTCCGACCAGGTCGCCGAGAACAAACGCAAGTGGGGACTCGATCCCAACGCCTAGGCGGCGCATCCGACTGACGCCAGCCACCTAACTTGCCTTACTACATCGACGGCGGCGCCGGACACGCGACAATCACGCGTCCGGCGCCGCCGCCGCGTTTCTCCTTCGACAGACCGGCGAGCCACCTGGGTGCCCGCCCTCATCGCTTGGTGCGGGTTGCGCGCTAGTGATGCCCCTGCGGCGCTTGCGGTCCGTGCTGAGCCGGATTGCCGTGTTGTGCTGGCGGAGCGGCCGGCCTCGGCGCGGGCGCATGCGTGATGGCCTGGACCTGCGCGACGTGCCGGTTCTCCAGCGTCTGCATCCGGTAGGCGTGCATCTGGTCAACCTTCTGCTGTTGCATCACGTGCTGGCGCGCCGCCGCCTGCTCCTCTTGCAACTGTTTGTTCTCCAGCGCTTGCATCTGCTGAGTATGCTGGCGCTGGAGCGCCTGCACCTGCTGGGAGTGCTGGCGTTCGGCTGCCTCCCATTGCGTGTTGGGGTTAGCCTTGAGAGCCGTCTGTTGTTGTTGCGCGTGCTGCTGCTCGACCGCCGCCAGTTCGGCCGCATGTTGATTGCGCGCCGTCATCAGTTGGGCCGCATGCTGTCGGGTGAGCGCCTGCTGCTGCTCGGCGTATTGTTGCTCGACCCGCTGCGACTGGACGTCGTGCTGCCGCTCGAGCGCCTGCTGGTGAACCGCGTGCTGGCGTTCGATTGACTGTTGCAGGGGCGCGCGCCATTCCGGATGACGCTGGACTGCAACCTGCGGTTGCTTGACCGCCCACCAGTTCACATCGCGCCAGACGTGATTGCTGTCGTAGTCGCCCTGCCATTCCGGATGATGCTGGTTCGCCCAGCTGGGATTACGCTCATGCCACCACGCGTCGTTGTGCCAGACATGATGGTCGTCGAAGTCGCCCCACCACTCCGGATGATTTTGCGCCGCCCATCGCGGCTGATGCGCCCACCACCAATCGGCGGGGTACCACGTCCCCTGGTATTCATCGCCCCACCACTCCGGGTGATTCTCACGCGCCCACACGGGGTTGTTCTGCCACCACCAGTTGGCGGGGTACCACACACCCTGGTATTCGTCGCCCCACCAGTCCGGATGATGCTCGAGGAACCATGCACGCTGATGCACCCACCACCACTGGGCGGGATACCAGACGCCGTTGGAGGGGTAACCCCACCATTCAGGATGATTCGCGCGAGCCCAGGCCGGCTGATACTGCCACCACCATGAGGCGGGGTACCACGCACCCTGGTAGAAATCGCCCCACCACTCGGGATGATGTAGCTGAGCCCAGGCGGGTTGGTTTTGCCACCACCATCCGGCGGGATGCCAGATGTGGCCCTCGTCGTAGTCGCCCCACCATTCGGGATGATTCGCGCGGGCCCATTCGGGCTGGTTTTGCCACCACCACGACGCGTCGTGCCATGTGTGGCTGCGGTCGTAGTCACCCCATGTTGGCGCGGGAGGTAGCGGAGACGGCCACGGGCCGTATTGCGCCAGCGCGGGAGCCGCCAGCATAAGGATGGTGGCGGCTGTTGCCAGAAGACTCTTGATTGCGCTCATCGTTCGCTTTTCCTCTGCTCAGCCCGTCACCTTGGCGCGTGAGCCTCTGTCTAGCGATACGCAGGCCTTGCAGGCGGGTTTCCGCCAGATCAGGCAGGGTTTCTAGGTTGCATCCAAGAGCCTGATCATCTTGAGCGAAGCGAGTCTGCGAGCGGAGTCGAAAGATCTCGCGCGGCATCTTGGTTGTCGCGTGATTTGCCGCGGGTTTTTCGAGAAAAACCATCACGGCCGCAAAGATGGCGGCCGCGAGCTTCTTCGCTAGCACTCAGAATGGGGCGGCACGCACAGCAACACAGTAGAATCCGGTTTCTCGCTACTCAAGAGTGGCATCTGCGGAACATTCCACAACGCCAGCAGAAGCACCTGCACCGCTACGTTCCCGGATTTGACTTCCGCTGGAATGCGCGGAAAATCGATGACGGAGCGAGGCCGGCCTTAGCGGTCCGGAGCTGCGAGGGGCAAGCGTCGCTGCGCTACCTCGCTCTATTGGCGACGCCCCGCCGACTCCGGCACAAAGCAGGCTATCCTGATGCCCACCCATAAGACATATCGGCCGGATCGCAGGAGCCCCTCGAATACCCTTCTTGGCCCCACCGATTCAAGGGTGTGCTACAATTAACGTCGGACTGGCCATCCGCAAGTCGCCAGCAGGGAGGGCCGATGAAAATCGTTTCGATTATAAAGGTGGAGTGGGCAAGACCTCACTTACGGCGAACTTGGCTGGCGAGCTTGCTTGGCGAAAGCGCAAAGTCCTCGTTATTGACCTAGATCCCCAAGCGAGCCTGACCTTTTCCTTCATCACCCCCGATGCGTGGGAGAAGAGTTTCGCACCAAGCAAGACGATCAAGACTTGGTTCGAGTCGTTCGACTCGGGCACCCCGATCCCACTCGCCTCACTGATTCACGCGCCAGTCAGGGTTCGGGAAATGCTCCGGACAAGGGCAAAGGGCTCTTTGGATATAATTTGCTCTCACTTGGGCCTCATAAATGTCGATCTAGAGCTAGCGACGAAACTCGGCGGGGCGAACATAGCTCAGTCAAAAAAGAACTTTATCACTATTCATCGTCGCCTTGCGGATGGCCTTCTTGCCATCACGCAGGAAAATGACTATGACGTTGTTCTAATTGATTGTCCGCCAAATTTCAACATTGTAACGAAGACGGCCATCGTCGCGAGTGACTACATACTTGTTCCGGCACGACCGGATTACCTGTCTACCTTGGGAATAGACTATCTAATTCGGAGCACGCGCCAGCTAGTCAAGGATTACAACGATTACGCTGAGGTAGAACAAGGCGCAACAATAGAGAAGATTGCGCCTAAAGTACTTGGAGTAGTGTTCACGATGATTCAGGAATATGGAAGCGTACCGATTGCCGCCCAGCGACCCTTTATGGATCAAACGAGGAAGCTCCCCGGCATTTCGGTCTTCCCTGAATATATCAAACGCAACGACAGTTTGTTTGCCGATGCCCCCCAATATGGCATTCCAGTCGTTCTCCAGGGCTACAGCTCAGGGAGTCATCAGAGTGTTGTTGATGGACTTGAGGCAGTCAGCACGGCGGTCGAAAAGGCACTGGGTCTCTAGTATCGGGAACACATATGGACCAGCGAAAGATTCTTGCCACGTTTTTACGCAGTCTTGCCGAAGCCATCGAGCATGGGTCGGCGAGTGATTTGGAATCACTTCTAGAGGGGCAAATGGGCTTGACGAT
The DNA here is from genome assembly GCA_963832395.1 of uncultured delta proteobacterium. GTDB lineage: Bacteria > Desulfobacterota > Binatia > Binatales > Binataceae > JAKAVN01. The sequence continues at coordinate 663,185 of CAWHTV010000004.1, read as the reverse complement.
TTCAGGGGAATTGTTCAAGTCCTCCTCTCGGCACCCAAGGGTACGCGCGTTTCCCTCAAGCAAAAAAGACACAGAATCTAGCAGAACAAAACTGTCTGACCTGATGGATCGGCTTAGGCGACTCGAATCGAGAGACGAGGGATTAGATTTATTGAAGACAGCGCAATTGGCGAAAAAGGAACTCGAACAACTCGCTCGCCTCATGGATCTCCCCGTCTCGCGCGACGATGATGCTGCAGCGAATACGGCAAAGGATCATCGCGGCCAGCATTGGCGCACGCTTGAATTCGCGAGCCATCAGAGGGGAGTGGTAGCGTCCCACCACGGTATGAATGCCTCGGACGCTTCTAAGTAGATAATCCAAGTGCCGAGAAAGCGTATGAAGCCCCGAGTGCTTCCGAGCCTGCGTCGGTTATCTCACACGATCTAGCTTAGTCCCAGCTACTCCTGCTGATTTCCCGGATAGCGCTCAGAATGACTGCATGGGCTGTGTAAAAGCTATTTGCGGGAACCGCGCTAGAACATCCGTTTCTGGCCGTGCTTGAAACCGCCCTGCTCGCCGATCGGCTGATCCCGCTCGCGCTGGGGTTCCGGCTCACGTTCGGGCTCACGTGCGCGCTCGCGGCCACGACCACCCTCACCGCCGCCCCCGCCGCTCTCGCCGCCACGCGCTCGCCCGCGCGCGCCGCCGCTTTCGCGGCGCTCGCCGACCGGAATTATCTCGACCACGCGCAAAAAGCCGTCGCCGGTCGAGCGGGTCGTGATCAGCGGATCGTCCTTGAGCGCGAGATGCACGATGCGGCGGTCGCGCGGCGGCATCGGGTCCAGCGTCACCGGCGCGTGCTCGCGCTTGGTCTGCTCGGCCATCGACAGCGCCATCCGATGGAGCTGGCGGCGTCGACGCTCGCGGTAGGATTCGGTGTCGACCGTGATTGGCACGGCGTCCTTGACCTGCCGCGCGAGGATACGATTGACGAGGTACTCCAGGGAATCCAGGGTCTGGCCGTGGCGTCCGATGAGAAGCCCCGAGCCATCGCCCTTGATCGCCAGCTCGATTCCCTCGGAGTCCTCCTCGGCGGTGGTGATTTCCGCCTCGCTCGCCCATCAGCTCCAGGATCTGCGACAGAATGGTGGTTGCCGCGCGGACCTGGTCGTCGAGCCCGACCGTCTTGCGCCCCGCCTCGCCCTCGTCGTCACCTGCCGCGCGCTCTTCATGGCGTGTGGAGGTCTCGACGCGCCGCTCCACACGGCCACCTGACGGACGCGGCGGCGGCTGATCGCGGTCTGACTGCTGGGGGCGTTGTCGCGGCGGCGGCGCGGGCCGCTCGTGACGTTCGTTCTGAGCGATGCGTGCGGGCGAAGATTCTGCGGACGAAGATCTTTGGGCGAGTCGCGCCTCTGCGGCGCCGCCCGCGAGCCGCCGCCAGCCGCGCTTGCCGCCGAAGGCTCCGCCGGCGGGCGCGGACGAAGTGGCGGTGCAGGCGGCGGTGACATCACGCCGCTCTGCGCCCCTTCGGGTGCGCGGCGCTCCACGCGCACGCGGGCCTGCCGGACGCCCAGTCCGAGTACGCCGGCGCGCGGCGTGCTCAGCACCTGGATAATGACGTCGTCTTGGGAGGCGCCCAGCTTGTCAAGCGCTTGCTTGATTGCTTCGTCGACGCTGGGGGCGGTTACCTCGATCGCTTCGTTAGGTTCGCTCATGCTGCGGCAACTGGGGTGTACTGTTTGAATTCCCGGTTTAGGACGAACTGTTGAATTATACCCAGTAGATTGGAGGCAAAGTAATAGAGCGACAACCCGGCCGGCAGGGCTATAAACAGCACGGTGAAGAAGATGGGCATCCACATCATCATCTTCTGCTGGTTGGCGTCGCCCGCCTTGGGCATCATCCATTGCTGCAGAAACGTGCTGGCGCCCATCAGCAGGACCAGGATCGGAAGGCCGTGACAGTCGATACCCGGCACCTTGGGCATCCACGCGATCGGCAGGCAGTCGGGCGCCGACAAATCCTTGATCCAGCCGATGAACGGGGCGTGGCGCAGCTCGATCGAATTGAGCAGCGCCTCGTAAAGCCCGTAGAGGATCGGAAACTGGATCGCGGTCGGGAGGCATCCGCCGAGCGGATTGACGTGGTTGCGCTTGTAGAGCTCCATCATCTCGCGATTGAGCTGGGTCGAGTCATCCTTGAATTTCGCGCGGATTTTCTCCACTTGCGGCGCGAGGCGCTGCATCCGCAAGGCCGAGCGCTGGGCCTTGATCGATGCCGGCAGGGTCGCCAGCCGCACCGCCAGCGTCAACAATATGATGTCCCAGCCGTAGTTGGGGGCGACGGTATGGAGTATCTGGAGCGCGCGCAGGAAAACGATCGCCAGCACGCCGAACCAGCCGAAGTTGATCGCCTTGCTCAGGTCCGGGCTCGCGGCCTCCAGCAGATTGAGCTGCTTGGGTCCCATGTAGACCGCTGTCGAGACCTTGAGCGCGCCCGGAAATAGCATTTCCGCCCGCGCCTCATCCCCGATGTACTCCATCCGCAGCTCGCCCTTGATCGGCGCCTTGGGAATGAAGGCGGAAAGAAAATAGCGGTCGCCGATGCCGGCGAAGGCGATATCGCCCTCGACGGGCGCAACTCCCTTCGCGAGTTGCTTTTGGTACTCGTTGAGAACCTTGCCGCCTACGTCCGCCTGGAGCGCCGGGTAGTCGCGATAACCCTGCTCCGGAGCGCGCTCGGTCAGCGGCTGGCTCATGTTGAACCCGACCGCCTTGACGTCCGACGTCGCGCCGCCCACCTCGGCGTCGATATCATAGAGGTAGCTTCCGTCGCGGAAGGTGAAACGCTTGGTCAGCTTGAGCCCTTCCTTGGTATCGGCGGTGAAGGTGACCGTCGTGTCGGCGTTCGGGCTGACTTCGACCTGCGCCGGCGCGTCAGTGGAGTAATCGACTCCCTGGTCGGCGAATATTTTGTCGCCGCGGCTGATCACCAGCCCCATCGGCAGACGCTCGCCCTGCACGACGACGTCGTATAGCGGGCTGTCCTTGTGCACCGTCTCGCGATAGCGCTTGAGCCGGAAGCTCAGCAGCCGCGCGCCCTTGGCCGTAAAAGTGGCCTCATAAAGGTCGGTGTCGACTTCGACCGTGCGCGGCGGGCTCGGGCCCATCACCGTCGGGGTCAGCGATTCGGGTTCCGGAACGCCGGCCTCTGGCGCCGCGGCGGCCGCCATCGGAGATGCCGTCCCCGGTCCCGCCGAAGATTGCGTAGACGACGACTGCATACCCGCCGCGCCCGATGCGCCCGGGACTGCCGACGACGGCGCCGCGCCGCCTGTCGGCTGCGGCGGTCTGTTGCTCCATCGGTGCCTTCGGCGGACGAATCCAGCGGACAAAATCGGCGTAGAAGATGGCCGCGACGATCAGCAGGACGAAAATGACGATCTGGCGTGTGCTGTCCAAATTGCTCCTCAGGCAAGCATCAGCTTCTCAGGGATGTTGCGGGCCTGTGCGGATGCCCTGGCACGGGGTCGTAACCCCATCCGCCCTTCGGACGGCATCGCAAAAGACGGCGCAAGGTAAGGTAGAGACCGCGGCCCAGGCCATGCGCGGCCAGGGCCTGATGCGCGTACTCGGAGCAGGTCGGCTCGAAGCGGCAGGCGGGACCCGCCGTCGCCATCAGCAGCGGCGAGATCAGCCAGCGATAGGCCGCGACGGCTCCCAGTGCGGCCGTCAGTGCCGTGGCGCGAAGCCGCCGCATCACGGGATGCAAATGTCAATCACGTTCGCGCTTCGCACGTCCGCTCTCTGTTCCGGGATCGGTTTTGAGGTTGCCGCCGAGTTTGCGACCGAGATTGGCGACACTGGCGAGAAGTTCGGCGTCGATCGCCATCCACTTAAGCTCTCCGGCGCCTTTGCGCGCGATCACCACCATCGCCACTCCCGCCGGCAGCATCGCCCGCAGTTTCAGCCGGTAGCACTCGCGCACGCGGCGCTTGAGCCGGTTGCGCACCACCGCGTTGCCAATCCGGCGCGAGACCGTGATGCCCAGCCGCGAACGCTCGTCCTTTGCGCCGCACAAGTCCGTAGAGCACGAAATGTCCGGCTTGGTATGCGCGCGCCGCGCCGCTGGAGCTGGAGGAATTCTCCAGACTTGCGCAGCCGGTCGGCCGCGCCGAACCCCGCGGAATTGGAGCTCAAGACGGCGGGCCGCCGCCGGTCTAGCCGGGCTGCTTGGGAGGAATGGTTATGGTCAGGCGCTGGCGCCCCTTGGCGCGGCGGCGTCTCAGTATGTTTCTTCCGCCCGGCGTGGCCATGCGCGCCATGAATCCGTGCGTCCGTAAACGGCGGCGGTTGTGCGGTTGATAAGTCCTTTTCATCGCCTGTGGCCCAAAGCGGCCGAATGTCGGCTCGTGCCGAGCCCACCATGTTTTTGATTGTTCTACGGCGAGGCGCGAGCCTCACGCTGAACAAGACATGGAACCATACGGACGCCGCGCGGGCAAGCCCATCGAGCGCCTGTCCTAGAGAGTGTCGATTAATGTAGCAAAGAAGATCTATCGCTTCGCGTAGATCCTTCGCTGACGCTCAGGATGACACAAAGAGAGCCTTTTTTGCTCTCATCCTGAACGAGCGTTGCCGTAGTAAAGGATCTACGCGAAGCGATTTTTGTATTTATCGACACCCTCCCTAGTGTTCCTGTCCCGCAAATAACTCCAATAAACAAGGGGCCCCTTGTATGTCATTCTGAGCGAAGTGAGCAACGCGAACGAAGTCGAAGAATCTCGGACAGCTTGGCGAGCGTTGGCGCGGCGTAGCGCGCCGACGCAAGCGAAGCCGGTACCGGTTTTGCAGCCTGCCATGGGCGTAGTCGAAGGGTCCGCGTCGCGCTCCGTCTCTGATAACGTATTTGCGAGACACCACACTAGAGAGAGAAGCGCGAATACTTAGCGCCGAATCCTCAAGACCTGGACAGCGGCGCGCGAGAGCAGTAGTCCTTCAAGGAACGGCGGCCCGACGTGGTGATCATAATCGAGATATACCAAAGCTAAGTCGGCCGCTTCCATCCGAGGACCCGGCGCTGGACAATACCCGGCGCGGAACAATGTATGCCGAGGACACTATCGTCGCGCCGGCCACCCCGCCGGGCAAAGGCGCCGTTGCGATCGTGCGACTTTCCGGCGCGTCGCGCGATCCAGATCGCCGCGACGCTATGGCATCCGCTGAGCACGGCGGCGCTGCGCCCGCGCCATCTCGGACTCGGCGAGATTCGCGACCCGCAAACCGGCACGATCGTCGATCGCGCGATGTGCGTGATGATGCCCGGTCCGGCGAGCCTCACGGGCGAAGATGTCGTGGAACTCCACTGTCATGGAGGGCCATATATCGTCCGCCGGGTGCTGGGCCTGGCGATGGCTGCCGGGGCCAGGATGGCCGAGCCGGGCGAGTTCAGCCGACGTGCATTCCTGAACGGGCGGATCGATCTGACTGAGGCCGAGGCGGTCGCGGATCTGATAGACGTTCGTAGTGAAAGCGCACTTCAGCAAGCTATAGCTCATTTAAGCGGTGCGTTGGCGCAACGGGTCGAACAGTTGCGCAGCGGCGTAATCGCCATCCGGGCCCATCTCGAGGCCGAGATAGACTTTGCCGATGAGGGGCTGAAGCTGCCTGGACGCGAGGAAATCGCCGCGGATATCGCCCGCCTGGCCGACGATGTTGCGCTGTTGCATGACAGCTTCAGGCGCGGGCGTCTGGCGCGCGACGGCGCACGCGCCGCCATCGTGGGAAAGCCCAACGCCGGCAAGTCCAGCGTGCTCAACCTGCTGCTCGGGACCGACCGCGCGATCGTGACCGCGATCCCGGGCACCACGCGCGACGTTATCGAGGAATCCGTGACGCTGGGCCCTTGGCCGCTGGTGCTTCAGGATACCGCCGGGGTGCGCGAGGCGGGTGACGAGGTCGAGCGCATCGGGATCGGACGCACGCTGAGCAGCGTCGCGGAGGCCGACCTGCTGATCGCGGTCTTCGACTCCTCGCGCCCGTTCGAGGACGACGACGCGCGGGTGCTCGCGCTGTGCCAGGGCCGCGCCGGCCTCGCCCTGCTCAACAAGTCCGACCTGCGGCCGCCGATGCTCTCGCCCGCCGATCTGTTGGAGCGGGGCCTCGGGATGCCGATGCTGCGGTTCTCCGCGCTCAACGCCGATGGCACGCCGGCGCTTCGTGACGAGCTTGGCCGCGCGGTCGAGGCGCTGGCCGCGGCAGGCCCGGACGACGGTGTCGCGATCTCCCGCGAGCGCCATCGTGAGGCGCTCGCGAAGGCTCTGGAAGCCCTCGAGAGCGCTCGCTCGAGCGCGCTCAAGGGGATGCCGCCCGAGATCGTCGCGGTCGACGCAGCCGCGGCCGCCGAGGCCTTGGGCACGCTCACCGGCGAGGTCGGCACCGAGGACGTGCTCGACGCGGTGTTTCGCGAGTTCTGTATCGGAAAGTAATGTTATTCTACAATTAGTAGATTAGATCTGATTCTATACTGAGTCCAATCCCGATCCATACTGAATTTTGAACCGCTTGGCCCGGCGCGCCATGCGCGCCATAATCCGGACCTCTATGAACTTCCGCGTAATCGTGGTCGGTGCCGGCCATGCTGGCATCGAAGCCTCCCTGGCTGCGGCCCGGATGGGGGTTCCGACCCTGATGCTGACGCTCAATCTCGACCATATCGGCCAGATGTCGTGCAATCCGGCGATTGGCGGGATCGGCAAGGGCCACCTGGTGCGCGAGATCGACGCGCTCGGCGGCGAGATGGCGCTCGCGATCGACGAGACCGGAATCCAGTTCCGCTTCCTCAACACGCGCAAGGGACCGGCCGTGCGCGCGCGCCGCGCCCAGGCCGACAAGGCCGCCTATCGCGCGCGGATGAAGCGCGTGCTCGAGACCACGGCGAACCTGACGATTCGCCAGGCCAGCGTCGAGCGACTGCTGGTCGAGGGCGGCCGCGTGCGCGGCGTGGAATCGCAGATCGGCGAGATTTTCGAGGCCGAATGCGTGATCCTGACCACCGGCACGTTCCTCAAAGGCCTGGTCCATATCGGGCTCAAGAACTATTCGGCGGGCCGCGCGGGCGATTTCGCCGCGATGGGGCTGAGCGAGCATCTGGCGCAGCTTGGCTTCCGAATCGGCCGGCTGAAGACCGGCACCTGTCCGCGCCTGGACAGCCGCAGCATCGACTACTCGGAACTCGAGCTTCAGCCGGGCGACGATCCGCCGCCGCCCTTTTCCTTCCGCACCGCACGGATCGAGCAGGACCAGATCGCGTGCCATCTCACCTACACCAACGCGCTGACGCACGAGATTATCCGCGGCGGAATCGATCGCTCGCCGATGTACTCCGGGGTGATCCAGAGCCGCGGGCCGCGCTACTGCCCGTCGGTCGAGGACAAGGTGATGCGCTTTCGTGACAAGGAGCGGCATCAGATTTTCCTCGAACCCGAGGGGCGCGACACGATGGAGGTTTACCCCAACGGGCTCTCGACCAGTCTGCCGCTGGACGTGCAGCTTGCGATGGTGCGGTCGATAAAGGGGCTGGAGCGCGCGGAAATCATGCGCCCCGGCTACGCTATCGAGTACGATTTTTCGGATCCGACGCAGTTGCAGTCGTCGCTCGAGACCAAGCTGGTCGATGGGCTCTTCTTTGCCGGCCAGATCAACGGCACCACCGGCTACGAAGAAGCTGGCGCGCAGGGCCTGATGGCGGGAATCAACGCCGCGTTGAAAGTTCGGGACGAACCGCCGCTGATCCTGAGGCGTGACGAGGCTTATATCGGCGTGATGATCGACGATCTGGTGACGCGCGGGATCGGCGGTGAGCCGTACCGCATGTTCACCTCGCGCGCCGAGTACCGTCTGTTGCTGCGCGAAGACAATGCCGACCGGCGGCTCACGCCAATCGGCGAGCGCCTGGGCCTGCTCGGCGCCGCGGCCGGAGAGCGGCTGCGAAACAAGAGCGAGCGGGTGAAACGCGAGCTTGCGCGGCTTGGAGAGGCGCTGGTTGCGGCGAGCGATGCGGTCAACGCGATGCTGGTCGGATGCGGCTCGACCCCGATTGCACATCCGGCGCGCGCTTTCGAGCTGCTGAAGCGGCCGGAGATCTCGTACGCCACCGTGCTGGCGATGGCGGGTCTGACGCAGGGCCTCGACACTGACGAGGCGGCGCAACTGGAGATCGACGTCAAATATGAAGGGCTACGTCAAACGGCAGGCCGAGATGGTCGACCGGTTCAAGCGCCTGGAAGACGCGGTTATCCCGGAATGGGTCGACTATGCCGCGGTGAGCGGTCTTTCAACCGAGGTTCGCGAACGGCTGCTGAGCGTACGGCCGCGATCGCTCGGACAGGCGGCGCGGATGCCTGGGATGACGCCCGCAGCGATTTCGCTCATCGCGTTTCATCTGAAAAGCCGCCGCGGCCGAGCCGCGGAGGCGTCGCACGATTCCTAATCGTCGGATGACGTTTCACGTGAAACAGTGAAGGACTCACATCACGTCGCCTCGAAGACAGGCCGTCATGTTTCACGTGAAACAAAAAAGCGATCGGGCGCGGTCTCGGCCTCGCAAGCGACGCTCGACGGCATCGCCAGCGATGCGCGCGAGCGGGTTGCACGATGGCTCGGCGAGACGACGCTGAAGCCGCGCGACGGGTTTCTCGAGCGGATCGAAAAAATGGCCGCGACCCTGGCGTTGTGGGGCGCGCATACCAACCTGACCGCGGATGCGTCCGACCCGGCCGAGATTGCTTTCCATGTAATCGATAGCCTGGCTCCGTTGGCCTTCGCCTCCGGCGCCAATCGCGAGGCGCTCGAAGCCGCGCTTGCCGAAGGCGCGACCGCGCTCGACCTCGGCTCGGGCGCCGGCTTCCCTGGGCTGGTTCTTGCCGCCGCTTTCGGAGCGCGATTCACGCTGGCCGAGACCAGGCGCAAGCGCGCGAGCTATCTGCAAGTCGCGGCGCACGAGATGGACCTCGATAACGTCGCAATCGAGCAACGGCGGGTGAGCGCACAGAGCATCGTCCACGGGCTTTACCACCTGGTGACGGCGCGCGCCTTCGGCACTTCGGCAGAGCTCTACGAAATCGCGAGCGGCCGCGCTTCGCCCGGACGGCGTCCTTTTGTTGTACGCGAGCGCTGACCAGGTGTCGGATGCGAGTTCGGGTCAAGTCCTCACCGAGAGTGCCTCCGGGAGCGCCATGTGGACGTATCGGCTGCCGCATGGTGAACGCGTCGCGACTCGCGCGGCCGTGCTCTGGCGCAAACCTCGCGCCGCCTCAGCGGATCTCTGAAACGTCGCTAAATCGCCGATATAACCGGTCGCCCCGGTCTGACTTCACATCAGGGCTTTGCATTAGGATCGTCACGGTGCAATCATCGGATTGAGAACGGTGCAGTCGGCGCCGAGGTCTCAAGGGCCGAAGTTTCAAGGCCTGAAGTCTAAAGGGTGGATGGGCTGGCTGTGGGGCGTATCGTAGCGATCGCCAATCAGAAAGGTGGTGTCGGCAAGACGACCACCGCCGTGAATCTAGCGCTCGCGCTCGCTCAATCGGGACAGCGCGTACTCCTCATCGATCTCGATCCGCAAGGCAACGCCACCTCGGGGCTAACGCCGGAGCCAATTAAATCCGGCACCATCTACGATTCGCTTGTTACCCGCACGCCGCTGGCTCAGGTCATCCGCGAGTCACGCCCATCGCTTTATCTCGCGCCTTCGAGTACGGACTTGGTCGGCGCGGAAATCGAACTCGCGACAATGGAGGGACGTGAGCGCCGATTAAAGGCCGAAATGCAAGGCGAATCTACGCAATATAACTTTGTTTTAATTGATACGCCACCGTCGCTCGGCTTGCTCACGCTCAACGCTCTGGTCGCCGCCGACTCGGTCCTGGTGCCGATGCAATGCGAGTACTACGCCCTGGAGGGTTTGAGTTCGCTGCTCGCCACTATTCGCCGGGTCAAGGCCGTGCTCAATCCCGAGCTTGAGCTGATGGGCGTGGTGCTCACGATGTTCGATTCCCGCAATCGGCTGAGCCACGAGATCTCGCTCGAGGTCAACAAGCATTTTCCGGAGCACGTCTTCCAGACCGTGATCCCGCGCAACGTGCGGATTTCCGAAAGCCCCAGCCACGGCCTCGCGGTTATCGAGCACGATCCGAAATCGGTCGGCGCCGAGGCCTACCGCCTGCTCGCGCGCGAATTGCTGGAGCGCGTCGGCGCGCCGCAGGCGATCGCGCGGCACGCGGGTGAAGGCGCAAGTGATGATGCGTCGGGCGAACTTGCCAATGGCGGAGCACCGCGGCGCGGGATATGGAATCTGCGGAGCATCTTCGCGCGCTCCGCGGAGCGCGCAAGGAGGAGCGGATGATACGCAGGGGATTGGGACGCGGACTCGACGCACTTATCGAGAGCACCGACGGCGCGGAGGCGGCTGATTCGTCGCCGGCCCGGCCGGCCATCGGATGGTGGCGGGCTCGCGAGCGTCGAGCTTGACCAGATCATGCCGAGTCCGCTCCAGCCGCGCCGCCATTTCGATTCCGAGCGGCTCCAGGAGCTGGCGCAAGCGATCCGCAGCCAGGGAATTATCGAACCGCTGGTGGTCCGGCCGGCGCCGGCGGCCGACGGCGGCGCCGCCCGCTACGAGCTGGTAGCCGGTGAGCGGCGCTGGCGCGCGGCGCGCGCGGCGGGCCTGAGCGTGGTGCCGGTGGTGGTGCGCGAGCTCGACGACCATGCGGCGCTCGAGATGTCGCTGGTCGAAAACCTGATGCGCGAGGACTTGAATTCCGTCGACGAGGCGCGCGGCTTCGAACGGCTGGTCCGCAGCTTCGCCATGAGCCACGAGCAGGTCGCCGCGCGTATCGGCAAGAGCCGCCCGTACGTGAGCAACGCGATGCGGCTGCTCGACCTGCCGCCCGCGGTGCTCGAGATGATCGAGCGCGGCGAGCTGAGCGCCGGCCAGGCGCGCCCGCTGCTCGCGATCGCCTCGGCCGAGGCGCAGACGGTGGCCGCGCGGCGTATCGTCGAGGGCCGGATTTCTGCGCGCGGCGCGGAGGAGTTGGCGGGAGCGGCGCGGCGCGCGCGCGGCGGATCGTTGCGTGGCGCGGCGGCGATCGATCCCAATCTGGCGGCGCTTGCCGAGGGGATGCAACGCGGACTCAAACGCAAGGTCCGAGTCGTGCACGCGCGCGGCCGCAAACCCGGCCGAATCGAGATCGAGTTCTACGGGCTCGACGACCTGACCGCACTGGCGACGGCGCTCGGCGCAGCCGCGCGCGCCTATACCGCCAGCGCTCCTGATCGGGTGGGTTTTGCCGCCGCGATGGTGATGGAGCGGCCCCGATTTCAGCTCCAATCAGATCGATCGAATCCAAACAGACCATCGGGTCCAATCAGATGATGGCGCCGCGCGATGACGACCGTATGACAACGCGATGGTGAAAAAACCGGCGCGACCCTCCGCGGGATCGAAAACGGCCGGTCCTCATCAGCCGCCCGGCGGCTCGCGGAAAATCGGCCGGCCCTCCAAGAAGCATCGCGCACCCTACGATATCGAAACCGTCACCGACGCCGCCGTGCGCGTCTTCAATCGCCACGGCTACGAAGCGGCCTCGATGGAAGACGTCGCGCGCGAAACCGGGATTACCAAGTCCAGCCTCTACTATCACGTCTCGGGCAAGGAGGAATTGCTGGCGCGCGCGCTCGAGCGCGGCTTCAAATGGCTGCTCGGCGTGCTCGAGGAACCGGGGGCGCGGAACGGGACGCCGCTGGAGCGCCTGCGGCATATCGTGTACCGCAGCGTGATCATTACGCTTGGAGTTCGTGCAGGAGGTCGAGTTGCTCCAACGGGTCAAGGGCAACACGCCGACCGAGCGCCAGGCGATGGCGCGGCGGCGGCGCTTCGATCGCGAGGTGCGGCCCTGGTCAGAGCAGGCAGCCGCAGCCGGAGCAGATCGATTCGGGCGTCGACGCCGGCCTGCTGACCCGGCTTGATCTTCGGGATGGGAAACTCGATCACGCAGTGGTATCGGCACGAAGGCAGGCTCAAGCCCGAGCAGATCGCGGAGGCGGTGTCGCGGCTGGTCTTCGAGGGCATCACCCGCGAAGCACAAAACTAGGGCACCCCATCGAAGCGCCTGCGCGAAATCAGCGAAGCGCGAAAGCGCGCCTACCGCATCGGCCCGCAGCGAAGCTGCGGGCTTCCCTACGAGCAGCCTACCGTCAAGCCAGCCCTTGCCGAAAGGCCGTTTTTGCCAGCGAGCAACAGGAGCGCGTTTCAAAAGGGTAAGTTTCGGCTCATCATTTGGCCTGCATGTAACTACAAAAGACACTACACTCGCGGATGCAATGTGAATGAGACGATGCGAAGAACCGCAGCAACTTTGCCAAGCACGGCCTGGATTTCGCGGACGCTGAATTGGTGTTTGCCGGTCCTTGCGTCACCTTCTTAGATGACCGCTTCGATTATGGAGAGGAACGGTTGATCACTTTGGGCTTGCTTGCCAGACGGCTGGTAACGATAGCCCATGCCCCGCGCGGCGAGGCAACGCGTATTATCTCCATGAGGAAGGCGAACCGACGTGAGCAAAAAATCTATCAAAAGCGACTTGGCACGGATTAACCGGATGAAGGATTCCGATATCGACTATTCGGACATTCCGGCCCTCGGGGATGAGTTTTTCAAAAAGGCCACGGTTGCATGGCCCCCGACGAAACAGCAACTCACCATCCGCCTTGACGCGGACGTGCTCAATTGGCTCAAGGCTAACGGCAGGGGTTACCAGACGCGCATCAACCGCATCTTGCGAGCAGCCATGGAAAGCAATCCCGCACGCCGCGCGCGCTCCACAACGCCCCCGCCCAAGAAGAACGCCAGAACACGCGGCGCATTCCGGCCCGCCTGACGTTTCGCAGTAGAACGTGGAACACCGGCGGGAGAGCTTTGCGTAACTGTCGCGACGGCTTTGATTTTTCTCCTTGTCCGAATAGCTCCCTCTCCTTGAGAGGATGTCGATAAATGCAGCCAAGAAGATCCATCGCTTCGCGTAGATCCTTCGCTGACGCTCAGGATGACAGGAAGAGAGTCATCCTGAAGGCTTTTTTTGTCATCCTGAACGAAGGTTGCCGTAGTGAAGGATCTACGCGAAGCGATTTTTGTGTTAATCGATACCCTCCTTGACCCGGTCCGAGGCGAGGGTTAGGGAGAGGTTCCGCGATCGACTTTCGCGCGCCGCTCGGAGTGCCTGTGCCGCAGTGGAATTCAGACAAACCTCTCTCGTCGCTCGCGATGCTTGCGTCGCTCTCTCCTAGCAATTTGTTAGCCCGCGAATGGGAGCGGCTTCACGACCGACCCGGTGCCACCGCCGCCGCTACCAGCGCCATATCGGGCTAAAGGCGTCGATCTTGACACACGCTGGAACTTGCGCGATTCTTAAATCGACCGTTCGGTCGATTTCTCTCCAGGAGGTCCGCAGGCATGGCTAAAGTAGCGGGCGCACAGTCGGGCAACGGCTCGAGCAAATCGAAGCTTGTCGTTCCATCGAAGCTTGCCGTTCCTCCCAATCTTGTCATTCCTCCATTGATGATCCCGAAGGACGGCTTGCAGCCGGCGCCCGAGATCGAGCAGCCCAACATCTTTCCCCTGGAGTGGCCGGTCAAGACCGAACCGCTGGCGGCGCTGTACGAGAAGGCCAAGCGCTCGGCGTGGAACCCCTCGGACCTGCCGTGGGACCAGCTCGACCCGGCGCAATTCACGGCCGAAGAGCGCATGGGCATCATGTACTGGTACGCGGTGCTCTCGGTCTTCGACGGTTCGGGGCCGGCGGTCTTCGCCAAGGCGATGATCCATTCCTACGAGCTCCACACCGAAGACCCGATCCGCAAATGCTTCTTCAGCGTCACGCACGACGAGATGAATCACGAGGAGTGCTGCCAGCGCGCGATTCAGCGGCTGGTGCCGGGCGGTCCGCTGCGCTTCGAGGCGCGCACCGAGGTCGAGCGCGCGGCGCTCAACAATATCCAGTGGCTATCGTTTAACGGTTCGCGTTACTGGCGGGGCTATTCGGCCTCGATCGACAAGTATCCGCTCTCGGTGCTGTTCACTTCGTTCCTGCTGGGCGAGGTCGCGGCCTCGACGCTGTTTTACGGGATGTCGCGGCGCACCACGCTGCCGGTCTTCAAGGAAGTCTTCACCAGGGTCGGCCAGGACGAGAGCCGCCACCTGGCGATCTGTCTCAAGATGCTCGAGGACGATTGGCCGGGGCTGACCGAGGACTACAAAAACCTCATCACCAAGCAGTTGCGCGCGGGCTTCGTGTTCCTCTCGATGATCCTGTGGGAGCCGCCCAACATGTTCTGGGAGCTGCCGGATTACTTTCTGCCCAACCATCGCGCGCTGATGCAGTACGCGCGGCAGGCCGGGCTTGGCGTGCTGAGCTACGACGACCAGGCGGAGAACTGGCGGATGGCGATCGCCAAGGTCCGCAAGGTGGTGGGCGACTGGGGGATCAAGTTCCCGGCGATCCCGGAGCTCGATATCGAAGGCGTCGACGTCGGCAACATCACGGCCGCCGACATCATTCCGGTATTCTAGCGCCGGTGTTTTGAGGTCCGTTTTTCTATTCGGGTGCACTAACGGCCGGCGTCACTTTTCTTAGACCGGCCATTCTGCCACCCTCGCTTTCTTCGCGTGACTGGATAATCTCGCGAAAGGGGGGAGCGCAGTTATGCGGTTTGGTATCTACGCACCTAATTTTGGTGATTTCTCCGATCCGCACAATTTGCTGAAACTCGCCCGCGCGGCGGAGACGGCCGGATGGGACGGATTTTTCCTTTGGGATCATCTGCTGCTCAACCGGACGGCGCCTATTCCGTTGACCGACGCATGGGTCGCGCTCGCAGCGATCGCGGCCTCGACCAGGCGCATTTTCCTGGGACCGATGATCACGCCGGTCGCTCGACGTAGGCCATGGAAGCTCGCGCGCGAGGCAGCGGCGCTTGACCATCTTTCCAATGGCCGGCTCATTCTCGGAGTCGGCCTCGGCTCGCCGGCAGAGCCGGAGTTTCAATGCTTCGGTGAGGATCCCGACGATCACGTGCGCGCGGAAAAACTCGACGAGGGACTAAGTATCCTCGACGGGCTGTGGAGCGGCGAGCCTGTGATCCATCGAGGCAAACACTACACCGTCGACGGCGTGTCGTTTTTGCCGCGGCCCGTGCAACGGCCGCGCATCCCGATTTGGGTGGCCGGGATGCTGCCGAACAGAGCGCCACTGCGCAGGGCTGCGAGATGGGACGGCGTATTTGCGTTGAAGAATCCTCCTGACGGACTTTCCGCGGCCGCTTTCACCTGGTCGACGTTCTGGCTGACGCCGACAGAACTGGCCGGGGTCGCCAACTATATCGTTGCTCATCGCACGAGCGGCGGCGGGCCGCTCGAGGTCGTCGCGAGCGGCGCCACTCCAACGAGCGATCGCACGCGCGCAAAAGCGATCGCGTCGTCATATCGGGACGCCGGCGCCACCTGGTGGCTGGAATGGCTCGATGATCAGCGGGGGTCGTTTTCGGAGATGCTCGAGCGAGTAGAATCCGGGCCGCCGGGTTAGGGAGTCGTTCGAGAAGACGGACAATACTCGGTCCGATAGTCAGTCCGCTTTTCCCGGCGGAAGCCATGGTTTGTTGAGCACCCGATGCACCATCGGGACGAACGTGCTCATCGGCTCGTTGGGATAGGTCGGATCGAAAGAAACCTCGTCGTATTTCGCGCAAAAATCCACGGTGAGCTGATACCACGACTCGTGCTTGAACTGGTCGCGCGCATTGGGATCGAGTCCCAGATGCCTGGCGTAAAAGTAGGTCTGAAAGAGGCCGTGATACTTGAGCAGATTGTAGTGGTCGCTGGAGATGAAGGGACGGAGGATTGAAGCCGCGATCTCGCCATGATTCATCGGGCCGAGCAATTCGCCGACGTCATGGAACAAGGCAACGACGATCAACTCTTCATCGGCGCCGTCACGCATCGCGCGCGTGGCGGCCTGCAGGCTGTGACCGCGGCGGTTGAGGTTATAGGCCGCGTCAGCCGAGAGATCATTAACCATCGCGATCAGGCGGTCCGGCAGGGCGACGAGGTTTTGCTCATGGACCCGCTTGAGGATTTGGAAATCCTCGTCGCTGCCCTGGTCCATCCGGGTGAAATGCATCTTGTCCACGAGGTGGCGCCCTCCATACAGAAAGTGATCGATCTTATCTCAAAGGAAGCGATTCTCCGTCATCCTGAACGGGACCGCGCGAGATCCTTCGACTTCGCTCGCAGACTCGCCTTGCTCAGGATGACGGAGGCGGCGCCGTCATTCCGATCGCGCCGCCGCGCCGCAGCAGCAACAGTTTGTCGCCGCCGGCCTCGACGTTCAGCACCGGCTTAAGGTCGAGCGCCTCGCTCTCGTGATCATCCCACACGCTCTGCGGCACGATCACGTATCCCGGCGGCGCGTCGCCCAGTTTTCCCTCGACTTCGGGAGCATCGCGGTCGAGGTAAAAGAGCAGCGGCGCCGGATTGTCGCCAAAGCCATAGAGATAGAGCGGCTCGTCGCTTCCGACCGTGCGGTTGATCTGCGCCGCGGCGGCCTGAAATGACCCGCCCCCGCATCCGGCGACTTCGCGGCGCGGCAGATAGACAAAATTAAATACCATCAGCCCAGCGCACAGCGCGACCAACGCACCGCGCGCGAGATGGCCCCGTCGGCTTCGCCGGGCCAGCTCGTCCACTCCCCAAGCCAGCAGGAACGCAGAAGAAGGCCACAGTGGAAGCAGGTAGGCGCGCCGCTTGTAGGCGGCGACGGTGAAAAAGATCACGCTCAGCAGCCAGAAGGTCGCGAACATCCGGGCGTCAAAGCGCGCGCGTTGCTGGCGCGCCTCGACGCTTGAAGCTCCTCGCGCCGCGGCGGCCGGCCGGCGGAGCGCTGCGGCGGCGGCGAACGGGACGAGCAGGCTCAGCGGTACCGAGTTCAACAGGATGGGCTTGAGGTAGTACCACGGCGCCATGAAACCCAGCGCGCCGAAGAAGCGGCCGAAGTTTTCGCTTTCGAGCTGGCGTCCGAGGAATCCATAGCGCCGCCCCATCGCGCACGCGACGTACCATCCGAGACTCACCACGATCGCGACGAACAAGCTGCCGGGTGTGAACAGGCCCCGCAGTTCGCCAAGGCGCCGCTCGCGGAGCAGGAACACGACGATCGCGCCGAGCGGCAGGATTATCGCCACCGGCCCTTTGGCCAGCACGCCGAGGCCGAGCGCGAGCGCGAACAGATAGCGCAATGCCACGTCGCCAGCCGCCGGTTTTTCAGTGGAAGCAGCAGGAGCAGCAGGAGCGGCGGACGCAGGCGGTATTCCAGCCAGCATCCACAGACAGCTCATCAGCGCGAGCGTCTCGAAAAAGCACAGCGTCATGTCGACTCGCCCGACCCGCCCCTCGCTCACGTACTGGTACGAGCCGGCTAAGATCAGCCCCGCGAGGATCGCGCCGCCCTCGCCGAGCGGCGCCCATGCGAACGCGATCGTGAGCGCCACTGCCGCAATTCGCGTAAAGCGCCGACGGCAGGCGCAGATTGAAGGCGGTCACCTTGCTGACGCGGCCGATCCGGTCGAGCGCCGCCGCGGTCCAATGGAACAGCGGCGGCTTGTACATCGGCGCGCTGCCGTTCTCCAGCGGGAAGAGCAGCACTCCGTGCTCGACCATCTGCTGGACGAAGACGCCCTCGATAGCCTCGTTGGCGCCGCATACCTCGGCCGCGCCGAGACGATGGAGCATCAGCGCGGCGGTGACGAGCACCACCGCGGCGGCGGCCAGATGCCATCGCGTGAGCATCGTCCGGTGCGGCGGCGGCGCGGGGATGGTCGCACCGCTAGTGAGAGGAGGAGGATTCATGGCTGCGGCTCGCGATTCAGTCGAGGTCGTAGCGGAAAATTTCAAGCCGCGACATCCGCGCCCGATCGTAGCCGCGCCATTTGGCCGGCGGGATGTCGCGCGGACCGACACGGCGGAATCCGAGGCGGGCGAAAAACTTCGCCGCCCGCTCCTCGGCGGTGCAGGCGAAGACGTAGCGCAACGGGCGCTCGCGCGCCTCGTTCAGGATTTGTTTGACCAGCTCGACCGCGACGCCCTCGCCGGCAAAGCGCGTCAGCGTGTAGAGCGCGGTTATTTCGCCGGCGCGCTCGCGATGGTACCGCTCGGTGAGCAGCGAGCAGACCCCGGCCAGATGCTCGTCGCCGACGCGGTAGCCGAAGCATGACGGCAGCAGTTGCGCGATTTCCTCGCGCGAGCGCGCCAGCAGATGGCCCTCGCGCTGGCCGCGCAAGATCAATGCTTCGACTTCCTCGAAGTCGTCGATCGAAATCGGCCGCACGAAGCCGTACTGGCGCTCGGTGAAGAGGGTGCCGGTGCCGATGAAGCTGAACAGCTCGTCGTAGACGCTCGCGCGGCGCGACCAGGTTTACCGATCCGACGCCGTCGCGAAGCGCGCGGGCGACCGCGCGCAACTCCGCGCGCCGGCGCGCGGTCCGTTGCTTGCGCACCGCAGTGCCGATCCGGCTCAACTCCATGAACGACATCCGCTCACCGCCGCTGCCGGTCAGGCCGCCCTGGCGGTCGAGCAGGATGAGCTTGAAGACGCGCAGCCGGCTCGCCAGCTCCTGCGGCGAAGACGGTGAAGTCGGCCGGCTTCTTGGTATCCGCCGCCGCCACCACGATCGATCCCGCGCTCAGCGCGCGCCAGATTTGCGCCACCGCCGAGTCGGGCGGGTAGGGGCGCGAGCGCAGCCCCGCGCCGGGATTGAAGACCGGAGGCTCGGCCCTGGGCGCGAGCCGCCCCAGCCGGCGCATGATCCGCGCGAGCGCCTCGGTCGAGACGATCACGATGCATCGTGCCTGATGGCGGTGCAGCTCACGCAGCGTGCGCACCAGCGAGTCGAGTTCGCCCAGGCGCTCGCCGCTCGGCGGAATCAGCGCAAACAGCAAGCTCTTGCCGTAGAACTCTTCGAGGTAGAAGGACTTCTCGTCGAACAACGCGGCGCCACCCGCGGCCGACTCATCCGGAGGCTCGTTCATCGATTCTTTGCCGGCGGTCAATTCGGTAATGTCGTCGGTAGGGTCGTCGATACTGTCGGCGATGATGTTGTCAGTGAGGGCGGCGACGTTGTCGGCGATGGCAGCGGAATAGGCGAAGGGCGGCGGCCGTTAGTGCTCAGGCCTTGACGGCCGCGGCTTCCTTCACAGCAGCGGCAGCGGCGGCCGCGGCGAACGGGACCCTTGCCAGACGCATGGGCGCGGGACGCGAGGCGGCGATCTCTTTGAGCGTGGTTTGCGAGAAAATCTCGAGCAGCACGCGCTGTCCCTCCTCCCACACGCGGAACATCCGGCAGGTCGGCTGCAAGGCGCACGAACTGGAGCCGTCGACGCATACGTTGAGCGTGATTGGCCCTTCGACCGCCTCGATAACGTCCTTGAAAGTGATGCCGTCGGCGGGCCGCGCGAGCTGATAGCCGCCACCGGGCCCGCGCCGCGCGCGCACCAGTCCGCGATGCATCAAGTCGCGGATCACCTTCTCCAGGTAGTACTTGGGAATCTGCTCGTCGCGCGCGATCTCGGTGCCGCGCGCCACGCCTTCGGGATGGTCGGCGAGATGGATCATGGCCCTCAGCGCGTACTCGATCTTGCGCGGTATCTGCATCAGGCTCATGACGCTACTCCCCGGCCACGGGCGCGGAGCGGCGCGCCGGCGGTCTTTTTCGCGACAGCGATCTCGACCAGCGCGGGCTGCGCGGGCCGGCGTGAGGCCTTGTGCGCGGCCCCGTTGCTCCGTCCCGCGAGAATTCGCTCGACGTACTTGACCAGCATGTCGCTCTCGACGTTGACCGGGGCGCCCGGACCCTTGCGCCCCAGCGTGGTGAGCTTGAGCGTGTGCGGGATCAGCGCGACGCTGAAGCGCCGCCCGGTAATCGCAAACACGGTCAGGCTGATGCCGTCGATCGCGACCGAGCCCTTCTCGACCAGGTAACGCACCTGCGCCGGCGGAACTTCAAACGTGTACAGCTTCGAGTCGCCCTCGGGCGTGATCGCGACTATTTTGCCGACGCCGTCGACGTGGCCCGAAACCAGGTGTCCGCCAAGCAATTTGTCCAGCGTGAGGCAACGCTCGAGGTTGACCCGATCGCCCGCGGCCAGCGTTCCCAGCGTCGTGCGCCGCAGCGTCTCGGCTGAGACGTCCATCGCTATAGCGCCGCGCCGCTTCCGGACCACGGTTAGACACGCGCCGTTGACCGCGATCGAATCGCCGATCGAAATTCGCGAGAGCGGCAGCGCGGTGCCGAAGCTCATCAACGCGCCCTTGTCGGTGTGCTTGATTCCCTCGACCGTGCCGAGGTCTTCGATGATGCCTGTGAACAAGATCGTCCGTCCGCGATGCCGTCAAGCGGCAGAGCAAAAACCCAGAAAAATCTTACTTTTTATCCGCGCCTGCTGCAACTCACCGCTTTTCGTGGGAGCGGTTGCGGCCCGCAGCGTAGTGCGCCGATAATCCGCGCGGAGCACATGTAGATGGGATTCAAGGAAGAGTCGGAAAAACTTTTGAGCGGCGAGCTTTCGGTCCGTGAGCGCCATCCGTTGACCCCGACCGGCGAGTCGGAGGAAGTCTCGGCGGGCGTGATGTTCTGGCGATGGTTCGCGAATTTCACCGCGATCAAGACCGAGGATGGCCTGGTGCTGGTCGACACCGGCGGGCATCACAACCAGGCCGAGACGGTTGCGATGGTGCGCCGATGGTCGCCGGAGCGGATCAACACCGCGATTTACACCCACGGCCACGTCGACCATGCGGGAGGGATGATGGCGTTCGCCGCCGAGGCGCAACAAAATCGCCGCGCGCGCCCGCGCGTCGTCGGCCATCGCGCGGTCGCCGCGCGTTTCGATCGGTACAAGCGGACCGCGGGCTACAACAGCATCATCAACTCGCGGCAGTTCGGCGTGCCGACCCCATGGCCCGAGGAATACGTCTATCCCGATACCTACTTCGATCATCAGTTCAACGTGGTCGCCGGAACCTGGCGCTTCGAGTGCCATCACGCGCGCGGCGAGACCGACGACCACTGCTGGGTCTTCATTCCAAGCCGCAAGGTGCTGCTGACCGGCGACTTCGTGATCTGGGCCGCGCCCAACGCGGGCAATCCGCAGAAGGCGCAGCGCTACGCGCGCGAATGGGCCGAGGCGCTGCGCGCGATGGCCAAAACGGGGGCGGAGGTGCTGCTGCCCGGCCACGGGATTCCCGTGTTCGGATCGATCCGCGTGCGCCAGGTCCTCAACGACACGGCCGAATACCTGCAAAGCCTCTACGACCAGACTGTGAAGATGATGAACGACGGCGCGTCGCTCGACGACATCGTACAAAGCGTGAAGCCGCCCGCCGCGCTCGCCGAAAAGCCGTACCTGCAGCCGGTCTACGACGAGCCGGATTTCATCGTGCGCAACGTGTGGCGGCTGGAGGGCGGATGGTTCGACGGCATCGCGTCGCATCTGAAGCCCGCGCCGCATCACGCGCAAGCCACCGAAATAGCCGCGATGGCGGGCGGCGCCGACGTGTTGCTCGGCCGTGCGCTGCAGAAACTGTCGGCCGGCGACCTCGCGCTCGCGGCGCATCTAATCGATTGGGCTGTCGCCGCGGCGCCCGACAATCGTGCGGCGCACGAGGCCCGGATGCGCATCTACGCGGCGCGCGCCGGCGAGTCGACCTCGACCATGGCGCACGGGATTTTCCGCGCCGCGGCGCTGGAGTCGGCGGCGAAGGCGGGCGTCGCTCCGCCGGAGGACTCGCGAATGATTTGAGGGTTTGATGCGGAAGAAAACAGTCAGCGGAGCGTGGGTGGGCGCTTGCGTTCGTCAATTCGCACCAGCGTCGCGCTGACGCCGTCGGGATCCTTCGACTCGCGCAGCGCTCGCTCAGGATGACCTCAGCCGCTAACGGCCGAAAAAATCACAAACTCTCAGGATGGCAAGTGTTAGTATGCGACTTGCTAATGAGACATTCGCACTAGTCGTCCGCTTCGCCGTCCTTGTCATCCTTGTCTTGCTCAATTTGCGCGTCCTGGCGCGATTCATCATCGTCGCGCGCGCCGCCGCCGAGGGTTAATTTGAGCCCGCGCATCGAGGCGACGATCAGACGCCATCCGGAGGGAAACTCGATCGCGCCGATTTCGGCGTGCGATTGCGGTTGGATGATCGCTTTGCGGCCCATGTGCCACTGCACCAGCAGCATCTTGTGTGCGATCTGGCGGCCGCTTACGCGATCGATCGCAAAATCGCCGTAGAGCGTGCTGGTGCGCATCTCACCGATCGCGTCGCGCAGGCGGCGCTGGTCAAGAGAATCGCACTCGCGTATCGCGGCGCATCCGATCAGCCCGGCGGCGTAAACCTGCGCCGCGGGATAGTCGCAGTCGCGATAGCCCGCCGCGCGCATCCGGCGCGCGAACTCGCCCGGCGGCGGTCCGAGTTCCGGAGCGATCTGCGCGTCCGCTTCCCATTGGCTGGGACCCACGATGCCCTCGGCGTCCTCGCCCAGTTCCTCGGCGAAGCCGATGGACCCCGGCGGCGACGCAGCCGAGCACCGGGATGTTGAGATTGGACGCGACCACCGCGCGCATCAGGGCGACGTCCTGGGCGAAGCTGCCGGCGGCGGCGAGGGCGTTGATGCGGTTGCGCTTCAGCGCAGGCAGCAGGCGCGCGAGCGCCTCGGCGCGAGTGAAATCGCCACGGTACTTGAGCCGCACGCGCACGCCGCGCCGGCGCGCCCGCCGCTCATGACAGGCCTGCTCGAGCCCGCGGCCAACGTCGCTTGGGAAAGGTGTGGCGGCGGTGACGATCGCCAGGCGCTTGCGCCAGAACTTGAGTTCGACCAGCAGTTGCGCGAAGGCGACGAGATAGTCGCTTGCCGGGCTCAGTACGCCGACCAGCATCCGCATCCCCTTGGCGTACAGGCCGTCGTCGGCGCCGCCGTGATTGAGCATCACCATCCCGGCCGCTTCGGCGATCGGCGCGGCGGCGCGCGCAAGCCGGCTCGAGTAAGGGCCGAGGAGCAGATCGACGCGTTCGGGGCCGCAGAGCGCGGAATAGATTTCCGCGCAGCGCCGCGTGTCGCTCCGATCGTCGTGGCAACTGAAGCACGAGTTCGCGGGCGCGGCCGCCGACGCGCACGCCGCCGGCCGCGTTGAGATCGTCGACGAATAGTTTGATCGCGGCTTCGGCCTGGCGGCCCATCGCGGCGTACGCGCCGCTCAGCGATAGCGAAAGACCGACGCTCAGCCGCTCGCGCATCGGGAGCGGCGCGCGCTAGGGCGCGACTTCGGCGATTCCGCCCCGGATCACCGCCATCCCTTCGGGATTGTAGGTTTCAAACGCGTATGCGCGGCGGCCCGCGCGCTCGCCGTCGGCCCACACTTTGGTCGTGATCGCCCAGACCTTGGTCGTGATCGATTGTCCGGGAAAAACCGGGCGGCTGAACTGCACGCGCAATCGCTTGAGGCGCGCGGGATCGCCGCCGCATAGCCCGTCGATCATGACCTTGGAGGTGAACGCCATCGTGCAGAGCCCGTGCACGACGATGCCCGGCAGCCCCGCCATCTTGGCCACGTTTTCGTCGACGTGAATCGGATTGCGGTCGCCCGAGGCCTCGGCATAGCGGAAGGTCTGGTCGCGATCGATGGTCTGCTCGACGGTGAGCATCGGATCGCCGGACGGGGACACCGGCCGCTCGGCGCGTCCGGCGGCGCTGCGATCGCGGCGCGCCGCGCGGATGAAAATCCCGAAGACCGTGCGCAGCACCGGAGCGCCCGCGCGGTTGCGCGAGTTAAGCTCGAGCGCCATCGCCTCGCCGCCCGGCCGCGCCTCGATCGAGGCGACTCTCGGCGACGGTGGTTATCTCGTCGCCGGGACGAAGCGGAGCCAGAAATTCCATGTCCTGCTCGGCGTGCAGCAGGCGCAAAAGGTCCGCGCCCAACTCGGGATCGCCAACCGCGCCGACCACCGACATCCACGTGACCGCCACGCCGAACATCGGCGGCGCGACGATTCCGCCCGGCGCCGACGCGTCGAAGTAGCGCGGGTTGCCGTCGTTGTAGGCGCGCGCATAGTTCTGGAGCGCTTCGAGCGTGACCGTCGCGCTGAGCGGCGGATACTCGCGGCCGATGAATTCCTTGTTAAGTGGCATCGATAGTCTTGTTCTCGAATCCTGGTCTCGGTTCCTGCCTGCGAAATTGATCTGTGCGGCGGTGCCGCAACGCGGTCAGGCAAGCTCGCGTCCGCCGATGAACACCGCCTTCAACTCTAGCCCGGGGCCGAGCACGAGCATATCGGCAATCGCACCGGCCTCGATTCTGCCGCGCTCGGCGAGACCCAGCACGCGAGCGGGATTGGTCGAGCCGCCATCAGCGCCGCCTCGCCGACGCTCGCGCCGGCCTGCTCGACCATGATGCGTACCGCGTCGAGCATCGAGATGACGCTGCCCGCCAGCCGGCCGTCGGGCATCCGCGCCGCGCCGCCTGCGATGGCCGCGGACGCCAACGGAGATGCGCCGCCTGCGGCGCCGGTCGCGACGCGGTCGGTCGTAAGACAGATTCCACCCGCGCCGCGCGCCAGATAGAGCAGGCGCAGCATCGCGGGATGCACGTGGACGCCGTCGGCAATCACCGCGGCCCACGCGCGCGAGGGTAGCATCGCGGCCGCCGCCGCGCCGGGATGGCGATGGTCAAGCGGCGCCATCGCGTTGAACGTATGCGTGAACATCCGCGCGCCCGCGGCGACGGCCGCCTGCGCCTGCTCCAGCGACGCGTCGGTATGGCCGAGCGACACCGCAATCCCGCGCGCGCTGAGCCGGGCCACCGCCTCGAGCGCGCCGTCGAGTTCGGGCGCGAGCGTTATCATCCGCAACGCGGGCAGCGCCGCGACGCGCTCGAGCGCCTCGCCGCGAGGCTCGAGATTGAGCGCCGGATGGGCGCCGAGCCGCGCCGCCGAGATGAACGGCCCCTCGAGATGCATGCCCAGGATTGCGCCGCCGGCGCCGGCCGCCTCGGCGATCGCTTCAGCGATTTTGGCTGCGACCGCCTCGATTCGCGCGAGCGGCGAGGTTATCGCGGTCGCCAGCCACGCCGTCGTACCCTCGCGCGCAAGATCGGCGGAAAGCTCGCACAGCGCGCCGGCCGAGGCGTTCATCACGTCGGTTGCGCCGCGGCCGTTTACCTGGAGGTCGATAAACCCGGGCACGATGTAGTCGGTCGCGTCGGCGCCGCCGCCGGGCTCGACCGATTCGATCGTCTCGCCGAAGCTGACGATGCCCGGCAGGGTCGAGCCGTCGGCCCGTGCGATCAAGCCGCGCAACCGCTTCATCGTGAGAGCCGTGGCGCTTCAGCTCGCGTTGAAGCGCTCCTGGAGCAGGCGCGAGAAGCGCGGCAGATAGACGAGGTCGAACGTCATCTCTTTGCCAGGGAACATCGCGACCGCCGCGCCCTTGAGTGCGCGGACGTGGTCCCAGGCCTCGTCGAGGGTGATCGAATCATCCTGGGCGAGGGTCGCGAAGGTGAGATCGACCAGAAAACGCAGCCTGCGGATCATCAGGTTTTCGTGAGCGATAAGGGCGGCGCGATCGTCCTGGGCCATGGCCATTATCCGCAAGTTGAAATCAAGTCGAATAGCGGGCGAGCCGATCGCCCGTGACCTATAGCCAGTATAGCACCGGCGCGCGGAATTTTGAGCGCCCGCCGGCTGCAAGCGCGCATTCCTGATCGGCGGCGCGCCGTTCGGCGCGGCGATATCCGGCCTGACTCAACGGCGGTACTTTGCCGTTACTTGTCTTGGCGCACGCGGGATGGCAACCTCATTGGCGCGATGGCGCAAGCGCGGCTCCGTTCGAGCTTCATTTATCTCGCCAACGCGGTCAACGACCTGCGCGGCAACTGGATCATCGTCGCCGTGGTGCTGGCGCCGCTGGCGCTGGCCTCCGCGCTGTGCCTGCTGCCCGACGCGCTCAATATCCAATATTCCGTGGTGCAGACTTTCGAGCCTGGCGTGACCAGCGTCGCGTTCGTCCAGCCGGTGCAGATGCCATACGCGCCGGTCACGCGCAGCCGCACCCAAGCCCGTCGTTTCCCTCATGGATGACCACCATCCTGCATCTGCTCGACGGCTTCATCACGCTGGTCGGCGTAAACCTGGTCGTTCTGTGCGCGCTTAGGCGGATGCAGGCGGGGCGGCGGATGGCGCGTCCGATCGACGAGGGTATCGAGGTCTACCGCGAGGCGGCGGCGTCTGCTGGGGTCCTTCGTATGGGTGAGCGTGCTCCAGGTGCTGGCGATCGCGGTGGGAGCGGTGCTGCTGGTGGTGCCGGGCGTTCTGGCCTACGTGTGGCTCTATTTTTCGCAGTACGCGCTGATTTTCGACGGACGGCGGAGCTGGTCGGCGCTGCTGTACAGCCGCGACCTGATGCGCGGGAGTTTCTTTCGCGTCACGCTGCGGATCGTGGTCTTTCTCGCCGTTCTGGTCGGGCTTCAACTCGTGGGCGGGCGGGACCTTCTTCGCGGTCAGCTTGCTGGCCGGATGGGTGGGGCTGATAACGGGCGCGCTGTGGGTCTCGATTTTCCTGGTCGATCTGCTTGCGGTGGCCGTGCTCTACGCGACCCTCGCATTCCTGCTCGCCGCGGGCTTGCGTCTGTACCAGGACATGAGCGCGGTCGCCGCCGAGCAGACAGCGCTGACGGGCGCGGCGCCGCTGCCGCCGACCGCGCCGCTGCCCTCGGTGAGCGCCTAAGCCGGCTCGGCGCCCGAGGCGGCGCGCGGCCAGGCGCGTCAGCGCGCGAATCGCCACCTCCAGCACCGGCAATCCGACCGTGGGCAGCGTGCGCAGATCGTTCATCACCTCCGCCATCGTATCGAACAGCCGCTCGCGCCCGCTGCGCAAGGCGCGCACGGCATCCGCGGGCGCGACCTCGCGGTCGACCAGCACCGCGCGGCAAAGCGCCAGGCGCGCGTTGCGCAGGTCGCCGCCGAGGTCCTCGGCGGCCCGCCGCTCCCATCGATCGTCCGTGCCGATCGCCTCGAGCGCTCTTTCGAGCGTGGCGAATTCGATTATCCGGCTCAGCGCGAAGTAGGCGCGCGCGCAGTCGGCCGGCGCGGCGCCGTGGGCGAAGCTCAGGCTCAAGACGTTGAGCAGATGATCGGCGAAGCCCAGGCGGGCGAGCTGGTGGGCGACCTGCTCGGTGTAGACGGTCGTACGCAACTCGCGGTAGCTGCGCTCGAAGCGCTCGCGCTCGTCGTCGGCGAGCATCGTCTCGAATTCCGCGCAGAGGCTCTGGAAGCCGGGCTTGAAGCGCGCGATTGCATCGCCGAGCGACACGTCCGCCTCCAGTCCGGCGATCGCCCATCCGCAGGCCCGCCGCGCGGCGCCCTCCAGCGCGAGCAGCGCGGCCAGCTCCGCCTGTGCCCCCTGGTCGCCGGCGCCGGCGCGCAGCCCTTCGGCCTGATCGACCAGGTCGAGCACGCCCTCGGCGAAGATCCACGCACGGACCGCGTCCTCGGTGCGCGCGCCGTGGCTGCGCGTGAGGCGGAAGACGAAGGTCGCGCCCATCAGGTCGACCAGTTCGTTGACCAGCCGCGTGACGATGAGCTCGCGCCGCAACCCGTGTCGCGGAATTTCGGCGGCGAACTCGCGCGCGATCGAAGCCGGGAAATACGGGACCAGGAAGCGCTCGGTCAGGTAGGAATCGTTGGGCAGCGCGCAGGTCTCGAGCTGCGTGAACAGATCGATCTTGGTGTAGGCGCTGAGCACGGCGAGTTCGGGGCGGGTAAGGCCGGCGAAGCGGCCGCGGCGATCGCGCAGCTCCTCGTGGCTGGGCAGTGCGGCCTCGTAGCGGTGCAGCGCGCCGCGCTGCTCGATCGCGCTTAGGTGGTCGCGGAACTCTTTGGCTTCGGTGCGGCTGCGCAACTGCTCGAGGCTCAGCAGCACCACCTGGTCGCGGTTGTCGCGCAGCACCAGCGCGGCGACCTCGCCGGCGGCGGCCGCGAGCGCGCGGTTGCGCCGATCGAAATCGATTCGCCCGCCTGTCAGCGCCGGCTGGAGCAGGATCTTCAGATTGACCTCGTGGTCCGAGGTATCGACGCCGGCCGAGTTGTCGATCGCGTCGGTATTGATCCGTCCGCCGGCCATCGCGTACTCGATGCGCGCGCGCTGGGTGAAGCCCAGGTTGCCGCCCTCGGCCACCGCCTTGGCGCGCAGCTCGTTGGCCGCGATGCGGCAGGCGTTGTTGGCATGGTCGCCGACTTCGGCGTCGCGTTCGTCGCTGGCGCGCACGTAGGTGCCGACGCCGCCGTTGTAGAGCAGGTCACGTCCGCGCGCAGGATGGCCTGGATGAGGCTGTCGCCGTCGAGCACCTCGGCCGTGCAGGAGAGCGCGCGGCGGGCTTGCGGGCTGAGCGCGATGCTTTTGGCGCCGCGGCGAAAAACGCCGCCGCCGGGGCTGATCAGCGCCGCGTTGTAGTCCGACCATTGCGAGGAGGGCAGCTCGAACAGCCGCTTGCGCTCGGCGAAGCTCGTTTTCGGGTCGGGGTCGGGATCGATGAAGATGTGGCGATGGTCGAACGCGGCGATGAGCTTGAGGTTGTCCGATTGCAGCAGTCCGTTGCCGAACACGTCGCCCGACATGTCGCCGATTCCCACCATCGTGATCGGCGCGCCGCGCGCGAGGTCGATTCCCATCTCGCGCAGATGCCAGCGGACCGACTCCCACGCGCCGCGCGCGGTGATGCCGAGCGCCTTGTGGTCGTAGCCGTAGCGGCCGCCCGAGGCGAAAGCGTCGCCCAGCCAGAAGTCGTGCTCGGCGGCGATTGCGTTGGCCAGATCGGAAAACGCCGCCGTGCCCTTGTCGGCCGCCACCACCAGGTAGGGGCCGTCCTGGTCGAGCACCTTGACCCGCGGCTGGGATGCACGGTCTCGCCGCCGACCACGTTGTCGGTCAGCTCGAGCATCGCGCTGGATGAGCGTCTTGTAGGCGTCGACCACGTCGTCGTGAGTGGTCGCGCGGCCCGGGCGCGGCTTGACGATGAAGCCGCCCTTGGCTCCGGTCGGCACGATGATCGC
Source organism: uncultured delta proteobacterium (assembly GCA_963832395.1). GTDB lineage: Bacteria > Desulfobacterota > Binatia > Binatales > Binataceae > JAKAVN01. The sequence goes on along the minus strand of CAWHTV010000004.1, from coordinate 634,003 downwards.
GTTCTTGACCGTCTGGGTTTTCATCAGGTCGAGAATTTCGGTGCGGAAGTCCTCGGGCCGATCGCTGTAGCGGATGCCGCCGCGCGCGATACGTCCGGCGCGCAGATGGCATCCCTGCATCGTCGGGCTGTCGACGTGGATTTCATAGAGCGGCGGCGTGTCGGGCAGATTGGGGATGCTCGCGCTCTCGAACTTGAGCGTGATGTAAGGCGCGGGCGGCTCGCGAAAATAGTTGGTCCGCACCGTCGCCTCGACCATCCCCAACAGCGCCCGCGCGAGGCGATCGTCGGCGATGTTGTCGACCGCGCCGAGCGCTTCCAGATAGGCCGCGCGCAATCCGGCGTAGCGCGCGTCGCCGCTCCCGGCTCCCGCCGGATCCATCCGCAGCCGGAACATCCCGACCAGCATCCGCGCCAGCTTCGGATTGACCAGCAGCACGCGGCGCAACGCCGGGAGCGCCGGCGCAAGCCGCATCTGGAAGGCCGCCGCCACGTAGGCGCGCAGCAGCGCGACCTCGCGCCAGCCGAGGCCCGCCTGCAGCACCAGCGCGTTGAGCGGGCCGTCCTCGGTCCGCCCGCTGCGCACCGCGGTCAGCGCCTCGGCCACCATCGCCGCGCCGCTCGTGCCCTCCAGCGCCACGCCGTGGGCATCCTGCACGCGAAACGACTGGACGAAGGCGCGCACCGCGGCGCCGGCGGAGTCGATACGCAGCTCGTCGGCCTCTTCCGAGATCACGGTGATGCCGAAGTTCGACAGCATCGGCATCACGTCGCTCAGCCGGAGCGACTCGCCGACCTCGAACATCCGCAGCTCGCTGGCCGCCGCGCGCCGCGCCGTCGCCGCCGCCCTGGCGCGCCAACTCGACGCTGAAGCTCTGGCCGCTTTCGAGCAGGGTTTCGATTCGCTCGATGTCGCTCGCCGCGCGCGCGGCCGCGGTGCTGGCCTTGTAATGCAGGCTGAAAGCGCCGAGCCATCGCTGCGCCAGCGCCTGGCCGCGCCGTTCGCCGAAGCGCTCGACCAGTTCCTCGCGCAGCCGATCCTCCCACGTGCGCGCGAGCTGCGAGACCTCGGTCTCCATCGCGCGCAACTGCGCGGCCGAGGGCGGCGCGGCGTCAAAGCAGAAGTGCATCCGCGCCCTGTAGCCCTCTCCCATCGCGAGGTAGTAGTAGACCAGCTTGCCGCCGAGGATGCGGCCCAGCGCCTGCTGGATCTGCTTGCGCACCTCGGCCGAGAAAGTCTCGCGCGGCAGGACCACCAGCGCGACGACGTTGTTGCGCACCGGATCGTAGTGCGCGCTCACGCGGACGGCGGCCTCGTTCTTGAGATCGAGGATGAGATGGAGCTGCTCGCGCAGCTCGCCGACCGGCGCGCGAAACAGCTCCTCCTTGGGAAAGCTGTTGAACGCGCGTCACCAGCTCCTTGTAGTTGTGCGAGCCGGGCGCGGCATGCTCGGCCTCGAGCACGTCGCGCAACTTGGCGCGCAGCACCGGGATGTGCTGCGCCTCCTCGGAGTAGGCCTTGGAGGTGAACAGGCCGACGAAGCGGTCGAAGGCCGCCACGCGTCCGTCGGGGCCGGTGCGCCGGATGGTGACGTCGTCCATCAGGCCGCGGCGATGAACCTGCGACATGGTATGGGTCTTGCCCATGATCAGCGCCGGGCCCTCGAACAGCATTTTCTGATGGTCGGGCTCAAGCGCCTTGAGATCGACCGGCCGCGCGTAACGCGAGCGGCTGAAGTCGCGCAGCAGGCCGAGCCCGGAGTCGGCGATCGTCGACCTCGAGCGTGCGGTGGCCGCCGTCTTCGCCGACCCGATAGCGGCGGTAGCCGAGAAAGACAAAGCCGCCGCCGACCAGCCATCGCAACAAGTCGCGCACTTCGACCAGCTCGCGCTGCGCCGCGGTCTCCTCGCAAATCTCCAGCGCCCGCGCGGTCATCGCTTCGAAATCGCCGGTTGCCGATCGCACCTGCTCGAGCACGCCCTCAAGGCCCTCGGCGATACGGTGCGGGTCGTGCGTGCCGCCGTCCAGGCGCAGTTCAAGATGGACGAAAGATTCGGGCTGCTCGGTGGCCCTGATGCCTTCGAGCGAGACCAGCCGGCCGGCGGCGTCGCGTTCGGCGAGCAGCACCGGATGCAGCAGCAAGCCGGCTTCGATGCCCAGGTGATGGAAGTACTCGAGCATGCTGTCGATGATGAACGGGCAGTCCTCCATCACCGTCTCGGCGAAACCGCCGCCGCCATCGCTCTGCGGCGCGAGTACTACGCGAACTTTGATCGGCTCGGCGCGCAGCGAGAAAAACTCCAGCGCTTCCGCGCTGAGCTGCGCGCGCTGCTCAGCGGATATCCGCGCCGCGACGTCTGGCGCGCAGTTCGCTGAACAGGCGGGCGGCGAAAATTTCCAGCCGGCGCGCGTTCTCGCGCGCGATATCAGAGGCGGTCGTATGCAGTTGTGCTTCGCTGGCCAACACTGTCACCCGGAGAATTTAGATTGCAGGGGCCGGAACCGACCCTAACCGGCAATTATAAGTCGCGGCCCGCGTCTGCGGCTATACCAGTGCGCTGCCCATCACGAATTTCCGTGCCCGCTTATCCGATAAGATCGAAGGCGCACCCGCGTGCGTGCTGCGCATCGATGGCACAGGTCGAGATTACCGCGATGACATTCGGACCGTTCGGGGTCGGACGGCTCGACGGCAAGGCCGTGATGGTGCCCAACGCGGCGCCCGGCGATTTGCTCGAGGTTACGGTCACCCAGGAGCGCGCGGGCTATCTTGTCGCGCGCGCCGAGCGTGTGCTCAAGGCGGGCGCCGCGCGCCGCACGCCGCCGTGTCCGTATCTGCCGCGCTGTGGCGGATGCGACTGGCAGCAAATCGCTTACCCCGGCCAGGCGCGGTTCAAAGCCGAGGTTATCGCGGCGACGCTCAATCGTGCGCTCGGCCTGGAATTGGATCCTGCAACGCTTGATCGAGCCGGCGCCGGCTGAGTTCGGCTACCGCGCGCGCATCAGGTTCAAGACCGGCCGCGGTGGGCGGCTGGGATTTTATGAAACGGGCAGCCGCCGGCTGGTCGAAGTCGAGCATTGCATGGTGGCGGCGGCGGAAATCCGGATGCCGCGTGAGTTCGCGGCCGAGATCGAGTGCGAAGAGATCGAGGTCGTCGCCGATCGCGGCCGCGAAGTGCTGGTCGCGCATCTGGCGCGGCCGCCCGGCGCCGCCGTGGTCGGGCGGGCGCGCCGGCTGGTGGAGCGCGACGCGCGGATTGCGGGCGCGGTGCTGCGCGCGGGGGCGCGCGCGCGAGGTTATTGGCGAGGTTTCGATCGCGGTCGCGCTCGAGGCCGGGCTCGAACTCGAAGTCGACGCCGATCTTTTCAGCCAGGTCAATCGCGCGCAGAACCTGAAGCTGGTCGCCGCCGTGATGGAGATGGCGGGGGCGGGCGCGGACGCGCGCGTGCTCGATCTGTTCTGCGGCGCCGGCAACTTCAGCCTGCCCGCGGCGCGGCGTGGCGCGGAAGTGATGGGCGTCGACGCCGAGGCGCTGGCGGTGGCGGCGGCGGCGCGCAACGCGGCGCGGCTGGGACTTAAGCGGGCGGAGTTCGCGGCGATGGAGGCGGCCGAGCTGGCGCGGTTTCTGTTGCGCGCGCGCTATCGGCCTGACGTGGTGATCATGGATCCGCCGCGCAGCGGCGCGCGCGAACTCATCGAGCCGCTTTTGCGGATGCGTGCGGCGCGGGTGATCTATGTCTCGTGCGACGTGGCGACGCTGGCGCGCGATCTGCAAGCGCTATGCGCTGGCGGCTATCGGATCGCGGCGGTGCGCGCGTTCGACTTTTTTCCCAATACGCATCATGCCGAAGTCGTGGCGCATGCGGTATTGACTTCGGCGGCAACCCGTTCCTAATCTGGATTGTCGACCCGGCGTTTTTCCACCCAGCAGAGGGTCAGCAAAAAGCGATGCCCAAGCAGGAAAAGGAAAAGCCGCCGCGGCCAAAAATTACCATCATCCCGGGCCGTGGCGTCGCTCAAACCATCAACTATCTGCTCGAGGATCGCGATGAGCTCGAATGGATTATCGCGGTCGGGCGCACCAAGAATGGCGAGCTGTTCTTCTACGACACGGGCGGCGACATCGTCGAAGACCTGGGCACGCTGGAATACCTGAAAGCGCGCATCGTGCGCGCGCATTTCGGCGACGAATACGAGTGATTGCCGCTAGCTCGCGCGTCGCGCCGATCCAGCCTCCCAAATATCATTCCGGCTGATTCGAGTCCGAGCTGAGTTGCCCGGGTGCGCCCGGTGCAAAATCGCTCCGCCACGCTTTCGCGATGCAAGCAAACGACGCACGTCCCGTTTGCGGACGCACGTCGCCCTCACGAACAGAGTCGCTGAGTCGGCTAGAGCGGCGCTGGCGAACTAATCCGGCGTTATCGCGTTCGGATACTTCTTGTAGATTTTCTCGGCGGCCAGAAATCGCCCATCGCGCCAGTCATAGTCGCCTTTGAAGATATTCGCGCTGGCCGTCGAGAAACAGTTCCTGCATGTGCTGCGCGCTGGCGCCCGAGACCTTCGCGCGCCACACGTCCTGCGAGACCTTGTTCATGGTCGCATACACGTCTTCCCGGCGGAACTTATGAACGGCCGGCGGCGGCGCAGTCGTGCGCGCAGGACTTGAGCGAACGCCGGGGCCGAATAGATGCTTGCGACGCAGGCTCCTGCCCACACCCAGCATCGCTAACTTCCAGGATTTCATCGTCGTTGATCCTCTCCAGTTCAAGCGGCAGTGTGGCTTGCTCATATCAAAAACTCTTGATCCTGCGCAACTATCAGAGCTTTGCGGCTAATATGTCCGCGCCGTTATTTAGTTTCGCGAGGGCGGCGCACCGGCGACGCTCCGTCGCGGTCGCTAGTCGTCGAACTCCTGCTCGGGCGGCGCGCGCGTAGATGACGCCGTCGTCGATCTCGAGCGGCACGCGGTAGAGAAATTTGCCGCACGCGCTGGGCGGACCCGCGATACATTCGCCGCTCGCCGGCTCGAAGTAGGCGTTGTGCGTCTGGCACATCAGATAGCGCCCCTGCTCGGCGAAGAACTGGTTGTCGATCCAGTCCATCGCCATCGGCACGTGGCGGCAGCGGTTGACGTAGGCGTGGTAATGGCCATGGAAGTTGATCACGAAGCATTCCTCTTCCGCGCCGCGCACCGGCAGCATGAATTTCATCGACTCGCCGGCCGGGAGCGCCGCCGTCCGGCATACCCGGTAGCGCATCGCGCCACGCTTTGACGACGCGCCGTGTGCGCACGCCACCGGCCTTTAGGCTGCGTCGCGGCTATTGCTGCGCGGCATCGTTCAATCCCGCCTGCAATGTGATGCTGGCCTTTCCATCCGCAAATGCGCCGCTCATTATAATCTTCATGGGAGCCGCGCCGCTCGCCGTGACACAAAGATGCGCACAAGGTAATCGCGGAGCCGCAGATCGATGGACAAGCCGATAATTCGCCCGGTCGAAGCCTTTCCGATGGAACAGCAGGACCAGACGCTGATTTGTCTGCGCGATCCGTCCGGGCTCGCGCCCGAGCCGATCATGCTCGGGATGGGCGCGTATTTTCTGGTGACGCTGTTCGACGGGACCAACTCGACGCTCGATTTGCAGGCCGCGTTCAGCCATCGCTTCGGCGAGGTCATCCCGTCCGAGAAAATCCGCGAGCTGGTCGCCGCACTCGACCGCGCCCATTTTCTCGATTCGCCGGCCTTCGCCGAGCGGCGTGCGCGGCGTGCGCGAGGAGTTCCGCCAAAGCCCGGCCCGCGCGGCGGCGCTGGCGGGGCTGTGCTACGAGACCGAGCCGTCACGGTTGCGCGCCGAGATAGAGTCGTTCTTCGAGCGCCCTAACGCGCCCGGACGCGACGCGCTTGCGGCGCCGGCGCCGTCCGCGGCGGCCGGAGGTCTCGCCGGTCTCATCGCGCCGCATATCGATCCGCGCCGCGGCGCCGCGGCCTACGCATGGGCTTACAACGAGCTGCGCCGGCACGAGCGCCCCGAGCTGATCGTCATCCTCGGCACCTCGCACTATGGCGCGGGCCCGGAGCTGTTCAGCGCGACGCGCAAGGATTACCTCACTCCGCTCGGCGCGGTGCCGACCGATCGCGGCTTCGTCGAGCGGCTTGCGGCGCGCTACGCTGGCGTCACGCGGTGGCGACCTCTTCGCCGACGAGATGCTCCATCGCAGCGAACATTCGATCGAGTTCCAGGCGCTCTTTCTGGCCTGGGCGCTGGGTGTGGACGGCTACCAGGTGGCGCCGATCCTGGTCAGCTCGTTCCATCAGATGGTGCGCGAGGGCGAGAGCCCGGCCCGCAATGCGCGCGTGGCGCGCTTTCTCGACGCGCTGCGCGAGGAGCTTGCGGCCGAGCGGCGCCGGGTGCTGATTCTGGCCGGCGTCGACTTCGCCCACGTCGGGCGCAAATTCGGCGACTCGTTCGGCGTCGACGACGGAGTTACCGAGCGCGTGCGGCGCGAGGACCTGGCGCTCATCGAAACCATCAAGGCCGGCGACCCGGGCGGCTTCTTCGCCGACATCGCGCGCGAGGGCGACCAGCGCAAGATTTGCGGGCTGGCCCCGATGTACACGCAGCTCGAGCTGCTTAAGCGGCCGCCGCGCGCGCCTGTTGCACTACGACATCGCGCTCGAGCCGCAAACCGATTCCCTGGTCTCCTTCGCCAGCCTCGCGATCGACTAGCTAAGGCGCGCCCGCCACGTCGGCGCGCGCCCGCGCCGGCATCCGGGGGCCTTGCCAGATTTCGTCGCCTCTTGGCATCCGGAGCGCTTTGCGCGATAACTCGCGATCCGACCTTCACGCGACAAGGAGCCGCATATGAAAATAGGCCTGCAAGCATTCGTGACCGAGAACACCGCCAACCCGGCGAACATCGCGCGCAAGGCCGAGGCGGTCGGGTTCGACTCGATCTTCATCCCCGAGCATCCGATAATCCCGGTTTATCACCGGACTCCTTACCCGATGGGTGACGGCACCATCCCGGAGGTCTACGCCCACATGCCCGACCCGTTCATCGCGCTGGCGCTGGCGGCCGGCGCGACCACCCGTTTGAAGCTCGCCACCGGCATCTGCCTGGTGCCGGAGCGCGACCCGATCGTGATGGCCAAGGAGATCTCGACGCTCGATCACTTCTCGGGCGGGCGCTTTATGTTCGGGATTGGCGCCGGATGGCTCGCCGACGAGTCGGAAATCATGGGCGTGGAATTCAAGCGGCGCTGGCCGATGACCCGCGAGTACATCGCCGCGATGAAGGAGCTGTGGACCAAGCCCGAGCCGAGCTTCGAGGGCAAGTTCGTCCGGTTTCCCAAGGTCAAATTTTTTCCCAAGCCCGCGCAGAAGCCTCATCCGCCGATCATCATCGGCGCCGGCGGAATGGGCGTGAGTTGCGAGCGCGCGCTCAAGGATACGGTCGCGATAGGTGACGGATGGATGCCGCTCGGGTTGACGCCCGCGCAATTGTCCACCGAGCTTGGGAACCTGCGTGCGATGTGCGCGGAAGCCAAGCGCGACTTCGCCAAGATCGAAATCACCTTTCTGATGCTGGAGACGCCGCCCGACGTGGCCCGCGTGATCAAGGAATACCAGGAGGCCGGAGCGCATCGCGTGCTGGTGGCCGCGCCGACGCTGGCGCCGGACAAGTACGAGCGCGAGTTGGAGGAGCTGGCGCGGGCCTGCATCCGCTAGGCGGGCGCGTCACGGCGGCTCGCGGCGGCGCGCTACTGATGCGTCTTCAGGAAGGCGCGCACGCGCGCGACCGCCGCGGGCGTCGCGTCGGGCGTCTTCCATTTCAGCGATCAGCTCGGCGTTGGGCGCCAGGCGCGCGATCTCTTCCGCGATCGGTCGCCGGATGATAAAGATCGTCGCCCGCCAGCACCAGCATCGGCGTGCGGCACGCGCGTACGAAATCCCGCGACACCGAGAAAACGAAGTCGCCGTCGTACATCCGCGCGCGAAAAGCATCGAGCGCCGCCTCGCTCAACTCGGGGCGGGCTTTTGCTGAGTTCGCTCGCCCAGCCGTCGAACATTTCATGGAAAGCTGTGCGATTTTCAGGGCTGAGCCCGATCGGGTTTTGCAGCACGGCGGCGCTGACGCGCTCGGGCGCGAGCTTGATCAGCCCCAGGCAGTACGACGACCCGATACAGCCGCCCAGCACGTGCGCCCGGCGGGCGCCGAGATGGTCGAGCAGGGCGAGATGGTCGGCGGCGTAGGTTTCCCAGCCGTCGGCCGCGCTAATCGGCGCGCGCGAGCGGCCGGCGTTGCGCTGGTCCATCGCGATAACGCGGAAATCCTGCGCCAACTCGGCGGTCGGATCGAAGGGGCTGCGCCGCCAGAAATCGATACTGGAGCGCATCCCGCCCGGCGCGAACAGCAGCAGCGGGTATCCGGACCCGTATTCCTCGTAATAAAGTGACACGCCCGCGCGCTCGAAAACCGGCATGGATTTCACCTCCCGTTGAAGCTCAATGCGCTTTCAGGATAACGATGGTCAATCGCAGATATGCCCCGGCAGTCGTCAATCTCAATCCACGGGACGCAAGCCGAAATAACCAAGTATCATCAGAAAACCGCGTAATTCACTCAAAGTAGCCTAGCGTCGGCTTATTCTCATCAAGCCAGGACTAGTCACATTGATTGCCTCGCGGATAAGTTTTAGTTTGATATACGGGTGATCCGCAATCTCGGTCCTGGCGCGGTCCTCATCCTGTGAACAACATAGAGCAGCCACTGTTCAGCAATCGCGAACGTGATCTGATGGCGGAAGTTGCGACCCGCCTGCTTCCGAACCTCGAGCGAGTAGCCGAGCGCTGGGCCGAAGCGATAAAGCTCGACGCGCCGGCGGACAAGCTCCCTGGGATGCGCCAGACGTTGCGCAGGATGACCGTTCCATTCCTGAGCGGCTTTTTCGAGCAGTTGTCCGAACGCAATCCCGAGGGCGCGCTCGCGCACTACCGAGAGTTTCATCGAGCGTACTATCCGCGGCCAACTCGACGAGCCGGAACGTCAACGCGCGACTATCGAAGCGCTGTTCTCTTCGGCGCGCGCGGTGCGCGACCTGCTGGGGCCGGAGATTGGGCGGGTACTGGAAGGCGACGAAGGACAGGTCGCGGCGATTCTGCCGTTCAACCGGCTATGGAGCCAGGCGATCGAGTCGACGGGCCTTATCTACGCGCGGCTGCGTGAAGGCCATCTGCGCCAGTTATACGACGACGCCCAGCGGACCGCCGAGAAACTGCGCGAAAGCGAAGAGCGCTTCCGCCTCCTGGTCGAGGAAGCCAAGGACTACGCCATCTGGATGATGGATACGGCGGGATGCGTAGCGAGTTGGAACCTCGGCGGCGCGCAATTGATGGGCTATGCCGCCGACGAGATCGTGGGGCGGCATGTCTCGTGTTTTTTTCCGCCCCAGGAGCGCGTCGAGGGAAAACCCGAGGAGGCGATAGAAAACGCCAGCGTCCACGGCCGTTTCGAGACCGAGGGATGGCGCCTGCGCAAGGACGGTTCACGCTTTTTTGCCAACGTTGTGACTACGGCGCTGCGCGATGCAACTGGCCGGCTGCTCGGCTTCTCGATAATTTCCCGGGACACCACCGAAGACAGGCGGCGCGAGCTCGAGCTGACCCAGGCGCGCGACGCGGCGCTGGAAGCTTCGCGGCTGAAGTCGGCCTTCGTAGCCAACGTGACCCACGAGATCCACACCCCGCTCAACATCATCCTGGGCTACGCGGACCTGATGGCCGAGCGCCTGGCGGAACTGGGCGATGAGCGCGTGAATGACTACGCCGAGCCGGTGCGCCGCGCCGGCAAACGTCTGCTCGACACCGTTGCCTCGATCCTCGAAATCTCCAGGATCGAAGCGGGCGCGTATCGAGTCGATCCGAAGCCGATTGTGCTCGCTGAATTCATCGGACGGTTGTTGGAAGAGTTCAGGCTCCTCGCGGCCAGAAAAGGCCTCGCGCTCAGCGCGGAGATCGACGAGCCGCAAGCGACCGTGAGATTCGACGAGGGATGTCTCTCAAACGCGCTGACCAACCTGCTGCAGAACGCGATCAAGTTCACCGAGCACGGAGAAGTCGTGGTCCGCCTTGGCCGCGACGCGCGCGGGGCGCTGTGCCTCGAGGTGCGCGATACCGGCGTGGGAATCGACGCCGCCTACCTGCCGCATATCTTCGACGCCTTCTCGCAGGAGAACCCCGGCCTCACGCGAAGGTTCGAAGGCGTCGGCCTGGGACTCTCGCTGGTCAGGAAATATCTTGAACTCAACGGCGCGGAGCTCAAGGTCACGAGCGAGAAGGGCAAGGGCTCGACCTTCACCATTCGCTTCACGCGCGACCGCGCGCACGACGCCTGACAACCCGGACCGAAATCCAGGAAACCTTCGAGACGCTGATTCCGGCGCGGCTGGACCGTCTGCCGTGGAGCGAATTTCACTGGCTGCTGGTGATCGGCCTCGGCATCACCTGGGTGCTCGACGGCCTCGAGGTGACGCTGATGGGCGCGATCAGCGCCGTCCTGCAGCGGCCGGACGTGCTGCATTTCAGCGCCGCGCAGATTGGTGCGATAAGCTCGGCCTACCTCACCGGCGCGGTGCTTGGCTCCCTGGTCTTCGGCCACCTGACCGATCGCCACGGACGCCGCAAGTTTTTCTTCATCAGTCTGGGGATCTACCTGCTCGGAGTGGGGCTCACCGCCTTTTCGTGGAACCTCTGGAGCTTCGCGCTGTTCCGATTCATCACCGGCGCCGGTATCGGCGGCGAATACTCGGCGGTCAACTCCGCTATCGACGAACTTATCCCGGCGCGATTTCGTGGCCGCGTCGACCTGATGATCAATGGCAGTTTCTGGCTGGGAGCCGCCGCGGGCGCCGCGTCAACGGTGATTCTGCTCAATCCGAGGATTTTGCCGGTCAACCTCGGATGGCGTCTCGGCTTCGGTGCCGGCGCGATCATCGGAACGGGCATCCTCTATATGCGCCGGTTCATCCCGGAGAGCCCGCGATGGCTCGTCACTCACGGGCAGCGCGAGGAGGCCGAAATAACCGTTGCCGCCATCGAGCGGACGGTGGCGCGCGAAACCGGCGTGCGGCTGGCGGATCCGCCGCCCGAGGAAGCGCTGCGGCTGAACGAGCGGCAGCACTTCGGCCTGGAGGCGGTCCTGAAACCGATGCTCACGCAGTACCGCTCGCGCTCGGTGCTCGCGCTTTCGCTGATGGTCGCGCAGGCCTTCGTGTACAACGCGATCTTTTTCACCTACGCGCTCGTGCTCACTCGCTACTACGCGGTACCCGTCCATGCCACCGGGCTTTACCTGCTTCCGTTCGCGCTCGGAAATTTTCTGGGCCCGGTGGCGCTGGGCCATCTCTTCGACACGCGCGGCCGCCGGCAGATGATCACCGCGACTTTCGCCATCGCGGCGCTGTTGTTGATCCTGACCGGATGGCTTTTTGCGCGCGGCGCCTTGACCGCTACGACCCAGACGATCCTCTGGTCGGTGATGTTCTTCTTTGCCTCGCCCGCGGCGAGTTCGGCTTACCTGACCGTCAGCGAAATTTTTCCGCTCGAGATGCGGGCGCTGGCGATCGCGGTCTTCTATTCCGCCGGCACCGCCGCCGGCGGCGTGGTTGCGCCATGGTTTTTCGGCCGGCTGATCGATTCCCAGTCACGCACGGCGTTGTTCTGGGGCTACCTCGTCGCCGCCGCCCTGATGCTGGTGGCGGCGGTGGCCGAGGCCACGCTCGGAATCGCCGCGGAGCGGACCAGCCTTGAAAAAATCGCCGCGCCGCTCTCCTCGGCGCGCTGAGGCCGATTCGTCAGGCCGCCGCGGCACGGCGCTTGTTGGCCGACGACGCGGGGTGTAAGGAAAGACTGACGGTTGGCGGGCAATCAGCTTGACTCCGTGACGGCCCGGCCTGATCGTACAAGCAGGAGGACACTGCCAATGTCTAAAATGTCCAATACGACGACCAACAAGGGATTCTCCCACGTCGGGCTTTCCACGCTCGACCTCGACAAGACCCGGGAATTTTACGAGAAAGTGCTGGGCTTCAAGGTGGTGGTCGCCGATACGATCAAAATCAAGGAAGGCGGAGCCATCCGCCATATTTTCTTCGACACCGGCCGCGATCAGTTGCTGGCCTTTATGGAGCCGCGAGGGATTCCGGGAGTTCCGGTCGAGTACGACGCCGGCATCAATCGCGGGCTCGGCACGCCGGCGGCCTTTTATCATTTCGCCTTCGAGGCCGGGTCGCCTCCGGCGCTCGAAGACAAGCGCCGGGAACTGATCGCCAAGGGCGTGAAGGTGACCGACGTGGTCGACCACGGATGGGCGAGGTCGATCTACTTCAAGGATCCCAACGGGATGTCGCTCGAGTACTGCTGCCTCGCGCGTAACTTCACCGAGGACGACGCCACGATGCAGGATCGATTCGAGATTTCGATCCAGGCGCTCGGACTCGACGAAGTCAACGCCGAGGAGATCACCACGGCCCGCAGTCTGCACGACAAGACGAAACATCCGCAATAAACGCGGTCTGTTTCGAATGTCCAACCGCGGCCGGAGATTGCGCATCAAACACTGGTCGTTTGCACTGCGACGGACCGACTTCGCACTATCGGCCATTGTGATAGGGCGATCGATCGGATGAAGCGGCACGAGAGACGGGTCCGGACGGATGATCGTGAGGAGAATGCGTCCTGAGGACGCGCCAGAAATTCACACGATCCATACCGAGTGCCTGACCCGCACTTTGCGGGAATGGTACAGCGCCGAGCAGCTCGTAGCCTGGCTTTCGGGCCGGACACCGGAAGGCTATCTGCGGGCGGGCGCTTTGGGGGAACACTTCCTCGTCGCGGAGCAAGAGGACGTCGTGGTCGGCTTCGCCTCCTGGCAAGACGACGAACTGCTCGCCTTGTTCGTCCATCCCGAAGCGCAGGTGAAGAGAGTTGGCACCGCTTTGCTTGCCGCCTGCACGGAAGATGCGATTTCCCAGGGACATGTCATCGTGGCCGTGAAAGCGAGCCTGAGTAGTACAGGCTTCTAGGAGCGACACGGGTTCCGGAACGTCGCAAGGGGGGTCGAAGTGAAGCTCGGCGTTGAAATTCCTCACATCGTGATGCGGCGCGGCTGATCTTTCCACATCGAGAGATCGCGCCCGAGTAGAGCCTCGAGAGCGTCAACTTCCGGCGTAAAGAGTCTTCTTAAATGATCTCGAACATGGGGGTCGACTGGTCCAAACTCCTCCCCACCCGAAAAACACCATTCCCATAGCCGCGTCCGCTTGCAGTAATTGACGATTCCGTGCTGGCGATGAGCCCGTAGCCGCTCGCGGGCGACGCGCGCGAGCCTCGCGAGCTGCGGGCTCCGCGGAGCCCGCTCGGCAGTATTGACCCGCTCAAGGCTCGCTGGGTGCTCAAGTATTATTTCAGGGATGTCCAGGAAGCGGCAGATTTCACGGAGGAACCCCTGCGGGTCGGCCTCGAATTCGTCGAAAATCAGAACCTGCACTCCAGCAGGCCCAAACATCTCAAACCAGTCGGCAAGGTGGGGGGCGCAGCGCCCCAGCTCAATCATCCACGGGTTCTTGTGCAGACTTTCCTCGAACGGATCCACCACCACGGAATATTTCCGCAGTATCCGGTACAACGAATAGGTCCGCGCGACAGGATCGCGCAAAACGCAGATTATGCGGCATTTGGGCGCAGCCTTCGCGATGCGCTCGCGTGCCGCGTGGGATTGAAAATAAGTTGGAGCGATTTCGCCTATAAGGTTTCCTGGCCGCGCGTGGCGGTAGTGCCACAGATACCAATTCAGACCCTTGGCCCAGTGTCGATCAAAGAACCTTGTCTCCTTGACCCCTTCGGGGAGACCCACGTGGCCCTCGAGCGCTTTGTGAAGCCAGGCGCTGCCGGTCCGCTCAGGTCCGACGAATAAAAAGTCAGGCAGTCGATTTGACGACACGAGACCCTCAGCCTTCTAACAAACGGCCATCGGCCTTCACCAAACTGCTGCTGCACTGGTCAGCAGCAACCTGCGCCGGCTTGGCGCCAGCGGCACAAGCGATTTTTGGTGGACGCACCAGGACTTGAACCTGGGACCTCTTGCATGTGAGGCAAGCGCTCTAACCGGGCTGAGCTATGCGTCCACCGGGAGACGAATTATCGCGCCCGCCGCTCGCTCTCGCAAGAGCACGATGCCCGCCCCGTCTAGTCGACGGTGTCCATCAGCCGAATCAGCTCGGCGCGGCCCCATTCGATTTCATGGCGATGGCGGTTGGCCATCTTTTGCAGGCACTCGCGGATCGTCCCGCTCTCCGGCGCGAGCGCGAGCGTCTCCTCGATCTTGCGCGCGACCCATTCCTGACCGCGAATCAGCAGCGCGAGCCGTCCCCGCGTGTTGCCGACCGCCGCGACTTTGCCCGCGAACGGCCCGGTCGCCGCCGACGGCGTGCCGCCGCCCTCGCGCACCAGCCGCTCCAGCGCGGCGGCGTTGTGGCCCTCTTCCGCGCGCGCGTCGAGCAGCAATTCCTTGAGCTCGGGATGCTTGACCTCGGCCGCGAGCGAATCGAGCACGGCCACGCCCGCGCGCTCGGACTCGAGCAACAGGTTGAGCATCCGCTCCAGCGCCGCGTCCATGTTGGGACTGTAGTACGCGGGTCAAAACTAGGGCAATGCCTCTTCACCAACTCGTTCGCGAGGCGCCCAACATCGACAGCGGCCGCAGAACCGGCTCAGCGCCTCCGCGACGATCGAAAATGTCGTCGACAGGCATCGTCGCGAGACTGCGGCCGGCTGAGAAAAACTCTCTCGCTCTCACTAAGACGCTTGCCGACGTGGGATCCCGGAGCATTCTTGGCAGGAGAGTCAAAGCGTCAGGAGTTACCCGGCGGTGGTGAGGCGGTCGCCCAGCAGTTCGGCGAGCCGCTCGGCGGGCGCGCGCTTGAGGTCGGAGGTCGCGAAACCGGCCGCCGCCGCATGGCCGCCGCCGCCGAAGACCCGCGCCAGCGCCGAAAGATCGATTTCGCAGTCGGCGCTGCGGCGCAGGCTGACGCCCTGACTGCGCAGGTCGAACAGCGCGATCACCGTGCGCGTCTGACCCTCGTAAAGCGCGGCCGCGACCTCGCTGCTATAGCCGAAGCAGCAGGCGCTGCGCACCTTGATGCCGTTATCGAGCATCCGGTCGACCATCGTGGAACGCGCGAGCTCGAGCGACTTCGCCATCGCCTCCCGCCCGGCCTCCAGCGCCGCGCGCATCCGCCGCGGCATCTTCGGTTCGCGCAGGCGCAAAATCTCGCGGTACGACTCGATCCCGCCGAGCGTCTGCACGGCGAGCGCCCAGTCGCTGGATTCGGGGATGCGATGGATCCAGCGGTCGTGATCGTCGGCGATCGCGGCGAAGACGGAAAACTCCTCGAAGGCGCGCGCACTCGCCGCGGGAAGCGTGGCGGCGCGCCGGCGCAGGTAGTTGAAGGTCAGCCGCGCGGCCGAGTACTGCTCCGAGAGCACGCGCGCGGTGAACGGGACCTTGAACTCGGGCGCGTCGGCGCGGCCGACGGCGGTGCGATGGTGGTCGATCCAGTAGACGCGCGCGCCCTTTTTCGCGAGCTCGGTCAGATGCTCGCCGGTCGCGGTCGAGTTCCACGAGAGGTCGGTTACCCAGATCTTCGTCGTCCTCGCCGCCGGTGCGCAGTTCGAGCTCCTGGAGCACGCGGTCGCTGTCGTTGTTGGCGACCAGCCGCGTGATTACGCGCTGCCCCTCGTAAAAGCGCGCGACCGCCGCCGCCGCCATCACCCCGTCGAGGCAGGACGGACCGTGGCTGATAACCTGGATCGCGCGGCGTGTGGCGGGCTTGCTCATCGTGGCAGAAATCCTATGGCATCGCGCCGATGGTAGCGATAGCCAGGGCCGGCGACAGCCGACCGCGCCGTCCGCGACCCCGATGAAGCTTGGCGGCGCGCGTGCTAGATTGGGCCGGACCCTGATGATTGATTCCGGCCATGGCCATCTGGAGGCTCACACCGAGCCGCGCGTCGAGCCCCGTATTTTGGAGCGCTCCGAGCATCCGGTCTCCCGCCGCGATATCGACCCGCGCGTGCTCAAGGTGCTCTACCGGCTGATTGATGCCGGCCACGACGCCTACCTGGTCGGCGGCGGCGTGCGCGACCTGATGATCGGGCGGCGGCCCAAGGACTTCGACGTCGCGACTTCGGCGCATCCCCAGGAGGTGCGCGATCTCTTCCGCAACTCGCGGCTTATCGGGCGGCGCTTTCGCCTGGTCCACGTCTTTTTCGGCCAGCACAATATCGAGGTCGCCACCTTCCGCCGCCGCGCCGAGGACGTGCCCGAATCCGAAGATCCGCTGATCCGCCACGACAACACTTTCGGCACGCCCGAGGAAGACGCGTTTCGGCGCGACTTCACGATCAACTCGCTGTTCTACGACCCGCGCACCTTTCACGTGATCGACTACACCGGCGGAGTCGCCGACCTCGAAGCGCGGCTCATCCGCACGATCGGCGATCCCGAGGTCCGGATGCGCGAGGACCCGGTCAGGATGCTGCGCGCGGTGCGCTTCGCGGCCAAGCTCGGCTTCGAGATCGAGCCCGCCACGCGCGCCGCCATCGAGCGCCATCGCGAGGACCTGCTGAACGCCTCGGTGCCGCGCGTGGTCGAGGAGATTTACCGCGCACTGGGAATCGCCGCCGCCGCGCGCGCCTTCGAGCTGATGCACGAGTTGGCGCTGTTCGACCTCCTGCTGGCGCCGCTCGCGCGTTTCCTGCGCGCCGGCGAAGGCCCGGCGCACCGAGAGCGCGACCGGGCGCAACCTGGCCGCGATGGGCCGGCGGATTTCGGCCGGGATGGAGCCCGCGCACTCGCTCGTGCTGGCCTGCCTGTTCGCGGACCTTTGCATGCGCGGGATGCCCGAGGGCGAGCCGCTCGATCTGCTGGCAGAGCTGAGGATTGCGCGGCTTCGCCCGCGGCGACACGGAGCGGATGCGTCTTGTGCTGGAGGCGCTGCCGCATCTGGTAGCGCCGTCGCGCCGCACGCGCCGGCTCATCCATCGCCCATACTTCGACGAGGCGCGCGCCGTGTTCGAAATCGTCGCGCCCGCCTGCGGCGGCGATCCCGAGGTGCTCGCGAACTTTCTTAGCGATCCCGAGGCCTGGCTCGAAGGCCGGGGCGCCGAGCATCGGCGCGTCGAGCCGCGCGAGCCCGCCCCGGCCCCGGCGGCGGACGGCGGCGCCGGCGCGGCCGGCGCGGCGGCCGCTCGCGCCACGGCGCCGCGGCCGGGCCGCAGCGCATGCGCTCGGTGCCTCGCACAACGGCGAAACGCGCGCGCACGGCGAGGACGAACCGAGGCGCCGCGGCGCGCCACGCCGAACCGGCCGATTCGGCGGGCGCGCCGGGGCCGTCAGACGAAGCGGCCGCCGTCCCGGCGGCCGGCGCGGACCCGGCGGAACGTCCGCGCGGCTAGCGCCGCGCGGCGCGTACCGCGGACGCACCGCCGCTTGTCGGGTCACCCGGTTTCGACTACCCTGAATGCTCGCGTTTCGATCGAGCGCGGCGGCGAGTTCGGGCGGGTCTCATCAATTAAACGCAGCCACATAAAGAGGTCGGTTTTGGCAGCGAACGGTTTACGCACGGACAAAATCTGGATCGACGGCGCGCTGGTTCCCTACGACGAGGCCAACATCCACGTCCTCAGCCACAGCCTGCACTACGGCCTGGCCGTGTTCGAGGGGATGCGCTGCTACAAATCCGACAACGGCCGCTCGGCGATTTTCCGCGGCCCCGAGCACATCCGCCGCCTGTTCGACTCCGCCCACATTGTCGAGATGCAAATCCCGTTCAGCCACGAAGAGCTGCTCAAGGCCTGCTGCGACGTGGTGCGGGTCAACCGGCTGGAGGAATGTTACCTGCGGCCGATCGCGTTTTACGGCGAGGGCGAGATGGGGCTGTCGGCGCGCGGCAACAAGGTGCGCGTGGCGATCGCGGGATGGCCGTGGGGCGCCTATCTCGGCGAGGACGGCGCCAAGAAAGGCGTGCGGCTCAAGACCTCGTCCTTCGTGCGGTTCCATCACAATTCCCTGATGCCGCTGGCCAAGGCCTCGGGCCACTACGTCAATTCGATCCTCGCCGGCTACGAGGCGCGCCGCAACGGCTACGACGAGGCGCTCCTGCTCGACGTTCACGGCTACGTGGCCGAGGGCAGCGGCGAGAACTTCTTCATCGTGCGCGACGGCGTGGTCAAGACGCCGCCGCTCATCTCGGTGCTGCCCGGGATCACGCGCGCCGCGGTGATGAAAATTCTGCGCGACGCGTCGATCGAGGTGGTCGAGCAGACCTTCCCGCGCGACGCGGTCTATATCGCCGACGAGGCCTTCATGACCGGCACCGCGGCCGAGGTCACGCCGGTGCGCGAGCTCGACGATCGCATGATCGGCGCGGGCGTGCCGGGGCCGGTGACGATCAAGGTGCAGGAAGTTTTCCGCAACGCGCTGCACGGCCGCGACGCGCGCTACCGCGACTGGCTGCACTACGTCTAGCCCGCGTGCTGGCGCGCTCGCGCCGGCGGCGGCATCCACAAGCGAAGCAGGGGGGCGCCGATGCGGCTCATCATCATGCTGGTGATCGTGCTCGCGGTCGCGGGCTTGGGAGCGATCTGCTTTCGCCCGCGAATTGCGCGCGCGGCGATGCTCCCGTGGGAGCGACGGCGCCGGATTTCCATAGCCAGGTGGTCAGCGGCGACCAAGTCACGCCGGTCAGCCTCGCCGACTTCCATGGCCACAAGCTGGTGCTCTACTTCTATCCCAAGGACAACACGCCCGGATGCACCAAGGAGGCGTGCGCGTTCCGCGACGGCTACGCGCGCTTCCAGGCCGCCGGTATCGCGGTGCTCGGATGCAGTATCGATTCGGCCGACTCGCACAAGGCCTTCATTAAAAAGTACGGCCTGCCGTTTTCGCTGCTGCTCGACCCCGACCGCAGCATCGCGCGCGCCTATGGCGCCGACAACGGAGTTCCGATTCTCGGTCTCGACCGCCGCGTGACTTACGTCATCGGCGAGGACGGACACATCCTGAAGGTCTACCCGTCGGTCGATCCCGGCATCCACGCCAAACAGATCATCCATGACCTCGGCGCCGACCATCCGCCCACCCCGACGCCGGCCGCTTCGCCCGCCGCGTCCGCCGAGGAGCCGTCCGGCGCGCTGCAGGGCGGCAAGCAGCCGCCGCAAGGTACCGGAAGCCGCAGCCGGGCGAGGGGAGCGACAGTGGAATGAAGCCGGGCGCGCCGAAATTGAAGCCGGCGATCGGGATCGCGATACGGCGTCGCGCGATAGCGTCTGGCCGCGATACTCGCACCGCATCTTGCCCTTGATATTGGCGGCGTGCGCCGCGGCCAACAAGCCGCCGCCCGAAGTGCCGGACATCCCGCTTTCCTCGTACGCGGCGTTCGAGCTGCCGCCGGTCGCGAACCAGAGCGGGCAGCCGGCCGGCGCGGACGCCGCGCAAATAATCGGCGAGGGAATAGCCGCCGAACTCAAGAACCGCGGCTACAATATCGTCGCGAGCGCGCCGCCCGAATCCGAGCCGCTGCTGATCAAGTGCGAGCTCACCGCCTATCAGCCCGACACCTCTTCGGGTAACCACGGGACCACCGGGATCACGCTGAAAGTCACTTTCATCGATATGAAAAACGGGCACGTGCGCGGCGAATTCGAGGACGCGCAGAATGTCCAGGGCGGCGGGCTCGAGAGCGACCGCGAAATCCTGCTCGGCTTCGCCAAGGGCGCAGGGATTCAGATCGACTCCAGAATAAAAGCGGTCGATAAAAAGAAGTCAAACGATAGCGGGCGGTGCCGCAACCTCGCCCGGCGCGTAGCCGAGACTGACCGCGAGCATCACCGCGGCCGCCGCGACGAGCGCGCCGTCATGCTCGAGCGCCGCCATCTCGCCGAGCGCCGCGACATGCGCGACGGCGGTTTCCTCGGCGCTTGGGCGGCCGCATCCGAGGCCGTCGGGGTCGAACAGCGCGTCGATCAGCCGATTGGGATCGTAATTGGTCTCGGCCAACGCCTCGCGCGCGGCGCGACGCCAGAACTCGCGCGGCTCGACGCGCTCGAAATCGACGGTCGCGGCGACGCGCTCGCGAAAACTCCCGACCAGCGGATAGTAGCGGGCAACCGCGTCGAGGTATCGACGCGGCACTGCTGGCCGTCGAGAAATTCCGCGACCGTGCCGGCTACTCCATAGATGCCGAGCGAGCCAACGGCAGGTTGCAGTCGCACGAAGCGCTCGACGTATTCGGCGCCGTCAGCGCCGGGCGCGCGTTCGAGGCCGAGCGGATAGAGCCGGCAGGCGAGCGGGCGTCCGGGATGGATCGTGCAGCGCGGCCCCTCAAGCGCGGCGCATCGCCCGTCGGGAAAAAGCGCAGGAGCGATCCGCGCCGCATCGTGTAGCGCGCAACCGCCGCGCCGGTGCTGATTGGGCGGCTCGCGCGATCCGGATCACGTCGTAGGGCGAGAGCGTGATCACCTTGTCGCGGCAGCACAGCCCGCATCGGTTGCAGACGTAGGAGAATTTGCTTTCCGCCAACATTCGCAGTGGCGCTCCGTGGTCGTTTTTAAAGTCATCCTGAACGCAGTGAAGGATCTCGCGGGTCCTCCGCGCGCTCACACGATGAGCTATCTCACCTAAATCGTAACCGGCAAGTCGCGAGTAATCCAAATCGGCGCGCCCAACGATCTAGACCGCTACGTGTCCTGGCTGATTGACGGCCAGCTCCCGACCAAGGAGCTTACGCGCAGAGGCCGCACGAGATCCTTCGACTCCGCTCGCAGACTCGCTTCGCTCAGGATGACGTCAATGGCGAAAGTGCGATGACCGATCGGAAAAACCTGCTAGAGGAACATTGAGCACCCATGTTGCCTGCGGCCATGTCCATCTCCGCGCCACTACCCTGGCGGGGGCGGTTCGATAGCATCGCTCACGATCACCCGACGCTGACGGGAGTTAGCCGAGCGATGGATTTCAACTACACGCCCGAACAGGAAGCCTATCGGATGGAAGTGCGCGGATGGCTCGAGGCCAATCAGCCGCCGCCGCTTAAGCCCGAGGAAAAAGAACGCGTCGACGAAAACTTCCTGTGGGAGCGCGTCAAGCGCTGGCACAAAAAGCTTTACGAGGGCGGATGGGCCGGGCTCACCTGGCCCAAACAGTTCGGCGGGCGCGGCGCGACCTTCGTCGAGCAGGTCATCTTTCAGCAGGAACTCGGACGGCTGAACCTGCCGATGGGATGCAACGTGCTGGGCGTGATCATGACCGGCCCGGCGCTGATGCAGTGGGGCACCGAGGAGCAGAAGCAGCGCTACCTCCAGAAGATCCTGAGCGCGGAGGAGATCTGGTCCGAAGGGATGTCGGAGCCGGCGGCGGGCTCGGACCTCGCCGCGCTGCAGACTCGCGCCGTGCTCGACGGCGACTATTTTATCGTCAACGGGCAGAAGGTCTGGACCACGCTCGCCCATCGCTCGCACTTCTGCCAGCTCTTCGTGCGCACCGACCCTGACGTTCCCCGGCACAAGGGACTGAGCTGCCTGCTGGTCGATATGAAGAGCCCCGGCGTCACCGTGCGCCCGCTCAAGCAGATAACCGGCGAGTCCGAGTTCAACGAAATCTTTTTCGAGGACGTGCGCGTGCCCAAGGCCAATCTGCTCGGGCCGCTCAACCAGGGATGGCAGGTGCTGGTCTCGACGCTGATGCACGAGCGCTTCGGGATTGGCGAGACGATCGGCGGCACCGAGCAGACGCTCGCGCAACTGGTCGAGATCGCGCGCGGCGCGATTATCGATGGGCGCTCGGCGGCCGAGGACGACGAGGTCCGCCAGCAGCTTGCGCAGTTCGCGATCGAAGTCGCGGCCAAAAAATACAACGGCCTGCGCTCGCTGACGCGCCGGCTCAAGGGGCAACTGCCCGGCCCCGAAAGCTCGATCGGCAAGCTGGTCTCGACCGAGCTGACCCAGCGGATGATCAAGTTTTCGGTGCGGCTTCTGGGCGAGTTCGCGCTGCTCGAGCGGCGCTCGCCGTTTGCGCCCGACGGCGACTGGCTGCGGCGCATCCTCTACAGCGAGAGCATGACGATCGCGGGCGGAACCTCGCCGGTGCAGAAGAACATGATCGGCGAGCGCATCCTGCAACTTCCCAAAGGCTGAGGCGGCCGGGCGCGCCGGCCCGGCCACGCGGCCCGGCGCGCGGGCCTCAGCGCTGCATCGCCTGGAACAGCAGCGGCGCGGCCTCCGACATGACCTCGCCGACGATTTCCGAGAGCGGCTTGCTCGGGACGGCGAGCTTCTCGGCGAGCGACTGCATGATGCGCAGGTATTGCTCCTTGGTCCCGGCGCTGATCGAACCGAGCCGATGCGTCTCCATCACCTCGACGAAGACGCGATGGACCTCGTAGATTTCGCGGTCGACGGGATCCGAAAATGGATTGGGCTGGTCGAATTTCCTGCCCTTGGTAGCCATCGTTGATGCACCCGGTATGGATTGGGCGCGCCGCGCGCGCCGGCGCAAAAGTATATCAGCCTGGCGCGTGACGCGGCGAACCGGTGGTCGCGGCCATGAGCCGCGCAGGGCTTCCCGATCTACGGTCCCGGCTTGTTCGTATTGAAGGCCGGCAACTGAACCATCGGAATCGCGCCGCCGCCGGTCATCAATGGCAGCGTCCCGTTCCATCGCTGCAAGCCCTCGTACTGGATGAGCATCGGGGTCAGCGATTCGTTCAGGATTCGATTGGCGTCGGCCTGCGCCTTGGCCTTGATCAGCACCGACTGAGCGATGCCGTTGGCCTCGGCGACGCGCTGTTCGGCTTCGGCCGTGCTCTGGGCGACCTTGTTCTGCGCCTCCTGCGCGCGCTGGGTGGCCTCGATCACCGAGTTGATCGATGATTCGACCTGCTCGGGCAGGCGGGTCTTGCCGATGATCGATACGTTGTCGAAGTGAATGCCATCGGGGCCGAGCTTGGTTTCGAGATCGTGCTGCACGGCGTCGAGCAGATGCGGCTTGCCGGGACCGACGATGTCCATGATCGCCATCTTGCTCGCCTCGATGCTGAAGGCGTCGCGCACCTGGTTGCGGATGTAGACGGTGGTCAGCGTGTGCGCGTCCTCGCGGAACTTGAGAAAGATCGACGGCACCTTGTCGGCCGCAATCTGGTAGCTCACGCCGACGTCGAAGTTGAACGGCACGCCCTCGCGCGAGTTGGCGGTGAAGCTTTCGTCAAAGGGCTGCCCTTCGTTGGCGCTGCGGGTCCACACCACGTTCTGCATGAAAGTCGGGAACTGGTAGATTTCCTCGGTCATCGGGTTGTACCAGACCCGGCCGGTCACCAGCGGCAGGCTGCTGACGCCGCGCTGGCTGCCGTAGAGGTTGACCCGCACGCCGGCGTAGCCCGGCTCGACCTTGGTGCACCCCGCCGCGGCCAGCGCGGCAGCGCACAAGACAAAAATGATCGCGCGCCTCAGCTTCATTTTGGCCTCTCCCACTTCATTCGATTGGCCCAGCTCGCGATCACGATATAGAGCCAGGTAACGTATGCGATCGCGATCGCCCATGAGACCGCGAGGATCACCAGCCCGAAAAGCACGCGGGACGAGTTGGGCGCGGAGACCATGTTGCATCCCTTGGTCGTCGCCGCGGTGAGTGCCACGGCGAACAGCACTGCCACGACCACACGCGCCATCAGCGCCAGCGCCCTCATCAGGAATCGTCTCCTCCCGGTTGCCCGGGACGTCCGCCGCCGCCCCCCGGGGAACCAGGCCCGCGCGTGTCCGACCAGATCCTGCCAGGTCCTGCCAGAGCCCGCCCGGCTTGCCCCGTATTCGTTAGAAAAGGTAGCGGCGGGTGTTGATGCTGATCATCACGCCCATCGCCGCCATCATCGCGATCAGCGACGAGCCGCCGTAGCTCACCAGCGGCAGCGGGATTCCTACCACCGGCAGCACCCCGCTCGCCATCCCGATGTTGATCGCGACCTGCCAGAACACGATGGCGGTAAGTCCCACCGCGAGCAGTTGGCCGAAGCGATCGCGAGCGTGGCGCGCGATCCAGAGTCCGCGCGCGATCACTCCCGCGTATAGCGCCATCAGCAGGATCGATCCCGCGAAGCCGAATTCCTCGGCGAAAACCGAAAAGATGAAGTCGGTGGTCTGCTCGGGAAGAAAATTCAGCCGCGCCTGGGTGCCTTTCAGAAAGCCCTTGCCCCACGCGCCGCCCGCGCCGATCGCGATCTCGGACTGGATGATATGGTAGCCGGCGCCGAGCGGGTCGGATTCCGGATTGAGAAAGCTCACCAGGCGCTGCTTCTGGTAGGGCTTGAGGTAGTGCCATCCGGCGGGAGCGGCCAGCGCCGCCGCCAGCATCGCGATCAGCAGCACGCGTCCGTTCAATCCGCCGGCGAAGACCAGCGTCGCGGTCACCAGGATCAGGATGATCCCGGTGCCGAGGTCGGGCTGCTTGAGCACCAACACCATCGGCACGCCCAGCAGCACCGCCGGGATGATCATCTGGCGAAAGCTCCATCCGCCGCGCGGCGGCTCTTCGCGCAGGTAGCGCACCATCACCAGCACCAGCGCGAGCTTGGCCAGCTCCGACGGCTCCAGCCGGAGCACGCCGAGGTTGAGCCAGCGGCGCGAGCCGCCGGTCACGTGACCCGCCACCATCACCGCCGCCAGCAACACAACCGTCATCGCGTAGAGCGGGTAGGCATAGGTCGCGAGCGCGCGGTAATCGAAGAACGCCGCCGCCGCCATCAGCGCGGTGCCCACCCCGATCCAGATAAGCTGGCGCACCACGAGCGGATCGAGCGTGTGCTTGGGACCGCCCCAGGACGCGCTCAGCACGCTCAGCAGGCCGAGCCCGCCAGCCCAAGCGTCATCACGAACAGGGTCCAATCGAAGTGATAAACCAGCCGCCGGTCCAGCGCCATCGCGGTCCCGCTCAGTCCCCGCGCTGGGCGACAGAGCCCTCGGGCGGACTTTCGGGAGCCGGGCTCGGGGCCGCTTGCGGCGCGCCGTTTCCCGGCGCGGCCGGCTTGATGCCCGGGGGCGGATAGAGCTCGAAGAACTTCTGCATCACGTCGTGCACGACCGGCCCGGCCGAACTTCCGCCGTGGCCGCCGTGCTCGATCACGCAGGCGATGGCGATTTGCGGATGGTCGCTCGGCGCGTACGCGACGAACCATCCGTGATCGCGGTATTTCATGGGCTCCTTGTCTTCGGGGATGCGCGCGTTGCCGGCTTCCTTGACCACCTGCGAGGTGCCGGTCTTGCCGCACACGGTGATGTTGTCGAGGTGGGCCGCATGGCCGGTGCCGCCCCCGCCGTTGACCACGTCGCACATCGCGCTGCGCACGATGTCGAGCACGACGGGGTCGAACGGGATGCGGCGTTCGACGATCGGCGGAAATTTCCTGACCACGGAGCCGTCGAGCGCTTCTTCCTCTTTGACGAACTGCGGCTTGTAGCGGGTGCCGCCGTTGGCGATTTCGGCCGCGACCATCGCCATCTGCAGCGGCGTCGCCGCGACGTAGCCCTGGCCGATCGCGACCGACAGCGTCTCCGCCGGGTACCATCGCTGATGGAAGCGCTTTTCCTTCCACAGCGAGGACGGCATCACGCCCGGCCGTTCGTTGTCGAGATCGATCCCGCTCTTTTCGCCCAGGCCGAGCATGTGCGCCCATTGGGCCAGGCGATCGATGCCGAGATGGATACCGACCTGGTAGAAGAAGACGTCGCATGAGCCCACGATCGCGCGATGCACCGAGAGCGTGCCGTGGCCCTGCTTGCGCCAGCAATGGTACTCGCGGTTGCCGTAGTACAGCCCGCCGGGGCAGAAGTAGGTGGTCGTCGGGAGTGAGCGTGCGTTCCTCCAGCCCGGCGATGGCGTCGATCAGCTTGAAGGTCGAGCCGGGCGGATAGGTGCCCGCAATGGCGCGGTTGGCCAGCGGATGCGCGGGGTCGGTGGTAAGCGCGCGCCACTGTACCGAGGTGATCCCGTTGGCGAAGACGTTGGGGTCGAACGTCGGATGCGAGACCATCGCGAGGATGTAGCCGGTGTTGGGATCGATCGCGACCAGCGCGCCGGACCAGTTGCCCATCGCCTTCTCGGCCGCCTGCTGCACGTCGAGGTCGAGGCTCAGCACCACGCTTTGCCCGGGAATCTCGGGAATCTCGCGCAGCAGCTTGAGCCGGCGGCCAACCGAATCGACCTCGATCTCCTGGCCCCCGGCCTGGCCGCGCAACTGGCCTTCGAATACGCGCTCGAGGCCGAATTTTCCGATCTCGTCGCCCATCCGATAGTCGTTGGCGTGGCGGAGATCGCCCTCGGCGACCTCGCCGACGTAGCCGAGCAGATGCGCCGCGACGCGGCCCATAGATGTAATGGCGCTGCGGCATCACCTCGAGACTGACGCCCGGTAGCTGGAGCTGATGGGTCTCCAGCGACACCACCTGCTGCCAGCCCAGATGCTCCTCGACCGTGACCGGATCAAACGGGGGGCGTCCGTCGTCCTCGGCCTGCGACAGCTTGGCGGCGACGTTGTCCTGGCCGAGAAGGCCCTCCAGGCGTGCGACGGTCTGTTTAACGTTGCGCACGTCCTCGGGCACCATCACCGCATCGAATGACGGCCGGGTGTCGACCAGCGGACGATGTCGAACGTCGAAGACCAGGCCGCGCAGCGCCGGCAGACGATGGATGCGGATGCGGTTGCGGTCGGCGAGTTCGACGAATTCCTTGTGCCGGATGATCTGGAGGTAATAGAGCCGCACCGTGACCACCGCCAATATCGCCGCGATGAATACGGAGAGGATGGCGAGGCGCGGCTCGATGCGGGGGATCGCGCGCGTCTGCTTGCTGCTGTTGTAATAACGCCAGCGCGCCACGCTCAAGCTCCTCGTGAAGTCCAGCCGCGCGCGCGTCGTTGTTGGCTCAGACCCACTATTCGCTGGAGACCCGCGGTCAATCGTAACACTGTCGGCGTGATTACCGCGGTCACGGTCGCCTGCAACAGCGCGGCCGGTAACAGCGTTGCGAGCTGGTCGGGCGCTCGAAACTGCGTGCTGAGAAGAAAGCCGCCCAGGCTCTGGATCAGCACGGCGATGAAAGCCAGCACGGCGCCGACCTCGGGCCCGGTAGCGGAGGTATGAACCCCGACTTCGTATGCGACCAGGTAAGTCAAGGTCACCGCGAAAGTGTTGACGCCGAGCTGCGAGCCCGAAAACGAGTCCATCGCATAGCCCATCGCGAACGCCATTATAGGCGCGAGCGCGCGCCGATGCCGCAGCCCGAGATCGACCGCCAGCACCAGCACCAGGTCGGGCATCAGCGCGCTCAGCGGCAGCCAGCGCGTGGCCGTGGTCTGAATCGCCAGGGCAATCAGAGTTAAAACGGTGAACAACGCGACCAAGCGCACGAACCTCTTAGCCCTTCGGCTCCGCCGGCGGCGGCTGAGGAATCTGCTGGGTCACTACCAGCACCTGCTCGAGGCGGCGAAAGTCGGCCGCCGGCGCGACATTGACGGTCAGGAACAATCCCGGCCCCTCGCGCACCACCGTCGTGACTTCGCCCACCAGCAGCCCGCGCGGGAAAATCCCGTCCAGGCCCGACGTAACTATTGTATCCCCGCTTTTCACGTCCTCCGAGCGGTCGATGTATTTCATCACCAGCCCGTCGTCGACCATGCCGGCCACGATGCCGCGCACGCGCGAGCGCTGGTCGAAGGCGTCGAGCGCCGAGTTATGGTCGTTGATCAGCAGCACGCGCGAGGAAGTCGGACCCACCGCGATGAGCTTGCCGACCACGCCCTCGGTCGACAGCACCGCCATCCCGGCATCGAAGCCCTGATCGGAGCCGCCTTCCACCACCACCGTGCGCGCCAGGCCCGAGGCGTCGGCGCCGATCACGTTGGCCGCCACCGATTTGAGCGCCAGCGCCTGCTTGAGCTCGAGCATATCGCCCAGATGGAGGTTTTCGGCCTCCAGTTCGGCCAGCCGGGCGCGTTGGGTTTCCTCGCGCGCGAGCTCGGCACGCAGCCGCGTGTTCTCCTGCTGCACGCCGACCAGGTCGAAGTAGTCATGGATGATGCCGGTGCCGCCCTCGGTCAGGCGCGCGGCGGCGATCTGCATCGGGGCCAATCCCTCCATCACCAAGCCGCGCGGCTTGGCGACCCGTTGGTCGGGGCGCACTCCACTCCACAGGAAATGGGCGGAAATGAGCAGCAGAACCGCGCCCGTGATCGGAACGCGATTGCGCCACAGGAAGTAGTTTTTCACCGCTTTGTGTTTCGGCGATGCCTCAGGGCGTCATCAGGAGGCCCCGTTTACCCGCTTTAGTCGACGGTCACGTCGCGCAGCAATGATAACTCGTCCAGCGCCTTGCCCGCGCCCATCACGACCGCAGTCAGCGGATCGTCGGCCAGGGTCACCGGCAGCCCGGTCTCCTCACGCAGCAGGACGTCGAGGTTGCGCAACAGCGCGCCGCCGCCGGCCAGCACGATTCCCTTGTCCACGATGTCGGAGGCGAGCTCGGGCGGCGTGCGCTCGAGCGCGATACGGACCGACTCGACCACCTGATGGACCGGTTCCATCAGCGCCTCGCGGATCTCCTCGTCGGTTATCTCGATGATTTTGGGCACGCCGGCCACCAGGTCGCGGCCCTTGATCTCCATGGTCTGGATCTCGTTGCCGGGGTACGCCGATCCGATGGTTATCTTGATCAGTTCGGCGGTGCGTTCGCCGATCAGCAGATTGTACTTGCGCTTGATGTGCTGGATGATCGCCTCGTCCATCTTGTCGCCGGCCACCCGCACCGAGCGCGAAAAAACCACGCCCGCCAGCGAGATCACCGCGACCTCGGTGGTGCCGCCGCCGATATCGACGATCATGTTGCCCGAGGGTTCGGTGATCGGCAGCCCCGCGCCGATCGCCGCCGCCATCGGCTCCTCGATCAGATAGACCTCGTGCGCGCCGGCCGCCTCGGCCGACTCGCGCACCGCGCGCTTCTCGACCGCAGTGATGCCGAACGGCACGCAGATGACGATCCGCGGCCGCGCCAGGAAGCGTGCGGTTGTGGGTCTTCTGGATGAAGTGGCGCAGCATGTTCTCGGTGATCTCGAAGTCGGCGATTACGCCGTCCTTGAGCGGCCGGATCGCCACGATCGAGCCCGGCGTCCGCCCCAGCATCTTCTTGGCCTCGGCGCCGATCGCCAGCACCCGCCGCGCGCCGCGCGAATCCTTCTGCACCGCGACCACCGAGGGCTCGTTGCACACGATCCCTTCGCCCTTGACGTAGATAAGGGTGTTCGCCGTGCCGAGATCGATCGCGAGATCGTTGGAAAACCAGCCGAATATCGAATTGAGTACCACCGGATCGCCCCCCTGCCGCCCGTGTCCACTCGGACTTCCGCACGCCCCCAATCAGACTAAACAAGGCCCGGGGCTTCGCGCGGTAAAACGAATTTTTAGACGTGCCCGAGACCCATCAAGAAACTAACAGACGCGTATCGCCCTAGGCAAGGCGCTAGCTCGATTTGCGCGATCAAAAGCCGCGAAATATGATGAGTGCACAATGCTCGACCTGATGCGCAAGCACGCGTACTCGTGGCTGACCCGGGCGGTCGTCATCGCTCTCATCGGCGTTTTCGCCTTTTGGGGCGTCAGCACCGGCATGTTCACCCGTATAAAGCCGGTCGCCACCGTCAACGGCCATCAAATTTTGACCAAGGATGTCGACCAGCAGGCCCAGCAGTTGCGCCGGCGGCTCGAACAGATCTACGGACCCGACGCCGCGGCGGCGTTGGCGCGTTACAACGTCCGCGAGCAGGCGCTCGAGCAGCTTGTCGATCAGCAACTGGTGCTCGATGAAGCCAACCGTTTGGGACTTAGGATAAGCGATGCCGCTTTGGAGCAGATGATCGAAGCGCAGACCGCGTTTCAGGTCGACGGCCACTTCGATCTGGCTATCTATCAGACGGCCCTGCGCGGCGAGAATATGCGGCCGTCGGATTTCGAGTCCGAAGTGCGGCTCGAGATGCTCCAGCAATTGATGCAGCGGATGGTTACCCAGACGGTCGAGATCAGCGATACCGAGATGCGCCAGATCTACGACCAAGCTCAACTTGAAGCTCGCGATGTCATTACGTCGAAATTTCCTACAAAGACTTTGAATCGACCATCATCCCCACGGACAAGCAAATCGCCGAGCTTCTTCCAGGACCATCGAGAGCAATTCCGCGAGCCCGAACGCATCTCGTTCGACTTCATCCGTTACGACCCCGACAAGCTGGCGGCCAAGGTCAATCCCTCCGACAAGGAGATCCAGAACTACTACAATCGCCAGCGCGATTCCGGCTTGACCCATCCTGAGCAAGTCCGCGCCCGCCATATTCTGATCGCGGTGGCGCCCGACGCCACACCCGCTCAAAAGGCCGCTGCCAAGGCCAAGGCCGACGACCTCCTGAAGCAGATCAAGGCCGGGGCCGACTTCGCCAAGCTCGCCAAGCAGTTCTCCGATGACCCCGGCACCAGGAACAGCGGCGGCGACCTGGGCTATTTCGGCCAGAGCGAGATGGTGAAGCCGTTTGCCGACGCGGCCTTTATGATGAAGGCGGGCGAGGTGACGGTGGTACAGACCCAGTTCGGTTACCACGTCATCCAGGTCGAAGATCACAAGCTCGCCCATGTCGACACGCTGGAGGAGGCGCGCCCGCAGATCATCGAGGCGCTGCGTCATCGTGCCGGCGCCGAGCAGGCCCATCAGGCGATCGACCAGGACCTCGCGGACGGCGCTGAGCGGCAAGGGACTTCAGGAGATGGCGGACAAGCGCGGGCTCGACCTCGTGAAGACCCCGTTGCTGGCCGCCAATGAGCAGCACGCCCGAGATTACCGATCCGCAACTGGTGCAGGACGCTTTCAAGCTCAACCCCAACGACGTGCGCGTCATCAACGGCCACGACGCGCAGTACATCGTGAAGCTCGTCGAGCGCAAGCCGAGTTATCTGCCCAAGCTTGGCGACATCGAGCCGAAGGTTCGCGCCGCATTGGTGCGCCAGATGGCCGAGGCCAAGGCGCTGGAGCAGGCCACCGCCTTCCTCAAGCAGGTCAAGGATCCCGCCGGGTTCGCCGCGGCAGCCGCCGCCGGCCAAGCTCGCGATGCATACCACGGGCGATTTCTCGCGCGCCGATGGTTCGATCCCCGGCATCGGCGAGTTCCACGAGGCGGTGCAGGCGGCCTCCTTGCTGCCTGGCGACCCCGGCGCTCATCAGCCGTCCACTCACGCTCGACGGCAACGCCTATGTCTTCGAGGTCACCGGACGCATGCCGCCTAGTGACGATCAGTGGAAAGCGGCGAAGGCTGCGTTCAAGGACCAGTTGCTCAAGCAGCGTCAGGCGCAGGCCTGGGAGAGTTTCGTCCAGGAGTTGCGCGCGCGTGCCCAGATATTCGTGCGCCCCGAGCTCGTCGGTGAACAAGGGTCCCGAGCCCCGATGTAGGCTGGGCCGGCGCAACGCTTGATACGCGAACGCTCGCAAAAAGAGAGGCGGTCTCAAAGGCGGAGTAACGAATGAGTTCGTCAGACGACGATCCCCACCCAGCTAACCCGGCCATAGACACTAACGAGTTCTTCTTTCCTGGCTCGCGGGTGAGCGCGCTGCTCATCCACGGGCTCAGCGGCACGCCGTTCGAGATGCGCTACCTGGGCGAGCGGCTGGCCGCCGTCGGGCGTGCGCGTCTGTGGCGTGCGGCTGGCCGGGCATGCGGGTGCACCCGAGGAACTGGGCGCCGCAACCCACGCGCAATGGTATGAAAGCGTGGTCGAGGGCTTCGAGCGGCTACATCGCTACGGCGATCCCGTGGCCGTGGTGGGGCTCTCGATGGGCGCCGTGCTGGCGGCGCGCCTGGCCGCCGATCAGGGCGAGGCGGTGGCGGGAGTGGTGATGCTGGCGCCGGCGTTTTTCCTGCCGCTATGGGTGCGCGGGCCGCTTAGGGCGATGCGCGCGCTTGGCCCGCTCGCCGACCGTATCTACCTGCGCGGCAAAGGCTCGGACATCCACGACGCCGCCGCCCGCAGCGTGCATCCATCGGCGCCGCCTGCTGCCGCTCAGCGCCGTGCTCGAGCTGCTGAAGTTGTCGGCGGCGGTGCGCCCGCGCCTTAACCGCGTCACCCAGCCCACCCTCGTCATCCATAGCCGCCGCGACCATACCTGTCCGATGCGCCGCAACGTCGACTTCGTGCTGAGCCGCCTCGGCAGCGCGCAAAAGCGCGCCGTGATCCTGGAGGAGAGCTTCCACGTGATCACGATCGACAGCGAAAAAGAACGCGTCGCCTCCGAGGTGATCGATTTCGTCAGCGCTCTTGCGCAGCAGCGCCGAACCCGCGAGCGCGATGGGCTAGGCCGCACGGCCCGCGTTTCCCGCCCGTAGCGTGCTTCCTGGCCTGGCGCTGACGTTCGCGTGCTTATTGCCGGCTCAGAAACGTTCGGGCCACTTCATCGCGCCGTGGAGGACTCGCAGCACGGTCACGGTATCGCGCTCATGAACGTACGGTACGACGTAGGGAAGTCCTGTGACCACAAGTTCGCGGGTGTCTTCGACGCGACCCGGCCGTCCCATGCCCGGATGATCGGCGAGCATGCCGACCTGCTGGATTATCTTAAGCACCGTATCGACAGCCGCTCCAGGATTGTCGCGGCCGATATACTCGGCTACAAAATTAAGATCGCGGCTAGCGGCGCGCGTCCATTTTACCCGCACGTTTGCGCTCCCACTGCCGCACCACCGCCTCGTGCTCGACGACTGCGCCGGCCTTCACTTCCTTGAGCGCTTCCTTCACTTCAGCGACAAACCATTCTTCGTAATCAATGTAGCGTTCAATCGCCTGATTGATCACCCATGCGCGCGAGCGGCTCATCGCCCGGGCGACGCCATCGACCCGTTTAAGCGTGACCTCGTTCATCCGGATCGTAGTCGTCTTCTCGGCACTCATATCCCAAGAGAATTCATTCGCATACATTGCAAGCACAACGCTGTGGGAGGCCGACCTGCGCGCCGATCAGCGGGACGGCGGAATCGTTCAGCCTGAAGCCCGGATCCCAGCCCAGCTCGCGGCGCGCCTTGGCGATCGATACCGCGCCGTCGTCCTCGGCGATGTTGTAAATTCCCGGCGCCCCGCGCACGATCGCGAGCATCGCCGCCTGCGCCGCCGCGTCGACATGCACCGCCGGCTTGCCCGGAGCCGCCTCGAACCCGGTGCCCGGACCGTAGAACATCCCGTAGCGCAGCACGAGGCCGTCCAGTCCCAGCGCTCGAGGTCGTCAGCCGCTCCAGCGTTACGACCCCCTCCATCGTCGTTCGCCACGGCTCTTCGGCCGGCGAATTGAGCGGATCGCTTTCGTCGTGCGGCTCGCGCCCCGGCGCGTAGACGAACGCGATGCTCTGGGCGATGAACCGGCGCGCGCCCGCGCGCAGCGCCGCATCAACCAGGTTGCGCGTTCCCTCGATCCGCACGCGCGCGTTGCGTATCAGTCCCTCGGCCATCAGCTCCGGCTTGAGCCCGTGCGGCAGGTCGGTGAGCTGATGGACGACGACGTCGGGCCGCGCCGCCAGCATCGCGGCGCTGAGCGCGGCCGCGTCGAAGACGTCGACTATGGCCGGTGTGATTCCGGCAGCGCGCAACTCCGCGGCCCTGGATGCGACGCGCGTGGTGCCGGTCACTTCGTATCCGGCCTCGCGCAGCAGCGGCAGCATCCGCCGCCCTATCGCACCGGTCGCTCCCGCCAGGAAAACTTTTTTCATCACTTGTGGCTCCGCGCTTTCGCTTGCTACTCGGCCAGGTAGTGTTCCTCGAGCAGGTACTTCACATCGGGACGATGGAGCACCTCGATGAAGCAGATCTGGCCCGCCGCGTTGAGGTCGACGATCAGGAATCCTTCCATCGCCTGCAACTCGACGGTGCTCGCGACCTTGACCTCGGGCGCGGTGGCGAAGCTCGCGCAATTCTCGTCACCGCAGTCGCATATCGATTCGATATGCAGCGCGCGTAGCTGGTCACATAGCGGCTCGGCGCCGCGCTCGCGCAGCAGAAAGGCCATCTCCTCGACCAGGTCGGGCAAAATTTCGCTAAGCAGCGGTGCAGGCATCGCGGCTAGAGCCTATCTGGACATTGAGCGGAAATGGAAGCGATGGAAGGTCCGGATTGATGAAACATCGCCATTGTCTTCAGACGCCGCGCGTGTCGGGCGCCCAGATATGCTTGTGCATCTGGAGTTGCATCCGCACCGGCAGACGATCGGCCAGGATCCATCCGGCTAGCAGCGCCGGCTCCAACTGCCCGAACGCGCAGCTCATCAGCACCGCGTTGACCCGCGCCGCGAGGTTGTGGCGCCGGGCCACGTCCCGCGCCCACTCGTAGTCGGCGCGGTCGGCGATCACGAACTTCACTTCGTCGCGCGGCGTCAGATGCTCGAGGTTGCTCCACAGGTTGCGCGCCGACTCGCCGCTGCCCGGGCATTTCAGGTCCATCACCTTGATCGCGCGCGCGTCGAGCCGGCTCACGTCGCTGGCGCCCGAAGTCTCCACCAGCACCGTCATGCCCGCCTCCAGCAGGCGGTCGATGAGCGGATGAACAGCGGCTTGCAGCAGCGGCTCGCCGCCGGTCACCTCGACCAGATCGCATCCATAGCCCAGGAGCTGCGCGGCGACTTCCTCGACCGCCATCGTGCGCCCCTCGTGAAACGCATACTCGGTGTCGCACCACGAGCAGCGCAGATCGCATCCGGTGAGCCGCACGAAGGCGCAGGGACGCCCCGCCCAGGTCGATTCGCCCTGGATGCTGAAGAAGATCTCGTTAATCCGCAGCCGGTCGTCAATCATCGTTGTGAAAGCTGCCGGCGCGCCGCCGCTTGCGCCTGTTCGAGAACCAGCCGGAGCGCGACCTGATGCTCGCGCGCGAGACGCTTGCAGTCGTCGTACTCCGGCGACAAGGTTACCGTATCGCCGCCGCCGCGCGAGACCTTCACCCGCACGCGGCCCCATCGCGTTTCCACTTCTTTGATTTCGCGCGTGAGCTTGAGCCGAGCGACCGGATGATACCGCACTCCGATGGTCGAAGTTTCGGCGAAGAGCACCGCGGCGATCCGCTCGCGCGCAGACGGCTCGGCGAGCACGGAGATTGTGACTGCGGGGCGGCCCTTCTTCATGATCGTCGGCGTCAGGGTTACGTCGCGCGCCCCGGTCTCGAACAGCCGCTCGACCACGTGGTCGTAGATCTGCGGATTGAGGTCGTCGATATTGGCCTCGATCTCGAGCAGCTCGTCAGTCTCGTAGATTTGCTCGTGGCTCTGCTCGTGAGTCTGCGCGCGTGCGCCGACCATCAGGCGCAGCACGTTGGGCCGATCGGCAAACTCCTTGGTGCCTGCACCATAGCCGACGCGCTCGACGCGCAAGCCCATCGCGGGCGGCGCCGGGACGGCCAGCGCGCGCAGGATCGCGGCGCCGGTTGGCGTGACCATCTCGGAAGCGCCGTCGCCCATGCGCATCGGGAAGCCCGTGAGCAGTTCCGCCGTCGCGGGTGCGGGAACCGGAATGATGCCGTGTTGCGATCGAACGAAACCGCTGCCCGCCGGCAACGGCGAAACCAGCATTTCACCCAGCTCGAGCCGCTCGAAGCCCCAGGCTGCGGCCACGATGTCGATGATCGAGTCGACTGCGCCGACCTCGTGGAAGTGCACCTCTTCGGGAGTCGTCCGATGGATTTTCGCTTCGGCCTCGGCCAGCACGCCGAAAATCGCCATCGCGCGATCCTTGACGCTGTCGGAGAGCGCCGAGGCGCGCCGAACGATCTCGCGGATGTCGCTCAAATGGCGCTCGGGCTGCGCGGCGCTGACTTCCACGTCGAACTTGAGCGCAGAGATGCCGCTTACCAGCTTGCGTCGCGTGGCCAGCCGATAGCCGTCGAGCGGCAACGAGGCGAGCGCCGTCCGCAGCTCATCGAAGTCGGCGCCCGCGTCAAGCATCGCGCCGGCAATCATGTCGCCGCTGAGCCCGGAAAACGCATCGAGGAAAGCTGATTTCATATGCAACTATATAAACTATACAAAGGTACGGGTGGTTGAATTCGAGTTTATGCCGCGACCTGTTTACATAACAGTAGGGCGTAAGTAGAATTCTGAACGTATTTCTTGCGCCCCGTTATTATGAGGCAAAGGGATCTGAATTTCTTCCGTCGCCTGCTCGAGGATCGCAGAAGCGAGATTCTGGAGGAAGCCGAGCGCGCGCTCGGCACGCTCAACACCAAAGCCCAGGAAGCCTGCGCCGACCCCTCCGATCGCGCTTCGCTGGAGTCCGACCGGGCCTTTTTGCTCCGGATGCGCGACCGCGAGCGTAAGCTTTTGAGCAAGATTGACGAGGCCTTTGCCCGGATCGACGGCGGCATCTATGGCCAATGCGAAGAATGCGGCGGACAAATCGGGATCGAACGGCTTAAGGCGCGCCCGGTGACCACGCTGTGCATCACCTGCAAGTCGGCGCAGGAAGCGCGCGAGCGCCAGGGCTCCGCTCGCTAAATCCGGCGCTCGCCGTCCGCTAGCTATCGGCGCATAACGTCCGCGGCATCTCCCGCAGGCATCCGACTCCCGAGGCATCCTATGAAAGTTCGCAAGGCCGTGGTGGTAGCGGCCGGGCTTGGCACGCGCATGCTGCCGGCCACCCGCGTCATCCCCAAGGAAATTTTGCCGGTCGTCGACCGCCCTGCGATCCAGGTTGTGGTCGAAGAGGCGATCGCCTCGGGGATCGAGGAAATCGTCGATCGTGGTGGCGCCCGGGCGCTCACTGGTGCTCGACCATTTCGCGCCGGTCCCCGATTTGGAACGCCACCTGGAGGAGCGCGGCAAGCGCGATCTGCTCGACCTGGTCCGCTCGATCGCCGCGATGACGCGTATCACGCGCGCCGATCAGAATCAGCCGCTGGGTCTCGGCCACGCCGTGCTTCAGGCGCGCGCGGCGATCGGCGACGAGCCCTTTGCGGTGCTTTTGCCCGACGATATTTTCGACTCTGAGCCGCCGTGCCTGCGCCAATTGCTCGACGTCGCCGAGGCGCGCGAGGCGCCGGTGGTCGCACTGATGCGCGTGGCGCCGCAGGACATCTCGAAATACGGGATCGTCGAGGCCTCGTCCGCCGGCGAGCGGCTGCATCGGCTGACCGGGATGGTGGAGAAGCCGGAACCGTCGAAGGCGCCGAGCGATTTTGCGATCGTCGGGCGCTACGTTCTCACGCCAGAGATTTTCAATCATGCTCGCCGAGGGCAAGCCCGGCGCCGGCGGCGAGATCCAACTTACCGACGGCTTGCTCGCGCTCTGCCGGCGCCGGCCGATGTACGGCTACGAGTTCACCGGCTCGCGCTATGACCTGGGCGATCGGGTCGGGCTGATAACCGCGCAAATTGGCTTCGGCTTGAAACAGCCGGACCTCGCTGATAGGTTGCGGGCCTATCTGAAAACGGTCATTTCGGCATAAAATTTCCCTCTGGCAGTGGGGCAGTAGCTCAGCTGGGAGAGCACCACGTTCGCAACGTGGGGGTCGAGGGTTCAAATCCCTTCTGCTCCACCAAATTTCCCTTGTAATTCAAAGGATTTTTCCTCGGGATTGTCCCTCCATGGGGCAAACGTGGGGCAAACTTCTCTTTTTTGGCGCCCATAGGGTCGATCTTGGCGAGTTCCAATGCGTCGGCTTGGCTCGCGTGAATGAATCGGCCGTAGTGTGTCCGAAGGGTGCTCTCCATGACTCCGGTCTGCTCGGAAAGCCAGATCAGGTTCACTCCGTTGGTCAGCGCTACCGAGACATATGTGTCTTTGGTTGCATAAAGATCGCGGAGCCGAATGTCGAGGACTCGCTGGAGGCCGCAGAAGATTTTATAGAAGCTTCTCTGATCGATCGGACGGCCGAGCGTGTTCTTGAAGACATAATCGTCCGGCTGCGCGCGCAGCTCGATCACTTGTTTGAGAACTTCGACGTTTCGGGCGGTGAGTCGGACGACGCGTGCCGCAGCCGAGGTCTTGGGTGCCGATTCGCTCCGCAGTGAACGCGATCGCTCTACGAACAGGGTTCCCGCCGCCAAATCGAGAGATCGCACACGGAGCGCGACCGCTTCCGAGGGCCGCAAACCTGTATAGAAGAGCGTGAAGAGAAACGCGTAGTAAGGGAAGTAAACTCCTTCGCGGTAAGAGCCGAGTTCTCGACCCAAGCGCCAACGCTTCCGCAGGAGCAATTCAAGTAATCGGTCACGCTCCTCTTCCGTGAAAGGCTCAGGACCGGGCACGATTCGGCGAGGCCACTCGAAGTCGCCGAACGGGAAGCCGGCTTTTGTGCCGGCTTTCCGTGCATCGCGCACCATGGCGCGCAACGAACCGTCGATTACGTTTCGTACAGTCTTGACTCCCAGATGCCGGTCTATCTGAAGACGCGCCCTCATTTCTTCAAGATGCGGCAGAGACAGCTCCTCTAGCCTTACGTCACCAACATAGGGAAGGATGTAGGTGCGGAAATGATTGCGATAGTCGCGAGCCCTTGAAGGGCGGACTATCGGCGGGACCCTTCGAGTGACCCAGGCTCCGTAATACTCGCCGATCGTCGGTCGGTCATCTGGCTCCGCCGAATCCGCGGACCGTGGCATTGGTAGAAAGTAGGCCGCCCTGCTGCCGTTCGGAAACCAGCTCAAGTAGTCGAAACGATCCGCCGCGATCTCGGCACCGATGAGCGCCGCTTGCTTCAAGAGCGCGGCGCGATTTTCCGGCGTATCATGAAGCGTCGTGGTCTCCGAAAACTTGTGAAGACCAGTTGCCGTGGGTATACGCCAGCGGAACCGCAAGCGCAGAAGGCCGCTGCCGGTTGCCTCAATCCAGCAACCTTGCCGGCGCGCTTTCAGCTTACGAGGCGCCATTCAGGAACCCTCCTCGCTGAAGTGGTATTCCGGCCCGGTGCGGCGCTTCACGATGCTCAATGAAGCCGACGATCGCCTCCCACTTGAATACGGGCCTCCGCCCCACGTGAAAGAAGTGTTCGCTTTCACGCAGGATGCCCTTGGCCATCATGGTCCGGATGGCCTGTTCGGTCCACGGCGTCAGTGCGGAGAGCTCGCAGATCGAAACGTAAGGCTTGGGTTGGGTCGCAGTCTGGTCGGGAGCCATAACTAATACGAACGACAAGGTTGCGAAGAGTGCGCATAGTCGGCGCCTACCTGTCGTCGAACTGATCATAGTCCAAGTGTGACATAATTGTCAAATTCCATAATTTCATTATACCCGGCGGAATTCACAATTCGGTCAGCAGGCCCAACCGCAGAAGCCGGACCCGTGCGGCCTGTTCGGAGACCTGGCAGCGCCTCATAATCCGCGCGAGCACGGCACGGCCGGGCTCCGAATCGACGTCCAATGGGAACTTGCTCCCGTCCCGCAGCGCAATCTCGCCAGCCATCACGAGCGCGTACGACCGCGGCATCAACAGCGCCCCGCTGATGTATGCTGCCTGCCATTCCATCCAGTCGTTCTCGGGAGCGGTCACGATGGTGTCGCGTTCGCAACGCCATGATCGCGCGGCAAAACGGCGGTCCGAATCTGGCCCGGATTTTCTCCACAGTGGAGCGTGAAACCGCACGTGTCCGTACTCGTGCCCCAGAGTCATCCGCAGCCGGTTCTCATAGCGGGGCGACGATAGCCGCTCGGAAATCTTCACCTTGGGATTGCGGTCAGCAAAGTAGTCTGTGTATCCGTCCACGCTTTCAGGGAGGTCGGCGTACAGGTCGAGGTCGTCGGCTTCGGCCTCGATCATGCGGATTATGTCGTCGGTGGGGATCGGCAGCCTGAAGCCGCCGGAGCGGTGGTCCATGAACTCCGCGAGAATTCGCTCGCATCGCTCGTCAAGCTCTTCCGTCTTAAAGTAGAGTCGCTTGATCGGGCGTCCGAGCGGATCGCGAAGCAGCTTCATTTTCGCTTGCCGGCCGGTTTTACTCCCAGAGCGCTGCGGAACGCGCGATAGGCGGCTTCGACCCGCTCCTGGTCCGCCTCGGTCTTCACGTCCGGGGGCTGGCGGTTCGCATGAAAGTACAGCACATCGGGCGAGATGCCGACAATCTTCGCGAGCTGCTCGATCAGGTAGTCGTCGGGCGGGTACCGGTGATCGTGCTCGACCGCGTTGAGGTAAGGGGGATCGGCGGGCCTGCCGTCCTCACGCTTCAACCGGGCAGCAACTTCTCTCTGGGTGAGCCCCGCCTTTTTGCGAGCGTCCCTGAGCACCTGGCCAAACGTCTTCATTCCAATTGATCGGCGCCAACCCTCGCCGCCTCCTAATCGCAAAAGAGTACCGGAATCTGCTGGAAATGTCATCGAAAGCCGCAATCTCGGAATTATGAAAAGTCACAACGAAAAGCCGACGGCTATCCGCCTGATTGCGCGTCCGCTTCCCCGAAGGGGCAGGACGGCTCTTCTGCTGTCTGGGATTGAACGCCACTGCTCGGGAAAACCTAATGAGTTTCGAAGTCGTTGTAAGGAGTGTTAGGCGCTATGGCGGCATATATTTCAAGAAGGGCTTGCCGGAACGGATCGTTTTCTTCGACGAATCTTAAGTCCATCTGCCGGATCCGGGCCTTCGCTGCCGCAAACGCCTGGGCAAATGCCGGGTCCTTACTCAAGGCGACGCGCCCTCCTTCCGCAGAAATAGGCAGCGGCCGTACGACCGGTTTGTTGGCGCGCAAGTCTGAAGGCCAAGACCGCCTGATTGTGCTGTGCTGCGGGTATGGAATGCTGTCGCATCCGATTTCGGAGGTGATTCGTCCGACCAACGTATAGATTTTGGCCATTCTCGGAAAAGAGGTAGATGGCTTTGCTCGGAGCGTCTTTTGGCATCGTCGGGATCTTTACCGGCTTCATCTGAGTTGGAAGCTCAAACTTTGGATGTAGGGTCTCAACGTACTTTTGGAAGTCATCATTCATTGGGCAGTTCTCCGCTCGTATGGCTCGATCGCCATCGACCTTAACCTTACCCGTTCACTGCGCGTTTCAGAATCCTCAATGCCAGCTCTCGCGCTGCGATAGCTTCAGACTGCCGAACTGGCGGCCCATTCGAGTGGGCTCCCCGATCGCGATATTCCTTGAGGTCGCTCAGATCGCCGTACAGACCAAGGCGAGCGAATTGACTTCCGGGAAGCCATTTCAAGATGTCTCGAAGTGATGCCTCTCTTTCTTCATTTCACGCCGAAAAAGACCTTCAACCGCTTTTGCGAAAGAAACGACGCTTGCCCCGAAGTCGCCGCCGTCCTGACCCTTAACCTGCAGGCAAGCATGCTCGGCGAGAATCCATTGATCGAGAACCTTTGGAGGGAGGCTAGCAAGCCAGCGGTTCTGATCGAGTATCTGCCTTTGAGTCAAAAGCAGACCCTCACGCGCGGCCTCCGTGTTCTTGCCCAAGCTCTTTTCAAAGCCGAACTCGAACGACGAACCGCGGGCACTCGTCAGAGGGGCCATTCGCCGAGCTTGCGCGTGGTACCGGCGCTAATGTCGTCAAGGCGTCGAACAAGAATAGTGGCGATCTTCGATAAGGAATCAGGTCCGGCATCCGCCTTGAAAATGCGATGATAAATTTGCGTCCCTGTGCTCGCGAGGCTCCCCCAGTTGAAGGCCGATTGATAGTACGAATCCGACAGCAAGTCATACACGCGCGTAATCTTGCCGCCGCGCGGACTTTGGGATGACCTGTTGACGAACTCGACCAGAGCATCGGTGAGAACGGCCCCCCATTTGTCAGCAACCGTTTCGGAATCCTCACGAGTGTAATCGACGAAGTGGCAATCGTAGTCCTGAATTGGCTCGTCCCAGAGAAGTAATCCGTAGAGCCCGGAGACAAAGACAACCTCGATGGGGAGTTCTCGATTTCGAATGCGATCCCAGAAGCGTCTTTTAGTCTCGCCTCTGAGCTCATGGTCTAGAGCTGCGAAGAATCTGCCCTGTATCGGTCGTGAGCTTCACGCTACGCGCCGCTCCCATCGTTGCCTCCGAAGTCGGGTCCAAGCCTCAGCCGCGAATTTGACCAGCGCTCGTGACAGAATTCACCTTTATGGTCACCATTATAGAGCCACGACCTTTCGCATCGCAGGCGGTCGAAAATCCAATGTCGTATCGTGGCGAGCTTCATTCCATTTGCAGACAAGAAAGCGGCAGTGAACTTGGCAGCTTGATCTGGCCAAAGCCCGCCATCGTCGCGCTTGTCGCGGCTGCACGACAGCAAAACTAGGTCGTCCATGCGAGATTCCTAGCGCAGGGCGTCAATAGCGTCCATCTTTGCCCATTGTTTGGCCTTCAGGTGCTGGAAACTGCCGCCCCGTAAGTTCCCGTCATCTCCGAATCGAATGACTTCGATAGCTGGTGGAAATGGACGGTTCAGGAATGACTTTGAAGCCCGCGTCTGGGGCAATATTCAGTAGTTCAAGCGCTATTGCCTTCTCGTGGCTGCGACCAGCCGCATGGCTGAGTCGGTTGCGAGCGTCGGTATATATTGAAACTGAACCTTGCGCTCGGCTAATGGAAACGTAAAACTGCTTGCGATTTACGAGCTCAGGCGAAAGCCGCGTGTCTATATCGACAATGACGCGATCCACTGTCGCGCCTTGCGCCGAATGCGAAGTCGAAGCGTAGCCGTGGTCGATGTGGCGGAGACGGTCGGACGCGACGCTCAACTCCTTGCCTTTGTCTAGGCGCATGACGGCCCCATGCGCGTCGAGGGATTTGATTGTGGCGAAATCACCATTGGCAACGCCGAGTGCCCGGTCGGGTGCGCGGAACTGTATGCGGTTGCCCCGTGCGAGTATCCGTTGTTCCTCGCGAAAGACTTCGACGCCGAACAACCGAACAGGATTGTATTCGATGCGTCGCCCGCCGAGCGTATCGACTGTAAGCACGTTGGCATCGCGATCGATCGCCTCGAGGCGACCGTAGCTGCCCTTGGAAATTGCGAATTGTTTGCTTCCGCGAGTGAAGCGAATCACATCGCCCTCTTCATAATTGTAGGCGATCGCGCGCTGTGCGCCCGAGAGATTTCGGCTAACCAGAATCGTATGCCCTTGCCCGAGAGGATTGACGTGACCACGGGCTATTAGCTCGGCTCGGATGGCTTTGTTCAACTCGCGTCGCTCGTCGTTTGCCGGACTGACTACCAGGACGCGCTCGCCGGACTCATGCGCGGCGAGGTACTCTCGGGCTATCTGTCTGCGGCCCTGTTCGATGTCGGCGACTTCGCGGAAGTCGCCGCGGCGGTCAAGAATCGCGAGCGACTCCGCGACTTCGCCTCTGGCAGCGTGCATCACTGCTTCGCGGAGCTCGGGATCGCGCTGGCGGCGGATGGTATCGAGCCGGGCGACCAGCATTCCGGCCTCCTGCATCTGATAGATCGGGCCGTCCCGCTTCGATCGCGTGATGCTGGCCTTGGTCGCCCACGAAGACGATCCGCTCTACGCTTTGCTCGCGAGCCTTGCGGAGAAGCCGGTTAACCTGCCGGGTCGGAAGCAGGCTCGACTCGTCAACAATCCACAGCTGTTTCGTTTGCGCATCCGCTGGTTGGCCTTCGAGGAGGCTGGCGACAGTTATTGCGGAGACGCCCGCCTCAAAAAGCCCCTTGACCGCTCGTGTGGTCGGGGCAAACCCGAACCGCATAGCCCTGCTCTTCCGCGAACTCGCGGATCGCTCCGACAGTTGTCGTTTTCGCAGCTCCGGCGCGGCCCTCGATTGAAGTGAGCCAATCGGTGGACGCAAGCGTGAGCTCGGCGACGGCAGTCTGATCAGGAAGCAAGTTGCGCTGGCTCGCCCATCGGCGGATCTCGTTCGAACTGCCGATCGCCACCGCACTGCCCTGGCCCACACGCATCAGTTCGATGTTCCCGCGCTCGAAGGCGATCATCTCTGGCGTCGTGTAGGCGCCTCGTGGCGAGTTCACAGAGTCGCCCGCGAAAATCAGCCGGCCGTCTTTGCTGGAACCGCTGGCTCTCACCGCGTATCCGATGAAGGTCCGCCTGCCCCATCGCATGCTGCAGAGCCTTCGCTTCAAGCACACGGCAATCGATTACGGCTTCGCGCTCGCTGTTTTCGTCGATACTCTGGCGAATGGCTTCTCCCGC
Organism: uncultured delta proteobacterium; assembly: GCA_963832395.1. Lineage (GTDB taxonomy): Bacteria > Desulfobacterota > Binatia > Binatales > Binataceae > JAKAVN01. The sequence continues at coordinate 589,753 of CAWHTV010000004.1, read as the reverse complement.
CTTTTCCGGATGTCGAAACTGGATGGGGCCGCGTTCGCGCGATTGCGACAAGAGACGCTCGACCTCGATTCCATACCGCAGCGCGCGTGAGCGCCATTCCGCCTTAAGAGCGTCTTCGTCGCGATGATCCTTGGCGAGCCTCGTTCGATGCGCGATGTTCTGCGCTGCTTTGGCGCCCGCGAGCCCTTCACGGGCGAGCGTCTGCTCGATGTCCTGGCGACGACGGGAAAACGCCATCACCTGCTCGCGCGTGTAGCCGTCAAGCTCCCATCGTCCGTCTCGTCCGGCGATCCTGATTTCGTATCCAAGCTGTTGAACCTCTCGGGCTAGTTCGGAGCGGTAAACTGCGGTCGCGAAGCTCTGCGCGCGATAGATTTCAATGGGATCGAGGCCGCGCCACTGTCCGTCCGGGCGGCGGGTCATGTTGGCGATGACGACGTGCGTCTGAAGGTGAGGGTCGGGACCGTAGCCGTCTTTAACTCCACTGGCAGGCCGAGCGGCAATGTGATCGAAGCGCGCGGCGACGATATTGCTGGTCACGACCCATTCGCTGCCGCCTCGGCGGCGCGAGAGCGCATATTGTTCGAGCTCCTCCAGTGCGCGACTGACTGCCTTACGGTGCGCCTCGATAAGGCGGTGATCGTCTCCGACCAGCCCTTGAATGCTCACCGACTTCGGTGCGTTGAAGGTCGCGTCCCAGCCGGCGCGCCTGTCCTCGTAGCCGTTCGCCTTATGAACGAGCACCTCACCGGACGCGGGACGAAGCCCACGCAGTACGGCGCGGAAATCCTCGGTCGCAACCTCGCCGGAGAGTCCCAACTCCTCAGCGCCGCGGCCGAACCAATTACCGACGACCCGCTGTTTCTCGGTGTAATAGTCGTCCTGCGAGTACTTCTCTTCGTAATAGGTCTCGGCCTTTGCGGCGGTGAGCGCGCCTTTGGACATTACCAGCATTAGTCCTGAATCCTCACCGGGGCGCCCGCAGTCCCGTTCGGAGGCGTCGGGCCGCGACTGATCGTCAGCGTCGCCAAATCGGCGCTGGGCTCATGGCTGACCGGCCTCGGAAGAGCGCGCGGAATGAACTCGACCTGCCGCCTGCGCGGAACGCAGAGCCTCACTTTGACGCGGGCGCGATCGAGACCGGCGATGCAGAGATAGCCTTCCAGCTTCGGCAGCCGCTGGACCTCCGACGCCATCACCACGGGCTCGGTCCGGCGTGCAGGATGGATGTTGTACCGGTTGCCGTGCTCGGCCGTGCTTATTCCGATCTCCTCGCGCAGCGCCTCGCGCTCGCCGATCTGCCGCGCGATGAAGGCAGCCGTCTCGGGCTCGTCCACACGTAGTAGAAGCTTGGTCGAAGGCATGGACGCGAGCACTGCTGCCTGCTCGTGGCCATAGATCCGGCGCAGTTGGGCGATGCTCTGGAACCCCAGCACGGCGGCGAGTCCGCGCTTGCGTCCGCGAGTTACCAGCGTCTCGAGCTTCGCCTGACGGCCAAGCACCGGCAGCTCGTCCACCACGATCCAGACCCTTCGGCGATGGCTGGCGGAGTTGAGCAGGCGGCCGACAATGAGGTCGAGCCAGAGATTCGCCAGCGGCAGCGCAGCCGAGTTGGACTCGTCCCGCATCGTCACGAACAGCCATCCTTCGGGATGCTCGGCCCATTGGAGCGCGCTCCACGAGGTCCGTCCGTCAGCGGGCGGCAGGTACAGGAAGGACCGGGTCGCATTCGCGACGGTCGCGATGATCCCGGCCCCCTGCTCGTGTGCTCCGGGATCGATCAGGCTGTATGCCGGTGTGCCGGACAGCGCCTGCTTCAACTTGCTGCGATCGAGTTCGAGCAGCTTCGGAATGCTCTGCGGCTCCCGAGGTGCCGCGACCTGAAGCAAGCTTTCGAGCAGCGTCCGGCTGGATTGCCGGAAGAAGTGATCCGATCCGCTTTCGTAGCCGCGCGGGGGTTCGGGAATGAGGGAAGCCGCGAGCGTCGCCGCGTCAGCCTGGTAGTACCGCTCGCTCAACTCCAGCCACGGCGACCAGTAGGGGCAGCGCTCATCGACCGGGTTCAGGATAAGGTCTCCGCGCACGGGCCGATAAAATTCCGACACGTATTCGCACTCGGGATCGACCACGATGGCGAGCTCGCCGCGAGCTTGGATCTGGCGGAGGAGCGAGCGGATCGCCATCGACTTTCCCGCCCCGGTCGCGCCGGTGATGAGGAAATGCTCGCACTCGATCGAGCGCGGAATGCGCACTCGGGCGAGTTCGACTCCCGCCCGTTCGCTCCGCAATTCGCTGCGGTGAAGTTCGCGTGAGAGCTGGCGGGGACGGATCAGGCTGAGGCCTCGCAGGTGCTTCCCCTCGGGACGGTCTTCGGGGTCGCGTAGAAGGAGGTAGCCGAGCGCGACGAGAGTCAGGGTCGCCGGTACCGCTCCCCAGATGCTGTATGAGGCGAACCATTCTCCGAACGAGCGCCCCGAATAGAAGCGCCAATTCAGGAAGTCGTACATGCTTCCGATCGTGCAGCGATGGCCGCGGTACGGCAACGAGAGGAAGTAGAGCGGAAGCTTCTGGGTGAAGAGCCACGCAAGGAACCAGCGGCCGAAATATTGATGGGCGCCCGCCACCAGCCGGCCGGTCCAATACCAGACCAGACAAGAAGAGATCCGAAGCCGCCCAGGTCAGGATCCAAAGCAACAGGAACCGGAGCCAGAGGCGCAGCAGCATCGCGGCTGAACCGCAACTCAATTCGTACCTGATGGCAGTTCGCGACAAATTCATATCGTTGTTCTCCTGAGCCGCTGCATGTAGCGCTCCGCTTCGGACTGAGCGGTCTGGCGGATCTGATCGGTAATTTCGGAGCCGACCTGATAATCGAGCAGGTGCTGGAGCGTGAGCCGAGTGCGGGTCAGATCGAACAGAATCTGGTGGAGGGTGCGCTGCTGGTTGGGTTCGCTGGTCGGCTCATCAGGATGAGCGCGGCGCTCGACGCAGAAGCGCTCGGCAAGCACTGTCCGGATCAATTTGCGCGCTGCGATTCCTCGGGCCCGCGCGGTCCTCTCGATTTGCTCCAGCAGTTCCGGCGCCAGGCGCACCGTGTATGGAATCTCCGCCATCGGACCGCTCCTCACTTTTTGGTGGCGTACACGCCGTACACTCCAATCAATTCGCTCGGTTAGGCTGACGTGCTTCGCACGGGTCGGCGGACCGTACACGCTGGCGTGTACGAAGAAGCACGCAGACCGACGTCACTTTCCACTGGCCCGTGTACCTCGCGGTACACATCGTTCATCCAAAGGGATGAGTGACGTGTCAGTCGTAAACACGTGCGAAGCACGTCAGCCGGTACCTCGTCGAGGCAGGTCACGGTTGCACCTTCGCGCTGCCGTTGGATGGAGCGGGAATTACGACGCGGTGCGGCTGGCTGTCAGCGGAGCGCGACCACAACTCGAATTCACGGTCAGCGTCGAGAAAGGCGCTGAGAATCTCTGGAATGAGCGCCCGCATGTCCACAGCCTCGCCATGGACGTGCTCGTAGTACCGCGCGTAGCGTTCCAGGTTGGCGTTGAGGTCGCCAGCGAGCAGGACGCGTACCTGCACGGAGCGAAGTGCTTTGGCGATGCGTGCGAGTTTCATATTGAACCTCCAAACAGCGGGGTGTGAACTCTTCCGAATCGGACTACGGGAAGACGTAATTCAGCAGGTGAACGATAAGGAGAACGACGCAGCCGCCGATTCCAGATCCGACCAGGCGACCGGCCTGCTTGTCGTGGCCTCCAAGCGCGTAGAGAACTATGGCTCCAGTGAATTTAAGCCCGATTGCGGCGGGAGCTACGTAGCTGATCATCATGTCCTGCAAGGCAATCAGCGTCTGATCCCAAGGCAGCGCGGCTACGGCCGCCCGGCATGTTGCGGGCCGGAGAACCAGAAGCGAGGGGGGCCAAACACGAAGTGAGGAACTTGTAGGCGGGCTTCCGCAAGTCGTTCTTGATTCTGGCTGCCGACCTGCGGATGCGTTGGTTTGAGCGAGGCGGGATCTGCGGCAGGTCGGCGGCAAACTTTGAATCGACCGGCAGCCGGACCGCGCTGAAATGATGATCCATCGGGCGTGAACTTCCGTGTGACGTGAAGCAATAATTACGTAATTATCTAATCTCACAACAGAACGAATGCAAGCCCCCTTCGATCTGGATTTGTGCAGGCGGCGCGCTGTGACTAGCGTCGCGGCGTTCTGGTCTATGCGCGGGACAGAAAGCGGCAGCTCATCTTGCTGCTGATTGGACGGCGGCTTCGAATCGGATCAAAACCGCGCGAAGGTCTTCTGTGAGATACCTGCGGGCAGCGACGGCAACGTCGCGGGGAAGGCCGTGAATAGCTTCGGCTACGGCGCCGGTAGTGTCGGTATCGCCGCCCAGGCAGACGGCGGTGCGCACGGCGCCTTCCCAATCATCCGCGACAAGCGCGGCGGCACGCGCCTCTCAGGCCGTTGCGCCGGCAATCCTGCTCGCGCGCTCCAGACTATCACGTCCCAAGCTCCGTCGGCGGCTCGTCAAAGATCTCGGCTACGACATGGACCCGGACTGCGCACTCAAGTCGGGAGACTTCGGCATCTCGGCCGCCGGCACGGTTCCGCAGGCGGCGACGGCATGAAGATGGTCGTGGCTCACAGCCGCCTGCGCAGCGACTAGCTCCAGCGTCTCCGCCTCGTTGCGTGCCAGCCAGCCGACGGCGGCCCCACGCATCGGCGCGCTATTGCCCCAACTGCCATAAGCAGGAGCGTGATCGGCAAGCGCCCAGTCTAAGAACATCTCGCCGTAGCCGCAGCTCGGATGCCGACGCACGAACGCCCGCAGGCTCGCGGAAATTTGCGGTCGTCGAGGAGCGCATCGGCCACGGCCAAGGTGCATACTCAGGCGATGGATGGCGTCGTTGCGATCGGCGGCTGTGACAGGAATATGGCGGGTGCGATGGCATAAGTGCGGGACGGCTCAGGTCTTCCTCTATTAGCTGAGGAGCGATCCACGGCACCATCTCAAACGCGAGAATTCAGATTGAGAGGAATCGCGCATGCTCGGGGGTGATAACACGAGACATCATCGGGACGCGGTTCGAAGGGGAACTCGGAGATCGCAGACCCTTCGGGTAGCTTCGCTTCAGCGCGTCCGGCGCCCGCTCCGCTCGCGCATCTGTGAATTTGCGCATGGCTCTCTGGTTCGAGCCTGGGATCGGCAACGCTCTCGCGAACAGCCAAAGTTCGGCCAATGCCGCGGGCGGGACTCGAACCCGCACGGAGTCCCTCGGTGCAGGGTCGTGCGTTGGTATGTACACTCGCTGTAGATGTCTTCGGCGATCGAGGCAATGGGGATGAGTCTGCCGTACTCGTCAACTATGGCAGCGGTCGATGAGGACAAAGCCGACAGCGCGGCAAGGTCAGACGAGGCGTTAGTAGGAGTAACGCAATCTCCAGCCAGCTCGTACCGCGGCAGATCATGACACGGAAGCGTTCGAAAATTTGAATTCAGACGATCCTCCTCACATTCGAATACTCGTGCCGCTCCCGTGATGTGACGTGTGGAACACGTAGGGAGTGCTCGGTCGCTAAGCAGTCGCTGCTTCTTTATAGGCACTGATATAGGCATTAATCGTTGAGCCGGATAGGCATTGGTCCTTGATCCGGCAACATTCCCTCATCGTAATGCCGCGCCAGCTACGTTGATATGGCGGTATGTCTCTTGCGTGAAAGACGTCTGCTCGAATGCTAGCGGTGCCGCAAAAGGAGTGTGTTGGCCTCTCTTGGCTCAAAGCGCCGGGGCTAAAAACGCAGAAGTGAGGCCCGCGCAATAATCGCTTTGTCCGATTGGTGGGTCTTCCGCTAAATTGATGGCGGATGGTTGCCCTGGACCCCGACCGTTTCCCACACGCATGAATGTTCCGCCAGTGGCAAGGTCAGGTCCGGCTGCTGGAAGTCCCAACGCCTCAGGACGCCGGAGGACCACAGATCGGCGGCTCAAGCATCAAATCGCGGATCTCACGCTGAACGATGAGATGTTCTGGGTCTGCCCCCAATTTTTTAGACGATATTGAATTGCATAATCATAATTACTCACAGCAACAAATCGTCGTGCTCCAGGTCTTCACCATCTTTGCTATGTTTCGCTAACGCTTCTTACCGGACGCGATTACCACGTACTTCATTAGACTCAACGCACCTAACGTAATGTTGGCTGATTCGCAGCGTATTATTGATGTCGATCGCGAAAGTTCATATGAGTCAAGTTGACAAACGTTGAACAGGCGGTAACCTAATAAATAGCGTTGGCACTGCAACCAACGAATGGCGGACGCATGCTCAGAGGCGTGGTGGTCGAAGGCGGATCCTACGATCCTCGTGGGTGCGGGGGGAACAGTGAACTGGTATCTAATACAGACGAAGCGAGGCAAAGAACGGTGCGTACATGACCAGCTCGGGGCCATCGTACCGCAAGTTTTTTTGCCGATGCTAAGGGCGCGACTGTTGCGTCGCGGTCGTGGAGAATGGGGAGCGTTGCCGCTGTTTCCCAGTTATCTGTTTGCTAAGTTCAACCTGCACGAACGATATTTCGACGTAAAATATCTGCCAGGAGTGGCGGGTGTGGTATCGGCAGGCCATGAGCCGATTCCCGTCCCGCCCATGGTGGTCGACGAGATCAAGCGGCGTGGCGTAGAAGGGATGGTCGAAGCTAAAGAAGATGCCCTGAAAAAGGACGACTACGTCCGCGTCATCGAAGGGCCGTTTAGAGGTTTCGAGGCCATTTTCGAACGCTACGTATCGAGCGCTCAGCGGGTCGCTATCCTACTAAGTACGGTAGGGACTGGGGGGCTCAGGGTAGTTCTTCCCTCTGCAACTGTCGTCGCCCATGCAAAGAGCTGATAGCTGGTCCGGCTGGTATATGCACTGCTAACGCCGCATGCGGATCGGAACCGTCAATTTGCGCTGCTTTATCAGTAATGCTCATGAGTGACGCGTGATGATTGCGATGATTAGCTCTGCTTCACTAGGCCTGCAAGAGAGTGGCCGCCGCCTTCACCGCCTTCAATCACCGATGCGATTCTCACTTATTTTCCCCCGGTTGCTTAGGAGGCTGGTGGCTTGCCTGATGACAACTTGCGCGCTGAACCTCGTACTGATTTGTTCACCGTTAGTAAGCGGATGCTTCAATACTGCACCATCCGCACAAACCGTGCAGCAGCCTGTAAACTCGGATGTCTCGAGTCTCGTTGCCAACCCGAACGACCAGGATTCAGGATGCGAGAGTACTGGGTCTCTGCACGAGTTATGGCAGCAGCGGGTTAGCGAAAATAATTCTTCTGCGTACCCTGTTGGCCCGGGCGATATACTACAGATTACCGTAACCGATCTTCCCGAAATCAATAAGATAAATGCCCGCGTCAACGGGGAAGGGAAAATTACCCTTCCGGTGCTTGGGGAGCTGAATGTAGCGGGATTGAGCGAGGAGGAGGCGGCGCAACTCATTGCCGAAAAGGCACGGACCTACGTGCGCGATCCAAGGGTTAACGTATTTGCGCAGCATTTTGCAGGCCGCAATGTAAACGTGATGGGTATGGTGGCGCTGCCCGGTACTTATCCTCTGAACAGTCCCTCGGAATCAATCTTGAGTATATTGGGAAGGGCCGGGGGTTTGAAGGGCACGGGCGACGAGCCCGCCGCGCAACGTGTGGTGCTGTTCCCTGCGGGCACGGGAGCGCGGCAATCAGCCATTAACGCCGAGGCAGGTCCTCCTCAAACCTGCGCTGGCAACCAGACTGGAATTCCGAATGCAGTCGTTGCTAATTCCGGGAACGAAACGACCAAATCGGGAGATCCCTTTGGCAATGATGCTTCGGGACGAGATGGCCAATGTGCTGCAGCTCACTCCAACCCGAGACTTATACAAGCCAAGACAGGCGGCCCAGAATCGCCGCTTGGTCAGGTCGGCGCGTCAGTGATGCCCATTATTATCGATCTGGAAAAACCGAGCAAGGCAAGCTGTCTGAATTTGCCGGCGCGGCCCGGCGACATCATTCTCGTCCCTGCTGCGGGTCAGGTTGGAGTGTATGGATGGGTAAAAACCCCTGGGCAGCTAAATATTACGCCAGGGATGACGGTTCTCAGCGCGATCACGGGGGCGGGTGGCGCAATGTTCAGCTCAAACGTGGAACTTCTAAGAACGTCGCGTGGAACGAGAATAGCCAAGCAGATGGACCTATCTCGAGTTGAGCAAGGACACGAACCGGACCTCGCTGTGCAGAGCGGCGACGTAGTCGTGGTAAAGAGTTCGGCGCTGGGTGCGATCCCTTATGGCGTCTATACACTTTTGAACAAATTCGGCACCGGAATGTACTTGGCTCCGGGAATACCATAGTGGAAACAAGCATCTCACCATATGTGCTCGACCGCCCCGGGCGGAATGGTCCGATACCTTTGTATTCCGCCCAGGCGGTACCCGAATACGAAAACGCAGGTATTGGTCTCTCCGACTGTTGGAAGATTGTCAGGGGCAGGTGGCGCTTCGTCGTCGGTTTCGTACTAGTCTGTTTGTTCTTGACAACCATCGTCTTGCTGTTAATGACCTCGCAGTATCGTGCGGTCGCGACGCTCATGATTGGTCCCGAATCGCCTCATCTGATGGATGTAACGAGTCTGCGCCAGCAGATACTAAGTCCGAGCGAAGATGATTATCAAAAGACGCAGTATTCGCTTTTGCAGAGCGAGCAGCTGATAGCGCAGGTAATCGTCAATCTTAAACTCGCAGATAACCCACTTTTTGGAAAGAGTAGGCCGACCAGCTACATCGGCCTTTCGCATAGGTTTGTCCAAAACCTGCTGTTTGGTGTGAAAAAGGAGAATCCAGGCCGGCTCGGCGTCAACCAGCACACTATAGACGAGTATCGGTCACGCCTCAAGATCGCGAGTGTTCCCGGAACGCGCTTGGTTGAGGTTTCGTTTCTGACTCCCGATGCGACGCTATCGGCAAAAATAGTCAATGCTCATGTTCAGGTATACCTGACCCTGAGCAGCTAGCTTACAAGCGCAGAGCAGCGACGCCGCCAGACAATTTCTGGAACATGAACTGGTTGGACTCACGACCAAGGTCGAAAAATCCGAAGCGGCATTGAACGCATACCGAAGCCGCATGGGAATTCTGTCGTTTGGAGTTCAAGACCGGGCCAAGAACGAAATTGCCGAGCAAACGATGATGCAGCTCAACAAGGAGGTGAGCGTTGCTGAGGCGCGAAGGATCGCGTCCGAAGCGGAGATGCAGCTAGTAAAGTCTGGCGATTACAAGTCGCTGCCGGAGGTCGTCAATAATCAGATGATCGACGAGCTCCAACCGCAGGTCGATCGCCTACGGGCAGAGTATGCAGAATTGTCCGCCAAATACACTAACGCTTATCCCCCGCTAAGGCAGCTTAAAGCCAGGCTCGACGAGGCCCAGAGTCGGTTGACCGCTGACATCAACGCAATTGCGCGAGCCGTCGGACGTAGCTACAAGGCGTCCGTAAGCAGAGAGCGACAGCTACAACAGAAGATCGCGCAAGATAAACAGCATGACTTTGCGATGAATGATGCGTCGTTGCAGGATGGAGTGCTCGCACGCGAGGTAGACACCAATCGCAACATCTATAGAGACGTCCTGCGACGAATGCAGGAAATCAGCGTTGATGGCGCAGCGCCACTTCCGAACATAGCTGTCGTTGAAGATGCGGTAGCGCCGTCAATTCCTTCCAGTCCCCAGAAAATTCGGAACCTCGCCATAGGCGGGATTTTGTCACTGTTCGTGGCACTTGGGGGGGTTTTCGTCTCGGAGCAATTGGACGATCGCTTCAAGAATGCTGAAGAGATCGAAAGCTATTTGCGTTTGCCTGAGCTCGCCGTAGTGCCTGATTTCAGCGGACTTCTGTCTGATCAAAGAGGCATTCAGAGATTTTTGTCCGCTCGCCATTTCGAACAGGAAATAAACGGCGTATTGTCCTTGATCAGCAATGGTAAAGTCACCAAACCGCGCGCCATTAATGGTCCGAGAGCGGAAGATGTGACGGAAGCCTTTAGGTCTATCCGAACGGCTCTCTTATATTCTCGGGCGGGCGGCCATCCGCGAAGCGTGTTATTCACCAGCGCTGCGCCCGGGGAAGGCAAAACAACCAACATCTGTGGAACAGCTTGGGCCTTCGCCCAAACTGGGGCACGAACATTGCTTGTAGACGCAGACTTTCGCGAGCCCACATGCCATAAGATCTTGAATGCCCATAGATCGCATGGGCTAAGCGAGGTACTCGTAGGACTGGCCGAACCGGAGCACGTCATTCAACGATTAGGCCATCAAGGTTTGCGTAACCAGGAGGATCTCTACTTCCTCAGCGCCGGCGCGCATGTCCCAGATCCAGGTGAACTCCTGACTTCAATGAGAATGTTTCAGGTGCTGCAACAGCTTATAGCTGAGTACCAGTTCGTCTTGGTGGATTCGGCACCGATTAGCTTGGCAAGCGACACCATTGGTCTTGCAACGATGGTTGATAGCGTGGTGGTCGTGGCTGGCGCGGCAACGTCCAAGCGAAGTGTGCGATCTGCATGCCGGAAACTATCTGATGCGGGTGCCACGATCGCCGGCGTCGTCGCTAATTGGGCCGATATCAATCGAATCCGCGGGGAGGTCGGTCGCAACTACTCCAAAAGCGCCTATTCGACCACACCATCGAGCGCCATCGAGGACAACGCAGACATGTAATGTGCTCTTACGATCGCTTCCTTTAACACGGATCCGTCCGTTACCATCAGCCTGATGTCGAGCGGATCCCGGCTACGCTTAGCGTCCACTAATAGCCAGGTCGTGTAGCTAAGAAAGATGCTCAATTCGCCCCTTACTCAGATTGAACCCGAGTGCCGTGACAGCTTGAACAAGGCCTATGTTAACTTACGAGAAAGGCGTAACGGATGGCCCATTACCGCTCGAGTGAATCCGCTCAAGGTTCTACTCGCGGGTGTCTCGGATTGCTCAGTAGCGCATTGGTACCTTATGCCGGGCTTGAATTTCCACCGGTACAGGGTGCGCTTGGCGCTGAGCACTATCGTGGGCAGGCGGAGGGAACTGCGCAACGTGGTTGCCCAAGCCCTGGATGAGACGATCAGTCCAACCGCGTTCCTGGACTTTGATTTTGCGTGGAAGGCGGTCGCTTCGCGCGAGCCTTTCGGAACATACCTTGACTACTCGTCACCATGGCTGTTTCCGGCGATGGTTCTGGCGGAGCGGCACTGTGAGAGTGCAACGGTGCTTGGCTCGGACCCCTTGGGGATGGAAGTTATCGAGCGTTTGGCAGAAAGCCAGCAGGGCGGTCGCAGTCCGACGATTTGTAGGGGTATCAACGATGGCACCTTCACTAGTGAATCATTTGATGTCGTGACGAGCCTCTCATGGATAGCTAACGTAGCGGATGATATCGGCACACTGAAGCAGTTATGGAGCGCTTTGAAACCGGGTGGCGTGCTGTTGCTCTCTTTACCTTGCACCACGCGGACAGCCGAAGGCGACCCAGGCAACAAGACATCCTCAGTTCTCGTCCAAAAGCCGAAAAACTGGATGCGGCGCCTGTACGACGAATCGATGCTACAGGAGCGCGTCTTTGCAGTGGTGGGCCAGCCCCGAAGATGTGTGGTGTACGGTGAATCGAAGTCCGGTGCAGATCGAAACTTCGCAATACCGGGAAGCAACGGCCATATCCATTCGTTGAGCAAGTTCGTCGTCGTAGCGCGCGAATGGCAAACCTACTCCAGCCTACGCGACATTCCGGGCGAAGGGGTAATCGCGATGAAGTTCATTAAACGCGAAGTTGGCTAACGCACGTTCGACCACCCGGGCGGATCGCTCCTATCTGGGCATCCGACAGGTGATCCCGCCCGGATCATTGCGCGCTGGCGGCAATCGCTCGGCTCGATTTACGCGATCTGGGATGTAATCTGTATGCGGTCGGTCGTTTGCCGTTTCCAGAGCAAGTCATGACCAGCAACGATAATAGCGGTACTGCCCCGCAACGGCTGATCGATTTCGTTTGTATCCTGATCAGTTACCGGGCCGCATTGTTTCTGGCGAGTTGGTTAAGTTCATGGAACCTATTCTTTTTTCCTCCAGAATCACAATGGAGGTTGCAGTACTCTACGCTGTTACTCATCGCAGTGTTGTGTTGGATAGCGGTGAGTTCGTACACAGGGATCTATAATTCCCACCGTGGGGAACGGCTGGATTTTGCGGCCAATAAGCTCCTGCGGACGCTGCTCTTGTGGACGATTATGACTACCGGCGGGGTTTTTTTTCTAAAGCTTCGCGACGTGAGTCGTCAATTCACATTGTACGTGATTTTGGGCTCCGGGGTACTAATCTCTCTGCGGCAATTGATTGAAATGATCATCCGTCGTCGTATGCACCGGTTCGGCTATAATTGGCGCACTGCTCTCGTGATTGGCGAGCGGGCATCCTGTGCGCGTGTCGTCCAGCTCTTGATCGATGCGTATCCGATGGGATACCGGGTTGTGTCGGTTCCGCTCGATGGGGCGCTCGAAGACGGGGGCGCGCTTATCGCTGAGAATCTGCCTGAGGCTGAAGATGCGTTCATAATTCCCGGGACCCCTTGGAGCGAACATCTGGCGCTGCGGCTTCTTAAGGAAGGAAAATCTGTTCATATTAATGCCCGAGCTTCTAGACGCGAGGCTTTTTCGTCAAGCCTTGGGGGACATCGCAGGTATTCCGGTACTTTCCCTGCTCAACGGAAGCGAGAGCGTTACGCAAGCGGCCACAAAGCGAGTCGCTGATTTTATCGGCTCGATCGTCCTCCTGATCGTACTATCGCCGGTTTTCGCGGTAATCACCGGTGTCATCAAATTAACCTCGGCGGGACCCGTTCTGTTCGGACAGAAACGGGTTGGCAGACTCGGCAAGCTGTTCACCATGTACAAGTTCCGAACGATGGTTCCGGATGCCGAGAGAATATTGAGGAGCAAACCGGAGCTTTATGCGCGGTACATCGCCAACAACTACAAACTTCCCAAGAACGAGGATTCACGCATAACCTGGTTTGGTCAGATGTTGCGATCGACGAGCCTCGATGAACTGCCGCAATTACTCAACGTCTTTAAGGGAGATATGAGTCTTGTGGGGCCGCGGCCGGTGGTACCGGCCGAGGTGGACAATTACGGCGACTACGCTTCGCTCTTCCTATCCGCGAAGCCTGGAATGACTGGTCATTGGCAGGTCAGTGGGCGGAGCGAGGTGGCAGAGTACTCCAAGCGCGTAGAGCTGGATCTCGAGTATATTCGGGATAGATCCTTGGCCAAGGATTTCGAGATCCTTTTGCGCACGGTGCCATCCGTGTTACGCCGAAAAGGTGCTCATTAGTAGCGAGCTCGACGCTCTGAGTTCTGACTGACTGGCATGACAATCACGCCAATTGGCTTCGTTATAATTCCGCTGAGCCTCGCTATCTTCCTCGTGTGGCCCCGGCTGCTCGTGCCGTGGGCAATTGTAGTGTCGGTTTTCGAAGCCGCATCCCTGATTAATCTAGGAGAGGGCGACTCTTCGATCGGAATACAGCCATTTTTCTTTGTCGTGGTACTCATAGCATTGCGCTTCGTGCCGCAATACCTGACTGGCCGATTTGGCTTTGTGCAAGGCCATCCGGTCCTGAGTTTATTCCGTCCGCTCATGCTTTTTGCATTCTGGGGAGCTGTATCGGCCTTCGTGTTGCCATTCCTGTTCGCAAACGTGGCGGTGAACATCCCGCATGGAGGAATGGACACCGTCCCTCTCCCGCTGCACTGGAGTTTGAGCAATGCAGCGCAGGCGGGTTATCTAACCCTTGATTGCGTATTCATACTGTACACGACTTGGCTCGCTCGTGATCATCGTGAGATGGAAGCAGATATCCGCGCGTTCCGATCTGCGGGAATAATCGCAGTCACCATCGGTATGTATCAACTTGTAGCGCACAATACGGGGCTGCCGTTTCCAAAAGAATTCTTCAACAGCAACGAGGCTTGGGAACAGCTCCTCGACGAAAAAATTGCAGGGACCTGGCGGTTGTCGTCGACCTTCACTGAGCCATCGGCTGCGGGAGGCTTTTTCGCCGCATGGTCCTCCTTTTTACTGTTTACCGTCGCAGATCGTGCGACGGCGCGTCGGTTAGATTGGCTTCTGCTATGCGCCGGAATCGCGATGCTCCTCCTGACAACGTCGAGCACTGGCTACCTCGTTACAGCTATCGTGTTGTCGATGTTCATATTGCAGCAGGTGCTGCGCCTGATCGTGCAAGGCAGAATGAGCCCCAGAGTAGTGATTGTTTGCGTTGTAATTGGTATTGGGGCAATTGGAGCCATAGCCTTCTTACCTAACTTTGACCGCTTGCTTGAGGAAGTCTTTTTCAAGAAGGCCGAATCCATATCAGCCAAAAATCGGACGGCCACGCAATGGCAGGCGCTCATGATCACTAGACAGAGTTCGGGTCTCGGTGTGGGTTTGGGATCGAACCGGCCGTCGGGCATGTTGTTTTACATATTAAGCGACCTTGGTGTGCCGGGCCTACTACTTTTTGCCTACTGCCTATATGTAACGTTCTCTCTGATCGGCACTTCCATTCAGCCGCGGTTGCGTTGCGCCGCCGCTCGTGGTTATTTAAAGGGCTCGGCCTCGGCCTTTGTCGTGACCCTTTTTACAATGATTATATCCGGTGCCGACGTCACGACACCATTGATTTGGATAACATGGAGTCTGGTGACGGGAGTAATGGGTCATGCATGCGCATCGTCGCAGCAACGGCCGATAATTGCTGCTCTTGGCTCTTGCGTTAGGCGTCCCTTCGGACTGGTTGAGAACGCACATCCTGGTTATAAAGCTGTACAGGCCTAGTAAGCGGCATTCGGGCAAAGACCGCATCTCGCGATAGCTATCGAATCAAGGTGAGGAGTAAGGCGCTGACCAAGGCCTGTTGAGGGCGTATTTGTATGCAGCCGCGTAACGACGAACAACGCCTTTGATACGCTCCTGTAAGTGTATCTTGAGGATGGGACCTTTCAGTTGATTCAAGCGATTGTGAAGCCCGCGAAAGGCGTCAGGGCGAGGATTGGCATATGGAGCGATTTGGAAATTAGCCGGCAGCGCGATCCCATGCTGGTTGCGGCCATTGTGGTGCCACTGCTTCTCCGTGCCCTATGAACGGCGAAATATGCCTGGTCGCGCTCGCTTGGGAATCGTAGGCTATTTCCGCATTTGGCAGCGTCGGATTGGAAAGCGCTTTCACCAAGCTGGTAGCGCATGGCGTCGGGAATGCACAAGAGGAGTTTAAAAGGATTAATCCTGCTGGCCCTGCCGCGATGCCTGCAGTGGCTCGCGGTTGGTTTCCTCTTTGTAGCGTAACGCGCATTCCATGGACCCTGCAAATGGCGGCTTACAGTCCGGATTTGCCAGCTAGACTCGTGCTATTGGAGATGCCGCTTTACCTTACTTTGCAGTATGTCATTTTGGCATCACTGGGACCTGCGGTTGCCTGAATGCGCGAATAGCGGCAATTGTTGCGCTTTGCATCTAATAAACATCGCGGATTGTCGAAATCGACAAAGCGATCAAAAAGAATCCGTTGCTGATGCTTATCTTACCTATCAATCAGCCTAGTAGCGCTCTTGCCGCAGGATGTCCCTCTCAGAGTCTCTATTTCGCGGTAGCGTTTGGCGCCGTCGGGGCACTTATATGTTAGCGCCTGCAGTCAATGGAAGAGCGGGCTGCCTTCATTCCAAGTTAAGTCCTGCGATAGGCGATGATCGCTTTAAGTTATAGCGGCACGAGATTTTTCATCGCCAGAGTCGAAGGCCGCGTGTTATATAGTCGAGCGGCTGGCTTATCGACGGCCAGGGAAGCTTCAGGACTATTGGCACTGGGGCAGTCATTGCGGCGGTGACTCGTCGAAGTCTCGAGGGTTAATCCGGACAAATGGATAGGGCTGATAGCATTGTTGTAAATACCCGATCGCTGACCGCCGCTTTGACCGGGGTTCAGCGGTACGGCGCAGAGCTCAGCGCGCTTTTCGGTGAAAAAATAACGAAAATATCTCCTTACAGGCCCATGCAGGGAGTAGCCGGTCATTTGTGGGAGCAGCTTCAGTTGCCACTACTGGTCAAGGGGCGGTTGCTTTGGAGTCCGGCGAATAGCGGGCCAATAATGCTAGGGCGTCAAGTGGTGACGGTTCATGACATTGCGGTGATCGATCATCCGGAGTGGTTCAATGCGCGTTTTGCTGCGTGGTATCGCTGGATGACGCCGCGCCTGGTACGGCGCGTGATTCCGCGTCATCGCAGTCTCTGAATTTACGAAGCGTCGGCTGGTCGAGGTGACGGGTGTGGACGAGTCGCGAGTGTCGGTTGTTCCTAACGGCGTGGATAAGCGCTTTAATCCTAGACCTCCCGAGAAAGTCGCGGCCCTCCGTCACAGGCTTGGTATTCCGTCGTCAAACTATGTTCTGAGCCTGGCTACTCTGGAACCACGTAAGAATCTGGCTGGCCAACTCGAAGCATGGTCTCGATGCGTATCGCATTTGCCGGACAATGTGTGGCTGGTAATTTCTGGCGGCAAAGGGAAAGGATCATGTCTTCGGCAATCTTCAATTGCAGAATGTTCCGCCCCGCGTGTATTTCACAGGATATGTGCGGGATGAAGACCTTCCAGCGCTTTACGGCGGAGCGATAGCTTTCTCTATCCTTCGTTCTATGAAGGCTTCGGCCTTCCGGTTCTGGAGGCAATGGCAAGTGGTACCGTACCTATAGTATCGAACTCGACTGCGCCACAGGAAGTAGCAGGCGATGCTGGAATAGTAGTGGATCCGCATGACCCCGACTCGATAGCCTCGGCGATTGTACGGATCGTCAAGGACGGCTTTCTGGCGCGGAGAGCTGGAGTCATCGGTCGGTACGCACGGAGTCGAAGCTTTCAGTTGGGACCCGAACCGCGAGATTCGACTTGGCAGGTGCTCGAAGAGGCTGCGCAAGGAAATGTAGGCGGATCGGTGTCCGCAGCCGAGCAAAGCTAATCCAAGCGGTTCTGAAAAATAAGACTCAGTCCAGGTCGGACTGTGACGACTGCCTAGCCGCCGCCATTTTCAATACGAGAACCTGCGCTCATTATTCGACCATTGTCTTGGCTACTTCGGGCAAACGAAGCACAAATCTTGAAATACTGAAGCACTTCGTGGAAAGCCCTGAAGGGAGTCTTTGTATCATGAAGTCGTTGAGCGTCGGCAATGGACAATCACTCGGAGGAGCAAGAGCAGCAGAGGCTGCCGGAAGACGATATCGGGTGATGCACTTGGCTACGTATGCGGTTCCTCACGTTGGCGGCGTCGAGATGCACATGCATGAGCTTTGCAAGGCGCTATCCGAGCAACTGGATGTTCGGGAGGTCGGTGGCGGTGGACCTCGATTCCGTTCCACGCAGTACTTGATCGATGGATTTCCGGTTACTCAGCTTGCAACTCCATTGACGCTTCGTTCGGCGCCTATTTGTCCGGAGATTCCTTTGACAATTAGAGCGAGTAAGGCAGACCTGGTGCATCTTCACATGCCAAATCCATTCGGCGCGGCCGCTTATCTGGCTAGTGGCCATAACGGACCTTTGATCAGTCACATGGCACTTCGACGTAGTGCGACAGCGCCTCATGAAAAGGCTGTTCAAGCCGCTGTTCAAACGCATCCTGAGCCAGGCCTGGGCGGTTGTCGCGACTTCGCCCAACATTGTCCGAATCTTCAGAGGTGCTGCAGGCTGTTCAGCGGCCGTGTCCGAGTTATCCCTTATGGAATCGACTACGAGCCGTATAACCGCCGCCGCGAGTCAGAAGTTGCGGCAATCCGACAGCGGTATGGATCAAAGATAGTGCTCGGCGTGGGACGGCTGATCTACTACAAAGGATTTCAGTATTTGCTGTCGGCAATGTCGGAAGTTGATGCCAAGCTACTGATCGTAGGTGAGGGACCGCTGCGCGAAGAACTGGAGCGTCAAGTTCAAGCCGAAGGCACAAACGATCGAGTAGAGTTTCATCGGAGAGAAAACACTCGGAGCAGCTTATCCCATTCTACCAGGCGTGTGACGTGTTCGCTTCTATCCTCCGTGCGAGGGGAGGCCTTTGGGATTGTTCAACTGGAGGCGATGGCCGCCGGAAAGCCGGTAGTAAATACGATGCTCGATAGCGGCGTGCCATTTGTTTCACGCGACCATGAGAGCGGTTACACCGTCGCCCCGCATGATTCCAAAGGACTTGCGGAGGCTATCAATCGTCTACTTGAAGATGAGCCGCTACGTCTTCGTTATGGCCGCGAAGGCAAGCTTCGGATGCAACGGGAGTTCAGCGTCCGAGAGATGACGCAAGCCACGTTGAAATTATATGGCGAAGCTCTTTCCGACACCACCCTTATAGGTCAAGTCGCGTAGGTTGATAGCGTCCGAAGTTCGAGTCGTGCGGCTTTGCCGACGCGCTGCGAGGCGGCAGTTATGGTGCAGGCCAAGCTCCGTCAGCCAGAGGTGTCCGAAATCCAGGTGTCAAAACCGCGAACGAACCCAAGGTTCGGCGAGTGCGTTATGTCGGCGAATGCGTTGTAAGGAGGGAGGTATGAAGGTTCTTATCACTGGCGGACTGGGCTTCATCGGTTGTAATGCTGCCGGCCGCTTCTCAGGCAGGGTGACGAGGTGCTCGTGCTTGACAATTTCAGTCGGGCGGGTGCCCTGCAAAATCTGGATTGGTTGCGATCGCAGGGTCCGGTGGATATTATTGTCGCCGACATCCGCGACGAGCAGCGAATCCACGACGTGTTTCGCCAGCATCGTGATATTGGTCTGGTGCTGCACCTGGCGGCGCAGGTCGCAGTGACGACGTCGGTACTCAATCCGCGCGCCGACTTTGAAATCAACGCGCTAGGCACTTTCAATGTTCTCGAAGCAATGCGGCTTTCAGAAAGCGCCGCTCCATTGATCTACTCATCCACCAATAAGGTCTATGGTCAGATGGAGGACCTGGAGATCGTCGACACAGAAGGACGCTATACCTACAAGACACTGGCGGATGGTGTTCCGGAGACGCGCCCTCTGGATTCCCATTCGCCATACGGCTGCTCGAAGGGAGCCGCGGAACAATACGTCCGCGACTACCATCGAATTTATGGCCTGAAAACAGTCATATTCAGGCAGTCGTGTATTTATGGCTACAGGCAACATGGCCTAGAGGATCAAGGCTGGATAGCGTGGTTTATGATCGCATCCGCGACGAAGCGTCCACTCACAATTTATGGCAACGGGAAGCAGGTGCGCGATGTGCTCTTTGTCGATGATCTTCTTGACGCGTTTAGCGCAATTGCTTTGAACAGCGAACTCGCCTGCGGAGCGATCTACAACATGGGCGGATCGTCGGAGAACACTCTGTCGCTAATTGAATTGATCTCCTATATAGAGGAGCGCACAGGAACACGGATTGAATATACCTTTGCCCCTCCGCGGCCGGGTGATCAGTTAGTGTACATAAGCGACACGCAGCAAAGCAGAACGCGAGTTGAATTGGAAACCACGGATCACGTGCGGGCAGGGTCTCAAACTGCTTTTCGATTGGGTGCAAGCGAACAAGCATGAGTTTGCCAGTGGAAACGGCGTCTGCCAGAATGCGACGCACGCGTAGCGGTAAAGGGCGGCAGTCATCTTGACCTACGATGAGTTCCGGATTGTTAAGTGCCATTTTGGAGTAATTTATGGCTAGCACATTATATAACAATGAATTGTATTCGCGCCCACAGAGATCGATCACGGAAGTTCGCCGAATTGTGCACCGCTGGTGACTGATGACCAGAGTCGTTAGTGATGACATCTATCAGTTGTTAGAGCTAAATCCGGAGCTTGCATAACGGACTGTCACGGCCAGAGCAAATGAAGGTACTGATTGTTCATTGGCTTTACGAACCTCACTTTCTTGGAGGTGGCGAACGCATCGTGCAGACGCTCGCCGAAGGACTGGTGACCGCGGGGCATGAGGTGGTGGTGGTTACGACCGTGCCGGGCTGGCGCACGTCGATCGCCTACGTCAGAGGGGTAAAGGTCTATTACGTCGGCCTGCGGAATGTCTATTGGTATCTCAGCGGAAGTGCTAAGCGCCGAGTTCTGAAAGCGCTGTGGCATCTCCTGGATCTGAACAATGTCGCGATGGCGCGGCAAGTAGCGAAGGTAATGGATGTCGAGCGCCCAGATATCGTTCACAGCCATGGTCTGGAGGGATTTTCCACTGCCGTGTGGCGGCCGGTGAGATCCCGCGGCTTGCCCTGCGTACATAGTATGCACTCCTATTATCTGCTTTGTCCGCGAGCAAGTATGTTTCGTCGCGGTGAAAATTGCTCAACCTTGTGCGGGAAGTGCCGCATGTTCGGAGCGGTTCGTCGGCGTATGGCTGAAAAGCTGGATGCCGCGGTCGGCTGCAGCAGATTTATCATGAATCGTCATCTCGATTTCTCTTTTTTCCAGCAGACCCCACTTCGAGAGGTAGTCTACTACGGCTACGCACCCGTCGTGTCGTGGCCAGCTCGTCGGCGGCGTTCAGGCAAACTCCGAGTCGGGTTTCTTGGGCGCCTTGACCCCACCAAGGGGGTTGAGCTTCTGATCCGTGCGGCCGCGCCGTTGCTCAAGGGAGAGTGTGAGTTGCGAATAGCCGGCAAAGGACGTGAGCCATACGAGCAAGAACTGAAAGAGCGGGCGGCCTCTCTCGACGTGCGATTCATGGGATTTGTCAAGACCGAAGCCTTTCTCGCGGAAGTAGACGTACTAGTTGTTCCATCGCTATGGAATGACCCATGCCCCTTGGTGATCATAGAGGCGTTCGCGCAGGGCGTGCCGGTGATCGGATCGAATCGCGGCGGGATTCCCGAGCGTATCGACGAGGACAAGACCGGTTTCGTCTTTTCGCCCGAGCATCCGGAGACTCTGACCGTAGCGCTCGAGCGGTTCATCTCGGATCGCGATCTGCTTGCCCGGATGAACGCCGAAAGTTTGTTAAGGGCCCGTGACCTCTCGCCGAAGCGAATGGTGGACGACTACCTTGAAGTGTATGGCAAAGCACTTGGCAACACCCCGCATCGCGAAGAACCGGTTTCACCACCCGTCCTCGCCCAGCGGGGTCATTGAGCCTGACAAATTCATCTTTGGACGTGGATCGTTTCTGATTTTATCACTGACTACTGCGAATGCGTATGTCTGGGCATCTAGTCGATTGTTCAACATCGCCGTGGGGGGGGCCGGCCGTTAAGCGAAGTGCGGTCAATCGCGCTGTGGTCTAGACAGCAGCCGTCCGGTCGCGCCATGCTCTGAAGTTCCGGGAGATCAGGATGTGACTCAAGCATCGCCCCCTGCGCCGGGCCGCGCAAGACAATCGTAGGGATTGCGACTATCGGCCGGCCCGGGGGTGCTTTACCAAACTTTAGAGCAAATTAATCAACAGACACACGAGTTCGAGTGCATCGTGGTGAGTCATCACACCGAGCGGGATGTCGGTATTCACACTTACGATCGAGCAATCACTTGGTCCTAATGGCTGCGAGCTGATCAGTACGCCAAATCAGCTGATTCCGCAAGACACGAGTTTGCGATCGCTCGTCGACGATCTCAAACTAAAGAGAACTTCGCGAACTTTGATCAGCTGATATACGCCGGCCGAACCACGCTTTTGTCGCAATGACGACAGGTGATAATCTGACAGGTTGTTGAAAAATTCCTCTCTGAGCGGATCGCCCGAGCATTATGCATAGGTATAGTTGAATGAGGCGAGTGAGGTTGAGGAGGAGAGGGAGATGCGTGGATACGATCGGCCACAGACGACGATGCTAACGTTGGTGAATCCCGAGAAGCGAGTGCCAGCCAACCATCCGATCAGGCTGATCAAGCAACTGGCCAAAGTGGCACTCAAAGAACTCTCGCCGCTGTTCGAGCAGATGTACAGTGAAGTGGGCCGGCCCTCGATTCCGCCGGAGCGGTTGCTGAAAGCGTGGGCGACGCTCAAGAGCTTGCGCCCCAAGGGCGAAAAGCCCAGCGATCGTACTCCGCCCGATGATCCAGGCAATCCGAGCGTGGACTTCGACGGCGAGCGGCGCCAAAACGCGATGCATTAGTCGACGACCGATCCCGAAGCGAGGCTGGCGCGCAAAGGTTCGGGCAAAGAGGCCAGGCTCTGCTACGCCGAAAGTGTGCTGATGGAGAATCGCAACGGAATCATGATTGATCTGCGCGTCGGTCAGGCCAGCGGTCGAGCCGAATGCGAGCAAGGGCTGGAGATGCTGGAAGAGTTCGCGGTCCGCGCCGGATCACGGCAGGTGCGAGACTTTGCCCGTGCCACCGGCAGACTGGCCAAGACCGACCGGCTGGATGCCGAGTTGTTGGCGCGGTTGGGTGAAGCGGTTCGACCAGAGGCACGGCCGTTAGCCGACGAACAGGCCCAGGCGCTCGAAGCACTGGTTACCCGGCGGCGCCAGTTGGTCGAGATGCTGACGGCGGAGAAGAATCGCCGGGCGAGGGCCCCAAAGGTTTTACACCGTAGTATCGATGAGCACATCCGGTGGTTGGAAAGGCGACTTTCGGGTTTCGACGATGAACTCGGCCAATTGATCCGCAATACTCCCCTATGGCACGAGCGTGACGAGTTGCTGCGTTCGGTGCCCGGGGTCGGCAAGGTGCTCTCAAGTACGCTGCTCGCGCAGTTGCCTGAACTGGGAATGCTCAACCGCAAGCAGATCGCCGCACTGGCCGGTCTGCCACCATTTAATCGCGACAGTGGAAGCGTGCGTGGCAGTCGTTGTATCTGGGGTGGCCGCGCCCAGGTTCGGCGCGTCCTGTATATGGCGACGGTGGCAGGTGTTCGCAGCAATCCCACCATCAGAGCTTTCTATCTGCGGCTGCGTACCAATGGGAAGCACGCCAAGCCCGCGCTCATCGCCTGTATGCGCAAATTCCTGGTTATTCTCAATGCCATGCTTCACGACAAGGCTCCCTGGCAACCACCTGCGCTTACCTCTCCAACCTCTCCCCTCCTGGGCGCGGTTTCTGAACACGGTTGCTGCTAGTGTCCTGAGTTAGGGATTCGCAGCATATGTTTGGCTTAGAACCTGAGGAATTGGGGGGCATTTGTTCCTCTACGAACTTCTAACTCAGGACACTAGGACCGCTCGAAGGAAGTATAGGCATGAAAGAATCGGTCGTCGCGGAGAGCAAGCGCAGGAAGCGTCCGGGCGTTTGCTGGCGCGCAACGCGATATGGAATCTGGTAGGCTGTGGCGCTCCTCTGCTGGTCGCGGTACTAGTAATTCCGATTCTGATTCGCGGTCTGGGCACCGCTAAATACGGGACGCTGGCGATTGCATGGGGAGTGGTCGGCTACTTTGGATTTCTGAAAGTAGGTCTGGACTTCACCCTGGCAAAGTTGGTCGGTGAGCGTGTTGGGCAAGACTCGCAGGAACAGATTCATGGTTTGTTTTATACCGCGCTGATGCTGCTGATGCTTTCGGGAGCTGGCCGGCAGCGTGGTCCTGGCAGCGATCTCGCAGCCATTAGCCTACTCGTGGTTGCATGTTCCGCCCGAACTGCGAGCGGAAGTATGCACTGTCTTTAGAATTTTCGCGGTAGCGATTGCCGTTCGTGATCAGCGGCGCATGTTTCGTCGGCACGCTGTGGGCCTATCAGCGTTACGATCTGGCCAACCAGGCGGCGATAGTAACTGGAGTCCTCACTTTCGCCACCCCAGCCGCGGCACCTGTTCTTTCTCGCATAGTCTAGTTCTAATTGCGACCGGATGGGCCGCAGTCCAAGTGCTGTCCTGGGTATTGTTTCTGTTGCTATGCGTCTAAGTTGTGCCCGGGCTGCGCTTTCTGCCGCGCAGCCGAAGGATGTGGGTGCGACCACTGCTTGACCTTCGGAGGTTGGCTCTCAGTCGGCGGCCTGGTCGAACCGATTTTTCTTTACTCGGACCGGTTCCTTCTGGGAGCGCTGGTCTCGCTTAGCGCGGTCGCGTATTACGCCACTCCATTGGAAATGGTGATCAGAATATGGATCATTGCGGACTCGCTAAACGGCGCGCATCCTTCCCGCATATACCGCCAGCCTCAAGGGCGATGGCAAACGGGCGATGCAGCTGCTGGAAAGAATCAGGCAATTACCTCTTTCCGGTAATTCTCGCGCCGGTCCTTTTCATCGTGCTATTCGCCAAGAGAGATACTGGGACTCTGGATCGACCCGAGTTTTGCGGCGCATAGTGCGGTGATCCTGGAATGGCTGGCGATAGGAGTGCTATTCAGCAGTATTGCGCGGGTGCCGTGGACCCTTCTCATCGCGGCGCATCGTCCTGATGTATTAGGCAAGTTGCCGCTGCTCGAGGTTCCCTTCTATTTCACCTTCCTTATATCTCGCAATTCGATATTTCGGATTAGAGGGCGCTGCCATAATCTGGACTGCGCGAATGGCATTCAATTGCTTGTGCACTACATCTTATCACCTGGCGCTTGCTGCCGAACACAGGTCGCGCGATGAGGAAAAACGCCATCCTTATGATCGTTTCTCTTTCGGTACTCGCAATCACGCCGTTTTTGCCGCAGCTTCTCGCGGCCAGAGGCCTATACTTTGTCGTATCCTGCGCTGCGATGTTGTCCTGGATGTGGTTTTATGCATTGTCTCCAAACGAGCGGGCAACACTGCGACTCGGATGGTACTTATCTTGATCGGTGGTTGGATGCGGGCTTCGGTCGCTGCCATGGCCGCAGGTCACCTATGAACTCAGATAAACTCAAGTGGATGACTCCTGAAGGAACTGTTCGCCGACTTAGCGCTGATGTCTGTTAGCGAAGCACTCGTGAGTTCGAAAGTTGTACCTTAGGAGTCGCTGGTAGTTCCAATGGAGTCTTTCGGGATTGCTCATAAGTTACGCCAGAGCGTGAAAGGTCTCGCCGCTGTAGGCGGGGTTGAGCTCAAGAACTCCTATACTGTCCTTGATGAGGACGTCGCTTATCCGGTCGATCCCCGCACAGTTGAGATGCTGGGTTTTGGATTTGACTACTATATGGAGGTGTTCCGGGTTCTTGAGACTCGTTACGAGGTCTCGGGGCTCCACTTTTTCATTTCGATTCGGTGCCCGAATCAGCTGCCCAAATATGGACCGTCAGTGATCTTGCTCCTTCTCAGCGACGTGTGGTATCTGTTCAGGCCTTACTTTTACCGCATTCGCTGCGTGTTCAAGTGTATGACGATTCGCCCTCAGCTGGTCGCTACCGGCTCGGATGCTCAACAACTCCTATCGACGGTCATGCAATATGTTCTCAGATCGATTTCGCATTCGCGCAGTTGGCTGTGGTCTCGACTCAGCACTCTCGGAAGTGGTGAAGCCAGGATGCGAATGTATCCGCTCCCACTCGGGTATTTTTTCAATCCCGGCGTCGCTCGCACCGGAATACGAGATAGAGATGTGGGGTTCTCGTTTGCAGGTAGTGTTGAATACATCGCTAATGAGGGGTTCAATCTCCGCCGAGTGCTTGTCCCGCCCAAGCTTATTTCGCGAAGGATGATGGCGGCCGCGGTTGAGCGCTACCTGAAAGGACGCCCGAACAGCGGAATGGTGAAGAAGACCGACCACTTTATGGAGAGCATTGCCAACCGCGAGGAGTACCTAAACCTGCTCAAGCGATCCAAGATTGTACTTTGCCCGCGGGGAGACATCAGCGAGACCTATCGCTTTTTCGAAGCGGCGGCCTGTGGGTGTGTAATAGTCTGTGAGCCCTTGCCCGCAGCGTGGTATTACGAGGGCCAGCCTGCCGTGATTTTGGATGACTGGCGAAAGCTTGACGCGGTGCTTGACGAGCTGCTTAGCAATGAGGCTAAACTGGCAGAGATCGCACAGCGGACCGTAGAATATTGGCGCGACCGAGTATCGGAGGCGGCGGTTGCCAGGTACATTGCTGCCCACCTGTCGGCGTCATGATCGCTTCGCTAGGCCGTGCGCCGCGATTTTCGTGCGAGCGCTGCCTGCAACCCCTGCTGACCTCGGACCAGTCGCCTTGACAGGCCGTCATTTCAGCGCGAAGCCACCATATTGGATGACCGCCCAGGGGACTCTAGCGATCTTTCAGCTTGACCGTGCTAGCGATTAGACAACGAGTCACGGCCAGGCTCCGCCAAACATCCTGTTCCCGGAGCTCTGACAAGCATCTAGAGTCTGCGAGACTCATCGTGCCACTTGTGATCGAACGGGCCGTCGGCTCGTTCACGGATCAGCTCGATCAATTCAATTTGTCTGAGAGAGGTTTCCATGGCCAGATCAGATATGTGCGCACCATACGTGACAAATCCGGTAATCGCGTCAGTGATCGCATTAGGCCTATTTCGGAGAGTCGCGTTTCGAGGATACAACTACATAGCTAAGCGTCTGAATCAACCATTCACAGCACAGACCTATTTTGGCGCGACAATGATGTGCAACCCGAACGACTATATTCAGCGCATGATATTTAACTTTGGATTCTGGGAACCGGACATATCTACGTATATCCAAGAAACGCTCGAGCTTGGAGACGTGTTTGTCGACGTTGGAGCGAACGTAGGCTACCACGCGCTGCTCGCCGCGAAGATGGTCGGTGAGACAGGTGCCGTCGTGGCAATCGAGGCAGCTCAGCAAACATTCAGGCTTTTGGCTGAGAATGTGGCGCTCAACCAGTTTCAAAACGTACGCGCTATAAACGTTGCCGCATCGGACCGACATGGGCAGCTTGGACTCTTCTCACGATCCGACGTGTCTCTTGGAGAAACGACGACAGTCGCGAGCCGAGGCTTCGACTTTTGCGGAAACGTGATCGCTGCCCCTCTTTCCGAGATCATACCAGCTTCGCTTATTGGCAGAGTGCACTTGGTCAAGATCGACATTGAGGGTGGTGAGATCCCTGTGATGAACGATCTTCTCACCAACATAGAACGCTACAGCCCTAGACTTCAGGTGATTGCGGAAGTCAGTGTGAATGAGTCACGATCGCAATGGGAGGACGTAATATCTCGAATGCGCGCTAATGGCTTTTCAGTTTATAGCTTGGCTAACGATTACGATGATGAGGCGTATCTCAATTGGCAGATTCCTTCCGCTCCTGAACCGCTGGACGAGTTACCGACGGGACAGTTTGATATCCTCTTTCGACGCGATTAGTGATGCGTGGCGCACGGACTCTTCATGGCGAGATCGTTCGTGATTGCAAGTCTACACTGCGAAGCACCGTGACGCGAACCTTGTCGTCGTGCGCCGCGCTTTCGAAGAGATTAAAGAAATCCTGCGACTGGGGCGGAAGATATAAGGGTGTTGCCAGCTGTTTATGGAGTCGCCTGCGTCTTCGCGCAGCGCGTTCTTGTCGACGCGGACTCGTCTCTAATATGGCTGGTTGGAGGACGTCTCGATGCACACAACTACCGGACCTTGCACCCCCCGCTCAGCCAATAAGAAGTTTCGGATATATCAAGATGGATGCTGAAGGATCTGAACGCAAAGTTCGCAGAGGCACAGAGAGAACAATGCAAGACGGCAGGCCGGCGTTGCTCATTGAAAGAGGTGAACGCACCGATATCGAGCAATTCCTATCGGCACGAAGATATCGGAGATGTATTTAAGTTAGAGGGCACGCGCCGTCGAAACTTGGCAACGAATACCCCTTTGCTTTTGAGGTTAAGAAGACTGGGCGTCACTTGGAGCGTTGCTGCGCCGACGGGAAGCCTGCGGTCAATTTGGAATGCAAACTCGAAACCTCAGCGAAGTTATTCGCGTAATAACAATACTGTCCGATCTTTCTTAACGAGGGTCGCAGAGGATCAAAACCGATGGGGAAGAAACTGTCCTTCGTAAGCCGTATGTCAAATGATACGCCCTTATGCTCGAGGTTGTTGCTTCGCATCTTTCACCGCGATGCGCCACTCGCTCTGCTCGGCTTGTCCGCCCTAATTTTTTCGACCGCAACCCGCGCCGTTTCGGGAACCGTGACGATGACCAATCCGGCCGACGGTGCGACGGTGACAGGAATGGTTAATGTGACCTGTACTGACAGCAATCCGAGCGCGTCCTTCGGCTTCTATGTTGACGACGTCTGGAAGGTAGCCAGTTCAGGCACTTTTGCCTGGAACACCACAACCGTGCCCAACGGAGGGCACGGTTTACTTTGCAATGCATATGTCAACGGTGCGGGTGACGGAGGAGCCGCAGAAAGTGTAACGGTCGCGAATGGCGTCAGTGGTGGTGGCGGAGGAGGCGGTTCATCTGGCGGGGACATCAATGTTAACTGCAACGGTACCACCGACAGCGCCGCACTGAAGACTGCCTTCAGCACGGCTTCTCGCGTTTT
Organism: uncultured delta proteobacterium; assembly: GCA_963832395.1. GTDB lineage: Bacteria > Desulfobacterota > Binatia > Binatales > Binataceae > JAKAVN01. The sequence goes on along the minus strand of CAWHTV010000004.1, from coordinate 561,319 downwards.
GTCCCATGGCCCGTGCGGAATCGACCAACCGCTGACCATAGACGCCGACAGTGTTGGATATCAGGGCGACGGCTCGCCGTGGATTGCACCTGGTTCAGCAGTCACTTTCGTTACCGGTCCGAATAGCTACAACACTCCCCCGTGGAACAACTTGGTATTGCGCGGACCGCGCAACGGAAGTGCGACCGTGGGCCTCCAGGTCAACGGCAATTTCGCCACGTTTGTGGGGCTCGACGTACAAGGCTTCGGCATCCAAGTTCAGATCGGCCCAAACGGCTTTCTTGATACGTTTATAAGTCCTCGTCTTGCGAGCAACGGAGGTGACACCGGTTTCTACTGCCCGACCTCGTCGAACGCCGGCGAAGGAATCATGTTCCACGGTGGAGAGATGTTCAATCTCGCACAAGGCATTGTAAATGAGGGATGCGGCCTTCAGGTGCACGGGACTCATATCGACACAATTGCCGCCGCGCCCGTGGTTCTGAATCCGGGCTCAAACGGAGCTTATATAGACTTCATCAGCGCGTACATCGAGCTGAATACCACTCCGACGACCGGAGCGATCTTCACGGTAAGCGGTCCGGCACTGACATGGACGGCGGGCCAGATCCAGGAAGATAACAACGCTTCGCCGACTCTTATTCAGATCAACAATGGCGCAGGTACGGTTTCATACGCGACCTTTGATCGGGCCAGGTTCGTCAGGGTGAGCACGAGTGTTTCCGCGCTGGTCGCACTCTGTGGTGATGTATCGTTTGGTGGAGGCACGGCAACCAACGTGACGAATGTGGGGTTCTGCCCTTGAGCGATTGACGCAACATCCAAAAAGCGGCAGAGACCCGGCGCGGAGCGGCGACGGATTGCACGGAGACTCAGATGGAGAGCGATCGCGACACCGCGTTCCAACGCTTCTGGCAGGCGGGGATAATGCCCACCACCTGCAACATCATCGCCTTCGAAGGGCTGCGCCGTATCGAGTTGCACGATGGCATCCAGGCCGGCGCGCGATCGCAGGGAGTGAGCGATACTGGCTCGAGGCGCTGTCTCATGTGCTCACGCACGTGCTGGTAGTCTATTGCTTTTTCAATCAATATTGCGCCGGAACGGAGTTCATAGTACTTTGGCTTTGGCAGTTTCGTTCTCGCGAGGCATTTGTGCCTACTTAATCGGGTTCAGTCCTCTCCTCATCGGGGATCGGTTTGAAGCACACAGCGGCAATCACGGTTTACTTGCAAGGGGTGTTATCTTTGGCTGCCGACCGGCGAGCGCTGAACTATCTTTACATACACGAAGAACACATGCCGGGCTTGTTGCATAGCGATTATCTTGGGCGAGCGTATGCTCGCCGCGCCGCGGCTCGTCCATAGCAACCGCTCGGCGACAATTGTCTGCTCCACTACAAGCTGTGCGCTCTGAGATGACCGAACTGTTAACGGAAACCAAACCTCTCAGAATAGCCGTTGGAATAGCAACTGTCGGCCGGCCACAAATACTGCGCGAGACGCTGTCAGAGCTCCGAAAGCAACAGCGTCCGCCTGACTGCATTGTAGTAAGTCACTGCACCGACAAGGACGTTACCGGCGTCCAGGGTGAGAGGAGTGAGGTTAGCTATATTTGCGCGCCACTGGGTTTAACGAAACAGCGCAACGCGATCATCAATGTCGCTCGAGAATTCGATATCATAGTGTTTTTCGATGACGATTTTTTTCCTTGCCCGCAATATTTGGAGATTGTGGAGAAGGCGTTTCAGCTAAATCCGAACTATCAAGTTGTCACGGGTACGTTACTAGCTGATGGAATCAAAGGGCAAGGGATAGAGCCAGCGATGGCTCAGTCGATTATACAGCGTGATGTGGGTGCATCGAATCCGCTGCGCGCCAGAGAAGTATACAACGGCTATGGCTGCAACATGTCGGTCAGACTGGCGGGCGTCTTAGAGCAACGCGTTCTGTTCGACGAGGACTTGCCCCTCTACGGCTGGCTGGAGGACGTCGATTTCTCGCGCCGCCTGGCTCACATGGGAAAAATTGTCAGAGTCGACGGCGCTCGCGGAGTTCATCTCGGTGTAAAGCTGGGGCGAACTAGCGGCGTACGTCTTGGCTATTCTCAGATAGCAAACCCCGTTTACATGGTTCGGCGCGGCACCTTGTCCCGGCGACGCGCTTTTGACAAGATGATGCAGAACTTAATCGCCAACGCGGCGAAAGCAATGTTCCCGGAGCCGAATATAGATCGTGCGGGTCGGCTTCGCGGTAATATACGGGCGGTGGCTGATCTGATTCGGCATCGCTGCCATCCGAAACGCATTCTTGATTTGTGACGAAGAGCCCTTCCCCCATCGATTGAAGCCCCGACAGTTGCAGGCAAGTATGCGAACGACTCTGTCAATTCGGTAGCAGCGACATGAGTAGGCTTGGCCTCCTATTGGATTCGGGGTAAATTAAAAGATTCGCGACCAAGTGGCTTAGATGCGTTCAATTCCTGCAGAGATGTGCCGTCTGATATTAAGCGTCGCAACAATCCTCGTGGCTGTTTCAATCCCAGCGCATGCCTTTGGCCAGACCATGGATCTGAGCCACTACAGCATGACCTTTAATCAGGATTTCACCACAATGAAAATCCTTGGCGTTTCAAACCATGGTCCGATAGCATCGAACGGTCCGACGTGGATCGCACATACCCCTTATAATGGGGATTGGGTGAACTTCGAGGCGCCTTCTGGATCGTTTTATCCTTTCAATCTCGGCAATGGCTATCTGACGATCCGCACCCGAGCGATCAACGATGTCTACTATGGGGGTATACTTTCATCTGTGGATGCCAATGGTCACGGATTCTCTCAGAAATATGGTTATTTTGAAATGAGCGCCAAATTGCCCACCGGACCCGGAACTTGGGCTGCGTTTTGGTTGATGAGTCTCCCTGGTCTCTTGAATCGAAGTCTCCACATGGACGAGGTTGATATAGTCGAACAATATGGCGACCCTGTTTCCACTCTTTTTTCAACATTACATCTTTGGGATCCAAGCAATTCGTGGGCTAAGCTCTGGGACAAGCAGAATCTCAGCAAGCAACCCACTATGACCACCGGATTCCACACCTATGGCGCGGACATTCAGCCGGACTTCATAACCTTTTACTACGATAGACGTCGCGTCGGGTGGTTTCCTAATGCCATCCCTGGGTACTCCGATAAATTCAATCAGCCGATGTATATCATGCTCGATCTTGCCTATGGAGGAGGCTATGCTGGGAACACCGTTTCCAATCTTTTGAAGGGTCCGCAGGATATGCAGGTTCAGTATGTCCGCGTTTGGCAGGGTTCGGGCGGGAGCACCAGCACTTCAACAGTAACGTCGAACTTGAATTTTATCTCTTACGCTCCCGCTGGGCTGACTCTCGCGCACGGCTCTCGCGTGGATATCTTGGGCGCGAGTCTGATGTTCACGAATGGTGGCAATCTTGAAGTCACGGATTCTCTCGGAAATATCGTGTGGCAAACCAATACATCGGTCCAATGTGGGGGAACGTGCCGGGCGGTCTTTCAGAATGACGGCAACCTTGTGCTTTATGGGCCCACCAATAAGGCATATTGGACCAGTCAAAGTTGGAATAACAACCTTGGGTGGATGAAGTTTTCAAATCAGGCGCCTTACCTCGAAATCACGAATGAGAACGATAAGGTTCTTTGGACGACAGGGGTGACTAATCAAGTCCCCATTCCGCGCGGCTCAGTTCCGCCGCCTGGACTTAGGCCCAGTCACGCCCGCAAATGAGAAGGAAATATTGCTATTACGTTTACCGCGACTTCGTGGCTCAGGGAGCCACGCCATCGCGCGTCGGCTGGCGTTTGCCTGCAGGAGAGCTCGAAAAGCAAGGCGCGGCTGCCGTTTAGGAAATGTTCGATGACCAAGCGTCAGTTCTTGAGGTCACCCATAAAACTGACACCGACCTACACCAAATCGATCAGGTACTCCACGCAGCACGCACCTGGAGTCATCGGCTTCAAGCAGAAGTCGAACAAGCGGCGTGATCACCGCGCTCGTGAACCGCGTGGAATTCAAACGTGCTGACCGGTGGCAAAGCCACCGTCCGCGGGTCGATCCCAAATCGCCGCGCGGCTTCCCGCCGGCTCAACCTCTCCACATAAACTGCTCGTCGAACCTGCCCGTATCGTTCCACGCCTTTCATCCCCCGCCCGCTGCCCCTCCAGGCAAAAGGCCATCTGCTGCCGGATTTTTACTCCGATGCCACCGGTCCATCCGGCGCTTACACTGACGGGTAACACTTATGATTCGTCAATTCGCTCAAGGAACCGTCGGATCAAAACACGGTCGAACCGCTATCCGCGCGATTGCATCTGCCCAATGATTGGACGAACGGTCCTGATCAAGCCCAGCCGTTTTGCCTCGGACAGAATGCGTAACGTTCCGATCACCTCGATTTTCTGATCCGTCGCAACTCGTCGGGCACGTATTTCGTCGATCAACAGCTGAGCTCCTCGCTCTTTGGCAAGGGCTATGGCTTCGCGCTTTCCTTCGTGCAGAACGTTCGGCAGTCCGTCTATGATTGAACGGTTTGCGACAGAGGTTTTCTAAATCCAAGCGGTTTGAGCCACTTCGGCCGCGCCCGGCATACAGCCTTTCTTCACGACAATCTCGTCGTAGACAGCGTCGGGGATTCGCAGGGAGCCGGTAACCTCGTGGAGAAGGGAAAGCCGGCCGATGCGGGCGAAGATAGTGATTGGGCCGGCATCGGAAACGATCATGCAGCGCCGTTGCGCCTAACGTCCGTGGCCAACTCTCGATCTAGTTCCTCGATTCTCATGCCGACGGCCGGCACGTCGTAGCGACCCATCAGCTCGAGAAGCTCCCAGCGCGCGAGTCCCAGAATGGCCGCCGCTTGCGCCTCCGACAGCCTGTCGAGGCGTAACAGATCCATTACGAGCGCCTCGCGTACGCGGCTGGGCACTTCCGATTCGTTCCAGCCAAAGCCGCTGACCACCTCTTGGGGCAGGCTTACGTGAAAATCCTTTTCAGCCACGGAACTAACCTCGTTTAGTCTCTATGCGACCGGACGCAAAGCCTAGACCAGCATCATACGCTCGTGGATGGCGCCGTGACCACGGCTCAAGCCGAGCTGGCAGAGGTTGTGGAGTTTGCCCCACGTGGGGCAAACTGTACCGAAACGGCCACTTTGGGACACATTTCGGTTCAAAAAACCTAAGGTTTTCTGGGCTTTCGTCGGGGTTCAAATCCCTTCTGCTCCACCATTTTCCCTTGTAATTCAAAGGATTTTTCCTCGGGTTTGCCCCTCCGTGGGGCAAACTTCTCTTTTTTTGCGCCCATCGGGTCGATCTTGGCGAGTTCCAATGCGTCGGCTTGGCTCGCGTGAATGAACCTTCCGTAATGCGTTCGAAGAGTGCTCTCCATTACTCCGGTCTGCTCGGAAAGCCAGGTCAGGTTCACTCCGTTGGTCAGCGCTACCGAGACCTATGTGTCTTTGGTCGCATAAAGGTCGCGGAGCCGAACGTCGAGGACTCGCTGGAGGCCGCAGAAGATTTTGTAAAAACTTCTTTGATCGATCGGACGGCCGAGCGTGTTCTTGAAGACATAATCGTCCGGCAGCGCCCCACAGCGGGTTCTCGCGGTCATCCGCCGGATCAGCGCTCGAATCTCGGAATCGATCCGTGGACGGCCGCAGCGGGACTTCCAGCGCCAGTAGGCGTGGAAACCGCGTTGGTGCCAACGGATCACGGTTTCCGGCTGGGCGATGATGATCGCGTCCAGGAGCGACGGGTACAGTCGATACAACCATACCAGCGGCAAGCGATCGATGTTCCACAGTCTCACGCGCTTCGGGGACTTGCGCCGTAGAACTACCAACTGTTGGCGCAGGATGAGATTCTCGGCCTCAAGCCGCGCTCGCCTCGTGAACCGCTACCGGATAGAAAGCAATAGCTGGGTCAGAAACGCGACCATCGACCCCTTCATTACCACGCGACCACACGACCGTCATTCCGGACAAGGTTTTCGGGAGGCACAACGATATAAAAACGGCGCTTGGTATTTGCGCTGCGAAAAGACGGCAGAAAATTCCTGGTCAGCCACTGGTGGACTCAAAACCCGGCTCGAACTTGTCCTTTGCCAAACCGCCTGGTGCTACCGTGAGTATTCGGTAAGATAACCGAGCGCCGTCCCGCGCGAACTCCTGGAATGTCACTCATCGATACGATTCTTGGACGCCCGCTTGCCTCCAGCGAGGCGGGCGAGCAACGCATCGGCTCAGCCGCCGGCGTGCCGACATTCGGACTCGATGCACTCAGTTCCGCAGCATATGGCCCCGAGGCGGCACTGACAGTACTGCTACCGCTCGGTGCTGCGGGATTAACGTTCATCCTTCCGATCACCACGGCGATCGTCATTCTGCTTGGCATCGTCTACGTCAGTTACCGGCAGACCATCGCGGCATATCCGAACGGCGGCGGCTCCTATACGGTCGCGCGCGAAAACCTCGGCACGAACGCCAGTCTGCTGGCCGCCGCCGCCCTGATGACGGACTACGTGCTGAATGTCGCGGTCGGAATCTCGGCCGGCGTCGGCGCGTTGATCTCGGCGGTACCGTCCCTTCAGCCTTACACGCTCGCGCTATGCCTCGTCATTCTGATTCTGCTGACCTTCGTGAATATGCGCGGCGTCGGCGAGGCGGGCACGCTTTTCATGCTGCCGACCTGCGTCTTCATACTGAGCCTCGGCACGATTGTTTTCTGGGGCATGCTCGCGACGATTTCCTCGGGCGGGCATCCGCATCCCGTGATTTTCCCGGCGCATCTCGCCAAGGCCACCGAAGCCGTGGGCGCGTGGGTGCTGTTACGCGCGTTCGCAAGCGGCTGCACCGCGATGACGGGCGTCGAAGCGGTCAGCAACGGCGTTCAGGCGTTTCGCGAGCCGGTGGTGCCGGCCGCGCACCGCACTCTCACGGTCATCATTGTCATCCTGATGGCGCTGCTGCTCGGCATCGCATACCTCGCACATGCCTACCACATCGGCGCGACCGAACCGGGGACGTCACACTATCAGAGTGTTCTATCTCAATTGATCGGCGCGGTCGCCGGCCGTGGAATCTTTTACTGGGTAAGCATCGCTTCGATTCTGCTGGTGCTGTGCCTGTCGGCGAATACTTCGTTTGCCGACTTTCCGAGACTTTGCCGTGCGGTGGCCGAGGACGGCTATCTACCTCGCTCGTTCACCACCCAGGGCCGGCGGCTGGTCTATTCGGAGGGCATCTGGCTCCTCGCGATCCTATCCGGAGTCCTGCTGCTCGTGTTCGACGGCATTACCGACCGGCTGATTCCGCTGTTCGCAGTCGGAGCATTTCTGGCTTTCACTCTCTCGCAGAGTGGGATGGTCGCGCATTGGTGGAACAGCCAGGAGCGCGGCGCGCGCGTCAGCATGGCGGTGAACGGGCTAGGTGCAACCGCCACTGCCGTCACGGTGGTGGTCGTGGCTGTCGTCAAATTCATGGCCGGCGCCTGGATAGTGGTGCTGCTGGTGCCGTCGCTGGTCGTCCTGATGCTCGCGGTCGGCCGCCATTATCGAAGAATCGAACGAGAAATTGCCGCGCCTGGCAATTTGAAGCTCGATAATTTGCAAGAACCCATCGTGATAGTGCCGATCATAGAATGGAGTTCGATCGCACAGAACGCCCTGCGGTTCGCGATGACACTGTCGAGCGAGGTGGAAGTGCTGCATATCGAAAGCGAAGACGCTACCAATTCGCTCAAACGGATTTGGCCGTCGCGCGTGGAAGAGCCGGCGCGTGAAGCGAAGCAGGCGGTCCCGCGGCTGACGGTGCTCAAGTCACCCTTTCGATTCGTACGTGGTGCAGCCGATCATCGATTACGTCTTGGAGATCGAGCGGAAAAACCCCGATCGCACGATCGCGGTGCTGCTGCCGGAGCTCGTCGAACGGCAATGGTACCAATATTTTCTTCACAACCAGCGCGCCCGGATCCTCGCGGCTCGTCTGCTTACGCAGGGGACGCACCGAATCGTGATCGTCAATGTGCCCTGGTATCTGCGTAAACGGCCGTGAAAGGCGAGTTACCAGTCGGTCCGGTCACTTTTTGACTGGCATGGGCCTGACCCCAGCGTGGTCGCTGAGTTCGCCTACAGTACGATTCGCGCTCTGCAGCTGATCGTGTAATTTCTCAGCACTTTTCTTCATTTCCGGTCCGGCAGTAGTCGGTTCACTTTTACTAATAGCCGTGGAAATCTCGCCCAGATCCTTATGCATTGCCTTTGTGTATAGTTTTGCCCATGTCAACTCTGCCATCAGCGCCGGTTTTACTGAGTGAGCTTCCGTCGCGGTTGCTCCTGCATCATCATCAATTGTCACTTTTGTTGCCTCACATCGCCTTTCCACAGAAACCGGGAAATACGTACGGACCTCGTTCAGGCCTTGCTTCCAGACGCTCAGAGTTGGTCTAGCGAAAAGTGGTCAAAGGCGAGCGGAAGGGCCACCGTTGGGCTGGATCAATTCGGACCCGACTTTCTACGTCGATCCCGACTTACCTAGGCTACATTGGGCGCGATGCAGAAAGCCACTGGAATATCCCGGCATTTGGTTATATCAATAACGAAAATCATTGATTGAGTGAGCCTTATGGGCGAAGCTCGCATCTCTGGCGAAATGGGACCAGCGCCACAAGAGCTGCCTCGGCGGCAGGAAATGCGGCAGCAATCGCAAGCGCCACGTCAGCAGCCGACGGCACCTCCCGCCGCGGGCGCGGGTAAGCGAAGATTTGATGGAGTGTGATAAGTAAGCACCTGATACACTGTGAAAACGGCAACCGATTGTGAATCCGATCGGCTGGAGCCTCTCTTCCTTCCGACCCTTTGGGGCCCATTAGCCCACCTCTTGGCGGGACTTTATGCCGCCCTTCAGACCGGCTGTGCACGTACTCAAGTTCCTTTTAGAACTCATTTCTTGTTCCTCCATTGGCTTTTCCTATGATCCTGGCTACCACTCTCATAAGCTGTTTGGTGGGTTATTAGGAGTAGTACCGTGCTAAATTCAATCGAGGAAGGAAACGGACGCAACATCGATCTTAACCTGTTAAGACATGTGAAGGATCTATCCTGGCTATCTACTGCGGAGATGACCAGTCTGGCGGGCGGACTTGCCATAGGTAACTTCAAAAGGCATGAAGTTATTCTTGGCGACGCCCGGCTCGTCACCGAAGCCCATATCCTCCTGAGCGGGGTTGCCAATATCAGCTGCCTGAACGCCAAAAGCGAACGGGTAATTGTGGCTTTGATTCCACCCGGTCCAATTCCGGACTTTCCTTTTCCGTCGAATAACCGATTACACTTTCAGTGCGACGCTTATAGCAAATGCAGACTCGGCAGCCTGAGCTGGGATAAGTTCAATGACATCACCACTGCTGCTCCGCGATCGGCCTTCGCGCAGTTTCACCAGAGCAATTTGACTCATTGGTATAGGCTGCTGATGCGCGGATCCAGCCTGTTGAGCATCAGCCTTCATGAGCGCGTCGGGATGATGCTGCTTGAATTGTGTTCGGACTTTGGGATCGAAGACTCGCGCGGAACCCTATTGAGAGTCGTCTTTAGCCACAAGGATCTCGCCAATCTCGTTGGTGCGTCGCGGCCAAGAGTCACTGAGCATCTTACCCAGTTGGAGCACGAACATTTGGTGTTTCGCCAAGGACGGCAACTCATTGTAAATGTTGGCGGGCTTGGGAATTCAATAGGCATGCATTCCAACTGAAGCGGCCCGCAACGCATACATGGGTCGTCTACGCGGAGCCTTCGGTCTCTGGGTGACAGCCACGGTCCTTGCTAACGCCTGGAGCCCGGTTCCACTACATGGTCTTGCTTCTGGCGCCGCTGGCGCTGCCAGCCGAAGCTGTGGCAAAGGGCAAGGCTTCCAAAGCCCCCGTGACCTGCGGGGTGGCAGTGGCCTTACCTCTTTTAGTATCCCATTCGTAAGTTAGTGTCCGCCGCCGTTTGGTTCATTTCTTCATCACTTCAAGTCGAGAATCTCATCTGCGCCCTGCTTCTGCTGAGACCTAAAGCACCTGCGCTCATCATTCGCTCGATCAGCGCTGCATTTAAGCCATCGCGACGATTTTGAAAGTAGCGCTGATTCGCCTTCTCGGGTGTCAAGTGCAAGACCTTGGGGAAGCCAATCGCGGATATTTTGGCTACCAGCTCCTCGGGCGCGAAACGCAACAGCCACGGCTCCCCGATCGCCGCGAATTCTACACTGAACGCCTTGACCAGAGCTACATCATCAGTCCTCAGGGTGGCCGAAAAACTGTCAGATTTTGGCCCCGAGGTCGGAGCGCATTGCGCCGCGCCGGCCAGCTCTAGGTCTGCTGGCCAAGCGGTGTGCGCAAGGGCCGAGTCTCCTCTGATTCTTTGCCGCGAATCCCTCCGGATTTGGAAGCCTTCTGGACGGGCAAGCAAAGCGACTATTTCACGCTCTATCGTCATACTGCAAAAGCGACTAAGGCAATTGACAGAGATCAAAGCGGGCGGGCCCGCAACCGCGGCGAACGCCTGGATCGGAGACTTCGTGGCATTCCGCAGCAAGAATAAAATCCCCGCCGACTTCATCGGCACCCACCACTATCCGACGGATGCATTTGGTTGCTCTGCCACGTCATCCGATCGCTGTACACTCGGTGCGACTAATCTTGAAGAATTTCGGCGTCTCCGCCAAGGCGACGATTCTACGGATCGATCAGGATCACGCGAACGCCAAATGTACATGGCAGGATATGGGAGAGCCAGAGCCATTTGAACGCACCCGCGTTGGCGGAACTGCCTGTCGCATCGCGCCTGAAGGACCAGAGGCAAGCTTGGCGCTATCAAGGTGGCTCACTGGAGCTCGACATCACGATGCCACTTTTTGGGGTCGCTGCCGTTACTTTGCAGTTTGCGAGGTGATCATGATTGATCCGTCCACGTTGTCGGACGACGAGCTGCTGGATCGACTCCAGCGCGCAGCCTTCGGCTATTTTCTGAGTCAATATAACCCCGTCAATGGGTTGGTCGCCGATAGGTCGTTGACCGCGTCGCCCTGCAGCATCGCAGTCGTCGGATTCGCGCTCTCCTCGTACCCTGTAGCGGTCGAGCGCCGCTGGATAACGCGTGAGGAGGCCGTCGAACGAACTCTCGCCACGCTCCGTTTCTTTTCGAACAGCCCTCAGAGCCAGGCCCGGGACGCGACTGGCTACAAGGGTTTCTATTATCACTTCCTTGACATGCACAGCGGCAAACGGATTTGGTACTCCGAGCTGTCTCTGATCGACACTGCTTTGCTGCTCGCTGGGATGCTCACTGCGGCCTCTTATTTCACTGACAACACTCAGAGCGAGACTGAGATTCGGACACTCGCCGACGCACTATACCGCCTAGTCGACTGGCAATGGGCACAGAATGGTAAGGCCACTCTTTCGCAGGGATGGAAACCGGAGTGTGGTTTTCTCCACTATGGTTGGGAGGGGTACAGTGAGGCCAGCATTCTTTATGTGCTCGCTATGGCTTCGCCGACTCATCCGATTCCCGGTAACAGTTATTCGGCATGGACTGCGACGTACCAATGGGAGAATCTTTACGGTCACGACTTTCTCTACGCGGGTCCCCTCTTCATCCATCAGTTCTCGCACGGGTGGATCGATTTTCGAAGGATTCAAGATTCATTCATGCGCAAGAAGGGCAGTGACTATTTTGACAACAGCCGTCAGGCTACCTACATTCAGCGCGAATACGCGTTGCGCAATCCGCACGATTTTCGTGATTATGGCGAGAACTCCTGGGGACTGTCCGCTGGCGACGGCCCCGGCTCGGCTCAAATCCGAATAGATGGCATCGAGCGCCGCTTTTTCGGTTATACTGCTCGCGGCGTGCCGTACGGAGCGGATGACGGAACGATCGCTCCTACCGCCACGCTTGCGTCGATCGTTTTCGCGCCCGAGATGACATTGGCCGCGATTCGCTACTTCTGCGAGCACTATCCTGAGATCGTAAACGAATATCGCCTGCCGAGCGGATTCAATCCGACTTTTACAAGCGACAGGTCCCGATGCTGGGTCAGCGAGGGTTATTTCGGTCTCGACCAGGGGATTGTCGTATTGATGATCGAAAACTATCGCTCCCAACTCATATGGAAGCTTATGCGGTTGCGCTTCAAGCGGGCTCTCGTCGCCAGCGGTGCGCGCCCCAAGCTTCCTTCGATTCCCGGAATCGCGGCGGCGGGGTATCTGACCAATGAAAATGTGTTCGACCTGACCGCATGCCCTCGGCGTTTGCTTGTGCTCGGCGGCGGGCCCCTGGGATGCGAACTGGCGCAGGCTTTTTGTCGATTGGGCTCACAAGTCAGCATCGCGCAGAACGATCCGATGTTCCTCGGTAATGAGGAGCGCGACGCGGCGCAGATTCTTTCCGACGCTCTGTCGCGCGACGGAATCGGCATCCATCTCAACACCGAAACCATCAACGTATACAGCGAAGGAGATCAAAAGATCGTCAATCTGGCGAGCGACGACTACAAATTCACCCTGACCGTCGATGAGATCTTGGTCGGTATCGGCAGCACGCCCAACGTCGAAGGCATGAATCTCGAGGCGGCTGGTGTACGGTACGACAAGGAAGCCGGAATTTTGACCAATGACTATCTGCAAACGAGCAACCCGCAAATCTATGCGGCCGGTGACGTATGCTCAGAAAAGAAATTCCCCCACATCGAAGCCGCCGCTGCGGACCTTATAGTCCATAATGCGCTGTTTTGGGGCCGCGAAAAGCTGAGTGCGTTGGCAATACCGTGGTGCACCTACACGGATCCAGAGATTGCGCACGTCGGCCTGTACGTGAAAGAGGCCCGAGCCAAGGGCATCCCGGTCAAGACTTTCACAGTGATGATGAGCGACGTAGATCGCGCGATCACGGACGGCGAGGACGAAGGCTTCGTAAAAATCCACGTAAAAGAAGGAACCGATAAAATTCTCGGCGCCACGGTCGCTGCTAGCCACGCCGGCGAAATGATAAGCGAGATCTCACTAGCGATGAACGCTGGAATCGGCCTAAGCGACCTAGCCCGCGTAAATCACCCCTATCCAACCCAGGCTCAAGCAATAAAAATGGCCGCGGACGCCTACCTGGCCACACGCCACACCCCCACCCGCAAGTGGCTATACAAGCAATGGCTGTTGCACTGAAACTCCTCGACCCGTTTTACTCCGTCATTTCGAGCGGAGGAGCCTTGCCCTAGCAGGCCGTTGAGGAAGGGATTTGATTAGTCAGTGTGATCGCCATGGTAGTGATAGAAGCGCTGGATTCAGTCGCTGGGTTCGACGGTTTTCGCTCGCCGAGGCGAGCGCGGCGGTGTGGTGGAGTCGTTCTTCATGCGGAGGCCGGGCTGAGTCTGGCGATTCGGAGCAGGTTGTAGGCGGCGGCCACCAGGTAGGCATGCAATTGGGTGCGGTCGAGGCCGCGATAGCGAGTTTTGCGCAGGCCGCCCACGGTCTTCATCCAGCCGAAGATCTCTTCGACCCGCTTGCGCACCCTTTGGCTCGCCGCGTAACCGGTATGACGCGCGGTGCGGCGGTCGAGCGCGGAACCGCCGGCGCGACGCTCATTGCGCGCGATGTGCGGGGTGACCTTGAGCGCGCGGCAGGCGGCGACGAACTCATCAGTGTCGTAGCCCTTGTCGGCCCCGAGTGTAATCCGCCGGCTGCCCGGCAACTCGGTCTCCAGCATCGCCCGGGCACTTTTGCGCTCGGCGTAGCCGTCGGCCGGTTCGACCGCGAACTCGATCAGGAGACCGTTGCGGTTCTCCATCAGCGCGTTGGCCGAGTAACACAACTTCGCTTCTTTGCCCGCTCCCTTCTTCGCCAGCTTCGCTTCGGGGTCGCTGGTCGATTGATGAGTCGCGTTGCTGCGGCGCTCGCCGTGGAAGTTAACCGTCGGGTTGCCGGGGTCGTCGGGCGGCTGAGTCGGCCCCTGGTGCCTGGGCTTGAAGCTCTTGAGCGACGCCCAGGCCTCGACCAGTGTGCCGTCCACGGTGAAGTGTTCGTCCGAGAGCAACTGCAGACTGCGTGCCTGCGCCACCACGCGGGTGAAAAACTCGCGCGCCAGGTCGTGCTCCAGCAGCCGCGCCCGGTTGCGCGAGAAGGTCGAGTGGTCGAAGCTCGGCTCGGCCACATCCATATCGAGGAACCAGCGGAACAACAGGTTGTAGTCGAGCTGCTCGCAGAACATCCGTTCGCTGCGCACGGTGTGGAGCGCCATCAGCAGCGAGGCCTTCAGCAGCCGCTCGGGCGGGATCGACGGCCGCCCGATCGCGCTGTACATCTCATCGAACAGCGGCGAAAGCTGCGCGAGTGCCGCGTCGGCGAGTTCCTTGACCCGCCTCAGCGGATGCTCCCTCGGCACCCGATCGCCAGGCTCCATAATCATCAACATCAACCGCTGCCGCCGCTCTTCACCCCGCATCCGCCGCTTCCTCCACCAGTCAGACTGCTCACTAAGACGAATAATCCAATGATGAGATTCAGGCGTTTATCAACGGCCTTGTATGTAGCGAATGTAGTAGAAGTGTCGACAGACGTGGCGCGGCAGGCCGGTGCGGCCTTGGAGAAAACACCCCGTCTAGCAGCGAAGGTCGTCGCGCCATCACAGCGCTCAAGCCCGAACGGTTGTAAGGGAAGAAAATCCCGGATTGCAAGGCTGGGCAAGCAGCGCGATGAGGTGCGGTGATGGCGGAGGCAAAACGGTATGTCGGGATCGACGTGGCCAAGGCGCAGTTGGACGTGGCGCTGGGGCCCAACGGAGAGCGCTTTGCGGTGGCCAACGACGAGCGCGGAATCAGCGCGTTGCTTGGGCGACTCGAGCCCGCTGACCTGGTGATTATCGAAGCGACCGGCGGCCTGGAAGTCCCCGTCGCCAGTGCCTTGGCGACGGCGGGAATCGGGGTAGCAGTGGTTAACCCACGCCAGGTGCGCGACTTCGCGCGCGCCACTGGGCAGCTGGCCAAGACCGACGCGCTCGACGCACAAGTGCTGGTGCGCTTTGGCGCGGCGGTCAAACCCCAGGTGCGAGCGCTGCCGGACGCGCAGGCCCAGGCGCTCGAAGCTCTGGTGAACCGCCGCCGCCAATTGGTTGAAATGCTCACGGCGGAAAAGAACCGCCGGGCCAACTCGCCCAAGGTGATCCACAAAAGCATTGATGAGCACATCCGGTGGCTGGAAAAGCGGCTCTCCGGGTTCGACGACGAACTCGCCGCTTTGGTCCGCGAGACCCCTATCTGGCGCGAGCGCGACGAGTTGCTGCGCTCGGTGCCCGGGGTCGGCAAGGTGCTCTCGACCACCCTGCTCGCGCACTTGCCCGAGCTGGGGGCACTTAATCGCAAACAAATCGCCGCGCTGGCCGGACTGGCGCCTTTTAACCGCGACAGCGGTAGCTTGCGCGGCAGCCGTTGTATCTGGGGTGGTCGCGCCCAGGTCCGGCGCGTCCTGTACATGGCGGTGGTCTCCGCCGTGCGTTCCAATCCAGTGATCAAGATTTTTTACGCCCAGTTGCGGGCGCGCGGGAAATACCCTAAATCGGCCCTCACCGCCTGCATGCGCAAGCTGCTCGTGATTCTCAATGCCATGCTCCGCAGCAAAACTCTCTGGCACGCCACCGCGCTCGCGTCCTCGACCTCTACCCTTTATCCCCTCGCAGACGCGGTTTCCGAACACGGTTGCTGCTAGAGCGAAGCCGAAGAGACCCCGGAGCCTTTTACTGTCTCAGTCCGCACTCAGATCGCTGAAAGGCACAGGACTAGGCTCCGAGGGTGAAGAGTCGATCAACATGCTCCAGATTTTCGGCGGAGGCAGAAGTCAATCGTCGGCGGGCTCCACCATCAATACGTCCGGGTTTAGGTCCCTCGTCTTCGCACCATGTAATTGGCGACCGTCGCCTGGCAGATCTCGATGCCGAGCTTGAGAAGTTCGCCATGGATCCGATGCGCGCCCCAGAGCGGGTTAGCGGCGTTCATCCGCCGAATCAAATCGCGAGTCTCGCTATCCAACGACGGCCGTCCGGATCTCGAGCGCCAGCGCCAGAACAAATGGAAGCCCTGACGGTGCCATTGAATGACCGTTGCCGGCTTGACCAACACCATCGCAGTATCCATCATTTCTGAACCGGCTGTTCAGTCCAGAATGAAGCAAAACCTACGAGTGGCGTGCGTGGCACCTGGACCGCGCGGTCTGTTCTCTGCGCTCAGGATGGTCCGTAATCCGTTCGCATCTATTGGCGCCGACTGGAAGCGTTACGGCGACGTGGTGCGCTATCGCTTCGCCACGAGGCCAGCTTACCTGGTGGTCCATCCAGACGGGGTCAAGCAGGTGCTGCAGGAGAACCATCGCAACTACGTCAAGTCCTCTGACTACAAAATCCTTGCGCGGCTGCTCGGCGAAGGATTGCTGACCAGCGAGGGTACGCTATGGATGCGGCAGCACCGGCTTATAACGCCAGTGTTCCATAGTCAGCGGATAGCGGAGTTCGGCGCCACGATGGTCGATAGCACGCTACGGATGCTCGAGGGTTGGGACCCAATCGCATCCAACCAGCGTAGCTTCGATGTCTGCGACGAGATGATGAAGCTCACGCTCGAAATCATCGCGCGGGTGCTGCTAAAGATGGAAATCGCAAGCGAGCAGAGGCGCGAGATCGGTGCCGCCGTTACGGTGGTCAACGAGCGCTTCGGCGAATTCGATCTAGGTACGCTGCTTCCGTTCCTTCCGACGCGGGCCAACCTCCGTTCGCGCCGCGCCGGTCTATTGCTACACCGGATCATCGGCGGCATGATCGCGGAGCGCCGACACGACCACAGGGATCGTGGCGACTTGCTCTCGCTGCTGCTGGCGGCGCGCGATCAGGATACCGGTGAAGCGATGAACGACAAGGAATTGCGCGACGAAGCACTGACTTTGATACTCGCTGGCCACGAGACCACCGCCAACGCGCTATCGTGGACCTGGTATCTGCTCTCGCAAAATCCGGAGCCCGAGCAAAAACTCCATCGCGAGCTGATTGAGGTTCTAGGCGGGCGCGCACCGACGATCGCCGATTTGCCGGAGCTTCCCTACACCGCGATGGTTATCGACGAATCGATGCGACTTTATCCTCCTGTGTGGTCGGTTGGTCGCTCGCCAGTCGCCGCCGACGAGATTTCGGGCTTCGCGATTCCCAAAGGTGCGAGCGTGATGTTGTGCCAGTGGCTGACGCATCGGCATCCAGACTTTTGGGAAGATCCCGAGCGCTTCGATCCCGAACGGTTTTCGCCCGAGCGATCTGCGGGTCGGCCACGCTACGCCTATTTTCCCTTCGGTGGGGGCCCGCGCCAATGCATCGGCAACACCCTCGCATTGACCGAGGCGACACTGATCCTCGCATCCGTCGCGCAGAAGTATCGCTTGCGGATGGTCCCAGGGCATCCAGTAGAGCCGCAGCCGCTGGTCACGCTGCGTCCACGCTATGGAATGAAGATGATGCTGAGACCGACGACCTCAAGTTGCTGAGCCGCCGGCTTCGGAACCTGCACTAACAGTAAAGAGAGCGCTATGGGCGCGAGTATGCCGGCCATCCTACGGCGCCGTCAACCAACACTCTAATGGGCTGCAATTTGAACTTCAAAACGGTCGGAACTGAATCGAGATCAACAACCTCTGCTACAGACATCCTCAGGTGACAGCGTAACCGGCTGACAGGGCAAGCATCGGAGAGTGGGAGGTGCCTCGTCGCCTGATACGTAGCAGCTCTTCACCAGCGATTGCACCGCAATCCAATACACAGTCGTTTTGAAGTCTCTGTACGAGAGATCTTTCGATCTCAATCAGGTAGTCGACCGTATGTCTTTCAGATCGCAGACCGATTCATCTTCTCGCTCCAATTCAGTAACAATGCTCGCCCTGCTCAAATTGCGGTTCCGATGGAGTTTCTAGTAGCGACAGGAGTCCGGTCAACGTGAAGAGGACCATGCGCCCACCAGCACGACGCCTTGCAGCTTTGGACGCGTCGTTTCCGCACGCTCCTGATGTATTCGCAGACGCTTTGATCAAGCGGGTGCGGAATTCGGTAGCAAGCGACACGGAGCCGACAACCGGCTTCCATGTGATGCCACTTTAGTGTCATCTTACGCAGGTCTTGCTGACGGAGGTGTCGTATGGTCCGCAAGCTGTTCAAGAACGTGTTGTTGTTTGACGGGACCGGCACTCTCCCCTACCTCGGCGAGGCGCTAATCTGCGGCAACCGCATCGAAACCGTCGCGAGAGGACGCGACCAACTCGGTGCCGATGGCGCGCAGGTGGTCGACGGCGGTGGTGCCACGTTGATGCCGGGACTGACCGAAGCGCATAGCCACCTGTCGTTTACCAACTGTGTGGACGTGACCGAGATGGGCGATCTGCCGATCGAGGAACACACGCTGCTGACGATGAAGCATGCGAAGCTTATGCTGGACTGCGGCTTCACCAGCTGTTTCTCGGCGGCATCGGCCAAGCCGCGCCTCGATATCGTCATTCGCAACGCCATCGACGCCGGCCACATTCCGGGACCACGGTTGCGCGCAGCCTCGCCGGAGATCACCGCGACCGGCGGGTTGGGTGACGTGCGACAACTGCACAGGGAGCA
This sequence comes from uncultured delta proteobacterium, assembly GCA_963832395.1. Classification (GTDB taxonomy): domain Bacteria; phylum Desulfobacterota; class Binatia; order Binatales; family Binataceae; genus JAKAVN01. The sequence goes on along the minus strand of CAWHTV010000004.1, from coordinate 542,615 downwards.
GACCAGCGTCGAGATCATTGCCGACGGGGCGGACGAACTGCGACGGGTATGTCGCACCATGATCCGCGAGGGTGTGGACACGCTGAAGATCAACCTGTCTGGCGATAACTGGATCCGGAAGGGACATTCCGAGGAACTAACCTACACCGACGCCGAAGTGGCAGCTGCCGCCGGACAAGCACACGAGAGCGGCGTGACGCTCGCCTGCCATGCTCACGGCAACTCGTCCGTCCAGCTTGCCTTGAAATATGGCTTCCAGGTGATCTACCACGCCGAATACGTCGACGAGGCGACACTAGACGCGCTGGAGGCGAAGAAGGATCAAGTGTTTCTGGCCCCGACGATCGGCTCGTCCTGGACCTACACCTACGAAGCCGCTGCCTGGGGGCATACGACCGAGAAGGCAGCACGCAACGGAATGCTCGAGACCATCGAGCGCGCCTGCAACGTCTATCGCAAGATGCGTGAGCGAGGTATTCGCGCACTGCCAGGGGGCGATTACGGCTTCGCCTGGAATCCGATGGGCACCAACGCCCGTGACCTGGAGCATTTCGTCCGCCTGTTTGACTATCCGCCCGCCGAGGTGCTGCGAGCGGCAACGATGTACGGCGGCCAATTGATGGGTATGGGCGACGAGCTCGGGCTCATTAAGCCGGGCTACCTCGCCGATCTGCTCATGGTAGATGGCGATCCAGTGAAGGACATCACGCTGCTGCAGAACCGAGCGAACCTCCTGATGGTCATGAAAGACGGCGAATACCACAAGGCGCCGCTGCCTCGCCGAATGCAGTTTGCACAGACGGCGGCATAACAAAGAAGACGGGGAAGCATGAGTGTCGAAACGTTGAAAACGACTTCCGCAACCGTCACGCAGCGGTCAGCGGCAATGCCGGCGCACGAATGGAAGACTCGGCTGCAACTTGCGGCGTGCTATCGCATGTTCGCGCGACGGAACATGGACGATGGAGTCTTCACCCATCTATCGGCACGCATTCCAGGATGCGACAACCGCTTTCTGTTCATTCCGTTTGGCATGCTTTTCGATGAGGTAACTGCGTCGAATTTGATGGAAGTGGACCTGGACGGAAACGCGATCTCAAGCGACCGCGCGGTCAATCCGGCGGGCTGGGTCGTACACAGGGTAGTGTATCAGGCCATTCCCGATGCAGCCTCCGTGATGCACTTGCATACCGTCATGGGCACGGCGGTATCCGCGCAGAAATGCGGGCTGCTGCCGGTCAATCAGTTCGGCATCACCTTTCACGGTCAGATTGCCTATCACGACTACGACGGTCCTGGATTGCGGCCGGAAGAGCAGCGGGATTTCGTGCGCAACCTGGGTGGCCGGCGCCTGATGTTCCTGCGCAACCACGGCACAGTCACAAATGGGCGCAGCATTGCTGAGGCGTTCACGCTGATGCACAACCTGGAGCGTACCTGCGAGATCCAGATCGCGGCGCATGCCGGTGGCGGCGAATTAGCGTTGCCACCGCGGGAGGTGATCGAGCGGACCGTCGCTACTGCGCAGGGGGTCGGTGACCCCACGTTCAGCGAAGTCGGCTTCCAGGCATTCGTGCGGCAACTCGACCGAACGGATCTATCTTACCGCGAGTAAACGGTGCGCACTATCAGTCGTCGAAAGCCATGAATTGGCAATCGGTCGGTTCACCAGGGTTGTCACCACGACTGCCAACGCAACATTGATGGCGGATTGATACCTGCGAGGGCGAAACCGTGTGTGCCGACGACACGACGGTGCCAGTTCTCAATCCCGGACAGGGCGCACGAAAACCGGCCACGGCCAAAGCAGGCAGGAAGAAATGACGTAGCTGTCCTTCCTCAAAACTTAATCCGCGCGAATTGGTTGGTGGTTTCGATGGGTTGACGATAGCTTGCGGTGCATGGGAATGCCGACCAACGAATTATTTTTGGAGGTCCGAAACGGCGAAACCCGAACCCGCACTGGGCTGGGTGCGCCATCTGATCGTACGGTGTCAACACCGGTTGAAACTTGACCCACCATCCTCGCTAGGTCTGGAGTGAACCCCATCGGTTGGACAGTTGTCAGGCGGGAGATTGGACCAGGGTGCGGGGCGACGCAGGACTGCCAGTTGGTGGCGGAGCGAATGACCTCGAGCTCCAATTCCACGCCGCTGCGAAACCGACCAGCGAGCCATGAAAGAAGCTCCGAGATGAATGCGAGCATGCCCGTGACACTACGGCCGGGCAGAATAAATCGCTAGACTTTTCTATGCGTTCCGAATTTTCAGCAGGGACAGTCTGAACTGAGGCACGCTGTGCCCGAATTTGTGCTCTACCGCAGTGCGAGAAACCATGTTGCTCAGCAACACTCCGAAATCTTCAGAAGGCTGGAAAAGGCCGCGTGGCTGCAATGGTGTGTGATATGGTGTGATGCCTTGAAAGTGCTGGCACTACAACTCACATGCAAGAGGCCCCAGGTTCGAGTCCAGGTGCGTCCATCAGACAATTCCTCAATAGCTATAAGGCTGTTGTAAACGTCCTTCCACGCCGGATTTCTCTCTACGGCGTGGTCGAGTAGAGACCGGTGATGCTCGCGCTTTCCAATATGTGACCGAACCGTCCAGCCTTTATCAATGCGTGATACAGCGTCTCGGCGCTGGCGGGAAAATTCGGCGACGATGGCAACTTGAGTGTTATGTCGAGCGCGTAGACCGTAAAGACGTAGTGGTGAACAAACGGGCTAACGTTCGCGGGCGGGCACGGGCCGTCGTACTCGGCGTTGGTGAAGAAGTCATTGACGATTTGATCGCCGTATGAGCTTCCGGCAACTCCTGAGTCTGCGGGAAGCCCGGTCGCCTTGGGAGAGATATTGTACATTCCCCAGTGCGTAAAGGCCGCCGTGGCGTCATATGCGGTCACGACGAAACTGCGCGTACCGGGCTTGGGGCGCGTCCATGAGAGTTCGGGCGATTGATTTCCGCCGGGGCTTCCATCAACCGAGCAACTGTTGACGCCCATCACGATGATATTGCTAAGCGCACTCAGCGTCAGTGTCGCGTGATTCGCGAAGGTCGTGCTACTAAGCCGGAATCGGTCTTGCGGGTTGCCCCACTGGCCGTCCTGCGCATCCCCACGAAGAGGGATCGTAAGGACTGCGACTAGTGCGACAAGCGCAGCCTGCGTCAATGTTCTAGGCCTCATCGCGTTCTCCCCTCTGATATTATCTCTAGCGTTGTGACTAGCCGGAACCGTCACCGCATGAGTCTCGGTACCTCGTACGATCGCGACTCGCGGCTGGTGGACCGCGGCGACTGAGGGAGGCAGAATTTTTCAGCGGCGGCAGCGCTCGGACTGGCGTCACAAGAGTTTCGTCTCTTGTTCAGGGAACTCCCCGAACCAGCCGGGAACTAGTCCACCCGCACCACGCCGTTAGGCCGTCGATCTTCTAGCGCTTTGCCACGCTAACGGCTAGACGCCTCCGGAGGAAAGTTTGAGGGTGCACGTGACAGGCCTCGTGAGAAGCCAGTCAGATCTGCTAACAGCTAATAATATCGCTGGTTTGGAACGCTATGAGCATTTTCCACTGTTCGGAATGTTCCCGATCGATCAGGCACCTGTGGCATCTCGAGTTCATGGGCCACTTCCGTTCGCCCGCGCCAACCACGCCCGACGATGGCGTGGCCTCAGTAAAGCAAGGAGTGACGGCGTCAATTGAACATCTCGCTCATGTCCGATGCGGTTGCAGCCCCGTTAGGGAAGGTTGTGAGCCCCAGACCTTCCATCATCAGGCGCAGGGTGTCCTGATGCTGATGAAAGACGTTCGAAACGAAACCAGACTTGAACTTGGGACTGATGCCCAGCCACATCACCTGGCCGCCCCCGTTGGTGTTGTCGTTAGCCGACTCATCAAACACGATGATGAGTAGTCCATCGCCTCCTGGCTGGAACATTGGGCTCTGGAGCAGTGGATCGATGTTGGCCTCGAGCCACGCATCCATTTGGGCCAGAGTCCCGTCATGAGCGTCGTCTAAAAGATTCGGTACCAGAAAAGAATACTGAGGTAGATTGCCATCAGCCAAATCTGTAGCGAACTGAGTGAAGGGTACGATGTTTAGCTGCTGAGCCGGATCGTCCTGCACATCGGTAAAGTAAACGAAGGGGTTGTGCTTGGCTGCGTATTCTCCACTGATACAACTCATGAATCCAACAGAAGGGAGGGATTCAGCATAAGACTTCCATGATATTCCAGCAGCATTCATCTCACGAACTATGTTATCAGCATCTACCGTTGCCGGGCAGGCATCGAAGGTGTACAAACCTTCCCCCACGGTCAGCCACAGATAGTTGGGCAGCGAGGGATGAGCGTTGGCAAAGTAATTGGCTGCCAGCGCGCCCTCGGCTATCAATGTGTTGAGATAAGGCACTTCTGGACTGCCTACCACATCCGCGTAGTTGTGATTTTCTTCCATCACTATGAATTCGTGCCCGAAGGTCGTGCTACCAGACGTTGGCGTAGGCGTCGCCTGCGGCGTGGGCGTAGGTGACGGCGTGGGCGTGGGCGTAAGTGTAGGTGATGGCACTGGTGTAGGCGACGCTATGGGCGTGGGCTCAGGGGTAGGTACGGGAGTGGGCACGGGAGTTGGCGCAGGTGTTGCCACGGGAGTCGGCACAGGCGTGGGCACGGGAGTCGGTACCGGTGTGGGTTCGGGAGTCGGCACGGGCGTAGGTACCGGCGTCGGCACAGATGTTGGCACGGGAGTGGGCGCTCCTCTCAGGACCGTCACCTGTACTGACGACACGCCGACGAGGGCTCCGCTCACGTCCCTGGCTATAGCCGACACGGTGTGGATGCCATCGGTGGAGGTGGTTGAATTCCATCTGTATTGCACAGTGGGTCCGCCGCTGGCGAGAAACTGCCCGTCGATGTCGTATTCGACCGAGTTGACCGGCGGCGTCTGATCGATCACTTGTATTTGCACTTGCCCGGAAACCGCCGCGTTGTTCGCTGGTTTGACCAAGGTGATGACGTCGGCCCACGCGACCGCAGACAACAGCAATGTCAACAAGGCGCTGGCGAAAATCATTCCGAGGAGTTTTGACGTATAACCGGCAATACCACTGACTAGTCGCGAGTACCGCACAGAACTGTTTCGGCTACACGGCATACTGCTTTTCATGATTTTCCCCCTAAAGCCCAAGTTCTCGCACGAAATCCGGGTTGGCAGCAGCAAACTCCGTGCTCGCACCGGCTTCGCGGAATCGGGCGATCTTACGGTCGAGCTGCGCGAAGCGGCAGGAAACGTTACCGATTGTAATGGTAAGTCTTGCCGAACGCTCGCAACCACTCGGAACCCACTCAACCCTGGAGCAGTAGCCATTAACCGTTTGGGCCCCGCAAGCGCGCGTTGTTCCGCGCTGATTTTCATGACTTCGTACCAAAGTACCGCTGCGCGACTGCTCGCGCAGGGCTCCTTCGAGTCCAGGTCATTGAGTGTTTTCCCGCACACAATCAGCGGGATATTATGTATCAACTAAAGATGGCGACCGGCCATCTTCATCTGACGAAGGTGAGAGGGGAACCACGTCCCCCAAAAGCATGAATAGTTAAGGTGATCGCTTTTGCGATCGGCTGGCGTTCAAGGCAGTTCAAAACATGATGCCCGCGACTGCGTATGGATGACACCACATGTTCTGTCACCTCATTCAATAGATGTGATAATGATCAGACCATACTCTTATTTCGGATACCAACAGCAGACTCGATATACAATTCGTTGATAATAAACTTTACGCAACAGCGTCATCCACGTGGGTACATGTTGATCTAATCTGCGTGTATTTATGTTCTCTTCGCTTGCGCGTGGATTACATTTTGTCTGTTCCTTCACGTTCCCGAATCACGTGCCTTGGCATCTCGATCTCACACGCGTCGCGTTCGTGTGCGCTAACCACGTCCTACAAACGGCATCTTGGTCGCCATCACGGTAACGAACAGCACGTTGGCCTCTAGTGGCAGGCTCGCCATATAGACCACCGCGCGCGCCACCTGCTGCGCATCGAACGTCGGCTCGACCTCGAGCGATCCATTGGCCTGCGGCACGCCGCGTTTCATCCGCGCAGTCATCTCGGTGGCGGCGTTGCCGATATCGATCTGGCCGCAGGCGATGTCGTACTTGCGGCCGTCGAGCGAGGTCGCCTTGGTCAGCCCGGTCATGCCGTGCTTGGTGGCGGTGTATGGGGCCGAGTTGGGCCGCGGCGCGTGCGCGGAGATCGAGCCGTTATTGATGATGCGTCCGCCGCGGGGATCCTGGCTCTTCATGATTCGGAACGCTTCCTGGGTACACAGGAACGCGCCGGTCAAGTTGATATCCACTACCGATTTCCATTGCTGATAAGTGAGATCTTCAAGTGGTATGCCAGGTGCTCCGACCCCCGCATTGTTGAATAGCAGGTCGAGGCGACCGAAAGCCGTCTTTGGTTTGCGCGAACAGCGCTTTCACGGAAGCAGGATCGCCAACGTCAGTCGGGTACCACCAGCATTCGCGAACCAGGGGATTTGCCCTCCAGCGCGGTTGCCTCCAGCAGCTCCCTGCGGCGCCCGGCCAGCACCACGGAGTAGCCCTCGTGCAACAGGGCCAGCGCGGCCTGCTTGCCTATTCCGGTTCCCGCGCCGGTGACGATGGCGACCTTGCCCGATGAGTCCATGTACGATCCCTCCCTGTTGGAAAGCGGGCTGCTTGTCCCGCTAAATCCGCGCGGCGAATTCGCGCGGCGCGCCTCTACGCCGAGCGCGGGTGAGATTGAAGGCTTCGGCGAGAAGCTCGTAGGAGCGCATGCGTGCGCGATGGTCGTGCACGATCGTGACCACCATCAGCTCTTCGACGTGAAGCACGCTCGCCATATCGATTAGCTGGTCGCGAACCCTGCTCGGGCGTGCCGGCGAAGTAGCGCGGCCAATCCCCGAGCTCGGTGGGCGGCGGCTCCGACGGCGGGCCCAGTTCCGCGATCGCTTCCTCGGGCGTAGGAATCGGGCGCACGTCGCCCTGGCGGATGCGGCGGCGGAAAAGGCGCGCGCTAGTGAGCAGGCGCTCGGCTTCAGCTTCGGTGTCGGCGCAGATTACGCCCGGCGCGACCATCGCGTACGGTGCGGACAAATCCTTGGACGCGGTGAAGTGCGAGAAATAATGCTCCAGCGCGGCGCGAGTCGGATTGGAGTCGATGAAATGCGCGAAGGCGTAGCGCAACCCGAGCTGCGCCGCCGCCGCCGCACTCCACAGACTGGAACCGAGCAGCCAGACCTCGGGACAGCCCGGCATGTCGGGCGAGACTGTCAGCCGGCTGAACGGATGCTTGGCGGGGAAGTCGCGGTTCAGGAACGCCAACAGCTCCATCAGTTGTTGCGGGAAATCGTCGCTCGACAGTTGCTGGCCGCGATAGCGCTGAAGCGCGAAGGTATCGAGCGGAGTGCCGCCGGGAGCACGGCCGACGCCGAGGTCGATTCGCCCCGGATACAAGGCGTGAAGCATGCGAAAGGTTTCCGCGACCTTAAGCGGGCTGTAGTGCGGCAGCATCACGCCGCCCGATCCGATGCGGATGCCGGAGGTCTCGGCGGCGACCCGGGCCATCAGAATTTCGGGCGCGGGACTGGCCAGGGCCGTGATGGCGTGGTGCTCGGCGATCCAGTAGCGCTCGTATCCGAGGCGATCGGCCAGGCAGGCCAGCTCGATCGAGTTGCGCAAGCGCGTCGGCCGGAGTCGAGCCGGCGGACACTGGCGATTGGTCGATGACCGACAGCTTCAAGTTTGATTGTCCTTTGAAAGCGCGCGAGTCAGCGCGCGATGCGACGGGCGGCGGCGTAAGCGCCGGCGTCGGAGACGCGCCGCGAGGGCGCAAAAAACTAGCGTTTCATCATGGCCGCCAGCGCCTCGCCCATCTCGGCCAGCGCCTTCTTCACCGACGGCCGCGTCTGCACGTGCTTCCACCACGCCTCCAGCTTGGGCCGCCCCTCCAGCGCCGGCTTGGCGCCGAAGCCCGGCAGCATGTTGGTCGCGAAGAACATCGTCGGCGCGAGCGCGCAGTCGGCCAGCGTAAACTCCGGTCCGGCCGCGAACCCGCTCGGCGAGAGCAGCGCCTCGAGCTGGTCGAGGCGCTGGTTGAACTCGGTCAGCCGTTCGTTGACGACTTTCTCGTCGCGGCTTTTGGGGTTGAGCTGGCCGAACAGCGCGCGTAGCGGCGGCTCCAGGTAGAGGTCATGAAAGCGGGTGAACGTCCGCACGCGCGCGCGTCCCTCGGGCGTCTTGGGCAGCAGCGGCGGGTTGGGAAACTTGTCTTCGAGATATTCGTTGATGATCTCGGACTCGGCGACGATCATCCCGTCGGCGTCGAGCGCCGGGGTTTTGCCGAGCGGATTGATCTTGAGGTATTCGGGCGACTTGAGGTTGTTGCCGGGAATCGCGGCAATCTCGATATTGAGCCCCTTGTCGTAGATCGCGATCCGCGACTTCGTGGCAAAATTCGAGAGATTCATGTTGTAGAGCTTCATTTTCCCACCGTGTCCTTTTCGACCCTTTCCGCTTATCCCAGAGCGTGGCGGCTTGAGCAAGCCCGCCGATCGCCGCCCGCCGTCCGTTACCGCACATCATCATTCATCAAGTCATTGCGAGCCTTTCACTGATCGTCGTCCTGCTCCTCCTGCTCGCGGCGGTACTTGTCGAGCCGGTTGGCCGCGTCGTTGAACTCGGCCGTGGCGGCCTGGAAGAGCTGGACGGCATGGTCCGCGCGGCGCTGCGCGTCGGCCGCCTCCTCCTTCGCGAGCGCGGCCTTCGCCTGCGCGCGTTCCGACGCGGCCTGGGCCTGCGCGGCGGCCGCCTCGGCCCGCTCCGCGCTTTCCTCAGCCGACGGCCCGCAGCCGCTCGCCATCAACGCCGCGAGCGCGATCGCCGCGGCTGCACCGGCGAGGCTGCCCTTGCGCGCGCGCATCGCGCCTATCGCGGGGCCAGCGCCTGCAACGCTCGCTCGTCGGGCATCAAGGGATTCGCGGTATTGAGCGGCTGGATGCATACGTGACTGGCGCCGGCCTTCAGATGCGCCTCGACGCGATCGCGAATCTGAGTCTCGGTGCCCCAGGCGACGATGGCGTCGACCAGCCGGTCACTGCATCCGTTTTCGAATTCCTTGTCCGCCCAGCCCAGCGCCTTCAGCGCGTTGGTGTAGTTGGGCAGGCGCGGCACGTAGGTCTTCATGTACTCGCGCGCGGTCGCGCGCGCCTTGGCCGCGTCGGTATCGAGAACCACCGCCTGCTCGACGCAGATCAGCGGCTTGGGGCCGATCGCGGCGCGCACCATCGCGGTATGCTCGGGCGGGACGAAGTAGGTATGCGTGCCGTCGGCCTCCGCCGCGCATAGCGCGAGCATCTTGGGATGCAGCGCGGCGAGCACCACCGGCACCCGCTCTTTGGGCTCGGGCGCGCGGTAGAGCGCGCTCTTCATCTTGGGCAGGTACTCGCGCATGTAGCTGTAGGGCTTGTCGTAGCTATGGCCGCGCAGGTTGGCCACCAGTGGCTTGTGGCTGACGCCAATCCCGAGCAGGAAGCGGCCGCCCGAAAGCTCGCCGACGGTCTTGGCCGCCGCCGCCATCGTCAGCGGATCGCGCGCATAGATGTTGGCGATGCCGGTGGCGAAGACCAGCCGCTCCGTGCGCGCCGCGAGGTAGGCCGCATGCGCGAACGGCTCGCGCCCGACCGCCTCGGGAATCCATAGCGCTCCGTAGCCGATGCTTTTCGACCGTGCGCGCGAACTCCGCGCTCTGCGCCGCGGTCATCCCGTCGTAGAAAAACCAGACCCCGTATTTGCTGATGTCCATGACCATTCTACTTAATCCGGTCGCGCGCAGCGGACAAGCCGCGCAACGCGCGCCGTATGGGCGTATCGCGGCGTGCGGTTTACCTCGGCGCGCAAGCTGGGCTACAACGGGATAGCTGAATTATCACGAAGGAAGGTAGGAGACAATGAGCGAGCAGGCCAGACCATTTCCGGTGAGCCCGAGCCGCTGCTGGTGCGCCACGAGGCGCCGCTCGGATGGCTCGTCCTCAACCGTCCGCAGGTGCGCAACGCGCTCAACTTGCGCACCTGGCAGCTCATCGTCAAGGGCGTCGCCGAGCTCAACGACGACCCCGACGTGCGCGTGATTATCATGCGCGGCGCCACGCCCGAGGCGTTCATCTCCGGCGCCGACATCTCGGAGTTCCCCAGCCTGCGCGCCAACGCCGAACAGGCGCGCATCTACCGCGAGGCGCCGGGCAACGCGACCAGCGCGATCATCAACTGTCCCAAGCCGGTCATCGCGATGATCGCCGGCATCTGCATCGGCGGCGGCTTGCAGGTCGCGCTCGCCTGCGACATCCGCATCGGGGCGCGCGGCACGCGCCTGGGAGTTCCGGCGGCGCGCCTGGGATTGGCCTACCCGCTGGACGGCGTGATGTCGCTGGTGCAGGTATGCGGCGCGGCCAACGCGCGCGACATCCTGATGTCGGCGCGCATCTTCGACGCCGATGAGGCCTACGCGATGGGCCTGCTGAACAAGCTGGTCGAGCCCGCGGAACTGGAGGATCACGTTCGCCAGTATGCGACCCGCATGGCGTCGAACGCGCCGCTCACGATGGCGGCGGCGAAGGCGACGATCCGCGAAGGGCTCAAGGACGGCGCCGAGCGCGACCTCAAGACGATCGCCGAGATGGTCTCGCGCTGCTTCGATAGCGAGGATTACCGCGAGGGCGTCCGCGCGTTCATGGAAAAGCGCCCGCCGCGCTTCGCCGGCCGCTGAGAACCGTCATAGAGAGCCGCTGTTTTCGCCGTCCGCCGCCACGCTACAATGGCCGATGCGCCCGTGAGCGGGCGCGGAGGCTATGCCGCCGTATGAGCGAGGCCGAGCAGATCTATTTCAACCCGTGGGACGAGGCGTTTCGCGCCAATCCCTACCCGTATTACAAGCCGCTGATGACGGGGCCGCCGCGGCTGCTCAACGTCTTCCTGCCGATGGCGCTGGTGGCGCGCTACGCCGATTGCGCCGCCGTGCTGCGCGACCATGAACATTTCTCGAGCGTGCCGCCGCGCTCGCCGTTCCTCGAAGAACGCATCAGCGTTTTCGGCGACGCGCCGCGTGTGGTGTTCTCCGATCCGCCGGTCCATACCAGGCTGCGCCGGCTGGTTAGCCGCGCCTTCACGCCGCGGCGCATCCGCGAGCTCGAGCCGAAGATCCGCGAGTTCACCGACCTGCTGCTCGACCGCGCCGCCGGCAAGGGCGGAATCGACGTGATGGCGGACCTCGCGAATCCGCTGCCCGTGATGGTCATTTCGCACATGCTGGGCGTGCCGCACGAGCATTACCCGATGTTCAAGCAGTGGTCCGACACCGTGATCGAGTCGGACAACACGCCGCCCGGGATGCCGCTGCCGCAAAACGTGCGCGACGCGTTCACGGCGCTGCGCGAATACTTTCTCGCCGAGATTGAAAAGCGCCGGCGCAATCCGGGCGACGACCTCGTAAGCGTGCTGGTCGCCGCGCATGAGGGCTCCGACGAGGTGCTGAGCGAAGCCGAGCTGGTCGCCTTCGTCGTCATCCTGCTGCTCGCCGGCAACGAGACCACCACCAATCTCATCGGCAACGGGATGCTCGCGCTCACGCGCCATCCCGGCCAACTCGAGCGCCTTGGCCGCTCACCCGAGCTGATGCCGTCGGCGATCGAAGAGATGCTGCGTTACGACGGCCCGGTGCAGGCGACGATGCGGCATATCCGGCAGGACACCGAAATCGCCGGTACCACGGTGGCGGCCGGGCTCGCTCATCTTCGTGCTGCTGGCGGCGGCCAATCGCGACCCGGCGCAATTCAGCGAGCCGGAAACGTTCGATATCGCGCGCATCCCGAACGACCATCTCGCCTTCGGCGAGGGGATTCACTTCTGTATCGGCGCGCCGCTCGCGCGGATGGAAGGCGCGATTGCGATTGGCTCGCTGCTCGCGCGCTACAAGCGAATCCGGCCCGCCGCGCCCGAGGCGCCGCTTACGTACAAGGGATCGTTCTTTCTGCGCGGGCTCGCCTCGCTGCCGCTCGAGGTCAGCTAGGCGGTGCGCCTCGAGTCGAAGTTCCGGACGGCGATTGGTAGGCTGCGATGGCTTGAACGCCTGAGGCGGCCGCGTCCCGGCGCGGCGCTGGCGCGCTGGCTTCTCCTGCTCGCGCTGGCGGCGGCCGCTCTGGGAGCCGCTCAGACTCCAAAGGTCGTAATCAGCGCGTCCGACGGAGCCGAGCGCGCCGCGGTGCGCGTCGAGTTGTCGCTCACGCCGGGACAGCGCACATTCGGCCTGATGTACCGCGCGCCACCTGGACGAGGACGCCGGTATGTTGTTCATCTTTCCCGCGGCGGAGCCGCTGAAATTCTGGATGAGGCATACGGAAATCCCGCTCGACATGATTTTTGCCGACTCGTCGGGCGTCGTCGTGGGTATCGTGGCCAACGCCACGCCTTACTCGGAGCGCCCGGTCGGCCCCGACGCGCCGGCGCTCTACGTGCTCGAGGTCAACGGCGGATTCTGCGCGCGCCATGGCGTGCGCGCGGGGGACAAGATGAGCTTCGTCGGATTCGAGCCGCACACCAACAAATAAGCGGCACGGCTACGCCGCCGCCGGGCGGCGCCGCGCATGATGCACGAACGTGCCGATCACGCCGAGCACGTACAGCGCTGCCAGAGCAGGCGTAACTGCTGATCGCGGCTGCGGCACGCAGCGTGCGCAAGTGAGAAGCGTTGCGATTCCCAGGAAATAGTGACCAGTACGAGCACCGCGCAGACTCGGCTGCGCCGGTAAATGCCGTACGCGAAGCCAAACAGAATGCGCAGCGTCGCCGATGAGATATCCACATTGCCGGGCCGAATCCGGCCATGTAATGCGAGCGGATCATGTAACGCGGCCGCAGCGCTCGCCGCGATCCATCCGCACGCCACCATCCGCTCCGCCATCGTGTCGTCAATCACGGCTGCGCCCGCCCTTTCCCGCTCGAAGTTGCCTCATTATGGTATGCGCGCGCGGGGGCCGCAAAGTCGCTGGCCGCGCGCCCGAAAGCACCGCCGGCGCGCCGCGCGATGAGTCCGGCCACGCCCGAAAGCGTCGTCCAAATCGCTTGCGCGCCGCGCCCAGCGCACCATATCATGCTCGCTTGCGCGGGATTTGGCGATGAGCGTTAAGGAAAATATCGAACGGATGAGCGAGCTTTCGCGCCAGGCGGAGCTGGGCGGCGGCGAAGATCGGCAGCGCCGCCAGCGCGAGTCGGGCCGCCTGACCGCGCGCGAGCGGGTCGAATTCCTGCTCGACCGCGGCTCCTTCATCGAGCTCGACAAGTTCAAGACCCATCGCTGCGACGACTTCGGGATGGACCAGCGGCGCATCCCGGGCGACGGCGTGGTCACCGGCTACGGCACCATCGAGGGACGCCAGGTCTGCGTCTTCTCGCAGGACTTCACGGTTTTCGGCGGCAGCCTCTCGGGCGCGTTCGCCGAGAAGGTCTGCAAGGTGATGGACCTGGCGATGAAGACCGGATGCCCGGTGATCGGGCATCAACGACTCGGGCGGCGCGCGCATCCAGGAGGGCGTGGTGTCGCTGGCCGGCTACGCCGACATCTTCTTGCGCAACGTGATGGCCTCCGGCGTGGTGCCGCAGATCTCCTGCATCATGGGGCCCTGCGCCGGCGGCGCGGTGTACTCGCCCGCGATGACCGACTTCGTCGTGATGGTGCGCGACACCTCCTACATGTTCATCACCGGCCCCGACGTCATCAAGGCGACCACGCACGAGGAAGTCTCGATGCAGGACCTGGGCGGCGCCGACACGCATTCGACGCGCTCGGGCGTATGCCACCTGGAGGCGGCTGACGACCAGAGCGCGCTGCTGGCGGTGCGCGATCTGCTCGCCTACATGCCGCTCAACAACGCCGAAGACGCGCCCTTCGCGGCCACCACTGACCCGGCGGATCGGCGCGACGAGGCGCTCGATTCGATCGTCCCCGAGAACCCGAACAAGCCCTACGACATCCGCGACATGGTCCATCGCGTGGTCGACGGCGGCCAGCTCATGGAGCTGCAAAAGGACTTCGCGCAGAACATCGTGATCGGTTTCGCGCGGCTCGGCGGCGCTTCGGTGGGCGTGGTCGCCAATCAGCCCGCCTATCTTGCCGGATGCCTCGACATCGACGCTTCGGTCAAGGCCGCGCGCTTCGTGCGCTTTTGCGACGCGTTCAACATTCCGCTGGTCACCTTCGTCGACGTTCCCGGCTTCCTGCCCGGCACCACGCAGGAGTTCGGCGGCATCATCCGCCACGGCGCCAAGCTGCTCTACGCCTACTGCGAGGCCACGGTGCCCAAGGTCACGGTGATCACGCGCAAGGCCTACGGCGGGGCTTACGACGTGATGTCCTCCAAGCACATCCGCGGCGATTTCAACTTTGCCTATCCGACCGCCGAGATCGCGGTGATGGGTCCCGACGGCGCGGTCAATATCGTGTTCCGCAGCCAGATCGAAAAGGCCAAAGATCCGGTGGCCGAGAAGGCCCGGCTGGTCGAAGAGTACCGCAAGACCTTCGCCAATCCGTTCAAGGCCGCCGAGCTGGGCTACATCGACGAAGTGCTGATGCCGCGCGACACGCGGCCGCGGCTGATCGCGGCGCTCAAGGCGCTCGAGAACAAGCGCGACCGCAACCCGCCGCGCAAGCACGGCAATATTCCGCTGTGAATACGGCGCGATGCGTCGTAGCGGCGGCCCCAGCTACCGCCCGCATCCGCTCTCGCCTGCGCGGCGGCGAACGCGATAAACTTTACCAGCGCCGTCCGCTCCCTGATCGGTCGAAGGCACGCCGGCTCATAGCGTAAACGATGTTCAAGCGCATCCTGATAGCGAATCGCGGCGAGATCGCCGTGCGCGTGATCCGCGCCTGCCGCGATCTGGGCGTCGAGTCGGTCGCGATCTATTCGGAGGCCGACCGCGCCGCGCTGCACGTGCGTGAAGCCGACTACGCGGTCGCTGTCGGACCGTCGCCCGCCTCCGAGAGCTACCTCAAGACCGAACGGATCCTCGACGCCGCCAAAAAGACCGGGGCCGAGGCAATCCATCCCGGCTACGGCTTCTTCTCCGAAAACGCCGGCTTCGCGAGCGCCGTGGCGGAGGCCGGCCTGGTCTTCATCGGCCCGTCGCCCGAAGCGATCAAAAGAATGGGCGACAAGGTCGAGGCGCGCAAGGCGATGGCGGCGGCGGGGGTGCCGGTGGTGCCGGGCTCGCCGGGAACGCTCGCGGGAGAGGCCGAGGTGCGCGCCGGCCGCGGCGAAGATCGGCTATCCGATCATGCTCAAGGCGGCGGCCGGCGGCGGCGGCAAGGGCCTGCGCTTCGTCGAGAAGGAATCCGAGCTGGCCTCGGCGATCCGCGCGGTTGGCGGCGAGGCGAAGTCGTCCTTCGGCGACGCCCGTCTCTACGTCGAGAAGTACCTTACCCGCCCGCGCCATATCGAGTTCCAGGTTTTCGCCGATCGCAGAGGGCAAAACCGTTCATGTGTTCGAGCGCGAATGCTCCATTCAGCGCCGTCATCAGAAGGTGGTCGAAGAGTCGCCTTCGCCCTTCATCACGCCGGCGATGCGCCGCGCGATGGGCGAGGTCGCGATCAAGGCGGCGCAGGCGGTCGGCTACTGCAGCGCCGGCACGATCGAATTTCTGGCCGACGCCGATCGCAACTTCTATTTCCTCGAGATGAACACCCGCATCCAGGTCGAGCATCCGATAACCGAGATGGTGACCGGGGTGGATCTCGTCAAGGCGCAAATCGAGGTCGCGGCGGGCGCGCCGCTGCCGTTTAGCCAGGAGGATCTGAGCCAGCGCGGATGGGCGGTCGAATGCCGCATCTATGCCGAGGATCCGGCGGCCGGCTTCGTGCCCGCGCCGGGCCGGATCGACACGCTGCGATGGCCGAGCGGGCCCGGCGTGCGCAACGACGCCGGCGTGTACGCGGGCGCCGAAGTGCCGGTCTTTTACGATCCGATGATCTCGAAGCTCGCGGTATGGGGACGCGACCGCGCCGAGGCGATCGCGCGGATGCGCCGCGCGCTCGGCGAGTTCGTGATCGCCGGCGAACTTACCACCAACCTGGATTTCCATCGCTGGCTGATGAACCATCCGGTGTTCCTCAGCGGCGACTACGACACCAACTTCATCGAGCAGGAGTACCATCCCAGAGCGCTTGCCGCCGCGGACGGCAAACCCGAGCGGCGCGATGACGACAAGGAATTCACCGCCGCGATGCTGGCGGTGGCGGCAGCCGCGCAGAACCTGGGCAACGGCCGCGGCACCCGAGGCTCCGGCGCGGGACGCGGCGCGGCGCGCGGCGGTTCGGCGTGGAAGATGCTCGGCCGGCTCGACGTGCTGAGGCGCTAGAGGCGGACGATGCGCTACCTGGCCACCGTTGCGGAACACCGAGCACGAATTCGAGTTCGAGGAACTCGGCGCGAATGCATGCGCCGTGCGGCTGGGCGAGCAACGCTTCGAGCTCGATCTCCGGCGCGTCGGCGCCAGTTCGTTTTCGGTGCTGATCGGCAATCGTTCGTTCGACTTCGACGTGACGCCCGAGGGCGAAGAGCTGATCGTCACTTCGCGCGCCGGCGCATGGCGTGTCAATCTGATCGACGAGAAGCGGCGCGCGATGCGCGCCAGCGCCGGCCGCCAGCTAAGCGGCCGCGTCGAGCTCAAGGCGATGATGCCCGGGCGGGTGGTCAGCGTGCTGGTGAAGCCGGGCGACGAGATCGAGGCGGAGCATGGCGTGCTGACCGTCGAAGCGATGAAGATGGAGAACGAAATCAGAACGCCCAAGGCCGGCCGGGTGATCGAGGTGCGGGTGACGGCGGGACAGACGGTCGAGAAGGGCGAGGTCCTGGCGATCATCGAGTAGCCGGGACCGGAGGCCCGGGACTGGAGGCCATTGACATGTCCGACGGCGGTATCAAGGACGAGCGCAAGAACTGGGAGCAGCGCAAGGTCGCGCCCGCGCTCAAGCGCGGCGGCGAGCGCCGCGAGCATTTCACCACCAGCTCCGGCATCGAGATCGAGCGCGAGTACGATCCCACTGACCTAAACGGCTTCGACTACCTGCGCGACCTCGGCTTCGCGGGCGAGTATCCCTTCACCCGCGGCGTGCAGCCGACGATGTACCGCGGGCGGCTGTGGACGATGCGCCAGTACGCGGGCTTCGGCAACGCCGAGGAATCCAACCGCCGCTACCGCTACCTGTTCGAGCACGGGCAGACCGGGCTCTCGGTCGCCTTCGACCTGCCGACCCAGATGGGCCGCGACGCCGACCATCTGCTGGCCCGCGGCGAAGTCGGCCGCGTCGGCGTGTCGATCTGCGCGCTCCATGACATGGAGACGCTGCTCGATCAGCTCCCGCTCGACAAAATCTCGACCTCGATGACCATCAACGCGACCGCGTCGATCCTGCTCGCGCTTTACCTGGTGGCAGCCGAGCGGCGCGGCGTGGGATGGGACAAGCTCAACGGCACGATCCAGAACGACGTGCTCAAGGAGTACGTCGCGCGCGGGACCTACATCTATCCGCCGCGCGGCTCGATGCGAATCATCACGGACATCTTCGCGTTCGCGACCCGCGAAGTTCCCAACTGGAACACGATCTCGATCTCCGGCTACCACATCCGCGAAGCCGGCTCGACCGCGGCGCAGGAGCTGGCCTTTACGCTGGCCGACGGTATCGCCTACGTCGAGGCGGCGCTCAAGGCCGGGCTCAAGGTCGACGCTTTCGCGAGCCGCCTCTCGTTCTTCTTCAACGTGCACAACAATTTTTTCGAGGAGATCGCCAAGTTCCGCGTCGGCGCGCCGGCTGTGGGCGCGAATCATGAAAGAACGCTTCGGCGCCACCGACGAACGCTCGATGATGCTGCGCTTCCATGCGCAGACCGCGGGCTCGACGCTTACCGCGCAGCAGGTCGACAACAACGTGGTGCGCGTGACGCTGCAGGCGCTGGCCGCGGTGCTGGGCGGCGCACAATCGCTCCATACCAACGCGCGCGACGAAGCGCTGGCGCTGCCCACCGAGCAGTCGGCGCTGCTGGCGCTGCGCACTCAGCAAATCATCGCCAATGAGTCCGACGTTGCCGATACCGTCGATCCGCTCGGCGGCTCGTACTACATCGAGAATCTCACGCGCGAACTCGAGAAGAAGACGCTGGAGTACCTGGGCAAGATCGACGACCTTGGCGGCGCGGTGGCCGCGATCGAGCGCGGCTACATGCAGCGCGAAATCCAGTCGGCCGCCTACCTCTACCAGCGCGAAATCGAATCCAAGCAGCGGACCATCGTCGGACTCAACCAGTTCACGACCGGCGAGCAGCCGCCGATCGACCTCCTGCGCGTCGATCCCGAGATCGAGCAAAAGCAATGCGAGCGGCTGGCCCGCCTGCGCGCCGAGCGCAACGCTGCGGCCGCGGGCGCCGCGCTGGAGCGCGTCGAGGCGGCGGCGCGCGACGGCGGCAACCTGATGCCGGCGATTATCGACGCGGTGCGCAACTGGGCGACGCTCGGTGAAATCTCGGACGCGATGCGCCGCGTGTTCGGCGAGTACCAGCCGGTCAACGTGGTGTAGCGGCCGGAATACGTATCTACCCCGTGTATCGCGGACCCGCTTGCTGCTACGCTTGTTGAGTGAGCTTTCTGTACCGGCGCGCCGGGAAGGGGCTTAACAGGGAGAGCGTTGATGGGGCCTTTTCCGAAAGGGGTGTTTCTGACCAAGGGGGTTGGCAAGCACCGCGAGAAAGCTCAATTCGTTCGAGCTAGCCCTGCGCTCCTCCAGCATCGCCGAGTACAACCTGGTGCGTGTCCAATCGATCTTTCCTCCCTACTGCAGGTTGATCACGCCGCAAGAGGGACTCAAGCGCCTCACTCCCGGCCAGATCGTTTTCGCCGTGGTGAGCGACAACGCCACCGACGAACCGCATCGCCTCATCGCCGCGTCGGTGGGCGTGGCGATTCCGGCCAATCCGAGCCAGTACGGCTACCTCTCCGAGCATCACAGCTTTGGCGAGACCGATCAGAAGGCGGGCGACTATGCTGAAGACCTCGCCGCGATGATGCTGGCGACGATCCTGGGCGTCGACTTCGATCCCAACGCCAGCTACGACGAGCGCAAGGACGTCTGGCGCGTCTCGGACAAGATCGTAACCACGCGCAACGTCACGCAGTCGGCGATTGGCGACCGCGACGGCTTGTGGACCTCGGTGGTGGCGGCGGCGGTATTCGTCGACCTGCCCGAGAGCAAGTGATTGCGAAGTGCAAGTGATGGAAAGTGATAGACTGATACACGGAGAACTCGCGGATGGCGACCGAAATTCTCTACTGCTCCGCTTGAGGCTACAAGCCTCGCGCGGCCAGTCTGGCCGCGTCGCTCCATAGGCGCTTCGGCGAGGATGCTGAAATCAAGGCTGGCAAAACCGGGCAGTTCGACGTGCTCGTCGACGGCGAGCTGATCTTCTCCAAGGCCAAGGCCGGCCGCTTTCCCGTCGACGGCGAAGTCGAGGATCTCTTCGCCACGCTCAAGCCCGCCGCCAAGACATCCGCTGCCAAGACGCCCGCCGCCCGAGCCGCCCAAGGAGCAAAGCGACAGCGTACGAGCGGGTGTGCTTCGGCGCCTGACCGACAAATTTCGCAACTGACAGATTTTTGCAACCGATCGGCCCACTTCAGCGCGCGGGCGGCTTTGGCACCAGCAGCGTAACGGTCGCCTTGGCGATCAGCCGCGATTGATCGTCAGTGACGCGAACGTCGGCGACGATCGTGCTTTTGCCGCGATGGACCAGTTCGGCATCGGCGGTGAGAGCGCCGCGGCCGGTGTTGCGGATGAAGTTGGTCGAGACCTGGATCGAGAGCGGGAAAAGCTCCGGCCGGAACTCGCCGTCGGGCGCCAGATCGGAGTTGATCTCCCACATCGCGGCCGCCGTCGCCGTCGTATCGGCGAGCCCCATTATCACTCCGGCATGAAAGAGACCCGGTGAGTTGCCGCAGATGAGGCTTGAACTCGCACCCGCCCGCGCGCGCGCCCCTCGCCCGCATGGAGCATCTCCATGTCCTGCATCATAGTGCCGGCGTACAAACGGTTCAGACGCTGCGCGAACTCCTGCGGTGTCATCTGGTCTCCCTTTGAGCGCTGGACGCGGTCCGATCCGCGTCGCCCGCGATGCATATAACACCGGGCAGGACGGACCGAAACGTGAAACAGTGAAGACGAGCTGAAATGGCGGCGCTCAGGCGCTGGTGTGGCCGAAGACGAGCCTTTGCAGATCGTCGGCGCCGAGCCGGATCGCGACGATGAACGGGCCGAACTCGGCGTAGCGCGCGCTCGATTCGTCGAAGCGCATCTCGTAGACCAGTTTCTTGAAGACCAGCGGATCGTCGGCGAAAAGGTCGACGCCCCACTCCCAGTCGTCGAAGCCGACCGAGCCGGAGATTATCTGCGTGACCTGGCCCGCGTAACGCCTGCCGATCATGCCGTGCTCGTGCATCAGGCGGCGGCGCTCGTCGATCGGAAGCTGGTACCAGTTGTCGGCGCCGGCGCGCCGCTTGTTCATCGGATAGAAACAAAGGTAGCGGCGCGTGGGAATTCTTGGGCCACAGGCGCGTCACCATCTTGTCGCGCTGCGCGGCAAGCTCTTCCTCGACCGCCCGCTTCCACTCGGGTGAATGCGGACGCAGCCCTTCGCCCGCAAGCCGCGCGTTCAACGCGACCGTCGCCTCGTACAACCCGATCTCGACCATCGAGACGTACGATCCGGCCTGCTCGAGGAACGCGCTCAACTCCAGCGCCGCGATATCGGCCTGCGCGCGCTCGAGTTCGTCGAAGCTGCGGCGGAAATGCACCGCGAGCAGATCGCCCTTGTGGCCCAGGATCGAAAAGAGCGCGCTCTCGCCGTCCTCGCGCCGCTCCATCGCGGAGATCGCTCCAGCCGCCTGCCGCAGGATTCGTTCGCGCCGCGCGGCGTCGAGCGCACCGAGCGCTTCGCGCCGCAACCGGAACACCTGATGCAGCACGCTCCAGCCTTCGAGCGTGTTTGGCGCCTCGTGCTCGAGCGCCTCCGATTTATCCGCGAGCGCTTCCGGATGTTTTGAACGGTCGTCGCTCATGGCGGCAATTCTAGGATTTCGCGCCGCGGATGTCTTGGGGGGCGGCGCAAGCGCCGGATCAGCCGAGCCCGGCTATCTTTCGGAGCGTCGGCAGATCGACACTGCCCGCGACCGCCGCGGCGAGGCGATCGTATTCCGCCTCGCGCGAGGCAACGGGCCGCGTTCCATCGCTCGCGGCGAGTCCCTTGCGCCGGCGCAGCGCGCCGAGAAAGGCCGCGCGCAACGCGTCGTTTTCGAAAATTCCGTGGAGCATCGTGCCCGCGACCGTGCCGTCGCGGTTTATCGCGCCGTCGAGCGTATCGACTGGCGTACCGTTGCGCGCGACGATCCGAAACGGCGCCGCGGTTCCAGCGGCGCGCTCGACGTTCCCCATGTGAATCTCGTAGGCGGAGATTTCGCCTGCGACGACGATCCGCGGCTCCTAAAATCGAAGGAGCCGCGACGCGCGCGCGCACTTGCGCGGTGAGCTTGGTTTTTGCGAAGCGCGTGACTATCGGCAGCAGGCCGAGGCCGCGCGCGGAAGCCTGGTCCGACTCGACCCGATGCGGATCCTCGATTCGCTCGCCCAGCATCTGGCATCCGCCGCAGATTCCCGCAACCAGACCGCCCTCGCGCGCGCGCGCGACGATCGCTCGCGCGAACCCGCTTTCGTTGAGCCATCCGAGATCGGCGACGGTGCTCTTCGATCCCGGAATTATCGCGAGGTCGGCGCCGGCTAGTTCGCCGGCTTCCTCGACGAACCGCACGGTCACGCCATCTTCGTGTTCCAGGGCGAGAAAGTCGTCGTAGTTCGAGATGCGCGGCAGCCGTATCACCGCAATATCGATTTGACCGGACCCGGCTGCGCGCCGGTTGCGGCGATCCTCCAGCGCCACCGAATCTTCGTCGGCGATACGCAGGCGCTCGACGTACGGGATCACGCCGAGCACGGGAATCTGAAAGCGCGCGCGCAGAAATTCCAGCCCAGGCGCCAAAAACGCGGGGTCGCCGCGAAATTTGTTGATCAGGAAACCGGCGACGCGCGCGCGATCGGCCGGCGCCAGCAATTCCATCGTGCCCACAAGATGCGCGAACACGCCGCCGCGGTCGATATCGCCGACGAGCAGCACCGGCGCCTCCGCCTCGGCCGCGACGTGCATGTTCACGATGTCCTGCGCGGCAAGGTTGATCTCGGCGGGCGAGCCCGGCGCCCTCGATTATGATCAGATCGTGCAGCGCGCGCAGCGCTGAGAGCGAGTCCGCGATTATCCGGACGAACTCGGGCTTGAGCTGCTGGTACTCGGACCAGGTCATCCGGCCACGCGGCTTGCCGAGCACGACCACCTGCGAGCGCATCCCGCCTTCGGGCTTCAGCAGGATCGGATTCATCTCGACGCGCGGCTCGATGCCGGCGGCCTCGGCCTGCACGGCCTGGGCGCGTCCAATCTCGCCGCCGTCGGGCGTGACGAACGAGTTGAGCGCCATGTTCTGCGCCTTGAACGGCGCGACGCTTAGCCCTTCGCGATGAAAGATTCGGCAGAGCGCGGCGACGATCAGGCTCTTGCCGACCGACGACGCGGTCCCCTGCACCATCAGTGTGCGTGCCAGCGTGGTTCGCGCCGCGTTCATAACCGGAAGCGCATGCCGTGAGAGCGATGGACGCGTCACTGGCGCTGCCGCTCGCGCCAGGCGGCGCACGAATTTACGAATCCCTCGGCGGCCTCGGGGTTCGACGCCCAATGGACATGCACGTAGGAGGCGAGCACGCTGCCTGAGCGATAGCCCTCCACGAATGGCGTCGCCCCATCGCGGACGCACCGCATAGACGCGCTCCATCCGCTCGGGAATTGGCGTGAGCGTCGAGTAGCGGAACTGATGACCCCGCATCCGCATCCCGGCCGGCCCGAGAATCGACTCGCCGCGCGTCTCGACCTCGACGTAGCCGAGCGCCTGCAAGCGCTCGGACATCACGGCTTCTCCCGCGACGAGCCCAACCATCGGCCACGTCTGTCCTTCCAGCGTGCGGATGCCGTCGCTGCAGATACATCAGGCCGCCGCACTCGGCGTAAATCGGCCCGCCGCGTTCGCGCGAAGCCGCGCACCGCGTCGATCATCGCGCGATTGCCGGAAAGCTCGGCAGCGAGCGCCTCGGGATAGCCGCCGCCGAAATAAAGCCCGTCGACTTCGCGGCAACTCGCGCCTCGCGCGTCGGCGCAAAGCGCACCAGTTCGGCGCCCGCCGCTTCGAGCCGGCGCAGGTTGTCTTCATAGTAGAAATGGAAGGCGTCGTCATAGGCCACGCCGATACGGCATCGCGGGGCCGGTGCGCCGTTTCGCGGCCATAGCTCCGCGGCGTCCAGGCCGCTCAAGCACCGGAGCGCTCCGCGCGATCGCCACGATCGCGTCGAGGTCGAGCCATTGCGCCGCCATCTCCGCCCACGCGTCGAACAGCGGCTGCGCAACGGTCTTGTCATCGGCGCTGAGCAATCCGAGATGACGTTCGGGAAACGCAAGCCGCGCCTCGCTCGGAAAGCCGCCGAGCACCGGAACTTCCGCCGACGCCGCGCGCAACAAATCGAGATGGCCGCGGCTGCCGACGCGATTGCAGATGAGGCCGGCGAGCCTGAGCCGCGGGTCGAAATGGCTGAATCCGTGCGCGACCGCCGCGACCGTGCGCGCCATCCCCGACGCGTCGACCACCAGCAGCACGGGAGCCGCGAGCCACTTCGCGATTTCCGCCGACGACCCTTCGTCGCTGGTCGGCGCAGCGCCGTCGAACAGTCCCATCATCCCTTCGATCACCGCGATGTCGGCGCCCGCGGCGGCGCGCGCGAAGGTCGCGAGCACCGAGTCGCGATCCATCATCCAGCCGTCGAGATTGTGCGAAGGATACGCCCGCGGCGCGGCGATGGTAGGTCGGGTCGAGATAGTCGGGGCCGCATTTGAAGGCGGCGACGCGCATCCCGCGCGCGCGCAGCGCGCCCATCAGCGCGATCGTCGCGGTGGTCTTGCCCGCGCCGCTGCCGGTCGCGGAAACCAACAGGCGCGGTATGGATTGCGAATTCATGGGAGGCGTCCTAGAGCAGCCTCCTAAAGCAGAATGCGCGCGTTCTGTGCGCGCGCGGCGTCGAGCAATGAAGGCGCGGCGGCAGAGCCGCGCAGCGTGACCTCGCAGGGCGACGGCCCATGCGCGCCAAGCCATCCGGCGACCACGCCGGTTTCCGAAACCGGCGCGACGAATTGCAGTTCGTGTCGCGCTTCATCCGGCCCGACGACGAAGCGCACGCCAGCCGCGCCGAGATCGTCGCGCCTGAGTTCCTCGCCGCGAGCGCCGAGCACGCGTTCGTAGAACGCGCGCGCCGCCGCGGCGTTCTCGACCGCGACGGTGAGCGTGCGGATGCCGGCGGCGCCGTTACGATGGGCACGCTCGCGCGGTACGCGCTCGTCACGCGGCGTTGTGTCGCGGATGAGGAACGGCACGGCGCCGGCCGAGGGCGGCTGCGCCACCGCCAGCACCCATTTCAACGTGTAGCCGTCGGGCCGCTCACGCTCCATCGCGAACGGCTCGCTTACCGTGGCGCCGGCGCGCTTGAATGAAGCGGCGTCGGCGTCGAGGTCGCCGGTCTGCATGCAAAAGTCGGTCAGCCCGCCGCCCTTGCTCACGGCCGCAAACCATCGATGCGTCGAAGCCGGCACGAGGAAGGCGATGAGTTCGAAATAAGCGCCGTCGGCGAAAGCGATCAGCGCGTTGTGAGTGCCAAGCCCTGTGTGGCGGCCGCCGCGGACCACCGTGAAGCCCAGCGCTTCGAAGCCGGCGATCGCGCGATCCAGGTCGGCCACGACGATCACGACGTGATCAATTCCCTTGAGCATCGGCCCCCGGTTGATACGCGGTCAGCGCTCCGTCGGTCGCGCCCCTGAAATAGATCGTGCCGCCCGGTTTGTCGGCGCCTTGCGAGGGCTGGAGCGTGACTTCTCCGGCGACCACGTGCGCGGCCGCGGGCGGTGTGGTCGCGGTGGCGATCGCCGCGCCATGCGGGTCGAGATGGAAGGCCGTGGCTTTGATCGCTTCGCCGTGCGGTCCGATCCACCATAGCTCGTAAATCTCGCCCGACGGCGCGGGCGGGAGTCCGCTGACGAGCAACACGGCCTCGCCCTTGCTCGCGCTTTCGGCGAGCACGGCGCTCGCGTCGGGGACGGCGCCGAGCGGCGCAAGATGGATGATCCGCGAGTCGGGCGCGAGCGCGGCGCGGACGGTCTCGCCGTTCACCTCCAGTTGCTGGCGCAGTGAAGCCACCTGGTTGTGCGCGTCGACGACGTCATGTTCGAGGCTGGTGATGCGATCGCTGAGCGCGGCACGCGCCGCGGAGTCGGTGATCTGCTCGTAGCGCAAGGCCGCCTCGTACTTGCTGGCCAAAAAGAGCGAGCACCAGCGCGCACGCCAGGGCCAGCCAGGTCAATCCTCGCCATACGGGCGACACTCCCTGCCGCGGGATGTCCGGCGCTCCGATGGTTTCGGGGGTGTCCACTTCGTCCCTGTCCCAGTATATGTTTAAGCGATGGCAAATTCACAATCCGCCAAAGCTTCGCCGCCCGCGCAGAGCTGGAAGGCCGACCGCTACGCGCAGCACGCTCATTTCGTTCCGGCACTCGGACAGCCCGTGCTCGATCTGCTCAAGCCGCAAGCCGGCGAGCGTATTCTCGACCTCGGATGCGGCGACGGCGTGCTGACGGAAAAAATTGCCGCGGCGGGCGCCTCGGTGCTGGGCGTCGATGCGTCGGAGGACATGGTCGCGGCGGCGCAAAAGCGCGGGCTCGACGCGCGCGTGGCCGACGGCGCCAGGCTCGATTTCTCGCGGAGTTCGACGCGGTCTTTTCCAATGCGGCGCTGCATTGGATGAAGGACGATCCCGATGCGGTGATCGCGGGTGTGGCGCGCGCGCTCAAGCCGGGCGGCCGCTTCGCCGGCGAGATGGGCGGTCATGGATGCGTCGCGGCGATCACGGTCGCGCTGATCGCGGTGCTCGAGCGCCACGGCGCCGACGGTAAATCGGCGAGCCCCTGGTATTTCCCCACCGTCGACGATTATCGCGCGCGCCTGGAGCGCGGCGGCTTCACGGTCGAGTACATCGAGTTGATTCCGCGGCCGACGCCGCTGCCGACCGATATGGCGGGATGGCTCGACACGTTCGCGGAGCTGTTCCTGCGCCGGCTGCCGGCCGAGGCGCGCGCCGGCGCGCGCGACGAGGCCATCGCGATGCTGAGGCCGGTGCTGTGCGATGAAGCCGGGCGCTGGACCGCCGATTACATGCGGCTGCGCTTCCTGGCGCGGCGCGCGCGCTGAGCGCGCGAGGCGCGCCGCGCCTAGTAGGGACGGGCGGCCTTGCCGATGACCTCGCGCGCCACCAGCGTCTTCATGATCTGCGCGGTGCCGTCGCCGATCTCGAGTCCGATAACGTCGCGCAGACGCTGCTGATGGGGCAGGTCGAGGCTGAAGCCGAGATGGCCGTGCAGAAGCAGGCATTGATGGATGACCTGGACCGCCAGTTCCGGCGCCCACCATTTGCATCCCGCCGCCAGCCATCCGTGCGGCTTGCCCTGGTCACGCAACCATAGCGCCTCGTAACAGAGCAATCGCGCGGCGCGCAGCTTGACCGCGGCCTCGGCCAGCGGAAACGACACGCCCTCGAAGCGCGCCAGCGCGGCGCCGAAGGCCTGGCGCTCGGTTACGTACTTGACGGTTTCGTCGACGCTCTGCTGGGCCGCCCCGATGCACATCAGGCCGATGAGCGAGCGGCTGAAGTCGAAGCCCTGCATCACCTGGACGAAGCCGGCGCCCTCGGCGCCGATGCGCGCGGCGGCCGGCACGCGCACCTCGTCGAAAAAGAGTTGGCCGCGGCCGATCGCGCGCGTGCCGAGGTCGCGAAAGCGCGCGCGGCTCACGCCCGGCGCGCGCAGATCGACGTAGAAGGCGCTCACTCCATGCGCGCCCTGCTCGAGCGTTCCCGTGCGCGCCATCACCAGCGCCGTGTCGGCCCATGAGCCGAACGAGATCGAAGTCTTCTCGCCGCTCAGCAGGTAACTGTCGCCGTCGCGCCGCGCCTGCAAGCGGATGTGCGCGGCGTCCGAGCCGCCGCCGGGCTCGGTGACGGCGAGCGCGGCGACCGTGTCGCCGCGGCAGATCGGCGGGAGGTACTCGGCGCGCTGGCGATCGTCGCCGCGAGCGCTGACGATCGCGCCGACCAGCCCCGAGAGCAGCAGCACGTAGGCCGCGTTGAAGTCGGCGCGGCCGATTTCCTCGTGCGCGATGCCGAGCGAGAGGTAATCCAGCGCCTGGCCGCCGTAGCGCTGCTCGACCATCGGCGCGAGCAATCCCAGCTCACCGAGCTTGAGCACGATCGCGCGCGGCAGGTCCTCATCCTTGTCGCGGCCGGCGTAGGCCGGGGCAAGCTCGCGCGCGGCGAAATCGGCGAGCGTGCGGCGCAGCATCTCCTGGTCCGGGTTGAAAGCGAACTCCATCGTGGGTCTGTGTCCTCGGTGCGTGCGCGGCGCGGGCTCGCGCGTCGTCTGGCTATTGTTTCACTATTGCTCGGCCGGCGCGGGTTGCGGCGCGCCGGCGGCGCCGTTTGCTTTGAGATAGGAAGGCAGGTCCTGCAAGCCCGCGCCGGCGCCCGGCGCCAGATCGGCCTGTTTAGGCGCGGAGCCGTCGTCCTCCTGCTCGGAGTAGTGTTCGTCGATCGCCTGCTGCACGTCGTTGTGCGATACGCCGGGCCGGATGCCCTCGCCGCGCTCGAACTTGGCGCGCTGGTCGGGAGTCATCTGTAGCCAGAGCTGGCTCGCCTGCGCCGAGTTGCCCATCTTGAGCGCATTGAAATACTCCTGCTGCGGCGGCGTGCGATTAAACGGCCAGCACCCGCTGAGCGCAATCGCGCAGGCGACGAGCGGCGCCACGGCGATGAATCCGCGAATCGCGCGGCGCCGGAAGGCAAGCCGCTGCGGTAGAAGGCCGGCGCTCAGAACGTCACCACCGTGCGAATCGACTCGCCGCGATGCATCAGGTCGAAGGCCTCGTTGATGCGGTCGAGCGGCATCGTGTGCGTGATGAGATCGTCGATGTTGATTTTGCCTTCCATGTACCAGTCGACGATCTTCGGGACGTCGCGCCGGCTTCTGGCGCCGCCGAACGCGGTGCCCTTCCAGGTGCGGCCGGTGACGAGCTGAAACGGACGGGTTGAAATTTCCTCGCCCGCGCCCGCAACGCCGATTATCACGCAGGTGCCCCATCCGCGATGGCAGCACTCGAGCGCCTGACGCATCAGCTTGACGTTGCCGATGCACTCGAACGCGAAGTCGGCGCCGCCTCCGGTCAGATCCACCAGGTAAGGCACGAGGTCGCCGCGCACCTCGGCCGGGTTGACGAAATGAGTAAGGCCGAATTTCTCCGCGATCGCGCGGCGCGCCGGATTGAGATCCACCCCGGCGATCATGCGCGCCCCGGCGATTCGCGCGCCCTGCACCACGTTGAGCCCGATTCCGCCGAGCCCGAAGACCACCACCGTATCGCCGACCTGGACTTTCGCGGTGTTGATCACCGCGCCCACGCCGGTCGTGACGCCGCATCCGATGTAACAGATGCGCTCGAAGGGCGCGTCCTCGCGTACCTTGGCCAGCGCGATTTCCGGCACCACCGTGAAGTTGGCGAACGTCGAAGTGCCCATGTAGTGATGGATCATCTTGCCGCCGGCCGAGAAGCGGCTCTTGCCGTCGGGCATCACGCCGCGCCCCTGGGTCTCGCGGATCGCGGTGCATAGGTTGGTCTTGCCGGAAAGGCAGGACGGGCATTGGCGGCACTCGGGGATGTAAAGAGGAATCACGTGATCACCGGGGCGCAGCGTGGTCACGCCCGCGCCGGTTTCGACCACCACGCCCGCGCCCTCATGGCCGAGGATCGCCGGGAACAGCCCCTCGGGGTCCTTGCCCGAGAGCGTGAAGGCGTCGGTATGGCATACGCCGGTCGCCTTGATCTCGACCAGCACCTCGCCCTGCCTGGGACCGTCGAGATCGACGGTTTCGATCTCGAGCGGAGCGCCGGCCTTGTATGCGACAGCCGCTTTGACCTTCATGCGAATGCTCCCGCGTTTCTCAATATTGTCTTGGGAAATCCGCTGGAAAGTTCCAGCGGTCCTTGCGATCTCCGAAAGGTTCGGCGACCTCCGCGATCTCCGGGCTACTCGCCGAGCAGGACCATCCCGTCACGAATCGCGCGGCCGCCGTCGGCGTTGAGCACGTCGAAGGAGACCGCTTCGCCGCCGCTTGAGGGCGTGCGCGAATTGATTCGCACCGTGACCATCGACGGCATCAGCACCATCGCGGCGAACCGCCCGTGGACGCGCCGTACGCGCTCGGGATTGTAGCCGGCTTCGGCGGCGACGATCTTCGACACCGCCATCGCCATCGTGGCCGTGCCGTGCAGGATGATCGCGGGCAGGCCCGCGGCGGCTGCCACGGCGCTATCGGTATGCACAGGGTTCCAGATGCGCGCGCATTCGGTGTAGACGTGCGCGGCGCCCGCCGGGATCGTGAGCGGAATCTCCGCGCGCGCCGTGTCGCCGGCCCTGGGAGCCATCGGCGTCGCCGGCGCGTTGTCGGCTGGGCGGTCGGGCCCCGCAACTTCGACGCCGCGATAAATCGTCCCGTACCAGGTCGTGCAGACCGGCCGGCCTTGCGCGTCGACCGTATCGAAGCGCATCAACTCGTAGGCACCGGGCTTGCGGCGCTCTACCGCGGCAAGCGTGAGCGTGGTCGTCAGCCGCTCGGGCGGCCGGATCGGGCGATGCAGCGTGACGTCGTAGGTCGCATGGACCCCGCGTGCGGCCTCGGTCTGGCTGAGCTGAGAAGCGCGCAGCTTGTCGTGCAAAGCGATCGCCTCCGGCCATTCGATACAGACCGGGAAGACCGGATGAGTGACGATACCGTCGGGACGGCGAGTGTCGAGATAGCAGGGCAGGTAATCCTCGAGCGCCGCCGCGTAGGCCATCGCCCAGCGCGCATCGACTTCGGTCGTGGCGGGGCCGATCCGGGTTCCAACCAACGATGATTCCAGTGGCATAGGATATTTCTACAGAGCTTGGGCGGCGAATGTCCATCCTGCCGCGAGACTCGCGCGGCGCCGTATCAGAGGCGCGACGCACCGTCAGCCGCGCAGCACGACGAAGCCGTCGCGAATTGCCCGCCCGCCGTCAGCGCTCAACACTTCGAAGAAGACCGCCTTGCCTTCGGCGTTCGGCTCGCGCGCGGAAATCCGCACCTCGATCTCCGAGGGCATCAGCACCATCGCGCCGAAGCGCGCGCGGATACGTCCGACGCGCGTTGGGTCGCCGGCCGCCTCGGCCGCGATCACGCGTGAGGCCGCCATCGCGAGCGTGGCGGTGCCGTGCAGGATTGTCCCCGGCAGCCCGGCCTTCTTCGCGGTTGCCATGTCGGTGTGGATATTGACCGGGTTGCCCAGCCGCGCGCAGGCGCCGTAGATATGCGCGGCGACCGGCGAAATCGGAATCGCGAAGCTCGCGTGCGCCGCTCGCCGCGCTGGTCGACGGCGCAAGCATCGAAGGCACGTCCGGGGGCGGACAGTCGGGGCCCGAGACCTCGACGCCGCGATAAAGATTGCCGTACCAGGTAGTACAGACCGGCGCGCCTTTTTCGTCGATGGTGTCGAAGCGGGTGAGCTGGTAGGCGCCGGCCGTGCGCCGTTCGATTCCGGCGAGTGTGGCGCGCGTGAACAGCCGCTCCGGCGGGCGGATCGGGCGATGCACGATCACGTCGTCGGTCGCATGCACGCGGCGCAGCATTTCGGAGCGCGGAAAGCCGGCCTCGCTCAGCACCTGGATTATCTGGATCATCGCGCGCCACTCGATCGCCACCGAGAACATCGGATGCGCGACGATGCCGCGTTCGCGAGTGGTATCGAGGTAACAGGGGAGCGCGTCGCCGAGCCCTGCCGCGTAGGCCATCGTCCATGCCACGTCGACTTCGGCCGACACCAGCTCCGAGGAAGTTCCGACCAGCGATGAATCGAGCGGCATGAAGCGATCTTTACGCCCGCCACGCGCTCGATGTCCACCGCCGAGGGCTGGCGGCGGCAGCAGGGCGCTCCGAACTTCTTTTGCCCGGGTCTTTTTTCTTAATGCCCTCTCCCACAGATGATGTGGGCGAGGGCATAGGAAAACGATGAGCTAGCAAATCGTCATTGGCCAGAACCGCCATGCCGCCCGGCGTCTATTCCTCCGTCTCGTCATCCGATACGGAGCCGTTCTCGCCGTTGGATGGGCCGCCGTTCTCGTCGTCTTCAGGCTCCGCCAACCCCGCCACTGCGCGTACGTGCTCGCCCGGATCCAGCTTCACCAGCCGGACGCCCTGGGCATTGCGCCCGGTGATCCGCACGGTGCTTACGTCGAGCCGGATCACCTTGCCGCCGTCGGTTATCAGCACCACCTGGTCGTCCGACCCGACCTGGCGCACACTTATCACCTTGCCGGTCTTGTCGGTGACGTTCATCGTGATGACGCCTTTGCCGCCACGATGGGTCAGCCGGTATTCGGCGGCGCCGGTGCGTTTGCCGAAACCCAGCTCGGAGACCGTCAGCAGGGTCTCGTCCTCGCGCGAGGTCGCGATCGAGACGATTTCGTCCTTGACCAGGATGACGTTCTTGCCTTCCTTGACGCTGGACGACTCGAGCTCCATCCCGGTCACGCCGAAAGTCGCCCGGCCCATCGGGCGCACCTCTTCCTCCTTGAAGCGAATCGCCTGGCCCTCGCGCGTCGAGAGCACGATCTGCTGGTTGCCGTCGGTGATACGCACGCCGACCAGTTCGTCGCCTTCCTCGAGATTGATCGCGATGAGGCCGTTGGAGCGGGCGTTGGAGTAATCGTCGAGCGCGGTCTTTTTGACCATCCCGCGCCGGGTGGCGAAGAACAGGTACTTGCCGGCGGTGTCCTTGGGCGCTGGGATGAATGCTTCCATCCGTTCGTCGGCGGCGAGGTTCAACAGGTTGGCGATCGATCGCCCCTTGGCGGCGCGTCCGCCCTCGGGAACCTCGTAAGCCTTGAGCTCGTAGACCTTGCCTTTGCTGGTGAAGAACATCAGGCGGTCATGAGTGCCGACCGGCACCAGGTGTTCGACGAAGTCAGCCTCGCTGGTGGTCGCGCCGATCTTGCCGCGCCCGCCGCGGCGCTGGGTGCGATAGAGCGAGAGCGGCGTGCGCTTGATATAGCCGCCGTGGGTGACGGTGACGAGCACGTCTTCGTCGACGATCAGGTCTTCGACCGAGAAGTCGCCCTCGGCCTCGACGATCTGCGTGCGGCGCGCGTCGCCGAACTCTTTTTTGATGTCTTCGATTTCCGAGGCGATGAGCGCGCTCATCTCGCGTTCGTCGTTGAGCAGCCTGGTGAGCCGCGCGATCGTCTCTTCGGTCTCCTTGTGCTCGGCGAGGATCTTGTCGCGCTCCAGCGAGGTCAGCCGGCGCAGCGTGAGGTCGAGGATCGCCTGGGCCTGTAGCTGGGTGAGCGAGAACTGGCTCATCAACCCGGTGCGCGCCGCCTCGGCGTCCTTCGACGCGCGAATCAGCTTGATCACCGCGTCGAGGTTCTTGAGCGCGATCAGCAGGCCGTCGAGGATGTGCAGGCGCGCCTCGGCCTGGCGCTTTTCGTACTGCGCGCGCCGGGTCAGCACCTGGCGCCGGTAGAGCAGGAAGGCGTGGAGCATCTCGAGCAGATTGAGCTCGCGCGGGCGGCCCTCGTGAATCGAGAGCATGATTAGCCCGTAGCTCTGCTGCATCTGGCTCAGCTTGTAGAGCTGGTTGAGCACGATTTTCGGCTCGGCGTCGCGCTTGAGCTCGATCACGATGCGCATCCCGTCGCGGTCGGATTCGTCGCGCAGGTCGCTTATCCCGTCGATGCGCTTTTCGTTGACCAGCTCGGCGATGCGCTCGATGAGCCGGGTCTTGTTCACCTGGTAGGGAATCTCGCGCACGATGATCGAGCCGCGCCCGGTGCGCTTGTCGGTTTCGATCACCGCCAGCGCCCGTATCGTCAGCGATCCGCGCTTGTTCAGGTAAGCCTGGCGAATCGCCTGGCGCCCGAGCAGCAGCCCGCCGGTCGGAAAATCGGGGCCCGGGATGATGTCGAGCACCTGCTCGAGCGTCATCGCCGGATTCTCGATCAACTTGAGCAGCGCGTCGCAGACCTCGGTCAGGTTGTGCGGCGGGATGTTGGTCGCCATCCCGACCGCGATGCCGTCGGCGCCGTTGATCAGCAGATTGGGAAGCTGGGCGGGCAGGACCTCGGGCTCCTGCTGCGAGCCGTCGAAGTTATCGACGAAGTCGACGGTGTCTTTCTCGATGTCGGCGAGCAGCCGCTCGGCCATCCGGGTGAGCCGGCACTCGGTGTAGCGGTAGGCGGCGGGCGGGTCGCCGTCGATCGAGCCGAAGTTGCCCTGGCCGTCGATCAGCGGGTAGCGCATGCTGAACGACTGCGCCATCCGCACCAGCGCGTCGTACACCGCCATGTCGCCGTGCGGATGGTAGCGCTTGAGCACCTCGCCCACGACGCCGGCGCACTTGGAGTAGCGCCGCGTGCTGAGCAGCCCCTCGCGGAACATCGCGTAGAGAATCCTGCGATGGACGGGCTTGAGCCCGTCGCGCAGATCGGGCAACGCGCGCCCGATATTCACCGACATCGCGTAGTCCAGGTAGGACTGCCGCATGTCGTCTTCGATATTCAGCCGGGCGGGTTCGTTGCGATGCGGTTCGTTGCCGTTGGGGGTCTCAGCCATTTTATATTACGTCTTTTTGTTTTTTATTTATTCCCTCTCCTTATCGGAGGAGAGTGCCGATAAATACGGGGAAAAGATCCATCGCTGCGCGGAGATCCTTCGCTGACGCTCAGGATGACAGCAAAGGAGCCTTTCTGTTGTCATCCTGAACGAAGGTTGCCGAAGTGAAGGATCTACGCGGAGCGATTTTTGTGTTCATCGACCTCCTAACAAGAAGAGGTGACAAAATGGATTTTGCACTCAGATGTCGAGATTTCTGACGTTGAGCGCGTTTTCCTCGATGAACTGGCGGCGCGGCTCGACCTGGTCGCCCATCAGCTTCTGGAAAATCTCCTCCGCATCCTCTTGCGCGCCGATTTGCACGCGGAGCATCGTGCGCGTCTCGGGATTCATCGTGGTCGCCCACAACTGCTCGGGGTTCATCTCGCCCAGCCCCTTGTAGCGCTGGATCTCGACTCCCTTATGACCCGCCTCCAGCACCGCGTCGGCGACCGCCTTGAGCGATTCGACCGTGCGCTCTTCGTCGCCGCTCTTGAGCTTGTAGGGCGTCTTCAGCGCTTCGAGGTCGGCGTCGAGGCGGCGGATTTCGCGCAGCTCGCCCGCGCGCAGAAGCGCTTGGTCGACCACGGTCGGCGCGGTGGCGCCGTTTTGCGCGTGGGTGAAGATGGCGCGCAGGGTGCCGTCGCTCTCCGGCTCGATTCGCTCCGCCTCGATTCGATAGACCAGGTTGCCCTTGAGTTCCTTGACGATCGTTTCGGCCAGTTCCTTGAGCGCCTTGTCGGAGCGAAAGCTCTCGTCGCCGGCGCGCTTGTCGGCGGTGAGATGCGCCAGCACCTCGACGATCGGGCGCTCCTTGGAGCGCCGCGCGAGCCCCTCGTACATCCGCTCGCGCGCCAGCGCCTTGCGCACCATCGTCTTGAGCGGCGCGCCATGCAGCTCGCGCATCGAGTTGCCCTTGCCGGCCTGGAAGGTCAGCGCCTCGGCGCCGAGGTCGGTCAGATAGTCCTCCAGCGCGATCTCGTCCTTGAGGTAGCGTTCCTGCTTGCCCTTCTTGGCGCGGAACAGCGGCGGCTGCGCGATATAGAGGTAGCCGCCCTCGATGATCTCGATGAACTGGCGGAAGAACAGCGTGAGCAGCAGCGTGCGGATGTGCGAACCGTCGACGTCGGCGTCGGTCATGATGACGACGGTGTGGTAGCGCAGCTTGGTTACGTCCTTTTCATCCGCCACGCCCATCCCGAGCGCCGTGATCAGCGTGCGCAACTCGGCCGAGGAGAGCATCTTGTCGATTCGCACGCGCTCGACGTTGAGGATTTTGCCGCGCAGCGGCAGGATCGCCTGGGTGCGGCGGTCGCGGCCCTGTTTGGCCGAGCCGCCGGCCGAATCGCCCTCCACGATGATATAGTTCGCTGCGCGCGGGGTCGCGCTCCTGGCAGTCGGCGAGCTTGCCCGGCAGCGAGCCCGAATCGAGCGCGCCCTTGCGCCGCACCAGGTCCTTGGCCTTGCGCGCCGCCTCGCGGGCGGTGGCGGCCTCGATCGCGCGATTGATGACCTTGCGCGCCTCGGAGGGATTCTCCTCGAGGTACTCGCCGAGCTTCTCGTTGACCAGCGTCGCGACCATCCCCTCGACTTCGGAGTTGCCCAGCTTGGTCTTGGTCTGGCCCTCGAACTGCGGCTCGGGCAGCTTGACGCTGATTATCGAGACCAGGCCTTCGCGGGCATCCTCGCCTTCCAGGCGCATCTCCTTGTTTTTGAACAGGTTGTTCTTCTGCGCGTAGAAATTGATGGTGCGGGTGAGCGCGGACTTGAGCCCCGACAGATGAGTGCCGCCCTCGACGGTGTGGATGTTATTGGCGTAGGTGAACATCACCTCGTGAAAGGCGTTGGTCCATTGCAGCGCCACTTCGATATCGACGCCCTCACGCACGCCCTTGAAAAAGATCACGTCGTTGAGCTGATCGTTGCCGGCCGTGAGCGATTCGACGAACTCCGCGATGCCGCCTTCGTAGTGAAATTCCTCGGCCTTGCCGTTGCGCTCGTCCTTGATGCGAATCTTAAGCCCGGCGTTGAGGTAGGCCATGTCACGCAAGTAGCGCGAGATGGTCTCGTACTTGAATTTAATCTCGGGAAAAATCTTGGGGTCGGGAGAGAAAGTGGTTTTGGTTCCGCTCAGCTTGGTTGCGCCGCGCTCTTCGACCTTGGTCTTGGGCGCGCCCCGCTCGTAGCGCTGGTAGTAGAGCTTGCCGTCGCGCCGGACTTCGACCTCGAATTCCTCGCTGAGCGCGTTAACCACCGAAGCGCCGACGCCATGCAGGCCGCCCGAGACTTTGTATACGCCGCGATCGAACTTGCCGCCGGCGTGCAGCACCGTGTGCACGACCTCGAGCGCCGAGCGTTTCTCGGTGGGATGCATATCGACGGGAATCCCACGGCCGTTGTCTTCGACCGAGATCTGATTGTCGCTCAGGATGACGACGTTGATCTCGTCGCAGTAGCCAGCCAGCGCTTCGTCGACCGAGTTGTCGACGATCTCATTGACCAGGTGATGCAGTCCGCGCTCGGCGGTGTCGCCGATATACATTCCGGGGCGCTTGCGCACCGCCTCGAGACCCTCGAGGACCCTGATCGACTGGGCGCTGTAACTGTCTTGCGTTTGCTTGTTTGCCATTGGAAAAAGGTTCGAACCACCCCACGATGACCGTAATTCCACCGGCCGGACGCCCTCGCAAAAGTGCCATCCGCGACCGCATCCGGTGGAATTTTCATCAAATGCCGATATGCGTTTGTAACGTAATCAATTTATGCCAAAGGCGCCGTCAAGTAAAGAAAGTGAGGGCTCTAACTCGCGAATTGCGCAGACATAATCAAACATTGGTTTAAGAACAGTCGCAGAAATCCAAAAGATGCGATTTTGTGGGTATAATTGTAGACCTTGACAAACTTCGATGACGAGCGCTTTACGAAAATGTTACGGCCCTCTAATAGAATAATGTTTGTACTACGATCACGGTAGATCTTGGGCCTTCGGGAAGAGCTATCAGCATCCTGAAAATGCCGCTGTGCCAGGTCGAGCCAGCGCCCGGTGGCGGCGCCAGCTAGAAAAGATAAAGAAGATAAAAGAACGACTTAAAGCGAGGCCGCGAGCTTGGCGTACAGGCGAGGCGGAGTTGCGCGGACCTCCGGTAGACCGTCCATTTCGTCCACTTCACGTAGATCGCGCAGGAAACGATCGGAACCCACGTACCCGACTTCGCGCTTTAATATCCGCCCATGCTTGTCGATGAACACGGTCGTCGGCACGCCCCTTATCGCGTACTGCATGGCGAGTTCCGTGTTGTGGTCGTCGCGCTCGGTGATATCGGCCTGAAGACGCACGAAGTGCGACGCCGCTTCGATAACCGCCGGGTCACGAAACGTGGTGCGCGCCATCTCGCGGCATGGGACGCACCAGGTGGCGCTGAAATCGATCAGTACCGGCTTGTTCGCCGCGCGGGCCTGCTTGAGAACGGCGGCGTCGTACGGATCGAAGGCTAGCTGCGCCGGCGGTTTAGCCGGAGAGAGCGCCAGCATCCAGACCAGCGCGCCCAGCGAGAACGTTCCGACTACGCCGCGGAACACCAGGAATGGACGCCAATGGCGCCCCGCCGGACTGATAAAACCCAGAAAGATACCGGCCGCGACCGCGTAATACGGCATGATCCGCATAGTCCAGCCGTTCACCACCGGGTCCAGAAAGTACAGCGCCAACCCCACCAGCACGAAGCCGAAAAGCTGCTCGATCCAGGCAAGCCAGTCGCCCGAGCGCGGCAAACTCTTGATATGGCCCGCCGCTAGGGCCAGCGCGATATAGGGCAGTCCGAGTCCTATCGCCAGGGTAAAGAAAAGCGCAAAGCCGAAGACGGGACTCCCGCTGCGTTCGACCATCAGCAGCAGCCCCAGCACGATCGGCCCGATACACGGTGCCGCGACCACGCCCATCCCGAGGCCCATCACGAGCGAGCCGATATAGCCTGGCCGCCCCACTCCCGCCCGCCGCATCATCCATTGCGGCGGTTGAAGCGAGAACAGCCCGAAGCTGGAGGCCGCCAGCACCAGCAGCATCGCGGCAATAGCAATCAGCACCAGCGGATTTTGGAGTGCCGCGCCGAACAGTCCTCCGGAAAGCGCCACGGCGACGCCAGCCAGCGAAAACGTAAGCGCGATCCCGAGTACATAGATGACCGCGAGCACGGCTATTTTTCGCGGACCGCCGCCCTGGTTGCCGAAGTACGCGATGGTCACGCCGATCAACGGGTAAACGCACGGCGTCAAATTCAGCGCGAGTCCGCCAAGCAGCACCGCAAGCAGCCCGATCAGGATCCCGTGGGCGAGAAAGATATTGGCCAGCTCCGACCCGGGCGCTTGCGAGCCGCCGCTGTCCGACGAACCATCTTGCGAATTGTCTGGCGAGACTTCGGCGGAATCGCCGGACGAGTCGCCGCCGGCCGTATCGCCGAAAGCCACCGGCACCAGCCGCGCGCGTTCAAGCGCGGCGTGGGGCGGAGAGACCGTCGAGGCCGGTTGCATCGAGCCCAGCGACGCGCTGGCGCTGACCTTGGCCGGCGGCATGCAGATATTGTCGTTGCACGGCTGATATTCCAGCGTAACCGCGACTTCGGCGCCCGAATCCGGCTTGAAGCCCGCCGCCGCACTCAGCGGGACGGTGAATTTCATCGTGCCGGTGAAAACCGAGAGCTTCTCGCCGCCGGAAAACGCGGGTGCGATCTCGTCCGCCGGCGGGTAGCTCACGGCGCCCGCTTTCACCGCTTTCGGTGGGTTCACCGAGAGCGTGGTCTTGATGAAATCGGCCGAGTTGGGATGGTTGGAGTTGATATGCCATCCCGAAAGAATCTCGGCTTCGACCTGGAGCGGGACGGTCGAACCTGGCTTGAGCGCGCCACCCAGCTTGAGCAGGTCGATTTTGACGACTTCCGAGGGGTTGGGCAGCGGCGGCGAGTCTTGCGCGTTCGCCGCCCGCGGCCACGCAAGCCGCGCGGCCATGGCGATCGTCAAAACAACGATGGCCAATACTCCCGGCGACCAGGAGGCTGCGCCAGCGGGGCCACGATCGGAACTCCGCTGTTTGAAAAAGCGCCACAGACGGCGATATCGACGACTCATCACCTGCAATAGTCCCGACTTTTACTAGAACCGATTCAGCTTAGTGCTCAACTTCCGGGTACCGTTTCGCCGTGGGAAAGCGGTTCACTGCCGATGATCTCCAATCCGTACCCTGGCAGGTTGGCCAGCCGGGGCGCCTGGTCGGACAGCAGAATCATTTTACGCACGCCGACGTCGCGTAGGATCTGCGCACCTATTCCGTAGTCACGGAAGTCGGCCTCGGGCGGGCTCAGATGGGTGCTGGCGCGAAAGTACCAGTTGCGGCGCGCGGTCACCGCGGCGCGGCTGTTGTCGATGTCGCTGGCGATCGCGTCCGACTCGCGCTTGAGGTAAAGGATAACGCCCTCGCCTATCGCGGCAATACGTTCCATCGCAGCCTGCAGGAGGCTACGGGTATTGCGCGGCGAGTAACCGAAGACGTCGCCGGGCAGGTACTCGCGATGCGCCCGCACGCGCACCGGACGTTCGGGATCGATCATGCCCATCACCAGCACCAGGTGTTCGGTCGAATCGACCCGGTTGCGATAGACGCAGGCGCGAAACTCGCCGCAATGGGTGGGCAGGCGCGCCTCGGCAATCCGCTGCACCATCGTTTCGTTGCGCAAGCGATACTCGATAATGTCCGCGACGGTGACGATTTTGAGCCCGTGGATGCGGGCGAACTCAACCAGGTCGTCGCGCCGCGCCATCGTGCCGTCTTCCTTGAGGATCTCGCAGATGACCCCGGCGGGCTTGAGCCCCGCAAGCCGCGCCAGGTCAACGCCGCCCTCGGTCTGCCCGGTACGAACCAGCACTCCGCCCTCGCGCGCGCGCAGCGGGTAGACGTAGCCGGGGCTGACGAATTCGGCGCCGGTAGCGTCCTCGCGTACGGCCTGCAGAATCGTGGTCGCGCGATCGCGGGCGGAGATGCCCGAGCCGCTGGCGCGCCGCGCGGTTATCGGCACGGTGAAGGCGGTGCCGAGCGGGGCCTGATTGTCGCCGACCATCATGCTGAGTCCGAGCTGGTCGATCCGTTCGGGCGCCATCGGCAGGCAAATCAGGCCGCGTCCGTGCTTGGCCATGAAATTGATAGCTTCGGTGGTGGCCAACTCGGCCGCCATGCAGAGGTCGCCCTCGTTTTCGCGTTGCTCGTCATCCATCAGGATGATCATGCGGCCGCGGCGGATTTCCTCGAGCGCTTCCTCGATGGAGATGAACGGGGCCTTGCTCTTTTCGCGCGGAACTAATTCGCCAAACATACTTCCAATCTTACACCACCAGTCGCCCTTGCGTGAATCCCGCCGCGATCGCTTGTTCGGCAAGCTTTGAGGGCGCGCTCGCCAGCCGCCCCCGACTTTGCCAAACTGACTGCATTCCTCAAGTGAGAGCTTCCATCGAGACTTCCGCCGAGATTTCTTCCGGGGGTAACCCGGCCGCCGGCGCCGCGCCCGCCCAATCCGAACCCTTGGCCGAACCTCTTACCGAGCGGCTCGGCGCCTTCCGCGCGCTGCAGCATCGCAATTTCCGGCTGTTCTTTGGCGGCCAGTTCGTCTCGCTCATCGGCACCTGGATGCAGTCGGTGGCGCAGGGATGGCTGGTGCTCAAGCTCACCAACTCCGCCCTGATGCTCGGCGTAGTCAGCTTCGCCGGTTATCTGCCGGTGTTGCTGGTGACGCTGTTTGCCGGCGTGATGGTCGACCACGCTGATCGCCGCCGGCTGATCGTCACTACCCAGGTACTGCTGATGCTGAGCGCGTTCATCCTGGCGGCGCTCACCTGGACCGGCGTGGTGCGGGTCGAGTACGTCGTCATACTGGCCGCAGTGAACGGCCTGGTGACGGCCTTCGACATGCCGGGTCGCCAGACTTTCGTGGTCGAGATGGTGGGGCGCGAGGATTTGCCCAGCGCGATCGCGCTCAACTCGATGATCTTCAATGGCGCGCGCGTGGTCGGGCCCGCTGTCGCCGGAGTTTTGATCAGCGTAATCGGTATTGCGGGATGCTTTTTCCTTAATGGGTTCAGCTATATCGCGGTCATCTGGAGCCTGCTCGAGATGGAGCTGGTGGCGCGCGAGTTGCCGCGCATCGGCTCGGCGATGTTCACGCGCCTGCGCGAAGGCTTCGATTACATCTGGCATCATCGCGCGAGTTTCTACCTGCTGCTGCTGATCGCGCTCAACGCGGGCTTTGGAATGCAGTACTCGGTGCTGATTCCGGTCTTTGCCCGCGACGTATTGCACGGCGGCGCCCGCGCCTACGGCTTTCTGCTCGCGGCCCAGGGCGTGGGCGCATTGCTCGGCGGCCTGGTGCTGGCCTCGTGCACGACGCCGCGCGCGTTTCGTCAGAACCTCATCTTCGGCCTGTTCGGCTCCGCAGTCGGAATTTTTGTTTTTGGCTTCTCGTCCCGGATGTGGCTGTCGCTGCTGGCGCAGATGCTGATCGGCGCGGGGCTGCTCAACCACACCGCGACCAGCAACACGATGCTCCAGATGTTCGTGTCGGACGAGCTGCGCGGGCGCGTGATGAGCATGTACACGCTGTCGTTCATCGGGCTCGCGCCGATTGGCAGCCTCGAGGTCGGCTATATCGGCGAGCGCGTGAGCCCGCAAATCGCGGTCGCGGTGTCGGCCATAGCGGCGCTCGCCTGCGGCGTTATCCTGATCGCGAGGCTCTCCGTCATCGCCAGCGCCCAGGCCGCTCGCGATCGGGCGGCCTGAAGTGCTTGGCCAGGGCCGCGCGCGATGCGGCTAATGAGGCGTTCGGTTTGAGCAAGTCGAGTCTCAGATGAGTCCCCCGCAGTCGAAAAAGGGCCGTGCGGGCACGGACGGACGCGCGCGCCGAGTTGTTGCGCGCGATGCCGCCGGTCGACGAATGCCTGCGCGCATGCGAGGGCGTGGCTGGAATTGACGGACTTGGGCGCGAGTACGTCAAGCTGATGGTGCGGCGGGCCCAGGCCGAACTGCGTCTCGCGCTTATATCGAAGCCGGATTCGGCGGTCGCGTCCGCTTTGCCCACGCGCCCGGCAATGGTCGAGGAGATAGTCCGGCGTACGCGCGCGGCTATCGAAGCCGACGAGCCATCGTTGCGCCCTGTGATCAACGCGACCGGCGTGGTGCTCCATACCAACCTGGGCCGCGCGCTGCTGGCCGAACCGGCGATCGACGCGATGGCCGCGGCGGCGCGATCGGCGGTCAATCTCGAGTATGACTTCGAGAGCGGCGGCCGCGGCGAGCGCGACGCACTGGTCGAAGAGGAGTTGTGCGCGCTGAGCGGCGCCGAGGCGGCGACCGTGGTCAACAACAACGCCGCCGCCGTGCTGCTCGCGCTCAACTCGCTCGCCGCCGGGCGCGAAGTGGTGGTCTCGCGCGGCGAGCTGATCGAAATCGGCGGCTCGTTCAGGCTGCCCGATCTGATGGAACACAGCGGCGCGCGGCTGCGCGAAGTCGGCACCACTAATCGCACTCATCCCGCCGACTACGAACGCGCCATCGGTCCCGACACCGCGCTCCTGCTCAAGGTCCATCCCTCCAACTACCGCGTGGTCGGCTTCACCGCAGAGGTTGGGCTGGCCGAGCTGGTGGAAATCGGACGGCGCCACGGAATCGACGTGGTCGAGGACCTGGGCTCGGGTGCGTTGATCGATCTCGGACGGCTCGGCCTGCCGCGCGAGCCGATAGTTGCCGAGCGTATCGCGGCAGGCGCCGCGCTGGTGACGTTTTCGGGCGACAAGCTGCTTGGCGGACCGCAGGCGGGAGTGGCGGTAGGGCGGCGCGAGCTGGTGAAGCGGATGCGCGCGAACGCGCTCAGGCGGGCGCTCCGCTGCGACAAGCTGACGCTGGCCGCTCTGGAAGCCACTCTGCGGCTCTATCTTCGCGCGGGCGACCTGGCCGCGATCACTGCCGACGCTGCGCTACCTGAGCCGTACGATGGGCGAGCTTGAGCTAATCGCCGAACGCGCCCGCGAGATCCTGGCCGAGCGTCTTGGCGGAGATTTCCGCCTCGAAGTCGTGCCGGCGCTTTCGCAAATCGGATCGGGCGCGCAGCCCACCGAAGAGATTCCCTCCCGCGCCGTTCGCGTAACTCATCCGCAGCTTGCACCCGAGGCGATTGCCGCGATGTTCCGCGCGGCCCGTCCGCCCGTCATCGGACGCATCGCGGACGACGCCTTCCTGCTCGACGTGAGAGCGGTAGACGATGCGTCGGCGTTCGCGGTATCGTTCCCAGGTACGCGGTCGTAAGCCGACAACGGCCGCTGCGACGTTGCGTTGGGGGTCGTGCATAAGAGTTTTGCCGCAGTGAGTGGTCCGCAGGCCGAGGCGTGCAAACGCCAGGAGAAAATCCCATGCCCGAAAAAACCTACAAGATAGTCGACGTGGTCGGCGTCTCCGACCAGAGCATTCATCAGGGCGTGCGCAACGCACTCAAAAAAGCCAGCCAGACGCTGCGCAACATCGACTGGTTCGAAGTCCGCGAAATCCGCGGGTCGGTCAATGCCAAGGGCGAGCCCGAGTTCCAGGTCCATGTCAAGATAGGTTTCCGTCTCGAAAGCGGCGCGGTCTGAGTCGCGCGCGACGCCGAGCGATCGCCGCGACGGGTGCGCCCGCCGCTGCGGTCCCGCCCTCCACACGATCCGCGCGACCTGATCGCGCGGCAGCGCGTGCGACGCCGAACGTGCGATCGCGGCGCTCGAACAGTTCAATAGCCAGGTGATGGCGCGGCACTAACCGCTCGCGCAGTGGTTGTGTGCGCGAACCGTAGAACGCCCGTGCGTGGAGCTGAACCAGGTTCGGCGATGCATCCAGGAGGCCATCCTTAAGCCATGAAGACCTGTCCACGATGCGCCAGGACTTATCCCGACGCCGAGTCGTTTTGTGAGGCCGACGGCACCGCGCTGTACCGCCACGTCGGGAGCCGCCGGCACTGCAAAGATGGTTGATGGGCGCGAGGAGCCGATCGAATGTCCGGTGTGCGGCGGCAAAGCCGAGCCGGGCGAGGTGATGTGCAATTTCTGCGGCGCGCGGCTGCCGGTGAGCGGCGGCGCGGAGCCCGCAAGCGGCCCGGCTCCCGCCCGCGCCGCGGGACCGGCGGGTGCGGCCGCAGGAGCGGCGCGACGGCGCCCCGAGACCTATGTTCCCGCCCAGGACAAACTGACCGCGACCGAGTTTACACCGCCGATTCCGCCCGATGACGAGAGCGGCGACGAACAGCGGCGGCCCCTGATAAGCGTAGTCGGTTACTCGGCTGCGGCGATTGTCGCATTGGCCGCCGGCGCCTGGCTCGCAATCCATCTGAGCGCCGCGCCCGCGATTTCGCCGCCGAAGACGGTCGAGGCATCTCCGGCCCCGACCGCGAGTCCGGCCGCCGTTGCGAGCGGCCCGACGGTAGACCTGGCGCATAGCGTGCAGATGCAGACGTTCGGCGAGTCGGCGGCGGCGCCCGAGCGTAGTGTCGACGCGGCGCGCAAAGTTTTCGAGCTCGGCAAGAGCGGGCTGCTCGACAGCTACCGCGGCGTGCTGGCGGGCGGATCGGCGATTGACGACGGGATGATGGTGCGGCTGACGGTGGCGCCCAGCGGCGCGGTAACCGGCGCCGAGGTGCGGACCTCTACGTCGCCCAACCCCGAACTCGACGCGGCGGTGGTAAAGACGATGATGGGATGGACATTTGCGCCCATCAACGGCGGCGAGGTCAGCGCGGACTATCCGGTAATCTTCGCGCGCGACGCCGCTCAGGCTGGCGCTATCGATTCGGGC
This sequence comes from uncultured delta proteobacterium, assembly GCA_963832395.1. Taxonomy (GTDB): domain Bacteria; phylum Desulfobacterota; class Binatia; order Binatales; family Binataceae; genus JAKAVN01. The sequence continues at coordinate 497,726 of CAWHTV010000004.1, read as the reverse complement.
CTGGCTACCAAGGTGGCCGCGCTGGGCGCGACTTCCTCTCCCGAGTACGCGTTCGCCCCGGCCGCTGCGCCGACAATCGCGCCGCCTCCGGTGGAAGTGCCGGCACCGGTCGTCGCGGACGCCGCCCACGTCCCAAGCGGCAGCGGCGCGGGTTGCCTCGGCGCGGCCGCCGAAGCCCTCGTTGTTGGAGCAGGTCCAGTCGGCGCTGCGTTCCAATCGCAAGCTTAACCGGGTCAATGCGTATACCAACGGCGGCGTGGTGACGCTTTACGGCAAGGTCTTCGACGACGACGACAAACGTCTGGCCGTGCGAACCGCACGCAGCGTGAGCGGGGTCACCGACGTTATCGATCAGACGACCACCGACACGGCGATGTGGGCCGCCCGTCAGCAACAGATCTCGCAAGCCCTGGCCAGTGCGGGGCTGACCGGCGTCACGGTAAAGGTGATCGGGCGCGACGCGTACCTCGACGGCGAGGTCGCCAACAAGCTCGACCGCGAGCGCGCGGTGACTATAACCGAGGGGGCGGCGCCGGTAACGGTGCGCACCAACCTGATTCGCGTCGCGGTGGGCAGGGTATTCGGCTTCTAGCGGGGCTGCGAAAGTTCGGTGAAGGCCGGCGCGCGAGGGAACGACCTTGATTCAGAAGGTTAACGAGCGCGTGATTCGATGTCCCGCGATATAACGTAGCTATTGACATTCTTTTCGACTGACGCTTAGACTAATCGGAAGAACCTATCCTACTGCGCCTTTCCAGGAGGCCGCGTTTACAAATGGCTGAGACTGCGTCTTCGTGCAAAGAGGTCTTCGACAACATGGCTTCGCGGTTCAAGAAAGACGCCGCGAAGGGGCTCAACGCGACCTACCAGTTCGACCTCTCCGGTGACGGCGGCGGCCAGTGGTATGCGGTAATCGCCAACGAGCAGTGCGAAGTTAAGGAAGGAAAGGCAGCCTCGCCCAACATCACCATCTCCATGACCGCCAGGATTACCTGGATATGGTCAATGGCAAGCTCAATGGCCAGATGGCCTTCATGACCGGAAAGCTGAAGATTGCAGGGGACATGGGACTGGCGCTTCGGTTGCAGAGCCTATTCGGCTAAGTCGAAACCGACCACACCATCCACCGACCCGAGCCAAAGTGCGAGCGAGGGCCGGGGAGCCAGAGATAGAACCCGCTAATATCCCGACAATATTCTGAAAAACCGCGTAGGGCTGGAGCGTGCGGCAATTGTCGCCGCCTCTGGCGCTCAATGGACAATAGAAACAGGTGATGAGGCCGCGCAGCGTCCCGTCTCGTCAGGCGGACCCACAGCCTCGTTCATTTTCAGGCCTGTCTTAAAGCATTTTTATCACCGGGATTAACCCGGTGGGGAGGAACAAAGGAATACCTCACATGAGTTCGCAGGATACATCAGAGCGACATCGACAAGGAGAACCAGTCCGCCATGGACGCTGACCAGAACAACGACTAGCTGGCTACCAAGCTCTCTCAGGAGCTTAGTAACTGGCGTCGGCGGCGAACCACGGCACGGCCCAGGCAGAATGAACTCGACGGTGCAGGCTCCAGTTCGTCAATCCGAGTCCGCCCGCACGATCAAGGTTCGCGGTCACGAAACCCTCGTGATTCGTAAACCCAAGCTGGTGGCCAAGCCCTCCAACGCCATCGACCGCTCCAACCAATAGAGTCTCCGGCCATAGTCCGCCCATAACCGCGGGATGAACCGCGGGCGGCGGGCGAAGCCGGTCACTCGCTTGCGCGCTGGCGCAAGTGCCGAGCGCGCCGATTCTTCCGCGCGAGCGGCGGAGCCATCCCTGCATACCGAAAAGTCTGCCTACAAGCGAATAGGCTTGTCTATGAGCGAAAGACCTCGACCGGCGTCTCGCGCGAGGCCTGCCGGGCCGGATAAATCGTCGCCAGGTAGCACAGCACCATCGAGGCTATCGCCACCAACACGAAGCTTACCGGCTCGGCGTCGATCGGCACGGTCGAAATGCCGTAGATTTTGCTCGGGATATGGATGAACTGGTAGCGGGAGAGCGCAAAGCAGGTCAGCGCCCCGATAGCCAGCCCCAGCGCGGTCCCGGCCGCGCCGACGATTATCCCCTTGAACTGGAAAATCCATCGCACCTCGGCCGGCGTCGCGCCCATCGCCAGCAGCACCGCGATGTCCTTGCGCTTTTCCATCACGACCATGATTAGCGTCGCGATCAGGTTGAACGCGGCGACACCGATCAGCAGCAGCAGCACCATCGCATAGACCCGCTTGAGCATCGCGAACCCGGCCGACGCCGCCTGGTCGTACTCCATCCAGTTGGTCACCCGAAACGTATGGCCCAGCGTGCCGCGCAACGCGTTGGTGACCGCCGTCGTCTGGTCGAGGTCATGCAGCTTCACCTCGATTCCGTCGGCCTTGCCCGGGCGTCCGAAGAAGTCCTGCGCCGTGGCGAGTCCCATGAAGATCACGTCGCTATCGATGAACTGCACGCCCGAATTGAAAATCGCCGCGACCCGGAAATCGGCGCTGCGCGTGCTGAGCTGGGAATTGGGGCCCGCGATTATCGGCGCCACGATTCGCACCGGGTCGCCGGGCTTGACCTTCAGCTTGTCGGCCAGCGTCGCGCCGAGCAGCAGGCCGTTGACCGGATGCGCTCCGCTGCCGGCGCTGCGTCAGCCGGGAGCCGCTCTCGAGCATCCGCAATGATGCCGCGTCGACGTAGCGCTGAAGTCGCGATATGACGACCGGGTTGCGCGGCTCTACGCCGCGTACCACTACGCCCGAAATCCCGTGCGCCGCGCTGATCAGCCCCTGGCCCACGATAAACGGGTCCGACCCGGCCACGCCGGCTGTATGGTCGATGCGGCTCTCGACGGCCGCGTAGTCGGAGATCGAGCCGCCGAAGCTTTGCACTTGCACCTGCGGGCTCAGGCTGAGCATCCGCTGGCGCAGATTGGTCTCGAACCCGCTCATCACGGCCAGCATCACGACCAGCGCGGCCACGCCGATCGTCACGCCCACCGCCGTGAACAGCGTGGTGATCGAGATGAAGGCGTCCTTGCGCCGCGCGCGCAGATAGCGCATCGCGATCATCAGCTCGAAACGCAAATCAGGCTCCGTTGCGATGCGCCCGGGCGCGCTCGCGAGGCCGACCGTCACGGGCGCTCAAAAGATCACCCGCTCCTCTTTGAGCCGCGCGATCTCGGCCGCGTCGAGTCCCAGCATTTCACCGAACACCTCGTCGTTGTGCTGGCCGAGCGTCGGCGCCGGAGTGCGCAATTCGCCCGGCGTGCGGCTCAGCCGATGCGCCATGCCCCTCGTACGGCGACGGGCCCATCACCTTGTGATCGAGCCAGTGCCAGAAGCCGAAGGCCTCGAGATTGTCGTCGCGATGGATATCGACGCAGTTCTGCACCGGGTAGGCCGAGACGCCGGCGGCCTGCAGCGCCACGGTCAGCGCGTCGGCGTCGCGCTCGCGCACCAGCGCGCCGACGAACTCGTCGAGCGCCGCGCGATTCTCCATCCGCGCCGCCATCGTGGCGAAGCGCGAATCGGCGGGCGGATTGCCCAGCGCGGCAAGCATCGCGCGCCACTCCTCCTCGTTGGCGACCGCCAGCGCCAGCCATCGCTCCTGGCCGTCGAGATCGGCGCATCGATAGGCGCCATGCGGAGCGTAGCGCTCGGAGCGATTGCCCGCCGGCCCCGCCACGCGGCCGCTCGCGAAGTAATCGACCAGCGCCGGCGCGAGGTTGTGCAGCGCGGCCTCGTACTGCGACATGTCGATATATTGTCCGCGCCCGGTGCGCCGGCGATAGTCGAGCGCGGCCAGCAGCGCGCAGGCCGCAAAGCGCGGCGCGATGAAATCGGTATACGCCCCGTATGGCGGAGACGGCGGCTCGCCGGGCGAGTAGCCGGAGATGTGGTAGTAGCCGCTAAGCGCCGCCATCAACTGTCCGAACCCCGGGTAGAGCGCGTTGGGGCCGGTCTGACCCTGCATGCAGGTGGAAAGCATGATGAGGTCGGGCTTGAGCGCGCGCAGATGCTCGTAGTCGAGTTCCCACTTGCGCAGCGCCTTGGGCGTGAAGCTTTCGGCCACGATGTCGGCCCACGGCAGCAGCTTCAGCACCAGCTCGCGGGCCTTGGGCTTGCCGAGATCCAGCGTGATGCTCCGTTTCGAGGTGTTGAAGCTGGCGAAGAACTGGCTCGTGTCGATGCCCGGCTGGGCGTCCTTCCATGGCGGCGCCAGGCGCAGGATGTCGGGTCGCGCCAGCGACTCGACCCGGATAACGTCGGCGCCGTTATCGCCCAGGTACTTGGTCGTAATCGGCCCGACTCCGACCCAGGAGAAGTCCAGCACGTGCACTCCCTCAAGCGCGTAACGTCTCATCGAAGCCGCTCCACTCATCGGATTGTGCCGTCGGTCATATCGCCCCGATTGCGCGCAGGCGGCCGAGGCGTGCGCCGTCGATTCCCAGCAACTCGCCCCAGACCTCGCCGTTGTGCTCGCCCAGGCGCGGCGCGCGGCGCCCCGGGCCGACCGGCGTGACGCTGAACTTGGCGAACGCGCCGGGCAGCGTGAGCGTGCGGCCGAGCGTGTCGTGCTCGACGCGCACGAAGTAGTTGCGCGCCTTGAGCTGCTCGTCATCCGCGATATCGGCGGCGGTCGCCACGGGCGCCAGCAGGATGCGCCGCTTGAGCGCTTCGGCGTAGATTTCGCGCTTGGTCATCGTGTTGAAAAAGCGCTGCACGCGATCTTCGAGGTCGGCGATTTCCTCGTAGTCCTGCTCGGTCGCCTTCATCAGGATTCCCGGCACCCAGCTCGCCCAGTCCTTCGTGATCATCCAGTCGGCGGCGAACCCGCTACCGGCCATCCATTCGACCAGCCCTTTCATCGAGATCGCGCCGACGCCGGAGCCGCCGGCGAGCACCGTCGAGATGTAGCCGTCCTTGCAGGCGTAGACGAGTTTGCGCCGCGTACCGATCGCCGTGTAGTAGACGCCGCTGCGCCTGATGTAATCGCCGTGCAGGATCGGCATCGCCTGCTCGTTCATCAGTGTCCACGCAACGCAGGCCTGCATGTCGACCACGACGTGCTGGCCGTGCCCTTCGATCTCGCGCGGGTAGTGCGCCAGCAGCGAGGCGACCGCGGCCTCGGCGCCGGCGTGCAGTCCGGCCTGCGGCAGGCTCATCTCCAGCGGCGGCTTGCCCTCCTCGCCCATCAGGAACATCGGACCGCCCGCGGCCCACGAGACGATGTCGCCGGCCTTGTAGTTCTTGCCCGGACCCGTGTCGCCAAACGGCGTGATCGAAGTATGGATTATCCGCGGATTGAGTTCGGCGAGCCGCTCGTAACCAAGGCCGATCGATTCCATGTAGCCGACCGGAAACGACTCCAGCAGGAAGTCGGACTTGCGCACGAGGTCTTCGAGCAGCGCGCGGCCGTCGGGCGAGTCGAGGTTCAGCGTCACCGAGCGCTTGCCGGCCTGGTAGGCGATGAAATACAGGCTGCGCTCGGCGTCCGGGAGGTCGTCGACGAACGGCGGGATGCGCCGCGTCGAACAACCCTGCGGCGGCTCGACCTTGATCACGTCGGCGCCCATGTCGGCGAAGATCTTGGCGCACAGCGCGCCTTTTTCGTCGGCGAGGTCGAGCATCCTGAATCCGCTGAGCAGTTCCGAGCCCATCGATACTCCTGTTGGCGGGAAAGGCGGTCAATCGAACGGCGAACCGGCGAACTCGAAATAAAGGCGCGCCTTCGACGTGTCCGGGGCCAGCGTGATTTTAGCTTTAACCTCTGGAGCTTTGCGTAACTGGCCGGACCCGATTTTTCTAGTCGCCTTGCCCAGGAGAGGGGCACGAAGCATCGCGTCAGCCGGTCAGCGGTTGGGGCCGCCGGCGGAGCGCGCCGCGCCGATCGCGGTTGCGTAGTCGGCGTGCTCGGGAATCGTGAAGCGCGCGAACATCGCGTCCATCCGCTTCTGCCGCTGCATGAAACGGAATATCCGCGTCAGCTTGCCGGTCAGCACGATATCGCGCTGGTCGCAGGCGCGCGCGGTGGCGAAACTCAACACGCTTACCACTTCGACGATCATGTTCATGATCGCGAGCGCCTTGTCCTCGTTGGTCGCGTCCGCGCTGATCTTGCCGAAGTTGGCCGCGGTGGCGCCGGGCTGCAGATCGCCCAGCGGACCGCCCGCGATGTCGCGCACGGTGAGGTCGATACGGCTCAAGTCGCCCCGCTCCGCCAGCGCCTCGAGCGTTTGCAGCGTCGACACGCCGAGCATGTGCTTGGAAAGCCCGCGCAACGTACCGCCGCCCAGACCGGTGCCGCCGAAATGCTCGATCTTGTCGCCGTGCACCGAGACCATCGCGGTGCCGGTGCCGAGCGAGACCACCAGCGCGTCGCTCTTGCCGCACAGCGACGTGCCGCCGATTCCGATCGCGGTGAACTCGCTCACCTTGACCACCGGCCGGCCGAGCAGCGTCGCCGAGAGCGCGCGCGATCCCGCTCCGGTGGCCGCTACGCAGGCCACCTGGTCGAGTTTGAGCCCGTATTCTTCGACCAGTTTGCCGAGCGCGCCGGCCGCCGCCGCGACCGGGTCATTAGCCTCGATCGTGACGACGTGGTAGTCGCCGTTGTCGACCGTCACTGCGTCAGTGGTCGATCCGCCGATATCGATTCCGACGATCATTGTAATGGTGCCGGCGCCCGCGTCCGGCCCGGCCTGTAAGGCTAGAATACGCGCGCCCCGCTGGCAAACAGGTCTGCATCGCGGCTGGCCGAAGGATGGTGCGTGAACGCCGGATGCGGCCGGCGAGGCCGCTGTGCTACGGTCCATGACTATGGCCGGGCGGCGCAGTAAAACCCCTCCAGAGCCAGGTCTCTTTCCCGCCAGGACGCCGGCTGCTCAGCCGCTGGCGGACCGGATGCGCCCGCGGACCCTCGACGAGGTCGTCGGCCAGGAGCATCTGCTGGGCCCCGACAAGATGCTCAGCCGGATGCTCGCGGCGGGCGCGCTGCCGTCGATCATCCTGTGGGGGCCGCCGGGCAGCGGCAAGACCACGATCGCGCTTTTGCTGGCGCAGCAATCCGGCGCATCCTTTCGCACGATCGCGGCCGTGTCGGCGGGAATCGCCGAGTTGCGCGAGGCGGTCGAAGAGGCGCGGCGCGAGCTGGAAGCCGGCGGGCGCCGCACGGTGGTTTTCATCGACGAGATCCATCGATGGAACCGCGCGCAGCAGGACGCCATCCTGCCGCACGTCGAAAGCGGGCTCATCACGCTCATCGGCGCGACCACCGAGAATCCTTCCTTCGAGGTAATCGCGCCGCTGCTCTCGCGCACCCGCGTGCTGGTGCTGCGCGCGCTCGGCGACGAGGATATCGCGGTGATTCTGCGCCGGGCGCTGGGCGATACCGAGCGCGGGCTCGGCGCAAGCGGGCTGACGTTCGAGGACGAGGCGCTCACCGAACTGGTGCGCTTTGGCGCGGGCGACGCGCGGCGCGCGCTCAACACGCTGGAGGTCGCGGCGACGCTCGCGCGGGCGGCTGGCCGCACGGCGATCGCGCCCGAGCAGGTACGCGAGGCGGCGCAACAGAAGATGCTGCTCTACGACCGCGCCGGCGAGGAGCATTACAACGTCATCTCGGCCTTCATCAAGAGCATGCGCGGCAGCGATCCCGATGCGGCGCTCTACTGGATGACCCGGATGCTGGAGGCGGGCGAGGATCCGCTGTTCGTCGCGCGCCGGATGGTGATTTTCGCGGCCGAGGACGTCGGCAACGCCGACCCGCGCGCGCTCCAACTCGCGCTCGCGGTGAAAGACGCGGTCGATTTCGTCGGGATGCCGGAGGGCGCGATTCCGCTTGCCCAGGGCGTGACCTATCTCGCCTGCGCGCCCAAATCCAACGCGTCGTATCGCGGGATGCTCAAGGCGCGCGCCGATGCCGTCGAACGCGGCGCGCTTCCGGTGCCGCTCCATCTGCGCAATGCGCCCGACCGGCCTGATGCGCAAGCTCGGCTACGGCGAGGGCTACCGCTATCCGCACGACTCCGAGGGCGCCATCAACGAGCAGCACTACATGCCCGACGAACTGGGCGAGCGGCGCTACTACGAGCCTTCCGAGCGCGGCTATGAAGGGCGGCTCGGCGAATATCTCGAACGGGTGAGGCTCGCGCGCAAGAGCGGCAAGCGATTATCGGAGACGCCGAAGAAGCCTGGCGGATGACGCGGGGAACCGTGTACTCCGTGTCGACCTGCCCGGGCCTCTTCCCTCTAAGTCGAGATTCTTCGCTACAGCAGCCTTTTCTTCGTCATCCTGAACGAAGGCTGCCGAAGTGAAGGATCTGCGCCGAGCGATTTTTTGTATTGCTCAGCGCACTGTTCGGGACCCTCACCCATACCCTCTCCCGCAAATGATGCGGGCGAGGGCTCAGCAAAACGCTTTTGGGGTCATCCTTCGCGTCAGCAGCTGATGCTCAGGACGACGGAAAGGCCTGGCAGTAGCGCGGCGACAAGTGCAAGGAAAAGGATCCATCGCTTCGCGGAGACCTTCGCTGCGCTCAGGATGACAGAAAGGGAGCTTTTGTTTTCGTCACCCTGAACGAAGGTTGGCGAAGTGAAGGATCGACGCGGAGCGATTTCTGTGTCTATCAAAACCCTGGCAAAATCTTGTCAAATTCAGGCATCGAGTTTTGGAAAGCGGCGACGCTTGCGCGTTGAAATGGATTGCGGGGCCGAAGCGATGCCTCGGCCCCGCGATCATCAAACTTTTGGAAACCCGCGCCTAGCGCGCGCCGAGCACGGAATCCTTGAGCGCCTTGGCAGGTGTGAAACGCAGGCGGGTGCGCGCCGGAATTTTGATCGCTTCGCCAGTGGCCGGGTTACGCCCCATCCGGGCCTTGGTCTTGCGCTTGCGGAAGATCCCCAGTCCCGCAAGGCGCAGCGAGCCTTCCTTCTTCAGCTCGCGCACCACGAGGGCGGTCAATTCCTCGAGCGCGACCTTGGCGTCCTTCTTGGAAATCTTAACTTTGTCGGCGAGATGCGCCGCGACCTGCGACTGCGTCATCATCATCCTCCTTGTGCGAGTGCGAGTTTCGCAGACAGAGGGTGAACCAGCGCCACGTCATTTGCAAGCTGCGATGGCGAGTAAAACCCGCGTTTTTCTTAAGAACCGTGACGGTTTTTCAACAGCCCCCGCTTTGAGCCATTGGGGCAGAGGCACTTTTTTGTCGCACGATGCGGCTCGTCGCCGTCCCGCACGCGCTTGGCGATATCCGCTGGTATAGGCATGTCCGCTAGTAGAGGACCTCGACCAGGTACAGTCCGGCGGCCGGCGCGGGTGCCGGCGCGAGCGCGCGGTCGCGGCTCGCGAGCAACTCGGCGACAGTATCGGCGGGCGGCCTGCCTGCGGATTTGCCGCGTCCCACCTCGACCATCGCGGCCACCATCGTGCGCACCATGTGGCGCAAAAACGCGGTCGCCTCGACGCGGTAGACCAGATGGCGCCCGTTTTTAAGAGGCTCGTTTTCATTGGGCTCGTTCTCGCGCCGCCAGCGGCTGAACTCGACGCGCCGCATCGTGGTTTTTTCGGCCGATCCCAGCGAGCGGAAAGCGGCGAAGTCGTGCTCGCCGATGAACGCCGCCGCCGCCGCGTTCATCGCATCGATATCCAGCCGCTCGCGCACCAGCCATGCCGAGTTGCGCTCGAACGCCGAGCGCAGGGGCTGGTTGAGCACGCGGTATTCGTAGATTCGAAGCCGCGCGTCGCGGCGCGGATCGAAGTTGTCGCTGGCCTCCGACGCTTCGAGCACCACGATGTCGGGCGGCAATATCGCGTTGAGCGCGCGCGCGAGTTCGGCGGGATCGAATGGCCGCGGCAGCCGCGCCGCGGCGACTTGTCCGCGCGCATGCACGCCGGCGTCGGTGCGTCCCGCGCCGCGCACGCGTATCGGCGCGCCGAAGATTCGCGCGAGCGCCTCTTCCAGCCTTCGCCTGGATCGAATCCTGGCCGCTTTGCATCTGCCAGCCCGAGTAGTTGGTGCCGTCGTACTCGAGCTTGAGCCGAACCTGCATGCTGTTTTGTTGGAGTGTATCTATTTGGAGCGTTCCTTACGTGGAGCGTACCTACGCGGCGCCGGGGGTTGCCACGGCGGCGAATTTCTCCGCCACCCACACGGCGTCGAGCGCGGCCAGACGCGCGCTGTCGAACGCGCACCACACGGATGCGCCCGCGGGCTGCGCGCCGAGCATGACCAGGATTGCCTCCTGGCCGACCGCGTCGATAACGCCGGCGCTGCCCTCTTCACCGGCGACCAGCAGCAGGCCGGGCGCGGCGCGCAGGCGCGCGGCCAGATTTTCCGGGTCGGCAGGGTCGGGAATCAGCACCGTCATCGCCGAGCCATGGAGCACGGCGATATGGACGACCTCGATCACGAGCCGCGGCGCGGCGCCGAGCAACGCGGCGGTCTGCGCGGCCAAGGCTGCGGCAAGTCCCGATGCCGGATCCGCGGGATAGGCGTTGAAGGCGCGCTGGATCTCACCTTCCTCCAGACTGTGCGTGCCGCTCAGCAGTTCTCGCGCTTCGCGGACGACCTCTTCGACGCTATGCCGTCCTGCGCTGCTCGCGCCAAGCATCACGGTCGCGCATACGACTCCATTTTGCGCGCCGGCCGCGCTGATGATCGTAGCGAGCGCGTGGGCGGCGGGATGAGGAATCGCGATGACTTTGTTGCTCGCGGCGAACTCGGCGATTCGTTCCGGCGGCGTGAATCCGGGCGCGACGAACGGTATCGACGGGAACATCCGCGGGCGCGCGCAACGCGGCGCTCAAATCGACCAGCAGCGGACCCGGGCGCGCGCGAACGATATCGGCCGCCCAACTCGGCGCCACGGCGAGGAATGCGATATCGAAGCGGGAAAGCTCGGCCGGCTCGTGGAACTCGGCAACCAGCAGTGCCTCGCCCAGCGCCTCGACAGTCTGGGCGGCGCCCGCGCTCGGTCGCGAACAGCGCCAGCTCGGCGCAGGGCAGGGCGCGCGCGTCGATAAGCTCGACTATTTGCTCGCCGACGGCGCCGGTGGCGCCGACAACTGCGATCCTGAGCTCGCGGCCGGGCGCCGCGGCCATCTCAGGCTTCCGCGCCCTCGAGCTTTTCGCGCACCAGCCGGCCCATCGCCTTGCAGCCGACCACCTTGGTGCCCGACGCCGCCTCCGAGGTCGCGCGTGCGGTAGCCCTCGTGCAATACGCCCTCGACCGCCTGCTCGATTATCTCGGCCTCGGCGCGCAGTCCGAGCGAGTGCTCGAGCAGCATCGCGGCGGACAGGATGGCGGCGAGCGGATTGGCTTCGTCGCGGCCGGCGATATCGGGGGCGGTGCCGTGAATCGGCTCGAACAGACCGACCCGGCATCCGGCGCTGTTGAGCTCGTCGCCGAGCGAGGCCGACGGCAGCAGCCCCATCGAGCCCGCCAGCACCGAGGCCTCGTCGGTCAGGATGTCGCCGAACATGTTCTCGGTGACGATCACGTCGAAGTCGCGCGGACGGCGAATGAGATGCATCGCCATCGAGTCGACGAGCTGGTTCTCGAAGGCGACATCCTTATATTCGGCGGCCAGCTCGCCGGCGATCTCGCGCCACAGCCGCGAGGTGGCAAGAATGTTGGCTTTGTCGACCGAGGTCAGGTGCTTGCGGCGTTCGCGCGCGAGCTCGAAGCCGTAGCGCAGCACGCGGATGATCTCCTCCTCGGAGTACACGCAGGTGTCGACCGCCCCGCGCAGGTCGCCGTTGTTGCGCCGCTCGGAGGGTTTGCCGTAATAGATGCCGCCGGTGAGCTCGCGGATGACCACCAGGTCGACGCCGTTGATGATCTCCTGGCGCAGCGGGCGAGGTGGCCGTCAGTTCCTTGACCGCCTTGACCGGCCGCACGTTGGCGAACAGCCCCAGCTCCTTGCGCAACGTGAGCAGCGCCTGCTCGGGACGCTTGTCGGCTTTGGGATTGTCCCACTTGGGGCCGCCCACCGCGCCGAACAGGATCGCGTCGCTGTCATGCGCTTGCTTGAGCACGTCGTCAGGTAGCGGCGTGCCAAACTGATCGATTGCATGACCGCCGGCGGTGCCCTCCTTGAACTCGAGATCGAGCGCGGCGTTGCGCGCCACGACCTTGAGCACCTGCAGTGCCTCGCCGACGACTTCGGGGCCGATCCCGTCACCCTTGAGAACCAGAATCTTGTACACCATCTATGCTTGTGGAGTCCCAGCAGCGGAAGTGGAGAGACCGATAGGTTTCGGGCAGATTCGCTTCAAGCGTCGCGCGGTCGTGGCACAGTCAGACAACTCAGGCAAATTCAGGAAATCGTGCGGCGGGCGCCATCTTCCCCTGTTCGATACCTTTCGCCGGGCGGAGCATCAAGCGGGCCTTGCCCGACGCCATTAGCACTTAGCCCAACGCGACTGCCGCGGCAAGCCCCCAAGGGATGGGTCCTTGCCGCGGCAACCGCGAAGGGTCGGTTCCCGCCGAAACGCCGGAGCCCGCTAGAGCGCTTCGGCTGGGCGGCGCGCCGCCGCCTGTACGCGGCCCTGGAGGCGGTTGAGCGCGTTGACCAGCGCGAGTGCACTCGCCATCACGATGTCGCTATGCGCGCCCTGTCCCGCCACTGTCATGCCGTCGGAGCACACCAGGCAGCTCACCTCGCCCAGCGCGTCAGTGCCGCCGGTGATGGCTTTGACCGAGTAGCGTTCGAGCGCAGGCTGCACGCCGGCCAGCTTGTAGATCGCCTTGTAGCACGCGTCGACCATCCCGTCGCCTGAAGCCTCGGCGACGCGCTCCGCGCCGCCCCCGATACGCATCGTGACCTCGGCGTGCGGCGTCGTTTTGGCCGACGAGGTCACGCGCACGTCGAGCAGCTCGAAGTGGTCGCCGGTCCGGCGCGCCTCCTCGTTGACCAGGGCCAGGATGTCGTCGTCGTAGACGATTTTCTTTTTGTCGCACAGCACCTTGAAGGCGGCGAAGGCCTTGTTGACGTCGATCGAGGCGGCGGCGACGCCCAGCGCTTCAAGCCGATTGACGAACGCATGGCGGCCCGAATGCTTGCCCAGCACCAGCTTGTTGGAGGGAATCCCGATGTCCTCGGGCTTCATGATTTCGTAGGTCAGCTTGTACTTGAGCACGCCGTCCTGATGGATGCCGGCCTCGTGGGCGAAGGCGTTATCGCCGACGATGGGCTTGTTGGGCGGCACGGGCTGGCCGATGATCTGCGAGAGCAGGCGCGAGGCCGGGTAAATCTGGCGCGTGTCGATCCCGGTGCGCACCTCCATCAGGTCCTGACGCGTGCGCAGCGCCATCACCACCTCTTCCATCGAGGTGTTGCCGGCGCGCTCGCCGATACCGTTGATCGTGCATTCGACCTGGCGCACGCCGTTTTTGATCGCGGCCAGCGAGTTGGCGACCGCAAGGCCGAGGTCGTTATGGCAGTGTGCGCTCCAGATCACGCGGTCGGCGCCTTCGACGTTGCGCCGCATGTAGGCGAACATCTCGCCGAACTCCTCGGGAATCGCGTGGCCGGTGGTGTCGGGCAGGTTGATGATGCGGGCGCCGGCGCGGATCACCTCGGTGCAAATCTTGGCCATGAAGTCCCAGTCCGAGCGCGAGGCGTCCTCGCAGGAGAACTCGATATAGTCCAGATGCTTCTTGGCCCGCGCGACCGCCCAGGTCGAGGCGCTCAGCACGTCCTCGCGCGTCATGTTGAGCTTGTACTTGAGGTGGATGTCGGAGGTCGCGATGAAGATGTGGATGCCGGGGTTGCGGGCCTTGTCGACCGCTTGCAGCGCCGCGTCGACGTCTTCCTCGCGGGTGCGCGAGAGGCTGACCACGGTCGGCCGGGTGACGGTCTCGGCGATTCGATGGACCGACTCGAAATCGCCGGGCGAGGAGGCGGCGAAGCCGCCCTCGATGATATCGACGCCCAGGCGCTCGAGCTGGCGCGCGATCGCGAGCTTCTCCTCGACGTTCATGGTGCAGCCCGGCGATTGTTCGCCGTCGCGCAGCGTGGTGTCGAAGATGCGGACGTAGTTGGGGTCGGGCAGGATGTCCCGGATGTCGGTTATGTTCTTGGCCATCGGCGTCTCTCTCTCCTCCATGCGTTCCGTTCCGGACAGGCCGCAAGGCCGCGCGGTGGGCAAAAAAGAAAACGCCCCGGGCGGCCTTGCGGCCCTCGCCCGGGGCGTTTGGTTCAGGTTTTAAAGTCGCTTCCTTAAGCCTGCACCACGACGCTCCCGGCGAGGGCCTTAATAAGGCCCAGGCTAAGCAGCAGTCCCAGCAGCAGGTTCAGACACGGCGACATCGTGCTCATTGTAGGCGGGGCTCTTAAGGACAGTCAAGCGGTCCGTCGTACTGGCTGCCGCACTCAGTGAATCTGCGGGGGCGGCTGATGCTCGGACAAATCGCCGGTGGCGCGGGCCGGGGTGGCGGCGGAACGAGCCTTGCGCGGATTTGCGGCCGGCGCGGCGTGGCTGTCGGCCAGCGGGCCCAGCACCGGAGCGAGCGCTTGTGATCGTTCACCGCGCAGGAGCAGGTACGGCCCCGAGACGACGTAAGCGGTCGCCAGCATGAAGAACGTGAACTGCGGCATCGCGAACAGAAACGCCAGCGCCAGCAGCATCACCGCCACCAGTTCGACCGGCGCACGCTGGCGGAGATTGATGGTCTTGAAGCTGGGGTAGGGCACGCGCGAGATCATCAGGCTCGCGAGCACCACCGTCAGCGGCGCCATCACGATAACCAGCAGCGTGCGGCGACTCGAGCTCGAAGTAGCTGTAGGCGAGCACGCAGCCCGCGATCATCGCGGCCGCGCCGGGCACCGGCAGACCCGCGAATCGGCGCTTGTCGGTGCTGCCGGTCTGCACGTTGAAGCGCGCAAGACGCAGCGCCGCACAAATCACGAACATCCCGGCGATCACCACGCCCCAAGCGCCGAGCAATCTCAGCGACCAGCAGTACGCGATCCCTGCTGGCGCCACGCCGAAGGCCACTACGTCGGAGAGGCTGTCGTACTCGACTCCGAATTGGCTCGAGGTACGCGAGAGCCGTGCCACGCGGCCGTCGAGCCCGTCGCATACGAACGCGATCAGGATCATCACGGCGGCGAGCTCGAAATGCGAATTGATCGCCGAGACCAGGCCGAAAAAGCCTGAGAGCAGACCGAGCGAGGTGATGGTCGCGGGCGCGAGGAATACCCCGCGGCGCAGCGGCGCAACCACTCGCCGCTGCTGTTCCTTCAAACGGCCCGAGATAAGCCGCATCCGCGCCTGAGCGCTTGGGTTAATTTTTTGAGTCCGGTTCATTGGAGCAACTCCCCAATTATACTCTCTCCGGCGCGCACCCGCTCACCGATTTTAACCACTACCCGGTAGTCGGGCGGGATGAAATGGTCGACGCGGCTGCCGAACATTATAAGGCCAATTCGCTCGCCACAGCGCACCATATCGTGCGGATGGAGACGGCATACGATGCGCCGCGCCAGGTAGCCCGCAATCTGCATCATCGCATGCTGCCGGCCGCGGGCGTCGCTCAGCACGATCAGGTTGCGCTCGTTGCGCTCGCTCGCGTAGTCGCGAAAGGCCGCATGGAAGGCGCCCGGCGTGTGGCGGACGCTCATGATCTCGCCGCCGACCGGCGCGCGGTTGACGTGCACGTTGAGCGGCGACATGAAGACCGACACGCGATGGTAGCGTCTCGCCCGCCGCGCCATCGGGCAGCGGCATCTCCGCCACGTCGCTCACGGTGCCGTCGGCGCCCGAGAGCACCACGCGCTCGGAAGAGGAGTTGGCGGGCGAGCGCTCGGGGTCGCGGAAGAAGGCGGCAATCGCGAGGCCGCACAGGATCGCGGCGACTCCCGCCCAGTGCCATCCAAGCGCGAGCGCGAGCGCCCCGGCGATCAGCACCGCGGACGCAAGCGTGACGCCTTCGGCCGCGATTCCGATCGTGCCACCCACGCGCCGGGCGAAATCGCCCGCCCGCATTGCCATCGCTATCCGTCAGACTCCGGCCGCGTCTCAGTTCTTGGCTTTGTCGACCAGGCGGTCGCTGGCCAGCCACGGCATGAAGGAGCGCAACTTACGCCCGACGTCTTCGAGCTGATGCTTCTCGGCTTCCTTGCGCAGCTCGCGGAAATGCGGCAGCCCGGCGCGGTACTCGGCGATCCATTCGTTGGCGAACTTGCCCGATTGGATGTCGGCGAGCAGATCCTTCATCGCCTGGCGCGAGGCGGCGCCGACCACGCGTTTGCCGCGTGTCATGTCGCCGTACTCGGCGGTGTTACTGATCGAGTAGCGCATGTTGGCGATGCCGCCCTCGTAGATGAGGTCGACGATTAGCTTGACCTCGTGCACGCACTCGAAATAGGCCATCTCGGGCGCGTAGCCGGCCGCGACCAGGGTTTCGAAGCCGTTGCGGATCAGCTCGGTCAGTCCGCCGCACAGCACCGATTGCTCGCCGAACAGGTCGGTCTCGGTCTCTTCGCGAAAGCTGGTTTCGATAATCGCCGCGCGCCCGCCGCCGATCGCCGACCCATACGCGAGCCCGATCTGCTTGGTGTCGCCCGAGGGATCCTGCTCGACCGCCAGCAGGCAAGGCACGCCGCGTCCCTTGACGTACTCGGATCGCACGAGATGGCCGGGGCCCTTGGGCGCGATCATGAAAACGTTGATGTCGGGGGCGGGCTTGATGAACTTGAAATGGATATTGAAGCCGTGGCCGAAGGCCAGGTACTTGCCCGGCGTGAGCTGGGGGGCGACTTCCGCCTCGTAAATTTCGGAGCCCATCTCGTCCGGCACCAGCATCATCACGATGTCGGAGCGGCGCACGGCCTCGGCGGTTTCGAAGACCGGCAGGCCCTGCTTGGCGGCCTTCTCCCACGACGGGCTGTCCTTGCGGAGCCCTACGCATACGTCCATCCCGCTGTCGCGCAGGTTGAGCGCATGGGCATGGCCCTGGCTGCCGAAGCCGAGAATGGCGATCTTGTGAGTGCGCAGCCGGCTTAGGTCGGCATCGCGATCGTAGTGGACCTGCATGGCGGGATTCTCCTGCGTAGATTCGTCGAGATAGATTCGCTGGGATAAATTCGTCGGGATATTGCTGCTAGCCAGCCTCGCGCGTGCCGGCAGTGCGATGGTTGGTTTCGTGCTGCACCGCGCGGACCATCGCGATCTTGCCCGAGCGCACGATTTCCTTGATGCCGAGCGGGCGCACCAGCTCGATAAAGGCCTTGATCTTGTCGGCGTCGCCGGTCACCTCGACGGTCACCGCGCGCGGCCCGATGTCGACCACGTGGGCGCGAAAGGCGGCGACGATCGAGTCGAGCTCGGCCCGCGTGCGCTCGTCCACCGAGACCTTCACCATCACCATCTCGCGGTCGATGGTGCTGGTGTCCTTGAAGTCGGTGACCTTGATCACGCAGACCAGCTTGTTGAGCTGCTTGTTGATCTGCTCGAGGGTCTGGTCGTCGCCGGTCGCCACCAGCACGATGCGCGAGACGGTGGGGTCCAGCGGGTCCTCGTTGACGGTCAAGGACTCGATATTGAAGCCGCGGCTGGAGAACAGGCCCGCCACGCGCGCGAGCACGCCGAACTCGTTTTCGACCAGGACGGATATGGTATGGCTTGGCATCGGTTGTGAGTTACGGCCCGGGGCGCCCGGCGCGCGCCGCGAGCCTAGTGCGCCTCTTGCTGATGGCGATGAAGGAGCTCCATGATGCGATCCTTCGAGGCCAGTTTCAGCTTCTGAATTCTTTTCTTTTCGATTTCCTCTTCGGCGGTCAGGTAGTGCTTCAGCCGGAACGATTCGAGCTGGCGTTTGAGCTCCGCGTGCTCCTCATACAGCGCCTTCAGTTCTTCGTCGTTGGTCACGTACTGATGGATGAGTTCTTCTTCCTTCGGCTCCATTTACCCTCACTCCCGAGGTTAGAGGACCAGCCTTGAAAATCGCCTCCGCCGATCTCACGTACAGCGGTTCCAGGACGAATGCGTTATCCGCCTCCCCCGCCACCAGCCGCGCGGCGCCCAGCGCCGCCACGACTCGACCTCGCAGGCCGCAGCCCGGTTATTTCCAGGCACGTTGCCCGGCCTCCCGCGCGCACGGCCAAAGAGCAGGCCTCTTCGGCCTTTGCGTCGCCGACCAACAATGCGTCGGTGCCAAGATGTGGGGCCAGGTTTTCGAGCGTGACCACGAGGTCATCCGATAACTTTTCTAGCCCATCGCGACTTGTCCGGTAAAGGGCAGCATAGACCTCGCCCTTGCGAGCGTCCAGCACCGGGCAGATGAGCCGGCCCGGCGCGGCCGAGCTTTCAGCCAGCGCCGCCAGCGCAAGCGTGTCCAGGCTCGGTATTCCCAAAAGCGCGCATCCGATCGCCAGCTTGAGGCCCTTGGCGTAGCTCAGTCCCACGCGCAGGCCGGTAAACGAGCCCGGACCGATTCCGATTGCGATAGCCTTGAGCTCACCGATCGAAAGTCCGGCCCGTCCGAGCAGCGCTGCGACCGCTTCGGGCAGTTCGGCGCCATGCGAGGCGACCGAGTGCGACGCTTCGGCCAGCACCCGCCCGCCGGCTACCACCGCCAGGTCGGCTCGCGGCCCTCCAGTGTCGATTCCCAGCACCGGCCCGGCCTCAGCGCCGGACGCCAGTGCGGCTTCAACTGTGCATAATGTGCGAGATGTCATTAACGATGACGAAAGTCATCAGCGCCACCAGCAACAGCAGTCCGATCTGCATCGCAAACTCGCGATGCCGTAGCTGCAGCGGCTTGCGGCGCACGCCTTCGATCAGGAAAAAGAACAGATGACCGCCGTCGAGCAGCGGCACCGGCAGCAGGTTGATGATGCCCAGTTCCAGGCTCAGCATCACGGTGAAGCCGGCGACGTCGGCGAAACCCTGCTTGGCCTCTTTGCCCGCCATCTTGGCGATCATGATGGGACCGCCCAGCGCCTGGCGCGCCGGCGTCGTGCCGTTGATGATCAGCACGATTCCCATCACCAGCCGTCCGCTCAGCTCGGCGGTCGACACCACGCTCTCGCGAATTGCCCCCAACGGCCCATAGCGGCGCACGCCCTCGTCGCCGCGCGGCAGGACTCCGATGATCCAGACCGGAGCCTTGTTGCCGTAGCCGGTATCTTCCTTTTCACGCCTGGGTGTCACCAGCAGCGACATCTGGCCCGCCGAGGCGTTCGGCGCGGGGCGCGTGAAATCGATTTTGATCTGCGCGCCGTTGCCCGCCTTGATCGCGTCGGAGAGATCGGCCCAGTTCTGCGACCTTTTGCCGTTGACCGCCAGAATCTGGTCGCCCTTGCGCAGGCCCGCCGAGTAGGCCGGCATCCCCTGCTTGATCTCGCCCAGTATCGGCTTCACGTAGGGCACGCCGTACATGAAAACAATCGCCATCAGCACCGGCGCGAACAGGATGTTCGCCAGCGGCCCCGCCAGCACGATCTTGATCCGGGTGGCGAGGCTCTGGGTCGGGAAGGCCTGTGCGCGATAGCGCTCCAGGAGCGCCCGCGGGCGGCTCTCGACCAGCGCCTTGACGGCCTCGTCAACCGCGCCGCGGCGTTCGACCTCGTCCAGCAGCAATGCTTCGTCGGGCCGCAGCGCGCGGCCAAGTATCGCCTCGGCCTCTGCCGAGTTTGCACTCACCGCCGGCCGCGAGCCGATGCGCGAGGGCGAGCAGCATCTGCGCCGGCTCGGTGCCCAGTGACGCGGCGGTGCCGTGATGGCGCGCCGCCTCGAGCAGGTCGAGCTGCAGCTCGCTGCACGTAGCCCTCGAGCGTCTCGGCCGTGGGCTCTTCGGCGACTTCATCGCCGAGCATCCGCACGTAGCCACCCAGCGGCGTCGCGCCGAACGCATACTCGGTCTCGCCGCGGCGAATACCGAAGAGTTTCGGCGGATAGCCGACCGAGTAACGGATCACGCGCACGCCCGAGCGCTTGGCCATCAGGAAATGGCCGGTCTCGTGCACGATAATCAGAACGGCGAAGATTATGACGGCCGAGAGAATTGAGGTGATCATAATTTTCGATTGTTCGACGAGGAGGTTGGGCTGACGAGCCATATTCATCGACTCCAATAGTAAGTCGAAAACCGTGGCAAAAACCATGCTGCATGTCCGATCGAGCAAGCCGCCATGGCCCGGAAAAATCCATCCCGAATCCTTCACCCCGGCACTGCGCTTGAGCGCCGAGCCCGCAAGGTCGCCCAACTGCGCCAGTACCCCGATTGCCGCGGAAAGCGCCACGGTCTGGCCTACGCTCCATCCCGGCACCAGCGGCTGGCGCAGCAGCAATCCGGCCAGCACGCATAGCGCGAGCCCGCCAATCGCTCCCTCCACGGTCTTTTTCGGGCTCACCCGCGGAGCCAGCCTGGTTCGGCCCATCCATGAGCCGACGAAGTACGCCCCGGTATCGCTGGCGATCACGAGGAGCAGGATAAGGATGATCACCGCGATGCCGCCCGGCCGGTTGCGCAGGAGCGCAAAATAGGGAAACAGCGCGCCCACGTACAGCGCTCCCAAAAGCGTCAGGCCTATACCAGGCGATTGGGCTGCCGCGCTCGCCGTGCTCGATCCCACCCGCACCACCAGCGTCAGCATCGCCAGAATGACGCCGAGCGGGATGAACCATAGATGCTCGGGCGCCCATGCCAGGAGTATCGCCGATCCACCACCCGCCACCACCAAAGCGCCGATCGGCGCCAGCCGTGCGCGCGCGCGTCATCGCGCCTATTTCGTAAAGCCCCCACGCGGTCAGCACGGCCACAAACGCCGCGAACCACGGCGCGGGCGCGAACAGCACCACCGCCAGCAGCGCGGGCAGCGCGACCAGCGCGGTCCAGACCCTAGTTCGCAGCACGCAGTCGGTGGTTGGCGGCGCCGGTATCGACCGCGCCGAAGCGGCGCTCGCGAAGCTGATAGGCCGCCAGCGCGTGGAGGAACTCGCGCTCGCGGAAGTCGGGCCATAACGTGTTGGTGAAATAGAGTTCGGTGTAAGCGAGCTGGTACAGGAAGAAGTTCGATATCCGGAGTTCGCCCGAGGTGCGGATCAGCAGGTCGGGGTCGGGCAGGTCGGCGCTGGCGAGCCGGCTCGCGACGGCCTGCTCGTCGACTTCCTCGGGGCGCAAGCGTCCCGCGGCAACTTCCTCGGCGATTCGGCGGGCGGCGACAGTTACATCCTGACGGCCGCCGTAGGAGAGCGCCAGCGCGACCGTCATCGAGCGGTTTCCGGCGGTCGCGGCGATCTATCGAGTCAAGCGCGCGCCTGACCGGCAGCGGCAGGCGTTCGAGGTCGCCCAGCGCCACCACCTTGATGTCGCGTTTCATCAGGCGCTTGGTCTCGGTGCTGAGGTAGCGATGGAACAGGTCCATCAGGAAGCGCACCTCGGTGCCCGGCCTTTGCCAGTTCTCATTGGAGAAGACGAACAGGGTGAGGTAGGGGATGCCGATCTCGCGCGCGGCTTCGACCACCGCGCGTACCGAGTCCTTGCCGCGGCGATGGCCCTCCGGACGCGAAAGCCCATGCTGGCGCGCCCATCGCCCGTTGCCGTCCATCACGATCGCGACGTGGCGCGGCAGCCGCTCCGGCTCGAGCGAGAGACCGGGAAATTCGTCCAGTGGGAGTGAAGAAGCCACGAGCTGGATAGGCCGCCGCGCGCATCCCGCTTGCGCGGGACGCCTTGCGGGCCGTTCAGACCTCCATTATCTCGGCTTCCTTGGCCGCCAGCACCTTGTCGATTTTCTCGATGTGCTCGGTGGTATGCTGCTGGACCTTGGCCTCGGCCGCGCGCAGCGTGTCGTCATCGAGCTTCTTGTCCTTGTGCATTTTTTTGAGCTTTTCGTTGGCGTCGCGCCGATGGTTACGGACCGAGACCCGGAACTCCTCGGCGGTCTTGTGCACGTGGCGTACCAGTTCCTTGCGCCGCTGTTCGGTCAGCTCGGGAATCGGCACGCGGATGATCTTGCCGTCGTTTATCGGAGTCAGGCCGAGGTCGGAGGTCTGGATGGCCTTTTCGATCTCGTGCAGCGCGCCCTTGTCGTAGGGCGTGACCACCAGCAGACGCGGCTCGGGAGCGGCCAGCCCGGCAAGCTGGCGCAGCGGGGTGCGGGCGCCGTAGTAGTTGACGTGCAGACCCTCGAGCAGCGCGGTCGAGGCGCGCCCGGTGCGCACGCGGCCGAGTTCATGGCGGAAGGCGCCGACCGCCTCCTCCATCTCCATCCGCGCCATCTCGATCACGTCTTCCTGTTTCTCGTCAGCGGCCACTTTCCACCCACGTGCCGATCGGTTCACCCATCACGGCCCTTCTTATATTACCCGTCTGACGCAGATTGAAAACGACGATCGGCAGGTTGTTGTCCTTGCACATCGAGATCGCCGTCGAGTCCATCACCTTGAGGTTGCGTTCGAGTACCTCGAGGTAGGTCAGGCGGTCAAAGCGCTTGGCCCCGGGTTCGCGCAGCGGATCGCGATCGTAAACGCCGTCGACGTGATGGCTCGCCTTGAGGATGACCTCGGCGCCGATTTCCAGCGCGCGCAGGCTCGCCGCGGTGTCGGTGGTGAAGTAGGGATTGCCGGTGCCGGCGGCGAAAATCACCACCCGGCCCTTCTCGAGGTGGCGCACCGCGCGCCGGCGGATGTACGGCTCGCACACCGCCTGCATCGCGATTGCCGAGAGCACCCGGGTCGTCACGCCGGCCCGCTCCAGGGCGTCCTGGAACGCGAGCGCGTTGATCACGGTGCCCAGCATGCCCATCTGGTCGGCGCTCGAGCGGTCCATGCCGCGCGCCTCGTATTCGCTGCCGCGCAGGATATTGCCCGCCCCGATAACCATCGCGAGTTGCACGCCGAGGGCGGCTACTTCCTTGATTTCGTGGGCGAACGCGGCGAGCGTATCGAGGTCGATACCGGTGCCCTGGGCCGGCGCCAGCGCCTGCCCAGAGAGCTTGAGCATCACGCGCTGGAAGCGGGGCTTGTGCGCCGCGCCGCCTTCCGCCTCGCTCATTGCTTTCGTCTCCCCCCGCGCGCGGTCGACTACGCGCCGGCGGCCGCGTTGCCGTCGCGCGATTCGCCGAGCTGGAAGCGGACGAAGCGGCGGACTTCGATCTTCTCGCCCAGCTTGGCTACGTATTCGCCCAGCAAGTCCGTGATGGTGCGGTTGGGATCGCGCACCCAGGCCTGCTCGTTGAGGCAGATGTCGCGGTAGAACTTTTCCAGCTTGCCGTCGACGATTTTCTTGATCACCGCTTCGGGCTTGTCCGCCGACTGCGAGGCGTAAATCTGGCGCTCCTGCTCGATCACTTCGGCGGGCACGTCCTCGCGGCTGACGCAGCGCGGATTGGCCGCCGCGATCTGCATCGCGATCTCCTTGACCAGGGCCTGGAATTCGGGTGTCTTGGCCACGAAGTCGCTCTCGCAGTTGACCTCGACCAGCACGCCGAGCTTGCCGCCGGCATGGATGTAGGATCCGACCGAGCCTTCCGAGGCGAGCTTGCCCGAGCGCTTGGCGGCCTGCGCGATACCGCGCTCGCGCAGCCATACGACGGCCTTTTCCAGGTCGCCGCTGGCCTCCGCCAGCGCCTTCTTGCAATCCATTACGCCGGCGCCGGTTTTTTCGCGCAGTTCTCTGACGACATTTGCGTTGATGTCCATTCGTAGATTTTTGTCTGTAGGCTCTTCTCTGTAGGTTCTTGTCCGCTCGAGTGAAACTTTAGCTTCGCCGGCCGCTCTATCGACGCGACCGGCGTGCCGTAAAAAACTTCCTGGACGCCTGGCTCTCTAGACGCTCTGGCTCGGCGGCTCGGGGCTGCTGCGCCGTCGTCGGCGCTCGCGCTCAAGTCCTGCTCGCCCTTTTGCCGCTCCTCGGCGATCCGTTTGCCCTCGAGCACCGCGTCGGCCATCGCCGCGCTGAATAGCTTGATCGCGCGAATCGCGTCGTCGTTGCCCGGGATGCGGTAGGCGATGAGGTCGGGGTCGCAGTTGGTGTCGACCACGGCCACCACCGGGATGCCGAGCCGCTTGGCCTCGGCCACCGCGATGTCCTCTTTCTTGGTGTCGATCACCCACAGCGCGTCGGGCAGCTTGCGCATGTTCTTGATCCCGGCCAGCGTGCCCATCAGCTTGTCGTGCTCGTGGGCGTTCTCGCTCATCTCCTTCTTGGTGAGCGCCTGGATCATCTCGGGATCGGCCATTATCTCTTCGAGCTTCTTGAGCCGCTCGATCGACTGCCGGATGGTCTGGAAATTGGTCAGCATCCCGCCCAGCCAGCGGTTGTTCACGTAGAACATCCCGCAGCGGTCGGCCTCTTCGCGCACGATGTCCTGGGCCTGCTTCTTGGTGCCGACGAAGAGCATCGTGCCGCCCTGGGCGGCGAGATCGCGCACGAAGTCGTAGGCCTCGCGGAACATCCGCACGGTCTGCTGGAGGTCGATGATGTAGATGCCGTTGCGGGCGCCGAAGATGTAAGGCTTCATCTTCGGATTCCAGCGGCTGGTCTGGTGGCCGAAGTGGACTCCGGCTTCCAGAAGCTGTTTCATGCTGATTTCGGTCATAAGTCCTCTTAAGCGTCCGTCCCGCCCCTCCGGCGCGGCGGACGACACTATTAATTATCAAGCCGCGCGGGCAGTTCCTAGCGCGCGCCCTCTAGCCGTTCATCGATTCGAGGAATTCTTCGTTGGTTTTCGAGCCCTGCATCTTGTCCAGCAGGAACTCCATCGCCTCGACCGCGTTGAGCTGCGAGAGCAGCTTGCGCAGGATCCACACCCGGTTGAGCGTGCTGCGCGGCAGCAGCAGCTCCTCTTTGCGGGTCGAGGAGCGCTGGATGTCGATAGTCGGGAAGATGCGCTTTTCCAGCAGGCGCCGGTCAAGGCCGATCTGCTGGTTACCGGTGCCCTTGAACTCCTCGAAGATGACCTCGTCCATGCGGCTGCCGGTGTCGACCAGGGCGGTGGCGATGATGGTCAGCGAGCCGCCGTCCTCGGTGTTGCGCGCCGCGCCGAAGAACTTCTTGGGCTTGTGCAGCGCGTTGGAATCGACGCCGCCCGAGAGAATCTTGCCCGAGGGCGGCACCACCGTGTTGTAGGCGCGGGCGAGGCGGGTGATCGAATCCAGCAGGATCACCACGTCGCGCCCATGCTCGACCAGCCGGCGCGCCTTCTCGATCACCATCTCGGCCACCTGCACGTGGCGCGTCGCGGGCTCGTCGAAGGTCGAGCTGACGACCTCGCCCTGCACCGAACGCAGCATGTCGGTGACTTCTTCGGGGCGTTCGTCGACCAGCAGCACGATCAGGACGATTTCCGGATGGTTGTGCGCGATCGCCTTGGCGATCGCCTGCAGCATCATGGTCTTGCCGGTGAACGGCGCCGCCACGATGAGGCCGCGCTGGCCTTTGCCGATCGGCGCGATCAAATCGATGATGCGGGTGGTGTAGTCTTCGTGGTCGTACTCGAGCTTGATCCGCTCCTGCGGATAGAGCGGCGTCAGGTTGTCGAACAGGATCTTGTCGCGCGCCTTCTCGGGCTCCTCGAAGTTGATCGATTCGACCTTCAGCAGCGCGAAGTAACGCTCGCCCTCCTTGGGCGGGCGAATCAGGCCCGAAACGATGTCGCCGGTGCGCAGGTTGAACTTCCGAATTTGGCTGGGCGAGATGTAGATGTCGTCGGGCCCCGGCAGATAGTTGTAGTCGGGCGCGCGCAGGAAGCCGAAGCCGTCGGGCAGAATCTCCAGCACGCCTTCGCCCAGGATCGAGCCGTTGCGCGAGGCCTGCGCCTGCAGGACGGAGAAGATCATCTCCTGCTTGCGCATGTTGGTCGCGCCGTCGATGTTGTACTCGCGCGCGATCTGCGCCAGCTCGGTTATCTTGGCGGCCTTGAGCACCTTGAGATTGAGCGCGCCGCCGTCGCTGACGATCCCGCCCACGTGGCGCTCGGATGCGCTCAGCGCCTGCGAGCTGCTGGCCCGATAGCGATCGGCGCCGCCCTCGGGCGTCATCGCTGCGTCGCTTCGCCGCGCGCGCTCGTCGTGCTCGGCGCGCGCCGTTGGCCTCGCCGGGCCCGCGCCGCTGCCGCCGGCTGCATGTGACGCGTGTGCGCGGCGTTGGGGCCGTTGCGAATCTCGTCGCCCTGGCCCTGAGCCTCGCCTCTACCCCCCCTGCCCTTGCCCATATGCCTTGTCCGCAAAATTACTGACTCCAATCCGGCTGAGAAGTGACGGAATCTGATGCTGCCGATCCCTTAACGCAGTCCCCAACGCTGCCCGTGAGAGACCGTCGCGCGTACTATGACCCCGAACGAAACCTTGAACCGGTTCTTCCCAAGCCGATCAAATGGATTGAGGCACTTGGTCGCGATGGGGAGGCGACGCCCAATCTTCGGCGGGTCACTTGGCGGCTGCGGGCGATCCGGAGTCTGGCCTGCCTCGGCTCAATGCGCAGGTCCTTGTATCGAAGCTATCTGAGCCTCTTTGGGCTGTCAACGGGCCGCTTCCTAGTCCGCTTCCCCGTCCGCTCTCCGAGCGGACGGGAAGCAGGTTCGACAAACTCGGCAGACTCGGCAAGTTCGATCCAGCGCTTCAGCTCCGCGCGTCCCGCCGCGACGCCCCGCGCCGCGAGGAAATGCCGACAAAATCGTCGGGCGGCGGCGCGACAAATTCGAGCGCCGCGGCGGTGCGCGGATGGCTCAGCCGCAGCGCCAGCGCATGCAGCGCCTGGCGCTCAAACGAAGATGTCGCGTGCGAGAATGTCGCGTCCGCGAACTTTTGACCTGGCGGCCGCCATAGAGCGGATCGCCAAGGCATGGATGCCCGATCGAAGCCAGGTGTACGCGAATCTGATGGGTGCGGCCGGTCAGCGGCCGCACTCCGACGAGCGTCGCGTCGGCGCCCGCCGCCGGCATCCGCGCGAGCACGCAAACCTCGCTCACCGCCTCGCGGCCGTGGCGTGAATTCACCGACATCCGCTTGCGCTCGACCGGATGGCGTCCCACCGGGCGCGCAATCGAAAAGCGCTCGCGCCCGACCAATCCGCGCACCACCGCGAGATAGATCTTGCTCACCGTGCGCTCCTTGAACTGGCGCGCCAGCTCCATCCGCGCAAACGGCGTCCGCGCGACCACCATCACGCCCG
The DNA here is from genome assembly GCA_963832395.1 of uncultured delta proteobacterium. Lineage (GTDB taxonomy): Bacteria > Desulfobacterota > Binatia > Binatales > Binataceae > JAKAVN01. The sequence continues at coordinate 470,577 of CAWHTV010000004.1, read as the reverse complement.
ACGTGTCCTTGTCCAGCCGATGGACGATTCCCGGGCGCATCACGCCGCCCGGCTCAGCCATCGCCGCCATCTCGGGAAAGCGCGCGAGCAACGCGTCGACCAGCGTGCCGCCGGGATGCCCGGGTGCGGGATGGACGGTCATGCCGGCCGGCTTGTTGACGACCACGATCTCGTCGTCGGCATAGAGCACTTCGATTGCGGGCGCGTCCGGAGGTGCATTCGCAGCAGTGTCTGTCTGATCGGGCGACGCTGCCGCTCCCGCCATGGCGGAGGGATTCTGGATTTCGACCGTGTCGCCGGCGCGGACGGCGTCGGCGGCGCGCGCGGGCGCGCCGTTCAACCGCACCAGCCCAGCCCTTGATCATGCGCGCGGCCTGCGAGCGGGAAAATTCCGCGCCGAGCTCGGCGGCGACGAAAACGTCAAGCCGCATCCGCCCGGGCGCCGAATCGACCGTCAGCGTGCGCGCAGTCACGGCGCGATTATATCAGCCGCGGCGATTCGGGGTCGCGCGGACGCGGTAACAAGGCTACAGCCGATAGGGCGCCGGATGGCTTTTCTCGTAGGCCGCGATCTCTTTGTCGTGGGTCAGCGTCAGCGCCACGTCGTCGAGCCCCTCGAGAAAACATTTCTTGGGGAACGGATCGATATCGAAGTGCGCCGACCATCCGAACTTGTCCGAGACCGTTTGTGCGGGAAGGTCGATGGTCAATTCGTATCCGTCATGCTGCTTGATGGCCGCGAAGACGGCGTCGACCTCTTCGGGCTTGAGGATAATCGGCAGGAAGCCGTTCTTGAGCGAGTTGTTGCGGAAGATGTCGGCGAAGGAGGTCGCGATCGCCGCCTTGAAGCCGAAGTCGGTGAGCGCCCACACCGCGTGCTCGCGCGAACTGCCGCATCCGAAGTTGGCCCGCGCGACCAGGATCGACGCGCCCTTGAAGCGCGGCTGGTCGAGCACGTAACCCTTGTCGGGCTGATTGCGCCAATCGAAGAAGAGCCCCTTGCCCAGGCCGCTGCGCACCACGGCTTTTAAGAACTGCTTGGGAATTACCTGGTCGGTGTCGACGTTGGAACGATCCATCGGAGCGACCAGGCCGGTGAAATTCTTGAACGGTTGCATCGCGCTCTCACCCTCGAAAAAAAGCTATCGGCGCCGGCGTGCAGCTAAGCAGTGAAGCTGAGCACTATCCGCCGGAGCCGGTTGAATAACATAAATCAGAGGCCCGCCAAACGCGCGCATTGTGTGTATGCGCGACGCGGCTAGTGCGCCGGCCATTCGCGCACGTCGACGAAGTGCCCGGTTACCGCGGCCGCCGCCGCCATCACGGGACTCACCAGATGCGTGCGTCCGCCCTTGCCCTGGCGTCCCTCGAAGTTGCGGTTCGAGGTGCTCGCGCAGCGCTCGCCCGGCTTGAGGATGTCGGGGTTCATCCCCAGGCACATGCTGCATCCGGATTCGCGCCACTCGAAGCCCGCCTCCACGAAAACGCGATCGAGTCCGAGCTTTTCGGCCTCGGCTTTGACCTGCTGCGATCCCGGCACCACCATCGCGTGCACGCCCTTGGCGACCTTGCGTCCGCGCACGATGTCGGCCGCCGCGCGCAGGTCGCCGATACGTGAGTTGGTGCACGAGCCGATGAAAACGCGGTCGACGCGGATGTCCTGGATCGCCGTTCCCGGCTGCAGTCCCATGTATTCCAGTGCGCGCTCGACCGCCTGGCGCTCCGCCGCGCTCTTGAGGCTGGCAGGGTCGGGCACCTTGCCGGTGACCTCGACCACCATCCCGGGATTTGTTCCCCAGGTAACCTGCGGGCGCAAAGGCCGCCGCGTCGAACGTGATGCTCTGGTCGAAGCGCGCGCCGTCGTCGGTGCGAAATTTCAGCCAGCGCTCGGCCGCCCGATCGAAGTCCGCACCCGTCGCGACGAAGCGCCGCCCGCGCAGATACTCGACGGTCTTGGCGTCCGCCGCGATCATTCCGGCGCGCGCGCCCGCCTCGATCGACATGTTGCTGACGGTCATCCGCTCTTCCATCGAGAGCGCCTCGATCGCCTCGCCGCGGTACTCGATGACGTGTCCGGTGCCGCCGTCGGTCGTGATGCGTCCGATAATGCCGAGGATCAAATCCTTGGCGGTCACGCCGGGTTTGAGCCGCCCGTCGACGCGAATCTCCAGCGTCTTCGGCTTGGCCTGCCACAGGCATTGCGTGGCGAGCACGTGCTCGACCTCGCTGGTGCCGACGCCGAAAGCCAGCGAGCCGAACGCGCCGTGGGTGGCGGTATGGCTGTCGCCGCACACGATGGTCATCCCGGGCTGGGTGAGGCCCAACTCGGGTCCGATGACGTGCACGATGCCCTGCTCGGGCGCGCCGAGGTCGAACAGGCGCACGCCGAACTCGCGGCAGTTGCTGCGCATCATTTCGATCTGCGCCGCCGAATCGGGATCGGCGATCGGCTTGGTGCGGTCGGTGGTCGGAACGTTGTGATCCTGGGTGCCGAAGGTGCGGTCGAGCGCGCGCACCTTGCGTCCGCTGTTGCGCAGGGCCTCGAAGGCCTGCGGCGACGTCACTTCGTGCACCAGGTGCAGATCGATATAGAGCAGGGCGGGTTCGCCAGGTTGCTCGCGAACCACGTGGCTCTGCCAGATTTTTTCGAAAAGCGTCTCAGCCGCCATGACGGGAACTAGCCTCTTCCCCGAATAAAAGCTGGACCTAGCATTATGCCGCCGCGCCCCGCGCCGTCAAATATGCCCGGCGCCGTCAAATGCGCCCGCGCCTTATCGACCAATCTCGGAATGACAGCCGTTACTGGCTGCGGGACATAACATTAGCGGAAATCCGGCGCACTACGAGCCGGAAGCGCGGAGCGGGTCGGGCACTTCGTTTTTCGACGCGGGCGATGCATGACCGAGTTGGGCGTCTGATACCCGGGTGAAGGCCGCCGCCGAGTCCTTGTGCTCCGAATGTTCGATCGCACGCGAAACCGTCTCGGCGCGCGTGGGACCACGCCGCTTGCCGAGGAAAGGCTTGACGATCAGGTGAATGACGTCGCGAATCGGCATGAAGCGCATGAACCGGCGCAGGAGCCGTATGGTCTGGAGCGGATAGTGAGTCAGTTTGTAAATGAACAACCGGCGGAATCCTGCGGTGCGCTCCTGGTTGATCACTTCACCTGGCAGGCAGGTCGGGTCGATCTCAGAACACTTGAAATATTTGAACCAATCCGTGGCGTCGTCAACCAGTTTGCGGTCGATGTATTCCTGCCATAAAGGCGTGCCACGATAGACGCACAAGCGGTTGAAGGCGAAGGTGTCGAGCCGGAGCCTCGACGCGAAATCGAAGGTCGCCCTCAGGTCGGATACGGTTTCGTCGGGATTCCCGACCACGAAGAAGCCGTGTACGATCTCGATGCCGGCCTGCTTCGCGTTGGTGACCGCGGTCTCCACCTCTTCGAGGGTCTGTTCTTTCTTGAGCCGGTCGAGGACCTTCTGGCTGCCGCTCTCGACCCCGAACATGATGGTGCGGCAATTGGCCTTCGCCATCGCCGGGAACAGATGCTGGGCAACCGAATCGACGCGGCCCTCGCAACCCCACTGGATAGTCACGCCGCTATCGACGATTCCTTTGCATATCGCTTCAATCCGCTTGGGCTGCAATAAGAAATGATCGTCGACGAAGTACACCGAGCCGTAGCCCTGCTCCTGCAAATGCTTGAATTCCGCGACCACGTGCGCGGGACTGCGCGAACGCCATTTGCCTTGGTTGAAGATCGGAATGTCGCAAAAGACGCACGGCCACGGGCATCCGCGCGAGGTCTGCATCGTGGTGAAACGTTCCATCGAAAGGACCGCCGGCACATCCAGGGGCATCGACTCGATGAAATCCAAGGGGAGGCTTTCGCGGTCGGGAAACGGCCATTGGTCGAGGTTGCGCTCGGCGGCGCCGTTCGGATTGTTCACGACCTTGCCGTCACGTGCCCAGGTGAGGCCCGCGACCGCGACGGGATCCTCGATCTGTTCGAGCAGGTCGAGAATGAGCTGCTCGCCGTCGCCGCGGCAGACAAAATCCACCTCCGGGCATTGCAGTTTCACCAGGGAAGCGTTGAGGGTCGCGAACACGCCGCCGAAGGCAAGTTTCACCCTGGAATCTACGGCGCGGATCTGACGAGCGAGAATCTTGGCATAGGGATAACTTGTCGTGCTGAGAAAGCTTAGCCCGACCAGTTGGGGACGACACCTGCGGATTTCATCGATGATGACTTGAGGCGGCGTCTCTGGATTGGCCTGATCGAACATCCTGCATTCATGCCCGGCGCGCTTGAGTACGGAGGCAAGCGACATGATTCCGATCGGCGGGAAGCCCATCACGCGGATATTCCCGTTTTTCGCGCGCTCTGCCGCCGGCACGGCGTAGAATTGGGGATCGCGAATGTGGACTAGAAATATCAGCACGGCCAGTTCCAATCGCCGCCAACGCTCTCAGTCGTAATCTTCATTCTGAACCCTGGTTCAGACTCCACCGACGCCGGGGGCTTTGCAAACCCGAAGCCCAAGCCCGGTTTCGAGTCTAAAGGTCATTCCAAGGTGCCGCAACGGACCCGCGCCTGATGCTTCATCGCGGGCACCGTGGCAAGATGGCCTTCAAGAGAGTGTACCGGGAGCAAGATGAGCGGCGCAGGCAAAATGAGCGGTTGATCTGGCGACGGCGCGGTTCGGAAAGCAAAAGGGGGAAACGATGCGATCGAGTTACGACGCGGTCGTTATCGGCAGCGGCTTCGGCGGCGCGGTCGCCGGATGCCGTCTGGCGCAGGCCAAGCTCAGCGTCGCGATTCTCGAGCGCGGACGGCGCTACGGACGCGGCGAATTCCCGCGCGACTGGAACGATCCAGCCAACGGATGGCTGTGGGCGACGGGCGGCGGCCTGTTCGACGTCCGGCCCTTCGGCGAGATGACGGTCGTGCAAGGGGCCGGATGGGGTGGCGGCTCGCTCATCTACGCCAACGTTCATCTGCGCCCGCCCGCCGACCTCTTCCAGAGCGGATGGCCCGCCGGTTACAGCCGCGCCGCGCTCGATCCCTACTACGATCTCGTCGCCTACATGCTCGACATCGCGCCCATCACAGCCTCCAGCCATCTCGGGATTCCGCCCAAGGCCGAGTGGATGAAACAGGTGGCCGGCCGCCTGGGGCACGAGGCGCAGTTCTGTTACCCGAATATCGCGGTCGATTTTTCCACGCCCGGCGAAAAGCATCGCAACAAGTTCGGCGTCGAGCAGAGCGGATGCACCTATTGCGGTGAATGCGACATCGGATGCAACGTGCTGGCCAAGAATACGCTCGATCTCAACTACCTCGCGTTAGCCGAGCAACACGGCGCCGACGTCGCACCGCGATGCGAGGTCGTTCGTATCGAGCGCGACGGTGCAGGCTACAAGGTCACGTTCAAAAATCACGCCGCCGGCGGCGCCGAAACCGCGATTGCGGCGCGCACCGTCTTTCTGTGTGCGGGCGCGGTCAACTCGACCGAGCTTTTGCTTCGATGCCGCGACGAATTCGGCACGCTGCCTGCCCTGAGCGCGCGACTGGGTGAGCGCTATTCGGGCAACGGCGACTTTCTCGCATTCGCATTCGATACCGCGACGCCGTTCGTACCCACCAACGGCCCCACGATTACCACTGGCATCGTCTACGACCGCGGCGTCGGCGCCAACCGCGTGTGGTTCATCTTCGAGGAGGGCGGCTATCCCAAAGAGATTGCCGGCTTGCTCCAGGTGCTCAACCCCAAGGGCGGATGGCTCAAGGGTGTGATCGATCTTTCCAACGACGCGCTGACCGCGGCGATTCGCACTGCCGCTCGCGGTCATGTCGGCTCCAGCGCTCCGTCGCATGACGATACGGCCGTGTTTCTCGCGATGGGCCGCGACCGCGCCAACGGCGTGCTCGCGCTCGACCCGCTTACGCGAACGCTCAAGGTGAGCTGGGACGTCGCCTCGAACCTGCCGCTCTACAGCGCCGAAGAGCAGTTTAGCACCGACGTGGCCAACGCGATGGGCGGCGCGGTCGCGTTCAACCCGCTGTGGCAGCGGCTCCATCGTCCGGTCTCGGTACACAACCTCGGCGGCTGCGTGATGGCGGATGATGAAGGACAGGGCGTCATCGGCGCGAGCGGCGAAGTCTTCGGCTACCCGGGGCTCTACGTGCTCGACGGCGGCGCGCTGCCCGCGGCGACCGGCGTCAATCCCTCGCATACCATCGCCGCGGTGGCCGAGCGCAACGTCGAGGCCGCGATTCGCACGCTCACCGGCAATGCCGCCTGGCGCGCACCCGAGGCCGCGAGCGCACGGTCAATCGCAGACCCATTAGCCGGGATTTGATCCCGCCGCAGGAGGAGTTATGGCGCCGCAAACCGCTGTCGTAGGACTGAGCTTCACAGAAACCATGAAGGGTTTTCTGCAAAAGGGCGCCGCGCCCGCCGCCCAGGAGGAAATCGCCGCCTACGTCGAGGCCGAGCGCGCCGGCCAGCAGGCCAACACTTACATGGAGTTCACGCTGACGATCACGATGCCCAACCTCGACCAGTTCCTGGCCGACGCCGAGCATCCGGGAATCGCCAATGGCACCGTGCGAGTCGACGGTTTCACCGGCCCCGCCGGCGTGCCGGTCAGCAACGGCATCTTCAACCTCTTCGTCGAGACCGGCCGCATGTACGACCGCCGGATGCTCTACGCGCTGCCGTTTACCGGCGCCGACGGCCAGCCTTATCTGCTCGACGGCTTCAAGCAAGTGCGCGACGACGGGCGCTTCGACGTGTGGGGCGCGACCTCGACGTTGTACACGGTGATCCGCGCCGGACACGACCGCACGGGTCAGGTGTTGGCATGCGGCATCCTGCACATCCTGGTCGCCGACTTCATGCAACAGCTCGGCACCTTCACGGTTTCGGGCACCGACGACCCTGTGCGCAAGGCGGCGGCGCTCGCGCAGTTCGGGCGGATGTTCATGGGCACGTTGTGGGACGTGTTTGTGCGGCCGCGGCTCTCACCATAGCTCGATGGCGCGCGCGCGAACGAATCGGTTGCGAAACGACGCACGGAGGTAAGCACGATGGCTCTGCCGGCAGTTGAAAATTACACCACCACGACTCCCGACGGCGTGGCCCTTCTGCTCGCTCGCTACCGCGGTGGCGTCAAAGGCCCGGTGATTGTGGTGCATGGCGCGGGCGTGTGGAGCGGGATGTTCCTGCTGCCGACGGTCGAGGAACATTTCATTCAGTACCTGGTGAAAAACGGCTACGACGCGTGGCTGCTGGATTGGCGCGCGAGCATCCAGTTGCCGCTGCGCCAGTTCACGCTCGACCAGGCGGCGGAGAACGATTTTCCGGCCGCGATCGCTTTCATCCGCGAGCACACGCGCGCGGAGTCGGTGCAGGCGGTGGTCCACTGCGCGGGCGCGAGCGCGTTCTTCATGGCGCTGGCGGCGGGCTATCTGCCGGAGGTGCGATGCGTCTCGTGCTCGCAGATCGCGCTGCACTACGCGGCGCCGCCGGCCACCGAAATAAAGTGCATGCTCAACCTGGGCGACGCGTTCGCGGACCTCGGCGTGGACTATCTCTCCGCCACCGAAGATCCGCGCCATCCGATATTCCAGAAGATGTTCGGCGCGGTGGTCGACCTCACCAACCACGAATGCAACAGCACCGTATGCCACCGCATCACCTTCATGTACGGCCATCTCTACCGGCACGAGCGCCTCAACGCCGCAACTCACGATCGGCTGAACGAGCAGTTCGGCGCATGCAACATGACCGCCTTTCGCCATCTGGCGCAGATCGTCAAGCGCGGCACGGCGGCGAAATTCGATTACGGCGCGGACGAGAACCTGCGCCGCTATGGCAGCGCCGAGCCGCCGAGCTACGTACGACCCGAGCACCTGCGCATCCCGATAACGTTCGTCTCCGGCGAGCTCAACCAGTGCTACCTGCCGGTCTCGACCGAACGCACGTTCCAGTGGCTGCAGAGCGTCAACGACCCCAAGCTCTACCGCCGCCACGTAACGCCGGGCTACGGCCATATCGACAATTTCATGGGCGCGACGGCCAACCGCGACTGCTATGCGCTGTTTCTGGAGCAACTCGAGGCATGTCCCACCTGAGCGAGGGGTGAATCACTTGATACGGCGGGTGGGCGCGGCGCGCTCGGCATGGGCGAGCCCGCGCGTGACCGCCTCTTCGCCGAAGCGCGCGGCGACCTTGTCGAGCGCGCGGTTGAGCCGGTCGCGGCGCGCCTCGCGCGCCGGTGCCTCGCCGAACAGCGCCAGTTGCGCTGCCGCGGCTTGCGCGTCGCGCACCAGGTTATGCACCTGCACTCCGGCCAGGCGCACCCGCTCACGTTCGCGCACGCGCGCGATCAGCGCCCGCGCGACGCGCGCCACTTCGACGCCGTCGTCGGTCGGAGCCTCCAGCGACTGGCTGCGGGTCACGATCGGATAGCGGCCCTGCCCAAGCGGCCGCGCGAGCTTGAGCTTGAGCGTCACCGTGCGCGCGCGCACGCGGTCGGCGCGGAGCCGCCGCCCGAGCGCGTCGGAATGCGCGATCAGCACGCGCGCCAGCTCCAGCGATTCGAGCGCGAGGTCGTGCTCGAACGTGCTCTCCTCGCCATAGGACTTGCGCTCGTAGTCGCCGACGACCGGGCGCGGGTCGCGCCCCAGCGCGAGTTCGTGCAGATGCGGCCCCATCGCGCCGAACATCGCATGCAGGTGCGCGACGTCGGCGCGCGCGAGGTCGTCGACCGTCGCGATGCCCGCCTGATGCATCCGCTCGAGCGTCACCCGCCCGACGCCCCATAGCCGCTCGACCGGCAGCGGCCCGAGAAAATCCATCAGCTCGTCCGGCTCGACGATCCGCAGGCCGTCGGGCTTGGAAAGGTCGCTCAGGATTTTGGCCGCCATCTTGGTCGGCGCGATTCCGACCGACACCACCAGGCCGGTCGCCTCGCGTACGCGATGCTTGAGCGCGCGCCCGGCCTCCATCGGCGAGGCGAACAGGCGATGCGTTCCGGTGAGATCGAGAAAGGCTTCATCGAGCGAGAGCGGCTCGACGATGGGGCTGAACTCGTCGAAGGCCGCGCGCACCGCACGCGAGACCTCCGCGTAACGCGCCATCCGCCCCGGCACGAAGATGCCCTGCGGACAGAGCCGATGCGCTTCGTGAGCCGGCATCGCCGAGCGCACTCCGAAACGGCGCGCCTCATAAGAAGCCGAGGTCACCACGCCGCGCCGGCTGCGTCCGCCGACGATCACCGGCAGGCCGCGCAGCGCCGGATTGTCGAGCTGCTCGACCGAGGCGTAAAAGGCGTCCATGTCGGCGTGCGCGATGACTCGCGGCCACGCGGCGGCGGCGCCGCCGGAATTCATCGGGAGGCTCCTGGGGATGTTCCTGGGAATGCTTTTGGAGACGCTCCGGGCGCCGCCGCGGCCGCCGCTGCTGAGATCGGCAAACACCGCCTGGGCCGCGCGCTCGCCGCTGAGCACGCAGTCGGGAATTCCCACGCCGCGCAGCGCCGCGCCGGCAAGCTCGAGCCCCGGCAACGCGGCCGCGGCGCGCCTCGATTTCGGCCACGCGGCCATGATGTCCCACGGCATACTGCGGCATCGAGTCGGGCCATCGGTTGACCTGCGCCCACAGCGGCGCGGTGTCGACGCCGAGCAACGCCTGGAACTCTTCGCGCACGACCGCGGCCATCGCGGCGTCGTCGAGCGCCATCAACTCGCTCTGCATCGCGCCGCCGACGAATCGCGCGCACCAGGATCGTTCCGGCCGGCGCGCGGCCGGCGAACTTCAGGCTGGTGAAGCTGCCGGCGATGATCCTGCGCCGTTCGATCGCGGGCACCACGAAACCGAAACTTCGCGGCGCGCGCGGAAAATCGCTTTCGCGGTATGCGAGGTTGACCACCGCCGCCGACGCGTAGCCGATGGTCCCGAGCGCGCGCGCCAGTGCCGGCGCGTCACGCTCGAAAAGCGGCGCCGCGCGATAAGCCGGCAGCGCGCAAATCACCGCGTCGGCTTCCAGAGCGGAGCCGTCAGCCATCACGACACGCCATCGCGGCTTACGTTCCGTAGCGCCGCCGCCGATACGCTCGAGCGCCACAACCTCGGCATCGCGCCGCACGGTTTCGCCGAGCCTTTGCGCGAGCGCGTCGACCAGCGTGCTGATTCCGCCGCGCAGGCTCGCGAACAGGCTCCATCGCGCACCGCTGGTGCCGCTTGATGCGCCGGATCTGTCGGATCTGCCGAATTTGGCGTCGTGCGCGCGCGCTGCCGCACGCAGTCCGCGGATTACGCTGCCATGGCGCGCTTCCATATCGGCGAAGCGTGGCAGCGTGGCGTACAGGCTGAGCCGCTCGGGGTCGGCGGTGTAGATTCCGCCGGCGAGTGGCTGTGCGATCCGTTCGAGCACCTCGCGGCCGAGCCGGCGCGTCACGAACGACGCCAGACTTTCGTCACTGTTGCCGCGGCGGCGCGGAATCAACGGCTCGATCATCACGCGAAGCTTGCCGAGCGGAGAAAGCAGCGGGCTTCGCAGCATCGGCAGCATACGCGTCGGCGCGAGTAGCGAGAACCCGTCGGGAATTTCGACCAGCGCTCCGTCGCGCACGACATAGGTCCGGCGGAACTCCGCGCGCGTGCCGATTAGCTCGCTCTCCAGACCGAGACGGCGCACGAGATCGAGCGCCCAGGGCTTCTCGGTGAGAAACGAATCGGCCCCCGCCTCGGCGATGAATCCCTGCTCGCGAATCGTGCAGAGCGCGCCGCCCAGGCGCGGGCCGCGTTCCAGCAGCGTCACTTCGAGCGGAGCCTCATGCTTCGCCGACAGCTCCAGGAGCCGGAATGCGGCGCTGAGTCCGCTGATTCCGCCACCCAGAATTGCGATTCGAGGTGCGCCGCTGTCAGCCATCCCCGTGCTCCCGGCCGCCGCCGGGTCAGGCGAGCAAACGCTCGCGAATCAGTGCGGCAATCATCTCGGCGATCATCTCGATGAAGCGCGGATGCTCGCCGACGGTCGCCGCACGCACCATCATCACGTCCGCCTCGCGCGCCACGCGCGCCGCCTCGACGTCGAGGTCGTAAAGCACTTCGACGTGATCGCAGATGAAGCCGATCGGCGCAACCACCGCCGGCCGTCCCTTGAGCCCGCGCAGCACGTCGCATACGTCGGGCTCCAGCCACGGATCGCGCGGGCTGCCGCTGCGGCTCTGAAAGGCGAGCGTCCATTCCCGCCGTCCCAGGCGTTCCGTGATGAGCCGCGCCGATTCGCGCAATTGCTCGACGTATGGGCTCGCCGCCGCCATCGCGGCCGGGATGCTGTGCGCGGTGAAGATGAGTTGCGCGCGCTCGCGCGCGGCAGGTTCAAAGCGCGCGAGCGCGTCCGCGACGCGATCGGCGGCGGCCTCGATGAAGAGCGGATGCGCGTGCCATTCGCCGACGTAGTCGACCACGGGCGCCGAGCGGCCGATCCGTTCGCGCGCCTCCTCGACGTTGCGCAGGTAGCGGTCCCAGCTCGCTTCGCATCGATGGGCCGCGAGCACGAAGCCCAGCGCGCGGCGCACTCCATCTCGCGCAAGCTCGCGTAGCGCGTCTTCGAGCCAAGGCGGCGTATTGCGCATCCCCAGCACCACCGGGATTTTCACGCCTTCGCGCGCCAGCCGCTCCCGCAGCGCCGCGGCCTGGCGCTCCGTTATTTCGTTGAACGGCGAGCGCCCGCCGATCGCTTCGTAGTGATGAACGACTTCCTCGTAGCGCTCGCGCGGAATCGGCCGTCCGGCGGTCACGCGGTCGAGGAACGGGCGAATCTCGGCGGGGCTTTGGGGGCCGCCGAAGCCAATCAGGATGACCGCGCCGTATTGCGCGTCCGCGCTCATCCCTTTTCGATCTCCACTTTCATTTTCGGCTCATCTCGTGCACCGCGTCGACCAGCGCGCGCACGTGATCGACCGGCGTCTCGGGCAGGATGCCGTGGCCGAGGTTGAAGATATGGCCGGGGCGGCCGGCGGCCTGGTCGAGAATCGCGCGGACGCGCCGGCGAATCTCGGGGATGCCGGCGAAGAGCGCGACCGGATCGAGGTTGCCCTGCACGCCGACGCCGTAACCGAGGCGCGCCCACGCCTGGTCGAGGTCGACGCGCCAGTCCAGTCCGATAACGTCGCCGCCCGCCTCGCGCATCAGCTCCAGCAGATTGCCGGTCACGGTGCCGAAATGAATCACCGGCACGCGCGGGCTCAGCGCCGAGATCACCGCGGCGCTATGCGGCAGAACGAAGCGGCGATAGTCGTCGGGCCCGAGGATGCCGACCCAACTGTCGAAGAGCTGCACGATGTCGGCGCCGGCCGCGATCTGCATGTTGAGATAGTCCGCGGTCGCGCGCGCCAGCGTCTCCATCAGGCGATGCCACGTCGCGGGCTCGGTGTACATCATGGTCTTGGTCGCCTGGTACTGGCGCGAGCCGCCGCCCTCGATGAGATACGAGGCGAGCGTAAAGGGCGCGCCGGCGAATCCGATGAGCGGGATGCGATCGGCAAGCGCGCGGCGCACCATCTTGATCGCGTCACCGACAAAACTTAACGCGCCGGCGGCGTCGATTGGCGGAATCCGTTCGAGATCGGCGGCCGAGCGCACCGGCCGCTCGATAATCGGACCGCCGTCCTTCTCGTAACGCAGTCCGACTTCCATCGGGATGAGCGGCAGCAGGATGTCGGCGAAGATGATCGCGGCGTCGACGCCGAGGCGCTCGACCGCGGTGACGGTGACCTCGGCGGCGATTTCGGGCCGCCGGCACATCTCGAGAAAATCGTGCTGCGCGCGCACGCGGCGATACTCGGGCATGTAGCGTCCCGCCTGGCGCATCAGCCACACCGGCGTGTAGGGCGCGGCTTCGCGCCGGCACGCGAGCATCATCGGATGGTCGCGCAACGCCGCGGTCGCGCGGGCGTCGGATTCAACTTCAGCGGTCATTTTCAGGGGCATTCTTTAGAAATCATGCGCGCGCGGCAAACCCGCCACGCGTTATCTTGGCGCGTCGCGCCCGGCCAAGTCCATCAAGTCCGCGGGATGGCGGCGGATGCGTCTTAGTTCGTTCAGCCACTGCCTGAAGCGGCGCTCTCGTTTTACGCCTCGAGCGGGCTGTGTTAGCTCTGGCGCCAGAGGTATGTCGCTTCGATGAGCCAGCCACTGGTCACGGTCAGCAAGGACAATGAGATCGCGGGCATCGCGACGGTCACGCTCAACCGTCCCGAGAAGCTCAACGCGCTCAACCGCGAGATGCGCGGGCAATTCTGCCGCGCGATGCAGGAGCTTGGCGCCGATCCCGCGATCGCCGTGGTCATCATTACCGGCGCTGGGCGCGCGTTCTCGGCCGGGCTCGACCTCAATGAGCTGGGCGCCGAGGGCATCCGCGAGACCGGCGGCGTGACCTTCATCTCGGTGGTCGAGCGGATGGAAGCGCCGGTTATCGCGGCGGTCAATGGCTACGCGGTCACCGGCGGCTTCGAGCTGGCGCTCGCCTGCGACATCATTATCGCGGCCGAGACCGCGCAATTCGCCGACACGCACGCACGGGTGGGCGTGATGCCGGGTGGCGGGATGTCGGCGCGGCTGCCGCGCGCGGTCGGCGTGCGCAAGGCCAAGGAACTTTCGCTGACCGGCAATTATTTGAGCGCGCGGGACGCGGAGCGGCTCGGGCTGGTCAACCGCGTGGTGGCGGCGGATCAACTGATGGCGGCGGCGGGCGAGCTGGCGCGCCAGATACTCGGCGCCGACCAGCGCGTGGTGCGCCAGATGAAACGGCTGATCAACCTGGCGACCGAGGCGCCGCTCGGCGACGGACTGCGCATCGAGCAGGACTTCTTCCGCGCCTTCAACCAGAGCCGCAACTTCAAGGGCGTGGGGAGCGCCGCGCGGCTGTGGTCGAGCGCGGACGCTCGCAGGCGCGCAGCTAGCGGCGCGGCGGGATGAGCAGAGGACATACGATGCATTGGCGGCTTTCAGTTCTGGCGATAATTTTCCCGGTCGCGATGGCGCTCGCGGCCTCACGCGCGATCGCACAGAATGAGACGGACGCGGCGGCGGAAGCCGGCGCGGCCTCCCAAGGCGAGATTCCCGCGGCGCAAATTCCCAAGGCGATCACGGACGCGGTGAACTCGCCCGACCGTCCGGCCGCCGACAGGCAGTTGGACGCGGGGCGCCACTTCGAGCAGATACTGGCCTTTTTCGGAATCGCGCCCGGGATGAAGGTCGCGGACCTGTGGGCGGGCGGCGGCTATACGACCGAGCTGCTGGCGCGGACGGTGGGGCCGAGCGGCAAGGTCTATTCGCAAAACGGCTCGTTCCCGCCGGCTTTCAAGAAGGGCGAGGAGGCCTGGAAGGCGCGGCTCAAGGAGCCCGGGATGAGCAACGTGGTCGAGCTGCAAAAGCCGTTCGACGATCCTGACGACATCCTGCCGGTCCCGCCCGAATCGCTCGACGCGGTAATCATCAACATGAACTACCACGACATGGTCGGGCGCGGGTACGACCGCGCCGGGATCAACGCGGCCGTGTTCAAGGCGCTCAAGCCAGGCGGTGTTTACGGCGTCATCGACAACAGCGCCGCCCCCGGCTCCGGCGCGCGCGACGTCAACACGCTGCATCGCATCGACGAGGCCTTCGAGATAAACGAGATAAAGCAGGCCGGCTTCAAGCTCGAGGCGGTTTCCAACGCGCTGCGCAATCCCAAGGACGATCGCACCTGGTTCGTCATGCAGCATCGCGGCGAACAGGACCGTTTCGTGCTGAAGTTCGTCAAGCCGCGGGGCGCCGGCGGCATCGGCGGTGGACTGCCGCATTGACCGCGCGGGGGCGAGATTTTTCCCGCGCAACGCGCTATATGGATGGTGGATAAATGAAAGGACGAGGTCACATTATGAGAACTGGCTACATGCTGCTGTTCCAGAACGCCCATCAGGGGATGTCGGACTCCGAGATGGTGCGCCACGAGATGCGCCTTGCGGAACTCGCCGAGCCGTTGGGCTTCGACACCATTTGGAGCGCCGAGCATCACTTCGACGCTTACTCGATGCTGCCCGACAACTTCCAGGTGCTCACCTACCTGGCCGGGCGCACCAGCAAAATCCATCTCGGCACCGCCGCGGTGATCCTGCCGTGGAACAATCCGCTGCGGGTGGCCGAGAAGGTGGCGATGATCGACGCGCTGATGCGACGGCCGGTTCATCCTGGGGCTGGGCCGCGGTCTGGCGCGGATGGAGTACCGGACCTTCGGCATCGACATGAATGAGTCGCGCGACCGCTTCAACGAGGCGGCGAAGATGATCCTCGAGGCGTTGCGCACGGGCTACATGGAAGGCAACGGGCCCTACTACAAGCAGGCTCGCGCCGAGATCAGACCGCGCCCCGAACGCTCCTTCAAGGACCGCCTGTATGGGGTCGCGATGTCGCCGGAAACGGCGCCAGTCGTGGGCGAGCTCGGCGGCCGGATGATGTTTTTCATCCAGTTCGCGCTCGAGCAGCATCTGCCCGGCGTGGAACTCTACCGCGAGAGCTACCGCAAGCATCAGCATCGGCCGGCGCCGCCGCCGCTCGCGATCGACTTCACCTTCTGCGATCGCGATGCCGGACGCGCCGAAGAGATGACGATGCGCTACGCCGCCGGCTACTACCTCTCGGTGATCAAGCACTACGAGTTCAACAACGACTATCACGCCCAGCTCAAGGGCTACGAGAACTACGCCAACGCAGCTCAGGTCCTGCGCGAGACGGGACTGGATAAGGCGGCCGAGACCTACGCCAGCCAGCAGGCATTCGGCACACCGCAGCAGATCCTGGACAAGCTCGAGCAGCGCCGGAGCAAGCTCGGCGATTTCGAATGGAACGTCTGTAGCAGCTTTGCCGGGATGCCCTTCAAGGACGTCGAATCGAGTATGCGCCTGCTTGGCAAAGAGGTCCTGCCCGAGGTCAAGAAATGGGGCGAGGATAGCTTCGAGCCGCTGCGCGCGTCGGCTTAGCAGCGAGATCACAACAAATCGCGAAAGCCCGGACAGCTCAAGCTGCCCGGGCTTTCGCTTTTTCAGCTTCTGAATCTTCCGGGTCTACTTCATTCCAAAATTTGTCGTGCTGAGCGAAGCCAATCTGCGAGCGCGCAGTCGAAGCATCGCGCGCGGCCCTCGGCGCGCTTGACCCCAGCCCGTCATCCTGAGCAGCGAAGGATCAACGCGTAGCGATTAGCTTGCGCTCGGGGTGGCGGCGGTGACGCGTCCGAATCGCTTCGCGTAGATCCTTCGACTCGCGCAGCGCTCGCTCAGGATGACGGAAGGGGCCAAAGAGCGATGACCGCCGGAGAGTTTATTTAACGAATCTGAGACTTAGAGCGCATTGCGACCGTTCAGCCACCGATCGTCGCTCGCGTAGTAGTCGAAAGCCGATTCAACCAGAGGCGGAATCCTGTCTCCATATCAAAGCATCGAGAGACCAAGCTCCTGCGCCGACGCCGATCAGGAAAAGCAGACTCATCGTCATCGCAAAGTCCGTCCTCGCGTCGCTTACCATGAACCGGAAACCTTGGTCGTGACGGAACAATTCCGGGATTTTGGTCGTCGCAATCGCGGTCAGAATTACGATCAGCAGTGGAATGCTGGCCAGCCTGGTGAGCAGTCCCACCAGCACCAGAAACCCACAGATGATCTCGAAGGTGCCGACGAAATGAGCCGTAAAATCCGGCACCGGAAACCCGATTCGCATGAACCGCAGCACACCCATCCGTGGATCGATATATTTGAGGATCCCTTGCGTGAAGAAGATCAAACCAACGGCCAGACGGATAAATATGATACTGCGAGCGTTCCAGCGCGGCATCAAAAGTGATTTCAGCCCGAACATGGACGTAGCTCAGATGGCACCTGAACCCGTGCCACTCTTTGTAGCGTCGCCAAAAGCCTCTGGACACTAGTATCTCGTCGCTACCTCGGGCCGCCTGTAACGAACAAAGGCGTCAGGTGGTGGCGAGGATTTCCTTGGCGCGCTTCAGATCCTCGGCGATTTGCGCGGCCAGCGCCTGGCCCGATTCGAACTTGCGCTCGCCGCGAATCCGTTCGACGATCTCCAGCCGCACCTTCGCGCCATAAATGTCGCGATCGAAATCGAAGATGTGCGCCTCGATCGTGCGCGCCGGCTCGGCGAACGTCGGACGCATCCCGATATTGGTTATCGAGGCGAACGCGCCGTCGGGCAGCACCACGCGCGTCGCGTAGACGCCGTCGGGCGGCAGGCATTCGGTTGCGGAGTCGAGATTGGCGGTGGGAAAACCGATCGTGCGGCCGCGCTCGCGTCCGTGGACGACCGTGCCGCTTAAGAAATGGTTGCGCCCGAGCAGCCGCGCAACCGTGCGCATCTCGCCCGCCGCGATCAGCTCGCGCATCCGCGTCGAGCTCACCACCGCGCCTTCGACCGTTACCGGCCCGACCACGATGGTCTCGAAGCCCATCTGCCGCCCCAGCTCGGCCATCACCTCAGCGTTGCCGGCGCGCGCGTGGCCGAAACTCACGCTGTGTCCGACCACCACTTCGCGCGCGCCGATTTTGCCGAGCAGGTAGTCGCGCACGAATTCGGCGGGTGTGAGCTGGCTCAACGCGAGGGTAAACGCGATCACGATCACGCCGTCGATTCCCGAGTCGCGCAGCAGTTCGAGCTTGTCCTCGGGCGCCAGGATGAGACGCGGCGCGCGTGCGGGAGCGAGCACCTTGGCCGGCAGCGGATCGAAGGTCAGGGCGAAGGCGGTGCCGGCGGCGGCGCGCGCGCGATCGATCGCGGCCTTCAAGATGGCGCGATGGCCGAGGTGGACGCCGTCGAAATTGCCGAGCGCCACCACGGGATGGGGATGCGGCGGAAGCTGGTCGATTGCGCGAATTATTTCCATCGCTCAACGCGCGTCGCAGGTCCGCGGGCGGCGGCGCGGCGCGCCGTCATCCGCTCCGCGGCGCTAGCCGCTCGCGCTAGTTGCTCGCCATGCTTTTCATCATCGCGTCGGCGGCCGCCGCCTCAGGCGTGCCCGGATGGTCGCGCACCAGCTTCTGCAGTGTCAGTCTGGCATCGAGCGAATCGTTGGTGCGCAAAAACGCCTGCGCCTCGCGCAATTGCGCGCTGGCGGCGAAGCGGCCCTTGGGAAAACGCATCGCGAGATCGTTGAACTGCAGAATCGCCTGGTTGTAGTTCGACGGGTCGCGCGCGCCCAGCTCGAACAGCGCGTTGGCCGAGAAATACTCCGCCGGCTCGACCAGCGGCGACTTGGGATGAGCCCGCTGGAAGGCCTGGAACTTGCCGACCGCATTGGGATACTTGGCGGCCTTCATGTCGACCAGGCCGTCGCGATAGATTCGCGAGCCCGGCTCCGAACTGTTGCTCGCGGCCGCCAATTCCTGGTCGAGCGCCGTTTGCCATCCGGTCACCGCCGGCTCCGGCGCGAGCTCGCCTGCCTTCGCCTTCGCCCGTCCGCCGGCGCCTCACCTTCACCCGGAGCGACCGAGGCGCTTTCCGCGCCGGACGCGCCGAGCGCCGGGCGCCGCGCCGGGAGCAGCCTGGCGCTGCGGGAGCACCTGGAGCTCCAGGGACGCCCGGCGCTCCGGGAACGCCTGGTACGCCTGGCGCTCCCGGGACGCCCGGAGCACCTGGGACCAGCGGCGTTCCGGCCGCGGTCGCGTTGACTTGCGACTCGAGCTTGGCGATGCGGTCCTTGAGCGCGGCGGTCTGCTTGGAGTCGCTGTCCGCGCCATTGTGCTGCAGTTCGGTTATGCGGTCGTTGAGCTGAGCGATCTGCTCATGCATCGCGGTCATCTGCTGCTGATCGTTGGCGATCATCTCGCGCATCGATTGCTCGTTCTGCGACACCGCGTCGAGGTCCGAGCGCGCCGCGCATCCGCCGGCGCCGATCGCCATCGCGACCAGCCCCAGAGCGCCCCATTTGAGCATGCGGTTATCGAGCATACGCGCCGCCATCCGCGCTATTACTGGACCACGAAGTGGTCGCGCCGGTTTTGTGCCCAGCATTCGTCGGTTTCCTCGGTGCAAACCGGCAGTTCCTTGCCGTAGCTGATGGTCGACATCCGGTCGGCTCCGATGCCCAGGGTCTCGAGGTAATCTTTGGCCGCCTGGGCTCGCTTGGCGCCGAGCGCGATATTGTACTCCTCGGAGCCGCGATCATCGCAATGGCCCTCGATTTGGACGTGCGAGGCTGAATTCTTGGACAGCCAGTCGGCGTTGGATTTCAGGATCTCGCCGTCCTGCGCGCGAACCGAATAGTCATTGTAATCGAAATGGATATCGCTGAGCGGTCCTTGTCCATTCGCTCCCAGCGTACCCTTTTGGAACTGGTTGAGCGAACTGCCGCCATTGGCGCCCAGTCCATTTTCGCCAATTCCCCCGGGCCGACCGGGCTGAATTGCGTGCCGCACCGGCGCCGCTTTGCTTCGACGAGCATCCGGCGACCATCGCCAGCGCCATCGCCGCCGCGGCCATCGTGGCAAATCGTCCGAGGCGCCGTCCGTTATTCACCGAGCCACCACGACCATGTGGGAGAACTGTCATTGCCCTCATCCTCCATCAAGGCAGAAATAACTTTGCCGGTTTGCGATTGCGTATTGACCTGCATCAGGTATAGCCGTTCGTGACCGCCGCTGTTCGAGCTGAAAATCAGGTAGCGTCCGTCGGGTGACCAGCACGGCGACTGGCTGGAGCCGGCGGTCGGCAGTTGCACCGGTTGGCCGCCGGCGGCGGGCATGATGAAGATGTTAAACCCGCCCGAGCGGCTCTGGTAGGCGATCCATTTGCCGTCGGGCGAGAACGAAGGCGAGGTGTTGTAGTCGCCCTTGTAAGTCACGCGGCGCGCCGCGCCGCCGCCGAGGCTCATCACGTAGATCTGCGGCGTGCCGGAGCGGTCCGAGGTAAAGGCGAGCTGTTGGCCGTCGGCCGAGAATGCCGGATTGACGTTGATCCCGCTGTCCCTCGGTGAGCTGGCGGATTTCCTCGCCGCTGCGCTCGAGCAGGAAAAGATTGGTCTGGCCGCCGTTCTCGACCGCCGCGACTATCCGGCTGCCGTCGGGCGAGAGCGCGCCGCCGATCACGTTGCCGTGCGGACTGCCGATTCTGATTTCGGTGCGCCCGGCCACGTCAAACAGGTAAAGCGCGGGCTCGCCGCTCTTGTAGGAAAGATAGAGCACGCTCGCCGCGCTGTGGGCGAATTTCGGGAACAGGTTGATGGTCGGGTTGTCGGTGACTCGAAAAAGCCCGCCGCCGTCGGGCGAGGCGAGGTAGATTTCCTTGAAGCGGCCGCCACGCGTCGAAACGAACCCAATCCGCGTGTCGAACGGCCCCTGGATGCCGGTCACCGCCTTGAGCACCGAGTCGGCGAAGCGCCGCGCCATCTGCTCCACATCGCCCGGTCCGCCGGAAAAGCGCGTGCCGAACATCCGGCGCTGCTGCGCGACGTCGAACATCAGCGCCTCGACCGAGACCTGGCCACCGCTGACCGTCACCGCGCCCTTGACCAGGAAATCGGCGTTGAGCGAGCTCCAGTCGCCGAAGTTGAACTTGCCCAGATCGTAACCCGAGTTCTGCGGGTCCTCGATATACGACTTGGGCGAGATGATGGAAAAGAAGCCGCTGAGATCGAGGTCGCGGCGCAGGACCCTGACGAAGTCGTGCGAGATCGTGCCCTGGTCATCGCCGCCGAGGTTCTTGAACTCCGAGACGGCGATTGGCGCGGCGGTCGAGCCGGGGCCGTTGATCGTCATGTGTAATCGCCTGCGCCTGCGCGACGTCCGCGCCGGCGAGCGACAGCAGCACGAGAGCCGCCAGGTGGAGATAAACCGCCTGATCATTTTATTCCGTCAAGGCATCCGGGCCTGCCGCGCAGCTCGCGCCTGCCCGTCCGCCGCCTCTCCAGTCCCCTCCTACGATTTCAGCTCACCCAGCTTGAAGTCCGCGTCGACGCCTTCGCCGAAGTCCGGGCGGTACTTTTCCGGCGGCGGCGGAAACGGCGCGGCGCGCCGGATTGCGCGAATCACCGAATCGTCGAACGCCGGGTCCCGCGAACTCTGCGTCAGCTTGACCCCGGTCAGACTGCCGTCGGGGCCGATCGCGAAAGTCACGCTGGTGGTCAGGTCCGCGCTCCCGCCCACGTAATTCCACGCCTTCTTAATCCGATCCTGTACCGTCTGATAGTAGAGCAGAAATTGCGGGTCCTGTTGAATCCCCATGCTGCCCTTTCCCGTACCCACGCCGTAGCCCTCGCCTTCACGTGGCACACTGGCGACCACCGGTCCGCCGCCCGCCGGACTCGTCGGCGCGCGCGTTTTCCGCCGCCGCTTTCTCGGCCAGATGCTCCTTGAGCAGGTTTGCGCGCAAGGCGGCGAGTTGCTCCTTGACGCTGGGCGTCGGCCGCGGCGCGCGCGATCTACGACTTCATTCGGCTTGGGCCGCGGATGCGCGCCGTGCCTGGGCACGGGAGTCGGCGTCGGCAGCGGACGGCGATGACGCGGCTTAGGCGTCGGCCGCGGAGTCGGCTTGTGCGTCGGCCGGGCGCGGTCGGTTCGGCGTAGGAGCGAGCGTTGGCTCGGCAGTGGGCTCCGGCGTTGGCTCCTCGGTGGGTTCGGGCGTCGGCTCCGGAGTGGGCGTCGGCGTCTGGGAGGCGCCCATATTGAACGCGATCACGGTCTTGGCGTTGTCGGGCGGCGGCCGGCGGCGGCGTCTTGTGTTGCTCGACGGCTGGCTTGGGCTGCTCGGTGCGATGCTCGGGATGCGGTTGGTCCTGAGTCAGACGCGGCAGATGGGTGCCCAGGTCGCCGGCCGGTATATTGTCGACGATCTTCACCGTGTAGCCGGGCGGCGTAGTGTCCGGAGCGTTGGAAGTAGGCCGGCAGGATGACCAGGACCAGGGCGAAGAACACCGCATGGCCGAGCGCCGACAGGATGATCGCTCCGGCGTAGCCCAGACGCGAGGAGCGGTCGCGGCCATCAAGGTTTGGCGCTGCCACCGTGCGATCCGCCCGCCGCCGGGCCCGCGTCCGCGCGCGGCATCTCGGTCACCATCCCGACGTTTTCGATTCCCGCCGCCTTGATCGCCGCCATCGTCTTGATCACCGCGCCGTAGGGCACTTCCTCGTCGGCGCGCACGAAGACTTCGCGGTCGGGCCGCGCGATGGCGATCGCCTGGAGCTTCTCGGTCAACTGGTCGAGACCGAGCTTGGTGTCATTGAGATAGACTTCCTGGTTGCGGGTGATCGAGACCACGAACTGCTCTTCCTTGCCGGGCAGCGCGGAGGCGCTGACCCGCGGCACGTTGACCTCGACGCCCTGCTGAATCATCGGCGCGGTGACCATGAAGATCACCAGCAGCACCAGCATCACGTCGACCAGCGGCGTGACGTTGATTTGCGAGGCGAACTGCCCGCGCTGTCCCGATTCGAAAGCCATCCGCTGCGCCCCTTGGGGCCGGCGTCCTTACGACAGGAAATGACGCCCGGCGATGTTGAGAAATTCGGAGGTGAAATTTTCCATCTCGATCGCGAGCTCGCGCACCCGGGCGGTGAAATAGTTGTAGAGCATCTGCGCCGGAATCGCGGCGACCAGGCCGATCGCGGTGGTGATGAGCGCCTCGGCGATACCGGGGGCGACGGCCTGGATGTTCGAGGAATGGGCCGCCGAGAGCCCGATGAAGGCCGTCATGATTCCCCACACGGTGCCGAACAACCCGATGAACGGGCAGGTCGAGCCGGTGGTGGCCAGGAACGTGATGCCTTTTTCGAGCTTGGTGGTTTCGACGTTGGCCTGCCGGCGCATCGCGCGCGTCACGTTCTCGACCCCGCCGAGATCGGTCGAAAAGCCGCTCTCGGCGCCCACCGCCTGGCGCTTGGCGCGCGTGAGCTGGAGCAGTTCCTGGTAGCCGGCGCGAAACACCTGGGCGACGGGGCTGCGGGTCAGGCCGACGCTGCCGCTATGAATCGCGGCGAGATTTTTGGATTCCCAGAACAGCGTGATGAAGCGCTCGGACTCGCGCCGGGCGTGGGAAATCTGGTTGAGCTTGTAGATGATGATGCCCCAGCTCACGACTGAGAAGAGGACCAACGTCCACAACACCACCTGCACCACCGGGCCTGTTCCCAGCAGCAGGTCAGCCACCCCCATCGTGCCGGGGCCGCCTAACTCATGGGGCATACCGCTTCCGCTCCACCCGCTTGTTAGAACGCAATCAGACCGATTTCGTTGCAATCAATTTACGTTGTGGCTCGGAGCGGGGGCAAATCGCTTTTAGCGCTCGCGACGCGTTGGCCGAGACTTTTCGAGCCGCGCCGTGTTGCGCGTGCGCATGCTGCGACGATTCGCCGCGCGCGAAGACGTTGAGGCCGCGCTCGTAGGTCGTCGCATCCGTATAGATCGTTGCTGCCCGCTTGCGGAAATTGTGATAACTTGATTTCAAAATGAAAGTTGGCCACGGCGACGGCGTTCCGGACGGTTAACAGTTAACTGACCGGGACTCATCTCGGGAGAGACTCATCTCAGGGAGGATTGCGCCGTGGCGATCAGGATCGGGATCAACGGTTTCGGCCGAATCGGCCGGATGGCTTTTCGGGCGATGCTGGACAAGAAAGAGGTCGAGGTCGTCGCGGTCAACGACATCACCGACGCCAAGACCCTCGCGCATCTGCTCAAGCATGACTCGGTGCACGGCTCGCTCAAGCATCAGGTCAAGGCCGAGGGCAATCAGATCATGCTCGACGGCCACGCCTTCCGCGTGCTCGCGGAGCGCGATCCGGCCAAGCTGCCGTGGAAGGAACTCAAGGTCGACGTCGTGATCGAATCGACCGGCCTGTTCACCGCGCGCGACAAGGCGGCGCTGCATCTGAGCGCCGGCGCGCGCAAGGTCGTGATCAGCGCGCCGGCCGACGGCGTCGACGTGACGCTGTGCATGGGCGTCAACCAGGAAGCCTACGACCCGGCCAAGCATGACGTCATCTCCAACGCCTCGTGCACGACCAACTGCCTCGCGCCAATCGCCAAGGTGCTGCACGAAAACTTCGGCATCGTGCATGGCCTGATGACCACGGTACACTCGTACACCTCCGACCAGATGCTCCATGACGGACCGCACAAGGATTTGCGCCGGGCGCGCGCGGCGGCGCTCTCGATGGTGCCGACGTCGACCGGCGCGGCCAAGGCGATCGGGCTGGTGCTGCCGATGCTCAAGGGCAAGCTCGACGGCATCGCGATTCGCGTGCCGACGCCCAACGTCTCGGTGGTCGATCTCACCGCCACGGTCGAGCGCGACGCGGACGAGAGCACGGTCAACGCGGCGATGAAAAAGGCGGCCGAGGGCGAACTGAAGCGGCATCCTGGCCTACAGCGACGAGCCGCTGGTCTCGATCGATTTCAACGGCAATCCGCACTCCTCGATCTTCGACGCGCCGCTGACCAAGGTGCTGGGCAAGCGGCTGGTCAAGATCTTCTCGTGGTACGACAACGAATGGGGCTACTCGAATCGGCTGGCCGACGTGACCGCCTTCGTCGCCAGCAAGATCTGAGCGGGCGCAGGCTGCCGCGATGCCCGCGCTCGAGGTCACGCAGCTTCAGCTTGACGGCCGCAAGGCGCTGGTGCGATGCGATTTCAACGTGCCGCTGCACGAGGGACGCATCGCCGACCCCGCGCGCATCGACGCGAGCCTCGACACCATCCGCTACATCCTCGAGCACGGCGGCGCGGCGGTGCTCTGCTCGCACCTCGGACGGCCCAAGGAACGCACGCCGGAGCTCAGCCTGAAGCCGGTCGCGGAGCACCTGAGCGTGGCGCTCGGTCAGAAGGTCGCGCTCGCGCCCGACTGTATCGGCGAGGTCACGCTGGGACTGGTCGCGGCGCTCAAGCCGGGCGGCGCGCTGCTGCTCGAGAACCTGCGCTTCCATCCCGAGGAAGAGGCCAACGATCGCGATTTCTCCCACGAGCTGGCGCGCGGCAAAGACGTGTACGTCAATGACGCGTTCGGCTCGGCGCATCGCGCGCACGCCTCGACCGTCGGAGTGACGCGCTTTCTCGCCGAGCGCGCCGCGGGCTTTCTGATGATGCGCGAGCTCAAGGCGTTGAGCGCGCTGACCCACAATCCGGCGCATCCGTACATCGCGATTCTCGGCGGCGCCAAGGTCTCCGACAAAATCGGAGTCATCCGCAACCTGATGACCAAGGTCGACGCGATTCTGATCGGCGGCGCGATGGCTTATACGTTCCTGCGCGCGCGCGGGATCGAGGTCGGCCGCTCGCGGGTCGAGGAGGACAAGCTCCAGCTCGCGGGCGAACTGATGGCCGAGGCCGCGCGCCGCGGCGTGGCCTTGGTGCTGCCGTCGACCACGTGGTCGCGGCGTCGCCCGAGGCCGGCACGGCCGAGACGGTGGAGACGATTCGCGTCCGACCGGATGGGCCTCGATATCGGGCCGCGCACGGCCGAGCAGTATATCGCGAGGCTCCAGGGCGCGAAGACCGTGGTATGGAACGGGCCGCTGGGCTACTTTGAGCTGGAGGCGTTTGCCCGCGGCACGCTCAAGGTGGGCGAGGCGCTGGCCAATCTGGCCGGGTGTCTTCAGCGTGATTGGCGGCGGCGATACCGCCGCGGCGCTCGCCAACCAGCCGTGGTCCTCGCGCTTCAGCCACATCTCGACCGGCGGCGGCGCGACGCTGGAGTACCTCGAGGGCATCGAGTTGCCGGGCGTCAAAGCGCTCGAGAGCTCGCGGGCTAGCCGAGGCGGCCAGCGCGCGCTTCGAAATCGGAAGCGAAAGAAATCATCTAACTGGCGGAGAGAGCGCGATGCGCAGGAAGATGCTCGCTGGAAACTGGAAGATGAACCTCACGCCGCTCGAGGCGCGCCAGCTCATCCGCGCACTGCGGGCCGAGATCGATCCCGAAGCGGCGGCGCTCGCGCGCGACCGCGACGTGCTGGTCGCGCCGGCCGCGGTCTCGCTCCCGGCGGCCGCGCAGGAACTCGCCGGATCGAACATCGCGCTGGCCGCGCAGAACATGCACTACGAGGACAAGGGCGCGTTCACCGGCGAGGTGTCGGCGCCGATGCTCAAGGCGCTGGGCGTCACCCACGTCATCCTCGGCCACTCCGAGCGCCGCCACGTCTTCGGCGAGAACGACGAACTGATAAATCGCAAGGTCCGCGCCGCGGTCAAGCATCGCCTGGTGCCGATCCTGTGCGTCGGAGAAACCCAGCAGGAGCACGACGGCGGCCATACCACCACGGTCATCCTGCGCCAGACGCAAAACGGTCTTACGGGGCTCGACGGGCGCGAGGCGGCGCGCGCGATCATCGCCTACGAGCCGGTATGGGCCATCGGCACCGGCCGCACCGCCACTCCCGCGCAGGCCTCGCTCGCCCACGGCGTGATTCGCGAAGCGATCAGGCGACAACTTCGGTCCGGAGTGCGCCGCGGCGGTACGAATCCTCTATGGCGGCAGCGTCACGCCCGAAAATGTCGACGGACTTATCGCCAGCCGCGATATTGACGGGGCTTTGGTCGGCGGGGCAAGCTTAAAGGCTGACTCGTTCGCCCGGATCGTGCGTGCGCAGGCGGGCTGAGGCTTACGCTCAAATTCCAGGGTTATAATATCTAGATGGTTACGATCGTTGTCGCGATTCATGTCATGATCTGCCTTGCGCTGATCATTGTCATCCTGCTCCAGCAGGGCAAGGGCGCGGAGATCGGCGCGGTGTTCGGCGGCTCGAGCCAGACCGTGTTCGGCGCCTCCGGCGCGGGCAATGTGTTGACCAAGACCACGTGGGCGATGGCCGCGATGTTTTTCGCGACCTCGATTTTCCTCGCCTATGCCTCGACGCGGCGCTTCACTGGCAGTATCTTCGGGTCCGGCGGCGGGATCGAGCCACAAAGTCGTCTATCCGCCGCCGCATGCCGATCAGTGCCGTTGGGGTCGGTTCCTCGGACAGTCCGGCGGCCGGCTCCCGAGGGACCGGTTCCGATGACCGCACCGGCGGCCCCGGCCGCTCCGGCCAACCAGGCCAGGCCGCTTGCGCCGAAGCCCGGGCCTTAGGCGAGGCGGGATGCGGCGGAATGATTTCGTGACCTGGAGCGAGGCGGCGTGCGAGTACTTGTGATCAGAAGCAGTGACCGAGGCCGCGCGTGAGCGCGGCATAGTGCGCGGGTGGTGGAACGGCAGACACGCGAGTTTGAGGGGCTCGTGGTAGAAATACCGTGCGGGTTCAAGTCCCGCCCCGCGCACCAGTAATCAGCCAGCCGCTCTATCATCCCGGGCGAGTCTGAACTCGAGCGACCCCGAAATCTTCTCACGCCACCCTGCGCAGTTCTCGCTCAGGAGAATCCGCGGTCCCTTCGACTCGCGCAACACGGCTCAGCGCGACGTCCGCTCAGTATGTCGAGGCTCGTACGCCGAGCGAGAGTTGCGTGCCCGGCGCCAGCGCGGGCGCTGCGGCGCGGGCCGGCTCGCGTCGATCGCGATGATCCACCTTAAAGCCGTACTTGCGCGCATCCGATCGAAGATCGCGCCCAGCCGTTCGTCGTAGCCGCGCGGCGCATAGACCGCGCGGCGCATAGAACTCGTCGATACGCCCCGCCACCTCGGGAAAGTGCTCCTTGATGAACGGGATGAAGCGGCGGGCCGCCGAGGGCTTGAGGAACAGCGAGCGCCACCATACCGCGCCTGCGCCGGCTCGCCGCGCCGCGCGCACCACGCTTTCGATCGCCGCCGGCGCGTCGGTCAGCCCGGGAATCACCGGCATCATCAGGACGTTGCAGCGGATGCCCGCGCGGCTCAGCTCGCGCCAGCGCACGCAGGCGCAATTCCGGGCGCGGCGCGCGCGGCTCGAGCGTGCGCTGAAGGCGGCGGTTGAGCGTCATCAGCGAGAAGTTGACGCTGAGCTTCGAGCGCGAGTTGATCGCGCTTAGCAGGTCGAGGTCGCGCACCACCAGCGCGGACTTGGTCGTGATCGAAAGATCGAGCCCGCCCAGTTGCGCGAACACCTCG
The DNA here is from genome assembly GCA_963832395.1 of uncultured delta proteobacterium. Lineage (GTDB taxonomy): Bacteria > Desulfobacterota > Binatia > Binatales > Binataceae > JAKAVN01. The sequence goes on along the minus strand of CAWHTV010000004.1, from coordinate 442,508 downwards.
AGCATCGAACGCGTGAGTCCGTACTTGCGCTCGGCCGGCTGATAGGGGTCGGTCGCCGTGCCGATCGCGATCGGGTCCGAGCCGATGCGGCGTGCGCGAGAGCGTATGCGAGAGCACCTGCGCGGCCATCCGTTTCACGAAGATGCGCCGCTCGAAATCCATCGGGTCGCGCAACTCCAGGAACTCGTGCGTATAGCGCGCGTAGCAATAGACGCATCCGAACTCGCATCCGCGATACGGGTTGATCGTCCATCGAAACGGCATCCGCGGATTCTCGCAGCGGTTGAGTATGGTGCGCACGGGCATCTCGATGAACTCGACGTCGCGAAACGGCCCGAGCGGGGCCGCGTCGCTGAGGGAGTCGTCGAACAGCGCCGTTGATGCGAGTTTCATCAATGTAGTTTCGCTTTTATTTCGCTATTCGTCAAGGCATATCGAGGCTGCGCCAACGGGAATTACCTGTCTCCGACCATCGTTGGAGAGACGTAAACCGGAGCTTCAAACTCGTCGGAGGTTGACCGAAGCGCCCATTGGCAATAGGACAGTGGCAACAGGAAGAGGGGCGAGCGTCGCGTGCGCTTCCGGGGAGATGGTTGATGTCCTATCCGTTCAAGAAAATTCTCTGTCCGATACAGTTCGAAGATTCCGAGCAGGTAGCGCTGGACACTGGCTCGCATATGGCCAAGGACATGGGCGCGACGGTCTACCTGCTGCACGTCGTGCTGATCATGCAGGCGGTCGACGCGCCCGAACCCACGGTCAACCGCCAACAAGAGGCCGAGGACGATGCGCGCCACAAGCTCCAGGCAATAGCCGCCGAAAAGCTGGCCGGGCTCAAATCCGAAGTCGTCACGCGAGTTGCCGGGCCGGGCGACGCCTCCAGGGTCGTGCTCGAAGTCGCGACGGAGCTTGATACCGACCTCATCGTCTTGAAGACTCACGGGCGCCACGGGCTCGCCCACTTCGTCATGGGCAGCGTGGCCGAGCAGGTCGTGCGCCGGGCGCATTGCTCGGTGCTGACGCTGACTTCCACGGCCGAGGAGCGCCACACTGGGGCCGATGCGCACGTGACTCGCGAGCGATCGACCAGGTGCGACGCGCCGAGGGTGATCGCGATTACGGCAGCGTGACCAGGTCGTAGGCCGGGGGCAATCGCTCGCCGATAAGCGTAGCGGTCGCGCCCATCTCGCGCGTGCGAATCACGCAGCCGTCGGTCGTCACGGCGAAAAAATCGCCTTCGTTTTCCGGGTCGGCCGTAAAGCGCATCACCATCCCGCGCTGGGGCAGGGCGTCATCGCCGAGCGCCTCGAAGCTCTGGCCCCCGTCGAGACTGCGGAACATCACCGCGTCGGCGCCGACCCGTCCGGTCGACCAGAACGGCGGCGGACCCGCCGCCGCGGCGGTAAAGACCCGGCTCGACTCCCCCGCCGTGGCTAGCAGCGGCACCGTGTAGCTGCGGGACAGGCCGCGCTTGATCTTGCTCCACGAGCCTCCGCGGTTTTCGGAAACATAAAAACCGGCGCCGGTGGTCGCGTAGAGGCGTTGGTTACCTTGCGGATCGACCGCGACGCAGTGGACGTCTTCGTTGAGTCCGTTGTTGAGCAGTTCGAAGCTCATGCCGCGGTCGAACGAGCGCGCGACACCGCCCTCCTCAACGCCTACGTAAAGGGTCCCGTGGTCGTGCGGGTCGAATACGATCGAGCGGACGTGTGGAATGTGCGGCGGCGGCGGAAAACTCCAGCGGTCGCGTCCCGGCAGTTTGAGGAACTCGACGCACTCGCGAAACGTGCGGCCGTGGTCGAGGCTGTGAAACAGCCGCGCGTGCGAGGTGCCGATAAAAAGCTCGCCGGGCGCGTCCGGCGCCGCCGCGATTGCCCATACGTCCTCGTTGCGCGCGATGCCTGGCGTGATATCGGCCCAGGTGCGGCCGCCGTCGGCCGATCGCGCGAGCGTCACCCGGCCCCGCGCACTGCCCATGTGGGTGTGGTCGACCGAGCCGGCGTAAATCGTTCCCGGGTCGCGGCAATCCTGCGCCATGCACCACACCGACGGCGGATCCGCGAGCACCATCAGCGGCTTGCCGTTGCGCTCGGCGTCGAGGATAACGATCCCCTTCGACGTACCTACGCAGAGTTTCATCCTCGCCCCTCCCCCTTATGAGCCGCGATGATTACGCGAGAGCGTGTGCGCGTCGCCCGAACATGTTCGCTCGTGCGCGTCGCTGCTTCCAATCCTATGGCGCGCCCGCCACGAAAGCATCACGTCGCGAGAGTCTCAACGGTCAATTTGAACGTTGCCGAACTTGGCGCGAGCTCTACCGAATCTGCCCCGACGGTTTACCCGCCTCTTGGCACGTTCTTTTTGCTTTAGTCACGCAAGACGTATCGAGGTATGGAGCCGGCCGCCGGCGGCGAGTTCCAGCGGCGCAACCTTCTTGGGACTCGACTCGAATCGCACCCGCCGCACTACCATCGTGGCGCCCTCCAACGCGACTCGCATCCCGGCCGTATCGATCGACACGATCGTGCCGGCGGGCTCTCGCTGCGCCGATTCTCCAGTATCGGTTCGTAGAGCCGCAACCGCTCGTCGCCCGCCTGCGCATACGCGCCCGGCTGCGGATCGCATCCGCGCACCAGGTTGAAGATTTCGCGCGCGCTCCGCGCGAAATCGACTCTGGCGTGCTCGTCGCGGCAGGGCGGTTCGTAAGTCGCGAGGCTTTCGTCCTGCGCGGTCGCTGGCGCGCTGTCCGTGCCTTGATGAGTTCGATCGCCTCGACCATGGTCTCGATGCCCAGTGGGAAGAGCCGGTTGAAGTAGAGCGAGCCGACGGTGTCCTCGTCGCGGATGGGTTCGCTGCGCTGCAGCAGGATCGGTCCGGTGTCGATGCCCTTGTCGGGCCAGAACCAGGTCACCCCGGCGCTCGCGTCACCCATGATGAGGGTCCAGTTGATCGCGCTGGCGCCGCGATGGCGCGGCAGGAGCGAGGGATGAAAGCAAATTGACTTGTGGCGCGGCGCGTAGAGGATACGCTCGGGCACGATCAGCGTCACGAACGCCATCACCAGCAACTCCGCGTCGAGCGCGCGGAACTGCTCGAAGGCCTCGTCGCTCTTGAAGGTCGCCGGCTGGCTGAGCGGCACGCCCAGCGCCGAGCGCCTTGGTCTTCAGCGGGTCGGGGCGGCCGCCGGGCGGGTCGGGCGGCGCGAAGACGTGGACGATCTCCTCGCCACGCGAGTGGAGCACCTCCAGCGCGCGCTCGGCAAACGCCGCCTGTCCGATGAGCGCGATGCGCACCGCTTTAAACCTCCGCCCCGATGTTCGGCGCTGGACCCACGCTATTAAAATCGCATCCGATCAAATCGCACGCTACCAAATTAGACCGTCGACTGGCACGCGCCGGCGTCATCGCGCGCCGCGCTTTCGTCCACAGCGCCCGCTGGTGGGTTGGCGTGCGCGGGCGTTCCCGTTGTATAGGTGGGGCGAAAAACCACACGGCGGGAGGAACCGCGATGCCGGACTACAGCCGTTACGAATTCATCAAGGTCGAAAAGGCCGAGCGCGTCGCCACCGTGACGCTCAACCGCCCCGACAAGCTCAACGCCGTCAACCCGGGGCTGCATCACGAGTTGATGACGATCTGGAACGACCTGGCCGAGGACCGCGAGGTCAACGCGATCATCCTGACCGGCGCGGGGCGCGCCTTTTGCGCCGGCGGCGACGTCAAGGGGATGGCGTCGGGGACGCTGGCCAGCGCCAGCGGCAACAAGGCGGAACGGATCACCGCCGCCGAGGGGCGGCGGATCGTGCAGAACATGCTCGACGTCGAGCAGCCGATCATCGGCGCGATCAACGGCGACGCGGTCGGCCTCGGCGCGACGATCGCGCTCTTGTGCGACATCATCGTGGCCTCCGAGAAGGCGCGTTTCGCCGACACTCACGTGAAGGTCGGAGTCGTGGCGGGCGACGGCGGCGCGGTAATCTGGCCGCTGCTTATCGGCCCGGCGCGGGCCAAGGAATTCCTGATGCGCGGGCATTTCGTCAACGGCGCCGACGCTTTCAAGATGGGGATGGTGAATTACGCGGTCGCGCCCGAGCAGGTGATGGCGAAGGCGCGCGAGCTGGCGCAGGAGCTGGCCGACGGGCCGACCTATGCGATTCGCTGGAGCAAGCTCGCGGTCAACAAGTGGCTCAAGCAGCAGACCAACCTGATCCTCGACGCCTCGCTCGCCTACGAGATGGTGACCTTCACCACCGAGGACCATCGCGAGGCCGCGCGCGCCTTCGTCGAGAAGCGCAAGCCCAACTTCAATCGAGACTAGCGGGCCTGCCGGACGATCCGGGCCGCGTGAAAAGGCGAAAGATGCACCGATGCGACAGTCAAGGAGGACAGCGATGCGTAAAGACATCGAGATCAACGCCGAAGGCACGACTCTGCGCGGATGGTTCTACACGCCCGACCGCGCGAGCGGCAAAGCGCCGGCGATCGTGATGGCGCACGGCTTCTCGGCGGTCAAGGAGATGTACCTCGACCGCTTCGCCGAGCACTTCTGCGCGGCCGGCTTGGCGGCGGTGGTATTCGACAACCGCAACTTCGGCGCGAGCGACGGCCAGCCGCGCCAGGAAATCGATCCGTGGGCGCAGGTGCGCGACTATCGCCACGCGATCACGTGGACCCGCACGCAGCGCGAGGTTGACCCCGAGCGTATCGGCGTGTGGGGTTCGAGCTACTCCGGCGGCCACGCGCTGGTCGTCGGCGCGATCGATCGGCGGGTGAAGTGCGTGGTCTCGCAGGTGCCGCTGATCAGCGGCTACGGCAACATTCAGCGCCTGGTGCGGCCCGACTTCCTCGGACCGCTGCGCGCCCAGCTCGACGCCGACCGCGAAGCGCGCTTCCGTGGCGAAGCGCCCGCGATGATACCGGTGGTCGCCGCCGATCCGCTGGCGCCCTCGGCGCTGCCAACGCCCGACTCCTACCAGTGGTTCACCGAGACCGGCCGCGAGCGCGCGAAGTCCTGGCGCAACGAGGTCACGTTGCGCACGCTCGAGATGTTGATGGAGTACGAGCCCGGCAGCTACATCGCGAAGATAAGTCCGACGCCGCTGATGATGGTCGTCGCGGTGGGCGACGTTTTAGCGGTCGCCGACCTGGCGATCGCGGCCTTCAACGACGCGCTGGAGCCCAAGCGGATGGTGCTGCTCGAGGGCGGCCACTTCGACGCGTACGTCGGCGATTTCGAGAAGGCGGCGAACCCGGCGCGCGACTGGTTCGTGACGCACCTGCTGCGCTGACCGCGCGCGACTCAGCGGAGGACCTCCGCTGAGTCGCCTGAATCCGCGCCGTGCGCGGTGGATTACGCGCGGAAGACCGCGCGAGATCCTTCGCGCCGGCAGCCTCGCTCAGAATGAGCGCTTGGGCTGCATGAAAGATATTCGCGGGACACTGCAACCAGCTGCCCGGGAATTCCACCCAGCGCGACAAAAGTCATCCCGCGTAAGCTTTGAACGCCTCCTCGATCTGGGCCGCCAGCTTGAAGTCCTTCTCGGTCACCCCGCCTTGATCATGTGTGGAGCAGGTGAAAGTCAACCGAATGTAGTTTATTTTCACGTCGGGATGATGGTCGGCCGCCTCGGCCATCTCGGCCACCCGGTTGAGGAACCTGATTCCATCCATGAATTCCTTGAAGCGGTAAAGCTTACTTATCGCGTTGTCCTTGAATTCCCATCCGGGCAGCGCGCCGAGCCGCCGCTCTATTTCGGACTTCTCGAGCTTCGCCATCAGGGTGTCCTCCCGTGTATCTCCGTTGCGGGCCACTCGCCTTGGGCGCCGGTCTGACCCATACTAGCGCTCATATTAGTGCCCATATTAGACAACAGCGGGCACGGACGCGCCAAACGCTCGGCCGCCGCATGGAGATTCGATGAACCAACGCGATTCGATCAAGATGACACCGGAGCAGGCGCTCGCCTACCTCGCCTCGCGTCACAGTTGCGCCTTCGCCAGCAACGGCCATGACGGTTATCCGCACGTCGTTGCCATGTGGTATACAGTCAAAGACGGCGCGATCATGATGACCAGTTACGCCCGCGCGCAGAAGATCGTGAACCTAAGACGCGATCCGCGCGCCACCGTGCTGGTCGAGAGTGGCGCCACGTACAAGGAACTGAGCGGAGTGATGGTCCGCGGACGGGTCGAGTTGATCGACGGTCCGGCGGCGCTCGCCGAGGTGCTGAGCCTGACCGGCGCGGACCCGAACAATCCGGCGGCGGTGCGCCGCGTGCAAAAGCGCGTCGTGATGCGGTTTCATCCGGAGCGTTGGGCGAGTTGGGATCATTCCAAAATCGTAGGTGACTACTGAGTAGTGCGCGGCGCCGCCTGTTTCACACGCCCACGGAATTCAAGCAAGGATTTTCGCGACAAGGATTTCTGCGGATTGCGATAAGGACTTCTGCGATGGCGAACAAGTACGTGACCGACGAGGTGCGCAAGCAGATCGGGATGCAGAGCGAGGCGCGGGTGGTCGAGGTCGAGCGCGGCGCGATCCGGCGCTTCGCCGAGGCGATCGGCGATCCCAATCCGCTTTTCAATGACGAAGCCGCCGCGCGCAAGACCCGCTTCGGCGGGATGATCGCGCCGCCAACCTTCTGCCGCTCGCTCGGCGCCGCGATTCCGGAAATCAAGATCGGCATGGGCGAGTTCCGCGGCCTCGACGGCGGTTCCGAGTGGGAGTATTTCGAGCCGATTCGCCCTGGCGACCGAATCAGCGTGGTTTCCAAGATCGCCGATATCCGCGAGAGCGCGGGCCGGCTCGGGGCGATGGTCTTCATCACGGTCGAGACCAGTTATACCAACCACTACAATCAGCTCTGCGCCCTGCAGCGCTCGACCGTCATTCGCTACTGAGCCGCGCGCGGAATCGGTCGAGGGAGGAATCGAAGATGGCGAAGCAGACCTATTGGGAAGACCTCGAAATCGGATCCGAAGTGCCGGCGCTGGAGAAAAATCCCACCACCCAGCAGCTCGTCAAGTACGCCGGCGCCTCAGGCGACTTCTACCAGATCCACTACGACAAGGACTTTGCGCTCAACAACAGTCTGCCCGGCGTGATCCTGCACGGCGCGCTCAAAAACGGATTCCTGGGCCAGATGATGTCCAACTTCGCTGGCCACGAGGGATGGCTGCGCAAGCTCGCGGTGCAATACCGCGGGATGGACCAGCCGGGCTCCAAGGTCGTATGCAAGGGCAAGGTCGTCAAGAAATACGCCGAGGGGCGCGACCACCTGGTCGATTGCGAAATCTGGCTGGAAAACGCCAAGGGCGAGAAGACCACGATCGGCAGCGCCATCGTGATTTTGCCCTCGCGTGAAGGAGTGCGGGCCTAGAAACGGCCGTCATGCTCCCAATATGATCGCGGCCAGGATTCGCACAATCCGCACAATCTGCACGGTCCGCATAATCTAGATGGTCCGCATAATTTAAATGATGGCTCGCGCAGGCTAACGGAAGGCGGAGGGCGTCCACGATGCCGCTCGGGCGTGAATTTCCCGCGCGCACGGTCGAGGCCGAAGACCTAAGGCTCCGCCGCGTCGATCCGCACTACACCAAGACCCTCCTCCGGCTGCTCGCGGCGCACGCGCTGGCCGAGAAACTGACCGCACTCGGCTATCAGCGCGCGCTCGAGACGGTGACCAACGAATCGTTGCGCCCGGTTATCGAAAAAAATCTCGTCGAGGAACGCCGCCATGCCGCGCTGGTCTACCGGGCGCTGCGCGACATCGGCATCACGCAGGAAGAAGCCGACCGCGCAATGATCCCGGCGCTCAAAGCGCCGTCGTTCGAAGCGCCGCTGCGCTTCGCCAAAGGGCCGGCCGGCGAGTTGGACCTGCTGATGGCTTCGCTCAGCCTCGACATGACCGGGCTCCTGATGATCGGCGTCAACTACAAGGATTCCAGTTACGCGCCGCACGCGCGCGCCGCCGAGCGCATCCTGGACGAGGAGGCCGAGCACGAGCTGTTCGCCGCGGGCGAACTCGCCGGCGCGGTCGATCGCTTCGGCCCCGAGGCGGTGGTGGCGGCGCTCAAGCAATGGCTGCCGGCGGCGGCCAATTTTTTCGGTCCGCCCGGCAGCGGGTTTGGCTATGACTGCATGCGATTCGGGCTCAAGGCGCGCGACAATGGCGAACTGACAGAGCTGTACCTCTCGATGCTCGAGCGGCGGCTCGCCAACGTGGGCCTCGCGATGCCGCGGCTGACGCCGGGCTACCCGCACGCACTGGCCTAGCATCCACCGCGCCCGTTCGCGCTACGATTGAGCGATGGATCCTCGCGGTTCGGCTGTTATCCGGATCGGCGTTTCCGCCTGCCTGCTGGGACAGGAGGTGCGCTTCGACGGCGGCCATAAGCGCAACGATTTCCTGACCGGCACGCTCGGCGATTTCGTCGAATTCGTCGCGGTCTGCCCCGAAGTCGATATCGGCCTTGGCATACCGCGCGAGAGCCTGCGGCTCGTCCGCGGCGACAACGGCGCGCTGCGGATGGTCGCCAATAAAAGCGGCGCTGATCTGACCGAAACGATGAATGCGTATGCCGAACGCCGCGCGGCGGCGCTCGAGCGCGAAGATCTCTCGGGCTACGTGCTGAAGAAGGATTCGCCGAGCTGCGGTATGGAACGGGTGCGTATCTATGGGCGTGCGGGGATGCCGGTGCGCGACGGGCGCGGCTTGTTCGCCGAGGCGCTGATACGCCGCTTTCCCAATTTGCCGGTTGAAGAAGAGGGGCGGCTGAACGATCCGAATCTGCGCGAGAATTTCATCGAGCGGGTCTTCGCGTATCATCGGATGCGCGCGCTGTTCGCGACCCGCTGGACGGCCGGCGCGCTGGTGGCTTTTCACACCGCGCACAAGCTGACCCTGATGGCGCACTCGGTGCGCGCGTATGCGGAACTGGGCCGATTGGTCGCGGACTCCAAACGCATCGAGCGTGCCGAGTTGCGCGAGCGCTACGCGGCGGAGTTCATGATGGCGTTGAAGAAACTGGCCACGCCGGCGCGCCACGTCAACGTGATGCAGCATATCGCCGGCTATCTGCGCGACCGCTGCGATAGCGACTCGCGCCGCGAGCTGATGGAAGTGATCGAGGAGTATCGGCGCGCAATGGTGCCGCTGGTGGTGCCGTTGACCCTGATTCGTCACTGGGTGCGGCGCTTCGACATCGCCTATCTCAAGGGCCAGACCTATCTCGAACCTCATCCACGCGAGCTGATGCTGCGCAACCATGTGTGAGAGCCGCGCGGCCACTGTAGCGCTTGTCAGCGGCAATCGCGGCGTAGTACACGGAGAATTAGGCAGCGCCTCGTATGGAGGGCGCGCGCAAGGAGCATCGCATCATGAAGATCGGACTTTTCGCGGTCGTTTCGGGGCGCGTCGGCGGAATGGCGGTGATGAAGGCGTTCGCGCAGCACGCCGAGCGGGTAGGCTTTTCGACCTTGTGGGCGCCCGAGCACGTCGTGCTGCTCGATTCCTACGCCTCGCGCTATCCGTACCGCGACGACGGCACGCTGCCCGCGCCGTCCGACGCGCCGATCGCCGATCCGTTCCTGACCTTGTGCACGATGGCGTCGGTGACGCAGAAGATTCGCCTCGCCACCGGGATCTGCCTGGTGCCCGAGCACAATCCCTTGGTGCTGGCCAAGGTGGTCGCGACGCTCGACTCGCTGAGCGAGGGCCGCTTCGTCCTGGGCGTTGGGGTGGGATGGCTGGAGGAGGAGTTTCGCGCGCTGGGAATTCCCTGGGAGCGGCGCGCGCAGCGCACCCGCGAATATATCGAGGCGATGCGCCGCCTGTGGGGCGACGCGCTGAGCTCTTACAAGGGCGAGTTCGTGAATTTCGAAAACGTTCGCAGCTTTCCCAAGCCCGTGCGTGGCGCCAATCTGCCGGTCTTCTTCGGCGGCGAAAGCGGCCCGGCGCTGCGCCGCGTTGCCGAGTACGGCAACGGATGGTGCGGCTTCAACCTCGATCCCGGCGAGGCGGCCGACAAGATTAGCCGTATCGAGTCGTTGCTCAAGTCCAACGGCCGCAAGCGCTCCGACGTGGAACTTGCGGTCTCGCCGTATACCAAGCCGATCACGCCCGACGATCTCAAGCGCTACCGCGACGCCGGCGTCGACGAGGTGGTGGTCGTCAATATGCGGGCGCCGCGCACCCCCGACGAGGCCGCGAAGGGCATCGAGGAAGCGGCTCGCAAGTGGGTCGACGCGGCCGCGAAGCTGTAGGTGCTCAAACTCTCCCCCCGCTGCTGCGAATGGCTCGCGGCATGGCGCGTCGAAGTGGGAGGTGTTGATTGGGCGCGGCCAATCTTTAAGGCTGAAGAGCCACTTACGCAAGGTGGCTAATCCAGGAACGGAAGGTGAAGCGGCAGATGGCGTTTGTGAGGCTTAGCCGAAGCGGGCAGTCAGTTTGGATAAACAGCGACCGCATCGCGTACTTCGAGCCAGTGGAGTCGCTGGCGCATGACGGTTCAAAGCGGGCGGAAACCAGGGTCTGCTTCGACAGCGACCTCAGTATCGTGGTCGATGAACCGATCGAGCAGCTCAGACACAGATTTCAGTAACGCATCGCGCATGTGAACTGATCCGCCGGCGCAACTTCCGATCCCGGACCGATCCCGATCTCGGATTTCGGGGCGCCGGTTCCGAACAAACCTACGCGCGTTCGGTTTTGTCGATACGCGGGAAGAGCGCGACCGGCGCCTTGACGCGATCGCCGGGCTTGAGCCCCGCGCCAAACGGCGCATGCGCCGTGCTTTCATCGACGCCGAGCAGGTCGAGAAGTTTCGCCGCCTGCCGCGGCATGAAAGGCTCCAACGTAGCCGCGATTACGCGCAGCCCCTCGAGCAGGTTGGCGAGTATCTGTGCGACGCGCGGCAGCTTGTCCGGGTCCTTGGCGAGCGTAAACGGCGAGGTCGCGACGATATATTTGTTGGCCGCATCCAGCACTTGCCATACGGCGTCGAGTCCGCGATTGAACGCGAGCTCGTCCTCCATCGCGCCCGCACGCGCGGGCGCCGCGCTAAACGCCTCGCACAAAACGCGATCGATTTCCTCGCCGTCCACACCCGGCGTCGCGGTGATTTCGCCCTGGAAATACCGCGCCGCCATCGCGAGCACCCGGCTACTCAGGTTGCCGAGGTCGTTGGCCAGCTCCGCGTTGTAGCGCTCGACCATGCGCTCCTCGGAGAAATCGCCGTCCAGTCCGTAGACCACCTCGCGCATCAGGAAGTAGCGCAGCACGTCGGCGCCGAAGGCCCGCTCGTAGGAGACCGGATCGCGCACGTTGCCCGAGCTCTTGGACATCCGCGCGCCGCCGAAATTGAGCCATCCGTGAACGTTGAGATGCTTGAACAGGGGCAGCCCCGCGGCGAGCAGAATCGGCGGCCAATACACCGCGTGAGTCTTCAGGATGTCCTTGCCGATGAAATGCTCGGTGTTGGGCCACACCTTCTCGACGAAGTCCGGATCGTTGGTCGCCGGATGGCTCACGTATGCCCAGAAGGCGTCGTACCAGACGTAGGTGACGTAGTTGGAATCGAAAGGCAGTTCGATACCCCAATCCAGCCGGGCTTTGGGCCGCGAGATGCAGAGATCGGTCAGCGGCTCGGACAGCATGTTGAGCGCTTCCTTGCGGTAGCGCTCGGGCCGGATGAAATCGGGATTGCGGCGGATGTGTTCGAGCACCTGCTCGCGGTACTTCTCGATACGCAGGAAGTAGTTGCCCTCGCTGATCATTTCGACGGGGCGGTTGTGCGTGGGACAGACGTTGCCGGGCAGCAGTTCTTTTTCGGTGTAGAAGCGCTCGCAATCGACGCAGTACAGCCCCTCGTAGTCGCGAAAGTAGATGTCGCCGCGCGCGTGCGTGCGCCGCAGCATCTCCTGCACCCACTTCTGATGGACCTCGTCGGTGGTGCGCACCCAGTAGTCGTAGCTGACGCCGAGCCCGCGGAAGGCCTCGTCGAACAGCGCGCTCATCTTGTCGGTGTAGGCCTGCGGCTCGAGCCCCTCGGCCAGCGCGGCGCGCCGGATCTTGTCGCCGTGCTCGTCGGTGCCGCTCAGGAAGCTTACGTTCTCACGCCCCAGCTTGCGCCGCTGGTAGCGCGCGAAGACATCGGCGGCGAGCGCCTCGTAGGCGCTGCCGACGTGCGGCGTGCCGTTGCAATAGAAAATCGCGGTCGTGATGTGGATGCGCTCGGCCATCTGGGATGCGGTTTCCTGCGCGAGTAGTTTCCTGCGTCGATCCGCGCGCGTCATGCCGCACGCGCAAGGAAGCCGGGGCTCCGATGCTACTTGGGCGGGCCGGGGCGGCTCAAGCCTGCGGGCGCGCGTCCACCAGATCCTGCAGCGCGGCTTCGACCACGCCGCCGTCCTCGTCGCGCTGGATCAGCACGGTCTGCTTGAGGATGTTCTGGCGCAGCACCTTGCCGTCGCCCTTGACCGATTGCACGCGCTTGCCGACGTTGGGCAGGCCGCGCCTGAGTTCGAGGTAGGTCGAATACTCGTAGCGCAGGCAGCACTTCAGCCGCCCGCACATCCCGGCCAGCCGCGACGGATTGAGCGCCAGGCCCTGCTCGCGCGCCATCTTGACCGTGATCGCCTCGAAGTCGCGCAGCCACGACGAGCAGCACAGCTCGCGCCCGCACGGCCCCACCGCGCCGGTCACCTTGGTCTCGTCGCGCGCGCCGATCTGTTTCATCTCGACCCGCACGCGCAGCGTGTTGGCGAGGTCGCGCACCAGGTCGCGGAAATCGATGCGGTTCTCGGCAGTGAAGTAGAACACCGCCTTGCGCCCGTCGAGCATGTAATCGACGCTGATGAGCTTCATCGTCAGGTTGCGCTCGCGGATGCGATGCAGGCAGAGGCGGCGCGCCGCCGCCTCGCGGTCGATATTTTCCGTCTCGCTGTCGACGTCGCCGGCCTCGGCCAGCCGCATCACCGGACTGAGCGTGCGAAGATCGAGCGTGTGGGACGGCTCGTGCGGCTCGACTTCGACGGTCCCGATGCGCACGCCGGCCTCGCCCTCGACCACCACGCGGTCGCCGCGCCTGAGCGTGAGGCCGCCGGCGAGAAAGTTGTAGAGATGGCCGACCGGGAGAAAGCTGACCGCGACAATCCGGGGCAGTTCCGGAGCGCCTTCGAACGGGTCGATCTGGTCGGACACTATTGGCTCCTTAGCGCGTCGCCCACCGTCATCCACCACTGCTCGGCCTGCAGGCGCGGATTCGCCATCGCGTCGATCGCGGCGGCCGCCTCAAGCGCGCCCTTGAGGCTCACCAGCAGCGCGTCGAGCGCGAAACTTTCGGCCATCTTGGTCATCGTCTCGGCGACTTCAGGAGCGGCCGCGGCCGGCGGGGTCCGCAGCAGCTTGAGACACAGTATTTCCTCAAGCACTCGCGCGATCAACTCGAAGTTCTCGGCCGCCTGCTCGCGGCTGGCGAAGAATTCCTGCGCCAGCGCCTGGGCCTGGGCGAAGTCCAGGCGCCGCGCCCCGCCAAGCGCGCTCAATAGCTCGCGGATCGGCGGCTCGGCGCCGCCAGCGAGTTTGAGCGCGCGGCCGGCGCTGCCACGCGCCAGACGCGCGAGCGCCGCGGCGCGCTCGGCGTCCAGACCGGCGCGCGCGCCGACGATCGCCTCGATGTCGCCCACCTCCAGCGGCGCGAAGCGCACCAGCCGCAGGCGCGAGCGCACCGTGTCGAGCAGCGCGCGCTCGCTTTCGGCGACCATGAAGATGATCGTATGGCCGGGCGGCTCCTCGAGCGTCTTGAGCAGGGCGTTTTGCGCCGGGATGCCGAGCGTCTCGGCGTCGTCGATTATCGCGACGCGCCGCGCGCCGCGGCTCGGGCGCGTGCCCAGCCGTGCGATAAGCTCGCGCACCTGCTCGATCAGCACCTCGCTGCGGCCTTCGGCGCGCGCCACAGCGGTGAAGTCCGGATGCACGCCCGTGGCGACCTGCACGCACGACGCGCAACACTCGCATCGCGCCGCCGCCGCGCCGGCGCGCTCGGCGCCGCGTCCGCGCCGCGCCGCTTTCCCGGCCTCGCGCACCGGGCAATTCTCCACCCGGCAACAGAAGCCGGGTCCCGGCGTGCGCTCGCACAAGAGCGCGTGGGCGAAGCCGCGTGCGACCATCGCCTTGCCCACTCCGCGCGGACCCGCCAGCAGATAGGCGTGGGAGGGACGGGAGAGAAGTTCGGCGTTGAGCCGCTCGATCGTCTCGCGATTGCCGCGCACGCCGTCAAGCGGCATCAGTGGCCCACCAGCCGTTCGACCGCGATCAGGATGTCGGTAGCTGACGGCGGCGAGCTCGCGCGTCGAGTCGATGACCGTGACGCGGCCGGGCTCCTCGCGCGCGATGGTCATGAAGCCCTCGCGGACCCGGCGATGGAACTCCACCTGCTCGCCCTCGAAGCGGTCGTAGCCGCGCACGTCGCCGCGCGCGCGCGCGCGCGTGCGCACCAGTCCGATCTCGACCGGACAGTCGAGCACGATCGTGAGCGCGGGCCGGATACCGTCGCTGGCGAGACGGTTGAGCTCGTCAACCAGCTTGAGGTCGAAGCCGCGGCCATGGCCCTGGTAGGCGGTGGTCGAGTCGGAGTAGCGGTCGGAGATTACGATCTCGCCGGCTTCCAGAGCGGGCCGCAGCTTTTCGCGCACGTGCTGCGCGCGGTCGGCGAGCACCAGCAGCAACTCGGAGGCGACCCCCAGCGAGACCGCCGGATCGAGGAAGATCGCGCGAATCGCCTCGCCCGCGCGCGTGCCGCCGGGCTCGCGGGTGAGCGTCACGCGCCGCCCGCGCCGGCGCAGCTCGTCGGCCAAAATCGCCGCCTGGGTGGTCTTGCCCGAGCCCTCGACGCCCTCGAGCGTGATGAAGATGCCGGCCGCCATCAGCGGGATAGATACCAGCTTGTGAGCTGCGGCTGAAAGAGCGCGTAAAAGCCCGCCGCCAGCGACAGGAAAGGTCCGAACGGCACGGCGGTGCTGAGCAGCGCGTGCTCTTCGTTTTCCGCCGCCGCACTGTCGGGCGCCTGCTGTATCGATCGAAACCGCGGCTGCCGCGCCGGCTTGCGCGCCCGCGGCGCTGGGCACGGCAGGCGCCGGCGCGGCCGTAGCCTCACGTGCGCCTGGCGGCAATTCGGGCGCCGCAGTGGGAGTTCCGAAAAGCCCGACCGCGAGCCCGCCAAACGATCCTAGCAGCGCGCCGAAAAACAGCGTGAACATCACCCCCTGCCATCCGATGAACGCACCCACCATCGCGAGCAGAAACACGTCGCCCAGGCCGACGCCCTCCTGTCCGCGCACCAGTTGGTAAAGGTAGCCGGTCACGAACAGGACTCCGCCGCCGGCGGCTATCCCGATGAGCGAGTCTTGCCATCCGACCTCGGGCATCAACAGCGCAGCCAACACAAAACCCACCGGGACGCCGGGAAACGTGATCAGGTTGGGGATGAGCCGCCAGTCGTAGTCGACCAGCGAGGAGATGAGCAGCAAGGTGATAAAGATGAATCGCGCGATCGCGTCGCCCGGCGGAAAATTCACGTACAAGTAGAGCGCGGCCAACGCGAGCGCGAGTTCGCCGCCGAGATGGCGCGCGCGAATCGGCGCCCCGCACATCAGGCAACGTCCGCGCGAGGCCAGGTAGGCGAAGATCGGGATATTGGCCCACCACGGGATCGGACGCTCGCAGCTTTCGCAGAACGACCGCGGCGTCGCGATCGAGATGTCGCGCGGCAGCCGGTAAGCGACAGTCACCGCAAAACTGCCGACGCACGCTCCCAGCGCGAGGGCAGCCACGTCGCCGATAATCGCAGGAACCTGCTCCATCGCCTCCCTCGGCCTGTTCTCCAGACTTGTTCTTCCGGACCCGCCGCCTCTTATTTTATGGCTCGGATGCGAGCGCCGCCAGCCACCGCCGTATTGCTCGTGCCGC
This sequence comes from uncultured delta proteobacterium, assembly GCA_963832395.1. Classification (GTDB taxonomy): domain Bacteria; phylum Desulfobacterota; class Binatia; order Binatales; family Binataceae; genus JAKAVN01. The sequence continues at coordinate 426,537 of CAWHTV010000004.1, read as the reverse complement.
ACGCATTCCCATCGCATCGCCGATTCGCTATGGTTCGGCCAAACTACGCCGGCGCGGATAGCATGGAACAGGAACCGCTGGAATTCTGGTTCGAGTTCGCCAGCACTTACTCATACCTGGCCGCTTCGCGGATCGAGGAGGTCGCGGCGGCCGCCGGCGTGCGGCTGCGATGGCGTCCGTTTCTGCTCGGCCCGATCTTCGCGTCGCAGGGATGGGGCGATTCGCCATTCAATCTCTATCCTCTGAAGGGCCGCTACATGTGGCGCGACATGGAGCGGCTGTGCGAGAAGTACGAAATTCCGTTCCGCCGCCCGAGCAAGTTCCCGCGCAGCGGCTTGCTCGCGGCGCGGGTCGCCTGCATGGCGGCCGAGGAGCCATGGTGTCCGCGCTTCGTGCGCGCCGTCTTTCGCGCCAACTTTGGCGAGGACCGCGAGATTTCGCGGACCGAAACGATCGCGGAAATTCTCGCCACGGTCGGTCAGCCCCCGCGCGAAGTGCTCCAGCGTGCCGAGTCGCCGGAGAACAAACAGCGCCTGCGCGAGCAGAATCAATGGGCCGTCGTACATGGGATCTTCGGCGCGCCGACGATGCTCGCCGGCAAGGAACTGTTCTGGGGTAACGACCGCCTCGAAGACGCGATCGCGTTTCACCTGCGCACCGGACGGACCGACGCCGGGTAGCCGCTTGCGATTCAGCGCTGGCAGTGCGGGCAGAAGAAGCTTGCGCGCTGGCCGACCACCACGTTGCGGATGGCGCTTTTGCACACGCGGCACGGCTCGCCCTCGCGCCCGTAGACCATCAGGCGCCGCGCGAATCGTCCCGGCTGTCCCTCCGAGTCGCGATAGCTGCGAAACGTGGTGCCGCGGCTGCCGATCGCCGCGCGCAGAATCGGCGCGGTCTCGGCGACGATGCGTTCGATCTCCTTGCGCGTGACCTTGGCGGCGCGGCGCGTCGGCCGCACTCCCGCCCGGAACAGGATCTCGGAGGCGTAGATGTTGCCGATTCCGGCGACCACCCGCTGATCCATGATGAGGTTCTTGATTGCGGCGCGCCGCCCGCGCGCGATCCGCGCCAGGTACTCCGCGTTGAAAGCGGCGCTCAGCGGTTCGGGGCCGAGCCCGGCAAGCTCGGGCGCCGTGGCCAGCTCCTCGCGCGAGACCAGCCGGATGAGTCCGAAGCGGCGCGGATCGTTGTAGACCAGACGGGTGCGGTCGTCGAGCGCGAACTCGACGTGGTCGTGGCGCGCGGCGAATTCGGCGTCATCGAAGTCCTTGCCGCGATGGGTCAGGCTGCCGCTCATCCCCAGATGCACGATCATCGCGGCGCCGTCGCTAAGCTCGATGATGAGGTACTTGGCGCGGCGGCCAAGGCGCAGGATGCGCCGGCCTTCGACGCCGGCCGCAAAATCCTGCGCCACCTTGCGCCGCAGTCGCGGCTCCGCGATACGCGCGTGCTCGATCGTACGGCCGACCGCCGAGCGCGCAAGGATTCGCCTGAGCGACTCGACCTCGGGCAGCTCAGGCATCGCGGGACTCCGCCGTCGCGGGCAGCGATCGCGCCCGCGCGTTCGAGCGCTTCGGCCAGGCGCACGAAGTCGGCGACCGAGAGCGTCGCGGGCCGCGCGGCGTGGTCGATGGCGGCGCGGGCAAGCGCGCCGGCGATTGCTTCGGGCGCGGCGCCGAGCGCGCCGGCGAGCGCGTTGCGGATGGTCTTGCGCGGGGCCGAAAACGCGGCGCGGATTGTGCCGAGCAGCGCGGCCTCGTCGGCGGGCGCAAACGGCGCCCGCGGCGTGCGGCGTAAACACGATAACCTCGGCATCGACGCGCGGCGCGGGACGGAAATTGCCGGCGGCGACGCGGAAATGCTCGCGCGTCTCCCAGTAGAGCGCGGTGAAAACGCTCAGTGCCGAGTACGCGCGTTCGCCCGCACGCGCGCGGATGCGCTCGGCGACCTCGCGCTGGAACATCAGGACCATCCGCCCGATCGCGCCGCGCATCTCGTCGAGCCGGCGCAGAATCGCCGCGGCCGCGTTGAACGGCAGATTGCCGATCACCTTGACCGGCGGCCGCTCGACCAGTTCCGCGAGTTCGACTTCGAGGAAGTCGCGGCATACCACGCGCACGGCGGGATGTCCCGCAAACGCGCTCTCAAGCCGCTCCGCAAGCCGCGCGTCGAGTTCGACCAGCCATAGCCGGCGCACCCCGGCGCGCAGAATCTTGTCGCTCAGGATTCCCAATCCGGGGCCGATCTCGACCACTTCGTCGCCGGGCGCAATTGCGGCCGCGGCGACGATCCGATCGGCGATGGCGGGCTGTATCAGGAAATTCTGGCCGCGCGATTTGCGCGGCCGCACGCCGGCGGCCTCGAGCTCGGCGGCGACCGCGAATGGCGAGCGTACGGTTCGCGGCCTCCGCGCGTGCCTGGCACGTACTACTCGCGGCGTTGCCATCGCTTTGTCATGCCTACAGGCTGAGCGCGGCCTCGGCGTCGATGCCGAGCGAGTCGCGTTCGCCGCGCAAAAGCCGGTAGCTTCCCGCCATCGCGATCATCGCCGCGTTGTCGGTGCAGAACTTGAGCGACGGCGCGATGACCTTGCGGCCTTCGGCAGCCGCCGCCTCGGCGAGGCGCTCGCGCAGGCGCGAGTTGGCGGCGACGCCGCCGGTCAGCGCGATCACGTCGATGCCGGTGTCGCGCGCCGCCTGCATCGCCGGCCCCACCAGCATATCGACCACCGCCTCCTGGAAGCTTGCGGCCAGGTCTTCGCGCGAGACCGCGGCGCCGGCCTCCGTGCGCAGCAGCGTCGCGATCGCGGTCTTCACCCCGCTGAAACTGAAATCGAGTGGCGCGCCGCGCACGTGGGCGCGCGGAATGCGCACCCGCTTGCGGTTGCCGCGCCGCGCAAGCTCGTCGATTATCCGCCCGCCCGGATAGCCGAGGCCCATCAGCTTGGCCACCTTGTCGAACGCCTCGCCGGCGGCGTCGTCGCGCGTGCGGCCCAATCGGCGATAGCGGCCGAAGTCTTCGACCACGAAGAGCTCGGTATGCCCGCCCGACACGACCAGCGCGAGAAACGGCATCGCGAGACGATGCTCGAGCAGCGGCGCGAGCAGATGTCCTTCAATGTGATTCACACCGGCCATCGCGATGCCGAGGCTCTGCGCGAGCCCCTTGGCGCACATCAGGCCGACCAGCAGCGAGCCGACCAGTCCTGGGCCGCGGGTCACCGCGATGCCGCCGATGTCGCCGAGCGCGCATCCCGCGGCCTCCAGCGCCTGTTCGATCACGGGCAGGATGGTGATGACGTGGTTGCGCGAGGCCAGTTCCGGCACCACGCCGCCGTAGCGGCGATGGATCTCGTCCTGGTTGGCGATGATGCTGGAGCGGATGGAAGCGACGCCGGGGCGCGTCGGTTTCGATAACCGCCGCGGCCGCATCGTCGCACGAAGATTCGATTCCTAGAATCAGCATCGGATCAAGTTTGAGATCAATATCGGGCCAACATTATCGGCGCGGCATTTCGCAGCGGTCGCGCAGCGGCGACTTATTGATTGCCCTGCGTGCCCGAGTCGTTGTTCTGACCGCCAGAACCACCGCTTGAATCTGCGCCCGAGTCTTTGCCTGAAGCGGCAGCCGGGTCGGCACTCGAATCAGCATCCGAGTCGGCGCCCGCATCGGCACCCGAATCAGACTGATCGGGCTGTGCCGTGGACGGCGGCGCTTCGGCCGGGGCGGGCGCGGCCAAATTGACCTCCGGCGCAGGGAGCGCCGCACCGTCCAGCGGCGGTGGCGGCGGCGGCGCGGTGTTGCTCGGCATTGGTATCGGGGAGGCTCTCGCTCAGCCGGCCGTATCCAGTACGCGCCATCAGGTTGCCCGGCGCGGCGTCGAGCGCCTGCTTGTAGGCCACGGCCGCCGCGGGAAACTTGCCCTGCTCCTCGAGGCACGCACCCTCGAAGCTTTTGACCTCGCCCAGCCATGCGGGCACCGTGCGCAATCCGACCTCCGAACGGCCGAAAAACGCGAGCGCCTGTTGGTAGTCCTTTTTCATCATGTAGGCGCGGCCGAGATAAAAGTAGGCGTAGGGATCGGTCGGGTCGATCGAAATTGCGCGGCCAAGTTCGCGGATCGCGTCGTCAGGCTTGGAAGCTTTGGAGCGACTTTGCGGCCCTGTTCCGCGAAACGCAAGGAGGCGTTGAGCGCGGGCTGGTCCTTGGTGCTGGCGATGAGCGCGGTGAGCGGCTGGTCGCTCACCGGCGCAGTGGGCTGGATGGAGCCGACGTCGTAGGGCGGCGGCGCGTCGGTGGGCGTGGCCTCGGGCGCCGGCCCGCCGGCGACGGGAGCGCCCGCCGGGACGGCGGGCGCTCCCGTCGCCGCCGCCGGTGCCAGGCGCGCCGGCTGCGGACGCGCCTGCCGCCCTCGTCCGGGCCGCGTCCTTGCGCCGGTGCCTTGTCGCGCCGGTTGTTGTGTCGGCGCTTGCGCCGCCGGCTGCCCGGCCGGCGCTTGCGCGCCGGGTCCGCCGTTGTCACCCGCGGCGCCCGGGCTCGGCGAGCCCGAGGGCGGCGCGGGTGACGCTGCCGCCGGAGACGCCGCCGGAGATGCGAGATCCTCCGACGGCAGGTTCTGCTCTTCGAGCGCGACGGTGGCGCCGGAGCCGAAGGCTCCGGCGCCGCCGTCGCGCGGCGCGGGCGCAAGCGATGGCGCCGCCGTCGCCGTCGTGGCGGCTGCGACGGCGGCGGCCGCATACGCAGGGCGCGCGAGGCCAGCCAACGCCAGCACGCATGCCAGTGCAATCGGCGCGGCGCGCCTCGATACGGCCGGCCGCGCGGCGAGCTCTGTTTCAATTCTCATCAGTCGTTAGGATCGCTCGGCACTCGTTCCCAGTTGCCCGTTGCCGACGGCGCGCCAGGCACTGCGGAATTGTCGACGGCGCGCGTGGTGCCGCCCGGAGTATGGAACGGGCATATCTGCGTCGGCGCGAGGTCCACCGGAAACGCTCCCTCCAATACCACCGGACAATTCGGTCCCGCCAGGTAGCCGGTCAGCGGGTCAACCTTCTCCACCACGATACCGGGCGGCGGGGCGAAGTCCAGCGGCGGCCGGGAGGCCGTCGCAGCCTTCATGAAATCGGTCCAGGCCGGCAGCGAGGCCTCCGCGCCGGTCAGTCCGAGTTCTTCCTTTTGATCGAAACCGGTCCACACGACGGCGAGCAGGTTGGGCGTGAAGCCGGCGAACCAGGCGTCCTTGGAGTCGTTGGTGGTGCCGGTCTTGCCCGCCGCGGGACGGGTGAAGCCGCGTTTGCGCGCGCCCTCGCCGGTGCCGTGGTTGATGACCTGTTCGAGCATGAAGTCCATCATGTAGGCGAGTTGCGGCGTCAGCACCTGGCGCGCCTGCAGTTCATGGCCTTCGATCACTTTGCCGCTCTGATCGACCACCGCCGTGACCGCGTTGGACTGCACGTCGAGCCCGTAGTCGGCCAGGATCGAGTAGGCCTGCGCGATCTGCATCGGCGTGACCTCGATTCCGCCCAGCACGATCGACGGGTACGCGGGCAGGTCGCCGAAGCCCATCTTCTCCGCCATCGCGCGCACCCGGTCGAGGCCGATCTGGTTGGCCAGGCGCGAGGTCGCCGAGTTGAGCGACTCCTCGAGCGCGAACTCCAGCGTGACGCGGCCGAAGTAGCGGTCCTTGTAGTTCTTGGGGCTCCAGCTCATGTCGCCGTAAGTCCAGGTGAACGGCGTGTCGTCGATATAAGTGGTCGGCAGAAAATGCTCGGGGCCGCCGTCGAGCGTTTCCTGCAGCGCGGCCAGGTAGGTGATGGGCTTGAAGGCCGAGCCCGGCTGGCGCTTGGCCTGGGTGATGCGATCGAACTGGCTTTCGCGGTAGTCGCGCCCGCCCACCATCACGCGAATCTTGCCGCTCTGCGGCTCGATCGCGATCAGCGCCTCTTCGAGTTGATCCTTCTTTTCCTTGCGCCGCAGCGAGGCGTAGCGCCGCTCGAGATAGTTGAGGTTGTCGCGCACCGCTTTCTCGGCGAGCTTCTGCGCATGCACGTCGAGCGAGGTGAAGATTCTCAGCCCCTCGCCGGTCAGCACCTCGGGCGGATAGCGTTCGGCCAGTTCATGCTTGACGTAGTCGACGAAGTAGGGCGCGTCGTTATTCTCGGTGAAGACCTCGCGCGGATGCAGGGGCTCGGTGGCGGCGCTGTCGTAGGCGGCCTTGCTGATGTAGCCGTCGGCGAGCATCAGGCCCAGCACTTCGTTGCGCCGCTGCTCGGCGAGCTCGGGATGATGCAGCGGATTGAGGCGGTTGGGCGAGCTTATCATCCCGGCGATCGTCGCCATCTCGCCGATGGTCAGATTGCGCGGCTCCTTGGAGAAGTAGAACTCGGAGGCCTCCCACACGCCGTAGATTCCTTCCTGGCCGCGCTGCCCGAGATAGATGTCGTTGATGTAGTTCTCCAGGATCTGGTCCTTGGGATACTGGCGCTCCGCGATATAGGCCATCAGCGCCTCTTTGACCTTGCGCCGCCAGTCGCGCTTGCTGGTGAGGAAAAAGTTTTTCATCAACTGCTGGGTCAGAGTCGAGCCGCCCTGGCGCACGCGATGCGCGATGAAGTCGACCCAGGCGGCCTTGACGGTGCGGACCACGTCGATGCCGTGATGCTCGTAGAAGCGATGGTCCTCGGCGGCGAGGATCGCGTCGATGAGGGCGGGCGGAATCTGCTTGAGCGGCACCAGGCGGCGCTGCTGCCAGCTACCCTGGAAGATTCCGCTGATCAGCTCCGGCTCGAGCTCGCGCCGAGAAGAGCGCCTTGCCGCCGAGCGGATCGCGCATCGCGAGCACCGTGTTATGCGGCCCCAGGGTCATTTCGATCGCTTCGCCCGTGAAGTCGGTATAGGGATAGGCGAAGCTGTGCAGGAAAACGGTCAGCCGATGCTTGTGTTCATCCAGCGAATACTCGCCGCGCGAGGTGATCTGGCCGGGCGCGACGCGATGGTAGTTCAGGCGCGCCAGGCGCTGGAAGAAGCCGAGATCGTCGAGGCTCTGGCCCGGATAGACGAAGCAGGAGTCCGAGTAGATGCGCGAGGGAATATTCCAGCGCTTGCCGGAAAAGCGCGTGACGACTTCGTTCTGCAGCGCGTGGTAGTAGCTCAGGAATTCGTAGATCGCCGGAGGCAGAGCGAAGAGCAGGATCGCGCAGACGCCGAACAGCAGTATTTTGAGCGCGCGTTTCATCGCGGCCAAAAGCGCTTCGCCGTCCGCGCGTTTGCGCCCGGCGCTTGCCCGCGGCCGCGCATCGCCTAGCCCTCCGGTTCGAGCGGCACGAAGACGGTGTTGTTGTGACGCTTGATTAGGAGCAGCACGGCCTTGCCGCCGCCCGACTTGATCGCGCGCTGATAGGCCTCGACGCTGCCGACGCCCTGGCGGTTGACCTCCACGATGATGTCGCGCGAGCGCATGCCGGCCGCGTCGGCCGGGCTGCCGGGCCGCACCGAATACACCACCACGCCCTTGCTCTGGCCGAGCCCCATGTCGTGCGCGAGCTTGGGGTCGAGGTCCTTGACCGTGAGGCCAAACGGCGCGGATCCCTTGATCATCTCTTTGGCGACCGAAGCGACATGCGTCTCGCGCGAGGCGGTAATCGTAACCGGCAGCTCGAGGTACTTTTTGTCGCGTACGATCCGGAGCGTCGCGCTATGGCCGAGCGGCGTGCGCGCGACCATCAGCGGCAGCTCGCGCGAGTCTTCGATCGGCGTGCCATTGTAGGCCGCGATCACGTCGCCCCGCTTGACGCCCGCGCGCTCTTGGCCGGCCCCTCGTTCAGCACCTCGGCGACCAGCGCGCCGCGCGGCTCCTCCAGCCCCATCGAGTCGGCGATCGCCGGCGTCACCCGCTGCACGTAAATTCCGAGCCATCCGCGCACCACCTTGCCATGCTCGCGCAACTGCGGCAGCTCTTCCTTGACCAGATTGACCGGGATGGCGAAGCCGATCCCGGTATTGGAGCCGGTGCGGGTGAAAATCGCCGAGTTCACGCCCACCACCTCGCCGCGGATGTTGATCAGCGGACCGCCCGAGTTCCCTGGGTTGATCGCGGCGTCGGTCTGGATGAACTCGTCGTAGTTGCCCGGGATGAAGCGGCCCTTGGCGCTGACGATACCGGCGGTGACGGTATGGTCGAAGCCGAAAGGATCTCCGATGGTCATCACCCACTGGCCGACTTTCACCTCGTCGGAATCGCCCAGCGGCGCCACCGGGCAAATCGTGCCTGGCCTTGATTTTCAGCAGCGCGATGTCGGTCTTGGCGTCGCGCCCGACCACCGAAGCCCTGTACTGGTTGCCGTCCTTGGTGGTGACGATGATCTCGCGGCCGTTTTCGATCACGTGGTCGTTGGTCAGGATGTAGCCGGCCGCATTGACGATGAAGCCGGAGCCCAGGCTGCGGCCGTGCGGCTCGCCAAACGGCTCGCCGAACTCGTTGAACGGCTCGTTGCCACCGCCTTCGCTACCGCCGCCCTCGTTGCCTCGCCTTCGTCACCGCCTTCGCTCTCGGAGGCTGCCGGCCCGGCCTGCTCGGTGGAGATATTGACCACTGTGGGGCCCAGTTTATCCGCCAGCGCGACGAAGTCCGGCAGAGTCTCGGCCTTGGGCGCGCTCGACGATGTAAGCTCGTGCCAGAATTGATCGGCAAGGGCGCGCGGCGCGGCGGGTCCGCACAACAGCAGTATCACCGCCGCGAAACAGAAGATGGCGACGTTCCCGAACTTCGAAGGCATTCGCACGCTGACCCGGACCCAGGCGAATCAGCCGTTCCGGCGAGCGATCTCAACGTATTTCATTCTGAGGTCAAAGAGAATCGCGTCGAGCAGCGCCTGCTCGTCGTGGTCGAGGTTGCCCCGCGTCTTATCCCGCAACATCCCCAGGATGTCGATTAGCTGCTGCGCCATCGCAAGGTCGCGTTGCTCCTGACCGCTGGACGGATCGGCCATCTCGCCCAGATGCACCAGCGCCTCGGTCGAGAGGCTCATCAGGAAGGCGCCGAAGTTTATCTCGACCCGTCTCCGCGCCCAGCTTCTGACGGATGGGCCTTCGAGGCCGGCCGCCGATCGCGCGGCGGCGTAGCCCTCCGCCGCCGCCGCCTGCTGCGGCTCAGAGGCCGCCGCTTCCTGCTGCTTGGTGCCGCTTGGGCGGGCGCGTGTGCGCCGGCGCTTTGGGGCGGGGCTGCCGGGACGCGGCGCGTCGGGCTTCGCAGCGGCAGGTTTCGCGGCGGCAGGCTCTTCGGCGCCGCTGAATTCGGGCTTCAGCTCGCCCTCGGCCGAGAAGCGCCGGCGGTCCTGGATCTTGAAGCCCTTGGAGCTCTCGTCCTCGGATGGCATCTGCCTAGACCACCTCTGTGCTCGCCATGTGCTCGAGGCGCCGGATGCGCTCTTCGAGCGGCGGATGGGTTGAAAAGAGCTTGCTCATCATGCCCTGTGCGCGCTCAGCGGATTGACGATGAACAGATGGGCGGTCGCCGGCCCCGAGTCCATCGGCATGCGCTCGTTGGCGGCCTCCAGCTTGCGCAGTGCGCTCGCCAGGTAGAGCGGATGATGGGTGAGACGAGCGCCGCTGGCGTCGGCCTGGTATTCGCGCGTGCGCGACACCGCGAGCTGGATCATCGTTGCCGCAAGCGGCGCCAGAAACGCCATCAGCAGCAGCTCGACCATTCCGCCGCGCCGATCGTCGTCGCCGCCCCGCCGAAGCCGCCGAAAATCGCGCCCCATCGCGCCATCGAGGCCAGGATCATGATCGCGCCCGCCAGCGTCGCCGCGATCGAGCTGGTCAGGATGTCGCGATTGATCACGTGGGAAAGCTCGTGGCCGAGCACGCCCTTGAGCTCGTCGCGGCTGCAAATCCGCAGAATCCCGCGCGTCACGGCGACGGCGGCGTGATGGGGATTGCGCCCGGTGGCGAAGGCGTTGGGCGTGTCGGTGTCGATCAGGTACATCCGCGGCACCGGGATATGCGCCTCCTGCGCCAGCTCCTGGACGATCGAGTAAAGCTCGGGCGCCGCCGCGGCGTCGAGCTCCTGCGCGCCGTATGCCTGCAGCACCATCTTGTCCGAGAACCAGTAGCTGAAGAAATTCATCGCGAGCGCGATGAAGAAGGCGAACTCGGCGCCGCTGCGTCCGCCGAACACGCCTCCGATAAGTATCAGGAGCCCGGTCAGCGCGCCGAGCAATATCGTGGTCTTGATAGCGCTACGCATAGATTCCTTGTCAGGGTAAAGAACTTCAGCAAATCAAAGGTTTTTAGCATGTCGTGGGCCTGAATCGGTTCGCTCTCTTGAGGCTACGCCGGGCGATTTTTACAGTCAACGCGCCCCGGTTCAGGCTCAAACGTAACCATCGACACTCTTCGTCGCACCTATCATCGAGCCTGCATTTTCCTATCACCTGGTCGTTTCCTTCAGCGCCGACGCCACCTCGGCGGGCGTCAGGTCGGCAAGCTTCAGAGCCCGCACAACTCTGACGCGTCCCCAGCGGACGCCATCGGTCAGGATCCGTCGGCCCGAAGATCGCAACTCCGGATGCGCCTGCGGCAGCCGCCAGATGCGACACGCCCGAATCGTTGCCGACGAAGCCGGCCGCGAGGCGCGCCAACCCAGCCACCGTGCTGAGCGGCAGATCGCGAAGCCACGCAATCCCGCGCTGCGGCCAGAAGCGGCATCAATACCGGTTCGATCGCGCCCTCCGCCGGGCCGAGCACGACCAGCGCTCGCATCGGCGGCGGGAGCGCGCTCGCCAGCGCAGCGAAATTCTCCGCGGGCCAGTTCTTGTGCTGGCCTCCGCTGCCGGGAAAGAGCAACACGACGCGCGCGTCGCCGAGGCCGAGGCGGGCGAGCGCCTGCGTGGCCTCCGCGATATCGTCCGGCAGCACGTCGATATGTGCGTCGAGAGTTCTCCGTCTGGCGGCGCGCCGCGCTCGCCTATCTCGTCGAGGTAGCCGGCGGCGACGTGGCCGGCGCTCGCGGGACGAAAGGCGTGGAAGCTGACGGCGCCGGGCGCGGCGGCGGCTTCGAGCGCGCGGCGAAAGCGCGCGTCGTCGGAGGCGAAGAACGAATAGATGCGAGCGAAGGGGCGAAAAAATTGCGTCGCCCCGGTAGGTCCGAGGTGAGGTCGGATTTTTGGGCGAAGAGCGCGGCGACCTCGCGCCGGTCAATCGAATGAGATTGTAAATGCGAATGAGATCGTAAATGCGAATGAGATCGTGAATGGCCGACGCGTGATTCCAATACGCACTATCCGATACGATCGACGGCGAAGCGCGCCAGTTCCTCGCGCGCCATCAATTCGAGCGTCGCCTCATGATGGCGCCGCGCAAGGGCACGCGAGCGCCGGCACGAAACATATCAGGTCGCCGAGCGCGCCGGGAAAAATCACCAACACGCGCTCCGTTTGCGCGACCTGCTTCGACCTCGGCGATACCATTGCCGATGAACTCTACCATCCTGAGGCGCCGGGCCTATCGCGCAGGCCTTGGCCTATCCGCGGCGCACTCACAATGGTCGCAAAATCGAGGGCAGGCCGGAGGCAGGCCAATCGACCTGGCGATGCCGGCTATGGAGTTGTGACACTCTTCCTCTGGCCAACGAACGACACATCCGCTAAGGCGGGAAATACGGGGTCAGGTCTCGTGCGGCCATTTTTCACACTCAGTATAGGAGATCGTGGATAATTCATGCGCACACCAGATGAAGGCGAAAACATAATTGCTGAGGGTGCCAAAAGCTCAGTTCAAAAGCGTGGCGATTCGTTCGCAGTCCAGGCGCTGGTGATCCTGCTGAGCGTCACCGCCGGATCCACGGACATCATCGGCTTCCTCGGCCTCAACGGTCTGTTCACCGCCCATATCACCGGCAACATCGTCATCGTTGCCGCGCATATCGTCAGCGGCGGAGTACCCCAGGTCGCGGCGATGCTGTCGGTTCCGGTCTTCATTCCTGGTGGTCAGTCTCACGAGAGTGCTAGCGGGCGGCTTGCAATCCAAGGGATTCGAATCGCTTCGTCCCCTGCTGCTGCTACAATTCCTGTTGCTCACCGGCTTTCTTATCCTCTGCGTGACGGCGGGCCCACGCCTCGACTCGAATGCGACAAATGCGATCGTCGCGGGCATGCTTGGCGTTTCGGCGATGGCCGTGCAAAACGCGCTCGTGCAGATCTCGCTTAGGGATGCGCCGCCCACGGCGGCGATGACAAATAATGTTACGCGCTTCGCAATGGATGTCGGCGAGATGCTCGTCGGGAGCGATCCAGCTCAGGTGGTCGAGGCGCGCACCCGAGCGGCGCGCACACTACCTGCGATTTTCGGTTTCGGCTTAGGCTGCGGTATTGGTGCGGCATGCGAGGCCAGAGTCGGCTTTTCGTCGCTGGCTCTGCCTGCCGGCTTCGCGCTGCTCGCATTCTTTATGGGATTCGCAGCCAAGCCCGACTCTGCAGGTTAATTGGGCCGATCAGATGATCAGGTAAGGATGCGTTTGCCGATCACCTGCGACGGGTTGATGCCGGCATTGCCCAGGTTGGTCAGCGCAAGCGTGTGGCAGATTCAAGCGCCGAATCTCTGTGCGGCACGAGCTTTCGCTTTCGCGGCTTCTTGTTCCCGAATCTTCGGCGGTGCGTTTGTTTCGAGCACGCGAAGAAGACGAGTCGAGATGCGGGTTATTTCATCGACTGCGGCCAGCAACGCGCCTTCGTTTGCTTTCGGCGGCTTGTTAAAACCGCTGATTTTTCTCACGAACTGGAGCGAAGCAGCCCGAATCTCTTCGGAGGTGACGGGCGGATCGAAATTGAAGAGGGTTTTGATGTTCCTGCACATACTTATGACCTCAAGGTACAGAACGCCAACACACGGAGTCTATGCTCGCGTCACCATTCATTTATCCTCAATTTTGGTGGCAGCAAAATGTCGCCGCGCAAGCATTTGCATCATTGCGTTCCGGGGATATGGTCGCAAAACGAGGGCGAATACGGCTAAAATCGCAGCATGCCGAACAGCGTTGCGCACTCGCCGCTCGAACTTATCGGTCACACTCCCGTGGTGCGGCTCAATCGCCTGCCGGGCAAGGACGACGCCGAAGTATGGGCCAAGCTTGAGAGCTTCAACCCGGGCGGCAGCGTCAAGGACCGGATCTGCGTCGCGATGGTCGAGGCGGCGGAGCGCGAGGGACGGCTCAAGCCCGGCGACACCATCGTCGAACCGACTTCGGGCAATACCGGGATCGGGCTTGCGCTGGTGGCGGCGGTCAAGGGCTATCAGCTTATCCTGACGATGCCCGACACGATGAGCGAGGAGCGGCGCTCGCTGCTGGCGGCGTATGGCGCGCGCCTGGTGCTGACTCCGGACACGCGCGGGATGCATGGCGCGATCGCGAAGGCGCAGGAGCTGGTGCGCGAGAACCCCGGCTTCTTCATGCCGCAGCAGTTCAGCAACCACGCCAATCCCGACGTCCATTACGCGACCACCGGTCCCGAATTGGCCGGCCAGCTCGAGCGTATCGACGCGTTCGTGGCCGGCGTCGGCACCGGCGGCACGATCACCGGCGTCGGCCGCTACCTGCGCGAGCACTTCGGCGGCCGCCCGCTGATCGTGGCGGTCGAACCGAAAAATTCTCCGGTGCTGTCGGGTGGCGAGGCCGGCTTCCACAAAATCCAGGGAATCGGCGCCGGCTTCGTGCCGGAAAATCTCGACACCACCGTCTATGATGAAATCATCGGGGTGAGCGACGAGGAGGCGACGCTGCATTCGCGCCGGCTCGCGCGCGAAGAGGGCCTGCTGGTCGGGATTTCATCGGGCGCGGCCTGCTGCGCGGCGCTGCGGGTGGCAAAGCGCCTGGGCCGCGGCAAGATCGTCGCGACGGTTTTCTGCGACACCGGCGAGCGCTACCTGACGACCGATCTTTTCCAGGCCGAGGGAATATGAGCGCCCAGATCGGCAAGTTCGGCAAGTTGGGGATGAACGGGGTGAGCGGGGAGCTTTCGCTCAAGCTCGAGCGCCTGCGCGGGATTTTCGCGCCGATGCGCTCCGTGATGGTCGCGTTCTCGGGCGGAGTCGATTCGACTTTCGTCCTGCGCGTCGCCCATGACGTCCTCGGCGCGCGAATGCTCGCGCTCACCACCACCTCGCCGACGATGCCCGACGATGACCGGCGCTCGGCGCTGGAGATGGCGCGGATGATCGGTGCGCGCCACCTGGTCGTCGACTCCAACGAACTCGACGTACCCGGCTACGCCGAGAATCCGCTCAACCGATGCTACCTGTGCAAGCACAACCTGTTCACGGTCTGCGAGGCCAAGGCGGCGGAGCTCGGAATCGAAGAGATCGTCGACGGACTCAACCTTGACGACCTGCATGACTATCGCCCCGGTATCAAAGCCGCCGGCGAAAAGCGCGTGCGCCATCCGCTGGTCGAGGCCGAATTGACCAAGGCCGAAATTCGCGAACTGTCGCGCGCGCTGGGACTGCCGACGTGGGATCGGCCGGCCTCGCCGTGCCTTTCGTCGCGCTTTCCCTATGGAACGCGAATCACGCTTGAGGGGCTCGAACAGGTCGAGCGCGGCGAGCGGCTTTTGCATGCGATGGGCTTTCGGGTCGCGCGCGTGCGCCATCACGGCGAGGTCGCGCGGCTGGAGGTCGAGCAGCGGGAGATCGCGCGGCTGCTCGAGCCGGCGACGCGTGAAAGCGTGGATCGCGAGCTGCGCAAGCTCGGCTTTCGCTTCGTGACCGTCGATCTGAAGGGTTTCCGCTCGGGCTCGCTCAACGAAGGGCTTTCTGACCTCCTCCCCCGTGTTTTGGGGGAGGAATGAGGTGGGGGTCGAGCGAGGAAGTGCCTAATGCCCATGCTCGAGCAGCGCTTCCTCGTCCTGACTCTTTAGCCCCCTCACCCTGACCCGATCCCCCTTCCGGGGCGAGTCCATAAAATGTGGCGTGCCTCGGAATCGGGAATCCTGCTTCAAGCAAAGGCGGTTCCCACAGAGATTCCGAACTGCATTTTTTCTACCGTATAAAGATCCGCGCGGCGAGCGCCTCGGCGATTTCGAGGTCGGCCGGCGTCGTGATCTTCAGATTGGTGGCCGAGCTTTCGACGACCTCGACCCGCCCGCCGCATCGCTCTATCAGTTCGGCGTCGTCGGTCGCGGCCCATCGCTCGCGCACCGCGCGATCGTGCGCCTCGACCAGCATCTGGCGTTTGAAGGCCTGCGGCGTTTGCGCCTGCCACAACCCCTCGCGCGAAACCGTCGCCGCGATCGTGCGGCCATCCGTGCGCTTGAGCGTATCCGCGACCGCGATCGCGGCGATCGCTCCGTCGGCCCGTCGCGTCGCGTCGATACAGGCGGCGAACAGCGCGGGCGTCGCGAACGGGCGAGCCGCATCATGCACCACGACGACTTCGCTCTCCGCACTGGTAATCGCAAGGGCGATTCGCACCGAGTCCTGGCGCTCGGCGCCGCCCGCGACCAGCTTGACCGGGATTTCCACTCGCGGCGCGCTCGACTTCGGCGCGGGCCTGCCGTTCCATCCCGGCCGGCACCGTGACCACCGCCTCGCCGATCGCCGCGAGCGCGCGCAATCGCGCGCAGCGAGTAGTGAAGCAGCGGCCGTCCGCCGAGCGGCACGAAGGCCTTCGGGACGTCCAGCTTAAGCCGCATCCCGCTTCCGGCGGCGACGATTATCGCGGAGCATCGCATCGCGTCGATGCCGCGGCGGCCCGAGCGAATGTCTCCGGCCGCGGCGTAATCGAGCGTACCGAGCGGCGCGCGCCAGGGCAAAGCGCGCAGTCAAAATGCACGAGGGCGACGGAAGCAAAAAGGGGACCGGAATTGCTTCCGATCCCCTCAGGGTCTCTTTCGCGTCGACGCGTTCGCGGTTTAGTTGGCGAACATGACTTTGAGCTCTTCCATGATCTTCTCTTCCGGATGAGCCTTGGCGATGGAAAGTTCCTTCACCAGCAAGCTGCGCGCCGTGTCGAGCATCTTGCGCTCACCGAACGACAGCTCCTTGTCGCCCTTGAGCACCAGCAGGTCGCGCAGGACCTTGGCGATCTCGAGCGGCGAGCCGGTCTTGATCTTTTCGGTGTACTCGCGATAGCGCCGATTCCAGGTCTGAGTGTCAGCGTCGACCTTGCGCGTGCGCAGAATCCGATAGATCTTATCGACCACGTCCTTGCCGATTACCCGCCGCAGCCCGACCTGGGTTACGTTCTCGGTCGGAATCATGATGGTCATCTTCTCAGTGCCCAGGATCTTGAGCATGTAGAATCGGCGCTCAGTCCCGGAAATGACACGGCTCTGAATGTCTTCGATGACCGCGACCCCGTGCGCCGGGTAAACGACCTTTTCACCCTTCTTGAACGGCAAATTCATCATCTATGTTCTTTCACGAGCCGTCGAGGCGTTATGGATTTCGGTCCAGTTAGTGACGGCGGTTCACTCCTGTCCGATCAGCGCTGGCTCAACAGGGATATTATGGCACAACCAGTAGGTTTTTGTAACCCCGCCAAATCCGCGGCTATCTTGCCAATCAATCTCGGTCCGGACGGACTATCGATCGGCGTCGCCGAGATGGAGTTCCATCACGATTGCGTCTTCGCCGGGGCCATAGTAGTTCGTCCTCAAACGCCGTTCTTCAAAATTCAGCCTGCGATACAGGCTTCTCGCGGCGACATTCGAGCGGCGCACCTCGAGCGTCACCAGTCGAATAATTTTCGCTTTTGCTTCGTCTATCGCCTCAGCCATCAGCGCCATCCCGATACCGCCGCGCCGAAGTTCAGGATGTACGGCAACGTTGAGGATATGGCACTCGTCGGCTACGAGCCATCGACACAGAAAACCCGCAGGCTGGCTGCGGGTCTGCTCCTGCGCCGTCTGCCCTGCCTGGATCGCCACCACGATACGAGAAAACGGCAGCATGAGTTCGCGTTTGAATGAGTCGAGGCTCCACGGCTGCGGAAAGGCCAGCCGCTCGATCTCCAGGATCCGTGGCAAATCGCGGATCGAGGCCTCTCTCACATTCGTTGTCATCGGCCGCCTCTAAAGCGTCGGCTCGTCTGGCCTTGCCCCGAAGGGGTTCTCGCCGGTCCTAGGCGACCCGGCTGACCGTCTCGGAGCCGGCGGCCTTGAACACCACGATCTCGAGCACCTTGTCGCGCAGGCGATGCTTGAAGGACGTGACCGGTTGGTCGAATTCGATCCGGGTGAGAAAGTCGGAAGGAAACGATGCCGAGATATAGGACAACCGCCGCATCGCATCGCCGCGCACGCCGGCCCGCACGGCGAGCACCCGTTCATGCAGCGTGACGGTGTAGTCGTAGTCGGGCATCTGGTCGGGCAGCTTCCATAGCTCCTTGAGCGAGGAGGCTGGGATTCGCCGTGGCATTTCGATGCTGACCAGGTAGGCGTTGGCGTGCTCGACGACAGTGTAGACCGTGCCGTAGCGGCGGTCGCGCTCGGTCTTTTCATCGTGCATCGGATTGCTGAAGCCGTCGAAGGCGACGTGTCTGTCCTGCCGAATCGCAGGACCGCGCAGCCTGTCCAGCCGCACGAGCCTCACCAGCGATCCCCAGATGCTGCGATGGCTACGCCGCTGGCCGGCGGGTCCCCCGGGCTTGACCCTCCTGAGCGCGCCCTCGAAGTCGCCCTCCGTCTCGCCGGCGAAGCGTTTTTCCTCGAGCGGCCCGGGCAAGGCGCTCTCGCCGCCGCCCGGAATCGCGGTCATCATGGCCGGTCCGCGATCGAGATGGTCGCCGACAGCCGCAAGCAGCGCGGCCGGTTTCGCGGCGTCATGAGGAATCGGGCTAGCTACGGCTTCGGCGTCAGTTGCCGCTTTTGCCGTCTCAATTTGGCTTTGTTGTTCGCTGATGACGTCTGTCGGCACGAGCGTGGGCGGCCCTGGCGTAATGCTGCGCGGAATTGAGGATTCAACTTGACGATACCCGTCGCCAGTTTTGGATGTCAACTGCGAGCATTGCGCAAGCGGCGGTCCATCCGTTCGCTTGCCTTGAACAGATCGATTTGTAACCATGAGCACAATTTCGCATTAGTAAACGCTTCGCGCCGATGTGCGATGCTGTTAGATTGCTGCTACATATTGAGAACCGATTTTACCGGTTCAGCAGGAGGTGGGTTCGGATGAAGAAGTTTGTGAACGTGCTTGGAATTCTTGCGGTCGGTGGCTTGTTCGCCGCCGGATGCAGCTACCAGACTCAGATCGATCAGGCGACTTCGCAGGCTGAGGCTAGCGCGCAGTCGGCTAATACGGCATCGACTAACGCGCAGAACTCGGCCAACCAGGCGGCCCAGTCGGCGAAGAGCGCTTCGGATGCGGCTGGCGGCGCGGAGGATTCAGTCAAACGCGCCAACGACGCTGTGGCCCGCCTCGAAGCGGCTTTCGCGTCTTCCGTTACCAAGTAACGATCAGTACCAGGCGGAAGAGGATCCCGATCCTCTTCCGCCGTTTTTTAACTATCAGGTAGCGATTGGCGAGCGCGGCGGCTCAGTGCTGCGCTTTAGGCGTCGCTGCGGACGCTGCGCCCTGGGCTGGAGCGGCGAGCGCCCGGCGAGCGTCGTCGCGCGCAAGGTCGTCGCTCTCGATACGCCGCTCGAGGTCGCGGAAGGCCGTCACGGTCAGTCCCTGAGCAGCAGTGGCCTGTTCGATGGTCATGCTGTGGTTGCGCTGCATCGCACGGTAGACCGCGACGTACTTTTCGATCTCATCGGGTGAGGCGCCCTTGTCAGGAGTGGTGTCGCCGCTGTCGTCGTCGTCATCGTCCTGGGCGAACAGGGTGCCTGGGATCGGGACGGCTCGGAACAATATGTCTCGTGACGCGACTTCAGGCTGATGCGACGTCTGTGCGCGAGGCGAAGCTGGCGCGCCGGGCGGTGTCCCCGCGCCTGCGGACGCGACCCGTGGCGGTGACGCGGCGAGTGCCGCCGCTCCAAGGAGCGTCGCAAGCATAGGGCTGGCGCGGCGCGCGGTTGCGTTTTTTGATGAACAAGGCGTCTGGAGCGTTAGCCCCGGCGCCTTGTTCGATGGAGTGTTGGATGGAGTTATCGTCACGCGGCCATTTTTGCACGCTCGGTGATCGGGCACAAAGCGTGATACTACTGGTAATGCGCAAAAGCATGCTTATGTTTGAGCCGAGCGAGCCGATTGGGCTTAGACGTATCGGTGTGCGCGCAGTCTAAAAGATTCTTTTACGGAGATTCTCTCGATGTCAGCCAAAATCATCCACCTGCATGAGAAGGCCCGCGCCGGAATCGTCAAGGGCGCCTCGCTGGTCGCCGAAGCCGCGCGCGTCACGCTCGGCCCCAAGGGCCGTCACGTCATGATCCAGAAAAGCTTCGGCGCGCCGATCGTCACCAAGGACGGCGTCACCGTGGTCAAGGAGATCGATCTCGAAGACAAGTTCGAGAACATGGGCGCCAAGCTGATCCGCGAGGTTGCCCAGAAAACCTCCGATGTCGCCGGCGACGGCACCACCACCGCCACCGTGCTCGCCCGCGCCGTGCTGCGCGAGGGCCTGCTGATGCTCGCTGCCGGGATGGCGCCGATGGACCTCAAGCGCGGCATGGAGACCGCCGTCGCCAAGGCGACCGAGGTGATCAAGGCGATGGCCCGGCCGGTCAAGGAGCACGAGCGGATGGTGCAGGTCGCCACCGTGGCGGCCAACGGCGACAAGGCGATCGGCAAGATCATCGCCGACGCGATGGACAAGGTCGGGATGGAAGGCGTGATCACGGTCGAGGAGGCGAGCGGCCTGGAAACCACGCTCGACCTGGTCGAGGGGATGCGTTTTGACCGCGGCTATCTGTCGCCCTACTTCGTAACCAACCCTGAGCGCATGACGATCGAGCTCGAGGAGCCGCTGATCCTGTTCCACGAAAAGAAGATTTCCAACATGCGCGATCTGCTGCCGCTGCTCGAGCGCGTCGTGCAGTCGGGTCGTCCGCTGTTGATCATTTCCGAAGACGTCGAGTCCGAGGCGCTCGCCACGCTGGTCGTCAACAAGCTGCGCGGCACGCTGCGCGTGGCCGCGGTCAAGGCGCCGGGCTTCGGCGATCGGCGCAAGGAGATGATGACCGACATGGCGATCCTGACCGGCGGCCAGGTGATCGCGGAAGAGATGGGCATCAAGCTCGAGAGCGTGCAGCTAAGCGCGCTTGGCAAGTGCCGCCGCGCGATCATCGACAAGGACAACACCACGCTGGTCGGCGGCACCGGCAAGAAGGCCGAAATCCAGGCCCGCCTGAGCCAGATCCGCACTCAGATCGCCCAGACCACTTCCGACTACGATCGCGAGAAGCTCGAGGAGCGCCTGGCCAAGCTGGTCGGCGGGGTCGGCGTTATCAAAGTCGGCGCGGCCACCGAGGTCGAACTCAAGGAGCGCAAGGCGCGCGTCGACGACGCGGTACACGCGCTGCGGGCCGCGGTCGAGGAAGGCGTCGTTCCCGGCGGCGGCGTGGCGCTGGCGCGCGCGGTCAAAGAGGTCGAGGCGCTGAAGCTGCCCCCGGAGCGCAAGGCCGGCGCCGATATCGTCGCGCGTGCGATGGGCGAGCCGCTGCGTCAGATCGCGCGCAACGCCGGCCACGAGCCGGCGGTGGTTTACAACAGGGTAATCGAGGGCAAGGGCGACTTCGGCTTCAATGCCGCCACCGGGGAATTCGAAGACCTCGTCAAGGCCGGCGTGATCGATCCGGCCAAGGTCGTGCGCTCGGCGCTGGAGAACGCGGTCAGCGCGGCGTCGATGATGCTCACCACCGAAGCGGCGATCGCCGAGATGCCGCGCAAGGCCGCACCCATGCCCGCGATGCCACCGGGCGGCGGCATGGGCGGGATGCCGGGAATGGGCGGAATGGGAGGCATGGGCGGTATGGGAGGAATGGGTGGTATGGGCGGAATGGGAGGCATGGGCAGCGAATATACCGGAGAAGAAGATTTTTAGTTCGCGCGTTGGATAGCTCGATGCGAGCGATCGAACGGTACAAGTTAAGCTTGAGTTGGGACAGGGAGTGATATAAGAAACGCTGATTGCGGCAGGTTCCAACTTATGTAAAGTTTGTTATGTACGTAACAGATTGGGCATAGCAGTTCCGTTGGGAATGTGACTAACTGGTAAGGTGGTCCACATGGCGGCCAGTCGCCGACTTGTAAGGAGGGAAGGAATCAGGATGGAAGGGATAAAGAGTTCGAAAATGCTCGTGTTTGCTGGGGCTGCACTGGCGCTCGCGCTATTTGCTGGATGCTCCGGTCAGGACGCCGCGCAGAAGGCCCAGGCGGCGGCCACGCAGGCTGCTTCCTCGGCGCAAGGCGCTGAGGCTGCCGCCACTTCGGCGGGGCAATCGGCCGCTGCCGCGCAGGCTGCTGCAACGCGCACTGAGCAGGCCGCGGCTGACGCCAAGGCTGCCGCAGATCGCGCTGAGGCAATCGCCATGAAGACCGAGGGTGGTGGCCATCACATGATGCACCATCACGTCATTCATCACGTTCATCACCATGTGATGCACAGGAGCGCGGCTCCTGCGGCGGCGCCTGCACCTGCGGATAGCGGGGCTGCTGCTCCTGCGCCCGCGCCCGCAACCCCGTAGTTTTCAACGCCAGCACAGGAAGAGGGCGGCTACATGACCGCCCTTTTCCTTGTGTGTGGGCGTCGCAGTCGCGCGTCGCGGCCCGGTAGTTGCTCGAGTAGTTATTCGTACGTGCAGTCGTTCGATCGTGCTTGCGATTGTGCCTGGGGCTGTGTGCGTGACGGCGCCTGCGATAACGCGACGGGGCGGATGGCCGTTGGCGATTGCTCCACGTTAGCTCAGCGTGGCCGTGCCGGTGGATATTCCGTCGCGGCTGACTCGCTCGGCTGCCGTGGCTATTGGTCGAAGGTGACTATCACCTTGAGCGACTCGGGCTTCTGCGCCATCGCGTAGGCTTCGACCACCCGCTCGAGCGGGAAGCGATGGGTCACCAGATCGGCGGCGCGCAATACTGAGCGCTCCACCAGCGCCATCGCTTCGCGCGTGTCGTCGGGTCCGCAGGAGTAGCTCGGCACCAGCCGCGTCTCGTTGAAATAGAGATCGTGCGGCTTGAGGGTCATCTCGTCCTCTGGCGGGGTGGCGGTGAACTGCACCACCGTGGCGCCCTTGCCGGCCGCCGCGATTCCTTGCGCGATAGCCTTGGTGTTGCCGGGCCCGACGATCACCACGTCGGCCATCGCGCCGGCGGTCGCCTCGCGCACTTGCTCGATCAGGTTGTCACCTGAGACCACCAGGCCCGCGTCGGCGCCTAGCGCAACGGCGCGCAGCGCGCGCGTCTCGAACAGGTCGGCGCCGATTATGCGCCCGGCCCCGAGATGTCGCGCCATCACCACGTGCATCATTCCCATTATTCCGAGCCCGATGATCAGGATGCTCTCGTCGCGCTTGAGGCCCGAGCGGCGCAGCGACTTGACCACGCACGCCGCCGGCTCGATCAGCACGCCGTCGGCGTCGGCGAGTGCGTCGGGCAGATGCAGCGTGTCGCGCTGGTTGTGCGCGCCCACCACGAAGTACTCGGCCATTCCGCCCGGCACAATTTTGGTCGCGCGCCAGGTGGCGCATTGCACATACTCGCCGCGCCGGCACGACGCGCACTCGAAGCACGGCGCGTGATGGTGGACGAAGACGCGCTCGCCGCGGCGAAACTCGCGCACCGCTGCGCCGACCTCCTCGACCACGCCGACCGGCTCGTGACCCAGCACCAACGGCGCCTTGCGCCGGATGTACCAGGGCATGATGTCGCCCGAGCAGATGCCGCAGGCGCGGGCGCGGACCAGGATTTCGTCGGGGCCGGGCGCCGGGCGCGGGTCCTGCTCGACGCGGATATCGCCGAAGTCATAAAGCCGTGCGACCTGCATGTCAGTTCAGAACTTTGTGGTGCGCGCCGTCCGATGTCAAACGCCGGCGGTAAGGGCGCAAACGCGGGCGATGCGGCGCGATGCGCCGAGTGTTAACCTCCAGGCATGCCCAAGCCAGTATGCCCTCCAATCGCGGCCGACGTGATCGCCGAAATCGGAAACAATATCGTGCTGATTGAGCGGCGCAACTTTCCCTTCGGATGGGCGTTTCCCGGCGGCTTCGTCGACGTCGGCGAGAAGGTCGAGGACGCCGCCGTGCGCGAGTTGCGCGAGGAGACCACGCTCGAGGTCGAGTTGCGCGCGTTGCTCGGCGTCTACTCGCGTCCCGACCGCGATCCGCGCGGCCAAACCGTCACGGTGGTGTATGTCGGACGAGCGCATGGCGAGCCGCGCGCCGCCGACGACGCCAAGGGAATCGGATTGTTCGCGCCCGATGCGCCGCCCGCGCCGCTCGCGTTTGACCACGCCGAGATTCTTGCCGACTACCTGCGCTTCATCCGCACCGGCGAGTTGCCCGCGCCCTGGCGCCGCTAGCGAAGCACCTTTTCTAGCGCATGATTTCGTGCGCCAGGCGCTCGATACGGTCGAAGGCCTGGTTGAGCTTCTCGCGCGAGGTCGCGTACGAGAGCCGCACGTGATGCGGCGCGTCGAAGTCGTTGCCGCCGACGATCGCGACCTGCGCGTCATCGAGGATGATCGACGCCAGGCGATCGCCGTCGCCGATCACGCTTCCCTTGTACTCGCGCTTGAGCATCGCCGACACGTTGACGAAACGCGTAGAACGCGCCGTCGGGCACGTTGGGCAGGCTGAAGCCGGGAATCCGGCGCACCCGCTCGACCACCAGGTCGCGGCGCGCGCGGAACTCGGCCGCCATCGTGGCGATTTCGTCCTGCGGCCCGGTCAGCGCCTCGACCGCGGCGGCCTGCGCGATCGAATTGGGATTGCCGCTGTTCTGGCTTTGCAGGCGCGTCGCCGCGGCCATTGCCTCGCGCGGTCCGGCGGCGAACCCGATGCGCCATCCGGTCATCGCGTAGGCCTTCGACAGCGTATTGAAAACGACCCCTCGCTGTTTGAGGCGCGGCTCGAGCTCGAAGATGTGCGGAACGTGCCCGACGTAGGCGATATGCTCGTAGGCGTCGTCCGACATCACCCACACCTCGGGGAACTCCACCAGAACGCGCGCGAGCGCGGCGAGTTGCGCCGCGTTGTAGACCGCGCCGGTCGGATTGGAGGGCGAATTCAGCATGATGCCGCGCGTGCGCGGGCCGATCGCGCTGCGCAGCCGCTCCGGGTCGAGCAGAAAGCCGTCGCTCTCCGGGCAGGCGACCAGTTTCGGCTCGGCGCCGCTTAGCTGGATCATCGCGACGAAGCTGACCCACGCCGGCGTCGGCACGATCACTTCGTCGCCCTCGTCGAAGAGGCTCGCGATGATGTTGTACTCGGCGGGCTTGCTCCCGGCCGAGGCCATTATCTCCGCCGGCTCGTAGTCGAGATGGTTGTCGCGCTTGAGCTTGACGCGGATCGCGTCCTTAAGCTCGCGCGTCCCGGCCACCGGCGTGTACTTGGTTTTGCCGGCGGCGAGCGCGCGGCGCGCGGCTTCCTTGATGCGCTCCGGGGTGTCGAAGTCGGGCTCGCCGGCGGCCAGCGGGATGACGTCGACGCCGGCGGCCCTCAATTCGGTCGCGCGCGCGTCGGCCGCCAACGTGGCCGACGACTTGATCGCGGCTACTCTGCGGTTGAGCTTCAGCATCTCCTGTTCCTGGCGGATAAATTGCCGCGCCGTGCGGACGGCGCGCGAGACAGCCAAGCCTAGCAGACCGGACCGGCTCAGTCGATTTTGAGCTTGGCGCGCAGCCGGTTCATCACCATCTCGGGCACCAGCTCGGGCAGCCGCTTGCCGTAGCTGGCGACTTCCTTGATCAGCCGCGAGGCCGAGAAGAACAGCTTGGGATTGGCGAACAGGAACACGGTCTCGACTTGCGGCCACATCTGGTTGTTCATGTGCGCCATCTGCAGCTCGTAGTCGAAGTCGGTCACTGCGCGCAGGCTGCGGATGATGATGTGCGCGCCGATGCGTTGGGCGTAGTCGACCGAGAGGCCGCTGAACTTGTCGACCCGGGCCCGCGGCTCGAGGTCGCGGATGGTCTCGCGGATCATCTCGACCCGCTCGTCGGGCGAGAACAGCGCGGGGTCCTTGTGCGGATTGTAGGCCACCGCGACGATCACTTCGTCGAAGATCGCGACGCTGCGCCGGATGACGTCGATGTGCCCGTTGTGGATCGGGTCAAACGTTCCCGGGTAGATCGCGCACCTGGGTACCGAATCCTTGCCTTTGTTCACCATGCCACGCCGCTGCTTGAACTAGCGCGCCGCCGGCGCGCGGTAAAGGGCTATCCGATGATCGCCCAGGGTTGCACAATTGATCGCCTCGAGTCCCGCCGGCGAAATCTCCGGCGCGCGGCCGGCCTGCCGCACGACCACGTAAGCGTCCACGCCAAGCAAGCCGTCAGCCGCTAAGCGCCTGGAGCACCGCGGCGCTGCTATCGTCGCGATACGGCGCGTCGACGAACACCAGGTCGAAACGCTCGCCGCGCGCGCCCAGAGCCGCGATTGCGCGTTCCACGCCGGCGACTATCACCTCCGCGCGCTCTTCCAGGCCGAGCACGCGCAGGTTGTCGCGAATCGCCGTTGCGGCCGCGCGCGAGGAATCGACGAAGACCGCCCTTGAGGCGCCGCGCGAGAGCGCCTCCAGTCCCAGCGAACCGCTGCCCGCGAACAGGTCGAGCACGCGCGCCCCGTTAAGGTCCGTGCGCGCCGCCAGGCGCGAGAAAATCGACGCGCGCACGCGCGCCGTCGCCGGCCGCGTCACCAATCCGCGCGGCGCGCGCAGCCGCCGTCCATGGGCCTCGCCCGCGATGACTCTCATCGCGCGCACGCTCCGTCGCCGCCGGCGCGCGCTCGGCCGCGAGCGGCGGCAATTCGTATGACGAATTGGTGTAGCAACAATTAAATTTCGGCGTCCCCGGGCCGACGGGCGGACCATAGCCCAGTCTCCCGCTTGCCGCAAGTTTGCGCGCGCTGCTCCGGACCGCCCCGGCGCTCTAGCGCAGGCAGGCGATTTGAGTTACCTATTTTAGGATTTCTCGGATCGGCCATTAGCTTTCTGAACTCGGAAAATTCTCCGGTTGAAGGTCAGGTTATAGTGCAGTCGGCCGCGACCAGCTCTGAAGTCCGCTTTTCTCCCGCCGCGCTTGACGAATACCGAGCGCTGCTCGGGCGCTATCCGACGCGTCAGGCGGCGCTGTTGCCCACGCTATGGATCGCCCAGCGCGAGTTCGGCTGGATTTCGCTCGCCGCCGAGGAATACGTCGCCGGCCTGATGGAGTTGCCGCCCGCGCACGTCCACGCCGTCGTCAGCTTCTACTCGATGTTCCATCGCGCGCCGGTCGGGCGCTGGCATCTGGAGGTCTGCGGCAACCTGTCGTGCCGGCTGCGCGGCGCCGAGCGGATCGCGAACTGTATCGGGCGCAAGCTCGGCATCGCGCCTGGCCAGACCACGGCCGACGGCAAATTCACGCTGGGCCTCGTCGAATGCCTGGCCTCGTGCGCCACCGCGCCGGTGCTCCAACTCAACCACGAGCGCTACTACGAAAACCTGACCGAGGATTCCACCACTCGACTTATCGACGAGCTTGCCCGCCGTGCTGATTGATCTCCTAATCGAAGCCATCAAAGCGATCATCGTGGTGGTGATGGTGCTCAATCTCGCCGGGATCCTGCTGTGGTTCGAGCGCAAGGGCAGCGCGCTCATCCAGGACCGTATCGGCGCCAATCGCGCGTCGATCACCGGGCTCGGCAAGCGGATGGGCCTGCCGAACCTGGGCCTGGTCAACACGCTGATCGCCGACCCGCTGAAGCTTTTCACCAAGGAAGACTTCGTGCCCGACGGCGCGGACAAATTCCTCCACGGCCTCGCGCCGTTCCTCGCGCTGTTTCCGGTGATAATCACCTTTGCGGTGGTGCCGTTCGGCGACGTGGTGCAAATCGGCTCGCGCACCATCACGCTCCAGGCGGCCAATATCAACGCCGCCGCGCTCTATATTCTGGCGACCATCGGAATCGGCGTTTACGGGGTCGCGCTGGGCGGATGGGCCTCCAATAATCGCTGGGCGCTGCTCGGCGGCATCCGCGCGACGGCGCAGATGATTTCCTACGAAATCGGCCTGGGCCTCGCGATCATCTCGATCGTGATGACCTACGGCACGCTCGATTTGCAGGCGATGTGCCATGCGCAGGGCGGGGTGTGGTTCGGATTTTTGCCGCGCTGGGGAATCTGCCTGCAGCCGGTGGCGTTCCTGATGCTGCTCACGGCCGGGATGGCGGAGTCCAAGCGCGTGCCGTTCGATCTGCCCGAGGGCGAGTCCGAGCTGGTGGCGGGTTACTTCACCGAGTATTCGGGCGGCAAGCAGGCGGTCTTCATGATGACCGACTTTGCCGAAATTGTGCTGGTCGCGGTGCTGATCACGGTGTTCTTTTTCGGCGGATGGCAGGTGCCGTGGCTCTATCGCGACGGCTTTCACTTTCCCGGCGGCGCCCATCTCTGGCTGCCGCAACTGCTGGTCGCGATCCTCGGCCTGGTCTGCCTTCATGATCAAGACCATCCTGTTCTGCTGGCTGCAGATTCTGATTCGCTGGACGCTGCCGCGCTTTCGCTACGACCAGTTGATGCGGCTGGGATGGAAGGGGCTGGTGCCGCTCGGGCTTGCGAATGTCGTCGTCACCGCGGTGGTCGTGGTGCTGGCCTCGGGGGCGCACTGAGATGTCGCTTGGAGTGTTCATCTTTCTCGCCGCGCTCGCCGTGATCTCGGCGCTCGGCACGGTGGTGCAGCGCAACCCGGTGCATTGCCTGCTCGCGCTGGTGGTGACGCTGCTGACGATCGCGGTGCTTTTCATCGGGCTCGACGCGGTGACGGTCGGCTTTTTGCAAGCGATCGTTTACGCCGGCGCGATCATGGTGCTGTTCCTGTTCGTGATCTGGCTGCTCAACCTGCAAGCCGAGTTGCGCAGCGCGCCGGGATATCTCGCGCTCAAGGCGATCGCGGGGCTGCTGAGCGCGGTGCTGGTGGCCGAGCTTTTCGTGATCCTGTGGCATGCGCCCAGCGCGGCCGGCGCCCAGGCGGTCGCGCCGGCGGACTATGGATCGATCGAGACCCTCGCCACGACGCTCTTTTCCGACTACCTGGTCGCCTTCGAGATAACTTCGGTCCTGCTGCTGGCCGCGATCGTCGGCGCGATAGCGCTCGCCCGCCGCGCTACCGTCGCCGCAAGCCGCGTTGGAGCACAAGCCGCCACCGCCGCCGGCGCGCCGGCCCGATCGGAGGGCGCCTGACGATGGTTCCGATGAGCTACTGTCGTGGGGCTGAGCGCCGTGCTGTTCGCGATAGGCGTCGCCGGCGTGCTCTTGCGCCGCAACATTATCGTGATCTTCATGTCGATCGAGGTCATGCTCAACGCGGTCAACCTGGCCTTCGTCGCGCTGGGGCGGCGGCTCGGCTCGATGGACGGGCAGGTGATCGTGTTTTTCGTGATGACGGTGGCGGCGGCCGAGGCCGCGGTCGGTCTTGCGATCATCATTTCGGTCTTCCGCAACCGCGAAACCGTCAATGCGGACGAGCTCAACCTGATGCGCTGGTGAACGGAGCGACTGTAAATCCATGACGGCTCAATTTCCCGCGCTCGGATTAATCCTGCTGTTCCCGGCGCTGGGCTTTGTGTTCAACGTCTTTCTTCGGCCACCGCGCCGGCCGCGACGCGGTCAACCTGGTCGGCCCGGGGGTGATTTTCCTCGCCTTTGCGATCACGCTATGGGGTTTCACGCGGCTGCTCGCGATGCCGGCCGGCGCGGCGCTCGAAGTGACGCTGTGGCCGTGGATCGCCGCGGGCCGGTTCCATACCGAAATCGCCCTGCGCTTCGACGCGCTCTCCGCCGTGATGACGCTCATCGTCAGCGGCGTCGGCGCGGTGATCCATCTCTACTCCGTCGGCTACATGGCCCATGACGAGGACTACGCGCGCTACTTCGCTTACATGAACCTGTTCGCGCTCTCGATGCTGGTGCTGGTGCTGGCCGACAACCTGCTGCTGATGTTCGTCGGTTGGGAGGGCGTGGGCCTGTGCTCCTACCTTCTGATTGCGTTCTGGTACGACAACGCGCAGTTCGCCTACAACGGACGCAAGGCCTTCGTGGTCAACCGGGTCGGCGACGCGGGCTTCGTCCTGGGCATCCTGACGATACTCTCCGCGCTCGCCGCGCACGGGGTGTGGACGCTGAATTTCGCCGAGCTGCAGGCCCATCGCGCGATGCTCGCGCCGGTGGCGACGATGGCCGGGCTGTTGCTGCTGCTCGGCGCGACCGGCAAGTCGGCGCAGATTCCGCTTTACGTATGGCTGCCCGACGCGATGGTCGGCCCGACCCCGGTCAGCGCCTTGATCCACGCCGCGACGATGGTGACCGCGGGCGTTTACATGATCGCGCGGCTGCACTTTCCTCTACACGCTCACGCCCGACGCGATGTACGTGGTCGCGGTCATCGGCAGCGTGACCGCGTTCTTCGCCGCCACCGTCGCCGTGGTCCAGACCGACATCAAGCGCGTGCTCGCCTACTCGACCATCAGCCAGCTCGGCTACATGTTCATGGGCGTGGGCGCCGGCGCGTTCGCGGCCGGAATCTTTCACGTGATGACGCACGCGTTCTTCAAGGGCCTGCTGTTCCTGTGCGCCGGATCGATCATCCATGCGCTCGAGGGCGAGCAGGACATGAGCAGGATGGGCGCGCTGTGGCGGCGGATGCCGATAACCTACGCCACGATGCTCGCGGCGACGCTCGCGATAAGCGCGGTGCCCGGTTTCTCGGGCTACTTCTCCAAGGACCTCATCCTGGAGCGCACGTTCGAGGCCGGCGACGTGGGGCTGTGGCTAATCGGCATCATTACCGCCGGCCTCACCGCGTTCTACATGTTTCGCCTGCTGTTCCTGACCTTCCACGGAACCTCGCGGGTCGCGCCCGACAAGCACGTGCACGAATCGCCGCCGGTGATGACCGTGCCGCTCATCATGCTGGGCGTGCTCTCGGTGGTCGGCGGATGGGTCGAGCTGCCCGACGGATGGCTCTGGGGCGGCGCGTTCACGCACTTTCTCGAGCCGGTGTTCGGCCCGTTTCATGCCGAAGCCGCGCATGGCGTCGCCACCGGCGCGATCGGGCTGGCCGCGCTGCTGGCGACGTTCAGCGGCTTCGCGTTCGCCTACATGTTCTATATTCAGCGACCCGAGCTGCCCGGACAGATCGCCGCGAGCGCGAGCGCGCTCTACCAGGTGCTGGTGCGCAAGTACTACGTCGACGAACTTTACAACCTGGTCTTCGCGCGCTTTCTGTTCTGGGGATCGGAAAACGTGCTGAACCGCGGCGTCGACCACGGCCTCATCGACGGCATCGTCAACGGCACCGGGCTCGGCGTCGAGGAATCCGGCGAGATCACGCGGCGCTCGGAAACCGGCAACGTCCAGGTCTACGCGTTCGTCTACCTGCTGGGCGCGGTGGGGATCGTCGCCTACTACGTTTACCTGGTGATGGTGCGCTGATGGGCGGCTACTGGCTGACCGCGGTTATCTTCACGCCGCTGTTGGGCGCGCTGTTCGTGCTGGCGCAGCCCGAGGAGCGCGCGACCTGGCGCGCCGGCTTCATCTTCTCGCTCATCCCGCTCGCCATCTCGATCTATCTCTTCGCGGCTTTCGATCCGGCCCAGGCCGACTACCAGTTCGTCGAGCAATACGCGTGGATTCCGCAGTTCGGAATCTCGTATCACCTCGGGATGGACGGCATCAGCCTGTTCCTGGTGCTGCTGACCACGGTGCTGTTCTCGCTCTCGATGCTCTATTCGGGCGGCGGCGATATCGAGACGCGGCCGCGCGAGTTCTGCTTCTTCATGCTGGTGCTGGAGATGGGGCTGCTGGGCGCGCTGCTCGCGGTCGATTTGTTCCTGTTCTACGTGTTCTGGGAACTGATGCTGATTCCGATGTACTTCCTGATCGGAATCTGGGGGCACGGGCGCAAATACTACGCCGCCTTCAAATTCATCCTGTACACGATGCTCGGCTCGATCCTGATGCTGGTCGCGATCCTTTACCTGGTGAGCGCCGCGCGCGCGCATCTCGGCCATCTGACCTTCGATCTGCCGGCGCTCTACGGCGTGCCGCTGAGCCATCGCGAGGCCACCTGGCTGTTCGCGGCTTTCGCGCTCGCCTTTGCGATCAAGGTTCCGATGTGGCCGGTGCATACCTGGCTGCCCGACGCGCATACCGAGGCGCCCACCGCGGGCTCGGTCATCCTGGCCGGCGTGATGCTGAAGATGGGGACCTACGGCTTCCTGCGTTTCGCGATCCCGCTCTTTCCGGAGATCGCGATCGAGGCGGCGCCGCTGTTCCTGGCGCTCGCGGTGGTCGGAATCATCTACGGCGCGCTGGTCGCGATGGTGCAGCCGGACTTGAAGCGCCTCGTCGCCTACTCCTCGGTCAGCCACCTGGGCTTCGTGATGCTCGGCATCTTCGCGCTCGACCCGCAGGGGATGGAGGGCGCGATCTACCAGATGCTGAACCACGGAATTTCGACCGGCGGGCTGTTTTTGCTGATCGGGATGATTTACCTGCGCCGCCACACGCGCGAAATCTCCGAGTTCGGCGGGCTGTGGCGCAGCGTGCCGATGTTCGCCGCGGTCTTCATGGTGGTGATGCTCTCGTCGATCGGGCTGCCCGGGCTCAACGGCTTCGTCGGCGAGTTCCTGATCCTGCTCGGCACCTATCTCAGCAAATCGCTGGCCGCCGAAATCGCCGTCGCCGGCCTCATCCTCGGCGCGCTCTACATGCTCTACGCCTACGAGCGCGTGATGTTCGGCCCGATCACCAAGGCCGTCAACGAAACGATCGCGGACTTGAGCGCGCGCGAGATCGCGGTGATGGCGCCGCTGATGGTGCTGATGCTCTTGATGGGGCTCTATCCGCGGCCGCTGCTGAGCCGGATGGAGCCGTCGGTGGACGCACTGCTGGGCCGCGTCCACGCCGCCCAGGCGCGTATCGACCGTCGGCAGCATGACGCGCGCGCGCTCGCCGCGCTGCTCGACCGCACATCCGTGGCCGCCAAATGACGCAATTCAACTGGAGCGTTATCAATTTCGCCTGGGTGCCCATCCTGCCGCTCATCGTGGTGGCGGTGGGCGCGATGGGCGTGCTGCTGGCCGGCGTGCAGATCGACGACGAAGATAGCGGCGGATTGGGCATCCTGTCGATCGCGCTGTTCGTCTTCGCCGCTATCCTGGCGCTGCTGCTCTTCGGCGGGCGTCCCTCGGTGGCCTTCTCCGGCGCGCTCGCGGTGGACAGCTACACCGCCTATTTCGAATTGCTGGTCCTGTTCGCCGCCGCCATGACCGCGTTGATGTCGGTCGAGTACGCCTCCGACCAGGGACTGGCCGGCGCCGAGTACTACGCGCTGGTGATGTTCGCCGCGCTCGGCATGATGCTGATGGCGGCGGCCGACGATCTGATCGTGATTTTCTTAGGCCTCGAGACGATGTCGATCGCGGTCTATGCGCTGGCCGGCTTCCTGCGCCGCGACCCGCGCTCCAACGAGGCCGCGCTCAAGTACTTCCTGCTCGGCGCCTTTTCCACCGGCTTCCTGCTCTACGGTATCGCGCTCATCTACGGCGCCACCGGCTCGATCAAGCTCGAGCCGATCGAAGCCGCGCTCTCGCGCCCGGCCACCGACAACGCGCTGCTGCTCTCCGGCGTCGGCCTGCTGCTGATCGGCTTCGGCTTCAAGGTCGCCGCCGTGCCCTTCCATATGTGGACGCCCGACGCCTACGAGGGCGCGCCCACGCCGGTCACGGCGTTCATGGCGGTGGGAGTCAAGATCGCGGCGTTCGCCGGCTTCATCCGCATCTTCATGGCCCATCTGGGGCCGCTCAGCCCGCAGTGGACGATGGTGCTGTGGGTGATGGCCGCGCTGACCATGACGACGGGCAACCTGGCCGCGCTGGTGCAGACCAACATCAAGCGGATGCTGGCCTACTCGGCGATCGCGCACGCCGGCTACATCCTGGTCGGAATGACCGCGGTCGCCTCGCCGCGCGCCGGCGGCGCGATCCTCTACTACTTGCTCGGCTACGCCTTCACCAACCTGGGCGCTTTCGCCGTGGTGGTCGCGCTCGAGCGCCGCGGCGCGGCCCACGACAACATCGCGGATTACCGCGGCCTCGCGACGCGCCATCCGATGCTCGCCGCCGCGATGGCGCTGTTCATGCTGTCGCTGACCGGAGTGCCGCCGCTGGCCGGCTTCTTCGGCAAGTTCTACATCTTCTCCGCCGCGCTCGACGCTCATCTGCTGTGGCTGACGATCATCGCCGTCATCAACAGCGTCATCTCGGCCTATTACTATCTGTCGGTGCTGATCGCGATTTACGCGCGCGACGGCGGCGTGGAGCCGGTGGCGTTGCGCACGCGGCCCGCGCTGGTCGCGGCGCTGGTGATCGCCGCGGTCGGCACCGTCGTGATTGGACTTTTCCCGCAGCCCTACATCACCAGCGCCGCCGGCGCGTTCGCCTCGGCGCTCGGCAGCGCGCCGCATCATCACGTGATACTGAACCGCTAGCGATTTGACTGGCCGCGCCCGCGCCCGTTGAACGTGGCGCGTCGCGTACGTCGGCGAGCGAGGACGCCGCGCGCTAGCGCCGGCGCGCCGACTTGCGCCGTGGGCGCGCCGCGGGCGCGCTCGCGCCCTTGCGCGGCGCACGGCCCTTCGATGCGGGTACTGCGTGGACCGCCGCCGTAGGCTCGGCCGCGGTGGTCGCAGCCGGACCCGCGTACGCGTCGGCTTCGATTTCGATCAGCATGTCGGGATGCACCAGCCGGGTGACCTGGACGACGGTCGAGGCCGGCGGCGCCGCGCCGAACATCTCCTGATGCGCGCGCGCGACGTCGCCGAAGCGATCGAGTTCGGTCACGTAAACCCGCGTGCGCACCACGCGCTCCAGCCCAAGCCCCAGCCGCCGCAGCGCCGCCGCGATATTGCTGATTGCCTGGCGCGCCTGCACGTAGATTTGTCCGCGGCCGACCAGCTGTCCGTTTTCG
This sequence comes from uncultured delta proteobacterium, assembly GCA_963832395.1. Classification (GTDB taxonomy): domain Bacteria; phylum Desulfobacterota; class Binatia; order Binatales; family Binataceae; genus JAKAVN01. The sequence goes on along the minus strand of CAWHTV010000004.1, from coordinate 392,445 downwards.
TCGAGGCCGGTGCTGCCCGACACCGCCACCCACTCGCCCGCTCTGACCGCGCGCGAGTAGCCGAAGATTGGTTCCCAAGGCGCACTGCTGGAGATGCGGACGATATCATCCATCGACGTGGTCCTCCGACTCCTCCTCCGAAGTAATCCCCTTCAGAAGTAATCCTCCGAAGCAGGCCTCCTAAGTGCCATCCAAAATTGTCCTGCGAATTCACCCGAGCGCCGCGGCTATACGCAGCGGCTTATTTGCGAGAATGGCCCACTTCCGAGAATGATCTACGCGTTCCGAGAATGATCTACGCATGCGAAGCTGCGCAGTCTGCGTCTAACGATCGCGCGACGGCCACAATTCTTCGATTTCGCGCGCCACCGAGCGCATCGGCGAGCCGGTTCGGCCGCCGGCTGGGACATCAGCCATCGCATCAGTTCGCCCAGGCGTGAGGTGACCGCGGATTCCTGCGGCCTGGCGCGTTTCATATCCATGTCGTGTTCGACCACCTGCTCCGCCCCCGCGGATCCGAGCATACCCGCCGAGATGCTAAAACGACGACGCTCTGCCACAAACCCGTCCTCCTATGCAATTTCCGCCGCAATAATACATACTGTTGCGGTGACACGCAAAATTCGCGCGCGATTTTTTTACAAACCGCGTGCCAACGACCGCAGCCGAGGTTGAACTAAACGCGGTTACGGAAGTAACTTGACTCTGGGGTCCCTGACATCAAGGAGGTTGCGATGCGTAAATATCTGGTTCTGGCGTTGATCCCGATGTTCTTTACTGCGATGGCGTGTCAGAAGAGCGAAGAGACCGCCCCGGAGAGTTCCGCCCCTGCCGCCTCCGCCGAGGCCAGCCCTGCGGCCGGCAGTGAAGCGGCTCCCAGCGGCGGTGCGATGGCAGCGAGCCCTGCGGCTATGGCCTCTCCCGCGGCACCGTAAGGCTTTCCCAAGACCACCTTTCCATTTCTCGTTTTCTGCCGTCGCTGCGCGCCGGGCTCTGAAGCCGGCGCGCGGTGGACGAGCAGCCCCGTCGCTTCCAGAGCGCGCTGCGCACGGTTGTGTATGACCGCCGCGTAAGCTGGACAAACCGCCTGCGCACAACGCCTGCGCGAGTGTGCCGGACAGTTGAAATTACCGCGATGGCCAGCGCGATACGGCTGCCACTGGCAATCAAACTTCTCCCCAGCCGGCGTGCGATCGCACAGTCAGTTCGACCGGCTGGATGCCGCCCGGCTAGATCGGCGGCTTTTCGCCGGAGAACGGATCGTCGGCGAACGGGTCGTCGTCGTGCAAGCCTTCAATCTCGGGGTCGTGATGCGGTTCCAGGCCGAGACCGCGGCCGTGCACGATCTCCCGCGCGCGCGTGGCCGACTCGCGCGCCAGCTTCGCCAGCTCGGCCGACGTGCGGCGCACCTCTTCGCTTTTGTCGTGCAGTTCGGTGCGCAACTCTTCGACGTTGGCCAGCGCCGTTCGCCGCGCCTGCTCCACCGTGAGGTTTTCCTGCGCCGCGCGCTTGATCTGCGCCGCGAGCTTCAACCCCTGCGCGCGCAATGCCGACAGCTGCTTGGCCATCCCGTCGCGCGCCCGCTTGACCTCGGACAGGACGCGCTGGTCGAGCTTGCGCCGCCGCGCCTCGGCGACCAGGCTGGCGCGCAGCTTGCGCACCATCGCCTCGAGTTGGGCTATCCGGCCAGGCGCGGGTGGCTTGGCTGACTTGGCCATCTTGGCTGACTTGCCCGGCTTGGCCGATTTGCCGGATTTGACTGGTCTGGACGTGGCCCCTTTGCGCGCATTCGATACTCGCTTCTTCGCCGCCATCGTGTGACTCTCCCTCTGTTGTGGGATTTTCCAGCGCCGCTCCGATGGTGAGCTAAGTCCGATTTTCGGATTAAATCAACGAGCGGACTAAAGCAACGATGGCGATGGTGGGAACGGCGGCCTGGGCGGCACGCCCGCCTCCCTCGCAAAGCGGGAGGTACAGCTATGGCCGAGGCGGCGGCGGATGCGGCGGGATCCATCGGACTGAAGGCGGATCTTTCGCTGTTCGACTCGATCACGATCGTTGCCGGTTCGATGATCGGCTCGGCCATCTTCATCGTCTCGGCCGATATCGCGCGCCACGTGGGCTCGCCCGCCGCGCTGCTCGCGGTATGGATCGCCGCCGGCCTGATGACGATCGCCGGCGCGCTAGCCTATGGCGAACTGGCGGCGATGATGCCGCATGCGGGCGGCCAGTACGTCTACCTGCGCGAGGCTTACGGCGGGATGCCGGCGTTCCTGTTCGGCTGGACCCTGCTGCTGGTGATCCAGACCGGCACTATCGCGGCGGTCGCCGTCGCCTTCGCGCGCTTCGGCGCGGTGCTGTGGCCGGCGCTGGGCGGCCCGATGTGGTTCGGATGGCAGGGCGTGGGGCTCGACGCCGAGCGCGCCGGCGCGATCGCGGTGATCGCGATCCTCACCTTCGTCAACCTGCGCGGTCTCGACATGGGCCGCGCGGTGCAGAATTTTTTCACCAGCGCCAAGGTGCTTTCACTGGGGCTGATAATCCTGCTCGGATGCATCGTTGCGCCCAACCATAGCGCGGTCGAGATCAATTTCGTCAACGGATTTTTTGGTCGCCGGGCAATGGTCGTCGGGCTTCCTCGCCGCCTTCGGCGCCGCGATGGTCGGGTCGCTGTTCGCCGCCGACGCCTGGGCGACCGTCACCTTTACCGCGGCCGAGATTCGCAACCCCAAACGCGACCTGCCGCGCGCGCTCGCGCTCGGCACCGGCATCGTGATCCTGCTCTACGTCCTGACCAACGTCGCCTACCTCTGCCAGCTCCCGGTCGTTGCGACTTCCGGGTCCGGGCCCGGCCCCGGCGCCGACGCGCTCAGGCAGCAGGTTTTCGCGCTCGGTATCGCGGGCGCGCCGCACGACCGCGTCGCGGCCGCGGCGATGCAGATGGTGTGGGGCGGCGCGGGCGGCGTCATCACCGCCGTGCTGGTGATGCTCTCGGGCTTCGGATGCGCCAACGGACTAATCCTGACTGGCGCGCGCGTGCTTTACGCGATGGCGCACGACGGCGTGTTCTTCGCCGCCGCGGGCCGGCTCAACCGCGCCCGCGTCCCCGCCGCGGCGCTGGTGATGCAATCGGTGTGGGCCGCGGTGTTGACGCTCTCGGGCACTTATTCGGAACTGCTCGACTACGTGATCTTCGCGCAGCTTATCTTCTATGTGATCACGGTTGGCGCGGTGTTCGTGATGCGCGTGCGGCACCCCGACGCACCGCGCCCCTACCGCGCGTGGGGCTATCCATGGCTGCCGGCGGCCTACATCGTGGCCGCGGTCGCGCTGATGGCCGATCTGCTGGTAGTCAAGCCCCGCTACACGTGGGGCGGACTGCTGATCGTGCTGAGCGGCGTGCCGGTCTATATGTACCTGCATCGCCGCGCGCTTCGCGCCGCCCAGGCAGCTCGCGCCGCCGCCGCCGGGGATTAGAGAAAGAAGCCCCTCTCCTTGTCCCAAGGAGAGGGGAAAGACCCGCCGCACGAGTTATGGGCAGGTAACTATACTGGCCGGTGCCGCGGCCTCTAGTACGCCGCCTCCAGCAACTGGACCAGGTTCTCGCGCGTCACTGGACGGCCGACCGTGCTCGCGCGCTCGACCTCTTCGAGCACCGTGGCCGCGATCGTGCCGATCTCTTCGCGCGGCACGCCGGCGTCGCGCAGCCGGTGCGGAACCTCGAACTGCGCGATGAACTTCGCCATCCGCTCCGCACATTCCATCGCGGCCGTCCGCGCATTGCGCTCATCGAAGCGCACTCCCAGCCCCTCGGCGATCGGCCCGAAGCGCTCCGGCGCGACGTCCGCCATGAACCGCATCACGTGCGGCAACGTGATGCACGAGGTGACGCCGTGCGGCACGTCCCACATCGGGCCGATCTGATGGCCCAGCGCGTGCGAGATGCCGACGCGCGTGCTCATGATGCCGAAGATCGAGAACCACGCCGCGAGCTGGCATTGTCCGCGATGAGCCACCGACTCGGCGCCGGTGGTCTTGAGCGAGGCCGGCAGATGATTGACCAGCAGCGAAATCGCGCGCGCCGCCAGCGTGTCGGCGATCAATTGATGGCGCGATGAGTAGATGACCTCGACCGCATGATCCATCGCGCGCATCCCGGTCGCCGTCCATAGCCAGGCCGGCGTTTCGACCGTCAGTTCGGGGTCGAGAATGATGGTGCGCGGCGCAAGGCGCGGATCGACCACGCCGCCCTTGACGTGGCTCGACTCGTCGGTGACGCCGCCGATCGGCGTGAACTCGCCGGCCGAGAGCGTGGTCGGCATCGCGATGTGGATCAGGTCGGGCCCGCCCACCACGTCGGCCGCCTCGAAGTCGATGGTATGCGCGGCCGCGGCGCCGGGGCTCGAGCCCTCCAGGATGCGCTTGGCGGCGACCTTCACCGTATCGATCGGGCTCCCGCCGCCGAAGCTCACCATGCAATCCGCGCCGGCGCGCTTGTACTCCTCGACCAGCGCGGTGACGGTATGCGAGGGCACGTGCTGGCTCGCGCCCTTGAAGACTCCCGCCAGACGCGAGCCGGCCGCCGCGGTCACCTTGTCGAGCAGCTTGGAGCGCCCCAGGGTTTTGCCGGTCACGATCAGCGCGCGGGTGAGCCCCCGGCGCTCGAGCTCGTGCCCGAGGTTCGCGGCCTTGCCCGGCCCGAAGGTCACCTTTTCCAGGCGCGTAAAGTTGAACTCACCCGTCAATGAGATACTAGAGTCCATCGCATCACTCCTCGCACGGTTCTCAGATTATGTATGGCGCGCGCGGCGCATCCGGGACGCGGTGCGCGCAGCTCTCAGGGCTTGATTACCACGAGCGTGCCGACCGGCAGAAGCGTTTCGATCTCGTCGATCGCGCCGTTGTCGACCGAGATGCATCCGGTGGTCCAGTTGACGTTGCCGGTGTTGAGAATCGGCTCGTCGGTGCCATGGATTCCGATCCCGTCGCCTGCGGAAATCGCGTGGCCACGGAAGCGCGGCACTTCGCCTCGCGAGACCAGTTCCTCGTAGCGCGCGCGATCGACGCTGTTGGGGTAATCGAGCTTCAGGAAGTAGCGCCAGCGCGAGTTAAGCCGCTTGGCGACGATAGTGTAGGCGCCCTCGGGCGTGCGGCGGTCGCCCGACCATAGCTTGGTCCCGGGATCGAGATTGCGCCCGAATACCGCGTGATACTCCTTGTAGAGATGTCCCCGGTAGTAGACGACTAGCCGGTGCTGCGACTTGTACACCATCACTGACCAGCTATACGGATTGCGCACAATTGCCGGATCGTCGGTGTTGCGCAAAGCGATCACGCCCTGCGTCGGCTGATCTTTCGCCGCGCCGCCGGCCGCTGGCGCGGCTGCCGTCAGCGCCACCAGGCGGCGTGAGCGCCGCCAGGCTCGGCGCAGAAGCAGCAGCCGCAGGCTGCATCGCAGCGGGTGCGGCCGCGCTCAGCGACGCGCCACTGGCCGACACCGCCGCGGGCGCAGCGGTACTCGCAGCCGTGGCTGCCGCGGGCGCGACGGCCATCGCTGCGGCCGCCGGCGCGTTCGCCGTTACCGGCGGCGCGACAACCACGGCAGGCGTGGGCATCGGAATCGCCGCGACGCCGCGAGTCGCGGCAACGCTGGGGCTCGCGGCTGCTGCCGGTTGAACCGGCGGCAGCACTACCCATTGGCCGGGCTTGAGGACGGACGAAACGGGAAGTTGAGGGACTGGGGTCGCCGCGGGCGTGACCGGCGCAGCGGTTGCGGAAGTCGAGGCTATGGGGGCTGTGCCCGCCGGATTGTCCAGCGCACGCGCGTTCGCGGAACATAGCATCGCGATCGCGCCCGCGAAAATTGCTCCTCTGTAAGCCAGCCGCGAACACACGCTTCATCGCATCTTTCCCCACCACCAGCATAATTGTGGAAGAGCTTGGCCGCCGGGTCAATTCTCAATAGCCTTTGACACGGCAGGTCTCCTCCCACAATATTTGCAATATTAACTGGTGCTTCGATGGATAACGAACTCGCACGCGCCTTTGCCTCGCTTACCACTGGCATCTATGTGCTGACCGTGGTCGACGGCGGCCATCATCACGGGATGTCCTCGTCCTGGGTGACCCAGGTCTCCGGCGAGCCGCCGCTGTTCACGGCGGCGGTGGATAACAATCACTTCTCGTGCGCCGCACTGCTCCGCACGCGGGTTCTCGGCTTCAACGTGGTGGGTGCGCGCGGCAAGGCGCTGGAGGATTACTTTTACTCGGCGCGGGCGCGCCGTCCCGACAACCTCACCGACATCGAATATGAACTGTCGCCCGCCCTCGGCGTGCCGTGGCTAAAGCAGGCGATGGTCTCGATCGAGGCGCGGGTGGTCAACAGTGTCGTCGCCGGGGACCATACGATATTCGTGGCCCAGCCGGTCGGGGTTCGGGTGGTGCAGCAACGAGCGGCCGCTGACCTCGCTCGATCTCGACTACGTATATCTGGGCGGGCGCGAGGTCCTGCCGCGCGACCGCTCGGGATGGTAGCCGGCGGCGGTCATTCGATCCCGGCCATAGTCCGCCTTTGCGCCGCGCTGTCGCCGAGGCTTTTGCCGCCGATCTTTAAATTGACCGCTCGGCAAACCGCTCTGCTAGCATCCGCCAACGCGGAGTACTCCCGAATGCCTATCGATAGAAATGAACTGCGCCGAGTGATGGGACATTTCGCCACCGGCGTAACCGTGATCACCACCCACTCCAGCGACGGCAAGCCCTACGGCCTGACGGCGAACGCCTTCACCTCGGTCTCACTGGACCCGCCGTTGCTGCTGATCTCCGTCGACAAGAAGGCCGAGAGCTATCCCTACTTCGAGGAGAGCAAGGTCTTCACGGTAAATATCCTGGCCGACGACCAGGAGGCGCTGTCGCGACGCTTCGCCGTCAGCGGCGGCCCCAAGTTCGAGGGCGTGGCCTACCGGACGGGGGCCAACGGAGCGGCGATCCTCGAGGGCACGCTGGGCTATATCGAGTGCAAGACTTGCCGCGGCCTATCCCGGCGGCGACCACACTATCTATATCGGCGAGATCGAGGAGGCGGCGACCGTCGACCGCAAACCCCTGCTCTTTTTCCGTGGCGGCTACCGCGCGCTCGGTGACTGAGCCGGCCCGCCTGTCCGGTGTCAGCGTCTTCCTGCCCTGTCACAACGAGGAGGGCAACATCGAACGGGTGGCGGCGGAGCTCGAGGCCGAACTTCCCAGGATCGCCGAGCGCCACGAAATCGTCGTGGTCGACGACGGCAGCCGCGACCGCACGGGCGAAATCGCCGATCGCATGGCCGCCGCCAATCCTCGCCTCAAGGTGGTTCATCATCCGGTCAATCGCGGCTATGGCGCGGCGGTAATCTCGGGGATTCGCGCCTGCAACGAGCCGTGGGTCGTGCTGTGCGACGGCGACGGCCAGTTCGAGGCCTCCGACCTCGCCCGCCTGGCGGCCAAGGTGCCGGAGTATGACGTCGTGGTCGGTCACCGGACGCATCGCGCCGATCCGCTGATGCGGCGGGTCAATGGGAAGGCATGGACGGTGCTGATGCGCCTGTTGCTGGGCATCCGCATAAGCGATATCGATTGCGGGCTGAAATTGTTCCGGCGCGATCTGCTCGAGGGGATCGACCTGCAAGCCAAGGGTGCGATGATCTCGGCCGAGCTGATGGCGCAACTGGCCGGGCGAGGAGCGAAGATTTGCGAAGTCGATGTCCGTCACCTGCCGCGCGTGGCCGGCGAGCAATCCGGAGCCAGCCTCAAGGTCATCGCGCGCGCCTTCCGGGAGCTGTTTTTGCTCTACGGGCGCTTGCGCCGGGCGCGCCGCAAGGATGAGACTGCTCGCACAGAGCGCTAGGTGGCGCAGTTTTGCGGATCAGAGGCGACAAACCATCACCGCAAAACGTATGACGGCTAGACGAACTGCGTCAGGCAAAATCGCCGAAAACGCCTCGAGTTAGGCGGTTTGGCTTGGGTTTTTAGATGGCACGGCAATGGCAATGGCTTTGGACATGCGGCCTGCAGAGCAGCAGCCGCCAAAGGATAAAGGAGAAATTGGTATGAAGCGGACTCTGACGATCTTGAGTGCGGCGCTCTTCGCTGGTGCCCTGATGGTTCCGGCGGTGCATGCGCAGGCTCCGGCGGCCGAGTGCATCGGCGGCGGCTCCCGCGGCTGAAGCGACGCCTGCGATGAAGAAGCATCACGGGGCGAAGAAGCACCACCACAAGAAGTCCTCGATCGACGGGCGCAACCGGCGATGACTTCGGCCACTGCCGCGCGGCTCCGGCTGGGGCAGTAACTAATAGCAGCCGATCTGTTTCCCAGGCTTGCGATGCCGTTTTGAAGCGGTTGGCCATGGCCGCATAAGGCCGTGGTGCCCCCAAAACGGCATTTTCTTCAAGCGCGCGGCGCCAAACGGCGTCGCGCGCTTTTTATTGATTTCATTTTCCTGCTAAGGTTTTGATAAGCCCGTTCGGCCTTGGGCCAACGGGCTTATGATTTTGACTAGTTACCGCGCGTTTCGGCTCGTTTTCGTGTTGCTGATTTGCTCGGCAACGCTTTGGCCCAGTGTCGTGCGCGCCTCGGGCAACTTCTCCTCGGACCCACAGGTTTGCGATCCGTCTGGCCGACTACTACCTCGGGATGGAAGACTATCCTGCGGCTATTCGCCGCCATCTCATCGTTATTCGCGAACATCCCGATAACGCTCTTGCCCACTATCATCTCGGCTTCGCCTACGGCGTCACCGGGCAGCATCGGCACGAACTGAACGAATACCGCCGCGCGGTCGACCTGGGGCTGGACGATTGGCAGCTGTTTCTCAATCTGGGGCTGGTCTATCTCGAAGACGGCCAACTCGAGGACGCAACCGAAGTGTTGCGGCTGGCGACTTTGCTCGGACCCTATCAGCCCGAGACTCACTTCAACCTGGGGCTGATCTACGAGCGGCGCGGGATGCTCAGCGACGCGGAGCAGGAGATGCTGCTCTCGCTCAGGCTCAACCCGCAGGAGGTCGACGCGCGCAACACGCTGGGCCTCATCTATGCGGAAGAAGGACGGTACACGCTCGCGCGCGAGGAGTGGTCGGACTTGCTGAGCGCGGACCCGGCCTACACCCCGGCCCGCGAAAACCTGACGATACTCGAACGCGCGGAGCGCGCTGGCGCAAAGAACGCCTCGGATCGCGTGGATGACTTCGCTCGTGTGCGCTGAAGCCGGGATGGGCAGGCGGTATTGACAGCGACGGGCGGGATGGGCAAGGTGAGCAAGGTGGGGAAGACGATGGCGAGAACGGTGATGGCAAGGCGCCTGTGGCCGGCGAGGTTGAACGATCGGCTTCGTCTCGGTGCAGTCGATCTCCGTGGCGGCGATTCTGTTGTCGGCTGCCATATTGATGGCCGCCGCACGCCGGCGCAGGGCGAGCTACAAGCCCCATCACAAGCACGCGGTTTCGCATCGCCACCGCGAGATACGCACCGGCACGGTGGCCTATCACGCCCTGCTGCTCGAGGACGCCGACACGGGCAGGATCATCTACGACTACAACGGCGGTATCGAATGGCCGCCGGCCTCGATGGCCAAGATGATGCTGCTGATGGTTGCCGAGGACCAGATCAAGGCCGGCCGCTTTCATCTCAACTCCCCGGCGACGATCAGCGCCAACGCCGCCTTCACCGGCGGCTCGCACTTGGGCTTGCATCCCGGCGATGTGATCCCGCTGGGCGAATTGATGAAGGCCGCGCTTATCCGGTCGGCCAACGACGCCGCGGTCGCCGTGGCCGAGGAAGTCTGCGGCTCGACCTAGCGCTGCGTCCAGATGATGAACGCGCGCGCGCAGAGTCTCGGGATGGCTCACACCGTCTACGGCACGGTCGAGGGCTTGCCGCCCACGCCGCTGCATGACGCCGACGTAACCGACGCCTACGACCTGGCGACGCTCGCCCGCGCGCTCATCCATCAGACCGACCTCCTGCAATGGTCCTCGATGGAGACCGCGCCGTTCGACGACGGGGCGGCGATGCTGCACAACACCAACCATCTGATCGGCCACTTCGAGGGCGCCGATGGGATCAAGACCGGCTTCACGCTGAAGGCCGGGTTCAACCTGACCGCCACCGCGCAGCGCGGCAATATGCGCCTCATCGCGGTAGTGCTGGGTGCGCCCTCCAACGGGCAACGTTTCGTACAGGCCGCCAAGCTGCTCGATTGGGGCTTCGACAACTTCGAGAAGGTCGAAGTGGTCAAGCAGGGCCAGCTTTTGCCGATGCACGTGCGGGTCGGCGCAAATGAAGTGATGCAGCCGGTGGCGCAGCGCACCGTCTGCGGCGGTCGTGCCGAAGAAGGACCGCGGGCGAGATCAAGATGGATTTCGCCGTGCCGACGTCGCTATACGGACCGCTGGCCTCGGGCCAGACAGTCGGACAGGTTATCGTGCGCAATGGCAGCGAGGTCGTGGCCACGTTCGAAGCGGTATCTCCGTTCCCGGCTGGCCAGCAGCAGTTCCCGGTTGGTCAGCAGCCGGCGGTCGCTGGCGCGCCGACCGCGCCGGTTGCCGAGGTTGCCAACGAGCGCGGCGCGACGATCCGTGTCACGACGCCCGGCGCCGAGGCCGCGGCACCGGCACCTGCGCTCGCGGTGCCGACGAATGCCGCGGCGGCGATCGCGGCGCAGATGAACACGGCCGTGGCTCCGACAAATGCCGCAGTGGCACCGATGAATGCCGCGGTACCGACAAATCAGATTGCAACACCCGTAAGGTGACTAGATGAACCCAGCTTCCCGCCAGCGCAACCGGCGCAACCGTAAACTCGCGCGCAAACGGCGCACCGACCCGATCCAGTTTCGCAGGCGCAAGCTGCGGATGCGCCGCACGCGCAATCGCAAAGCAAGCTGACGCCGCGCGCCAGCGCGTTTTGGCAGAGCGCCGTCAATTTCGTCGCGTTGCGCCGCACCGCCTGGACCGATATGCGTGCGGATTTTCAGTCATCCTGAGCGAAGCGAGTCTGCGAGCGCAGTCGAAGGAACCCGCGCGGTCCTCCGCGCGTGAAACCGGGATGATTGGCATTTCAAAGGATGTCCCGAGCACGACAGGGTCGATCTGACTCATCGCCAAAATCCCGAAATCGTGGATACGCGCGGAGGACCGCGCGGGTTCCTTCGACTCGCGCAGCGCTCGCTCAGGATGACTGAAGAAAAAAAGGCTTTACCGAAGAGGCGGGACTCGCGTTGCTCAGGATGACGAAGAGAAGAATATCGGAGCACTAACGGCGCATGTTTCGCCTCGTGAGCGCCGCGTTGTGGAGTAAAATTCTGGCGCGAAATTGACATCATAGGGCGCTGACAGCTACTAATTATTGTGCCGTTGCAGTCAGAGTCCCTCGGTCCCGACAAACCACCCCCGGAGTCCCCTCGATGGCCGCTGAGATAGTCGGCGTCATCCCGGCGCGCTTTTCGTCGACCCGGTTACCGGGCAAGGCGCTGGTCGAGATCGAGGGCGTGCCGATGGTGGTGCGGGTGTGGCGGCAGACCGTCAGGGCGCGTGTGCTGAGCCGCGTGGTGGTGGCCACGGACGACGAGCGTATCGCACGCGCGGTCGGCGCGGCGGGTGGCGAGGCGATGATGACCTCGCCGGCGCATCAGAGCGGCACCGATCGGATTGCCGAAGTCGCCACCAAAGTGCCAGCCGGGATTTATCTCAACGTGCAGGGCGACCTGCCATTTATCGATCCGGCCGACCTCGACGCGCTGGCCGCGCCGATGCGCGCCGATGGGGATATCGCGATGGCCACGCTGGCGACGCCGATCCTCGATGCCGGTGAGTGGCACAATCCCAACGTGGTGAAAGTGGTATGCGACGGGCGCGGCGACGCGCTGTATTTTTCGCGCGCGCCGATTCCGTGGCCGCGCGACGGTGCCGCGCCGCCCGCGCAGGCGCGCCGCCATATCGGAGTGTACGCTTACCGCCGCGATTTCCTGCTGCGGTTTGCCGGGCTCGAGCCGGGCGTGCTCGAAGCGCTGGAAAAGCTTGAACAACTACGCGCGCTCGAGCGCGGCTTTCGCATCCGGGTGGTGGCTTCCGTGGCGCCTTCGCTTGAGGTAGATACAGCCGAGGACCTCACGCGAGCGCGCGAGCACGCACGGCGGCTTGGCGGCTGAAGCCGGGGAGGGTCCAACAGTGGATCGCGACAACAAGACCAAGTTCATCTTCGTAAGTGGCGGCGTGGTTTCTTCGCTGGGCAAGGGCTTGGCGGCGGCTTCGCTCGGCGCGCTGCTCGAGGCGCGCGGGCTGCGCGTGACGCTGCTCAAGATGGACCCGTATATCAACGTCGACCCCGGCACGATGAGTCCGCTGCAGCACGGCGAGGTTTTCGTGACTGACGACGGCGCGGAAACCGATCTCGATCTCGGCCACTACGAGCGGTTTCTCGAAACCCGGATGAGCCGGCGCAACAACTGCACTACCGGCCAGATCTACGACACCGTGATCCAGAAGGAGCGCCGCGGTGATTATCTCGGAGCGACCGTCCAGGTCATCCCGCACATCACCGACGAAATAAAAAAGCGCATCCGCGAGGCCGCCGAAGGTTTCGATCTCGCGATCGTCGAAGTCGGCGGCACCGTCGGCGATATCGAGAGCCTGCCGTTCTTCGAGGCGATCCGCGAGTTCCGCTGGGACTACGGGCGCGACAACGTGCTCTATGTCCATCTGACCCTGGTGCCGTTCATCCCGGCCGCCGGCGAGCTGAAGACCAAGCCGACCCAGCACAGCGTCAAGGAGTTGACCGGCCTCGGCATCCAGCCCGACATCCTGCTCTGCCGCAGCGACCGGCCGCTGGACAAGAAGGTCAAGGCCAAAATTGCGCACTTCTGCAACGTCGAGGAAAACTGCGTCATCTCGGCGCGCGACGTCGAGTCGATTTACGAAGTGCCGCTGCGCTTTCACGAAGAAGGGTTCGATCAGCGCGTGGTCGAGAAGCTCAACATCTGGACCGGGGCGCCCAACCTCGCCAAGTGGCGGCGGATCGTCAAGACCGTCCAGAATCCCAAAACCACCGTCAACGTCGCAGTGGTCGGCAAGTACGTCAACCTGGTCGACTCTTACAAGAGCCTGCACGAGGCGATCGCCCACGGCGCGATCGCCAACGAGGCGCGAGTCACGATCGACTACGTCGACGCCGAGGAACTGGAGAAGGGCAATCCCGCGGCGCGGCTGGGGACGGCCGACGCGATCATCATCCCGGGCGGCTTCGGCGAGCGCGGGATCGAGGGCAAGATTCGCGCGGTGCGTTACGCGCGCGAGAACGGAGTGCCGATTCTCGGCATTTGCCTCGGCCTGCAGATGATGGTCATCGAAATCGCGCGCGACCTGGTCGGGCTCAAGAAAGGCCAACTCGAGCGAAGTCCAGGAAGACACGCCCGACCCCGTGATCGACATCATGGAGAATCAGAAGGCGGTCGATCGCAAGGGCGCCACGATGCGCCTGGGGGCGTATCCGTGCGTCATCAGATCGGGCTCGCTCGCGCTCGCGCTCTATCGCCGCAGCCGCATCGCCGAGCGCCATCGCCATCGCTACGAAGTCAACAACGCCTATCGCAAGGCGCTGGAGGAGGCCGGCTTCAAGGCCACCGGCACCTCGCCCGACGATCAACTGGTCGAGATCATGGAACTGCCGGGCCATCCATGGTTCCTCGGCTGCCAGTTCCATCCCGAGCTGCGCTCGCGCCCGTGGGATTGCCATCCGCTGTTCCGCGGGCTGATCCGCGCGGCGGTCGTGCGGCACTCCGAGGCTGCGCCCGAGCGATCGGCCAAGGTGCGTCCGCTCAAAGCGGTGTCGTGAGCAAGCGGCAGGTATCAGCCGGCGCAGTGGTTTTCGGCGGACCGCGGATCGTGCTGATCGCGGGGCCGTGCGTGATCGAAAGCGCCGAGGCCTGTCTGCGCCACGCCGAGCGGCTGGCCGCGATCTCCCGCGCGAGCGGTGTTCCGATCGTCTTCAAATCCTCCTTCGACAAGGCCAACCGCACCAGCCAGGCCTCGTTTCGCGGGCCCGGGCTGCAGGAAGGACTGCGCGTGCTCGAGCGGGTCAAGCGCGAAATCGGGCTCCCGGTGCTGACCGACATCCACGAGCCCGCGCAGGCGGCGCCGGTGGCCGAGGTGGCCGACGTGCTGCAGATTCCGGCGCTCCTCTCGCGTCAGACCGACCTGATAGCGGCGGCGGCGAAGACCGGCGCGGCGGTCAACCTCAAAAAAGGGCAATTCCTCGCGCCGTGGGACATGCGCGCGGTGGTGGCCAAGGCCGAGAGCTTCGGCAGTCATCGGCTGATCGTCACCGAGCGCGGCTTCTCCTTTGGCTACAACAACCTGGTGAGCGATTTCCGCGCGCTGGTGATCATGCGCGCCTTCGGCTACCCGGTGGTCTTCGACGCGACGCACTCGGCGCAATTGCCGGGCGCGGGCGGCGAGCGCTCGGGCGGCCAGCGCGAGTTCGTCGCGCCGCTGGCGCGCGCGGCGGCGGCGGTGGGAGTCGACGCGCTGTTCATGGAAGTGCACGAGGACCCGACCACGCGCTGAGCGATGGTCCCAATTCCTATCCGCTCGATTTGCTGCCCGCGCTCCTCGGCGACGTCACCCGAATCGACGCCGCGGCGCGCGAGGCGGTGAGCCGCGACTAGCCAATTGCGGCGCATCAAGGCGCAGCCGATCGACGGCAGTCCTCGCTCCGCCTGGCTGGCGCTGGCGGACAACCTGGCTACCGGGATGGTGTTCCTGAGTTTTTTCGTCGCGCATTGGATTGCGCAGACGATGGCGTGGGCCAACTCTTCGCGCGATACCGACTGGCATCTGCTATTCGGTTTGCTCGGCATGCCGCTGGTTCATCTGGCCGGATCGCGAACGGACGATTATTTTCTGCTGCTGTCGGTGCCGAACAGCCTGATATGGGCCGCCGCGCTGACTTATCTGGCGGCCCGTTTCAGAATGCGGCGCGAGCGGTCGCGCCGCGCCGGCAAAGATTGATTTACACCTCAAACCGCCGCTGATAGCCTCATCGATGGAGCGACGCGATGAGTCCGAAGCGGGTGGCCAAGGCGATGGGACTGTTCGGCGCCGCGGCACTGGCCGTGGTGCTCGCGGTCGCCGTCTATGTCGTGCGCCATCGCACGCCCGCCGACGACCGCGCAGCAATTGGCAGACCTGGTGCCCAACGCGCTCCTGCATGCGCACAATCTCAAGTGGACGCAGATGAGTGGCGGACTGAGCCAATGGCATCTGAGCGCGCGCGACGCCAGTTACTCGCACGACAAGACTTCGCTGGTGCTGACCGACGCGGAACTGTCGATGGTTTCGAAGGACGGCAAGAATGTCCAGGTCACCGCGCCGCATGCGGAAATCTCGGTGACCGGCAATCATATCAACCAGGCCCACTTAAGCGGCGGGCTGCGAATCGACTATGGCGACTTCGTGCTGACAACCGACGAAGCGACCTTTGCCCCCGACAAGGACCTCGTGAACGCTCCCGGCGAGGTCCAGGTCGAAGGCCAGGGGCTGACGGTCACGGGCGTGGGCCTGACCGGCCATCCCAACGAGCGCAGCTTCAGCCTGATGAGTCAGACCAACACCGTGGTGGTTCCAAAGAAGAGAAGTGCTCTCAAATCGGGCAAATCGTAAGGGCGCGGCCCGCGCGAATCGAGCGGCGTGGCGCAGGCGGCGCCGCGCCGCGTCGGTGTTGCCAAGGCTGATTGGCGCGTCGGCGATGGCGCTGGCGTTGTGCGCGAGCGCGCCGGTTGGCGCGCTCGCGCAAGCGCCAGCCTCCGCGCCAGACGCCGCGGCTGTACCCGGCACGACCGCGGCGCAGAATGCGCCGCCGGCCGCGCTCGGCTCCAGCATCCGCAAGACGCCAGTGGCCGCCTTAGACGGCGCGCCGGCAGCTGCCGCTAACCGAGCGTGGTGCCCGCTGCGGACGCGCGGCACTTCGAGCGTCACAGCGAGCGCCGCGTACTTTACGCCGCGCCGGTCACGACAGAGAGCGCCGGCGCGCCGGCTGCTCTCGCTACGCCACCGCACCAAGGCCGAGGCGCCGCGCGCACTCCGATGACGCTACCGAGTCAGCATCGGCGAAGACGGATTCCAAGGATACGCACGTCGGCGAAGGACGACAAAAACGGCAAAGGCCAGGAGGGCCCGTTCTCTTCGCTTCAGTTCTCGGGCAACAAGGGCCCGATCGATATCAAGTCGGACGCGCTCAATCTCGATTACAAAGGCAACGTGGTGACCTTTCGCGGCCACGTCCATGCGACCCAGGCCGACGCGACGCTGACCAGCGACACGCTGACGGTGGGCTACGGCAAGGACTTCCACGAGGTCAAGGAGATGGTCGCCGACAGCAACGTGCGGATGAGCCAGGGCACGCGATGGGCGACTGGCGACCACGCCGTGCTCGATCAGGCCAAGCATACCGTGACACTGACCGGCAGCCCCGTGGTGCACGACGGCGAGGATCAGGTTACCGGCAGCAAGATCACGGTGCATCTTGACACGGGCAAGAGCGAAGTCGAGGGAGCACGGGCGGTGTTCTTCCCTAAGGAGCAGAAAACCCGCGATAATAAGACGACGCGTCGCTAAGTCGCCTTAGTCAGCGGCGTTCGATATGGCACCCGAACTTAAATTAGGACAGGACCTGCGGCTGCGGCAGCAGCTGGTGATGACGCCGCAGCTCCAGCAGGCGATCAAGATACTGCAACTGTCCCTGCCCGAGCTGGAAGCCGTCGTTCAGACCGAACTGGAATCCAATCCGCTGCTCGAGATGGTCGAGGAGCGCAGCCCTACCGCGACCGCGGCGGACGACGGGATGGCCGCCGCGCCCGATCCCATGCCGGGCTCCGAACCCGACCTGTTGCCGCCCGAGCCCGAGCCGGGCGCCGCGGCGGCCGAGTCGGAATGGAACGGCAACGGCGACGAGCAGCCGATGGTCGAGGGGATGACCAGCGAGGCGCGCGACGCCACGCTCGAGATCAAGGAGGACGGCCGCCTCGACAAACTCGACTGGCGCGAGTACCTCGAGAACTACTCCAACAACTGGCAGGACAACCAGGAATCCGAGCAGGACGACGAACGCCGCCAGACCCTGGAGAACACGCTCACCCGCCGCACTTCGCTCGAAGAGCATCTGATGTGGCAGCTCCGGATGTCCTCGCTGGAGCACAACGAGCAGATCATCGGCGCGACCATCATCTACAACCTCAACGACGACGGCTACCTGGAGGTGCCGGTCGAGGACCTGGCGGGCCAGCTCGAGACCGACCCGGCCAGCGTCGAGCGGGTGCTCAAGCGCGTGCAACGATTCGATCCGCCGGGTGTGGCGGCGCGCGATCTGCGCGAGTGCCTCTACCAGCAGCTCAGGAACATCGGGATGGAAGAGTCGCTGGCGGCGCGTATCGTGCTCAACCATCTCGACCTGCTCGAAAAGCATCGCTACGCCGAGATCGCGCGCACGCTCGGGGTGACGGTGGAGGTGGTGGGGCAGGCAGCCAAGGTGATTTCGCTGCTCGAACCCAAGCCGGGACGCGACTACGGCGGCCAGGAGCCGGCCTACATCGTGCCCGACGTCTTCATCCACAAGATGGGCGAGGACTACGTGGTGCTGCTCAACGAGGGTGCGGTGCCGCGGCTGCGGCTGGCGGGCTACTACCAGCGCGTGCTGAGCGACAGCGCGGTCGCCGAGGACACCAAGGAATATTTGCAGGAGCGGCTGCGCTCGGCGCGATGGCTGGTCAAGTCGATCTACCAGCGCCAGCAGACGATCTTCAAGGTCGCGAGCTCGATCGTGAAGTTCCAGCGCGCGTTCTTCGACCACGGCATCACCCACCTGCGGCCGCTGGTGCTCAAGGACGTGGCCGAGGACATCGGGATGCACGAATCGACCATCAGCCGCGCCACCGCCAACAAGTACGCCCACACCCAGCAGGGCATCTTCGAGATGAAGTTTTTCTTCACCTCGGGCGTCAAAGGCGTCAGCGGCGAAGACGTCAGCGCCGAGACGGTCAAGGAGAAGATCCGCGCGATGGTGGCGCTCGAGCAGCATCACGATCCGCTGTCCGACCAGGCCATCGCCGAAGTTCTGCGCCGGGACCAGATCAATATCGCGCGCCGCACGGTGGCCAAGTACCGCCAGGCGCTCGGCATCCTGCCTTCGGCGCGCCGCAAGATGGTCAACTGACCGCCTTGTTGAGCAACAGAAAGGGGTGGCGAAAGGAGTGGCGATGAAAGAGCCTGACGGGCAAGCGCAATCGGGTGGTCTGAACGCAAGCTGCGCCGCCGCGAGCAGCTCAAGGCGCGGCCGGTCGCGCAGGTCACCGTGACCTTCCGTCACGTCGAGCCGACCGAGGCGATCCGCCAGTACGGGGAACGCAAGCTGGGCCACGTGGCCAAGGCCTTGATGCGCCCGTGCACCGTGCATTTGATCCTGTCAGTTGATAAATACCGCCAATGCGGCGAAGTTACGGTCAAATCGGGCCGTTTGGCCGTGGTCGCGGCGCAGCAGGAGACCAAGGACCTCTACTCGGTCATCGACCTGCTCGCGGACAAGGTCGAGCGGCAACTCAAGAAACATCTGGAGAAGATCGAGGCTAAGAAATGGCGCGCCCAATCGGCGGGCGAGGTCCTGAGCGCGGCTGAGGAAGCGGAGAGCGATTCCCGCTCGTAGGCGCGCCGCGGCGCCTGCGCATCAGGGGCCGCGCGTCTGGCGCTCTTCGCGGCCACACCCGCTCGCCCGGACCCGCCCTTCGATGCAATAATCGGGTGCGCTGAACAGGCAATGAAAATTACCGATATCCTGAGTCCTGAGATGGTGTTGCCCGAGCTCAAAGGCAACACCAAATCCGACGTGCTGCATGAGCTGGCGGGTTACCTCGCCAGCAAACACCGCGAGATCGATCCCGCGGCGCTGTCCGCCGTACTCGCCGAGCGCGAGCGGCTGGGCTCGACCGCGATCGGCGACGGCATCGCCATCCCCCACGGCAAGCTTGCGGGCGTCAACAGCATCATCGGCGTCTTCGGGCGCCATCTGCGCGGCGTCGACTTCGACTCGCTCGACGGCGGGCCGACGCATCTGTTCTTTTTGCTGGTCGCGCCCGAGGATTCGGCAAGCCTGCATCTCAAGGCGCTCGCGCGCGTCTCGCGCCTGATGAAGGACCCGGCCTTTCGCGAGCGGCTGAGCGGCGCGCCCGACGCGGCCGAGATTTTTCGCCTGATCAAGGAGGAAGACGCCCGGCACTGAGGCGGGGTGCTGCCGGCGCGCCTTTGACTGCGATGGCTGTGGGGCGGCGGGCGCGCACACGCGGCGCGGGCGCATCGGCCGTATCAGTCGCCGCTGCCCGAACTTCCCTTCGAACTTCTCGCACTTCGCGTCGAACTTCGCGCCTCATCATCGTCACCGGCGTCTCGGGCTCGGGGCGGGTGTCCGCGATGCGGGTGCTCGAGGACCTGGGCTTCTACTGCGTCGACAATATGCCGGTCGCGCTGGCCGAGTCGGTGATGCGGCTGGCGACCCGGCGCGACCCGCAGTTGGCCGGCGTCGCGCTCGGTATCGACGCGCGCGAGCGGCTGTTCTTCCCGCAGTGGCCGCGCGTTTTCAACGACCTCGAGCGCGCGGGCTTCCATCCCGAAGTGCTTTTTCTCGACGCCTCCGACGAGGTCCTGGTGCGGCGCTACTCGGAGAGCCGCCGTCCGCATCCGATGGCCGAAAGCGGCGCCTCGGTGACCGACAGCATCCGCAGCGAACGCCTGGCGTTGGCCGAGATGCGCGAGCGGGCCAACCGCGTGATCGATACCAGCGCGCTCACCGTGCACGAGTTGCGCGAGGTCATCACGACGGCGGTATTGGGCGCGGCGAGCGGCGCCGCGATGACGATCGCGCTGGTCTCGTTCGGCTACAAGTACGGGATTCCGGTCGGGATGGACCTGGTGCTGGACGTACGCTTTTTGCCCAACCCGTTTTTCGTGCCGGAATTGAGGCCGCTGGACGGGACGAACGAGCGGGTGCGGGCGTACGTGATGAACCAGCCGGAGGCGCGGCGCTTCGTCGACGAGATCGTGCGCCTGCTCGGCTTCCTGGTGCCGCTATACCGGCGCGAGGGGAAAAGCTACCTGACGATCGGCCTGGGATGCACCGGCGGACGGCATCGATCGCCGACGCTGGCTACGGAACTCGCGCGTCGCCTGGGCCTGGAGGGCGTCGCCGTCCAGGTGCGCCACAACGACATCGCGCGCTGAGCCGATGGCGCCGCTGAAGCTCGCCTGAGCGGGCTCGATGCCGCAACCGCGCGCGTCGGGGCAACGAAACTCTTTGTGCGCGACGGCTGGTACTGGCCTAATTTCGGCTTGAGTGGCCGGTTTTGAAAGTGCGAGTGGCCTATTTTTCCTTAAGGCGCGGATCGTCGCTGGCGACGCACATGAAGACGGGTCGCGGGCCGTACGTTCCAGTCTTCCGTGCACGAGTCTCAAGCTTGTACTTCCACTCCTTGCAAGCTGCCGTGCTGTCGAACTTGCGAAAAACCGTCCAGGCTGAGATGGGCGCTTGATCGTCGGGTTTTCCCCCGCCACGCAACGGCGGCATCATCAGATACCAGCTAACCAACGCGAGCGCAGCGGCGTGGTGGGTTTTCATTGGGGCTTGTCTTTGTAGAGCAAATCGAAAGTCCGATCTGAGGATCATCATCCACTGCTCGCGGGCGTCGCGTGACCATTCAGAACCGGGAACCGGCATCGATTTGAGCAAGGCTAGAATCATCGGGCTCATTTCGTTTGCCGATGGCAGTTCCGTCTGCGTATGTTCCGTGAGTGCCCTCTTCCCAGAATCATTGGACCTCTGGTCAAGAGATACACCGCCAGGCAGTACAAGTCGATCTTTGTTAGGCGTGAGCACATCCGCTTTTTCAGCGGATCGCTGAAGCCCTTGTTGCGCACGATCTGTTTGCTTCTTCGGAACGCCGAGCCCCGCCATCTCCGCTTCCAGCGCAGCCGCCCCAGGAAGAAGCCTGCCTTTGAATTTCTCAAATATTTTCTGGAAAATAGCTCTTCCGTACGGCGATATCGGCGATGCCTTAAATGTTGCCAAAGCCGTTTTCAAGCATGGCGGCACGCAAGGTACGCAGGATTCGGACAGCACCCGACGGCTTGTCTGCGTACCACGGCGGCCCGTATCATAGTAAATTGCTCGTCCCTGCGGGCCAACGATGGCGGCCATCAGTCCCATACCACCTACCGACGATCAGCCCCGATTGCTCACTCCGCTGGGGGTTGTCAAGGTCGCAATCGTGCTGATCCTGGTGCTGGGATCGGCATGGCTGTTGTGGGCGCATACCGAGTGGTTCGAGAATCCGAGTTTGGTCAAGGTCGAGGTCCTGAGCTGGGGCATCTGGGGGCCGGTCGTTTACATTCTGCTGTACGCGGTTGGCCCGTCGTTTCTGGTGCCGGGCGCGGTGATGACGATCGCGGGCGGACTCGCGTTCGGGGCGCTGTGGGGCGCGGTCTACTCGCTGATTGGAGCGGATGCGGGAGCGCTGATTGCGTTTTCGGCGGGACGGTTTTTGGGGCGGTCGTTCGTACAGCGCATTGTCGGCGGCGGACGTTTCGAAAAGCTCCTGGCACACATCGGACGCCACGGCTTTCAGATCAT
Source organism: uncultured delta proteobacterium (assembly GCA_963832395.1). Lineage (GTDB taxonomy): Bacteria > Desulfobacterota > Binatia > Binatales > Binataceae > JAKAVN01. The sequence goes on along the minus strand of CAWHTV010000004.1, from coordinate 370,749 downwards.
TTTCTACCTGCGGCTGGTGCCGCTGATCCCCTACAATGCGCTCAACCTGCTGGCCGGCGCGTCGCCGATAACCTTTCGCGACTATTTCTGGGCGAGCACGATCGGAATGATACCGGGGACCATCCTGTTCGCGTTCCTGGGCGACGCGCTATGGCATCCGACCTCGCCGCGCTTTTTCGTCGCGCTCGCGCTGATCGCGGTATGCTTTACCGGCGGCGAACTGGCGCGCCGCCGGGGCTGGCTGCCGAGAAGCTAAGGCGGCTCTCCAGCGGCCGCATCACCGCGAAGAGAGCGCCAGCTCGAATTTATTTTTTACGTTCCGCTTTGCCAGCTCGCCAGGTAATGCTTCTGCTCGGCTGAAAGCCTGTCGATTTTGATTCCCATCGCAGCCAGTTTCATGGCCGCGACTTCATCCTCGATTTTCAGCGGCACGTTATGCACCGCGACCTCGAGCTGCGCCGCGGAGGCCCACGCCGCCGCCATCGCCTGGGTGGCGAAGCTCATATCCATCACCTGCGCGGGATGGCCTCCGGCGCAGGCGAGATTCACCAGCCGTCCCTGGCCGAGCAGATAGAGCTTGCGCCCGTTGCGCAGATGGAAGATCTCGACTTCGCGCTCGGCGTAGCGATCGACGCGGCGCGCCAGCTTGCGCAGCGCGGGCAAATCGATCTCGACGTCGAAGTGGCCCGAGTTGCAGATGATCGCGCCGTCTTTCATGGCGCTCATGTGGCTGGGGCCGATGATCTCCTTGTCGCCGGTGACGGTGACGAAGATGTCGCCCACGCGCGCCGCATCCGCCATCCGCATCACCTGGTAGCCCTCGAGCGCCGCCTCCAGCGCCCGGATGGGGTTGACCTCGGTCACGATCACGTTGGCGCCGAGTCCGCGCGCGCGCGACGCCACGCCGCGCCCGCACCATCCGTAGCCGCACACCACGAACACCGAACCCGCCACCAGCACGCCGGTGGCGCGGATGATCGCGTCGAGCGTCGATTGGCCGGTGCCATAGCGGTTGTCGAACAGGTACTTGGTCTGCGCGTCGTTGACGGCGACCACCGGGATGCGCAGTGCGCGGTCCTGCTCCATCGCGCGCAGGCGGATGACGCCGGTGGTGGTCTCTTCCATCGAGGCCCGCACTTCGGAGGCCTGATCGTGAAACTCGGTGTGCAGCAGGCTAACCAGGTCGGCGCCATCGTCCATCGTGATGGTCGGATGGGCCTCGAGCACGGCGCGCAGATGGCTGTAGTAGGTGTCGCGATCCTCGGCGTGCACGGCGTAGCTGGGGATGCCGTATTCCCCGACCAGCGCGGCGGCGACGTCGTCCTGGGTCGAGAGCGGATTGGAGGCGCAGCACAGCACCTCGGCGCCGCCGGCCTTGAGCGTGCGCAGGAGATTGGCGGTCTCGGTGGTGATATGCAGGCAGGCGCTCAGGCGCTGGCCGCGCAGCGGCTTTTCCTTGGTGAAGCGCTCGCGGATGATCCGCAGCACCGGCATCTGTTCGTCGGCCCATTCGATCCTGCGCCGCCCGGCCGCGGCAAGTCCGAGGTCGCGAACATCGTGGGGCAGGGCGCGCCCGTTGCGTGACGCGGCGGCAGTGGCTTTGCGTTTGCTGGCTTTCGCCTCCATCTGAATCTTCTCCGAATTTCAAAGGGCGCGCGTACGCCAGTGCGCCGCGCGCCCCAGGTTGTCATGCGCAGGCTAATGCGATCGTCTTCTGATTAGCGGCCGCCGTCGCGCCCGAATGCGCTGCGCAACGCGTCGACCATGTCGGTCTGTTCCCACGGAAAGAGCCCGTTGTGCGGCACGCGGCCGAAATGGCCGTAGGCGGCGGTGGCCTTGTAGATCGGCCGCTTCAAACCGAGCGTCTTGATGATCCCGGCGGGCCGGAAATCGAACAGCTCGCGCAGCGCCGACGACAGCTTCTGGTCCGGCACCGCGCCCGTGTCGAAAGTGTCGATCAGGATCGAGACCGGCTCGGCCACGCCGATCGCGTACGCCACCTGGATTTCGCACTTGGCCGCAAGCCCCGCGGCGACCACGTTCTTGGCCACGTAACGCGCCATGTAGCAAGCCGAGCGGTCGACCTTGCTCGGGTCCTTGCCCGAGAATGCGCCGCCGCCATGGCGTCCATAGCCGCCGTAGGTGTCGACGATGATCTTGCGTCCGGTGAGTCCGCAATCGCCATGCGGGCCGCCGATCACGAAGCTGCCGGTCGGGTTGACGTGAATGACCGTGTCCTTGGTCAGGAACTGTTTGGGGATGGTCGGCTTGATCAACTCCTCGATTACCGCCTCGCGCACGGTCGCATGGCCGACGTCGCGGCGATGCTGCGCCGAGACCACCACCGTGCTGACCTCGACCGGACGCCCGCCCGCGTAACGCACGGTGACCTGGCTCTTGCCGTCGGGCAGCAGGAAATCCGCCTTCCCCTGGTGGCGGAGCTTGGACAGGTTCTCCATCAGCCGATGCGCGAGCGCGATCGGCAGCGGCATCTGCTCCGGCGTCTCGTCGCAGGCGAACCCGAACATCAGGCCCTGGTCGCCGGCGCCCTGCTCCTTGTGCAGTCCTTCGCCCTCGGTGACGCCCTGCGAGATGTCGGCCGATTGCGGCTCGATCGCGGTCAGCACGGCGCAGTTGTTGCCGTCGAAGCCGGTGTCGACGTGGTTGTAGCCGATCTCGAGCGCGGTATCTCGCGCGATTCGCACGAAGTCCGGATGCGCGCGGCTGGTGATCTCGCCGGCCAGCACGATAAGCCCGGTTTTGACCAGCGACTCGAGCGCCACGCGCGAGTTAGGGTCTTCGGCGATGAGCGCGTCGAGCACGGCATCCGAGATCTGGTCGCACATCTTGTCGGGATGGCCCTCGGCAACCGATTCCGAGGTGAAGAGAAAGTCCTTGAGCGGCATTTTGTGATGTCTCCTTGGAGGTGCCGGTTTTTGCAAGCGCCCGCTTCAATCCTCAGCAGGCTCGCCCGGCCGAGCGACGTAATGTTTGAGTTTGCTGCGGAGCGAGCGCTCGCCGCACAACGCTCGATAAATGAAGGTATTCCATCCGGGACGAAAAACGAATGCCTTTTATAGCCAACCGCTGCCGCGCGATCAAGGTGCGAGCCAACTGACCGTCGCGTGCTTGGCGGTCAGCCGTTCCGCCAGCCCGCGTGCGATGCCGGCGCCCCCGGTCGTTCTTCGCCAAAGCGGTCAGTCTTACCCAAAACGATCAGTCTTCGCCAAACCGATCCTGAAACAGGCGCTGTACCGCGTCGAGCGCGGCGCGCGCGTCGGGGCCTTCGGCGCGTACTTTGAGCCGCGCCCCAATCGCCGCCCCGAGCATCATCAGGTTGATCACGCTGCGCGCGTCGGCCTGACCGTCCTTGCCCACGATCGTTACCTTGGACTGGAAGCTGCGCGCCGTTTCGGCCAGCTTGGTGGCGGCGCGCAGATGGAGCCCGAGACGGTTGCTAACCTCCACTGTCCCCTCCAACGCGCTCATCGGCTCCACGATAGACGCTGGCGGGCGGCCGGTAAACCAGTCGCGCCCCTCAATGGCGTCTTTGTTGCGGGGTTAACGCGGGGCTTTTGCATTGAAATGCCGTCGCACTTCGATGCGCCTTCGGATAATTTTGGCCCCGGTGACCAAAACGGAAATTCAGGGCCTGTCGCGCACGGCCGCTTGGATACTGATTGCTCTCTATCTGTTTGGATTCGCAATCTCGGCGGTGTCCCGCTCCCAGAGCGACTTCGTCATCTACCGAAACGCCGGCATACAGGCTGCCCATGCCGGACAGATCTACGATTTTCACGATCCGAGCCCATTCCAGTACGCGCCCATCTACGCCGTGGCCTTTATTCCATTCGGCCTCTTTTCCCTGCGCCTCGCGCAATTTCTATGGTTCCTGCTCAGCATGGCGCTGGCGTTGCCCGCTATGATCCTGGGGACGAGCCGGCTGCTGTTCGGCCGCGGGTTCGAGTTGCGCTGGGAACTGATCGTTATCCCGGTGCTGCTCTGTACACGATTCATCCATCCCAACTTCGATCATGGCCAGATCAACCTGCTGCTCCTGGCGATGATCGTGTGGGGGCTCGCCCTTGCGAATCAATCAAGCCCGGTTGCGGCCGCGGCTCTTTTGGCGGCGTCCGTGCTGGCCAAGCCGTTTGGTGTGCCCGTGATTCTCTACCTGTTTGGGCGCCGGCGCGCGCGTTTCATTATTTGTTTGCTGTTCTTCGCCGTGGCGCTGCTCTGGCTGCCGTCCGTGTTTTTGGGCGCTGGATACGCGCGGCATGAAACCGCCGAGTATATAAGGAGCCTTACTAACCGGGTCCCCAATCTCTCGCACGATCTGTACAACAAGTATAATCAGTCGGCCGCCGCAATCGCCGTGCGGCTGTTCGCGACCACGAAGCAGCGGGGCGGGTGGTTGAGTCAAGGTGTCGCCGCGACGCTCGGGTTCGCCTTCCAATGCGCCCTCACGATCGCAGTCATTGTCCGGATCGGACTTCGATGGGGCGGCATGACCGAGCAGAATGCCCGGCTGTCGCTGGCGGCGCTGTTTTGCACCGTTGCGGCATTCTCGCCCGTCTCATGGCTCGAGTACTACATGGTGCTCGAGGTGCCATACATGGCGCTCACGTTTATCGCCTGTTCCAGCGCCGAGGCGGACCGCAGCCGCGCGAGGGTGGCGCAATTCGTCCTGGCGGGCTCGCTGGTTGTGAACCTCGGCACGCGATTGTTCGAGGCGGCCTTGTATTACGGCGCCGCATACTTTGGTTCTTTGATCGTGCTTGTGACCGTCCTGGCGCTGACTGGGATCAAGGAACCGCTGCCGGCACTCGAGGCTGCGCCGCCTGACCTGACAGACACTGCGCCCCATCAGTGAGAAACGGCTTCGGGGAGATTGTGCGGGCGGCGTGCGCGGTTCAGTCGTTGCCGTCGTTCTCGCCGCTGATTTGCGCCTCGAACAGCTCGCGCAGGCGGGCTTCGATGGCGCTATCGTGCAGCGTATGCTCGCGCGCGCGCCAATCCTTAAGCGCGATCACCGCCTTGGACATGTTGCGATGGCCCCCGGCGCTGCCCATCTCGCCAAACAGCTTGCGTACGAGCTCGCCCGCGTTGCGCCGTCCGGTCCCGTGATTGCGCACCGCGATCACCAGGTTGTCGTCGAGCTTGCCCGACACCACCACCCACTCCACGCCCTCGAACTGCAGGCAGAAGTCCGCCATCTGCACGATCAGGTCGTCGCGCTCGACGCGGCCGAGATGCAACAGGGCGACGCCGTCGTGGACCTCGAAGCGGCGCATCACGCGCGCCAGCACCCGGGCGAAGCGCGTCGGCAGCTCGGGCCGGTCGATCTGGCGCAGCAGGCTGTAGTTGGCGTGCGGATAGAGTTGGGTGAAGGCCTGGATGTCGTTGTCGGTCACCCGCCGCTTGAGCATCAGGGTGTCGCTGCGGATGCCGTAGAGCAGCGCGGTGGCCAGGCGCTCGCTTATCCGCTCGTCGGCGGCCACCAGGTATTCGGTCATGATGGTGGCGGTGGCGCCGTAGCCGGGGCGCACGTCCTGGAAGGCGGCGTTGTTTGGCGCGTAGCCCTGATGATGGTCGATCACGATGTCGGCGCGGCGCAGGCGGCCGTTGAAGTAGGGCGGCTGCACGTCGACCATCGCCACCCGGTCGAACGCGGCCAGCTCCTCGGTATCGGCCGGCGCGATCTCGATCTCCAGCAGATGCATCATGGTCTTGTTCTCCGGGCGCGTGACCGGAGTGAAGCTGAAGATCGGCGTGGTGAGCTTGTTGCGGCCTAAAAGCGTGCGCAGGGCAATCGCGCTCGACATCGCGTCGGGGTCGGGATCGTCCTGCAGCAGGATGGCGACCCGGTCGCCCTCCGACACCAGCGCGCGCAGTTCCTTGATCTTGTGCTTTGTCAGGTGGTCATCCATGGAGCGGAAAAAAATTTCGTCCGTCAGGCCTAAAACAGCTCAACCATCCAGCTCAGCCCAGACCGAAGCCGCCCGCAGTTCCGGATGCCGCCGAATCTCGCAGGTTTAGGGTAGTATGTAGGCCGAAGCTTTTGCAGGGGCCGCAACTGGCCTGGAGGAGATTCTCTAACACGCCCTCCCTGCCCCTATCAATGGTATAACGATTGAGCGCCCCTGCGTCTGCCTACGAATGAGCGAACAAAGTTGCGAAATCTGCCGGCGTCCGATAAACGAATGGTTCCTGCACCTGGCCGTGGAGGACCGCGCGGGATTTAGTCAAGACGCCTTTATCTGCGCCAATTGTGGCGTGAAACTGCGCCTCGCCTCGGAAAAGAACCGCGATCTCCAAATCGATCCCTGGCTGCATGAGGCGCATGGCGCGCGTGCTCAAGGGCAAAATATGACCCCGCAAGCCAGATGACGCCCGCAGGGCGGGGAACGTCGGCCAAGAGAGACTGACGCAAGGACTGACGATTGATGGCGCCGCCCGAGCGAACCGAACTCGACCTTTGGCCGTATGAAGAGGCACGAAGGCTCGCCGAGCGGGTTGGTAACTACCCGCCCGAGCGCGAGGTAGTCTTCGAAAGCGGCTTCGGCCCCTCGGGCCTGCCGCACCTGGGCACGATGGGCGAGGTGCTGCGTCCCGCCTACGTGCAGCACGCCTTCAAGGTTCTCGGGGAAACCGACCCCTCAAGCGCCGCATACGGCCGCCCAAGCCGCCTCATCGTTTTCATCGACGACATGGACGGGCTGCGCAAGGTCCCCGAAAGCATCCCCAACCGCGAGGCGACGGCGAGCTTTTTGGGCCAGCCGGTGTCGCGGATTCCCGACCCCTTCGGCGAGTGCCATCCGAGCTTCGCCGCGCACATGATCGGGCTGCTCGAAAAATTCCTCGAGCCGGTCGAGGTCAGCTACGAGTTGATGCGCTCGAGCGAGATGTACGCGAGCGGCCGTTTCGACGACGCGCTCAAACTGATCCTCACCAGGCACGTCGAGATAATCCGTATCGTCACGCCGACGCTGCGCGAGGAAAATCGCGCCGGATGGTCGCCCGTGATGCCGCTTTGTCCCGCGTGCGGCCAAATCAACTCGACCCTGGTGACGGCGTACCATCCCGAACGTGCCACGGTCGAGTTTTCCTGCGAGCGCAGCTTCGGCGGCGCGCACGGATGCGGCTTCAGCGGCGAGCAGAGCGTGCTCGGCGGCGCGGCCAAAGTCCAGTGGAAAGTCGACTGGGCGCTCCGATGGCACGTGCTGGGGGTCGACTACGAGCTCTATGGCAAGGACCTGATCGACTCGGCGCGGCTCTCGGGCCAGATTTTGCGCGTGCTCGGCGGCCGGCCGCCGCTCGGCTTCGCGTTCGAGATGTATCTCGACGAGGAGGGGCACAAGGTCTCGAAGTCGATCGGCCGCGGGGTCGGCGTCGAGCAGTGGCGGCGCTACGCGCCGATCGAGGTGCTCAAGTATTTTCTGATTCTGAATCCGCGGCGCGCGCGCAAGCTTTTCCTGGAATCGATTCCGCAGTACACCGACGAATATCTCGACGCGCTGCGCGCGTGGAGCACGGCGGACGAGAGCGCGCGGCGCAACTCGCCGCTCGAGTTCGTGCTGCAAAGCCAAAGCGCCCGGCGTTTCAACTCGACGCTCAGCTTTGGCCTGGTGATGAATCTGGTCGCGGCGCTCGGCAGCGGTGAGCGCGAGCTCATCTGGCGCTACCTGGCGCACTACGATCCCGCGATCGAGGGCGACGCGGACACGACGAAGATGACGCGGGAGCTGATGGAATGTGCGCTCAATTTCTACCGCGACTTCATCGAACCGGGCAAGTTTCACTACACGCCCAGCGAAGCTGAGCGCGAGCAGTTGCGCGCGCTCAGCGCGTGGCTCGCGCAAAACGGCGAGGCCGGCGCCGAGGAGATCGAAAAGGCGATCTACGAACTCGGCCGCCAGCACTACGACAAGCCGGGCAAGATTTTTCCGTTGCTCTACCGCGTGATCCTGGGCCAGGAGCGCGGTCCGCGCCTGGGCGCCTTCATCCGCCTGACCACGCCCTCGCGCGTGGCCGAAATCGTCGACGCCAACCTCGGCTGATTTTCCCAGGCAGCGGTTCCGAGATCTGGCGAAGACTCTTAGCGTAAGTAAGGACGGCCGACCATGGTAAAGATGATTCTGCAACTCTATCCAGTCATACCCGCGGCGAGCGAGGAAGAGCGCGCGGCGTTGCGGCCGATCGGCCGTAATCGCGAACGCTATCAGGAAACCCTGGTGGGTTGGCACGATATCATCAAGGTTTGCGACGAGCTCGGTTTTTGGGGCGTGGCGAGCGTCGAGCACCATTTCTGGTCGGAAGGCTACGAAGTGGGGCCGAATCCGGGAGTTCTCGATGCCTATTGGGCGGCGATAACCAAGAACGTCCGGGTCGGGCAACTCGGTTACGTGATGAGTACGCAGAACCCCTTCCGGGTTGCCGAGGAGACGGCGATTCTGGACCATCTCTCGCGCGGGCGATGCTTCGTCGGATTTGCGCGCGGCTATCAGTCGCGCTGGACCAATATCATCGGGCAGCATCTGGGAACCCGCGCCACTAATTCGCCTTCGGCCGCGCTCAGCGATCCGAGCCATCTTTTTGACAGCAAAGGCGGCAAGAAAGATCTCGACGACGACGCGGTCAATCGGCGGATCTTTGAAGAAGAAATCGACATCGTCGTCAAAGCATGGACCCAGGACAGCATCGAGTACAAAGGATCGGTTTGGCAGGTACCATATCCGTACGAGACCGGCGTCGACGACTGGCCGCTGGCAAAAGCGGGTGTCACCGGGCGTCTCGGCGCGCCGGGCGAAGTCGACGCGAACGGCAATGTCCGCCGCGTGAGCGTCGTTCCGGCGCCATATACGAAGCCGCATCCTCCCGTGCTGGTAGCGACCAGCGGGAGCCCTGAAAGTGCAGAGTACGCGGCGCGACGCGGGTTCATCCCCCTCTATTTCACCAGTATCAAGAACTCGCTGGCTCTCGGCGCGGCCTACCATAAAAGCGCGCTGGCCGCCGGCTACAATTTCGCGCCCGGCCAGAATCAGGCGGTGGTACGCATTCCCCATATCGGCGCGACGACGGAAGCCGCGCGCCAATCACTGGTCAAATACGACTCGGACATATTCAAGAATTTTTATGCCGCGATGGGCCGGCGAAAGATGGATACCAACGATATCGTGGGCTCGACGACCGAGTTCGGGCTATGGGCAGTCGGCACCGTCGATGAAGTTCGGCGTCAGCTAGTCAATGAGTGGAAGCAATTCCCCGCCGAATACTTCACTCTGATCTACCACTACGCGCAGATGCCCAAGGAAGAGGTCATCCGCAGCCTGCAAACCTTTATGCGTGAGATTAAGCCGGCGCTTGATGAACTGACTCCGTATACGGAAGGGCCGGCGGAGACAGCCGCCGCCGGACAATAACGGCTGGCGCACAAAATATTCTCGAACTCAGTCGAAAGGAGCCGAAGTTATGCTGCCAGATACACTCCTCCTTGAGACTGCGCAAGAAGTGCTCCAAGGGGACACGACTATATGAACTCGGCAAAGATCGAATCGGCGAGTTCCAGGCCGCGCTCGCTCAGATAAATTCGGCCTTCGCCGCGAACCAGTAGATCGCCCTCGAACAGCCGCGCGGCGCGCGCGCCAAAAGCACTGTCGAAGCTCTCGCCGAAGCGCGCCTCGAAATCGGCGAGCTTAAATCCGTCGCGCAGCCGCAGATTCAAAAACACGAACTCGCCACGCGCGCTCGTGCTATCGACCGTCTCGCCGCCCGCCTCCGCAAGGCCGCCCTCGAGCGCCTGCTCGACGTAGCGCTGGGGCATGCGCTCGTTCCACCATCGCCGGCCACCGCCGCCGCTCTCGCCGCGCGCGAAGCTGTGCGCGCCGGCGCCCAGCCCCAGGTAACTCTCGAGACGCCAATAGCTCAGATTGTGGCGCGCCTCGTGGCCGGGCGGCGCGTAGTTGGAAATCTCGTACATCCTGTAGCCGCGCCGCGGCAGTTCCGCGCGCACCGCCGCGTAGAAGTCCGCCTGCCGGTCGGAGTCGATCGGCCGGATCCGCCCGCGCTTCATCTCGGTGAAAAACGCGGTGCCCTCCTCGAAGGTCAGGTTGTAAGCCGAGATATGATCGGGGCCGAGCGCGGCGGCCTCCGCGATGTCGTTGAGCGCTTCATCGATGCTCTGTCCGGGGACCGCAAAGATAAGGTCGAGGTTGAGCCGTTCGAAGCCCGCGCGATGGGCCAGTCGGGCGGCTTCGCGGGTCTCCGCGGCGCCGTGGATACGGCCGAGAAACTTGAGCCGCGCCTCATTGAACGATTGCGCGCCGAAGCTGATTCGATTGATCCCGGCGGCACGCATCCCGCCCAGCTTGGCCGCGTCGACCGTTCCCGGATTCGCCTCCAGCGTGACCTCGGCGCCGCTCTCGATGCCGAAGTTGCGCTCGGCCGAGGCCAGCACCGCCGCGATCGATTCCGGCCGGAACAGCGACGGCGTGCCGCCGCCGAAGAAGATCGTCTTGAGCCGCCGTCCCGCCCATGGAGCTTCGCGGGCGCGGCGCTCGATCTCGGCGACCAGCGCGCGCACGTAATCATCCTCGGGCCAGCTCGCGACGGCGTGCGAGTTGAAATCGCAATACGGGCACTTGGATTGGCAGTAGGGGATGTGCAGATAGAGCGAAAATGCCTTCGCCCTGCCGCCATTGTCGCTATCGGTATCGGTCAGCATCGCGGGCCACTCCGGCCCAGCTTGGAGTTTATGCCCGCGAGGTACGGGTTACCACGCGGCGGAGATGAGCCGCGCGAGCGCCTGTGCGATTTCGCCAAGCGGCTTCGCCATCGCCGGCGGTAGACAGGCCTCGACGGCGGCGAAAGCGGCTCCGGTAGCGGCGTGGGGCTGCACCGTCTGGCGTCGGTTCCACAGGTAGACGAACATATCCCATCCGAAATACAGCAGCAGCCCGATCAAAACGATGTCGTCGATGATGACCACGACCTTGCGCACCAAACCGTGCGGCAGCAACCAGATCGCCAGCCGCGCCACGAACGCGAAGATCACGATGGCCGCGATCACGGCGCTCGCGTGATGGACGAGCAGTTGAATCGCCTCGACATTGACCCAGCGCTCGATTTCCGAGAGGTTCCCTACCGGATTGCTGACCGCGAACGTAAGCCTGCCCTCCTTGCGTGCTGTCGGCCGCGCCGAATTTCAGGAGCTTAGACACGCTCGCCAGGCGGCACAAGCGAGGCTGCGCGGCAGCGGCGATACAATTTCATCCGGCGCGCGATTTTCGCGCACCGCCTACAAGCCGCCGCAGCGCGCCGCTATACTCTAGCGCGACGCCACCAAAGGAGCGCGCTTCGACTATCGTAACCGGTTCGCACAACCAGGAAGCGGCGCCAACGCCGCACGCCGCCGCGCCGGCGGATTCGGCGGCCGGCCACCAGCTAGCCGCGCGCCTGGGCCCCAACCTGGCATGGCTGGTCGCGGCCGGTATCCTGCTGAGCCGCATCGCCGGCCTCGTCCGCGAGAGCGTCTTCGCGCACTACCTCGGCAACTCCGACGCCGCCGACGCCTTCAAGGCCGGCATCCGCATCCCCAACATCCTGCAAAACCTCTTCGGCGAGGGCGTGCTCTCGGCCTCTTTCATCCCGGTCTACAGCAAGCTCCTGAGCGAGGGCGACGAGGAGACGGCCGAGACGCTGGCGTGGGGCGTGGGCGCGCTGCTCGCGCTCGGAGTTGCGATTCTGGTCGCGCTGGGAGTGTGGGGCACGCCGTGGCTGATCGCGGCGATCGCGCCGGGATTCACCGGGGCCAAGCGCGAGCTGACGATCAACCTCGTGCGCATCATGTTCCCTGGCGCCGGGTTGCTGGTGTTGTCGGCCTGGTGCCTCGGCGTGCTCAACAGCCACCATCGCTTCTTCGCCTCCTACACCGCGCCAGTCGCATGGAACCTCGCGATCATCGGCGCGCTCGTCATCTACGGACCGCGCCGGTCGCAGGAGGGGCTCGCGATCGATCTCGCATGGAGCGCGGTGGTCGGCGCGCTGCTGCAAATTGCGGTGCAGGCGCCGCAGACGCTTGCGGCTGGTCGGCCGGATGCGAGTTGATTTCGCACGCACGCGCACGGCCTTGGGCACGGTTTTCCGCAACCTCACCCCGGTGGTCGCCGGGCGCGGCGCGAGCCAGATTTCCGGCTACGTCGACAACCTGCTCGCGAGCCTGCTGCCCACCGGAGCGGTCTCGGCGCTCAGCTACGCGAGCATCCTCTACCTGCTGCCGATAAGCCTGTTCGGGATGTCGGTTGCGGCGGCCGAACTGCCGAGCATGTCGCGCGCGGCGGGCACGTTCGAGGAAATCTCGCAGCTTTTGCGCCTGCGCCTGGACGCGGGCCTGCGGCAGATCGCGTTTTTGGTCGTGCCGTCGGCGGCGGCGTTTCTGTTTCTCGGCGACGTGGTCTCGGCGCTCATCTTCCAGTCGGGCAGCTTCACCCATGGCGACGCGATCTACGTATGGGCGGTGCTGGCCGGATCGGCGGTGGGGATGCTGGCGGCGACGATGGGCCGGCTGTACAACTCGGCGTTCTATGCGCTGGAGGATACGCGCACGCCGCTCAAGTTCGCGCTCATCCGTTTCACGCTGACGCTGGTCTTCGGATACCTGTGCGCGATTCCGCTGCCGCCCGCGATTGGGAATCGCCCAGCGCTGGGGCGTGACGGGCCTGACCGCGTCGGCCGGAGTTGCCGCATGGGTCGAATTCGCGCTCCTGCGATGGAAACTCAACTCGAGAATCGGTCCGACCGGATTGAGACGCGGACTCGTGGCGCGGTTGTGGGCGATCGCGCTGGTGGCGACCGCGGCCGGATGGGCGGTGAAGCTCGGCATGGGGCACGCCGGACCGCGGCTGATGGCGCTCGCGGTGCTGCCCGCTTACGGCGCGGTCTATCTCGGGCTGGCGTGGTGGATGCGGCTACCGGAGCTTGAGCGCGCGACGAACTATCTTGCCGCGCGGTTTGGCCTGCGCTCCCTTAAGCGCTGACTCGGCGCCGGCGCGCGGCGCCGCAGTGTCACGGAGGCGGTCGATCGTCAACGTCGTACCGTAGCCGGGCAACAGCGGCGCGAGCGCGACACGTCCGCCGTAAGACTCGACGAAAAGCTGGCCGTCGACGGTTTTGTCGCGCCAGTCCTCGCCCTTCACCAGCACGTCGGGGCGCACGGCGTGGACGATACGCTTGGCGCGGGTCTCGTCGAACACCACCACGTGATCCACCACCTCGAGCGCGGCCAGAATCAGCGCCCGCTCGGCGGCCGGATAGATCGGGCGGCCATTGCCCTTGATCAGCCGCACGCTGCGGTCGCTGTTGATTCCCACCACCAGCGTGTCGCCCTGCGCGCGCGCGAACGAGAGCATCTCGACATGCCCCGCGTGCAGCAGGTCGAAGCATCCGTTGGTGAAAACCACTCGCCGGCCCGCGCCGCGCTGGCGCTCGAGCGCCGGGCGCAATTCCTCGACCGATACGATCTTGCGCTGCGCGCTTTCGGGTCCCGGGCTGAGCGCCCGCGCGAGGTCCTCGCGCGAGATTATCCCGGTGCCGAGCCGGCTGACCTCGATCCCCGCGGCGAGGTTCGCCAGCCGCGCCGCCGAGGCGAAACTCATCCCGGCGATCGCGAACAGGCCGAACACCGCCAGCACCACGTCGCCCGCGCCGGTCACGTCGTAGACCGCGCGCGGCGTGGTCGGGATGTAGGTGTGCGGGCCGCGGCGCTCGGTGAGGTACATCCCGTCGCGGTCGAGCGTCACCAGGCAGGCGTCGAGCTTGAGCCGGCGCATCAGCTCGTCCGCCGCGCGCATCCACGCGGCGCGATCGACCAGGCGTGCGCCAGTGGCGAACTCGGTCTCGTAGCGATTGGGCGTGAGCGCGGTCGCGCCGCGATAGATCGAGAGGTCCTCGCTCAGGCGCGGGTCGACGATGACCGGGATGCCCCGGCGGCGCGCGCCGTCAATCAGCGCGCGCAGGAGCCCCGGCGTGAGCAGGCCCTTGTTGATGTCCGAGATGAGAACGCCGTCGGCTTGCTTGAGCTCGCGCTCGAGATGGCGCGTGAGCGCGCGCTCCTTGGCCGCACTGAGCGCGTGCGGCGCTTCCCGGTCGACGCGCAGGAGCTGCTGGGTTGCGCGGTTGGCCGACTGCACGGACCCCAGCATCCGCTCCTTGACGATCGTCGGGCGGTCAGGGTCGACCAGTATAGAGCGCGTGTCGATACCGAGATCGTCAAACATCTCGCGCAGCAATTCGCCGTTGCGATCGGCGCCGACCACGCTGAGCGCGCTCACCCGCGCTCCCAGCGCGCGCAGGTTGGCCATCACGAAGCCCGCGTTGCCGGGGCGCTCCTCGATACGGCTGACTTGCAAAATCGGGATCGGCGCCTCGGGCGAGACGCGCGCGACGTCGCCCATGATGTAGCGGTCGAGGATCACCTCGCCGGCGACCAGCACGCGGAGCGGTTTGAGCATCGGCAGCTCGACCCGCCCGCTCGCGCCGCCGTCGAGGCGCGGCGCTCCGGCGTTGCGGCGGTCGACGATGCGCGCGGCGACGCGTCGCTTGTGTTTTATGATGCCGCTCAGCGCCCTCGGACCTCAATCAGTTTGAAAGCCGCGACCAAGCGCGGATAACACGCCTCCACAGTCGCGAGCTCTTCTTTCGGAATCATATCTCGTCCGGTCAGGATCAGCACGGGCTGTGGTCCGCAAAATTGTTTTGAATGCGGCTAGCAGCAGGTGTGGTGAAGGCTTTTGGCTCGAGGTAAGGTCTGGGGGGCCAGAACGGCGGGCAATCGTGCGGTGGCTGTCCTACTCCTCCGGTCGTCGGTGTGAAGTCGCCTCATCGTCAACCCAGTCCTCTTCCGTGTAGATCATTCCAGCGGCGACGACCAGGAGCCGTGCGCGCCGGCCCGGCCTGGTAGAGTCGGCAGGAAAGAGGACCGTAACAGAAGGTCTCGGTTCGGTAGCGGCGCCGACTCGGATTCCACTGATCGATAATCATCTCGACTGGCATCCGGCATCCCCAGATGCAGCTCCAGCACTTCTCCTGGAAGGTTCGCGCGGCAAGCCGCCGATGACCGCGCTCGCGGTAGACCGCAAGCGGCGGTGGAACACCGCGCCACGGAGGTGGCGGTGGCTCGTCCTCAGCCTCAGGTAGTCCAACTTTCAATTTGCTGACCTTGTAGAACTCAACCGTCTCCAACCGCGGATCCGGAATCGGCAGCGCATCGCCTGATACCGCGTTCCCGGCTCGAAAATGGTGTCTCGTGTGTGCGCCTTGCCCCACCCCGACGAGAAATTCCCGGGCTTCACTTCCGACCCTGCCGCGCACCTTCAGGGAGTAGCCCAGGTAGGTATGGCTGCGCTGATCGAACGAGCGGGTCAACCGGATCCGTGGCTGCACCGAAAGCAACACACCCTGCCACGGCAATCTTCTCTCCGGCATCGTTCCTCGGGAGCGTCACGCCGCAAGCCTCTGCAATCTGTATTCGTGATGGAGTCCGCCCAGTATCGGTGTGGCCACGACTTGATGACCGACCGGAAGGCGGTGTCCGCAGGGTTTGACTCGCAGGTCGCCCAACCTCGGATCGGGAATGCCTGGTCCCAAGGAGGAATGTGGTCTGCCTCGGTTGTAGTGGGCCATCCACGATGCCAGGACTTTGCTCAGGTGCCCTTCGCTCAGCGGAATAATCCAATCGAGGCACTCCCGCCGCAGGGTTCCGATCAGCCTTTCGCAAAGTGAGTTCGCCTGCGGGCTGCGCACCGGCGTGGTGATCACCTTAAGGCCGAGCCGGGTCAGCGAAGCGTCCAATTCGGCGGAAAAGATCGCGTCGTGGTCGTGGATGATGAAGCGATACTGGTGGTCGGAAGGAATGGTTTCTCGCAGCTGTTGGCAGAGTCCAGGCGGCGGTGGGATGGGCGGTCGCGTTGAGGTGAATCAATCGACGCGAAGCATGCTCCATCACCACCAACACGTAGAGGATTCGGAAAGTGGCGGTCACCGCGACGCAGAAGTCGCACGCGATGATCCCCCGAGCGTGATTCTTTAGAAAAGTCGCCCACCGCTGGTCGCCCCGAGGTCTACCGTCGCCGGCGGGGCTGGCAACTTCGGCATGTACTTCCGGATTGTGCGCGGCGAAACGCGCAGACCGAGCTTCAGCAGCAGCTCGTTTGCGATCCGCTCCTCACCCCACGAGGCATTCTCGCGCGCCATTCTTTGGATCAGACGTTGCAGCTCGACAGGGATTGGCCGCCGGCCAGCTTCGGACTTCCAGCGCCAGAAGAGGCGGAAGCCCTTGCGGTGCCAGGCGATCAAGGTCCGGGGCCTCACCACAATCAAAGCGTCTCGCCAATTGAACCAGCGGCTCAGCAGCACCAGCGTCAGGCGGGTCGGATTGTCAGCACGTCGCGGCTTGACCTTGCGTTCTTGATAAAAGGCGAGCTGCTTGCGCAGGAACAGATTCTCGGCTGCGAGCGAGCTTCTGGAGCGCAAGCCGAGACACACAAAGTGGACGAGATCAGCCAGGATCCGTAACCAACTCAGCCCTGTGCGCATGATGCAAGAAACCCTCTGCCGTCGACGCTGTCTCCTCAAGATTCCGAAGAACTATACGGGGTTCAAGCCCAAAACGAATGTTTTTGCGGAGCACAGGTGAGTATCGCTCGTTTTGCAGCCCAGAGGCGACCGGCGGCTACTGCTCTCCGCGGAACGGCAATCGAAGAGCTAAAGCAACTTGTGCGGTTGCGAGAACAGACTGTGCGCATTTGGGCGATCGCGTGCGTCATCTGCACCAGGCGATCGACCTCACCTTCCCGGAATTCATTCGCCATGTGCGCGGTCTCGACCCGAACTCGCTACCGCCATTCTCTTGCGCTATCCCCACTGCCAAAGCACTGCGAACAATATCGGTCCGAAAGTTGGCGGGACTCTGTTATGACCGCCGTCGTCGCATTGGAGACGACTTAGCCCGAGCTCTGATTGAGGCAGCTAAGATTTCTGTAGGTCACCTTTCCAGCGAGCCGTATCAGCTCCGAGTACTATAGATATTGTAGAGATCTAACATTAGCGCGCCTGCACAACGCTATCGTTATAGCCATTCGCGATCGGCCGCGGCCTGCCGATCGTGTCGGTGAAGTTCGGCCACACCTTGGTCGTCATCAACTCGAAGCTGCGCATCAATTCAGTCAGCGGAATGGACTCGTTCTGCATGAATAGCCATAAGTATTCGACAGGAGCATAATGTAACAGCGCCTCAAGCTGCTTGCACACCGTCGATGGTGATCCGAGTATCAACATGCCCCGATCGATCAGGCTCTGCGCGGTAGTCGGGATGCGTGCGGGATCTTCGCCTTTCTGGGCGATCACCGCGTTAAAACCCCAGCGCGAAAACCAGTATAGCCATTCGAAGACATAATCCGCCGCAAGCTCATGAGCCCGCGCGTCCGTGTCAGCCACCAGCACGTAGCGAATCATCCCCACCCCTTCGCCCAGGCGCGTCGCACGCCCGGCCTGCGCGAATCCCTGCTGCGCCATGCGCAGATACTGCCGCACGAGTTCCGGATCGGTCGCCGCGATAATCGGTACGGAGCCGCGCGCCGCAGCGGCCTCGGCCTGTCGCGTCGATATGGCGAACGGCTCAAAGAACGCTGGCACGCGGTTGTTGTAGCAGCGCGGCGCGATGCCTATCTCCACCAGCCGATTCTCAGCATCCAGGCCCTTGCCGACTTCCCGCGTGACCGGCGCGCCGCTCCATTTGATCTTCGGAGCGGGAATTTCCCAGTGCTTGCCTTTGAAATTGAACGTCTCCGATGTGAAAGCTTTGCGAATGATGGTGACGCTTTCGTCGAACAGCTCCGCGCGCGCCTGCATATGCGCGCCGAGGTCGGTCACGTTATCCGCAAGCGCCGGTGAAATATGTTGCCCGAGCGTATTGAGCCAACGCTCCTGAATCCCACGCACGAAGCCGGCATAGGCTCGACCGCCTGACATCTGATCGAGTACGGCAATGTCCGCCGCGACGCGCAGCGGATCGTGCGCCGGTAGCACGAACCCCAACTCGCCCACGTTTATCCGCTTGGTATGCATCGCGATATACAGATCGAGCATCGCGGGATTGTTGGAAACGGTAATTCCCTCGATACTGAGGTGATGCTCGGAAAAGCCAAACCCATAGTATCCGGTCTCGTCGGCGTAACGCGCCTGTTCGACCAGGTTCTTGAGCATGCGCTGGTAGAGGTCGGTGCGTTGTCCGGCCATTCCAGCCAGTATCTCTTTAGCCGAACCCATCAGCGGCGGATAGTGCAAGCCGATTTCCATGTTCGTGCCCCGCGTGACTCAAGTCGGGATTTCGAGCCTACTCTCCGATTTCAACTCGCTTTGTGCAAGACGACGATTCCAGGCAGGCTGAACGGGGCGAAAAAGGCTGCATAACCGTGCGCGCCAGTGCCGACATCGCGGCCTGTTGTGGCTTCTCACAACTTAATCCGCACGAATTCATTGGTGGTTTCGAGGGCCTGGCGATAGCCTGCCTTCATGGCAGTGCTGACAAGCGAAGCGGTCTCGGTCGCCCGAAGCGAATCCCGAACCCGCACCGCGCTACTGTTGGAAGAGGTCGCGCTGCGCCATCAAATTGCGGTGCTGAAGCGCAGCCGAACTCGTCGCCCGTGCTTTCGCCGTTGGGATCGGCTGTTTTGGATCTTGTTCTCGCGCTGGTGGCCGCAATGGCGCGAAAGCCTGGTTATCGTCCAGGCCGAGACGGTCTTGCGCTGGCGCCGTATTGGCTGGTCAGCACTTTGGCGATATCGATCCCGGGGTCGCTGGCGAGGTGGGCGCCCCAGGGTTGCCTGTGAGGTGCGCCATCTAATCGCACGGATGGCCCGTGAGAATTTTCTCTGGGGTGCGCCACGGATCCATGGCGAACTTCTCATGCTCGGTTTCAGTGTCTCCCAAGCCACCGTCTCGCGTTACCTTCCTGCACGAAGCAGACGGCGGGGACAATCGTGGGCGGACTTTTCTTCGCAATCAAGCCAGTGCGTTCGGGGAGTCTTCTGAGCAGCGGTCGAGGGGATACGCGCGGCCGTATCGTCAGTCCCGTTGGGTCAAGCTCATGCAATCTGTAGCTCGGCAGATTGCGACGGTGTGTGTTGGGCTCAGGCGCGGCCTTGGCCGACAACCGCCTGCCCTGAACCTTGGAAGGATTAATCTGCGCATCGCTCGGAGCGATCGCGGACTGACGTGCCGTGCTGCCTCAGTGTCCGGCGGCTCAACCAGAGCGTTAAATAACCGCTCTGGGACCGCCCTTCCGATACGAAGTCCGCCGCATCAAAGTTGGGGTCGCGATTGCCATGGCCGCGAGCCGACTCAAAGACGTCAGGCTAGTGCACAGTCGCGCCAGAATTCATCACGCAGGTCTCCGCGGAGCCACACGCCTTGAACTCATCCGCATCGCCGCGAGCCGTCCAGACGACGTTTTGCGTCTTCGCACGCGCGGATTAGGTTTTGACAAGCGACACCCTGCTATTTCACGAACGACCGATAAATGCCTTCGAACTCAACCTTTATACTCTCAAGCTCGCTCAGATCGAGGTTTTTGTTCCAGGCCTTCTCGATATCAAGCTCCCACTCACAAAAAGGGCCGATCAGCCTGTGGTCCTCATCCAAAGCGCCTTTGTCATGATAGCTTCCGGTCTTGGCATTATACCGGTACTGATGCACCACTTTGTTGTGCGTCAGTACGACACTTCGGCCATTTTCGTCGACAAAAGTTTCCTGGCCAGGATGCTTGATGGTAATGACGTGGACATTGTCGGTGGTCTTCATTCCTTTTGCCGTGCAACGGATGTTGGTCAGCCGGACGTCGGCCATGCCCGCAAAGGGGTTTCGACTTATCTCCGTCTGGGGACCCGGGGGCGGAATTAGAAAAGTTCCCGGTTGGTAGGCGTTGAGCATCGCAAAGAGAAGCTTGTTCTTCTCCTTAGTGAGTGTAACGGAGCAGTGTGCGCCATCCGGCACGAACATGGCGGGGTTGGTCTTCGGCTTCCACCTCTTTTCAAGCTCAGTGCTGATCAAATCGATCAACGCGGTGTTGAGGACCTTGGAGTCGATCTCGCCCGGCTCCGAAGCGAGTTTCCCCAGCACGGCGGGAAACACGTCGTACAACTCGAGCGATTTCAGCGTCTGCACGCGGCTCGCCATGTACAATTGTTCAATGCACCGTTCTCGGGCGTGCTTGTGGAGCGCGCTACTGAACTTTGCCATGGCCGGCAGCCCCGGATTTGCGGATTTTTGCAGTGAACCGTCCACCTGGTTCCGATGCGCCGTCGTTTTGTCAAGCTCCGCGCGAATATAGCAGAGATGGGACAGCTCCTGGTTGTATTCCTCCACCTTCTCGTTCCGTGCCGTGACACCCTCGATGTAATCATCGAGGGTCCACGAGATCGTCCGTGCCTCTGGGTACGTCTCGTAGAAATTTGAACAGATTGCCTCAACCTGTTCGCGCGTGGCCAGCAAACGATACTCAGCCTTGGGGTCCGTCTTGATGAGACCATCCCGAGCTTGCTTTAGACCGTCAATGCTGTTGATTTGTTTGCTCAAAAACTCCACGCGCCGGATGACCAATTTCTTGTTGAGCGGGGCGCCGGTGTCAGTGGTAACGTTGTCGACAGCCTTGGTGAACAAGTCTCCGATCTGGCTAGAAATCATCGCTCCCGCCGCCGCCACGCCACCAAGGACGAGGTCCCCTGCTTTGTTGGTCGTGTCCCGGTTGGTGAAGGAAAGCTGATTTAAAACACTGCAGAAATCAGCGCCTGTAAGTCCAATAGCTAATCCAACGTCGAGCTTAAGTTTCTCGAATTTTCCGGCGAGCGACACAGGCCAAATCGTCCCGCGAAGCTTCGAGCGTCTTGATCTCGCCCAGTAGAACCTTTGAGACTATGGAGCTTCTCTGTTTCCATCTCCCGTAGTTGCTCAATCAGGTCATCCTGCCGTATCAATACGTTCTTCAGATATAGTTGCCGCTCCGCGACATCGTTCAAATCTGCACTCAGTTGCCGGTATGTCTCCTCCACTGGTGCAAAGAGTCGCAGCATTTCACTCAATCCCTGTTTGTATTCCTGGAGCGACCCTAAAACTGCGAACTTGGCACCTCTTCCGAAGATGTTGCGTTTGTTGCGCAGGTTTTCGAGCGTGGCCGAACCCGACGCCAACAGTGCTTTTTCGTTTCTGCAATCGGCGACAAGCACCAGCCACTGAAGCACTTCGAACAGATTCTGAACCTGGTCTTTCTGAGGCGCTATGAATGTCAGTCAAAAGGTAGCGAGCACGGACGTGGTCAAGCAGCATCTCGAGCTGCTCAGTGTCGAACTTGACCGCGACGTCCTTGAGACTGACGTTCACACTTGAGTATGGGGCGGTAGGAGGAGGCGGCCAAGGCGATTTTCGTAGCTCCTTTGTCTTGCGAATCTTGTTCGACTGGCCAGCGAGACCATGCGCACCTGGAATCCATTTAGCGATCTCGGCATTACCCAGGTAACCCCTGCAAGCGGCTCCTGGAGTTCCGGGCGGAGCGCACTCATCTCGATCCGCGAGAGGTTTCCCCGTCGATGCCGGGCGTTGGCAGGAGGTCGGGCAATTCAGCTCGCGCCCTCTTGAGTATGTTCACGCTAGACGCGTTCATAGCTTCGAGGCGCCCCCTCACCGTGCTCCACCACTTTTCTTCGGGTCCTCCCCGACCATTAAAATAGTTTCGACCTCGTAGCATCCCGCCGCGGATTACCGTTCCCCCAAGCCCCAACGGGACCGCCGTAACCTGGGACGCCGCAGATTCCACCTCCTCCGCTGTCAGCACCATCCCATCAGTGCGGCCGCGGCGTACCACTTAGCCAAAAGTCTTCCGCCCCTGTACTGGTCG
This sequence comes from uncultured delta proteobacterium, assembly GCA_963832395.1. Lineage (GTDB taxonomy): Bacteria > Desulfobacterota > Binatia > Binatales > Binataceae > JAKAVN01. The sequence continues at coordinate 348,806 of CAWHTV010000004.1, read as the reverse complement.
TCGGGTGTGCCGCCGTTTCCACCCTTGCCACCCTTTCCCACCTGCCCGCCATCGCCGCCGTCGCCTCCTTTAATGGCGAATGTGAACTTATGCTTCAAGTCCGGGTCGTTGTCGAGGTTCAACACGTAAAGCTCAATACTGCCGCCCCTACCGCCAACGCCTCCGTCGCCACCATTGCCGCCGACCCCACCCTGACCGCCATAAGCGGCCCTCCTTTCTATATTCACGTCAACAAGATAGAAGCCGTCGGCGCCGTTCCCGCCCGTGCCTCCCTGCTGTCCCGGCGCGCCATTGCCGGCACGTCCGCCATTCGCATTCAGCGTCACGGGGCCGTAGCGCAGCAGATTGCCGCAGTAAATCCTGATTTCCCCGCCTTGGTTGCCGGCCTTACCCGGTGCACCATCGGCTCCCGGTGTGGCAGCTCCGCCTGCGCGGGCTTCTTTGCCTAAACGGGGATTGCCGTTGGTGCCAGCATCAGCCGCAAGTTCCTTAGCCGCCGCGTCGTCGCCTTTTTTACCGGTGACAACGATGCCGCTTGTTCCATCGATTCCGGGGTGAAACTCAAGCTGGCGGCACACAATCTGTATTGTGCGTCCCGGCGCTTGAAAAATCCCATACACCCGCACGACGTCGCCGTAGACGGTCAGGTCTCCCGTCTCGCTCACGTGCACGGCTTTCGCCGGGGTCTTGGGTAGCGCCTTTTGCTGAGTCAGTACAATCAGCCGAGACGTTCGGATAGTCGACGCTTCCGCTGCATCTGTCGCGCCCTCTTCCAAGGTCTGGATGAAATAAGGATCGAAAACGACCCTTGCTGCACTGGTAGTGCTACCAGGTTCTGCCATCGTCTCCCCCCTTTGCCTTGACTCAGTTGAACGCGCCGCTGGCGAACAGGGACTTCAGCCCCTCCACGGCTAAGTTTCGTATGGCCGCCAACGCGGCATCGAGCTTATCCTGGACCTCTTGTACTACGCCGGGCTCGAGATTCTGCATGGCATACGTCGCCCGCGTGGAATAGGAAGACGCGGTTTCCGAGATTTTCAATGCTATTCGCTGCAGGTCGGCAGGTTTGAGACGTTTGTTCGGCGCCAACGCGTCGGTCCAGCTCTTTAACTGGTCCGCGAAGCCGGCATCGAAGGCCTTGTCGAGGCGATTCTTAACGTCTTCACCAGCCACCGCTTTGACTTCGCTGAGGAACCTGCCCTTCACTTTACGCCAGTAGTTGGCAGGGTTTTTGCCGATAGCGCCTTGGGCGTCATCCAGGCGCTGCTGGTACTCGTCAAGCCGGTCTTTCGCTGCGACCGCTTCGCTCTCCACTCTGTTTCTGGCTGCGCTCAGAAACGGCATTTCCAACAGGGCCAGTTTCTCAGCGGCAGGTTTTCGCTGGGCCTCCAAGGAGGCACGCTCATCGGGTGGCATACGCTGGTCGGCTGGCCGGCCATCGTCAGATTGGAGATTAATCAGGACTTTCGTCAACTCCTTGCGAGCGTTGTCGATCCGCGTCTGTTCCAACGATGTCTTCTTAACGTTGTCTATCAGGCCCTCAACCACCCGTGTAGTCTTGTCCCCTGTCTTATCCAATGCAGCCGCGAGGCTTTCGGCTGTGTAGGTAGATTTCGTTTTAAAGTCATTCCACTCCGCCTGGGCTTTTCTCGCCGCATCAGTGATCTTCTGGGCAGCCAGGTCCTTCCCGGCCATTTCCATAACTTCTCGGGCCTGGTTTGATATCGAAACCGGCGTGACCACCTTCCCCTCACTGAGTGCCGTCAGACGGTCGCCGACTTGCGTCATCAGGCCGGCCACGGCCGCGAGCATTCTCTCGTCGAAAAACTTTCCTGGTTCATTGGGAATCCCGTCGTGAGATAACGTCGCTTTCGCGCCTGTCAGGGTCGTCAGAAGTTGATGGGCGGCAATATCGATCTTGCGCTCGTCGTACTTATCCGAAAAAGGACTGGTGGCCTCTTCCCAAGCCGTCAATTGACTCTTCAGCTTGCCACCGATCTCGCCGACGGGCCCTAACAAGGTGTCGAGCCGATTCTTGTCGCCGCCGTGGCTGTAAATATAACTGTCCACAGCGGAGTCAATGGCGCGCAACCAATACCCGTGGAGGTTGAGAGCATAATCTCCCGCCCGTTCCGCGATCAGACGCCGAGCATCCTGGGTAGCTTTCTTGGCCACGCCGCCCGCGTCGCCAAGGATGCTCTGAGCATCCGTCTTGAATTGTTGTCCGACCTTTCTCAAATTTTGTGCGTCATTAGACCGGGAATCGATCGGATGCACGGAATGGTCGGGGTGTACCGGTTCTGAGTGCACCATTAGATAACCTCCTTGCGCGGCCGCACGGCTATGTTACACAAGCTGCTGTTCATGGCGCTACATACTTAACCTCGGCCTCGGCCAAGATCGGCCGCCGAGCCAGGGGCTCAGAAAACTCGGAGTGTTCGGGTCACTCCTTGCGCCCGAGAATCTCCGAAAGGTCTCTTTCCAGCGCCAAGAACCTCCGGCCTTGTACGCGGCCAGGCGCAAACTCGATCAGCACGTCAACGTCGCTATCTGCTCGGAAGTCATCGCGAAGAACCGAGCCGAAGTGAGCAAGTCGGCGAAAATGGTTGCGTGGGCGGAACTCGGCAAGCCTTTCGCGATCGATTGCGATGCGGCTCCTCTCCACCGTTCAGCCCTCCTTCCTGTTGGAGTTACCCCGTTTCGGTGGACGGTGTTGGGCTGCGGTACAAAGTGTCCTGCAGATGACTCCTTTCGTGAGCAGTTCACATTCGAGCGTGGCGAAGAAACTTTCGCACATCGCGTTATCGAAACAATCTCCTACTGAACCCATGGACGGTCGCACGCCCGCTTTCTCGCAGCGCTGGCCAAACGCGAACGCAGCGAAGCTAGTCTATGGCTTCTTTTTCTTCGACCACCGAGCGGTAGCGGCTTTGCGACCGATTTCGGAGCGCTTTTTCTTTGAAACGCCCTTCCATCGGGCTTTTCCGCCCTTGAGACCGCCGCGCCGGCCCAGTTCGACGGCAGCTGCGTCCTTGGCGGGCTTCTCTGGCTCTGGTTCTACAGCCTGACCAGTTGCCATTTTTACCACCAGTGCGGCAAGCTGGTTCGTATCGCGGGGCATGCGAGAGCGCTTTTGCATGACCACAAGAGTATGACATAGTGTCCGCTCAAATCAACGGAGAGAGGCAGAAATATGGACACCCTGATCGTGGTCATCGCCATCGGTTTTGGCGTAGTCGCTTTTCTCCTGTTTCAGACCTGCGTTGCAATTGAAAAGGTAGGAAACTTACTGAACGATTCAAGTTCGAGTGATTCGATGCACGACTCGATCGCGGGGGCCCTTGAACCCCTTGAGAAGATTGAGCAGATTTTGATGGAGGAAATTTCACGGAAGACAGGCAAGAACATTCTTAGCTTCAGGCACGATATTCTTCGAGCATTTAGGGACCTTCAAAATGCCATCGAACATATAGAACGAAACTGAACCAGTGCCACCAGGCGCCTTACATTGATTTTTGGCTTCGCATGATAGGAGTGCATGACGTTCGCAGCGTGATCGTGGATAACGCGTGGAATCTGAACGATGCCCAATCAGCAGCCAGTGTGGCTGCTGGCAAGCAAGCAGTTGAAGGCATAGCTGGAGGCTTCTGGTGATTGTGCGAGTGCACCCAGCTCCAGGGAGAGTCCCGTTCACCGGACGCGAGAGCGAAACCATCTGATCCGGGTTCTGTGCGACTCACTTTTCAGACCGAGTGCGACGTTGCCGTCCAATGCGGAAATTCAAACCGGGATACCACCCAGATTATGCCGACATGCCGTACCGCTAGCGCACGGCTTCAGAGGTCGCTATAAAACTACGCGGCATAATTCAAGACTCGGCATAATGGACCGTCTCATGCAGAGCGGTCGCATAAAATTCCTCGGCGCTAGTGAACAGTTCGCGCGGCGGCAGCGTAATGGATCAGTGAGCGAACTATAGAAGGCTTTTGAGCCGGTGTATTGAATCTCAGGCCGATTCGGCATGTCGGCGATGATCCGCTCTGCCGTCTCGATCGGATCATGCTTACGCGCCTCGATCTTCGGAAGTGTTTGCGGCAGTTCGCACTGTTCGAGGTTGAACACGCGATAATATCTGAGCAGGAACCGGCGGCGCGTCTTCCCGTCTGTCCCTTCGTTGTCGAGGTCTTCCGTGCTCTGCTTAGCATTGTCAACCTTCCAGAACACGACAACCGTGCTCTCCTCGCCTTCGCGGACGTGTCCGCCAAGTTCGTTAGCCTGGCGGATCGTGAGCCAGAAAGGTGAAACGTACTTCGAAGCCGAGAGCAGGAAAAAATTTACGCCTGTGGTCCGCAAAAACATTTCGCTTCTACACGATAATGGTGAAGCCATGGTAGCCTGCTAGCGCTCGGCTATAAGACTGATCTGCTTTCGATCAGGGAAGGGAGGATGGGGACGCCGTCAGCGTCGGTATGCGCTGCGATCAAAAGCTATCCAGTTCGCTCGGCAGCCAGGACCTAAGAATCGGCACATCACGCCCCCGCGCATTTGGACCGAAACGCTTCAATCTCGCGTTCTGTCCACGAATGCCGGCGGAAAGGATCTAAGAGGCAATATCCGCTTTAGAAACCTGAAAAGCGGAATCGGCACATAGGCGATGCGGGCCGACTTTCAACCGCTCGCAGGCCTCGGTACGGGTCAGGCACCAGCCCGGGGCGCGGATCTTAACTCCGCAAGCAAACTGGTGATGGTGTGGCAGGGGAGTAGCGGTGCGACCGCTACCCCCCTATGCCGATTGATTCGGTGTTCGCGCGAATCAGCGCTCCGGATCAGTGCCAGTAGTGCTGTATCGGACCGTTAGCTCCGATTTCGGAAATATCGTCGGAGGCGTGTAGGCTCACTCTGCCGATGGTGCGATAATCGCCGAGACCGTTCTTGGGCTTTGTGGTGTGATAACCCGCAAACATCACGGTGACGTTACGTTCGTCAACCTGCGTTGCGCTCGGCGCATAAATACGCCCCGCAAAGAATCCTTGCGTATCTCTTACCACCGGCTCGTCAGCCGGAATCATGGTGCTGGTACCTGTAGCTGGGCTTACGACAGGAACTCCATCTGTATCCAGCGAAAGCGTGACCGGGAACACTGAGGCGATCGGATTGTTGAGGCCGTTGATTACATTCCAGTGGATCAGGTCCGTTGATTCCGCGTAGCCGACGTAGTGAAACGCATCGGAGTCGCCATCGACGCAGTTGCCACCCGAGAATAAAAGTCCGTAGCCGCCGTGCGCCAACTTAAGGATGCTTCCGGCAGTCGCGAGCCATCGCGTGCCGTTGGCCGACACGGTTTTTATATCATTCAAGCCTTGCAGGGGACCCAGGTCGGTGAAGTTTATCCCGTCCGTGGTCGATGCCAATCGCAGAAAAGTGATGTCGTCATTAGGTCCAATCCCTCCGGTGTTGATCCCGGCAGGGACGTTGTTGTAGTAGTTCGCCCATCCCGGGTTGTTATTGCAGATTGCCAGGTTGGTCGCGGGATTTGGGAAGTCTGTCGAGTCGGTGAGGTCGCCATTGAGAATCTTCTGTTCGTAGATGATCTCGACCGGATTCGAGTCGGGAACCACTCCCAGGATTCCATCCGGATTCATGAGACCGCTGGTCGCGTAAATTCCAGGCCCAGAAGGCTCAGGTAGGCCGGGTTGCGCATCCGTCGGACCGTCATCCATTGCTGGAGCGCCAGCCAATGGATTTGATGGCGTAGGCGTCACGACGTGAATAACCAGCGGGTCGGAGTCGATATGGCCCACCGACCGGTTCAGCGTGTACAGCAGGGTTTGACCCTTGATCGTGAGGACGAACGCGTGACCTTGGCCGTCGTCAACCACCCCACCGTACGTTAGCGTGGATACCGGAGGCAGATTGAGCGTGCCGACCGGATAGTCGTTGGAGGCATTTTGGCACGGCAAAGGTGCGCTCTTACTGGGACCCTGACATACCGCATTCGTCCCCGGGACACCGATAATTTTATTCGGGTTGCTCGGGCAGTAGGTGGTCAACTCCAGCGCTTTGCTCTGGTAGGTCCAGGTCCTTCCCGCGTCGTTGGACGATGCCGCTACCACAGCTTCATCGGTATCCTTGGGACGCCAGTCGAAGTAGCCCTGCAGATTGGAACCCTGACCCGTGACAAACGGAAAATAGTAAGGCTGCATTCGCTCAGTCCCGGGATTGCCGACCTGAGTCCCAGGGAAGACACCGTTGCTGCTAGCGCAATAACCCGACGACTTGAGGCCGATGCCCGCCCCAGACTGCTCCAGTGTCCACGGACCGCCCGCAATCGACGCCGTGTTTGGCGCGCTGTTCCGCGTCCATACGATGCTCTCCGCGCCACCCCCATCGTCATGCGCGGCCGCGACCCCTGCGAGAGTGGCTACTGTCAGTGCGCCGATCGCCAATCCGATCCCGATGCGGCGTCCGCCCGATTTTCTTCGACCCCAAAGCTCCACTGCACTTTTGAGTAGTAGTCGCACGATCATTTCCTCCGTATGGCTCGCTTGAGCCTTAGGTTGCGCCGCGGCCGAGGCCGTGCGAGTTTCTGGTCAAGCGCGGCTTTTGCGGGAATCGCAGTTTCGACGGTCGCGGCCACGGTCTTCTCCCCTGCCAGCCTGTCAGGCCTCGCGAAGGGAATACACCATGCAGTTTACGGACACATTAAGTTTATGTTGCGGCAATGTGGCCTGCCTTCCTGTGCCTTATGGCGAGTTGAGGAGCGACAGTGCTTCATCGACGTACGAACGCGGCTGGCGGGTCATGACAATGGCGTGCGTCGGGTTGCGCCCACCAGGTTCGAGGTTAAATGTCGGGAATGTGGCGAACCGGAACGATTGATAGTGGAGTGATGTTAGTTCGCAAGTGTTTGAAAGAATGGGTTCGTTTTGGAACCATTCTTTTTTGATTGACGCACAAGTCGTTATCACGCGACTTCTGCGAACACGTCCTTTAGACCCCTGAAAATCACTTTCCCGTCACCCTCAAAACACCCCAAATTCGCCACGGATCGTGCCACACGATTTCAGGCCCTTCAGGCTGTCCATACCGAAAACCTAATCCCGGGTGACGGGTGGGTCGGTCTGTGACACTGGAACGACGATGGTCGAGTTTCTGACCAAAGTCCTGCTCGTCGCACGTTCCCGATTGAAATCGCGAGCTAGACTCGAGGCTGAAAACCTGGTGCTGCGGCAGCAAGTGATCGTCCTGAGTCGCAGGTCCCCGTCTCGGGTGTGGCTGAGAAACATCGATCGGCTGATCTTCGTCTGGCTGTACCGATGCTTCCCGGCCATTCTGAATGCGATCACGGTGGTCAAGCCCGAGACTGTGATCCGGTGGCATCGGCGCGGCTTTCGCGCCTATTGGCGCTGGAAATCTCGCCGGTGTGGTGGCCGCCCCAGGATAGACCTCGAGATCCGCGATCTCATCCGACGGATGAACAAAGAGAACCCACTGTGGGGCGCGCCGCGGATACGCAGCGAACTGCTGATGCTCGGGGTCGAAGTCGCCGAATCGACCGTGGCCAGATACATGACCAAGCGGCAGGGGCCACCCTCACAGGGTTGGAAGACATTCCTGCGCAATCACGCTGCAGGGATCGCGTCTATCGATCTGTTCGTGGTTCGCACTATCTCCTTCAAGCTGCTCTATGGCCTGGTAATTCTTCGCCACGCCCGAAGGCGACTGGTGAGCATCAGCGTGACGAACAATCCGACCGCCGAGTGGATAGCGGGACAGGTGACGGATGCCTTTCCTTGGGACGAAGCGCCGCGTCATCTGATTCGCGACCGCGACGGGGCCTTCGGCCCAGCCTACACTCATCGCATTCGTGCGATGGGAATCCGAGATCGCCCAACGGCGCCACACTCGCCGTGGCAGAACGGGCATGTTGAGCGGCTCATCGGATCGATCCGTCGCGAATCACTCGACCACCTCGTCGTGTTCGGCGAAGCGCACCTGCGCGATGTTCTGAAGGCCTACGCTTCATACTACAATAAAGTCCGACCCCATCTCTCGTTGGACAAGAATGCGCCAGATCCTCGGCGCCCGCAGAAGCTCGGCCCCATCGCAGCATCGCATTCCTGGGTGGGCTGCATCACCAATATGTCAGGGTTTAAGTTTTGACTAAACACAACAGGGGATTTCAGATGATATTTGACAAGCAATCTGTGTGCGCGTCAGATCCCAGGCAATCGCTTGGTGACTGTAGTGGAGGAATCGATCCCGATGATAAGGTCGCGCGCGCCATGCTCAAGGCTCAGAAACCTGAACGGACACCCAGACGCAATCATATCGACTACCCCGTTAGGGGGAGCTTGCTGAAGTACAGTAGCCGTAATAACCCGGTTCTGTTACGGGTGTAAGGGTGCTTGTATCACAGATCCTTCCATGCAGCTTGTAAAGATATGGCTTCAGGTCGTCCCCGTCGCTTAGGTTGCCATTATTTATGTTCCCACACCAGTATTTGTAAGAACTCATATCGCCGGCAGCCCTGAAGTTAGCCCAATTAAAGCATTGGACATCTGCATTCGGTTCCGGAGACGCGATAAAACCCTCACTGCCGTTGTATTTGAAGATATAGGCAGCATTTCTGGGAGGCTTAGGCGTCGCCGGGATATTAAAACCTGGAGCTATGGCTTCGCCAAGATCAGGCAAACCGTCGCTTGTCCAAAAGAGCGCAACCGATTTACCCTGTTCCACTTTGTCGAGCATTACATCTCTAAAACGGACAGCGCCAATGTTAGACGGTTCAAGGAATTCATCTATCGGCAGATTGTCTATCTTTTCAATCGGGTTGGCGTTCATTATGACAGTAGCCAAGGGTCGAGCCGTAAAAAATGGATTTGTCGTGCCTATTATACCGCCGGGCTTAATCCGGCTTACTGCATAGACGGCCCCCACAGGGCAGTAATCTTTGATAATTTGAAAAGCCGTTATCATTTCGACGTAAAGACTGGCATGCTCCATTCCAACCGGTTTAAGTTCATTCGGCTCATTCATATCTTCAGCATGACGAAAAGCATAAACAACTGGTGTACATGCTTGCGCGGATGCACTCGAAGGCGACCAAAACAGGCTCCCGCACAAGAGTAGCAGCGAGTAGATCAAGAAGTGTTTCCTTTTCAATTCGGTTCTCCTGCTGGCCTCGAGGCCTCGACTCTGCTCACTGAATAGAGACGGGGCCGGTACTGTTGATTTGCAGTTTCCAGTTGGCGATCTCAGGGTAGCACGCTCCAGAAGCAAATCGGAGAACTCGCAACGTCATCGTCGTATTCTTCCTTGATGACCATCGACCCGTCGGGTATCTGACCTCGCCGGTCCCCGGGCGTCATCCACCTGTAGAGCTGGGGCGAGTACCACAGTTTCACGAAGGGGGAGTGGAGGGCCTCGCTGCTGCGCCGGTTCGCTTCGTGCGGCCAATTCTGCTTCTGAACGCCGTAGCAGTTCCCCTTGACGAACGCGTCAAGACGAGTTTTGAAGTTCGGAAATGAGGGAGGCGGTAACGGTGCGCAAGCACCGGTAAACGCCGAGAGAGGGATCGTACCGGCGTTGCTGTTTGTCCCGCCCCACAAGCCGGCAAGCAAAATCAAAAGAAGCGCGACCAATACTTTTGGAATTCTCATGGAACCCCCGGCGGTCCTCGAACGTCTTCCATTGGTTAATGCGCCGCGATTTTGTCAAAGATAAATTTAAAACGCAAATTTTATCTTTTCAGTTTTTAAACAGCCTATTTGTGCTTTGACGAACTTTTGCTCTGCGGAATTCGAGGTGGGGTTAGAACGAAGGTAGACTGCGGATCAGTTCACAAATCGCGATCGGCCCCGGGCGTTGCCTCACGATGCCAAGACTTCCGACGCCAGTAGAGGTGGAAGCCTCGCTGATACCTGCGCATTACGGTTTCGGGGCAGAAGACTGAGAGCGCTAGTCTCCAGTGTCCACGAGGTCGCACGGACGGGGGGTGATACCGGCCCAAGTAAGCGGAAAGCCGTTCACCGCCAGCCAAGCCTCCTGCTGTAACCGCGATGCAAGCCTACCGGGGATGCCGAGCTCAGCGGCCGCCTGCTCGTTCGCTCCAAGTCTGCGTACATCAGCCCCCGTCATCTTCATGAAAAGAACGAGACCGCTCAGATAGGCGCCGTACACGCTAGGATGGTGGTAATCGGGTTTCGTGATAGGAGGGTCGTTGACCGCATTGATGCCATACCAAAGGAGCGGCAGGGGGGAAGGGGAGACCTGAAAGGGATCCGGGTTGGCCAATCCGTCGGCCCAAGCACGGCGCCAGGCTTCGCCCGTAGGTGCGACGCCGGCGACCTTGCCGTCGCGTTGTGCGGCACATCGGTAGCTGGCGAGGTTCGTATCGAGAAGCTCATCCAACGCCTTGAAGTATTTCTCTTCAAAATCTGGCTGCGACGTATCGCCCGCGATCGCCTTGGCCAGGTCTCCGGACGCCCAGGTCTCGTATAGAAAGATCTGGGCTTTCGGTGCAACTGCGTGTACGGCCTGTTCGATGGTCTGCACACTTGCCCAGAAAGCGGGTGGGTTACTGAGCTTGTTGTTGGTGAGCGAGCGTGGCAGCGGTTTGACGCTTAGCTCCTGTAGCACCACAGCTTGCCAGCCTGCCTGCGCGATCACGTCCGAGGCTGCATCATAGTTCTTTGCCAGGCTCGTGGCAGAGATAGCCTCAATATGGACCTCATAGTTGAGGTGCATCTCTTCGGCCAGTTCGGAGAAGATTCCCGGAATACCGCCCCATGGCCCGGGCTCATTCGGAGACTCTTCGCGTTCGCCGGTCTGGCCATAGTTCTCGTCGATAACCTGTGGCGGCTGCCACGGCTCACCAGGTATCTCGGCATTGTAGGTTCGCACAGGTGTATAGCGCCCGTGCGTGTAACTATCGCCAACGAACAGCACCGAACACGTGCGTCGAAATATTGCGCTGCAGGCAAATTTATTCTGAAGGGTTCCGCCTCCGAGGATTTCGAAAGCTGAAGGAGGACTTCCAGGCGCATCCTGCTGCACCGATGGCGCGTCCGAAGAATCAGACGTCTGCGCGATGGCAACGTCAGCGACGGCAGTGATGCCTGCGAGCAGAACCGAGACAAAGGCGCAGATGGCAATGTATTTCTCAATACGATCGATTTTACTATTGCGCATCTAATGCCTCTGAGAAGTGATGTTCAATCGCGATTTCACTGGTCGCAGAACTGATCCAGCAACGCTTCTCCCACCCGTTTATCCTGGGCGGTGACATAATCCAGCAGCACGTAGAAACCTCCCGGTGCGCCGGTTACTACCAGGGTCTGATTTCCCGGCATCGATTCCTTAAAGTGCGGTTCCGATTGCATCAGGAGAAAGGGATTGTTGCTCCAAATCAGATTCGGGACTTTGATCGCATAGTAGGAATGTGAGTTTGGAGGGAGTGAAATTGGGTTTGACGACCACGCGTTGCGAATCTTCGAATTGCTAAGAACGGACTGAACCGCCGGCAGCACGCAAGACATATGAATATAAAGCTGATTGAGCGTTCGCCCGGCGAGCGAATTTACCGCCATCCCTTCTTGAGTGGATTTCAGGTGTTTTGAATTATTATTGAAATAGACAGCGTCAACGGTGCTCCGGAACAAACCCCAAGCATCCGCAAAATAGTTGTCCGAAAACGAAGATTTCCCCGAGAAGAAAGTTACCTGTGGATCTTCGATTCCAGTGACTATCTTCGAAGGAAGGGCGAGAAATGCGTTGGGCTCATGGGTAACGTCCTTCTCTTTGATGACAGTGAAGCCATCACCGACAAAGGAGGTGAAGCCAAACGGCGCGCTGACATACGCGCAGAGTTGGGTCGCGCTAGAGTCCAGAATCCGATTCAGCCGGTTGGTTGTCATTGCCAATTCGATACAGGTCTCGACCTGCACCCATAAGACATCGGGCGTGGGGGAGGGACTCCGAGCACGTCCGGCTCCCCGGCTGCCGTGTCCGGAGAATCCGAAGTCTGCGCGACAGAAATGTTAGCGGCGTCGATGATGGCGCCCAGCAGAAGAAAAAGAGTCGCGCCGCTGACAGCAAATGTCTTGAGATGACAAGGCATGCTGTTGCGCATAAATCCCTCCAATGCGCGAATTATCCGCTCTTTGAAGATTTACTGTCAAATATGCTTCAATAGATCATAATAATTCACACGCAGGTAAACTCGCGAATCTGAGAGTTGATGACATCCCGTCACAAGGCGGTCCAAGGAACTGCTTTTGGAGGCGTTGGACTCTAGAATCGTGGGGAAAAGTCCGTCTAGTAGGTGAAGTAACTATAGGCGGTCAACACGACACCCGGACCGCGATGCGTCGCTTAGCGATGCCAGATCAGCTTCCCATTTATATACGCTCTTGTGTTCGCCGCGTAAGGGTAGGTGTGCCTACCGAAATCCCTATCCGGGATGACGTGCAGCTGGACGTATGGTATTGAAGCGGCCGATGGTCGCGTTGCTGACCCAACTGCTGCTTGCCATCCGGTCGTGGTTCACGCGACGAGCGCGGCTTGAAGTTGAGAATCTCCTCCTGCGCCAACAGCTCATAGTGTTACGCCGCCAGCACCCAAAGCGTGTGCTACTGTGGAACATCGATCGCTTGCTGATGGTGTGGCTGTATCGCCTGTACCCATCGCTCCTCGACGCGATCATCATCGTCCAGCCGGAGACCGTGATCCGCTGGCACCGACGCGGCTTCCGTGCCTACTGGCGCTGGAAGTCTCGCCACGTCGGCGGCCATCCACGGATTGATTCCGAGATTCGAGCGCTGATCCGGCGGATGAACCGCGAGAACCCGCTGTGGGGCGGTGCGTCCAGCGAAGGCTGGCGCGTTCAGTGGGAGACAGTCCCACCAAGGCAAAGGGCCAGCAGCCTTGTAGCTTGGATGGCAGGGAGGAGGGAAACCAATGACCTGAAGCCCATCGACAGAGTCGTCGAAAGGACGACTGCGAGTCACCGGGCTGCAGCGTAAGCGAACGCACGGGTAGCCCCGAAAAGTGGAAATTTCGAAGGCCGAATCCTTCGCCCCAGGGTGAAGACAGCATCGAGGGTCGCAAGCTGGCAGATACCGACTCTCGACTTCGACGGGGTGGTAGCGGCGGCACGGTGGCAAGGACGCGCTGAGCAACTGGAGAAGCCCTCCTCCTCCCGTCGTGAAAACGGCGGAGCAGGGTAGACCGTATAACCGGCTAAACCGGGAAGTCGGCCGAAGAGGAGAGGGCGACGGAAGGGTCCGTAGTAGCGATGACGCGGAGCAATGTCCGTCGAGCAAAGGGACCCTGCTGTCTGTGCTTCCTCCGACCAAGAGGTGAGGCAGGGGTGAGATGATAAAGGCGCCCATCAGTCTGCAAGAGCTGCGGCGGAGGATATACCGCAAGGCGAAGGCTGAAGCGGCCTGGCGGTTTTGGGGACTGTACGTGCATGTCTGCAAGTTGGAGACGCTGCGCGAAGCCTATCGGCTGGCCCAACAGAACGACGGCGCTCCGGGAGTTGACGGAGTTACGTTTGAGGCCATCGAGGCCGAAGGGCTGGAGGCATGGCTCCAACGGCTCAGGGAGGGACTGATTGCGCATCATTACCGTCCCACGCGGCTACGACGAGTGGCGATTCCCAAGCGCGGCGGGAGCAAGGAGCTCCGCGTGCTGTCGATTCCCACCATCCGCGACCGCGTGGTGCAAGGCGCGCTCAAGCTAATCCTTGAGCCCATCTTCGAGGCTGATTTCCAATCGGGATCGTATGGCTACCGGCCCCAGCGCTCGGCGCATCAGGCGGTGGCCCGCGTGTCAGAGGCGATTACGCAGGGCAAGACTCGGGTGCTCGATTTTGACTTGCGCTCCTATTTCGACAACATCCGGCATCACCTGCTGTTCGAGAAGGTTGTGAAGCGGGTCAACGATTCCGAGGTCATGCAGCTACTGAAATTGCTGGTCAAGGCAACCGGCGCGAAAGGTCTGTCCCAAGGAGGAGTGCTATCACCCCTGTTCAGCAACCTGTACTTGAACGAGGTCGACCGGATGCTGGAGCGAGCTCGGGAGGTCACCCGCCACGGACCCTATACTTATGTAGAGTACGCACGGTTCGCCGATGATCTAGTGATTTTGGTGGACGCCTATGCGCGACACGACTGGTTGCTCGATACAACTGATCGGCGGTTGCGAGAGGAATTGGCCAAACTCCAGATCGACATCAACGAAGAGAAGAGTCGATTTGTTGACCTGGCGAAGAGAGCGGGCTTCGGATTTTTGGGCTTTTGGCCTGCTCCCCAACTTACCCGCAGTTATAAGTAGAGTCAGTTGAAGTAATGCCCCTGGTGGGGCGGTAGAGCAAGGGGACGGCCGCGGAGCCCCAAACTAGCTCAAGCGGCGGGTCCCCTTGCTGTTGTGCAAACTCGATTGGTGTCAACGCGCCCAGGCTGGAATGCGGACGCACGTGATTGTAGTCGTGGCGCCAACTCGCGATGATCTCCCGCGCCTCGGCCAGATTCAGGAAAGCATGCTCATTCAAGCACTCGTCCCGGAGCCTACTGTTGAAGCTCTCGATGAAAGCGTTCTGCACCGGCTTGCCCGGCTCGATATAATGCCAAGTCACCCGGCCCGGAACCCACCGGAGAACGGCTACACTAGTCAGTTCGGTGCCGTTATCGCTGACAATGATCTTGGGCTTGCCCCGCTCGCGGATGAGCTGTTCGAGTTCGCGCACCACGCGGACGCCGCTGAGCGAAGTATCGACCACGGTCGCCAGGCATTCGCGGCTGAAGTCATCAACGATGCAGAGGATGCGGAAGCGCCGACCGTCACCGAAAGTGTCAGAGACGAAGTCGAGCGACCACCGTTCGTTGATCGTGCTGGGCAAACTCAGCGGGGTGCGCGTGCCCAACGCACGCTTACGGCCCCGGCGCCGCCGTACCATCAGCTTTTCCTCACGATACAGCCGATACAGTTTTTTGTGATTCATCGCGTGCCCCTCGCGAACCAATAGCCAGCCCAACCTGCGATAGCCGAACCGGCGGCGTTGCTGTGCCAACTCCCGCAGCCGCTGGCGCAGTGGCGCGTCGTCCGGACGCTTGCTCTGATAGCGCAAACTCGAATGATCGATCCCTATCAGCCTGCACGCGCGGCGCTGACTGAACCCGTGCTGCTCGACCACCCGCGCCACTGCCAGCCGCCGTACCGCAGGCTTCAGCCGTTTTTTCCCAGAATGTCCTTGAGCGCCGCGTTGTCCAGCATCGACTCGGCCAACAGCTTCTTCAGCCGGCGGTTTTCATCCTCTAGCGCCTTCAGTCGCTTCGCGTCCGACACCTCCATGCCGCCGTATTTGGCCTTCCATTTGTAGAATGTTGCGTCCGAGATCCCGTGCCGCCGACACACTTCGGCCGTCTTGGCGCCGGCCGCGTGCTCACGCAGCACCGCGATAATTTGCTCCTCGCTGAAGCGGCTCGCTTTCATCTGTCCTTCTCCTCTCGGTGAAGGACCCTACCTTAAAACCGCGGGTGTTTTCGGGGGGCAGGCCACTTTGAGTTCCGGCGAGTGCGGAGTCTTAAGGGTAAATGGCGAGCGAACTATTCGCCCAAGCTCAAGCAGCGCACCGCACTGCTGCGCAAGCTCAAGGACATCTTCCGGGGCTTCGACTCCCAACCCATAGGACGGGTGGTGCAACTCATCAACCCGGTTCTACGCGGCTGGGTAAACTACTTCGCCATTGGCAACTCCAGTCGATGCTTCAGTTATGTCAAAGACTGGGTGGAGAAGAAGGTGCGGCGACATCTGCTGCGGGCCCGAAACTGCAAAGGCTTCGGCTGGAAGAGGTGGAGTAGACGCTGGCTCTACGACGAACTGGGATTGTTCAACCACTACCAGGTGTGTCGCCACAGCTCGCTGTTGAAAGCGCTCCCGGCGCGATAGGTCGCATAACTCTTGGGGCGAAGCAGGCAGGAAAGCGGAGTGCGGGAAATCCGCACGCTCCGTTTGACGAGGCGGGAGCTGGAAACGTGGCCATGGTGGAATTGTGAACCCACCGCTCAATCGAAAGAGAGTGGCTGGAAACCCTCTACCTACTGCGCGCGCGCCAGTTCCCGACCCTACCACCGCGGATCCATGGCGAATTATTGATGCTTGGAATCGAAGTCGCTGAATCAACCGTCGGCAGGTATATGGTCCGGCGTCGCCGACCACCGTCCCAAGGTTGGAAGACTTTCCTGCGTAATCATGCCGCCGGCATTGCTTCGCTGGATCTGTTCGTCGTACGCACGATCTCCTTCAAGCTGCTCTGCGGCTTGGTGATCCTGCGTCACGCCCGCCGACGGCTAATCACTGATCAGCGTCACTACCAATCCGACTGCCGAGTGGATCGCAGGTCAGGTGACTGACGCGTTTCCCTGGGACGAAGCGCCGCGTCACCTGATTCGCGACCGCGACGGCGCCTTCGGCCCGGCGTACACCCGCCGCATTCGTGCAATGGGGATCCGAGATCACCCTACCGCACCACGCTCGCCGTGGCAGAACGGCCACGTTGAGCGGCTCATCGGATCGATCCGTCGCGAATCTCTCGACCACCTCATCGTGTTCGGCGAAGCCCACTTGCGCCATATCCTCAAGGCCTACGCTTCGTACTACAACGAGGTCCGGACTCTTCTTTCATTAGATAAGAATGCGCCGGATTTCCGCCGCCCTTCACGGGTCGGCGACATCGCGGCAATTCCGATCCTCGGCGGATTGCATCAACAATACGTCCGGGTCTAGGTTTTGAATAGGCACAACAGGTCAAAGCCACGGTGTCAGGGCTGTTTTGGTGCGCCCAAATACATATGGCACTCGATTGCTGAGTGATCCTGCCAATGATCTCTTTTGGGCCGAGGCGCAGGAACTGGATTGCACGTTCGCTATTCACAGTGCGATTTTCGGGGACATGCCGACGGCAGTTGCTAGAGGTTGTCAATCGAGTCTGTTGAGTGCAATAAACGCCGGAAATACCGGCACCAACCGACCACACCAGGCCAAAATCTCAACCACTGGTCGGCATACTTTCGCGGGGCGGGTCATTCCAGGCAGACACTAACTCATCGGTGGCATACCTGCAGGGGGAAAGACCACAGGCAATGGTTAGTAAGCGATCACCTTAAAAACTTGCGTGCTTTTTTGCGCCGCTTAGCGGTGTACCTGCTCTAAGTTTGAGGGATCGAACAACCTGTTGGCCCGATCCATGGTCACGTCCGGAGATCCACGACCAAAGGTAAGGAAAAGGGTGGAGCGATGATTTTGCACGTCGATCGTTTGACCGCCCTGCACGATGGTGACATGTGTGCCGCGATTGATGTTGCTCCACTGTGTGAGGTCCTCGCTCCAGTTCGACACGTAGACGAGGACTCGCCACAGTTTGGCGTGATGATCGAAGGCTAACTCCATCCAAGGCGTCCAATTCTCAGCGTCCCAAAACATAATGACATCGCCATAGGGATTGGCGGGATTTTTGGGCGTGCGTTCTATCACCGCGAAGCGCCGCAAAGACCAGACATCGTCGGGAATGTTGCCGTTAGGACCGTAGGTGTGCATATCGGTATGCGCCGAATCCATGACGGACACCAGATCCCTCCAGCCCAGGAACTTCCAATTCCAATCGAGCACGTGACCAGAAAAACTGTAGAAGTCATTCAATGTCTCGTCGGTGCCCATGAAGGAATCTGACTTCTCCTCTGCCGAGAAGCGACGCACCCGCCGACTGATAGGATCGTAGATCCAGCTGTCGTCCGGTTGGTGGAAGTCGGCGTAGCGATACGTGATAAAAACCTGACCTCGCAGATCATAAGGAGATATGAAGCCGCTGAACTCTTTCCAGAAAAACGCCTTTGCGTTGGGTACGCCGAGTACCCCGCCTTTATCCGCGGCAGGGGCCAGATGGGTAAAATAGAGCCTCTGATATAGCGAACTGAATGTGCGTCGCACCGTGCCACCACCCTGGACATACGGACCTATATTCGGAGGAAGTTTGCTTTCTAGGTCGACTCCCGAGAGCCATTGCTCCGGCGGCATCTGCAGGGCGGAATCTGACCTCAGGTCGTGGGTCCCGCCAAAGTACAACGGCACGTAAACGGTGGTGGCATCGAACTCTCCGTAGTTCTGCCAGCGCAACTCAAAGTTCCAGGCCGCCTTGAGGCCGGAAACCAGGTCGGAGGGATTCAGCGAAGCATTGGAGAACGGTTGACCGCAGATGTGATTGGTCAAGGCGCCGTCCGGAGCGAGTCGAACCTGGGCTTGGTATTGCTCCGTGCAGTTCACGTAGTCCTGTCGCGGTTGATGGCTGCGAACCGCTACGATTTTCATTTTGAAGGAAGGAAAATTCAATTGCTCGAGATAGCCCGGAGGTACGAACGGCCGCAGGCGTTCGAGATCCGCGGAGCTGAGCACATCGTCCGCCTTGAAGTTCGGCGCGGAAGGGTGGGTATCGAGCCACTTCCCGACATCGGCCCGACTGATGTCTTGCGCTTGTGCGCTAGTCGCCGGCCAGCACAGCACCAGGCTCGCTACGAAAAGAAGGGCGAGCCGCCAATCGATCCTGGCCCAATCCTTCGACGTGGCTGGTGGACTCTCTCGTTCACCAGATTTAAGAAAGAAAGCCATTCCGCGATCACCTCCACGATTCTTTCGCGCGCAGTTCTTCTTTGGGGTTGAGCGTGACGGTTCTCGTGCACACTTATTCCGGCATCCGAAGACAATGCCTCATGCTTCGAAAGCCGCGATGCCAAGAAGATCCGCGGACGTCGCAGCCCGTTCGATGTAAAACTGTTGCGCTTAAGCCTTCGGATTGAAGCAGAGCCGCGGACGATCTTCAAACGGGAAACGTAGTTCTTAATTGCGGTTCGTCTGTCAATGCATGGTCTCGCTGGCGTGCGCCCCAATTTCCCACCATTCATAAGTAGAGACCGTGGTTGATTTCGCCCTCCTGGGGCGGTTGTGTTTCCTGTCCTTTAAGCACCGCGAACTCGTTTGGGGTCAAGGCTCCGAGACTGCCATGCGGCCGCAGGTAGTTGTAGTCGTGGCGCCATGCTTCGATGGTTTCTCGCGCTCCGGCGAGACTTAGGAACACGTGCTCGTTGAGGCACTCATCGCGCAGCTTGCTGTTGAATGATTCGACGAAAGCATTCTGCACCGGCTTGCCGGGCTCGATGTAGTGCCATGCGAGTCGTCCGGTGGCCCAGCGCAGCACCGCACCACTGGTCAGCTCGGTTCCATTATCGCTAACTACCTCCCGGGGCACCGCGCGTTCGGTCGCCAGCCGCTCCAGTTCGCGAACCACTCGTACTCCGCCCAGCGAAGTATCGACCACGGTCGCCAGGCACTCGCGGCTGAAGTCGTCCACCACGCACAGGATGCGAAAGCGCCGCCCATCACTCAGCGTGTCGGAGACGAAGTCGAGCGACCAGCGTTGGTTGATCGCTTGTGGCACGAGCATTGGGGTTCGGGTTCCCATCGCACGTTTGCGCCGGCCACGTCTGCGCACCATGAGCTTCTCTTCGCGGTATAGCCGATACAGGCGCTTGTGATTCATGACATGACCTTCGCGGGCCAGCATCCAGCCTAGTCGCCGATACCCGAATCGTCGGCGTTCCGCGGCCAGCTCGCGCAGTCGCTGTCGAAGCGCCCGGTCATCTGGCCGCTTGCCCTGGTAGCGTAGGGTCGAACGATCGATGCCTACCAATCGGCAGGCGTGTCGCTGACTCAGCCCGTGGCGCTCCATCACCCTGCTCACCGCCAGTCTTTGCGCCGCAGGCTTCAGACGTTTTTTCCGAGTAGGTCCTTGAGCGCCGCGTTGTCCAGCATCGACTCGGCCAGCAGCCTCTTCAAGCGCCGGTTCTCGTCCTCGAGCGCCTTGAGGCGGCGTGCCTCCGATACCTCCAGCCCGCCGTACTTGGATTTCCACTTGTAAAGTGTCGCGCTTGAGATCCCGTGGCGCCGGCATACCTCTTCGGTCTTTGCCCCGGCCTCGTGCTCCCGCAACACCCCGATGATTTGCTCCTCGCTGAAGCGGCTTCCTTTCATCGCCCGTCTCCTTTCAGTCGACGGACTCTACCTCAAATTTGGCTGAGTTTTAGGGGTGCACGCCATCGCCAGTCGCAGTATGCTCGGGGTGCGGGTTTCGATTTTCGAATTGCGAGAGCCGAGGACTTCTCAAACTGCAACCGCAATCATCAACGTTACGGCTGGTGCGCTACCCGTGATCCTCGCAGTCCAGTCGGAGGAAGAGATGCGACCTTGCCTTAAAAAAATTGGGCAACGTGCAGCTCTGTTGCACGAGCAGGAGGTAGTCGTTTCACCTTTGTGGAAGCTGAGTACTAATGCCGCGCGTCTTCAGCCGTCCAGCGCCGGACCTCTTACACTAGTGGTTGCTGATCTGCCATTTGCCACCTCGCCGTCTCTCCGACCTTGTACTATTGGTGCCTCGATCTCAAAAGAGAGCAGGCTAACGGTCTATATCGACAAGACTGCATCGGCGAAGATCCCAAGAGGCCGCACCGTCGGCCGTCGCACCAAACAGCCACGGCGTTGCTCAATCAAAACACGGTCGGGAGATCGTCCGCTCGATCGTCAAAACAAGGCGTTCGCTGCTCGCTGGGGCTTTTTCAACCAGAACACCATCGCGAACGCGATCAGATTGAGAGCCGCGCTCAATTCGAACGCCGCACGGTAACTGTGCGTGGCGTCGTAAAGATAGCCAGCGATCAGCGGCCCAAATGCCGCGGGCGAGCCCGCAAGAGCGAAGATGAACCCGACGATCGCGCCGACGGCGAGCCGGCCAAAAAAGTCGCCAATCAGGGCTGGAAAGAGCGCCGTCACTCCCCCGTACGAAAATCCGAATAAAGCCGCCGCGATGTATAACAGGCCGATGCCGGTGCTGAAGGTGAAACCGATAAAAGACAATCCTTGCAGCATCAGACAACTACCCAGAGTTGCGACCCTGCCGAGACGATCGGAGATAGTGCCGATCAACAGTCGTCCGCCAAATCCCGCAAAACCGATCACGCTGATACACATCGCAGCGCGGAAATGAGAAATGCCAAGGTCGACCGCAAACGGGACGATATGGACCATCGGCATGAAGACGACGAGCCAGGTCAGCGTGAAGATGATATTCAGTAGCCAGAAAGTTGTGGTGCGCTGGGCGTCGTATAAAGTCCAGTTGTCTTCGGAAGAAAGAGTAAGAGCCTCGGTCTTCGGTTCGTGAATCGAGCGGAGTTCTCCGTCCGGCAGCAGGTTCATCTTTTCAGGATCACGCACCACGAAGGCCGAGCACAGCGCGATGACGGTAACTGCCAGGACGCCTAGAATGAAATATGCGCCACGCCATTCATAACTGGCGATCAAGCCCATTGTGATCGGCGGAAAGATAAACATCCCAAAGCTGGCACCGCTCGACGTGATGCTCAGGGCGAAGCCGCGCTTCTGCACAAACCATCGCACCACGGTCGCATTACAGGGCACATAGGCGGCGCTCATCCCGGCCGCCGCAATCAGTCCGAGCGCAATATAAAGCTGCCACAATGAGTGGACCGGCTGACAAGCATCTAGACCGGCGCCGAGCAGGCATCCGCCGGCTGTGAGTACGACACGCGGGCCAAAACGGTCGGTGAGGCGCCCGCTCACTACGCCCAACGCACTATAGACAAATACGTATAGCGAGTAGGGAAACGAAAGACTGGCGCGATTCCATCCGGTATCCGCAGAAATAAAAGGCATGAACACGCCGAAGCTGAACTGGATGCCGTAGGCGACGCATAGTATCGCGAAGGTGCACGCGACCACGATCCAGCCGTAAAAAAACCGCGGTCTCGCAATCATCTGGAGTTTTCTTTTTGACTTTCGAACTTCAACTCGTTTCATGGATCGAACGGCTTTCCTCCGTAAGGTTTCAGCCGATCTTGGTTCAGCGTCGTCATTAAAAACTGCTCTGCTTGGCGCTCACGTCATCCCGCCGGCGACGGCAGCGCCGCGATCTTCGCCAGCATGCCCGCGAACAGTCGTCGCGTCAGATGGCTCTGCCCACGCATCAACCAACAATAGCGTGCACGTTAGATGAGCCGTCCGCCAGTCTTCACTAAGCGCTGCTGCAAGGGTCACCGACCAAGTGGCGACCCGCGTCGGTTGTGCCTACTCAAAACCTAAACGCGGACAGATTAGTGATGCAGTCCGCCAAGGATCGGAATGGCCGCGATGGCGCCGATCGGAGAAGGACGGGCAGGTGACCTCTCAGTCGGCCTTGCCGGCCAACGACGGCAGCGGCCGGCGGTACGAGTCTCAACGTCTCGGCCGCGTCGTGACCGTCCCATCCGTTTTGGAGTCGCATGGGATGCTAGCGTAAGTTTCCCCTTAGGCGCGACAGGCGAGGAGTAGAACTTTCTGGCAGGATTTGGCCGGGAGGTTCGAATGAGCGCGGAACCCGCGCAGTCGGGGCTATTTCGCTGAATGTGCCGGAGAATCCGATAGAGTTTGATTTGTCACCTCGCGGCGATGACTGAATGTGTAGAACGTTCATGGCGATCTCCTGATGTGGGACTTTTGCGCGACCTCCTCGATGAAAGCCACTACGATGGGTGTTAATTGATGAGGCTAAGGCTCTAATTCATTCGGAACAAGATGTTCGGCTAAGCGTTCGGGCTGCGGATTTGACATGCGCGCGGCGTTTTAGCCTCGGGCGATCCCGACGCTTCGTCTGGACGCCGCAGACCGGCAATGTCCGCTGCGCTGTTGGAATTGAGTAGCGGCGACATAGTCAGTTAAGCGGCTTTCTCCTTAACATCAACCTCCGTGCTGCGCTCGAACTGAGCATCACGGGCACGCAGCGCGGCGAACAGGATTGGCTGTGCCTAGTCAAAAGCTAAACCCGGACATATTGATGATGAAGGCCGCCGAGGATTGGTATCGCTGCGATGCGGCCGAGCTTCTGCGGACGCCGAAAATCCGGAGCATTCTTGTTCAATGAGAGATGCGTCCGGACCTGGTTGTAGTAGGAAGCGTAATTCCTCAGCACGCGACGCAACTGCGCTTCGTCGAACACGACCAAGTGATCGAGGCTTTCGCGCCGGATCGAGCCGATGAGGCGCTCGACGTGGCCGTTCTGCCACGGTGAGCGCGCCGCAGTCGGATGATCCCGGATCCGCATTGCCCGAATGCGATGGGTGTATGATGGGCCGAAGGCCCCGTCACGGTCGCGAATCAGGTGACGCGGCGCTTCGTCCCAGGGAAACGCGTCAGTCACCTGACCTGCGATCCACTCGGCGGTCGGATTGGAAGTGACGCTGATCGCGACTAGCCGCCTGCGGGCGTGACGCAGGATCACTAAGCCATAGAGCAGCTTGAACGAGATGGTGCGCACCACGAACAGATCCAGCGAAGCGATGCCGGCGGCATGATTGCGCAGGAAAGTCTTCCAACCTTGGGACGGTGGTCGGCGGCGCCGGACCATATACCTGCCGACGGTTGATTCAGCGACTTCGATTCCAAGCATCAACAATTCGCCGTGGATCCGCGGTGCGCCCCACAGCGGGTTCTCGCGGCTCATCCGCCGGATCAGCGCTCGAATCCCAGAATCAATCCTTGGACGGCCGCCGAGGTGGCGGGACTTCCAGCGCCAGTAGGCGCGGAAACCGCGTCGGTGCCAGCGGAGCACGGTCTCCGGCTGGACGATGATGATCGCGTCCAGGAGCGACGGGTACAGTCGATACAGCCATACCAACAGCAAGCGATCGATGTTCCACAGTCTCACGCGCGTCTTGGACTTGCGCCGTAGCACTACCAGCTGTTGGCGCAGGATAAAATTCTCAGCCTCAAGCCGCGCTCGTCGCGTGAACCACGACCGGATAGCAAGCAGCTGGGTCAGAAACGCGACCATCGGCCGCTTCATTACCATACGTCCAGCTGCACGTCATCCGGGATTGGGTTTTCGGGAGGCACAGGTTCGAGCGTGCGATCGATGCGGCTCGCAAACGCAGCGCCAGGATACCGGAGCTGCGCGCCACGTCGAATCTAGCGCGGCGGCTTGCGAAACAGCATAAGCGTGACAAGGCGTGAGTGATGCTTGAGGAAATCTACAACTGGTTCACCGAGAGCTTCGATATCCCCGATCTGAAGGACGCCAAAGCGCTGCTGGATCAACTTGCGAACTGACTGCCCCACACCACCACTTAGGATTTGTTTCGGTAGTCAGCTTTATTGTTAGGCGGCGCCTGCTCCGCCGGTTCTGGCTCCTCCAACTTACGATACAAGGTCTTGCGATCGATCAAATACACAGCGCGCCCGGGTTCGTGCCAAAATACCTCGCGATGACATGCATACCCCGTAAGCAAAGACCTTCGGCTAAATTCACCTCCGCGCGGAAACACGGCTTTTCTCTGGTTGAACTATTATCGATCATCACGACTAATAAATTCTCAATTCTTTACTAAAGGGTATTTTATTGGGTGTTCTCGGGGGGTGTTCCCCGTCAGCACATCTCCGGCGACTGTGCGGGCTTCGACCTGCAGATGCGGGCACGGCGACCCGCGCTCTCTTTCGGCCTCGCTCGACCCAGAGTTTGTCGGCCTGCCGTGCCCAAGTCCTACTTCATAGTGGACAGACGAATGCGAGATACAAGGTTTTGGACAGGCACATCCGGATGCGCGGCTGGAGACGGCTGAATTATACAGGGTCAGCAAGTTGAAAGTCGGGCCTCCCGAGGCTGTGGACGAGACGACGCCACCGCCGTGGCGCGGTGTTCCGCCGCCGCTGGAGGTCTACCGCGAGCGCGGTCATCGGCGACTTGCCGCGCGAACCTACGAGGAGAAGTGCTGCAGCTGCATCTGGGGACGCCGGATGCCGGTTGAGATGATCGTCGATCAGTGGAATCCGAGTCGGCGCCGCTACCGAACCGAGACCTTCTGTTACGGTCCTCTCTCTTGCCGGCTCTACCAAGCTGGACCGGCGCGCACGGTTCCTGGCCGCCGAGGAATGACCACACCGAGGAGGACTGGGTTGACGATGAGGCGACTTCACACCGCCGAGCGGAGGAGTAGCCCTCGGCACAACCGCCCGGTGTGGCACGCCTCACCCCACCGCGAACAGAAGATCATCTTCGTGGTGCGCGGCTCGCCACACACGAATAATTTTGCGGAGCACAGGCGATGCGATGCGCCGTCGCTTTGCTCGCCGCGAACAACCAGTTTTTGCAGCCTAGCACGATCGGTCGGAGCGCCTGCGCAGCCCCGTCGAGCGATTACCTAGTAACGCGCGGAGCCACCGACCCGGACGCGATCAATCGAGATTACGGCCTGGCCGCGAATCTGATGACTCAGCAGGTAGCCATGATGGCCTTCATGGATTGTTTTCACTTGCTGGGCCTGGTAGTGCTCGCTGGCCTGCCGCTGGCGTTTTTCATCCAGCGTTTCTGGATCGGCAACGCCAGTGGCGCGGCCCATTATAATCTGGGACCGCCCGGCTCACGAGATCGGCCGATCCTCCGGTGCAGCCAGATAGGCATGAAGCGCCGCTACCACTTGCGCGCCTTCGCCGACGGCGGCAGCCACGCGCTTGACCGAGCCGGCGCGGACATCGCCCACTGCGAACACGCCGCTGCGGCTGGTCGCGAGCGGCGGCCGATCGATTCGCAGTTCAGTGCCGGTGCGCACAAAGCCTTTGTTGTCCAGCGCTACGTCGCAGTGCGACAACCAGGAAGTGTTGGGGTCCGCACCGATGAACAGGAACAGATGGCGGATATTCCGCCGCGTCTCTGCGCCCGAGCGGCGATGGCGCCAGCGTGCCGCCTCGAGGATGCCGTCCTTGCCCTCGAGCGCGACGACCTCGCTATCGACGACCAACTCGACATTCGGCCGTGCGGCGATACGCTCGATCAGGTAGCTCGACATCGAGGCCTCCAGCCCCGGACCGCGCACGATCAGCCATAGTTTGGCGACCTTGGCGGCCAGATAGACAACCGCCTGGCCGGCCGAGTTGCCGCCGCCGACCAGGACGACCTCCTGAGCGTCGCAGAGGTTCCGCTCCAGTGGCGATGCCCAGTAATGGACGCTGGTGCCCTCGAAGCCGTCGAGATTATCGATGGCGGGACGGCGATAGCGGACTCCGCTGGCGATAACCACGGAACGGGCGCTCGCTCGTTCCTCTCCGCGGAGGGTCAGCAGGAACCGGCCATGGTCGCGGTCGGGCGCACTCTCCAGTGAGACCACTTCATCCGGGATAGCCACGGTGGCGCCGAATTTCTGGACCTGGCTATGAGCCCTTCCCATCAATGCCATGCCGCTGATGCCGGTCGGAAAGCCGAGATAGTTCTCGATCCGCGCCGATGCGCCAGCCTGGCCGCCGAAGGCGCGGCTGTCCAGGACCAGGACCGATAGACCCTCGGATGCAGCATAGACCGCGGTCGCCAATCCGGCTGGGCCGGCTCCGACGATCGCTACGTCATAGACCCGATCCGGATCGATCCGGACCACCATACCGATATTGCGCGCCAGCTCGCGTTCGGAAGGATCCCGCAGCAGCTGCCCGTCCGGACAGATCACGATCGGCAGCTCCGCCTCGGTGACGTGAAAATGCTCGATCAGTGCGCGCGCCACTTCGTCGATATCGGGATCGAGATGGTGATACGGCTGGCCGTTGCGGGCCAGAAAACCCTGCAGGCGAAGAACTCCCGCCTGCGCGGCGCGTCCGACGATGATCGGGCCGGCGCCCTCTTCGATTAGGCCGACGCGCCGCAGGATCAGCGCGCGCATAATCTGCTCGCCCAGCTCGGCCTCCGCGATCAGCAGAGCCCGCAGCCTCTCGGCCGGGACCACCAACGCCTCGACGGCCGACTTGGCGTGGGCGTCGACCAGCGCCGGACGACCCGAGAGTTGGTTGAGTTCCGCCAGGAATGCGCCCGCCCCTTCTTCGACGACCAACTGCGCATGGCCCAGCGCGTCCTTGCGGCTCACCGCCACGCTGCCCTTCAGGATGATGAACATCCCCAAACCGATTTCGCCGGCCCGAAAGAGCGAGTCCCCTTCGGCATAGGCGGCGACCGTGCCGAACCGCCGCAGACGTTCGACCTCATTCGGCTCCAGCACCGGGAACATCTGGTCGCGCCGCATTTCAAGTGTGGAATTTGCCATGATGACGGGTTACCGACCATTAGGATATCACGTCCAATATCGGCGAGAAAAACGGAGAATTGAGCGAACTGCGATGCCAGCGACGAGCGCGATTCGGCAGCCTCGTTGCCGCCCTGCCGAAGCTGGCGAAAGACGTATCGATCGATCTTCGCCAGACTATCGGTAGTCTGCGAAGAAAGGATATCTACGTTTCTAATGTTCTTCTATCGAGTCTGTATGCCGCGGGTGGCACGCGGTTTTGCTGGCGATATTCTTCTGCTGTGGCGATTCGAATGTGGGTATTCCGACAGCACTCGGTGGATCGCAACTGAGTTGATTCGTGTCGCAGCTACTCATTGTTCTGTGGAGAATAGAGCGCGCCTTGAGAAAATCCTCCTCACCTATACACCTAGTTTCGAGCGAACAAAGGAAGGCACCAGGGCGATGGGCCGTGCCAGGTAGCGGGGCATCTCGCTGTTTGGCATGCTGGGTTTACTTTCCAACGATAGTCTCTGATGGAGGCGCTCCGGCCGCGGATTGCGATGCTGGAGATCATCCATCGCCGGACACAGGCGAACCACTCCGCCATACGGTGGCATGCGCTCTAATAGCACCTCTCGGAAGTATCCCGAGCAGCGATGGGAGCGGCGCCCTCTGCCGCCGCGAAGGGAGATGAGGACCATGAGGGATGTTGAGCCCTACGCCGCGCCGACCCCGAAGGTATTATATATTCACGACGATCTAAGCGATTATGTCTCCCGGCAGTACGGACAGGCATCGCCGGCCTGGCGTCTCACGCGGGAGTTCTTCGCGCTTGTGTGCCGGGATCCAAGGCGCGTGGTGCTGCTAACTCTCGACTCTCAAATGGCGCCATTACTAGCGCACGGCAAGTATGCCCCCTTTGCGCTGGCGATCGGCATCGGTCGAGCAGGTGAACGTGTCGCGCAACAGCTACACGCGCGCACAGGCTGGTTCCCTGAGATCTCGCGTGTCGACATCACCCGTGAGGAAGACGGCCACGGCGGCTATAATGTCGTCACGACTACCGGGATCCCCTTAGCGCAACAGCTACCGGCTCTTGATACGGTATCCTCCCTGGCGGTGGTTGATGATACGGTTTTTTCCGGCCTGACGATGCGCACGGTTTTACTGGCGTTGCCAGCAGAGGTACGGGCCCGCACTCAGGCCTTTTGCCTGCGAGGTGTCGCGGCGTCGCTAATGAGTATTGCGGCGTTATGCTCTATTGTGATCGGGTTTGCGGCGCCCGGGCGCTTGCTGGACGAGGTGAGTTTCATCAACGCCAGCGGGTTGGTAATGCGTGTTGGCATTCGACACCCGGAGCAGCCGCCGCAGGCGTTTTTCGAGCGTCCCATGTGGATGCATGCCTGGTTTCCCGGCTATGCTGATGAGGTCATCGCCTTGTGCCAGCGCCTGAACGCTATCCTGGAGCCAGACGGCGGGCCGGCTCAGTTCCCCTGAGAAGCTGACGGCAATCAGCACGCTTACGGCAAAACCCTCGCAGCATCCTCCATCCCAGTGACTCGCGCTGGCCCTGCCATGCCGCTGTCAGCTTCAGCGCACGTGCTGGCCCGGTCTCCGAGGCTCCCTCTGCCAAAACCAACGGAGGGTCGCCGGAAAATTGTGTATGAAGTCGTAAGTCTGGACAACCCGCTGATGCGCCCGATGCCGAATGATGGCCTGGGCCTCTGGGGAGAGATCGAGCACTTGGCGTAGCGTCTGGGTAACGTGCTGACAGGACAAGAAATCGACAAGAAATCCCGTGATACCTGGCTCGATTTGATCAACGAATCCACCGGCGGTCGAGGCCACAATGACGGGCCCCTTTTTCCGTGCCCACAGCGCGACTTCGAGCGGGATGTTGGAGAAGGTTTCGTGTCGGGACGGAATCACCACTATTCTTGTCCGAGCCCATTGGCACAGGGCACGGGGTAAATCACGCGTAAACACCTTGATGTGGGTTGCCCGTATGGCGTGCTGTAGCAGCAGTTGATCATACACCTGTTGTTGTGAGTCGTCATTGTTGCTCGGCACCGAGATGAGCACGAAATGCACCCGGTCACGCAGCGGCGCAAGGGCGGGAATGAGCCGCTCAAATCCTTTGATCGGTGCAGCTCTGCCAAATGCCAACACCAGATCCGCATCGAGGGGGATGCCATAAGCCTGCAGCGTTGTGCGCACGACCGTCTCGTCCTGTAAGACAAAGGTGGGGTCGTCCACGAGGATGTTCGAAGTGTATGGCGCGAACTGTCCCGCCGACAGCCGGAAGTGCGTCTTGAGGTGCGAGGTAAACGACGGGCAAATGTCGGCAAGCGCTACCCGCGAACCGGGCTGTGACGCCTCAAGCCCTTCCTGTTCCCAGGCAACCTCTGCCGCGTCAGGCCTCTCCCAGTCCCGGATAAACGCGGTGCTATAGAGCGCCAAGAGCATATCGACCTGACGCGCCAGGCTCTGGCCCATTCCAAGCGCATAGGGCGTCTGCAACCAGGGCTGGTCCACACAGATGATCAACGACCGCTCATAGGCCGCCGCTTGGGTATGCAACAGTGGTGCGACGTTCTGACAGAGGGCCTTCCAGGAAGAAATTTCCCAGAGATCTTGGGTGGGTTCCCGCTTGTACGGAATAAGGTGCACGTGCCCACCGAGTGGCGCGAGACGTTCTCGCTGCCGCTGAAAGAAGGCGTGATCATAACCCCAGGTGTGCGCATCGGGCGAGGGGCAGACCACATGCACATCGATGGGGCCATAGCGTTTGACCAGCGTCTCCCGCAGCAATTCGAGGCCGCTGATCAAGAGCTGGGTTTGCGTGCCGATGCCATTGGTGAAATTGTAGAGCCCGTTGTACGTGAGATAGAATATAGCGTTGCGCATGGGCACCGATTTAGAGTGTAGCGCGTGAATTGTTCTTGCGGATCGCGACAATCATTCTTGCCGGTTGTCGCCAGGGTTAATTGACCCACTTCGCCTGCGTTTCATCGCCAAATTAGGTAGTTTCTTTCTTCCCGCCCAGCGGCGGGCGTGCGGTGTTTGGCTCGTCATTTATCCCCGCTGCCAGATTTGTTTGCTTCCGCACCATTGGCCGCTTACGCTTGGAAATACCTCTTCACGCCAACGGGGCAAACGCCCCAGGCTCGCGCACCAGCATGCGGATTATATGCCGATCGCGTACGGTGACCCGTTCGCCAATCAGCCGCGATGTTAACGAATAGATATGTTCCACCAACGCGCGCAACCCATTGTTGGTATTCCTCGACACTGCCTAAGTTGTAGCTGCCGACGTATGTCGTGCCTTCGGCGGTATCCTCAGCCTGCAGCGGGAGGCGATGCCCCGAGTGTAATGCCCTGATAGGGGCATGAAAGAGGAGGCTTGGGGCGCGAGGCGAGATCATGACGATCACCACCGTCTTGTGTGACCTCGATGGCACGCTGGTCGATTCCCGGCGGGACATCACTGTAGCTTTTCAGCACGCCTGGCGGACTGTGGTTGGTGGCATCCCGCCCAGCGCCACCGCGATCGCCCAGCACATTGGCAAGCCACTCGCCAAGATGCTCAGCGAGCTCGGGGCCACGCTGTCACCTTCGCTGCTCAGCACCTTCCTGACCGCATACCGCCGCACGTATACCAGGCAGGACTCCCGTCTGACCCAACCCTACCCTGGGGTTATCCTCACCTTACAGGCCTTGTCCACCTTCACGCTCGGCGTCGTCACCACCAAAGAGTCAGAGCAAGCGGAGATCGTCTTGCGGCGGCTCGCCCTCATCCCCTTCTTCCAGCATATCCAGGGTGGTAGCCTTGGTCTCCGCCTCAAGCCCGCCCCCGACACCATATTTGCAGCCCTCGCCGCATTACACTGTGCGCCACCGCGCGCCCTGATGGTCGGCGATACCCCTGCCGATGTCCTGGCCGGGAAGGCGGCTGGCACCAAGACCTGCGCCGTCACCTACGGCTTTGGCACGCGGGAAGCGCTGGTGCAGTGCGCGCCGGACTATATCATCGAGAGCTTTAGGGAGTTAGTGAATCTCGTGCGAGAATCGCGAGGCTGAGGAGGCGTATTATCCGGGATTGGCGTCTTGCGTTGGATTATGTCCTGAGAAGGCTCTTGAGCAGTCTAGAAAGGATAAACGACCGCAGAGTTGTTTTTCCTCGTCCGTCTGGGTATGCCGTGGAAAGAGTTCGGCCAAGCGTTCCTCTCGCTTGCGGGGCTTAGGCGTCCTCCCCCGGAAAGCTAACGCGCAGGACTTTTAAGCACGCTGCCCTATGACGTAGCTTATGTGCCTCAAGGCACCACCTCCATAATGTGCCTGGTGTCAGACTGGGCGTCCCCAGCCCCATGCAAGGCGTGGAGTTGTTGGGTGCGGAGGTGAAGACAAGTGACAGAGGAGAGGGATGTGCGCATCAATCACGATATTCATCGCGCGACTGTCCTCAGCGGTCTCGGTGAGACTGCCCACCAGGAGGCCCTTGTCAGGCGTTATCATCAGGTGCGACAGTTTACCGAACGGCTCTGCCAGCCTTTGATGACGGAAGATTACGTCATTCAGGCCATGCCGGATGTGAGCCCCCCTAAGTGGCATCTGGCACACACGAGTTGGTTTTTCGAAACCTTTATTGTGGCCCTGGCCTGTCGGGGCTATCGATCGCCGCATGCCTCCTACGCGTATCTCTTCAATTCTTATTACGAGGCGGCTGGTGCGCGGCATTGCCGCCCCAAACGGGGGCTACTCTCACGTCCAACCGTTGAGGAGGTCTATCGCTATCGAGCCTATGTGGACCAGCATCTGACCGCCTTTTTGGAAGGTTTGCGTGGCGAGACGCTCGAGCGCTGGTCTCCGGTCGTCGAGCTCGGCTTGCACCATGAACAACAGCATCAGGAATTGCTCTTGACCGATGTGAAATACAACTTCGCCTGCAATCCCCTGCGACCTGCGTATGTAACCACCGACATCCCGACACGTGCGCCGACGGTGGGCCCACTCCGATGGGTGAGCTTTCTCGAAGGCGTCTACTGGATTGGCCACGACGGTCAGGGGTTCGCCTTCGATAATGAGTTCCCTCGGCATCGGAGCTTTGTCGAGCGGTTCGAGTTGGCGTCGCGGCTGATCACCAACGGGGAGTATTTGGCCTTCATGACCGATAGGGGGTACGAACGGCCGGAGTTGTGGCTGTCCATGGGTTGGGATACGGTCCAGCGCGAAGGGTGGCAGGCCCCGTTGTATTGGGAACAGCGGGATGGCACCTGGTGGATGATGACTCTTGCCGGGATGCGACCCGTGGGGGAAGCCGAACCCGTGTGTCATGTCAGTTACTACGAAGCGGACGCCTACGCACGCTGGGCCGATGCGCGCTTGCCCACCGAGGCCGAATGGGAAGTTGCGGCGATGCCCCTGCCGATCAGGGGTAATCTCGTTGAGCACCAAACCTTCCATCCCGTCCCCATCAGCCAGATCGATACCGCTGTCCCGCTGGTCCAAATTTTTGGAGACGTCTGGGAGTGGACCCAAAGTCACTATTCCCCCTATCCTGGGTTCACCGCATCACCAGGCGCGCTGGGGGAGTATAACGGCAAATTTATGGCCAACCAGTTTGTGTTGCGCGGCGGGTCGTGTGCAACCTCGGTCTCACATATCCGCCCCACCTATCGGAACTTTTTTCCTGCCGATGCCCGATGGCAGTTCATGGGGATCCGGCTCGCCAGAACGATCCGGGAGTAGGCGCTATGCCCCCAAAGTGGGCCAGCGCCCCCGCGATTAGTCCAGGCGAGTCAACGAGTTGCGGAAGCCAGGTCGACGAACCACAGCATGGCTCGGATGACGACGGCTCAAGGTCCCCCACGACGATGGGTTTGAGATCATGGTAAAGGATAGCCATGGAGACCGAGGCCATTCCCAACAAGCGATTTCAATTTCATGACATGGATCTAGCGGTGCACCGGCACACCTTTGCGCGGGAGGTGGCCTTTGGCCTAACCGCCCCAAAAAAATGGCTGCCGCCGAAGTATTTTTATGACGAGCGCGGCTCCCAACTCTACGAGCAGATTTGCGCCTTGCCCGAGTACTATCTCTACCGGGCAGAACTGGAGATTCTCAGCACCTATGCCGCTGAGATACATGCCGAGATTGGTCACCTGGCGCTGGTGGAGTTCGGCTCCGGGTATGCCAGAAAGACCCGTTACCTCCTAACTGCGTATGAATCGGCGGGGCATCCGTTTCGTTATTGTCCGGTAGACATTTCACGAGAAATCCTATGGGAAACGGCCAATCGACTGCTGCAGGAATATACCCATATTGACGTTCGTGCCATGCATACCGATTTCGCGGGACAACCGGAGGTCATTCGGGCGTTTCAACTGGAGAAGAAAGCTGTGGCCTTTTTCGGGTCCAGTCTTGGGAACTTCACGCCTGAAGAAAGTGTCGAGTTCCTCCGGCGCACGGCGGCCATTCTGGGACCTGAGGACGTCTTTCTCCTGGGCATCGATCTGAAAAAATCGCCCGCGATCCTCGTCCCGGCCTATGCCGACGCCCAGGGCGTGACGGCCGCGTTCAACCTGAATGTCCTCCACCGTATTAATTATGAACTTGGCGGGCGGTTTGATCCGCAAAGCTTTGAGCACGTGGCCCTTTACAACGCTGAGAGGGGGCGTATTGAGATGCACCTCCGCAGTCGGTTGCCTCAGCACGTGCCCATCGTCAAGATCGAGCAAGCCATAACGTTTCGCAAAGATGAAACTATTCATACGGAAAGTTCGTATAAATATACTGAGGACGAAGTCCGTGACTTAGGATACCGGGCCAATCTCGTTCTGCATCGTACCTGGTTTGACGCTCGGCGCCATTTCCTGGTGTCGTTGTTTCGGTCACGCTAGGAAAACTGTCCAGCCGCCATTGGCCATTGGCGTGCCATGAAAGGAGATGCCTATGCGTTCCGATCTCGCTGTGGGCAAACGATTCCCGGACTTGACGCTCCCCGATCATCGCCAGCAACTGATCGCGCTGTCTGAACTGGCGAGCGGCTTTCCGCTGATCCTGAGCTTCTACCGTGGCTATTGGTGACCGAAATGCGCGCTGCAGTTGCGGCGCTTCGTCGAATTACAGGAAGACTTGCAGGTCAACTACTGTAAGCTGGCCGTCGTCAGCACCGACCCGCCAGAAGTTAGCGCGGCCTTCCGCTCCGGACTGGCTGCGACGTATACGTTTCTCAGTGACCACGAGCGTCAGGCCATCCGGCAGCTCGATATCGTGGAAGTGACCCCACCCGATTTCAGATACGGCCTGGTCGCCCTTCCCTATACCTTTTCCCTAGCTCCTGACCTGACGATCCACGCGATCTATGATGGTTGGTGGTTTGTTGGGCGGCCCACGCTCGAGGAACTCCGGCAAGATATGCGCGCGCTGATGCAGGCGTCTCGCCAAGACTATCACTACAATGGTCCATCGTTAGCCAGTATCGAGCGTGGGTAGTGGGTCAGTGACCCACTACCCACGCGTGCATAGGGGCTGTCAACGTATCCGCGTCGATGCCAAAACAGGGGCAGAACGATCACTCCCTCCGCGAGCGGGTCCATCCTGCCACCGTGCCGGGCGCGCCACCGGACAGATCACCGATGGCCGCGCCCCGGATCTCACTCATCGGGCATCGCGGATGATGCCGCGCGCCTATTTAGCGTCAAGCAAGTGTTTCGACGAGGCGACGATCCTACGTCTCGGTACGGTAATCGAGGCAGCAAATCAATTCCGCAATGACCATCCGAACCTCTAGTTGGAGTTGCCCCTGTGAAAAGAGACAACTGCTTTTGACAATCCGGCGTGGCCCACTTTGATACTCAGATTTGGCCCCCCTGGGTTTGATCCTTTTCTGAGATTGTAATCGTCTGGTCCTTTCGTCGGTGCGCGCTCTAGGAGACGTGCGCCGCACGTACCTTGCACGATCAGTGTTACTAGCGCGCTCCACCATGTTCGGCATTTCCTTTTTTCTCCGCCGGCGTGGGTGCAACTGAAGTCGAGTTGACCATCGAAGCTCGGCCTTTGCGTTTTTCGAGGGTTCTGCGGAAGCGGTAGGATTCCGCGCCGGTCTCGATGATGTGGGCGCGGTCGGTAATCCGGTCGATCAGCGCCTTGCACAGCCGCGCGTTGGGAATGACCTGAGTCCATTCCGAGAACGGCAGGTTGGTCGTGACGATTACGGCCACCTTCTCGGCGCGTTCGGCGATGACCTGGAACAGGAACTCAGCACCAACCTCGGCCAGCGGCACGTAGCCCACCTCGTCGATGGCGATAAGGTCGTAACGCGCCCATCGCGCAAGCACGCGGCCAAGTTGCAACTGATGTTTGGCCTCGACCAGCTCATTTATAAGTGCTGCGGCCGTGGCGAATCGCACGCGGCGCTTCTGCCGACATGCGGCCACCGCAAGCCCAGTGAGCAGATGGGTCTTGCCGGTGCCACTGTCGCCGATGAAGATGACGGGCTCCGCCCGCTCGATATAACCGCCGTCTGCGAGTTCGTGGATCTGCTGCGGCGAGATCCTGGGACATTGGGCGAAGTCGAACTCCCCCAGCGTGTCTGTGTCGAATTCCAATTCAGGCGGCAGTTGGGGTCTGAAATAAGCCTTTGCAATGTTGCCGCCAGGTATATGACTCAAGTTTAGCGATTGGCTGTGCGGGTACGCCACTGCGTTCAGCCGGCGTAGCTCCGGCCAGCCCGGTGTGACAGCGGTGTTGGTTGTAATAGGCCTTGTAATTGTCGAGCTTCCGTTCAAGATCTCCTCTGTTCCAAAATAAGGTCCGATCGAGGTATTCGCGTCGTACCGTCCCGATCAGTCGCTCAACGAAAGGATGGGAACGAGGCGTACAGGGAATGGTTTTGATCTCATCAACTTCAAGTATACGAAGGTTCGCACGCCACCGATGAAAGCGAAACAGTGGATCGTGATCTGAGGAAAGGTATTTCGGCGGTGTCTGCTTCGCGATCGCGCGATTGAACATCCGGCAGATGACGCGGACCGTCGAGATTCGCCGGTGCGACGCCAAAGCCGATGATGCGGCGGGTGAAGACGTCCATCACGACCATGATCCAGTAGCTTTTGAGCAGAATCGATTCGCATCGAAAGAAGTCGACGCTCCACAAGCTATCCTTAGCGTGCCCGATGACGGTGAGCCACGAAGGACCATCACCGCCTGGTACCGGTCTGTAATGCTGAATGAGTATGCGCCGGACGACATCCTTATTGATCTCGATACCGAATGCGCTCGATATTTGCTCGGCAATCTTCCGGCAGCCGAAGCGGGGATTTCGCCGCTTCATCTCGATGACCGCATCAATCAGTTCTTTTGACGGACCTTTGGGTCCAGGGCGACGGCGCTTTCTCGGGCTATAGAGCAGGTGATACTTGCGCTTCACCAGGGCGTGGTGAAAGCACAGAAGCGTGGAAGGCTTCAGTATCACAGCCATCTTGCTCAGGCGTTTGGGTGACACGAAAAGCGCACAAACTCCCAGCACCAGCCGATCCCATGAGGTCAGATTCGGAGCACGTCGCCGCGCACGCTTCATGATGAGCAACTGATGTTTGACCGCCAGTGATTCTGCCGCCACTGCGCCAAGACCGCCCGGCCTGGCAAGCTTTGCCAGGGTCACCAGCAGATGGGCGATCAAGATGAACACTTCTCGCATGAAAGCGAACTTTAACGGTAAGTGAAGGATTCACAAGACTGCGTTGCTGAAGTGGTTTCTGCCAGAATCAACAATTCGCCACAGACACGATCAGACCTCATTCCTCGCTCGGCTACCGGCCGCCGGCGCCGGCCGCGGTGGAAAGTCGTGTGCCCACTTCCTTGGCAGATGCGACGGCCTAAACTAACTCTTCAACTGGTACAAAAGATCGGGCAGGCCACGCCTACTTCGGCGCGAACGCGATCTGCTCCTCCGTGAATCGGCTCTGTCTCATCGGCACTCGCCCCTCCTCGAGGCTCGATTATGCCGGATTCCTCACTTTGTCGCTGGATTTAGAAATCGGAAAGACGTCAGTCCTGATCGTCCACGAGGCGCGGACTATACACGCGCTGTCAGATTCCGCCTTGACGCAACTCTGGCCTGTCAAATATTTCGACCCAGCTTCGCTAGCAAATCGGTTTTCCGCATTGCGCTAGGTAATCGGCACCTCTTGCGTCACGAAGGAGATGCAATCGGCCAACTCAGCGAACTTGTGCTCGTCCGGGCGGATAATCTCCAGATACCTCGGCTCGTTGAAGGCCTGGGCGATCTCCTCCGCGCTGTCGAACCACAATTCCGCCACGCCGTCGTAGGGAGCCGCAACTCCCAGCGGAGCTGAGGTTTCGACGATGTGGCACTGCACATACTTCCTGACATGACGCATGAATTCGGGGACGCTCTTGACGAGAGGCCCGTGCTGGTTTTGCCAGTAGGCGTCAAATTCCTTCCGAGTCATCCCCGTCTTCCGCTTTGCACAGATGATGAGCTTTACCATAACAGCATTCTCCTTGCTTAAAGTCGTAGCAACTCCCGGGCCTTGCGGGCCAGGATTTTCGCTTCGGCGTCGGGCTCTCTCTCATTGGACAAGAATGCGCCTAATTTTCGGCGCCCGCAGAAGCGCCCTGAGGTTGTGCTTAGTCAAAACCTAGGCCCTGACATATTGATGATGGAGCCCGCCCAGAATCGAGATGGCCGCCGTGCGTATTTAAGCGCGTCGGTAAGCCATCGTTACCTGGCACGCGGCGATGCTTTGCCCAGCTTTTTTCCGAGACGTCGTTCGAGAGCTTGGGCTTGTTCATCAGATAGGTCCCCAGCGAAAAGGTAGCAGGCGAGATCGAAACGACTATCGTCGGCAACCTCAGTTTGTTTCCGCCGTTCATCGGGCCAATACCCCATAATTTTTGCCTGCCGCTCCTGGATCTTGAGTGCGGCTTGAAGCGCGTGGGGATCGTCCATTTTAATTTTCGGCTCTAGCTCAACATACAATTTGCCGAGCCGATGAAGTTCGAGCCGCTGCCGATCAAACTGCCTAGACGTCATTGTCTGACGCTTGCGCCTGCCGTTGCATGCCTTCCAGCAGGCAACCGCCGAGATGCTGTATTCCTCGGGAAAATCCTCGAGTTCGATGGGAAGGAGCACCACCGGACTCTCCTCTCCGCGGCCGACCTGCGTAATGTGCTGCGCGATTGCTTGATATTCGACGCCGCGGTTTCTTAACGCCTGCGCTTCCTCCTTAACCCAACGGGCTCGTAGGCTTCGATCGGTGATCTCGCTGGGCTGCTTGCCACGATAGCGACCGTCTGGACTCCGGGTTTGCATATGGTCACCTCCGCTCCGAGCTTTATGCCCTGTTGTCCCCATTCGAATGCAGCTTGCTCTCAGTTTGCCGCTTCGTCGCCATAGCCCGAACGACTTGCCGCCAAGGACTTGCGAAGTTAGCTCGAACTTCGCCTATAATCGAATAGCCAGGCGGTAGATGGGCCGAGTTTATAGAGAAAGGCGGGCGCATGGTCGACAAGGCCGAAGCTACTTGGGGCAGGCCGGCGCGCCTACTGGATATAAGTTGAACTAATATTTTACCAGAGCGAGCCTAGTTCGAGTACTTGACCTTGAGCCAGGGTCTCGTTTGGACATGTGCAACGTCCTTGTAGCGGCGTCATCGGCCTTAACTTATATTCCTGTGCGTGACCGCAGAGCTATATTGCGGGCTAACACGCTCGAGCAGATGTACAGTCAAAGGAGATGCCGGCCGCCATCGACGCGGATACATTCACCGGTGATGAAATCGCTGTCGACTAGGAAGAGTATCGTTTTGGCGATTTCCGCGGCACCGCCCCATCGCCGAAGCGGCGTGGCTTCGATCACCTCCATGTTCTCCTCGGGAGTCAGACCCGGAGGCTCAAGAATCGGCCCGGGCGCCATCGCATTGACCAGAATCTCGGGCGCGAACTCCAGCGCCAGGGTCTGCGTCAACGCCACAACTGAAGCCTTCGACACATAGTATGGAGTGTAGCCTTTGTAGTGTGGACGGCCAGTCGCCGGCAGCCAGTCCGAGAAGTTTATTATTCGCCCGCCGCCGCCTTGTTTCATGATCGGCGCCGCATGAATCGAAAACAGGAATGTACTCTTCGCGTTTGTGTCCAGGCTGGCGGACCACGCCGCGCCGTTCGGATTGGGCGTCTTCTGATATATCGAAGCCATGTTGATCAGAATGTCGAGACGCCCCAGCGACTTCACCGTTTCGCTGACCGCCGCGATGATCTCTGTCTCATTGGTCGCGTCTGCCCGGAGCACCGCCGCCTTGACGCCCGCTGCTCTTGCGGCTGCCGCCGTAGCATCAGCCGCGTCGCGCGAGCCACGGTAGACCAGCGCCAGATCACACCCGCGCGCCGCGAGGCTGTGAGCGACAACCTGTCCGATGCGGGCCCCACCGGTGACTAGCGCCACTTTGCCTTTTGGATCCATGTCGCTAGAGGTAGCTGAACAGACGCAATCGACTTTCGACTGCCTCACTCATTGGCTGGACCGTCGCCGGCGCGCTCGTGTTCAGCTACTTGACTTCCCGTAACCTGCCTGTGGCGACGTCGAAAATGGCGCCGCGCACGGGGACGTCTTTGGAAATCCAGGGATGCGACCTGACTTTCTTGATCTGCTCCCGGGTATTTTGCTCGGGGTCCTTATAGGAGAAGAAGCGCATTGGAGCCGGCGAAGCATCTCCGGTCGAAGCGCTCAGCTTCGCGTTCAGCTCTTCATCTGTGAATGTCGTGAACCCGCAGCCGGTGTGGTTGAGAAGTAGTATCTCTGTGGTTCCGATTATACGGTTGGAAACAATAAGTTCACCGAGAACATCTTCTGTTACCGCGGGTCCGCCGGTTCGGATAACGTCAATATCGGCCTGCGGCAGACCCAGGATTCCAGGGAGGTCTGAGATCCGTGGATCCATGCAGGTTACAACTGCAATTTTGGGGGTCGGACGCCCCGCGTGCGTTGCATCGTAAGTTTTTGCATAGTTGAGGTTTGCTTCTAACGCCTTATCGATAATGCTCATCGTTTTCCTCCTAACCGGCGA
Source organism: uncultured delta proteobacterium (assembly GCA_963832395.1). Classification (GTDB taxonomy): domain Bacteria; phylum Desulfobacterota; class Binatia; order Binatales; family Binataceae; genus JAKAVN01. Next base: position 308,578 of record CAWHTV010000004.1, on the reverse strand, counting down.
ACGGTGCGGCCAAGCCGTAGTGTCGCTGTTCCGACCGCTAATGACAAACTCAAACTGGCAGTGGCGCGCATCCTGGGGATGGCAGACGGTCGAGGACTCGGAACTTCAGCGAGCTGCAGTCAGCTGTTGGATTTTAAACCGAAGAGGTTCTTTGTCTTGTTCGCCTCGGCCACAACGGCAGGGACCATCGCTTCCCAGGTTGGGTCTTGTCGCTGGATCCGTTCAAGAACGTCCGGCGTGTGAACCGACAGCAGAGATTCGTCGTAAACGTGAATGGGCACGACGCGCCCGATCTTCAGCAGCAAGTCACGCAGGTGATTCCACGCAGCTTTACCATCTACACCACCACCTCCTCCCCCCGGCATCCTACGCGGCACGCATGTACGAGAAAGGGGGCTCGGTTGCCCGATAGTGTCCTGATTTCGCGTCAACGACCATATAACAGCTTAAGCGTATATACCGATCTACGAATATCAATGTGAGAAATGTCGCAAGCGCACCAACGTGCTCACGATGACCAGCACCGCCGGCTTCCACCAGCGCCGTACGTAACCAGCGATTGCCGCGGCGGTTCTTGCCGCTGCGGCGCTTTGTCCTTTCTCAAAACCTAATCCGCGCGAACTGGGACATAAAGGGCGGCCTGGACGGCTCGCAGCGTCGCTGACGAATTCGAGATGTCAGTCCTGCAGGCCGCACCAAGCACACTGCCCTTGGCTCACGTTATCGTCGCCTGCGCGAACACATAGGGCATGACGAGCAGTGCTGGCGGTCGGCCACAACATCGCGAAATCGCCTACCACCTGCTTAGCGAACAGACCACCAACCGGGAACTCGGCATTGACTACTTCGACCGCTACCGTGCCGAACGATTGAAGCGCCGCGGTCTCGCCCAACTCCAGCGCCTCGGATACCAAATCACTCTTGTACCCCTTCCTACTGCCGCTTAAGGAGGATTTTCAGGACAGGGACAGGAAGGCGTGCGCTCGCCGCGTGAACCGCCACCGGATAGCAAGCAACAGCTGGGTCAGAAACGGGTCCTCGCGCGCGAGCATCGCGTACAGATGACGTCATCCGAGCGGTCGAGGCGATTCGAAGGCGAAAGGCCCGACCGCTTCCAATCAGGAGGAATTTCGAGATAACGCCCCCCAAGGACTAGCTGCCCGCCGTCAATCGAGCAATGTGTGTGTGCACGAAAGGAGCGTCAGGCAAATGAGGCATGGGGTATCAGAGGTCCAGGCGGAAAAGCTTGCACAGGATTTAAAGGATCTGCTTACGCGCGGCGACGACGAGTTGAAGGAACGCTGGCGCAACTTGTACGGGACAGAACCGCCCATCAAAATTCACCGCTCTCTGCTGATCTTGGCAATCGCCTATCGAATGCAGGAGAACGCACTGGGCGCGCTCAAGCCTTCCACACGCCGTTATCTGATGCGCGTCGGCAGAAACGCGGCGGATGGCCGACAAACACCAGGTTACCCGAGCCGCAGGCCTAAACCGGGAACTGTCTTGGTGCGCGACTGGGGCGGAGTCACTCATCAGGTGAGGGTGCTCGAATGCGGGTTCCTCTTTCGTGGCAAACGATACAAATCACTTTCCGAGGTCGCGCGTGTCATCACCGGCGCGCGCTGGTCGGGACCACTGTTCTTCGGCCTCAAAGCCGCAGCCAAGGAGCAAAGTCATGGAACCCGGTAAAGCTTCGAGTCGGCGCTGCGCAATCTACACCCGCAAATCATCTGAGGAGGGCCTCGAACAGGACTTTAATTCTCTCCACGCGCAGCGAGAAGCCTGCGAGTCCTACATCAAAAGCCAGCAGGGCGAGGGCTGGCGCCTGGTCAAGACCGTCTATGATGATGGCGGGCTGTCGGGCGCCACGATGAACCGGCCGGCGTTGCAGCGCTTACTGTCCGATATCCGCGAACGTCTGATCGATGTGGTGGTCGTTTACAAAGTGGATCGGCTTACCCGTTCATTGGCTGACTTCGCCAAGATGGTCGAGATCTTTGACGCTCAAGGCGTATCGTTTGTGGCGGTCACCCAGCAGTTCAATACCACGACTTCCATGGGACGTCTCACGCTCAACGTCTTGCTGTCCTTCGCCCAGTTCGAGCGCGAGGTGACGGGCGAGCGCATCCGCGACAAGATCGCCGCCTCCAAGCAGAAAGGAATGTGGATGGGCGGTTTCGTCCCCTTAGGGTATGAGGTCTGCGACCGCCGCATCGTGATTAACGAAGGTGAAGCAGAGACCGTCCGGTATATTTTCAAGCGCTACCAGGAGCTTGGGTGCGTTCGACTGCTTAAAGAGGATCTGGATTGTCACGGTATCCTTTCCAAGCGGCGAACTTCCAAGGGCGGTATCGAGTCAGGCGGACGCTCATTCTCGCGCGGAGCACTTTACGCGCTGCTCTCGAATCCGATTTACGTCGGTGAGATCCGTCACAAAGGCGTCTGCTATCCCGGTCAGCACGAAGCGATCCTGGATCGGGCGGTGTGGGAGCGAGCGCAGCAGCAGCTCCGCGAGCATAGAGTGCGAAGCAAGAACCGCGGCGCCGGCGTCGAAAAGAGTCCCCTCACCGGCCGATTAGTCGATGAGAATGGCGATGGGCTTACGCCCAATCACGCTCGCAAAGGAGAACGAAAGTATCGCTATTACGGCTCACGCAACTTCCAAGCCCAGGGATCTGCGCCATCGCGTGCTGGCTGGCGGTTGCCTGCGCGAGAGCTCGAAGATCGAGTAGCGGCTGCTACCCGGGAAATGCTCGATGACCAAGCATCAGTTCTTGGGGCCGCTCAGAGAACTGACATCGACTCCCGTCAAATCGACCGGGTACTTCACGCAGCACGCACCTGGAGTCACCGTCTTCAATCAGAAGCCGAGCAGACGGCCGTGCTTGCCGCGCTCGTGGATCGAGTGGAACTCAAATGCGACGGCATGGGCGTGTCGATCAAGCTGCCCATAGCTGATACGGAAAAGTCTCACGCTCAGCTTTCGGACGCGGTTGCGATCACGCGATCGTTTCCAATGCAGTCGAAACGGCGTGGCGTTGAGTTGCGGCTAATCGTAGGCGATCACCATCGTTCAGCGGCGACCGTCGATCTGCCGCTGTTGAAAGCCGTCGCACGGGCACATCGCTGGTTCGATGAGCTCAGCACCGGAAAGGCGAGTTCTCTTGCTGAGATCGCTAGACGCGAGCGACTCGCCGTTCGCTATGTAGGTCGCGTGATCCGCTTAGCTTTCCTGGCGCCGGATATCGTTGAGTCAATCGTGGAGGGCCGGCAGCCGACAGGTCTTACTGCAGAAGCAGTCACCCGGCACATCGAGATGCCGCTCGAATGGCGCTCGCAAAAGACCGCTCTGAACATTCAGTAGTCCGGGACGCTCGTACCATTGCGTCGCTGAGTTTCCCGATATTAGTGGTAATTCCTCCCGTCAGAAACTGGACAGTGGCGCTCCTCGCACCGCTCACGCTGTCCGCAGATTTCTACCATGCGATGTGCTCGTCCAGGCCATCGGCACCGAATTCCTCGCCCACAGAGAGAAAATCGAAGTCACGCGGCATGACTCAACATGTGAGCTCTCTCCGGTGCCGGTGGGGCGGGCGCATCGCCCCCACACGCGCGCTTTTTGCAGTCATCCTCGGAGAATGCCTCAAACCTGAGACTGCGTGGCGGAGCGAGATAGATTCGAACTCTCGGTGCCGCTAGGGCTTGCCTTGGCGGAATTCGGCCCGAGCTTGGCACACCATCCGGCCAGAATAAAATGCTGCTCTAGAGAATTTATTCGCCCTGTGTTTGGCTCCACTTCGCATCCCTCTCGAGTCTGCTTCGTATCCCCAGGCTGATGCTCGGAATCCGGTGAGGTCGAACAGGAGACGCAGGTTTAGAGTCCGAATCTCCCCTCCTGGGCGGGCAGTCAGCTAGCGATGAAGCTTCCGCACTTGGTAGAGAAGCGAACCCAGAGTTCGACGGTTTCAGCGGCACTGCGCGCGTCGCTGGCCGTTGCTGGTCAACTCCGAAGCCAAGCGCCCATTCGAGTTGTCTCCCGTGCAGGTCGAGTTCCTGCGCCGCGTGGGTGGGATGGTGTGCTGAGCTTCCATTAGCAAAGCATTAGCAAGTCGCTCGTAGATCACCGACATTGGCCCCTAACGTATTGAGAATCCGCCGTCGATCAGCAGATCGGCGCCGGTCATGTTGTCCGAGGCCGAAGAGGCCAGAAAGATCACCGCACCCTTGAGCTCTTCGGCCTCGGCAAAGCGGCCGCGCGGCGTGCGCTGGATCATCTCCTTGAGCAGCCACTTGTACTCCGGGCCGCTGCGGAGCCAATCGGTCATGTCGGTCGTGACCCATCCGGGCGCCAACGCGTTGACCTGGATATTGTGCGGCCCAAGCTCGATTGCGAGCGAGCGCGTGAGCTGCGCAAGCCCGCCCTTGCTGACCGAGTAGGACGGAAAGACCCCGCTGCCGAAGGCCGAGGCCAGGCTGGTGACGTTGATTATCTTGCCGCCCTTGCCGCGCTTGATCATCGATTGCGCGGCGTACTTGCAAAAGAAGAAGGCGGCGTTGAGGTTGACCGCGAGCACGCCGTCCCAGTCCTCCTCGGTGGTATCGACCACGCTGGTGAGCGTCGCGTAGGCGGCGTTGTTGACCATGATATCGACCGGCCCCAGCCTGCGTTCGACTTCTTCGAAGGCGGGCTTGAGCTCGCGGCGCTGCTTGAGGTCGACTCGAAGCGCGATCGCGGGGACGCCGAGCGCCAGCAGTTCCTTGAGTGTGCCCTGGCTTTTCTCCTCGTCGCGGGCGAGGATTGCGACCGCCGCCCCGGCCTCGGCCAGCCCCAACGCGAGTCCGCGTCCGATCCCGCGATTTCCCCCGGTGACTATCGATACCTTGCCGCTCAGATCGAACATCTTCGCAGACGCCATCGCGTGACTCCCTGTAACAAAAAGTGTTGTGCGGCGCGTGGCCACTGGGCCAACGCCCCGGCACGGACGAACTTACGTCCGTTGGACGTTGCGTGCGTCCGTTGGACGTAGCCGCCGCGGGCTCCTATATTGGCCTGTCGAAGTTGGCCAAGTCGAGCGCCGCGAAGCGTGCGGCGGCGGGCGCGAAATCAGCAGGACAGGTGAACCACGATGGGGATGAGAACGGCGGAGCAGTACAAGGAATCGCTGCGCGACGGGCGGGCGGTTTATTTGCGCGGCGAAAAAGTCGCCGACGTAACCAAGGATCCCGTGATCGGAATCGCGGTCGAGCACGCCTGCATCGACTACCGGATGGCCGAAGATCCGAAGTACCGCGCGCTGGCCGTGATGCGCGACAGCGGCGGCGAATATAGCCGCTACTTCCATCTGCCGCGCAACGCGGATGACCTGCTCAAGCGCAGTGAGCTCATCGCCGCCTCAACCCGCGAAGGCGCGACGCTGGTCGTGCTGATCAAGGAGATCGGCACCGACGCGCTTTACGCGCTCCACATCGTGGGCGAGCGGATGGCCGCCGCGGGCAAGCCCGAGTACCGCGAGCGTGTCGCCAAGTACCATCGCTACTGCCGCGACAACGACCTTGCGATCGCCGTGGCGCAGACCGACGTCAAGGGCGACCGCTCGCTCGGCCCCACCGCGCAGGACCATCCCGACTACTACGTGCGCGTGGTCGAGGAGCGCCCCGACGGTATCGTGGTGCGCGGCGCCAAGGTCCACACCTCCGTCTCGACCAACACCAACGAGGTCATCGTGCTGCCGACGCGCGCGATGCGCGCCGAGGACAAGGCCTACGCGGTGGCTTTTGCGCTGCCGATCAACACGCCCGGCCTCAAGCTCATCGCGAGCCCGCACGGCTCGAGTCACAAGAACGAGTTCGAGCATCCGTTGAGCGCGCGGCACAAGATGATGGAGACGCTGACGGTGTTCGACGACGTCTTCGTGCCCAGGGAGCGGGTCTTCCTGTGCGGCGAAATCGATTTTGCGGGGCTGCTGGCGCTGACCTTCGTCCGCTACCATCGCTTCACCGCGGTCTCGTACAAGCTGCCGTTGCTTGAATTGATGGCGGGGGCGGGCTACGCGATCGCCGAGGCCAACGGCGTGCTGCGCGCGGCCCACGTGCGCGACAAGCTGACCCATCTGGCCGCCTATCATGCGACCGTGCGCGGGCTCATCGAGCATGCGGCCAATTCCTGCACCATCGAGGACGGCCTCGCGGTGCCCAATACGCTGCTCACCAACATCGCCAAGTATCATTTCGCGCACAACTATCATCAGGCGGTCCAGATAGTGCAGGACCTCGCGGGCGGGCTGCTGGTGACGGCGCCGGCGGCCGAGGACCTGACCAGCGAGGCGACGCGCGCGTATGTGCTGAAGTACATGGGCGGCGCCAAGGGCTTCGACGCCGAGAAGCGGCTGCGGCTGCTCAATCTGATCGGCGATCTGACCGCGTCGGACTTCGGCGGCTACCAGGAAGTGCTGGCGGTGCACGCCGAGGGCGGCTTCGAGGCGGAAAAACTGCAGGCCTACCGCGAGTACGATTTCAAGAGCGTGGCGGCCTACGCGCGCAAGCTCGCGGGGGTGTGAGAGCGGAACCTTCGCGAGGCCGGTGTGCGAGTTCGAGATCCGAAACGGGATCTCAGCCCTGGATTAGTTCGATCACCGTTCCGTCCGGGTCGGTCATACAGACGAAGCCGGCCTCGCCGCCGCGCGCATCGAAGGTCTGCGGTTCGGAGAGAAATTGCACGCCGCGGCTCTTTAGTTCCTCGTAGTCGGCGCGCAGCGTCTTGGTGCGCAACGCTATGCGGCAGGCGCCGGCATGGAACAGATTCGGGTAGGGGCGGCCCTCGGTCGGCGGAAGTTTCCATTCGATAAGGTCCAGGCGGGTCGCGTGCAAATTGTCGCCGAGGATCATCAGCACCGCGCGCCCGCGGCATTCCTTGGCGCCGAGTCCGCGCGCCAGCCCGGGGTCGCCGAATTCGCCGAAGTCGCGAACCACGTGAAAGCCGAGCATCTCGTAGAATTTCAGCGAGCGCTCGAAATCCGTGACGTTGACGTTGATGTGAAAAATCGACTTGATGTTGGGCATCGATTCACCTCAGCAAATGCGCGCGGACGGATCGAGCAACTAACACAAAGCCGTGGCGAGCGGGAAGCACGGCGGCGAGCAATCCCAGGGAGCGCGATTTGCGCTAGGTTTGTGGCGCCTCTCGAGTACTACTCGGTAGCGACCAGGCGGAGATCTGCTGTCACGGGCAACTCGAACAGATCATTTCGCATGAGCCGGGCCGAGAAGAACAGCACCTCCACGTCTTCAACCTCGCCGGTCTTGGGGTTGAGCCGGGCGACCACGTCGTCGCCGAGTTCTTCCGACTCCTGTTCGGGGTAGGGAGCGCACTTGCTTATGTGCAGGATGTCGGCCTCGCGGTCATATTTGAAGGTCAGCTTCGCCGCCATTCGATCTTTCCTCCCGCGAGTTTTCTTGCGATGTACGCCGTGACGATCGAATGGCGCGCCTCACCCGGCAAGCCTACCACCACGAGGCCTACGCGCGCATACTCGCGGGCGTCCGAAAGCAGACACCTGCATTGTCGCGGGACAGGAAAACTCGGTGAGCCGCGAGCGCTTCGGCTACGTGTCGCTCTTTCGCAACTCGACCGTGTTGCCGTCGGGATCGAGCACCCAGATCTGACGGCCGAGGCGGCGCTGATCCTCGGGCTTGAGCGCGCGCGCATCGCGTCGCCGTCGAGGAACGGCACGCCCATTTCCTTCAGCGAGGCCTTGGTCGCATCGAGATCCTCGACCTCGATCGCGATATGCGGACCGGTCGGATCGGGGCCGTCTTGCTTTTTGCTGACGATCAGAGTGGATCTGCCCGCTGCCGACTCCGTACCACATCCCTTTGAAACTGAAATCGGGGCGCTGGAGCGACTTGAGGCCGAGCACGTTCTCGTAGAATGCGCGGCTCTTGTCGACGTCGGCGATCCTGAACGCCGCATGGGAAAATTCAACCGGCTTATGCATCTGGACCTCCTGGGCGGCGCCGGATTTACGCGCGAACCGTCGCATGGCGCCGCTTGCGATGCGCAGTTCCTCTGATGCACTTCTAGTGAATTTCCGCGCCGCCCGCCACCACCAGCGAAGTCCCGGTTACGTTGTCGGCGCGGGCCAGGTAGACCACCGCCTCGCCGATATCCGCGGGCGTCTGCTCGCGGCGCAGATAGCACATGCTGCCGACGGTGTTGTCGAACAGCGACTTCGGCGTTACCGCCGCCCCACGCCTTGCTCAGATACTGGTTCAGCACGTCGGTCCACATCGCGGTGCGCAGTAGCCCCGGGCATACCGTGTTGACCCTGATATTGGCCGGGCCGAGTTCCTCGGCGAGCGCCTGGGTGAGCGCCATCACCGCGAACTTGCTCGCGCAATATGCCGAAAGCCCGCCGCGCGAAGTCTTACCGGCGATCGACGCGATATTGACGATCGCGCCTTCCTTGTTGCGCAACAGATGCGGGATCGCGGCCTTCGAGCACAAAAACGGCCCCTTGGCGTTGACCGCCATCACGCGGTCCCACGCTTCCTCGGAAAACTCCGCCACCGGACCGGCCGCGATGATGCCGGCGTTGTTGACCAGGATGTCGACCGAGCCCAGCGCCTTCACGGTCTCGGCGGCCATCCGCTCGCAGTCGGCCATCCGCGTCACGTCGGCCAGGATCGCCGCGGCCTTGACGCCGCGCGACTTTACCTCGTCGACCGCGCTTGCGAGGTCGCCATGCGCGGCGAGGTTGTAGGTCAGCGCCGGGTCCTTGGGACTACCGAGGTCGACCAGCGCTACGTTCGCGCCGGCCTCCGCGAGCTTGAGCGCGATGCCGCGCCCGATGCCGCGCGCCGCTCCGGTGACGATCGCGTTTTTGCCCTTGAGTTCCATCGCGCCTTGCCCTCCCTCAGGCTATTTAGCACGCCGGACATGCGCCGGGGCAAACCCCCGCGCGGTTCGTGCCGTGCAAAAATCGGCGCGCTCAGATATATCCAAGCCTGCCAGCGAACGAACTTTAGCGAGGAATAATTAAGAATGGATATCGGTTTCCTGATGGCGGCGACGGCGCAATGCGGCGATCTCGCCGAAATCGCCCGCAACGTCGAGGCACATGGTTACGAATCACTATGGATGGCGGAGCATCCGGTGATCCCGATCGGCATGAAGACCCCGTTTCCCTTCACCCCCGACCACAAGCTTCCCGATCACTACGCGCGCTGGGCCGATCCGTTCATCGCGCTCACCATCGCCGCGGCCGTGACCAAAAAGCTCAAGCTCGGCACGGGAGTCTGCCTGCTGCCGGAGCGGGAGACGCTGATGACGGCGAAGGTGGCGGCGAGCCTCGATGTTTTTTCCGGCGGACGGCTGTTGATGGGCGTCGGCGCCGGATGGCTTCGCGAGGAGACCGAGGCGATGGGGGCCAACTTCGGCCTGCGATGGAAGCGCACGCGCGAGACGGTCGAGGCGATGCGTCTCCTGTGGACCCAGCACGAGGCATCCTACCAGGGCGAAATCGTCAAGTTTCCCGCCGTGCGCTCGGAGCCCAAGCCGATTCAGAAAGCCGGTCCGCCCGTGCTGCTTGGAGCGCACGGCCCCAAGGCGTTGGAGCGGGTGGCGCGCACGTACGACGGATGGATGCCGTTGGTTGCGAGCCCGGAGGAATTGAAAGCCAGCGTCGTACAGCTCCGCAAGCTCACGGCCGAGCGCGGGCGCGACCCCGGCTCGATCCTGATATCGCCGCTGATCGAGCCCGGCGAACACGGCCCGTCGGCCGACGAGGTGAAGCGCTACCGCGACGCCGGCGCGATCCGGCTCATTTTTCTTTCGCAGAAAATGATCGCGGAAGCCGCCGACGGCAAAGCGCTGGAAGCAATACGCCGGCTTGCGTCGTCCGTCGACCGCGCCCGGACTATCTGAGCGGCGCTGAGCCGGGCGCGCGCCGCTCGCGCCGGCAAGCGATGCGATTATCGCGCTTGGCCGGCCTGGCGCTGATTCTTTTCGCGATCCCACGCCGCGAGCTCGTCATGGGCGCGGCGTTCGTATTTCTCCAATGTCGGGTCGGTAGCCGGGATGACTCGGCGTGGTCAGCTCCAGCCGAATACCGTTGGGGTCGAAGAAATAGATCGACTTGATGAAGTGATGGTCGGTCGGCCCCAGCACGTCGATGCCGGCGGCCATAAGGCGCGTGCGCGCGGCTTCCAGTTCGGCGAGCGAGCCCACGCGCAACGCGAGATGGTTCACCCATTCGGGCGTGTTGGGCGAGGCCGCGGCGATCTGGTTGTCGCCGAGATCGAAGAACGCGATGCAGGAGCCGTCGGTCATGCGAAAGAAAATATGCGCGTGCGGGCAATATTCCTGGGTGCTCGGCACGCGGTCCTGGCGGATTACATGGACCAGCGGCAGGCCGAGGATGTCCTCGTAGAAATGCCGGGTCTCCTCCGCATCGCGGCATCGATAGGCGAAGTGATGCAGTCCGTTGATCGGAACGAACGAAGGCATACCGTCACCTCCTGCGCGTAACTACCAGCCGGATCCGGGCACGTCAAATTCCCAATTCCGCCACCCATTGACCAATTCTCATCGATTGACCAGTCGTCATCGATTGAATCGACCGCTCAGTCGAACGCGCTAAGGCCCGTGATGTCGCGGCCCAGCACCAGCGTCTGCACGTCGAACGCGCCCTTCATACGTGTTGACGGTCTCGAGGTTCAGCATGTGGCGGATGACCGGGTACTCATTCACGATCCCATTGGCTCCCAGCATGTCGCGCGCCATCCGCGCGACGTCCAACGCCATCCCGACGTTGTTGCGCTTGGCGAACGAGACCTGCTCGGGCCGCATCCTGTCCGCGTCCTTGAGCTGTCCCAGGCGCAGGCATATCAGTTGCGCCTTGGTGATCTCGGTCAGCATCGTCACCAGCTTGTTCTGGACCAATTGATAGCCGGCGAGCGGACGCGCGAACTGCTTGCGCGATTTGGTGTAATCCAGCGCGCAATGGTAGCAGCTACGCGCGGCGCCGATCGCGCCCCATGAAATTCCGTAACGCGCTTGCGTCAGGCACGAGAGCGGCGCGCGCAGGCCGCGCGCTTCGGGCAGCCGCGCGCTATCGTCGAGCCGCACGTCCTCGAAGATCAGTTCCGAGGTTATCGACGCGCGCATCGAGAACTTGCCGTGGATGTCGCGTGGTGGTGAAGCCGGGCTTGCCGCGCTCGACCAGGAATCCGGTGATGCCCTCGGGGACCTTGGCAGTAGACCACCGCGACGTCGGCGATCGAGCCATTGGTGATCCAACGCTTGGTCCCGTTGAGCACCCATCCGTCGCCATCGCGGCGCGCCCGCGTTTCCATCCCGCCCGGGTCGGAGCCATGGTCGGGCTCGGTCAGTCCGAAGCATCCGATGAGCTTGCCCTTGGCCATCTCGGGCAGGTAGCGGCGCTTCTGCGCCTCCGAGCCCCAGGCGTAGATCGAGTACATCGCGAGCGCACTCTGCACCGAAGCGAACGAGCGCAGGCCTGAGTCGCCGGCTTCGAGCTCCTGCATGATGAGGCCATACGCGATGTTGTTCATGCCGGCGCATCCGTAACCCTTGAGGTTGGCGCCGAAAAAACCGAGTTCGGCCATCTGCGGCACCAGCTCCCTGGGAAAAGTTTCGCTGGCAAAGTTGCGTTCGATGGTCGGCAGGACCTCACGCTGGACGAACTGGCGCACCGTGTCGCGGACCATCCGCTCTTCATGGCCGAGCATCTCGTCAAGGTCGAAAAAGTCCAGATCTTTCAATAAATCCGCCATCTTATGACTCCTGAGGGAATGCCGGAGCAGAGCCTGCAAGGCAATTGCGGCGGACCGGACGCCGTATTGCCTCACCTCTGGGTATCAATTATCCTTATATAAGTACGTAATTCGTATGCATATCGAAACACTGAAGGTCTTCTGCGACATCATCGAGAGCGGCAGCGTTTCTTATGCCGCCTCGCAGAACTTCGTCACCCAGTCGGCGGTCAGCCAGCAGGTCCGCAGCCTGGAGGAGAAGTACGAGTGTCGATTGTTAGAACGGGCGCGCGCGGGTGTCAAACCGACTCCGGCCGGGCAGATTCTCTACAACTCGAGCAAGGAGATCGTCCGCCGTTTCATGGAGTTGGAGAACCGGCTGCGCGAGATCGGCTCGGTGGTCGCGGGATCGATTCGGGTCGGCACGGTCTACAGCGTCGGATTGCACGAGCTACCGCCCTACCTGACCGAGTTTCTGCGCACTTACCCACAGGTAAACGTGCATCTGGAGTACCTGCGCTCCAACAAGATTTATGAAGACCTGGTCGAGGGCAAAATCGATCTTGGCGTCGTCGCCTACCCGGCCAAGCGCAGCCAGATCGTCACGATCGCTTTTCGGCACGACGAACTGGTCCTGGTAGTCCCGCCCGACGATCCGCTGGCCAAACATAACAAGGTCAGCGTGAGCGACCTGGTCGGTCAGAAGTTCGTCGGCTACGAACGCGATATAGCCACTCGCAAGGCTTCGGACCGCATTTTGCGCGAATACGGCGTTAAACCTCTGTACACGATGGAGTTCGACAACATCGAGACCATCAAGCGCGCGGTGGAAATCGGACAGGGCGTGGCGATCGTCCCGCTCTCGACGGTCGAGCACGAGACCGCCAGGGGCTCGCTCAAGATGCTGGAGTTCGTCGAGGGCACCTTCACGCGGCCGCTTGCGATTATCTACAAGCGCGGACGAGAGCTTTCGCCGGCGGTACGGAAATTCATCGAGGTCCTGACCACGGCGAAGATTCATTCGCCGGGGACGCGCGCCGAGAAGGGTGAACGTGGCGAGGGTAATAGCGGCCGCAGCGAGGCTCGTGCCGAGCGCCCCGAGAAGTCCGAGAAGGCCGACCGTTCCGAGAAGTCAAATCGTCCGGAGAAGTCGGAGCGCCCGAGAAATCCGAGCGCGTCGAGAAGCCCGAGCGCGCCGAGAAAGCCGAGCGGGCTGAACGCGCGTAGCGGCGCGGCGGCGTGGGGACGCACCGGCCCGCGCCGCAAGTCTCATTCGAAGAAAAATCCCGTCAAAAAGAATCTAGCGACCGAAAAAATCCTACGAGAGCAGCGCACGCAGACGCTCGCGGTCGAAGCCAGCGACGATTTCGCCGCCCGCCACGACCAGCGGGCGTTTGATCAGGTTAGGCTCCTTCGCCATCAGCGCCAGCGTCTCGGCCGTCGTCAAGTTCCTGCCCTTAAGCCCCATCGCCTTGAAAGCCGGGCTTTTCGGGTTGAGGAAGTCCCGCGGGTCGCGTCCGGCGAACAGAACCTTCAGCTCGGCGGCGCCGAGCGGCTGCTTTGCGTAGTCGCGCTCGTCGAGTTCCACCTGGAGTTCTTCGCGCAAGAAACCTCTTGCGTTGTGGCAGGTGGTTCAGGTCGATTTCCAGAGAAAGCGCGCCTGTTTCACGTTGGGCGTTTCCTGCTCTTGTTCGCGTAAATTAATTTAAATCGTATGGGACTTCGCGAATTCCGGCGCCCCTCCCGCGATACGAGAGCGCCGGAATTCGCCTGAAGTCCCCCGCTCGGGGCTGCCCGATACTGCCTACTCGATACTGGTATTCGGCAGTGGCGGCACGGCGACGCCACCGTTCGGGGCCTGGAGCGGAGCTACCCGGGCTGACCGGCCCCGTGCCATGGTCCGCCGGCTGAGCCATCGTGGAGCCGGGCGTCGCGCTCCCAGCGATAGGCGCGCTGCTGACCGAACCACCGACGTCAGCCGAGGCCGTCCGGTTTGATGGCACGGGTTGCATCGGCGTCGAGTTCATCGCGGACGGCGCCGCAGACGACGCGGGCGCAGCGGGTTCTGGCGTCGTGGTGGTCGGCCCGCTGAAATGAATCGGCTTTTGTCCGGCTACCATGTCCGGCGTGAGCACGTAGTCACCGCCGAGCGAGCTGCGCCAGATGGTATTGGCGGTCTGGGTATTGCCGCCGGTTACAAGGTAGCTTGCTCCGCCGGTAATTCCGCCGAGAATTCCGTAGACCACCTTGGCGGGCACGTACAGGATATTACCGGCCACCGTGCCGGCGCCGATTCCCACGCCCTTCCAGTTCACGTTGCCGTCAGCCGGCTGCGGAACCTGCGCCTGGCTGGTCTGCGAGTTGCCCACGACGTTATTTGGGCTCTGTGCCATCGCTGGCAGCGCGATCGCCCGCCGCCGCCACCATCGCCAACAAACACGTAACCTTTCTCATCACCGTTTCCTCCTCCTCCCCCCATAGACTGAATGAAAAAACTATTCGGTCCTCACCACCACCTCATCCGGCAAAAGACTCATCAAATGCGTCAAACGCCCGCTCCAGATAGTCGCGGTCCTTGGATTCGAGCGTCAGCTTCACCCGGTAGTCCGGATCGCCTATCCGTGGATAAGAGCCCAGCAGAAGATCGGGGTAGCGCGCAAGACACTGGTTGAGATGCTCGGCAATCGCGCCTTCGCCGGCCGAAGTATAGATCGCCCGCATATAATAGGGATCGGTCGCGAACCGGCCCAGCAGCGCAGTCAGCTTGGCCTCGAAGATTTGCGGGATGCCCGGCAGGATGTAGACGTTCTCGAGCTGGATGGTCGGAAAGCGCAAGTCGCCCGCCGAATTCAGCACGGCGCCTTCGGGCACCGCCGCCATCTTGAGTGCGGCGGCGCTGAGGCGATCGGCGAACTGCGTGCGGATGAGGCGCTCGAGCTCGGGATGCATCGTGAGCTTGCGGCCGAACGCCGCCGCGACACCGTCCATCGTGACGTCGTCGTGAGTCGGGCCGACGCCGCCCGAGGTCAGCACGACGTCGAACCGGCTCGCGCAATAGCTGACTTCTTCGGCGATGAGCGGAATTTCGTCGGGGATGACCGTGATGCGCTGCAGGGCGACGCCGATGGCGCGCAACTGGCGGGCAGCAAAATACGCGTTGGAGTCCTGCGTCTTTCCCGACAGGACTTCATTGCCCACCACCACCAGGGCGCACGTTCGCTCTCGCATAAGGCCTAACCGCCTGCTGCCACCCGCCTTCCCAGCGCCATTATCGCGTCCGCGCCGGGGCGGGGCAACGGGGGTGTTTCGGCCCGGCGCGCGTCTGGCCGACTCGCGGAATTCCAGAATTTCAAATCACGGTGATCCGCACAGTGTGCCATTGATGTCGCATTGCGGTTTGATACCTCGGTCGCGTTGCTGCTGGTTCAGCGTGAAGATAGCCGTGTTGGTTTTGCTGTCCGCGCCACACCCGCATAGCTGGCTCGCGCAGCAACTGCATTCCGCCGCGGTTTCGGCTTTGATTATTTCCGAAAGGTCGCACTTCGCCAGCGCGGAGCATGCGTTTCCCAGCAGGTCCCTGTCATTGCATTCGTCAGTGCAAAGCGTCGCGTCGCAGGTATAGCCCGTCTGAACCCCTCCGCTTTGCCGGCAGCTGTTGTACTCATTGCAGACAACTTCGCAGTTGACACCGCTACCGGGCGGCAATTTGGTGGTTCCGGGCACATACAGCGGGCATCCTACCGCTCCGGGAGCGTCTGGCAGGCAAGTTCCCGGGCTGGGAACGGCCGCCGGCGCGGCAGCATCAGCAGGGGCGGATGAAGCGAGCATAGCCGCCGGTGTGGGCGGAGCATAAGCGGCCGACCAGACCAGGCTATCGCCCAGCGTGCATGCCTGCTCGTTTTGGCCCACCTGGTAAGGACCATCGAAGACCGGGCACGAGCACTGGACTATTCCGGGATTGCTGGTCTTGAAGCAGGGTGCGGTCATGCATCCGGCGTATGGCGCCTGCGAGCAACCGGTCTGGCCAATTCCGTTGGTAGGAATGCAATCGAAGCTGAAGGTCGAGAACAGATTCGCTTCGGGAATCAATGTTCCCTGGTTGATCGCGTTGCATACCGGGGCCGAGTTGGTCGTCTGGCATAGACTGCCGTCGATCCCGCATTGCGCGACGGTATTTTCATATACCGAATGATTAAGGATCGCGTTTATATCTACGAAGTACACTCCGTAGGGTATGTCGAAGCATTGGCAGTTCGCGTAAAGCCCGTCTGGGGTCAGCGTGCAGGACAGGTCTTCGGGACCGGAACTCGGGCCTGAGTAGTAACAGAGCGCAAAGGGCCCGCCTCTGCACGGCAGAAAATTGGTCCCCGTCAGCAGGATATTGGCATAGGCCGGGCCAAAGGTGGTGGTCCAGTTCGCCGGGTTGCTCCAGAACGCATGCGAATTGGGGACAAAGTGAATGATCCCTGATGCAGGTGAAGGCGTTGGCGTAGCTGAAGGCGCCGGCGTAGGAGTCGATGGCTCCGGTGTCGGCGGCGGTGGCGATGTGGTGCTGTCGCCACCGCAGCCCGTCCCGAACACTATGACGATAGAATAAGCAGAATGAAAGACAAGGCCGGGGTCAGCCGGAGAGCGCTCAGCTTGTTAGAGCTATAGGTGTAGGCGTGCGCTGTTCCGTCTTTCGCGTGAGACAAAGCCGATCCCCCCGAGCGCCAGTCTTAGTCCCGCGCAGAGTTGATATCAAGCCCGGATGTAGTAGACTGCTGTTTCGCAGTGGGCGCGAATTGATAAGATTAGAACGCGCCGAGTTGCTAATGAGTAATTAGGCTGAAGAAAGGCTTTGAGGCTACGGTCCCGCCTGCTCGATATCGGAAGCTTGTGATTTGAGAAACAGCTTGAGTCGCTTTTTCAGCCGCGCTTCGATCTGGCGTACGCGCTCGCGGCTGATCCCGAACCTGGCGCCGACCTCCTGCAGAGTCGGCGGATCCTCGGAGAGCAGGCGGCTGCGGAAGATCTCGAGTTCCTTGTCCTTAAGCGTAGCTGCGAACTGATCGATCTTCTCGTGTGCGAAGTTGCGCCATTCGTCGTGCGCGGCGGCCTCTTCGGGAGTGTCGCTGCTGTCGGGAATCACGTCGAGCAACTGGACGGCGTCGTCCTCGCGCGCCGGCTGGTCGAGCGAGACCTCGCTATGCGCCATCCGCTCCTGCATCTCGCGCACCTCGCTCTCCTTGACCCCCATGCGCTGGGCGAGCAGCAGCGGTTGCGCGGTGAAGCCTTCGGCCTCCAGCCGCGCGGTCTCCTTGCGCAGGTTGAAGAAGAGCTTGCGCTGGGCCTGAGTGGTGCCGATTTTGACCAGCCGCCAGTTGTTGATCAGGAAGCGGTAGATGTAAGCGCGCACCCACCATACCGCGTACGACGGGAAGCGGATGCCGCGGTAGGGGTCGAAGTTGCGCACGGCCTCCATCAGGCCGACATTGCCCTCCTGGATAAGGTCGAGCAGATTGCGCGAGGCGTGGGCGAACTCGCTGGCGATTTTGACCACCAGGCGCAAATTGGCGGTGACCAGCCGGTACGCGTCGGCCGGGTCGTGATGCTTGGTGTAGCGCTTGGCGATCTCGATTTCTTCTTCGCGGCCGAGCAACGGAAAGCGCCGAATCTCGGCGAGGTAGCGGCCCAGCGGATCGAACGCCACCAGCGCGCCGCCGTCGCCGTCCATCCTCAACGGCTTGCCGCGCCACTTCCGGTCCGGCCTCGGGGTCGTCGCTCTCGCCGGCTTCTTTGCGCGCTCGGGCACGGGCAAACCCGTCGGGCAGTTCGCCTATTTCGTCGAGGTCGGCCACCGGAGCCCCGCCTGGACCATCATCGTCCACGGTTTCGTCGACGATTTCGGCCTCGACGACGGGGGCTTTTGCCGCGTCCGCCGCGGCGACGCGGCGCCGGCGCGTGGCGCGGATGGCAATCCGGATCGGGTCGGTCTTCGGAACGATCTTCGGAGCGATCTTTCGATCGGTCTTTGGATTGGTCTTCGGGTCTTTCTCGGAGTCGAGCCGGGAGTCGGCTTTAGTATCGATCGCAGGAACTTTAGGATCGATTGCAGGATCTTTAGGATCGATTGCAGGATCGACCTTGGGCTCGGCCGTGGGTTTGCGAGGTTTGCGCGCCACCTGATGCTCCGCGGGGCGGTCTGGACTTCCGCAGGACTTCCGCAAAAACTTCCGCCAGATTTTCCGCGCCTGCGATGCCGATGGGATGGCCGAGGCTCGGAGTATCCGGGGCCCGACTGCGCCTTGGATCGGTTAAGGAATCAGGCGAGGTCAGGCGTCTTCGGGCCGTTCGATTGAAACCTTGCCCGCGGCGATCTCGCGGAGCGCCGTGACGACTTCCTTATTGTCGGTTTCCACCAGCGGGCGAGCACCCTTGAGCAGCTGCTTGGCGCGCTTGGCGGCTCCCGAGCACGAGTTCGAACCGGTTGGGAATCTTTTCCAGACAGTCTTCGACGGTAATTCTAGCCATCAACATGATCTTCCGGTGGAAAGGCCGCTTTGTCAACGCACCGGTGTCCCAACCAGGGAGCCTTTCGCCCGCCGCCGCAGACAGAGCTCCCGCCGTTTTTCCGTGAGATGTTTGCAGATGCAGAAAAATGAAGTCGTCCGGTGTGGCTTTTTCATTGCTGCTTAATTTGAAACCTCGAACCTGAGACCTCTCCGCTTTCTATTTACGGGCCTTGCCCGCGTGGCGGACAGCATCACCTGACATTTCCCGGCACATGGGCTACAATGTAGCCCAAGAGGAGACTAACGCCATGACCGACAATTCCGTTGTTCGCGCACGCATCGATGAGCGCACCAAGCGAGAAGCCGCCGCGGCGCTGAAGAAAATCGGGCTCACCTTGTCCGATGCCTTCCGTCTGCTACTGGTACGCGTCGCGGCGGAAAAGGCCCTGCCGTTCGAGCCGCTCAATCCGAATGCCGAAACCGTCGCAGCGATGAAAGCCGCGCGCCGAGGTGATCTCGTCAAGGTCGGCAAGCCGGACAAACTGCTGCGAAGTCTGAATGAGGGAGATTAAATACACCATCCGCTTTAAGCGGGACTACAAGCGAGAAAAATCCGGTGGGTACGGCAGAAAGCTGGACTCCTGGCTGATGGAGGTCGTCAGGGAGAGCCAGATGAAGGTCAAGTCAGTTGTTGAGTGGCCGGGGAGGAAGTGAGTGAGGCGAAAGGGACTGTCACATAGTCCGCAACTCCCTGGATCTGGAATCAGATCACAGAGCCAGACCGCAAAGCTGGCGTTCTTCAGCTAGGCACGCCGAGGAGTCGCAATCTTAGCGCGCATGTACCTCGACCAGGTTCAGCTTTGCAATCACGCGGGGATAGCATGCCTTTGCGATTGCGATCCGTTCGGGAGGAACAAAATTTCGACTGCTGAGGATCAACACGGGCGCCTGACCGCACTGATCTACCATAGCAACGGCAGCGTCACGGCGCTCGGACGGCATATAGAAGCGCACCACGTTGATGCAATACGGCGGGATTACCGCGACCTGCTCTCCCTTCGTGGTTCGTATGGTTGCCAGCCGCGTCGCATCCCGCCAGGCGACCTCATCTGAATGTCTCACCCGGTCGTGCACCGGATTCGGCAATGTCCGTTCCGCTGTTGAATTGATAGCGGCAACATAGTCAGTTAAGCGGCATCCCGTGCGGTGTCAAGTTTTCCTTCCGAGCGGTCGAGTTGGGCGTCGTGAGCGCGCAACGCGGCGACCAGGGTCGGCAGCGCACGATAGCCGGCGAGCTTGCGGAAGCCGCGCTCGGCCTCGATCACGCCAGCCGCGGTCCAGCGCAGCACCATGGTGCCGCTCTGCCAGCGTTTGACCCGGCGGCCGATTTCGCGCACGCGGCTGAACAGGTTTTCGATCAAGTTGGTCGAGGACAGAATGCGCTCGAGATTCTCGGGCAGCTCCAGGCGCATCACGGTCAGAGTTTCTTCGAGTCCCTCGCGCAGCGAGGCGGCGGCGCCGGGATGCTGATGTTCGAGTTGGCGTGCCAGGGTTTCGAGCAGGCGCCGCGCACGCTTGGCGTCACGCGCCACATAAGCCTGAACCATCGCGCTGCGGACCCCGGCGCGCAGCCGCTCGGGAAGGGCCTCGGTGACATTGCGCTTCTTGTGCTCGCGGCAGCGCTGAATCAATGCGCGGCGGCCGAACACCTCGGCCACCGCCTTGTGCAGCGCCTTGGCCCCGTCGATTACCACCAGCAACGCGCGCCCGGTATCCAAGCCGCGCTCGGCCAGATCGGCGAGCAAGGCTTTAACCGCCGCCGCGTTCTCGGTCGCACCCTCGCGCAGCCCCAAGACGTGCTTGTAGCCGCGCTCATCGACCCCCACCGCTGCCAGCACCACGTGCTCACCGAAGTGCACCCCGTCGATCATCAGCGCCACCAGCTTAAGCCCGTGCAAGTCGCGGCCCAGCAGTTCCCCAAGCTTGCGCTCGGTGCCGTACACGAACCGTTCGCTGACCGCGCTCTTGCTGGTGCCCCGTGCTGCGACCGCGGCCGGCAGCGGCTCCAGCGAACGCGCGTAGCCCCGGGTCGATACCCCCAGCACCATTTGCTCCAACGCCCGCGTCTCCAGCGGATCGCGCGCGCTCCACTCCCGCCAGCTCGGCAATTTAATCTCGCGACCCTCAACGCTGCGCACCCGCGGGCGGCTCACCGCCACTCGCCGTCCGCCCAGCACCAGCGAACTTGGCACTGCCCCGCGCGCAGCGCCTGACGTTCGGCCCTATGGAGACATGTATGAGTAAAATAGCCAGGGCGATGCTCAACGCGGTAAAGCGCACCGATGCGGCGCCCAACGCAGCCAAGGCGAACATACCGACGAACGAAATAAGTACCTATCGCGGAAACTCCAGCGGATGAATGAGATAAGTCACCGTCATCACCGCCAGCATCGGGCCAGCCGTCCAAAACGCGAAAAACTCAACTGCCAGCCGCCCCGAACGCCATTGCCGCCAAACACCGTAGGCGGCAAGCGCGACCAGGATCCAGAACAGCATATCGTTGCCTGTCGAGTTGCGGAGCGTCACGTACGGCCATGAGATAGGCTGCAGTTTGATCCAGGCGAGCGCGCGCCCGTTCATCGCTTTCCGCGAGGAAGCAAACGCGCGGGGCATCCAAGGCAGAAGCATCGCTATTCCCGCGACCAGCGCGCAACCGGGAAGGAACACTGCCAGCCGGCGTGACTGCGCATCCCAGAGCGCCGCGAGCAGCAGCCAGCCGTGCCACAAAGTTTCCGTGGCTATCAGAAAAATTGAGGTAAAGTTGGCGGCGACCATCGCGGCAGTGAAAACCGCGATACCGAAATAGTTTGACCTCCCTCCGCGGCGTTGAGCGCGAACAAAAAATGTGATTTGCAGAAGCTCCGCGCACAGCACCAGCGGATACATCCTCACTACGCGGTCCGACAGCACCATCTCAAGATTGGTGGCGTACAGGAGCGCGGCGAAGGCGCCCGCCACCTCGCCAACCGCGGCTGCCGCTTCGCCGCCCAGCGAACGGCAAATCTCGCGCACGGCGACGAATACCAGCACGGTCGCGATCGTCCCGAGCGCGGCCGACAACGCCCGCATAGTGAACAGGCTGTCGCCGAGGATTCCTATCCATTCGTGTAGCATCACGTCGTAGAGCGCGAGTTTGCCGGGGTCGAGCTGCTGCTCGAGCTTGGCCACCTGCTGCACGCTGGGCGCGGACGCGGCTGCCCAGGACGCTCCCTCGTCCCCGTTCATGTCGAAGCGTGCCAAGCGATGGAAGCGCAAATGCGCGCCGATGACGATCGCGATTAATAGCAGGAGGAACGCGAACAATCGCATCGGACGCCATGCCGATAGCGCAATCTGCCAGGCCGCTTGACGCGACAGCGACGGCGAAGCGGCTGCCATGCGCTCCGGAGCGGACGAGCGAGCTTGCCGATTCACGGTAGCGGCTAGAGATAGCGGGAATATGCCACCGAGGTCAACGTCGGTTGGCTCAGAGGAGCGAACGGCTCTGGGCCGCCGGTTGACGGGAAAAGTCGGCCCACGGAAAGCCGCAACCTCAGCGCGTACGTACCTCAACGAGGTTCAGCTTCGCGACGACCCGCGGGTAGCACGCCTCCGCCACTGCGATTTCTTCGTCGGGCATCACTCGGCGGCCGCTCAAGATCAACACCGGTGCCGGGCCGCACCCGCGATCCATAGCGAGCGCCTCGGGGCGACGCTCGGGCGGTAAATAAAAGTGCACCGTGTCAATGGTGTACGGCGGGAAGACCGCAATTTGAGCACCGGCCGCAATCCGATCGGCAAACGCGATCGCTTTGCGCCAGTCGACGCGAGGCGGGGCTTTTAGTAAACGGTGCACGGTCGGCGCCGACAAACCGACGATCATCACCGCGAGCAGGATGCGCGTCGGGGTGCTGCGCACGCAAGCCGCCCCAAAGCCAGCGAATGCGAACATCCCGACAAAGGCGACAAGCACATAAGGCGGAAGTTCGATTGGCCGGATGAAATAACTCACCGCGAATGCCGCCAGCACCGGCCCAGCCGTCCAGACCGCCAGAAACCCGGGGATTAGCCGCGCCGAGCGCGATTGCCGCCAGACACCGAACGCGATCAAGGCCGCAAGAACCCAGAACAACGCGGGCTTATAAAACATATCGCGCAGCACCGTGAACGGCCACGAGATCGGCTGCAGCTTTATAAAGTCCACCGCGCCCGCCGCTACAGCACCGCGCGAAGAGACGTACGCGTCCGACACAAAAGGCGCGAGCAGCGCCATACCGGCCAGCATCGCGAACCCCGGACGAAAGACCGCGAGCTGGCGGGCGCGCGTTGACCCCACCCATTTTGCCGCCAGCAGACAGCCGAGCCACAGCGCTTCGGTGAGCAGCAGGAAACTCGCACTGTAGTTGGTGGGGAGCATTATCGCGGTAAAGATCGCGAGGCCCAGGTAGTCGTCGAATACACCGCGGCGCTGGGCGCGCATGAAAAAGATGATTTGTAGCAGCTCCAGCACAATTAGCAGCGGAAACTCCCGTGCCGTGCGGGCCGAGATCACGAGCGTGACGTTGACAGCATAGATCAGTGCGGCGAACGCGCCCGCCAGCTCACCCGCTTCAGCGCTCGTCTCTCCACCCAGCGCGCGGTAGACCTCGCGCACGGCGTAGAACAAGAGCACGATCGCGATCGTCCCCAGCGCCGCGGACATCGCGCGCATCGCGAACAGACTGTCACCAAAAACCGCACCCATTCGTGCAGCGCAAGATCGTAAATCGGAAGCTTGCCACCGTATTCGATTTGCCAGAATCTCCCGACCACCTCGCAGACGTTCGGCGCTACGACCGCCGCCCACGCATTCCCCTCGCCACCGCCACCGTCCATGTCCCAGCGTTCCAGTCTGTGGAAACGATAGTGCGCACCGAGCAATACCGCGACCACCAGTAAAACGATCGAGAACAGCCGCGTGGAGTGCCACGCCCAAACGGCCGCGTCCAACACCATCTGGCGCGACAGCGGTGGCCAAGCGACCGTCCCGCGCTGCGCGGACATCAATCCAGGTCGCTCATTCACGGTATTGGCGCAATTTACGCGGGGCCTGCCAAGGCGGCTCGGGCTTCGGCGAAGAGCATCGATAGTCCTCAGTCCGAAAAAGACGTGTTCATGGGAAAGCTCCCATGACCATTCGTCTACTTTTCGACCGGCATCCCGGCGCGGGCCCATTCGGCGAACGAGCCGTCGAACAGCCGCGCGTTGTAGCCCGCCTGCGTGAGCGCGAAGTAACCCAGCGCGGCGCGCGGCCCGCTGCGGCAATAGGCGACGACCTTCTGCCCGTGTCCGATACCGGCCGCCGCGATCTGGCGCTCGAGTTGCTCGCGCGGAGCGAGCAGCCGATCCTCGGCCCCGTTCAGATCGCGCCATACGAGATTGACCGCGTGCGGGATATGGCCGGGATGGCCGTCGAGGTCGCGCTCGCCGGTGAACTCTTCGTGCGAGCGGAAATCGACCAGGCGATCGGTGGTGTTGGCGCGCACCTCGTCGAGCGTCGCGCGCAGCCGCGCGTTGAGCCGCGGCGTGAAGCGCCGCTGCACCGGCTCGACCGGGCGATACGCGACCTCGCGCCCCTCGCTCTTCCAGCGCTCGAAGAAAACGTCGAGCAGGAATACTTCCGGCGCGCCGAGGTACTCCATGATCCAGGCCAGCATCGCGGCATTCTGTCCCTGCGGCGAATCGTAGAGCACCGGCGTGACGCCCTCGCCGACGCCGCCCGCGCCGAGCCATTCGGCGAGCGCCGCCTGGTCGAGCAGGCTGCCGTTGTCGCCGAACGCGCGATAGACGGGCAGATTGACCGCGCCGCTTAGATGGCCCGAGAGATATTTCATCGGGCGGCGCGGATCGACGATCACGAAATCGGACTTGCCGATCCGCTCGGCGACCGCTTGCGCGCCGACTAGTCGTATCATAGGCGCCGCGTCAGACCTTCTCGAACTCGGTGATGATTTCGGTCGGGCGCGCGATGGTCTGGGTGACGGGCGAGCCTTCGACGGCGAGCCGCCACAATTCCTTGAGCGTTTTTTCGTCGGCGTCGGCGCGCACGAACAGCTTGGCCTTGATCGAGGGATAGCCGGGATTGCCGTTCGGTGCTATGGCCGGCCCACTTCAGGATATTTTCGAAGTTGCCCTCCAGCGCGACCTCGAGGTCGTGGATGCGCACGCCGCGCTTGGTCGCGTTGAGCACGAAGCCGACCGTGAGACAACTGCCCATCGCGGAGAGCAACTGCTCGTGCGCGCTGGCGGCGGCGTCGGTGGCGTCGAGCCCCTCGGGCTCGTCCATCTCGACCACGTGCTTGCGCATGTAGGCCTTGGCGCGGAAGCCGCCCTGCCATACCACGCGCGACTTCCACGGCCCGGTGACTCCCTTGAGCACCTCGGGATCGTCGCGCATGGAATCCGTGATCGCCTTGATCTTGTCGGGGCGCAGGCCATTGAGCATCTTTTCGTCGGCCATATTTATAAGCTCCTGCGTGTAAGTTCGCTTGTCGGGTTCGCGGCGCGGTTCGATTTTCCGCCAGCCGCGTTTCTCAGCCGCATTCTCTTGCGCAGCATCTCCGCCGCTTCCGAGATCGCCTGCAGCTTGTGGTAGGCGACCGGAGAAGTGTTGACGCAGCGCTCGGCGAAGGTGCCGAAGCCGCAGTCGGGGTTGAGATAGATCTTGTCGGGGTCGAAGTAGCGCAGCACTTCCTTGACCCGCTTCACGATTTCCGCGGGCGATTCGATCTCGTCGGTGCGCGGGTTGCTGACGCCCAGGCCCAGCTCCTTCTCGTTGCGATATTCCTTGAAGACCTCGATCTCGCCGGCCCGCGGCGTGGCCATCTCGAGCACCAGTTGATGGACGTTCATGCGCATCAGCCACGGCAGCAGCGGCCCGTAGTTGCCTTGCAGGAGCACGTTCTCCTTGCGGCTCCAGTTGCCGCGGCAGACGTGCACGCCGAAGTGCACGCCGTCGATTCCGTCGACGGTCTCGTTCATCAGGCGCACCGCGAATTCCAGCTCGTGGGTCGGATCGGTGCGCGAGCCGAGCGCCGCGCACATGAAGGTCTGCTCGGCCTCGTCGCCGTAGACCACCTGCGAGAGCGAGGGCTCGTCGAGCTGGATGAAGTCGATGCCCAGTTCCTTCAGCCGCACGATCTCGCGGCGCAGAATTTTCACCACGTCGCGCGCCAGATCCTCGCGCGTCGGGTAGGCCTTGTCGGAGAGCCCCTCGAACCAGCTCGAGCGGGTGAGCAGGTAGGGACCGGGGATCGGAATCTTGGTCGCGTGCTTGGTATGTTCCTTGAGGAATTTGGCCTCGTCGACGCAGAGCCCCTCGCGCTCGCTGATTTTCTCGACCGCGATCGGGCTCTTGATCGCAAACGCCGGGACGTCGAGCGCGCGCAGAATTTCCTCGAAGCCGGCGCGATCCTTTACGTAGTCGAGCAGTTGCGAGAGCTTCATCAGGCGCATCCCGTTGAGCTTGTCGACCACGAAGGAATAGAAGTTGTCGCGGCGCATCTCGCCGTCGGCGACGATATCGACGCCGGCGTCCTCCTGGTACTTGATCGCGGCGAGCACGGCGTCGTCGGCCACCGCGTCGAATTCGGCGCCGGTGATTTCACCGGCCTGGCGCTGGCGCAGCGCCGCCACCAGCCACGGGGGGCGCGTCCACGAACCGACCACGGTTACCGGAAACAGTTTCGTCTTGGGCATCGGCTAATAGTCCTCTGATATTCCTCGGATAAATGGCGCCTCGTGATAGATGGTGCCCGCTACTCTTGCAGCGCTGCGCGAACAGAGGCAAGCATCGCCGCGCGCCAGTTATTCAAGCGGAATGATCGTGCGCTGCCGGCCTTCTGACCTTTTCCTCCAGGACAACTGGGGGAGGGAGTTATAGTCGGAACTGTTACGCGAGCGAGGCCGCGAGCGCAGTTAAGACGCGCGCGACATCGGCGGGGCTGTCGACCCTGAAGCGCGCGAGCGAAGGGCGCGCCTCGCCCACCAGCACCCCGACTCCGCGCGAAACCAGCTCGGCGAAAGCGTCCTCGTCGGTGCGGTCGTCGCCAAAGTAGACCGGCACAAACGCGGCGCCGGCCTCGCGGCCTAGCGCGCGAAGCGCTACGCCCTTGGAGGCCGCGGCGGGCAGCGCCTCGACCACCATCTTGTTATGCGCGGCGCGCAGATGCGGCGCGTCGGCGCGCACGAACTCCTCGAATCGAGCGCTCAGCGCGGCGGCCGCGGCGGGTTCGGCGTTGCGATAGTGAAGGGCTACGGAGAGCCGCTTGTCCTCGACCTCGAAACCGGCGCCAGCCGGGACATTATGCGCGAGCCACGCGCGCACGCGATCCAGTTCCGGCGCGCATCGGGTCACGTCCTCGGCAATCCGAATGTCATCGTTGACTCATCGCACTCGCCGTCGCCGCTCACCCTCTGCTGCGAGCGCCCGGCGATTTCGAGTCCGTGCACGCCGGCGTACATCACCTGACGCCCAAGGCCGGTCATCCGGCGCAACTCCGCGACCGGGCGGCCGCTGACGATCGCGACAGCGACGCGGTCGCGGCGCCGCGCGATCGATTTGATCGCCGCAATCACGCCCTCGACCGGGCGCGCCATCGCGGGCCGGCTGACCAACTCGGAAATAGTGCCGTCGTAGTCGAGACAGAGCAGAATTGGACCGCGGGCGGCGAGTTCCTCGAGCATCGCGGCCGGCAGCGAGCGGCGGTGGCTCAGGAGCCGGCGGAGGCCTCTGCGGCAAAGTTCCGCTCCGGCAGCAGCGCGCTCAGGAAGAGTTCCGACCAGTGTTCGAGGTTGTTGCGATGCACCTGCGTGCGCATCGCGCGCATCCGGGCCGCGCGTTCGGCCGGGCTCATCTCGAAGGCCTGCTTGAGGCGCGCGGCGATCGCGTCGATGTCATACGGATTGACCAGCAGCGCCTGGGTCAGCTCTTCGGCGGCCCCGGCAAACTCGCTCAGGATGAGCGCGCCGTTGTCGTCCAGGTGCGCGGCGACATATTCCTTGGCGACCAGGTTCATCCCGTCGCGCAGCGGAGTCAGCAGCGCAACGTCGGCGGCCTGGTAGTAGGCGACCAGGTCCTCGGCGCCGAATTGCGTATAGAGATAGCGAATCGGAACCCAGCCCTCGGATGAGAAATGGCCGATGATGCGGCCGACCAGCTCGTCGAGCTCGCGCTTGAGCGCCGCGTAGTCGGCGACCTTGGTGCGCGAGGGCACTGCGATCAGCACCAGCGTGACGCGCCGATGGTAGGACGGATTGGTTTCGAGGAATCGCTCGAAACCGAGCAGGCGCTCGAGGATGCCCTTGGTGTAGTCGAGCCGGTCGACCCCGAGCACCACGTACGGCGTGCGCAGGCGCGCGGCGGATGCGCTGGGTGCGCTCCTGCACGCGCGGGCTCGCGGCGAGGTCCGGCGAAGTAGTCGGCCGGGATGCCGAGCGGGAAGACCCCGACTCGCACCGGGCCGCGATGGGTCGCGACCTCGTCGCGCGTGCGGTCGACCCGCAGGCCCAGGATGCGCTCGCAGCAGTTGAGGAACTGGATCACGTAGGAGCGCGTATGGAAGCCGACCAGGTCGGCGCCGAGCATCCCCTCGAGCAGTTCCGAGCGCCACGGAAAGACGCGGAAGATCTGCTCGGGCGGAAACGGGACGTGCCAGAAAAGCCCGATCGGGATGCGCGGACGCTGCTCGCGCAACAGACGCGGGACCAGCGCGAGATGGAAGTCCTGCACCCACACCACGTCGTCGTCGCCGGCCTCGTTGGCCGCGAGCGCGGCGAAATTGCGGTTGACCGCTTCGTAGTAGCGCCAGTGGAGCGTGTTGAAGTGGCAGCTCGCCGTCATGAAATGCATCAACGGCCACAACCCGCGGTTGCACATCCCGTAGTAGTAGTGCGAAACGTCGCGCTCGCTCAGCGGACAAAACACGATCTGAAAGCGTGGCGGGTCACTCCCGGGCGGCATCATGAGCCGGCCGGGCGTCTTGGTCTGCGTGCCCGACCATGCGATCCACAGGCCGCCCTGATGCTCGAGCAGGCGCAGAAAGGTGCTGCCGACGCCGCCCACGGTGGGCTCGATTCGCTGCTTGCCGGCCTCGTGCACGACGCGTATCGGCGCGCGATTGGACATCACGATCAGGCGGCCCCGGCCGAGCCGATGCGGTCCGCCAGCGGCGATCACAGGCTGTTGGGGTGAACCCTCTATGTCTTTTTGCTCCATCGGGCCGCGCCGCCCGCTCGAACAGGATCGAGCGCGATCGAGTGCCGGGAGAATTGACAGGCGATCGGTCGCATTTCGAATCTAACGCCGCGCTCGCCGATCAGGCAAGCGCAGCGTTGCGAGACCAGGACGCGGCGGTCACCGAGACAACGACGCGCCCGGCGCAACCTTTGAGGCCACACCGGGCGCGTTCCGGAATTTACGGCTGCGACTCGGAGCTTATTTGTGCGGTGGCTGCGAGGTCATCCGCAGATACGGCTTCAGCTCGCGGTAGCCCTTGGGAAATTTTTCCTTGAGCACCTGCGGGGTCGGTGAGCGAGGGAACGATCACGCAATCCTCGCCCTGTTTCCAATCGACCGGGGTCGCCACCGAGTGATGTTCGGTGAGCTGGAGCGAGTCGATCACGCGCAGGATTTCCTGGAAGTTGCGCCCGGTGCTGGCCGGGTAGGTGATCGAGAGCCGCAGCTTCTTGTTCGGATCGATGATGAAGACCGAGCGCACCGTCAGCGTGTCGTTGGCCTCGGGATGGATCATGTCGTAGAGCTTGGAGACCTTGCGATCGGCGTCGCCCAGGATGGGGAAGTTCATCTTGGTGTGCTGGGTCTCTTCGATATCCCCGATCCAGCCCTTGTGCGAGTTGACGTCGTCGACGCTGAGCGCGATCACCTTGGTGTTGCGCTTGTCGAACTCGCCCTTGAGCTTGGCGACCATGCCGAGTTCGGTCGTGCATACCGGCGTGAAGTCCTTGGGATGCGAGAACAGCACCGCCCAGTGATTGCCGATCCATTCATGGAAATGAATCGGTCCTTCGGTCGACTCCTGAGTGAAATCAGGAACCACACTTCCTAGATGTAAAGCCATAGCCGCTACCTCGTTTGCGGATTTTTATGCGCGTCGTGCGCGGCGCCGCTGCAACAGTCGGAGACGGGCCTCGTTATCAGAGTCGCCTGAGCCTAACGCCGTCGCGCCGCTGTGTCATGCACTCGAAGATTATCAAAGCACGTCAGACTAAAGATAAATCGGCTCGTCTCAGTAATCTCTACTATAAACCCGACTCTAAAAATGGCGCAAGCGAAGCGTGGCGAGAGAGCGCCGCGATGCCGCGCGCCTCTGCTAGCGCTTTTTCTTGTGCTTGCGGGCCTCGCGAGTCCGCGCCTTGAGCCGTCTTCTCGCGCCGCTTGCGCCGCCGCTTGATTTCGCGCTGTCGTTCCGTCGCCATCGCCACCTCTTGGTCCGCGCTATTGATGTCCGCGCTGCAGGCGCGCGGCAGGTTTGCTTGAAGCCGGGCTTGGCGTCGGAGACTCGAAAGCTCGGCCGCTTGAAGACCCGGGATCGTCGGACTACAAGCGACCTTAAACGGCGCCGCGCGCGAGCGCAAATGCCGGGCCGACGCCATCTCGGACCAAGAGCCCAGATGCGCGACAAGGGAGCCCATCTGATGTCCAGGATCATCATCGAGAAAGACGTCGAGATCCCGATGCGTGACGGATGCGTGCTGAAGGCCGACCTCTATCGGCCCGAAGGACCCGAGAAGCTGCCGGTGCTGCTCAACCGCACGCCGTACGACAAATCCTTCCCGCCGATCACGCTCAACACGCTCGACGTGATCCGCGCGGCGCGCGCCGGCTACAACGTCGTGGTCCAGGACTGCCGCGGGCTGTTCGCCTCGCAAGGGACGTTTCGATGCTTCGTCGACGAGGCGCGCGACGGCTACGACACGATCGAGTTCATCGCGCGCCAGCCGTGGGCCGACGGCAAGGTCGGCACCTTCGGCGCCTCGTACATGGGCGCGACGCAATGGCTCGCCGCGACCCAGCGCCCGCCGAGCCTCAAAGCGATGGTGCCGTCGATCACGGCGAGCGATTACCACGACGGATGGGTTTACCAGGGCGGCGCGTTCGAGCTGTTCTTCAGCGTGAGCTGGCTGATGATCACGCTCGGCCTTAGCCGCCTGATGCGCGAGCGCGCGGGCAATCCCAAGGCGGCCGAGGAATTGAGCGCGCTGATGGGCAGTATCGACGTGATGCGCGAGCGGATGGAGTTCGCGCCGCTCGGCGAGTTTCCGCTGTTCCGCACCGGCGCGCCGTACTTCTTCGACTGGCTCGCGCATCCCTACTACGACGACTACTGGCGCGCGATCTGTATCGAGGAGCAGCACGACAAGATAGACGTGCCGGCGCTCAACGTCGGCGGATGGCACGACATCTTCATGGGCGGAACGCTGCGCAACTATCTCGGGATGCGCGCGCGCGGCGCGTCGGCGGCCGCTCGCGCGGGCCAGCGGCTGCTGGTCGGCCCGTGGCATCACGCGGTGCCGTTCTCGAGCCTGGTGGGCCAGGTCGACTATGGCTTTCGCTCCGGCCCGGTCGCGATCGACTACGACGGCACGCAACTGCGATGGTTCGACCATTGGCTCAAGGGCGCCGACAACGGCGTCGACAAGGACGCGCCGGTCAGGCTGTTCGTGATGGGCATCAACCAATGGCGCGAGGAGAAGGAGTGGCCGCCGCCGGGAGCCGAGATGCGGCGCTACTACCTGCACAGCCGCGGCAAAGCCAACAGCGCCTATGGCGACGGCGCGCTCGCGACCGAAGCGCCGGGCGACGAGCCGCCGGATTCGTTCCTCTACAATCCGCTCAACCCGGTGCCGACCGCGGGCGGCGGCCTCTGCTGCTACGCCAACTCGCAGATGGGCGGGGCGCTCGACCAGAGCATGGTCGAGCATCGCGCCGACGTGCTGGTCTATTCGAGCGAGCCGCTCGGCGAGGACCTCGAGGTCATCGGGCCGGTGACGGTGACGCTCTACGCGTCGTCCTCGGCGCCCGACACGGATTTCACCGCCAAGCTGGTCGACGCCGGACCGTGCGGCTTTGCGCGCAATCTGACCGACGGGATCATCCGGGCGCGCGTGCGCGAGTCGCGGAGCGAGCCCAAGCTGATGGTCGCGGGCAAGGTCTACGAGTTCAAGATCGATTTGTGGGCGACCGCCAACGTGTTCAAGGCGGGGCATCGCGTGCGGCTGGAGATCAGCTCGTCGAATTTCCCGCGCTTCGATCGCAATCCCAATACCGGGCACGAGCTGTTCACCGACGCCGAGATGCGTCCCGCATTGCAGAGCGTGATGCACGAGCGCGGCTTCGCGTCGTATCTGAGCCTGCCGGTGATGCCGCGCCGCGGGTAAAAGCACGCGCGTGCTTTGTGCCGCGCGGCGCCCGGTACGTCGCCGGTCAGTCGCGGCGGGTAAAGCTGTCTGGCGCATCCGCGGCCAACTCAGTACACTCGAAGGGCCCCGCAGCCGTCGCCAAGGGCGCTCTATGCAAGGGCGGTCTATGTCCGACCGGGAATCGATCCTCGAAGCAAATCGCGCATTCTACCGTGCCTTCGAAAGCCTCGACGCGGACAGCATGGGCGAGGTGTGGCTGCGCGACCAGCGTATCGTCTGCATCCATCCCGGATGGAGCAGGCTCATCGGATGGGGCCCGATCATGAATAGCTGGGAGCGGATTTTCGAAAATGTCTTCGAGATGAAGGTCGAGCTCGGCGACCTGCAGGTGATGACGAGCGGCGACCTCGCGGTGGTGGTGGTCGAGGAAAACCTCCTCCAGCGCGGCTACGACGGCACGACGCGCTCGCGGGTGCTGGCGACCAACGTCTTCGAACGCGCCCAGGGGCGATGGTGGATCGTGTCGCATCACGGATCGCCCGTGATGGAGCCGCCCGAAAGCGAGGAACCGCCGTTGCAATAGGAATTTTTAGCCGCGGCGGATCGCGCTTGAGCCGCCGCCAAGGAGCCGGACGCCCAGGCGTCCGAGAGGAATCCGTAAGAGGAACCAGATGAAGCCGGTATCAATGTGCTGGGCGATGAGTGTGATGGTCGCGATCTGCTTGACGCCTGGCTTCAGCAGCTTCAGGCGGCCCGGCGCGGTGTCGCATCCGGCGATGCTTGCGCAAGACGACGGCCCCGTCGCGGTTCCCGGCTCGGCGGATGCGCCAGGCGCCAACGGGTCTGACGATGACGATGATCAATCCGGCCAGGCGGCGAACGGCGATCAGACGCCCGACGACGATTCGGCGCAGCAGCAGCAGCCTAACATGCAGCAGCCGCCCGCGGACGACGATGGCGATACGTCCGCCCAACAGCAGTCAGACGACAACGGAGACCAGGGCACCACTCAAGCGCCGTCCGGCGACGACCAGAATTAAACGCGCCAGCCAACGGCGCTCTTCGTAAACGCCCCGGCGTGTTTAGACGGTCAGGCGCCCTCGCGCATCGCGCGCGCCAGGATAGCCGCTATCTCGGGACGGGTGTACTCGGGCGGCGGCGACTCGCCGCGGCGCAGCATCTCGCGCACCTTGGTCCCCGATAGCAGGAGGCGGTCGGCGTCCTCGTGCGGGCAGGTCTTGTACGACGCCATCCCGCCGCATCGCTTGCAGTAGAAAGTATTCTCGAAGGTCAGCGGCGTGATGCCGATTTCGGCCGGGCTGAAACGCTCGAAAATCTTCTGCGCGTCATACGAGCCGTAGTAATTGCCCACCCCGGCGTGGTCGCGGCCGACGATGAAATGAGTGCAGCCGTAGTTGCGCCGGATGATGGCGTGCAGCACCGCCTCGCGCGGTCCGCCGTAGCGCATGTGCGCCGGCATCACCGAGAGCATCGCGCGGTCGCGCGGATAGTACAGCTCCAGCAGCACCTTGTAGGTCTCCATCCGCACCGCGGCCGGAACGTCGTCGCCCTTGGTCTCGCCGACCAGCGGATGGAGCAGCAGCCCGTCGCAAATCTCCAGCGCCGCCTTCTGGATGTATTCGTGCGCGCGATGGGTCGGATTGCGAGTCTGAAAGGCGACGATTTTGCGCCATCCGCGCTCGGCGAACGCGGCGCGCGTCTGGCGCGGCTCGAGGCGGTACTCGAGAAAGGTCCGGCCCGGAATTTCGCTGAACAGCACCACGCTTCCGCCCAGGCACCACGGCGGCGTCGCGAGCACGTTGGCCGCTCCCGGATGCGCGGGGTCGGCGGTGCCGAAAACCGCCTCGGCCTCGCGCGCGCGATCGACGCTGTAAACTTCGGCGAGCTTCAGGATAGCGAGCCGGCCGCCGTTGCTATCGGTAAGTGCGATCTCCTCGCCCGGTTTCAGCGCGCGCGCCTCGGCTTCCGCCACCCCAAGCGTTATCGGAATCGACCACGGCACGCCCGAGGCCAGACGCATCGCGTCGCGCGAGCGCACGTAATCCGCCTCACCCATGAAGCCTTCGAGCGGCGAAAACGCGCCCGAGGCCAGCATCTCCAAATCGGCCAGGTCGCGCGCGCTCAGCCGAACCGTCTTGAGCCCTTCGGCATGGCGCGCAATCGCGCCGCGCTCCGCCGCCGGAGCGTTGAGGTCGACCAGTGCCCCGCCGCCGTGCGCGGCTATCGCATCGCCTGACCCGGTGCTCATCGTTTCGCTCCCTGACGGCTGATGTAGCCGCGCGCCTCGAGGCCGTCGAGCAGCCGGGCGAGGCTTTCCTGTGGCGTTTCGCGGTTGCTGGAAATCGTCAGCTCATGATTCACCGGTGGCTCGTAGGGGTCGGAGACGCCGGTAAAGCCCTTGAGTTCGCCGGCCAGCGCCTTCTTGTACAACCCTTTGACGTCGCGTTCGGTCAGCGTTTCGATCGGGCATTCGACGTAGGTCTCGAAGAAGCGTTCGTGCTGACCGCGCACCTCGTCGCGCACCTCTCGATAGGGCGAGATAGCCGCCGCGATCGCAATCACTCCGTTGCGCGCGAGCAACTTGCAGACGTACCCGATGCGCCGGATGTTGGTGTCGCGGTCTTCCTTGGAAAACCCCAGCCCCTTGGACAGGTTGGTGCGTACCTCGTCGCCGTCGAGAACCTCGACCCGATATCCGCAGCCGGCGCAATTCCTCGGCGGCCAGCCCCGCCAGCGTCGACTTGCCCGCTCCGGACAAGCCAGTGAACCACAAAGTAAAACCCTCGCTCATCGTTACGAAACGCTGCTCCTTGAAGATAAGTTACTAAACGAGTCACTTAAGTTATGTAAATTCATCGATTGGCGCAACATGTATCTACCCTAATCACTCGACGCGCGCCCGATCGATTGGCAAATCAAGATAGATTCCCATCGCGGAGGGCGATGAAAAGACCGGCGACGCGCCAAGCGCGGTCAGCCGGTCGCGCCCCTCGGCCTTGGCATTGACGCCATAAAAGCGCACTGCGGCGGCTGCGGCGGCTTTGAGGTCGGCCTCGCTGTCACCGGCAAAAGCGGCGTCGGCAGGCGCTACTCCGCAAGCCGCAAGCGCGTGCTCGACCGTCGCTGGTGAAGGCTTGAGCGCAAGGCCGCTATCGCGGCCGACTATCAGGTCGACCAGATCAATCGAATCAAGCGAGCCAGTCACTTTTTCGCTCGCCTGGGCGCGGAGCCAAGCCGCGACCGTGCGCGACGAATTAGACGTGACGATTGCGACCGTTAGCGCCCGCGGCGCGAAGCGTGCGGAGCAGCTCGATCGCGCCGGGCGCGGGCGCGACTGCGCCGACGCCGGCAAGTTCGTGGCGCTCGATGATGGCCGAGGCGCCGTCGAGCATCGCCCTGAGCGCGGCGGCGGCCCCAGGGTCGCCGCCGTCGGTGGCCAGGGCGGTGGCAAGCTCTCCGCGCGCGAGCACTGCGCGGGCGGCGTCGCCGCCCGCGCAAAGCCGCGCGCGCAGCGCCTCGTACAGCACCAGGTTGCCGCGCGGGAACTCCTCGAACAGTGCCTCGGCGACGCCCTGCGCGCCGAGCCAGGCCTGCAACTCGCGCCGGCTCCCGGCCCAATCGACGGCGGGCTCGAGCGGCGCGAGCGTGTTGTCGAAGTCGAACATCCAGAGCGTATGGCCCGCGACACGCTGTCGGGAGGCGCCGTCGTGGCGCGCCGCGCCGGATCCGCCGGATTCGCGGCGCGCCGGGGCGGCAGCTTCAGCGGATTCGCGCCTCGATGCGCCGGACTTTCCAGATTCGCGCCGCGATACGGCGCTCACGACGGCGCCTCGCAGGCGCAGCGCGCTTGGCCGCCGCCGCAAGCGGCGGCCAAGCGCGCGCGGCCGACTGACATAGCCGTCGAACTCGATAAGCTCGGCGTCAAACTGCCGGCCGCCAAAGCCGGCCAGCAGCTTGAAGGCCTCGGTCACGGCGACCATCGCGATCGCGCCCGCGTTTGCCGCGCGCGCGCCCGGAGGCGGACTCAGCAAGTCCACCTCCGCACATAGCGGGCAGGGCGGCGGCGCCGGCAGGAGCGCGATTCGCCCGGGCGTATCGAGCCGCGCGATGATGGCGGCGCGGGAACAATGCTCGTGTGCTCCTTGCGCGCCTTCGTGAGGCGCACGCCAGATGCGCGCCGCCGCCTCGGCGGCGCGTGCGCCGCCGATTAGCGCGAGCATCAGGTCGCAACGGCCCGGTGTTGCATCATCTTTTACATCATCGGCGATATAGACGCTTACGTCGGGGTTGAGATCGCGCATCCGCTCGACCATCGCGTCATATGAGGCGCGGTCGCCGACCGGATGCATCACGATCCGGCCGACGCCGGCGCCGGCCAGATAGGCAAGTGCGCCAGCCGCGTCCGCGGGCTCGGCCACTATCGCAACGCACGACGCGAGCAGCCGTTCCTGCGCGCGGCCGCCGACGCCTGGGACGATTATCTGGCGGCTGTAGCGCTCGATTTGATGATCGGTCAGAACCATATGCGGCCACATACCGCGAGCAGACGCTGCGGGCGCAAGGGCAGGGAAGCGTCGGGGTACAACGGCCATAAGGCCTTGAGCGTGCGTTTACTCGATGACGTTTTTTTCGATCGGCTCGACCGTGACGCCGCTTTGGCGCAGCCACGCGAGCGCGCGCTCGATTTGATCGCTCGATCCCTCGAACTCGACCGCGACCAGACCCATCTCTTCCGAGACGCTCGCGCCGCGGATGTTAAACACCAGGTCGAACTTCTTGACCAGGTGGTAGAGCAGCGGCTCGCGGATGAGCGACTTGGGGTAGGTCAGGTAATAGCGCTCGCGGAGGCGTTCCATTTGCTGACGAGCTTTTGCAGGCGCTCCTTGCGCCACTGTTCCCATCCGATCCACAGATTGGTGGACAGGTACTTGTCACCGAAATCCGGAAACACGGTCACCACGCATCCTTCGCGCAGCCCGCGCGCGACTCGCAATGCGGCCACCAGAGCCGCCCCGCACGACTGACCCACCAGCACGCCCTCGATCTGGCCCAGCGCGTAGACCATCTCGTAGGCGTCCTCGGTGCTGACCGCGAGACGGTCGTCGAGTTCTTCGGCGTGAAAGATGCCGGGCACGATCGACGAGGCCATGTGCTTGAGCCCCTCCAGCCCGTGCATCGCGTCGTCCGGCTCGACCGCGATCACCCTGACCGCCGGGTTTTGCGACTTGAGGTAACGCCCGGTGCCCATCACGGTGCCGCCGGTGCCGATTCCGGCCACGAAGTGGGTGATGCGGCCGCGCGTCTGATGCCAGATTTCGGGCCCGGTGGTATCGAAATGGGCGAGCGCGTTGGCCTCGTTGTTGTACTGGTCGGGTTTGAAATAGCGTTCGGGATTGGCGGCGACGATGTTACGCGCCATCGTGATAGCGCCGTCGGAGCCCTCCAGCGGATCGGAGTAGATCGGCTTGGCGCCGAAGGCCTCGATTATTTTCTTGCGCTCACGGCTGACGTTGGAAGCCATCACGATCTCGACCGGGTAGCCGAGCGCCGCGCCGACCATCGCCAGCGCGATCCCGGTGTTGCCCGAGGTCGAGTCGACGATCACCTTGCCCGGACGCAACTCGCCGCGCTTGAGCCCGAACTCGATCATGTGGCGCGCGGCGCGGTCCTTGACCGAGCCGCCGGGGTTGAAGCCCTCGAGCTTGGCGAAAATCCGCACGCCGGGGCGCAGCAGCCCCTCGCTGACGCGCGTGATTTCGAGCAGCGGGGTATTGCCGATCAGCTCGAGCACGCTGTGCGCCCGCGCCGCCGGCACGTATTCCTCGTTACTCGCCGCCGGCGATCGCTGGGACGATTGAAATATCGTCGCCATCCTTGACCTGTGAGTTTAGCTGGTTGAGGAAACGGATGTCGTCGCCGTTGAGATAGATATTGACGAAGCGTCGCAGCTCGCCTTTGTCGTCGAGCAGCCGCTCGCGCATCCCCGGATGGCGCTTTTCGAGATCCTCGATAACCGCGCGGACCGACTCGCCCGCCGCCGGGACCTCGTCGGTGCCCCCGGTAAACCTGCGTAGCGGGGTCGGTACTCGTACCTTGATTGGCATGATCGAAACTTCTACCTCCAGAGACTAGCGCAAGAGACTAGCGTTTGTCGCGTATGCTTCGCCACCTGGCATTGCAAGCGTGCCGCTCGCGGGGTCAGGCCGCGCCCTTGAGCGAGCGCTTGCCGTCGCCGAGACTCTCATAGATCGCGTCGAAATCCTTCAGCCGGGCTTCGATCACGAGCGGCGCCTCGATACTCTGGGCGACCGCCTCCAGCGTCTTGTAACCGTTGCCGGTAATCGAGACCACCACGCTTTCGTCGGCCTTGATGCGCCCGGCGGCGATGAGTTTCAGGGTCACGGCTAGCGTGGTGCCGCCGGCCGGCTCGGCGAAGATGCCCTCGGTGCGCGCGAGCAGCTTGATCGCGTCGATGATCTCGGGGTCGCTCGCCATCTCGCCCCATCCGCCCGACTCGCGCACGGCGCGCAGCACGTAAAAGCCGTCGGCCGGATTGCCGATCGCGATCGACTTGGCGATCGTATCGGGCTTGACCGGGGTGATCAGGTCGGTGTTCTTATGCAGCGCATGGATGACCGGGGCGGCGCCGGCCGCCTGCGCGCAATGAATCTTGAACTCGCCGCCATGAACCAGCCCGACCTCCTTGAGTTCCTTGAAGGCCTTGGCGACCTTGGGCAAAATCGTGCCGCCCGCGGTCGGCAGCACGATATGGTTGGGCAGTTTCCAGCCGAGCTGCTCGGCGACCTCGAAGCCGAAGGTCTTGGCGCCCTCGGTGTAGTAGGGCCGCAGGTTGATATTGACGAAGGCCCATCCGTACTTGTCGGCAATCTCGCTGCACAGCCGATTGACGTCGTCGTAGTTGCCGCGAATCGTGATCACCCGCGCGCCGTAAATCGAAGAGCCGACGATTTTGCCCGACTCGACGCCCTCGGGCATGAAGATTACCGACTTAAGGCCCGCACGCGCCGCATGCGCCGCGACCGCGGTCGCGAGATTGCCGGTCGAGGCGCATGAGACCGTGGTGAAGCCGAAGTCGCGCGCCTTGGTGATCGCCACCGACACCACGCGATCCTTGTAGGAGAGCGTGGGATGGTTGACGGTGTCGTCCTTGATGTAGAGCTTCTTGAGTCCGAGTTCGGCGCCGAGGCGGCGCGCGTGCAGCAGCGGCGTGAAGCCTGAAAACGGCCCCGCTTCGGGCTCGCCGTCGACCGGCAGCAGCTCGCGATAGCGCCACAGGTTGTGGGGGCGCGCCGCGATCGTCGCGCGCGAGACCGCCGCGCGAATCTTCGCGTAATCGTAGTTGACCTCGAGCGGGCCGAAGCAATCCTCGCATACGTGCAGCGGCTTGATCGGATATTCCTGGCCGCACTCGCGGCACTTGAGGCTGGTCACGTAGCTCATCGCATGGTCCTCATTGGTTGCGCGGTTGGTTGCGCGACGGGTTAAGCTTCCGCGCCGCCGCCGCTGCGTTCACTGCACGCCGCGCCGCGCCGCAGGCGCATCCGGCGCGCGGGTTTATCTCAAGCGCGCGGATTCGCCCGCTCGCCGTCCCGTCATAGGTCAGGATTTTTCCCGCCAGCTCCGGCACGCCGCCGCTAAGCCATCGTAGTGCTTCGGCGGCTTCGATCTCGCCGATCACCGCCGCGACCGGGCCGACTATTCCCGCCTCGCGGCAACTCGCGATCTCGCCCGGCTCGGGCGCCTCCTCGAACAGGCATCGCAGACACGCCGTGCGCCCCGGCAATACCGTCATCACCTGGCCGGTCATCCCCAGCACGCCGGCGTAAACGAAGGGCCGGCCCAGCGCGACGCAGGTGTCGTTGATCAGGAACTTGGCCGTGGGGTCGTCGGTCGCGTCGATCACGAAGTCGTAGCGCGCGATCAAATCGGTGGCGTTGGCGGCGTTGAGTGCGACCGGGTAGGTCTCGATCCTGAGTTCTGGCCTAAGCTCTGGCCTAGGTTCCGGATGGTCTTGCGGATGGTCTTCGCGAAGCCGCGCGGCCGCCGCCTCGACCTTGAGCCGTCCAAGACTCGCCGCGCCGTAGATTACCTGGCGTGCGAGATTGGAAAGCTCGACCGGGTCGGGATCGACCAGGCCAATCCGCTCGGCTCCGCCGCGCACCAGGGCGGACGCGGCTGGAACCCCCAGCCCTCCCATCCCGACTATTAGAAATGCCTGTCGCGTCAAGTTTGCCAAGTTGCCTGTTTTCCCAACTCGTGCGCACGCCCGGGCCCAGATATTTCAACGATATTTCAACCGGCGGCGCTACGAGGGGAATTAAAAAACCCTCCTCCGGATAAGGACGAGGGTACAGGGACTCTCGCCTTATCTACCGAAGCCTCGTTCGGGCTCCGTTGGAGTTAGCACCAGCACCCTGTGGTGGGCCGGTTGCTGCGGCATCGTCGGGCCAGTCCCTCCGCCGCTCTTGATAAGGCCATCAGGCTCATTATCGATACCCAAGCGTCTGTGGAAAGTCAACCGCCCGACCATCCGGTCAGTCCGCCGGTCAGTCTGCCGGTAAGTCCGCCGATCGGCGCGCCGCGCGGTTGTTTTCCTTCAGTAGGTTCCTTAACCTGGATTTCCTGAGTAGCTGCGATTACGGCGCGGCGGTACTGACGGCGCATAGCATCGCTAGGGGCGAACGAGCTCGAACGTGCTGCGCCCGTAAGTGCCCGCGCGCAGCAGCGGCGGATTTGCGCTGGAGTCCAGCGCCAGAGAGGTGACCTCGACGGTCGGCATCCCGGAGCCCAGCACCTGCCAGGTCTTTCCGAGATCGGCCGACTGCATAACGCCCGCGTCGCTCGCGACCACGATCGTGTGCGGGTTGGTGCTGGCGTCGATAACGACCGAGTGCAGCGGCAGGTCGGGCAGGTTGTTCGAGCCGCCGTTGATGACGCCGCCGATGTCGGCCCAGGTTGCGCCGCCGTTGGTGGTCATGAAGACGTGCCTGGTCGGCGCAAGATCCGCATCGATTCCCGAAAATCCAGAATAAACCACGATGACATCCTGAGCGTTGGTCGGGTCGATCGCTATTCCCGTGACCGGCTGTCCCGCTATCGCCGCCGGCTGAGTGGCGGGCGGCTGCCAGATTGAACTCGCGCCCGACAGCGCGTTGGCCGTGAACTCCACCGTCCCGTCGTTCAGACCGACCCAGATGCTATTGGGATCGACCTTCACGGTCGCGATGCCGGTTATCGGTGTGGTGAAGCTCTGAATTTTCGTGTAACTCACGCCGTTGTCGGTGCTCTGGTACAGGTCGTGGGTCGAGGGCTGGTCGATGATACAGCTGGACTGCGGCGCCGTCGCCTGGGTCTCGACGCCCACGTACACCGTGCCGTCGCAGGTCGGATCGAAGGCTACGGTCTGGAATGAGGAGAACGAGAGCAGCCCGCTGTAGTCTGGAAATACCGAAGGATAATTCCAGCTGGTGCCAGCGTTCCGGGTCTCGATGAAGCAGGCGTCGGTCTGTTCGATCGCGTGGGCGGGGTCGCACGGGTCGACCGCTGCCGTGCCGCCGTCGCCGCCATCTCCCATGTGCCAGGTCTGT
The DNA here is from genome assembly GCA_963832395.1 of uncultured delta proteobacterium. Lineage (GTDB taxonomy): Bacteria > Desulfobacterota > Binatia > Binatales > Binataceae > JAKAVN01. Next base: position 267,222 of record CAWHTV010000004.1, on the reverse strand, counting down.
GCGGTAAATCCGGGGCGGAATTCGTTGACGCCGGTGTCCTGATCGCCGCCGTAGGTGTATTGGCGGTTGGTCGAGCTGCCGACGCCGATTCCGATTCCGCGAGACAGGGTGGTCGCGAGCGCGTTGGCGCCGCCGACGGCGCCATTGATGTTGGCCCAGGTGGTGCCGCCATCGGTGGTCTTGGCGATGCCGCCGTCCTGGCCGACGAACACCGCGGTCGGCGACGCGGTTTCCTGCCCGAACGCGATCGCATGATGGTCCGTGTGAACCTTTTTTTTGATGATATTGGCGAACCGGACGCTGCCCGTCGCGTCAAGTGCGTCGGTCGATTGGTATAAATACTGGAAGCCGAGGTACAGGATGTTCCCGTCGCTGGGATCGACCCCTATGGTCTGAGCGAAGCCGCAATAGCATCCGCCGTCGTCACTGGCAGGTTTATTGGCCCCCGGGATATTCTCCCAGGTCGCGCCGCTGTCGATCGATCGGTACATCCCGTAGAGCCCGTGCTTTTTGTCGAACTCCACGCTCGCCCAAACGTTGAGGTTATTGGGCGAGGTCGTCTGGGTGAAGCTTATGAACTTTATGCCCGCGGTCGGCGCGCCGTTGGATCCCGTCCACAGATTGGTGAGGAAGGTGGCGCCGCCGTCGGTCGATTTGAAAATCCCCACGCCATGCACTGCCGCGTAAATCGTGTTGGGAGTCGCGGTGTCGAGATGAAGATCGCTGATGTATCTGCCCGCGGACACTCCGGTCGGAACAACCTCGACGAAAGTGGTGCCGCCGTCGATGGACCGGAACAAGCCTCTCTTGGTTGCGACTACCAGCGTGTTGGCAGCCGGCGAAACCATCCGGATGATGTTCCGCCCGAGCAGGCTTGAGGAGCCTGGCGCGAGGCTCCAGGTCTCGCCGTCATCGGTCGAAACGTATACTCCGATCCCCTCGACAAAACCGTTGCTGAAATCATTGCCGGTGCCCGCATACACGATCGACTTGTTGGCGGCGTCCAGCGTCACCGCACCCATCGAGAGCGAGTCCAGGAGGTCGGTCTTCGGCGCCCAGGTAGCGCCGCCGTCGGTGCTCTTCCAGATGCCGCCGTTGGTCGCGATGAAAATTACGTCGTCGCTGGTGTTGCGCGGATCGATCGCGATGTCCACGACCTGTCCGGAATTCGGTCCCGCGCCCTGATACACATGTTGCACGTCGATTTGCAGCGGCGCCGGCCCGATCTGGGTCCATACTCCAGAATTTTTGGCCGGGATGGACTGCGCCGGGACGGATTGCCCGCTGTCACCGGAGCATCCGGCGACGATGAGCACAATGACCATCCCGATTGAAGCGACGGGACTGAAAATAATTCTCCAACCTCGATTCCGCCTCCATTGCATACCCGCAAAACCGCCTGCCCTGGTGAGGCCCAGCAAAGCGACGGCCGCGATGATGGGCGAAACGACGATGGCAAGCGCCATCCAGTACTGCGTCTTCATGGTCGGAATCCCCAGTTATGATGAACGGCGCCCCCGCCGCCACTGCACCCGCGCCGCGCCGCGGCCCCCCTGGCGTGTGCCGCTAATTCGTCTCCGCGGTGGAAGCTTGCGGCGACGGCGCATCGGGATGCGATCCGATCGTGGGCGCAACCTTCATCTGGTGCATGTGCTGAACACCTTTGAGCTCGAGATCGGGCCTGACCGTGCCGGTCGCGTCGGAGTGCTGCCGCATATATTCCTTGCGCTGGAGCTCGCGCCTTTGCTGCCAGCCCGTTTGTCCGTTCGCCGTTGCGGGCGTGGGCGCTGCGGGCTCGGCTGAGGATCCGGCTGACTGGGCCTGCGCAAGGCACGCGCTCCAATGGCCGTCAGGAATGCCCCCCGAGGACGAAACGCTCACGACGATTGCGGCCACCGCAATCCATCTCCATCTCTTGCCGTGCATTGCTCTACCTCTGAAGCGGCGAAAAGTTCCGGCTCCGGTTGGACGCCGCTCAGGCGCGGCGCACCTGCGTGGCGGCGTGAAAGACTACGCTTTGTACCACAACGAGGTCCGGATTCATCTCTCTTTGCATAAAGCTTAAATTCTCCTGGCGGGCACTTCTCCTTGCGGGATTCGGTCAGCGATGCTTTAAGGGGGCTTGCCACCGGAGCTTTTATGCGGGGGTCGCACGCCGCAATTTTTCCGGCACGGGAGGTAGTTATGCGAATCGGATTTATCGGGCTCGGCAACATGGGCGGTTCGATGGCGCTCAACCTGATGAAGGCGGGCCACCAGGTCACGGTCAACGACGTCCGCCGCCAGGTCGCCGAGCCGCATCTGGCCGGCGGCGCCACGTGGGCCGACAGCCTGGCCGCCACCGCCAAAGATGCCGAGGTTGTCTTCACTTCGCTGCCGGGACCCAAGGAGGTCGAGGCGGTGGTGCTCGGGGAGGGCGGGCTAATCGCGGCGATGGCGCCGGGGAGCCTTTACATCGACCTTTCGACCAACTCGCCCACGGTGGTGCGCCAGGTCCACGCGCGGCTCAAAGCGCGGGGCATCCGGATGCTCGACGCGCCCGTCAGCGGCGGCGTGGTCGGCGCGCGCAAGGCGACGCTGGCCGTGATGGTCGGTGGGAGCGAGGCCGACTACAACGAAGTCAAACCGGTGCTAGACGCGATCGGCGACAAGGTGACTTACATCGGCGACATCGGCGCCGGCTCGGTCGCCAAGCTGGTCCACAACATGATCGCGATTTGCTCGACCCAGTTGCTCGCCGAGGCCTTCACGATGGGCGTCAAGGCGGGCGTCTCGCCCGAGGCGCTGCTGCGCGCGGTGCAAGGCGGCGCTTACGGGCAGGGGATGGTGCTCAATGCGGCGCTGCCCAAGATGGTGTTTCGCGGCACTTTCGACCGCGCGACCTTCGCGCTCAAGCTGGCGCGCAAGGACCTGGGCCTCGCCACCGAGCTTGCGCGCGAGCTCAACGTGCCGATGCCGCTGGCGGCGCATGCCGAGCAGGATTTCCTGGAAGCGCTGAACAAGGGCTGGGGCGAGAAGGATTCGTCGGCCTCGTTCATGATCCAGGAAGAGCGCGCCGGGGTCAAAGTTCGCGGCTCGTCGTAAGCCGCGCGCCCTGCGCCGCGCGCACTATACAGTTACCAGTTACTATTTCACACTTACTATTCAAAGGAGAAATGAGATGGCTGACGACAAGCATGAAAAAGGGATGGCGATACGCACCCAGTTGTGGGGCGAGAAGGGCGCCAAGGCGGGCAACGACTTCCTAAGCGGATTCGACCCCGACTTCGGCAAGTTTCTCAACGACGAACTGTTCGGCGGCATCTGGAGCCGGCCCGGGCTGCCGATCAAGACGCGCTCGATGATCACGATGGCGGCGCTGGTCGCGCTGGGGCGCGGGGCGGAGCTCAGGGTTCACATGCGCGGCGCGCTCAATCTCGGGATTACGCACACCGAACTCAAAGAGATGATTTTCCATCTCTCGCAGTATAGCGGCGTGCCGAGCGCGGTCGAGGCGATCCGTGCCTTCACCGAGGTAACGGCACCAAAAAAATAGCTCCGCGCGCCACAAGAGCGCCAGCTATTTTTACTTCCCCTCCCTCAAGGGAAAGGGCCGGGGGTTAGGTCGCCGCGCACTGAGCAACGACCTTTTCGCTCGAGGATTTCAATGAAGATAGGACTGCTGGTCGCGCCTAACGAGCGCAGCGTCAACCCGGCCGACCTGGCCCGCGCCGCGGAGGCGCTCGGTTTCGAGTCGCTATGGCTGCCGGATCATTCGGTGATGCCGGTCCATACCGCGACGCCGCTGCCCGAGACGCGTCCCGGCGAGGGCGGCATCCCGGAAATCTACTACCACATCTGCGATCCGTTCGTGGCGATGGCGATGGCGGCTGCCGCCACCACGCGCCTGATGGTCGCCACCGGAGTGCTGCTGGTGCCCGAGCGCAATCCGCTGCTGACGGCGAATGAGTTGGCGACGCTCGACCGTTTCTCGGGCGGACGCGTGCTCCTCGGCATCGGCGCGGGATGGCTCCGCGAGGAATCGGAAATCCTGGGCGCCGACTTTGCCCATCGATGGACCCAGACCCGCGAGTACGTGGCCGCGATGCGCGAGTTGTGGACCAAAGACGAGGCCTCGTTCGACGGCCGCTACATCAAATTTCCGCCGGTGCGATGCTACCCCAAGCCCGCGCGCAAGGGTGGCCCGCCGGTCCTCATCGGCAGCAAGGACAAAAACGCGCTGCGCTGGGTCGCGCGATGGGGCGACGGATGGTGCCCGATTTTCCTGACGCCGCCGCAGCTCAAGGATGAGCTCGGCAAACTGCGCGCGGAATGCGCCGCGGCCGGCAGCGACTTCGACCGGATGGACATCACGATCATGCGGCGCGAGCTGCGCGGCGAGCGCGCCGACGTGCACGCGGGGCTCGAGCAATACGCGGCGGCCGGGGCGCATCGCTTCGTCATCATGATGCTGGAGGCGGGATTGCGCCCGGAAAATTATCAGGCGGAGCTGCGCCGCCTCGCGTCGTTATATGTGTGAACTCGATGTATGTGCCGCTTGAAGCGGGCCGCGCCAGAGCGGCGCCGGCTTTGCCGGCGCCGCCGCCCGTCGAGCTGCGATGAGCGACGACGAACTCAACCTACGTATTGTCGGCGTCGATCCGGGTGACGAAATCGCCGGCGCGCGCCGCCTGAAATTGCGCACCACGCGGGGCGAGATCCCCATCATCATACATGCGCCTGAAGTGCATGCGCCGAAGTGCATGCGCCCGAAGTGTATGCGCCCGAAGAAAGTACGCCTGACGTACGCGCGGCTGAAACTCCCGGCCGCGCCGTGCTTTGCATCAGCGGCGCGCTCGGCGGTTTCGACGGCCCCGGGATGCTCTACGTGCGGCTGGGGCAGGAGCTGCCGCGGCTGGGAATCACGGTGGCGCGGCTCAATTACCGGATGCCCAACGAGTTCGGCGAATGCGTGCTCGACACGATGGCGGGGCTGACGTTTCTCAAGGCGATGCGGTACGAGCGCGCGGCGCTGATTGGCCATTCCTTCGGCGGCGCGGTCGCGATCAACGCGGGCACGCTCGCTCCGATGGTGACGACGGTGATCGCGGTTTCAAGTCAGCTCGCGGGCGCGCACGTGGTCGCCGAGCTCGCGCCGCGTCCGCTGTTGCTGCTGCACGGCACGGCCGACACGATTTTGCCGCACGAATGTTCCGAGCGGATTTACGATCGCGCGCAGGAGCCGAGGACGCTCAAGCTTTTTCCCGGCGTCGGCCATCGTTTTACCGAGGCGGCAGACGAACTGCTCGAGACGGTCCGCGATTGGCTAGTCAATCGATTCTGACCGCGCCTCTGATCGCGCCGCGTTCGCCCCGGCAGCCCGGCCCCGCGCGCCATATGGATCGCGCCGGCCGGCATCTATAATCTGTTAAGCTCCAAACTTTCAGATACTCGACCCTGGAGATGAAGATCAAAGCCGCAATCGTTGGCGCCACCGGAATTGCCGGTCAGCAGGTGCTGGCCGCTCTGGATGGCCATCCGTATTTCGAAATCGCCGCGCTGGCCGCTTCCGAGCGCTCGGCGGGCAAGACCTTTGCCGAGGCGATAACCGACGCGCAAAGCGGCGTGCGGCGATGGTACGTCGGCGGTTGCGAGCCGCCGGCCGAAGCGCTTGGCCTCGAAGTGCAGGACGCGAAGTCGCTAGGCCTCGACGGGATTGGCGTGGTGTTTGCCGCGGTCGAATCCGAGGCCGCGCGCGAGCTGGAGCCGATTTACGCCGCCCTGGTTCCAACCATCAGCACCGCCCGGCCGCATCGGATGGAGCCCGACGTGCCGCTGTTGATCCCCGGCGTCAACCTCGACCATCTCGCGCTAGTGAACGAGCAGCGCCGGCGCCGCGGATGGAAAGGCTATATCGCGACGCTGCCCAACTGCACCGCGACCGGCCTTGCGATCACGCTGAAGGCGCTCGATGCGCGTTTCGGCGTCGAGGCCACGATGGTGACGACGATGCAGGGTATCTCGGGCGCCGGACGCGACCTGCCCGCGCTCGACATCGTCGAGAACGTCATCCCGTTCATCCCGCGCGAAGAGGAGCGGGTGATGCTCGAGACGCGCAAAATCCTCGGCCGCATGGCCGAAGGCGGCATCGCCGAACTGCCGCTTCGCGTGAGCGCGACCTGCACGCGCGCCGCGGTGCTCAATGGGCATACCGAGGCGGTCGCGGTGTCGCTGAAGAAGGCGGCTGGGATCGACGCGGTAAGCGAGGCGTTCGAAAGTTTCGGGCGCGAATTCACCGCGCTCGGCCTGCCCAACTCGCCGCGGCACATGATTACCGTGCATCGTGACCCGATGCGCCCGCAGCCGCGGCTGGACCGCGACGCCGAGCGCGGGATGACGACTTCGGTCGGACGGATCCGCACCGATGAAGTCCTGCCCAACGGGGTGAAGTACGTGCTGGTCACGCACAACGCGGCGATGGGCGCGGGGCGCGGCGCGGTGCTGCTCGCGGAATATTTGCAGCACGCCGGCTATCTCGCGTAAGGCGCCGCCCACTCGCGCGCGGAGCCGCCGCTGAGCGCAAGCCACCCCTTCTCCGTCATCCTGAGCGAGCGCCGCGCGAGTCGAAGGATCAACGCGCAGCGATTCTCCTCCGCACCGATGTCTGAGCGGAAATGTCGATCCCAATCTCCGCCATCGCAGCGACCGCGAGCGAATCAACTCCGGCCGGTCGCGAGCCGGCGCTTTGAACGCGCACGGCGCTTTCGAAAATCCTGCGCGCTAGCCCTTCCGCCATCTGGCTCCGGGCGGAGTTCCGGACGCACAGGAAGAGCAGCCCCCTCACTTCGCGGTGCCTCGCGGGCACTCGATTGGAAGGTCCTCGCGGTTGCCCCATTCGTACCACGAACGCTCGTAGTTTCGCACCTGTTCATAGCCGGCCAACCGCAGGGCGAATGCGGTGTGGGCTGCCCGGATGCCACCCTGGCAGTACGTGATAACTTCCTTATCCGGCGAGAGCCCTGCCTGCGCGAACATCTGTCGCAGCGCCGATTCGGGCTTGAAACATTTGCTAGCTTGATCAATCGTCTCGCGCCAGTCCAAGTGAACTGCGCCTGGAACGTGTCCGCCGCGCTTCGTTCCCATCGGGTCCTCGCCAGTCCATTCCTTGTCCGCGCGAACATCGAGAATGCTGCAGGCCGGATTTTTGATCGCCGCGCGCACCTGCTCCCATTCAGCGATCCAGCTCTCGTCGATTTTTGGAGTAAAGCTAGCGGGATTCGGACTTGCGGGCGCACCTGCGACAGCGCGCCCTTCCGCAACCCACAAATCCCAACCGCCATTGAGCAGCCTCACCTGACGATGCCCGTAATAATTGAGCGTCCACCACAACCGCGCGGCGAAAAGATTGTTGCCGTCATCGTAGGCGATCACGAGCCTCGCGTCGCCGATCCCCATCTCTGACATGAGCGCGGCAAATCTCTCAGCGCTCGGCACGCGACCGTTTTCCTTGAGGAACGGGGTGGTGGGCGCCGGATAACGGACTGCGCGCGGTATGTGCGCTATGTCGTAGCCGTCGCCCTTGCGCGTATCAACGACGCGGATGTCGAGATCGTCAAGATGTGCCGTCAACCAATCAGTCGTCACCAACAACTCAGATTCGAAATTGTTCTGCATGAGTCTGTTCACTTCGCCACGATGCTGGATTGCCAACGAGAATTTCCCCGAAGAGGCATACCGCAAAAGTAAGAGTCGTATAGGCCATCTCGATATTTTCGAACGTTGCGACGAAGCAGCTCTACGAGATTGGTTTGCGGGCGCGGACGAAGGCGCTCATGAATTTGCCCTCGACCATCGGCGCGATTTTTTCGATGTCGAGATTTGCGCGGGCGAAGAACTCGGTGGCATCTTCCGCGCGGTAGATGCGGGTCGGCTCGACCTCGACCTGTTCAAATCCGGCGCCGCTCAGCTTCGCCCGGTACTCGGATTCCTCCAGCGCTCCGGCGACGCATCCGATCCATAGCTCGCACGCTGCGGCGGATGGCGGCCGGGACCTCGCCGCGCACCACCACGTCCGAGACCGCGAAACGGCCGCCGGGACGCAGCACGCGAAACGCCTCGGCCAGTACGCGGTCCTTGTCGCCCGAGAGGTTGATCACGCAATTCGAGATGATCACGTCCACCGAATTGTCGGGCAGCGGGATGTTTTCGATCTCGCCCTTCAGGAACTCGACATTCTGCGCGCCGGCCTTGCGCTGGTTCTCGCGCGCCAGGGCGAGCATCTCGTCGGTCATGTCGAGTCCGTAAGCCTTGCCCGCCGGGCCGACGCGGCGCGCCGAGAGCAACACGTCGATGCCGCCGCCGGAGCCGAGGTCGAGCACTGTCTCGCCCGGCTTTCAGCTCGGCGAGCGCGGTTGGATTGCCGCATCCGAGCGACGCGGCGACCGCTTCCGTCGGCAGTGCCCCGGTCTCGCTGTCGGCGTAAAGGTTCGAGGTGATCGGATTGCCGCAGGGGGCGGCGGTGCCGCAGCAGCCGCCGTCCTGGGTCGAGACGCGCCGAGCGGCACGCGCGTAATTTTCCCTGACCTGTTCTTTTATCGAAGACTGGTCTCCCATTTTCTTGCCTCCCGCAGCTTTAGGGCCGCCTGCGCCTGGTTCTTGGAGCGGCCGGTTGATCCTCTCCGCAGCACGAATCCTCATTGGCGCCACCTTTATCTGGCGTCTTCGAGCCAGCGGTCTGAGCGAGCTTTGTATGCATCTCGGCGCAGCAATCCTCGGTGAGAAAGCGAATCAGGCTTGCAGTCTCGCGCCAGTTCACGGCGTAAAAGATGAAGCGACCGGAGCGCCGTGCGCTCAGCAGGCCGGAACGAGTCAGCGCGTACAGATGATGAGAAAGAGTGGAGCCCGGCATCTTGAGCCGCCGCTTGATATCGTCCACGCAATTGCCTTCCGGTCCCGCGCGGACCAACAAGCGGAAGATCTCCAGCCGGTCCTCTTGCCCCAAGGCGCTGAACTGTTCGACTCGCCGTACCATTACGACAATTCTAGTATCATAGAAATATAGGAGAGATCAAGCCGCTGCCTGCAAGCCATGAGACGACGATCCGGAAGGCTTTCAAGCGAGCGCGGTCTTAGTCATAAGCCGGCAATTCTGATGGCCGAGGCCGCTATCGCGTCATGGCGTCTCGCGTGGCAACAACTTTCGACGTGTCTCGCAGCCGCTTCGCTTCCGCTGGACGACCTTATCTTGGCGATTGCCTTCTTTTCCTTGGCGATTACTGCGCTGGGGATCCGTGCATAGAACAAAGGTTCGAGGTAATCCTGGCCCTTGGTCAAACCCCACTGCAGAAATCCTATGAGCGCGGTGCGTTTTGCTGCGTCACCGATAACAGAAGGGATCAGCATCCAGGTGAAGCTCGAAATAGGATAGGCGTCCTGACCTGGCGCGTCGGTAATCGAGATGCGAAAGTCCTCAGGCATTTTGTCCGCCGCTCCGGCGGCAGCGGCCGTCACGCTCGCAAGATTGGCCTTGATGAATTGGCCGCTGCGGTTAGCGACGCTCCCATAGGACAATCGATTTCGAATCGCATACGTGAGCTCGGAATAGCCGATAGAATAAGGCGTGTGTGCGACCACCTGCACAACGCCTTGGTTGCCTTTGGCGGCGAGCCCGACCGGCCATATGACCGAAACTCCCGTCCCTACGCGCTGCTGCCAGTCCGCGCTGACTTTAGTTAGATAGTCAGTCCATACGTAGGTGGTCCCGCTTCCGTCTTGCCGGCGGACAACCACAATATCGTTGGCGGGCAGCGATACGTTCGGATTGGGTTTGGCGATCTCGGGATCGTTCCATTTGGTGATTTTTCCCAGATATATGCCGGCGAGCGCCTGTGGAGTGAAATTGAGACCTCCAGTGACTCCCGGCACATTGTAAATTGGCACGTCCGCTCCTATCGCGGTCGGAAAGTGCAGCACCTCGCAGTTCCGGTGAGTGCTGAAGTCCAACATCTGGACCTTGTTCAGTGGACCGTCAGTGCCGGCAAAGTCGACGGTCCCCATCATAACGTCATGGATGCCTGCGCCCGAGCCGTTCGACACGTATGTAAAATGCACGGCTGGATTGTCCTTCTGATATTCATCGATCCATTTGCTGTACATCGGATAGGCGAAGGTCGAGCCATCGCCATTGATCGCTAGCCGATCCGTTTGTGCGCCAGCAATCGGCATTGATGCGAGCGATAGAGTGAGCAGGAAAACCGCGGATGCTATTTTCAACCTGGCTTTGGTCTTCACGAGCTTCTCCGTCGACAGCTTTAATCGCTGCGAGAGCTATTGGACCTGGCGCGCGTGCTCCAGGTCCCGCGTTTACGAAGCGAGACCTCGGCCTAGGCGTCAGCCTCTTTCAGTCTGACCGTAAGCGGAATTGCCCGTGCACTCGGCAAGTTGAAGGACAAAACACCGGCAGCAAGCACCAGAGCGGCCGAGGCAAACAGACAGCCCACAAATCCATAGGCTTCGAAAATCACACCGGATAACAGTGTGCCTAAAAGTCTGCCGCCGGCGTTGGCCATGTAATAGAAGCCCACGTTGGTCGCCACCTCATCGTCATCCGAGTAGGCGAGGATCAGGTACGAGTGCACGGCGGAATTGATCGCAAAGACGACCATGAAGATCGTTAGCCCGATCATGAGTGCAGGGGCCGGCCGTGCCCCAAGCTCAAGGGCGGATGCCAAAGCAATCGGAATAACGGTTAGCACGAAAGCCCAGAGGCGGGCCGTGTCTCCGGTCACGCCCTGCCGCGCGCCCAATTGACGGAGAAGTTCTGGCACGATTGCCTGGATCATGCCGTAGCCAACAAACCAGGCGGCGACGAACGCGCCGACCTGCATGAAGGACCATCCAAGCGTCGACGCGAGGAACACTGGCAGCCCGACGACGAACCAGACATCGCGCGCAGAGAACAAAAACAGCCGCGCGGCCGAAAGCCAGTTCACCGCCACGCTTTTCGAGAACAAAGTCGTAAATTTGACTTTCGACTTGGCCTTTCCCATTCCGCTCGGAAGCGCGCCGACGGTGCCTAGCAGAACGATCGTGAGCCCCGCGGCCATCGCGACGAGAGACCCTGCAAATCCAAGTGCGGTCAGCAGCGCCGCCCCGAGGAAGAAGCCGGCTCCCTTGAGCGCATTCTTGGATCCGGTGAGGCGAGCGACCCATTTGAAGAGGGCGCCGTCCTCGCCTTCCGGGACCACGACCTTGATGGCGCTTTTGGCGCTCATCTTGGTCAGGTCTTTCGCGATTCCGGAGAGCGCCTGTGCCGCCATGACGTAGGCGACCGAGGTCAGTCGAGCCCAGGCCGGCTGCAGGAAGGCGAGCATGATCAAGGCGATGATTTGCAGAAGCAACCCGCCGTATAGGGTGACTTTCAATCCGGAACGGGCGGCTATCCAGCCGCCGAGCAGGTTCGTGACGATGCCGAAAAATTCGTAGAACAGGAACAGGAAAGCAATCTCGACCGCGCTGTACCCAAGCCGGTCAAAGTGCAAGAGCACCAGCATTCTGAGAGCGCCGTCGGTGAGCGTGAAACCCCAGTAGGCGCCGGTGACCAGGGCATAGTTGCGTCCGGCGTTTCTCACTTCCACTGTCCTACACCGCCGCGGCGCTGCGCCGCACCGAAGGCAGGCTCGCGGCGATCTTCGTCGCCAACTCGATCAGCCGGTTTACGTAGCCCCACTCGTTGTCGTACCAGGCCAGAATTTTGACTTGCGTGCCGTCCACGACCATGGTCGAAGGGCCGTCGACGATCGAGGATCGTGGATCGTTGACGAAGTCGACTGAGACCAGCGGACGTTCTGATCAACGACAATTAAATTTGCCGGCTAACGACAATTAGATTTGCCGGTTGTGGCCGTCCCGGCGGCGCGCGAGAGAAGTGGAGCCAGGCGGTGAAGCTCCATGATGAAGGACGCGCAGGTCGGGGTGTTGCGGAGAAGACGGATGGCAGGCAAGACACAGGAGGCGTCGGCGGCAGCAGCTGGAATGAGCGTGCGGAGCGCGCGCAAGTGGGAGCACGGATTGCTTCCGTCGCAGCGGCATAAGCCGCACACCTGGCGAACGCGGAAGGATCCGTTTGCCGAGGTATTTGAGAGCGAAGTGGAGCCGCTGTTGGCGGAAGACTCCAAGGGTGTATTGGAGGCGACCACGCTGTTGACGGAATTGAACCGCCGGCATCCGGGGCAGTTCAGCGAAGGCCAGTTGCGCACGCTACAGCGGCGGATCCGGCAATGGCGGGCGTTGAACGGGCCGGACAAGGAAGTGTTCTTTCCCCAGGAACATCTGCCCGGACGCGAAGCGGCCTACGACTTCACCAACTGCGACGAACTCGGCGTGACGATCGGTGGTGCACCGTTCGAGCATCTGCTCTTTGAGTTGGTATTGAGCTTCAGCGGCTGGCGCTGGCCGACGGTGGCGTTGAGCGAAAGCTACGAAGCGCTGCTGCTCGGGGTGCAGGAGGCGCTTTGGCGGCTGGGCGGCGTGGTAGAAGTGTTGCGCTCTGACAATCTATCGGCGGCGACGCATGAACTGCCGGTCAGCGGTGGCCGAGCCCTCACCCGGCGTTACCAGAGTCTGTTGGATCATTACGAACTGAAGTCCACCCGAATCTTCCCGCGCAAAGCCCACGAGAATGGGGTGGTCGAGCAGGCGCATCGGCGGACCAAGTCGATCTTGGCGCAGATGCTGGTGCTGCGCGGCAGCCACGACTTTCCATCAGTGGACGAGTATCAGCGCTGGGTTCGCGAAGTGATCGAGCGCGAACACAACGCGCTGCGCGGCGAGAAACTGGTCGAGGAGCGAGGACATCTGCGCCCGCTGCCGGTGATCGCGTTGCCCGCATATACCACGTTCACAGTCATGGTCCGCCGCTGGAGCACGATCCGGGTAGTTAACCACACCTATTCGGTTCCGGCGCGATTAATCGGCGAACGAGTCCGAGTCCATCTCCATCACGATCAACTCGAGGTGTACTACGCGGGTAAGCTGGTGGAGCGGCTGCCGCGGCGGCGCGGGCAGCGCTGGGCGCGGATCGATTATCATCACGTGATCTGGTCGCTGGTGAAGAAGCCCGGCGCCTTTGCTCGCTACCGCTGGCGCGAGGAGTTGTTCCCGAGTCTCGTCTTCCGACGCACCTACGATGCGCTGCGCGGCTTCCACAGCGAGCGGGCCGATCCGGAGTACGTGCGAATCCTTTACCTGGCGGCGGTTAGCGGCGAGCAGCTGGTGGAGCAGGCCCTGGACGAGCTGCTGGATGGCGGCGAGCGATTCGACGCGGACCGGGTTCGTCATACGGTCAGACCTGAGCGGCCGATCGTTCCGACGGTCATGATCGGCGCGCCGGACCTGAAGGTCTACGACGCGTTGCTGGCGGAAGCAGCATCATGAAAGCCGCTCAGATCGATGTCGTCGAACGCACTACCCAGTTGCTCGCCGGTTTCAATCTCAGCACCGCGGCACCGGAACTAGGTCCGCGCCTGGAGAACGCCGGCCATCGCGACGCGCTGCTGCTAGTTCTGGAAGTACTGGAGATGGAGGCCGAAGCGCGCGAGCAGCGCAAGATCACGCGCCTGCGCCGCGCCGCGCAGATTCCACCCGGCAAAACCTTCGAGACACTGGACGCGGGCACGCTGCCCGCGCCGCTGATGCGCAAGCTGCGAGAGTTGGCACGCGGCGAGTTCCTGGAACGGGCCGAGAACGCGCTGGCCTTTGGTCTGCCCGGAGTGGGCAAGAGCCACGCCGGCTGCGCGATCGGCAACGCGCTCATTGAGTTGGGCCATTCGGTGCTGTTCCGTCCCGCCTATCAGCTGGTGCAGGAACTGCTCGCCGCCAAGCGCGATCTGATGCTGCCGCAAAAGCTGCGGCGGCTCGATTCGATCGAGCTGTTGATCCTGGATGATATTGGCTACGTCAAACAGAGCCCCGAAGAGGCGGAAGTCCTGTTCACTCTGATCGCGGAACGCTACGAGCGGCGCTCCATGCTGGTCACCAGTAACCTGGTGTTCAGCGACTGGGAACGGATCTTCAAGGACCCTATGGCGACCGCGGCCGCGATCGATCGGCTGGTCCATCACGCGACCATCCTGGAGTTCAATGTTCCCAGCTACCGGACTCGGAAGCGTCGTCGCACCGATGCTGGCCAGCCCGGCGAAGCCGTCGATGCGAGCCCAGGTTGATTCGATGAAGTCGATGCTGGTGGAGCGCGTTAGTAACGCTGATCGCGCAAGGTGCGCGCTGCGCGCGTCTCCTAACGCGCACCAACGAAAAGACCAGACAATTACAATCTCTCTTCAGAAAAGGAGGAACTCAACCAGGGGTGGGCCAAATCTGAGTATCGCAGTGACCGCCCTCGATCTTATCGGACAAAAGGACCAGTTAACCTGGCGACCACCGGCAAAAATACTTGTCGCTTATCGGCAAAAATAGTTGACGCCGAACAGACGTTCCTCGAAACCCAGGATGCCGCGGAGTTCCCCCTCCGCCGCCGCCCGCAAGCATTTGTTGACCTCCACTGCGGTAGTCGATCGCGCGACCTCGAAGACGCAGTCGGTCAGCGAGGCGTTTAGCAGAGGGACACGAACCGCTATGCCGTTAAGTTTTCCTTGCAGCTCCGGATAGATGAGGCCGATGGCGGTAGCCGACCCGGTCGTGGTAGGCACCAGCGACATCAGCGCGGATCGCGCCCGCCGCAGATCCTTGTGCGGCAGGTCCACGATCGTTTGGGTATTGGTCACGTCGTGGATAGTGGTGATGACGCCGTGGCGGATGCCGAGCGTTTGCTGGATGACTTTGACCACGGGCGCCAGGCAATTGGTGGTGCACGAGGCGGCGGTGACTATGTGGTGCAACTCAGGGTCGTACAACTGATCGTTGACGCCCATCACGACGTTGAGCGCGCCCTGCTTGACCGGCGCCGCCACGACGACTTTGCGCACGCCCCGCTCGAAATACGGTTCCAATTCCTCCGGAGTAAGGAACTTGCCCGAACACTCGAGAACGATTTCGACCCCGGCTTGGTCCCACGGCACTTTGCCCGGAGCGTCGAAGTCGCTGTACGCGATGCGATCGCCGTTTATCCTGAGTCCGTGCGCTTCCGGGGTTATCGGCACGCGCCATCGACCATGCACGCTATCGAATTCGAGCAGGTGAGCCGCGGTCTCGGGACCGCCTTTCAACTCGTTGATATGGACGATCTTAATTTGGGGGTTATCGAATGCGGCGCGCAGCGCCAGGCGCCCCATGCGTCCGAAGCCGTTTATTCCCAACCGCACCGGCATGGCTGCCCCTGTCTCCATCACGCCGCCAGGTTCAATTTGCCGATTTCCGCAACCCAGCGTTCAAGGGCGAAACGCTCGAGCGTTTCGATCGGAAGAGCGGTGAAGATCCTGATTCGTTGCTCCAGTTCGGTGTAGACCTTGACGAATGCCTTTCGTGTAGCGCCACTCGTACCGGCGACCGCAACCGGATCCTGCACGCCCCAATGCGTTCTTATCGGCTGGCCTGGCCAGGTCGGACAAATCTCGGCGGCGGCGCGGTCGCAGAGAGTGAAAACGAAATCGAGCGGCGGGCTGTCCGGCTGGGCGAACTCGTTCCAGTCCTTGCTCCGCAAGTTCCCGGTCTCGTATTTCAATTCATTCAGCGCCCCGAGCGTGATCGGATGTACGGCGCCGCGCGGCTTGCTGCCGGCGCTGAAAGCGTGAAACCTGTCGGCGCCCCATCGATTCATCGCGCATTCCGCCATGATGCTGCGGGCCGAGTTGTTCGTGCACAGAAAAAGAACGTTGAACTCGCGCCCGGACGCTACGCTTTTTGGACGACCGTGAATCGCATTGTCTGCCGGACCCGCGGAGCAATTCTCGGTCAGATATTCGATCAGGCTGTTCATCGTGCGGAACTTGGCGCCGTAGATGATCCGCCTGCTCTGCCGGCGCGACGTCACGAGGCCGGTATGCCTGAGCTGGTTGAGATGGAATGAGAGCGTAGGCGAAGGCAAGTTCAGGCGCTCACCAATTTCTCCGGCTGGCATGCCTTCCGAACCTCTCTCGACCAGCGCCCGGAAGATGTCCAGGCGAGTCTCCTGCGCGAGGGCGGCCAATGCGGCGATGACGGTTTCCTTTGTCATGATTCCATATATATGGAATCATTGAATAATCTGAAAGCTCTTACCAGCGCTCGCGTGTTACGGCAGTGTTAAACAATCCTGCCCTGAGGATAGGAGCGACGAAATTGAGCGCCACTCTAAGGCTTGCGAACACGCCAAGACTGCCGAGATTATCCCTCCTCGACCGCTATCTCACGCTGTGGATCTTCCTTGCGATGGCGGCCGGCGTGGCGCTGGGCTACGCGTGGCCCGGCATCAAGGCGGCTTTCGGCCGGCTCAGCATCGGCACGACTTCGCTCCCGATCGCCGCCGGGCTCATCCTGATGATGTACCCGCCGCTGGCGAAGGTGAATTACGACGAACTGGGCGACGTTTTCCGCAACTGGAAGATTCTCGGCCTCTCACTGGTGCAGAACTGGATCATCGGGCCGATCCTGATGTTCGCGCTCGCAGTTATCTTTTTGCGCGACCGGCCGGAATACATGGTGGGACTCATCATGATCGGCCTGGCACGATGCATCGCGATGGTGGTCGTGTGGAACGACCTCGCCGACGGCGACAACGACTATTGCGCGGGCCTGGTGGCGTTCAACTCGATCTTCCAGGTGCTGTTCTTTTCGATCTACGCATTCGTCTTCGTGACGGTGATTCCGCGATGGCTCGGCCTTGGCGGAGCCATCGTTCACGTGACGATCGGCGACATCGCCGAAAGCGTCGGCATTTATCTCGGCGTACCGTTCGTCGCGGGGCTGGCGACCTGGAAAATTCTGGTCGGGCTCAAAGGTAAGGCCTGGTATCGGGAACATTTCGTTCCGAAAATCAGCCCGCTGACCCTGATCTTCCTGCTGTTCACGATCGTGGTGATGTTTTCGATCAAGGGCGAGGCGATCGTTCGGCTGCCGCTGGACGTGGTGCGCATCGCGATCCCGCTGCTGCTCTATTTCGCGATCATGTTCGGGCTCTCGTTCATGCTGAGCTACAAGGCCGGCGCCACCTATCCGCAAACGGCCACGCTGTCGTTCACCGCCGCGTCGAACAACTTTGAGTTGGCGATCGCGGTGGCGGTCGCAACCTTTGGTATCGACAGCGGCGCCGCCTTCGCCGCGGTAATCGGGCCGCTAATCGAAGTGCCGGTGATGATCGGCCTGGTCGACGTGGCGCTATGGGCGCGGCGCAGATATTTTCCCGCTTCGAGCGCGACCGTCGCGGCCGCACGATACCAGTAGAGTGCCGCGACGACACGGTCGGCGTCGCGCGGCGCTGACACTCGCGCCGCCAAACCTGCTATAGCAAAACCTGCTAAAAATGGATGCGTGATTGCCGCGCCGGCCTGTGCGGCGTCGCGAAAGAGATGATCCGATGGCGGCCCGTAGCGAAAAACCAGTTCCCGTTGCCGACGAACTCTCGCAGCCGTTCTGGGACGCGGCGAAAGCAGCATCGGCTCGTGGTGCAGCGATGTGCCGATTGCGGGTATTACAACCATCCGCCGCGCCCCACTTGCGACCGCTGCTCCTCGCAGCGCCTGGAGTTCGCGCCGGTCTCCGGCCGCGGCACGATTTACACCTTCACCGTGATGCATCAGCCGAGCGTCGCCGGTTTCGAGGGCGAGGTTCCGTACGTCAATATCGTAGTCGAGCTCGAGGAGCAGCCGATGCTCTTCATGGTTTCCAACTCTGCCGCACGCGGAGCTGGACAAAATCCGAATCGGCGGACCGCGTCGAAGTCTGGTTCGAGGAGCGCGGCCCGGACCTGGTGCTCGCGCAGTTCAGGCCGGTCTGAGCGGAGCGGAGGGGCGTGGCGATGTGGCACGGCAAGGGCAAGACCGCGATCGTCGGGATCGGCTACTCGGAGCTGGTGCGCCAGTCCAAGCGGCCGCTGGGATTGCTCGCGCTCGACGCCTGCCGTGAAGCGATCGCGGATGCGGGGTTGAGCCCGCAGCAGATCGACGGGCTTGCGACTTATCCCGAGGCGCCGTTTCTGGGCGCCGGCACCCGCGACGGCGTCGATATCGTGAGCGTCGCCTGGATCATCAACCATCTGGCGCTCGCGCCCGACGTGCGATGGTACGCGCAGATCGAGACCGGGATGATCGCGGCCCCGGTAATCGAGGGCGCGCACGCGCTGATGGCCGGCGCCTGCGACTACGTGCTCATCTGGCGCGCGCTGCATCAGCCGCGCAGCTACGGAGCGTTCAGCGGCGCGCGTGCCGCGGGCGACGCGCAGTTCCTCGCGCCCTTTGGATGCGTCGGCGTGATCCAGTCGCACGCGATGGCGTGGCGGCGCTACATGCATCAGTACGGCGCCACGCGCGAGCATCTCTGCACCTTCGTGGTGAACTCGCGGCGCAACGCCAACCTCAATCCGCGCGCGTTCTTTTACACCAAGCCGATGACCCGCGAGGACTATTTCGCCGCGCGCCCGATCGCCGAGCCGTTTTGCCTGTTCGATTGCGACGTGCCGGTCGAGGGCTGCGTCGCGCTGGTGATGACCAGCGCCGAGCGCGCGCGCGATCTGCGCCATCCGCCGGCCTACATCGCCGGCCACGGCCAGAACACCGTCGAGCCGGCGCAGCGCTGCTCTTCTACACGCTCGACGACTACGTCATCAACGGGCAGTCGCTCGCGGGCAAGTTGTGGTCGTCGGCGGGACTCGGCCCCACCGACATGGACGCCGCGCAGTTGTACGACGGCTTCAGCCCGTCCACGCTCTACTGGCTGGAGGCGGCCGGCTTCTGCAAGCGGGGCGAGGCCTACGCGTTCATCCAGGACGGCCGTATCGCGCTGGAGGGCGAACTGCCGGTGAATACTTTCGGCGGCAGTCTGAGCGAAGGAAGGCTGCATGGGATGGGGCATATTGCCGAGGCGGTGTTCCAGGTGACCGGGCGCGCCGAGCGCCGGCAAGTCCCCGGTGCGGCGGCGGTATGCGCGATCGATGGCTCGCCGATGATGCGTGGCAGCGGAATCGTGGTCACGCGCGACCCGTAGCGTCCCTGATCCGAATACGATAGGGTATTCAGAGGCTCTTCCATTGCTTCGCGGAAAAGCATAAGCTTGATTGCGTAACGGTCGGAGTGTTCCCTATCAAACTCCCGGGAATGAGCCCGGGTCCTCTGTTCGAGAGCTTCCCGACAAATACCAACGGAGGGCAATTGATGCCCAGCAAATTGTACGTAGGCAATCTGGCCTACGCAGTAACCAATGACGACCTGCAGCAGCTGTTTTCACAAGTAGGACAGGTGCAGAGCGTCGCGATCATCACCGACAAGTTTTCGGGCCAGTCAAAGGGTTTCGGTTTTGTCGAGATGGCTAGTGCGGATGATGCTGCCAAGGCAATTCAGCAGTTCAACGAGACTGAGCTGAAGGGCCGCAACATCAAGGTCAACGAGGCCAAGCCTCGTGAGTCCAGCTTCGGCGGTGGCGGCGGCGGCAACCGGGGCGGTGGCGGCGGCGGCGGTGGAAATCGCGGCCGCGATCGCTGGTAACAGTCGATCGAAACGGGGGCGGGCCGAGCCCCGCCCCCGTTGTTTTTAGCGCACGCAAATCTTCGAGCCCGACAGCGTCGGCCGCTCCTGGCGAGCCGATGACGGCGGCCGCTCGAAGAGGCGACCAGTTGGAAAAACGCCGCAGAGAACAGCTTCGTCGGCAAAAGCAACAGGACAAGGAACAGCGCCGGGTCAAACGCGTCACCGAACGGCAGACTCCGTCTGGAGTGGCCAAGGACAAGGATGCCGACCTCGCTGATATGGTTCCCGGACCGCAGCCCGGCCAGATTATCGATCTCGATCCGTCGTTAGAGTAGTAGCAAAGCTCGCAGCGCGAGCCTCTTTCACGGCTCGCCCTTCACGCTTCTTCCAATCAGCAGTATTCGTCAGCGGTCGGCGATCGCTACTGGCGCCGCGGCAGAACGGCTTACGCGCCGGAGCTTGCGACCAGCGCGAGAAAATCCGCGAGATGGATCACCCGGATCCGCGAACCGCGCCGGCGCAACTCCGCCGCGATCTGGAATTCGCAGCCGGGATTGCCCAGCACGACGTAGTCGGCGCCGGTCGCCTCGATATTGTCGGCTTTGCGCCGCGCCAGTTGATGCGCCATCGTCGGGCTTCGAGCAGGTTGTAGCTCCCGGCCGAGCCGCAGCACAGGTCGGACTCCGCCATCTCGACCAGCCGCACGCCCGCGATCGAAGCCAGCAGTTTGCGCGGCCCCTCGCGCACGCCCATCCCGTGCACCAGATGACACGAGTCATGATACGTCACGGCGCATTCGAGCCGTGCCCGCCGGTTTGCCGCGCGCGAGCAGCAGCGTGCTCAGATCGGTCGCGCGCGCCGAGACCTCGCGCGCGTCGCTCGGCCAGCTCCGGGTCATCCTTCAATAGCTCGCCGTACGACGCGATCGCCGCGGCGCATCCCGAGGCCGCCGAGACGATCGCTGGCGCGCCGGATTGTTTGAGCGCCCGCACGTTGCGGCGCGCGAAATCGAGTCCGCGCGGCAGGTTGCCGTCGTGCAGGTCGAGCGCGCCGCAACAGACCGTAGGACGCGAGCTGCACGACGCGATAGCCGGCCGCCGCCAGCGCGCGCTCCGTGTTGCGATTCTCCGAGGGCGTCAGCACTTCCGCGACGCATCCGTGATGCACCACCGCGATGGGGCCGTCGGAGTTTGGCCGCGTCGTTGCTTCAGGATAAACCGGCGAGGCCTCGCGTCAGCTCCGGCACCAGGTCGATCCACTCGCGCAGCGCACGCGGCATGAGCCGGCGGACCACGCCGCGCATTTTGAGCCGCTCGGCGACGCGCAACGGCCAGAGCATCGCGCGGAGCCGCGCCGGATACGGAAAGATGAAGCGGACCGCCGCATGCCGCAGCGCGTCGATCGAACCCGCGCCGATGGTTGCGATCGACGAAGTCGCGCGCCCGCTCCAGGAGCCGTCCGTAATGAATGCCCGAGGGGCAAGCGGTCTCGCATCCGCGGCATCCCAGGCACGAGTCGAGATGGCGCACGACGTCGTCGTCGAGCGTCATCCGCCCCTGCGCGAGCGACTTCATCAGGTAGATCCGCCCGCGCGGCGAATCCATCTCGGCCCGCGTCAGCAGGTAGGTCGGGCACGACTCCAGGCACAGTCCGCAGTGCACGCAATCGAACAACAGGTCGTATTCGACCACGTCGCGCACCGGGCCGGGACGCGGCGCGGCAACCGTTTCCCGTGTCTCGGCATCCCCCATCAAAGTCCCCCGACGAAACATCCGGGGTTGAAAACTCCCGCCGGATCGAAGGCGGCCTTGAGCCGGCGCATCAGCTTGAGCGCGCCGGCGGGCGGCTCATCGAAAAATTCCAGATGCGATCGCAACGCCGGCGCGGCCGCGAGCAGCCGCAGATGCCCATGCGCGGCGTGCGCCGCGGCGCGCCATCGAGCGAGCGTCTCGCGCGCCTTTACCGGGTTCAAGCTCGCCGCCGATGAAGATTTGCGCGACGCCGCATGCCGCGTGCGCGCGGAACTCCGCGCCCGCGGCTTCGACGCATCGACAAAGCTCGGCCGGCGCCGTAGCGAGTTGGGCGGCGATCGCGGCGGGCGCGAATTCGAGATCGCGCAATCGCTCATAGGTCTCGATGGCGCGCGCGCCATCGGTGAAGACGGCGCCGGCAAGGCCGCCGAAATGGCCGCGCTGATAGTCCAACTCGGAAGCGCTGCCGGCGATCGCCGCCAGCAGCAGAAAAGCGTCCGGATGGCCGAAGCGCGCGGCGAGCGCGGGGCTCAGCACCTCGACGTGCACCAGCGGCAGCGCGTCGTGAAGCTTGAGCGCCGCGCCGAACGCGTCGGCCGCGCGCGCGAACGGCGCGATGCCTATCGTGTAGCCCTCGGGAATCGGCCGCAGCTTGAAAGCCGCCTCCGTGATTATTCCGAGCGTGCCGAATGATCCGGTCATCACCTTCATCAAATCATAGCCGGCGACGTTTTTGACTACCCGGCCGCCGCCGTGCACCGCGCGTCCCTCGTGGCCGACGAAGCGCACGCCGATCAGCAGGTCGCGCGGCGTGCCCTCGGAAAGCCTGAGCGGGCCGGCCTGCGACGCGCCGATCAGCGCGCCGAGCGTGGTTGCGCCGGGATTGGCCGGGTCGAGCGGCAGGCGCTGTCCGTGCTCGCCAGGCGCTGGTTGAGCGCGCCGAGCGTCATCCCGGCCTCGGCGATCACCGTCATGTCTTCGGGCTCGTAGGCGACTATGCGGTCCATGCGGGCGAGCGAGACGCCGAGCATCGCGGGCGCGCGGCGGATTTCGCCGAGCGTGCGCGCGGCGCCGAGCGGCGCGAGCGTGGTCGGGCCGCTTCGCCTTGGCGTTCGCATTGACGGACCAGCGCGGCGATTTCGTCGCTGTCGCGCGGTTCGGCGATTATCCGCGCGGCCAGGGTTTCGCGTCCGCGCGGCCGGCGCACGCCCTCGGCGCCCAGCAGTCCGGCGGATCGCGTTCTCGACCTTGTCGGCTTGGGCGTCGCTCACCGGCTACAGCGGGACTTGGCGGCGCGGCGCGGCGACTTCGACACAGCCGCCGGGTTGCGGGATGATCTTGTTGGGGTTGGCGTGTCCGGTGGGATCGAACACGCGGCGCAGCTCGCTCATCACGATGAGATCCTCGGGCGCGAACAGCAGCGGCATCTCCTGCTGCTTCTCGACCCCGATGCCGTGCTCGCCGGTCAGGCTGCCGCCCATCTCGACGCAGGCCTTCAGGATTTCGCGGCCGACCTCGATCGCGCGCCGCACCTGGTCGGGATCGCGCTCGTCATAGAGCACGATCGGATGGATATTGCCGTCGCCGGCGTGGAAGACGTTGCCGATCGCGAGCTTGTAGTGGCGGCTGAGCATCGTGATCACGCGCAGGATGTCGGGCAGCCGCGTGCGCGGCACCACGCCGTCCTGGGTGGCGTAGTTGGGCGCGAGCCGGCCGACCGCGCCGAAAGCGCGTTTGCGCGCCTTCCACAGCAGCGCGCGCTCGGCCTCGTCGCGCGCGAGTTTCACCTCGGTCGCGCCGGCCTCGGTGGCGATGCGCGCGATGCGCTCGGCGCGTTCGCTGAGCCCGGCCTCGAGCCCGTCGATCTCGATGATCAGCACGGCGCCGGCGTCGGCGGGAAAGCCGACTTTGAACGCCGCTTCGACCGCGCGGATGATGAGCTGGTCCATCATTTCGATCGCGCCCGGAATGATCCCGGCGGCGATAATCGCGGTGACCGCAGCGGTCGCGCGCTCGACGTCGGCGAAGATCCCGAGCAGCGTGCGATGCGCCTGGGGCTCGCGCAGGAGCCTCAGCGTCGCGCGCGTCACGATTCCGGCGGTGCCTTCGGCGCCGACCACCGCGCCGAGCAGGTCGTAGCCCAGACGCTCGTCGGCCGGGCCGCCCAGTTCGACGACTTCGCCGCCCGCCAGCACCAGCTCGACTCCCAGCACGTGGTTGGTGGTGACGCCGTATTTCAGCGTATGCGGGCCGCCGGAGTTCTCGGCGATATTGCCGCCGATGGTGCAGGCGGCCTGCGAAGAAGGATCGGGCGCGTAAAAATAACCGGCCGCCTTGACCGCGTTGGTCACGTTGAGGTTGACCACGCCGCTTTCAACCTCGATGCGCCGGTTGGCGAGATCGCAGGCGACGATGTGGTTCATGCGCGAGGTGCATATCATCACCGGCGCGTTGAGCGGCAGGCATCCGCCGGACAGCCCGGTGCCCGCGCCGCGCGGCACGAAAGCCACTCCGCGCCGCTCGAGCGCGGCCAGCACGCCGCTGACGTGCGCGGTGGTCCGCGGCAGCACCAGCAGATCGGGCGCGCTCTTGGCGATCGTCCATCCGTCGCACTCGTAGACGGCGAGCTCGCTGGGGCGCGCGACGACGCCGTCGGCGCCGACGATTTCGGCCAGCTCCGCGGCGAGTGCGGGCAGTTGCGCAGTGAATTGCGAGGCGGCGGCGAGGCTTTCCACGGCCAGCTACTGTAGCATGATCGCGCCGAATCGGATCCGTACGCGCGTCGCGCATTTGCCAGTCGGCGCGCGGCGCCTTGCGCGATGCGCTGGCGCGCTTTTGCCATGCGCGCCCGTCCGGTCAATAATGAACACAGTGCAAAATCGCCGCCGGCGAGACGCCGCGCTCCCAGGCGCCGCTCAACGCGACCGGCGCTGAAAAGGGAGACCGCCTTTGGCAAGTTCCTCGTTTCCGGAGTTGCAACCGTCCGCCCGCGTGCTGCTCGGACCGGGCCCCTCGAACATTCATCCGCGGGTGATGAAAGCGATGCTGTCGCCGGTGGTCGGCCATCTCGATCCCGACTTCGTCAAGGTGATGGACGACATCAAGAAGATGCTGCGGATAGTCTTCCGCACCGCCAACGAGATCACTTTCCCGGTCTCCGGCACCGGCTCGGCCGGAATGGAAACCGTGATGGCGAATCTGATCGAGGAGGGCGACGAGGTGGTGATCGGCACGGCCGGCGTGTTCGGCACGCGCATGGCCGAACTGGCGACGCGGCTCGGCGCGCGGATCCATCGGGTTGACGCCGAGTGGGGCAGAATCGTCGAGCCCGAGCGCATCGAGCAGGCGCTCAAGGCGGCCAAGGCGCCCAAGCTGGTCGCGATCGTGCACGCCGAAACCTCGACCGGGATCCATCAGCCGATCGAGGAGATCTCGAAGATGGCGCATGCGCACGGCGCGCTGATGGTGGCCGACGGAGTGACGTCGCTCGGATGCGTGCCGCTGGAGATCGACGGCTGGCAAATCGACGCCTGCTACAGTTGCACGCAAAAAGGTATCGGCGCACCGCCGGGCCTGTCACCGGTGACCTTCAGCCCGCGCGCGATGGAAGTTGTCCGCAAGCGCAAGACGCCGTGCACCTCGTGGTACTTCGACCTCTCGCTGATCGAGAAGTACTGGGGACCCGACCGCGTCTACCATCACACCGCGCCGATCACGATGAACTATGCCTTGTACGAGGCGCTCAGGATCGTGGTCGAGGAGGGGCTCGAGGCGCGCTTTCGGCGCCATCGCGCCAACGCGGCCGCGCTGCAGGCGGGGATCGAGCGGGATGGGGCTGGATCTCGCGGCGCAGGAGGGCTTCCGGCTGCCGCAACTCACCACGGTCGCGGTGCCGTCAGGGATCGACGAGGCCAAGGTGCGCACGCAACTGCTGGAGAAGTTCAACATCGAGATTGGCGCCGGGCTGGGGCCGCTTAAAGGCAAGGTGTGGCGCATCGGCCTGATGGGCGAGTCGTGCAAGCGCGAGAACGTGATGCTGATCCTGAGCGCGCTGGAGACGATCCTGGAATCGATGGGCTTCGAGATCGCGCGCGGCAAGTCACTCGCCGCCGCCGACCGCGCTTATAACGGCTCGGCCGCCTAGCGGTCAGCGCGGGGCGAATCTCAGGCAGCGGCTGACGCGGGCTGATCGGGACGGTCGCTGAACGCGGTCTCGCGAATGACGCGCATGAGGGTGCTGCGCCTGAGCGGCTTGCCCAGATGCGAATCGCATCCGGCCTCGACCGCCTTGCGCACGGTCTCGTCGAAAGCCGATGCGGTCAGCGCGATGATCGGCGTGCGGCGCGCGCCGTTCTCCTGCTCCCATTGCCGGATACGCCGCACGGCCGAGAAGCCATCCATCACCGGCATCTGGATGTCCATCAGAACCAGGTCGTAGCGGCCGCTCAAGAGTTTGTCGACCGCGACCTGGCCGTTCTCGGCCTCGTCGAGTCCGTAACCGGTCTTGCCGAGATAGGCGCGAATCAACAGGCGGTTGTCGACCGAGTCGTCGGCCAGCAGGATTCGGCAAGGCCCCGCGGCAGGCTCGACCGAGGCGAGCGGCGGAGCCGCCTGCGCGGGCGAGGCCGCGAGGCGTATCTGACGAGGATGCCGCGGACTGCGAGTGCTACTGACTGCTCGATAGCGGCGGCAGTCGCGGCAAAGACCGAATCGGTCGCGGGCTGCTGCTGCCAGGGGCGCGCGTTTTGCGAAGTCCGCCGCCGCGGCCAGCAGCTCGGCGCGCTTGAGCGGCTTGACCACGTAGTGCTCGAGGCCGGCCTCGCGCAGGCCGACGAAGGCTTTCGAGAGATCGTACGAACTGACGGTGGCCACCGTCAGTCCGGCCGCGGCGCCCGCGCTGGCTCCGATGCGCCGCGCGAGATCGAAACCGCCGGCGTCAGGACGCTGAGCAGTCGGCGAACACCAGCGCGAACGGCTCGTGCGGCGCGCTTGGCCTGCTCGACCGCCTCCCAGGCCTCGTCTGCCGAGGCGGCTTCGATCACGGTGGCGCCATGCGATTTCGAAAATTTCGCGCGCGGTGGTGCGGCACGTGGCGTTGCGGTCCATGAACAGCACTCGCACTCCGCCAAGGTCGATCGCGCGCCGGCGCGTCGGGTGCGCCCTGCGGCACGCCGAAGCGGGCGGTGAAGTGAAAGGTGCTGCCCTTGCCGGCTTCGCTTTCGACCCATACCCGGCCGCCCATCAACTGCACCAGCCGCTCGACGATCGCGAGTCCCAGGCCGCTGCCGCCGTACTTGCGCGTGGTCGAGGAGTCGGCCTGGGCGAAAGGCGAAAAGATCGAGGCGAGTTTTTCGGGCGCGATGCCGATGCCGGTGTCGCTTACGGAAAAGCGCAGCGCGCCGGGATCGCGGCTTTGCGTGTCGCGCTCGATTGTGACGACGACCTCGCCGCGCTCGGTAAACTTGAGCGCGTTGCCGACCAGGTTGGTCAGCACCTGGTTGAGACGCAGCGGATCGCCGAGCAGAGTGACCGGCAAATCGGGTGCGCAGCGGGCCACCAGTTCGACCTGCGGTCTCGCGGGTGCGGATGGCGAGCGTGTCGGCGACGCGCTCGGTCAGTTCGGCAACGTTGAAGGGCGTCTGCTCGAGGTGGAGCTGTCCGCTTTCGACCCGGGTGAGGTCGAGGATGCTGTTGAGCAGCTCCAGCAGGTTGGAGCCGTTGTTGATGACGCGATCGACATAGTGGCGTTGCTCGGGACCGAGCTGGGTGTCGGTGAGCAGATCGGCCGAGCCGAGGATGACGTTGAGCGGAGTGCGGATCTCGTGCGACATGCAGGAGAGGAATTGCGATTTGGCCTCCGAGGCCGCCAGGGCAACCTCGCGCGCCGCGACCAATGCTTCGTGGACCTTGCGCAGTTCGGTCACGTCGCGCACCGCGCTGATCACGCATTCCTCGCCGTTGATCATCGCCCTAACCGAGGAGATCAGCGCCGTGACCGACTCGCCGCTACGCATCCGGAAGCGACCCTCGACGTTGCGCGCGAAGCCCGCGGTCTTGATCGCATCGGACAGCTGCTTGGCCTGTTCGCGGCCGTCCCACAAGTCAAGCTCCGAGGGCCTGCGGCCCATCACTTCCTCGCGGCTGTATCCGGTGCGGTCGACGAACTCGCGATTGACGTCGATGATATGGCCGTCGCTGGTTCGGGTGATGACGATCACGTCGGAGCTGGTCTCGAAGACGCGGCGGAATTTTTCTTCGCTCTCGCCCAGTTGCAGATCGCGTTCGCGCAGCGCCTGGTACTGCTGAGTGCGCTCGCGGTAGCGCACGCCAAAGCTGGTCGCGCACTGGGAAAGGCACGCCGCGGTGATAACGCCCAGCCAGTGATACAGAAGGTTGGGATCGACGTGCTGCGCCAGCATGGTGTTCGCAAGCAGCGCGGACACACTAAGCGCGCCCAGCCCCAATTGCCATCGCGATTCCCACGGCACCAGCATCGCCGAGCCCAGCATGATGTGTAGCAGCGAGAGGAACAGCGCCTCGTGACGCCCGCCCGCCGCGATGCTCATCACCGTGGAGCTTACGATGAGCATCGCGCACAGCGAAAAAGCCGCCGAGCGCCAGTGCTCGCGAAAGCCGCGCGTCCAACTTATACCGAGTCCGGTCAGTGCGGCGGCAAAATTGAACAGATGAAAGCCGGTGAGCAGCCAGGGATCGACTTCTCGCGCATTGCCAAGACGGAGTTCGGAAACTATGAAAAGGGGTTGTGTAACGAGTATGATTGCGATGCCGACGCGTGTGAGCAGCACCGCCCAAGCGTCGTCGGGCAGAGTCGGTTTCAGCTCGAAGCTGAAGACCGTCCGGATTCGGGTCTGCAGTGGAGCGTGCCGAAAGAAATTGGCGCATTACAAACTTCTAGACCCTCGCGAGTGCCTCGAACGCAAGTAGCATGCCCGTGGAAAAATCGAGCTAATTTGCGATAAATTGGACTTTAGGCGACTAAAAGCAGGCAATTTTGCATCAAGCCTATGCAAACGTGCAACATTAGGCTAAAAGATAAGAGACATGATAGGTAACAATAACGGTTCTTAGAGCTGAATCTCGGGTGACATCGTGCAATTGCGGATTCTGAAAACGCAAGCCGAACGGCATGAATTTGCCGATCGGATGGTTCGTGCCAGAGCCGGCAAGGGAGCCGGGTTCAGTGAAACCCCGGAATCTGCCCTCGGCGAAATCCATCTCAATTATGGAGAGGTATGCGCCCTCTATAACGAGGAGGGGCCAGAGCCCGACGAGATGCTGGCCGGATTTGTGATTCACAACCTGGCGACGTTTCCGCAGAGCTACCCGCGGCCCGACCTTACCCACCTGCCCCCCGAAAGTGTCTATGAATGCGGAGAATTATGGGCGCTCGCACCCGGAGCGGCGCGGCTCGCAAGGCATGCGGGCTATATCCTGTCGGGTATCAGAAAGGCGCAAGCGATCCTGGTCTACGTGATGCTCAAGCCGCGAGACACCAGCTCCTTTACAAGACATTCACCCGTGTCGGTGATCCGATCCAATGGCACTACGTCAGGGCGATCGACGGCACCCCGGCATGGGGCCAGGCGATGGTGCTGGATGGCGCTGGCGCTCGAGATGACGGTCAACGTCGCAACCGCGGTAAGTTTCGAGTCTTTCGACGGCGAGACGCTGAAATTTCGCAATCCATTTCCGATCGTGCCGAAGATTCGCAGAATCCCGCTGCGCGCTCCTGCGCCACTTATACACGCGCCCGCGCCCGTCATGCGCGCGCCCGTCCTGGCACGGCAGGCTCCCTCGCCGCTATACAGGTAGTTCGCGGCAGAGAGGTCGCTCAGTTTCGCAGTCAGTAGCTAAAATTTCGAGTGAGCGTGCCCTTGGCTGGTAAACGGTCAGATGATGGCCCGATAGCGTCCCTAGAACGGCCTCAGCACGGCCAATGCGAGGATCGCGAGCAGCAGCAAGCTGACGAAGTCCGTGAATCATCTTGAACTCGCGCGCCGAGGCTCCCGACGGCGTCGTCCTCCAGGTCTCGGATGCGGCGGTAGAGGCGGTAATGAAAGTAGAGCAGCACGAGCACCAGCACCAGCTTCGCATGTAGCCAGCCTCTCATAAGAACGGCGGGATCCAGCAAAATCAGGATGATGCCCAGGAGGATGGTGGTCAGCGCCCCGATATTGCATCCGACCTGAAACAGGCGTCGCGAAACACCGATAAGCCGCTCACGCGCCGCGCCTACCTCCTCAGTGGCCAGCGAAAGCATCGACGCAATCACCAGCAAGTTGCCGATCCAGATGATCACTCCGAACAGATGAAAAACGATTACCCAGCCGATGAGGCCCGCTCCACTGACCATCGCGCCGCTCCTTGCCTCAGGCTGCTCGAATATGGGCTTATCCGTGTCGCCAGTACCATCGCCACCGCCGCCACCGCCGCGCCGCCGAAATATGGCGCCGCCGGCCCCATCGCCTGGTAAAGCAACTCCGCCCGCGATTGGGCCGATCACGCGTGCCAGCGAAAGCACCGACTGATTGAGCCCCAATGCCTCGCCCTGTAACTCGCGTCCCGTGCGCCGTGAGATAAGGGTAGCGACCGCCGTACTGCCTATTCCGTAACCCGACGCTATCAGAATCAGCATCCCGTACAGCGCGCGTGCGAGAGGACCAGCTTCCTAATGGCGCAAGCCCTATCGCAAGCGCCGCCGCACCCGCCACCACCAGCGCGAGCCTCGCCTATGCGTGGCACGAGTTTGCCGACCAGGTAGCCCTGCGCGATTGCCTGCGCCACGTCCGGCGAAAGCCAACAATCCGCCCATGCCGGCCGCCGCATAGCCGTAGACCGCGGGCACGGTCAGCGCGAAAGTCGCCTCCAGCGCGGCTATCGCGAAGGTCAGCAGGAAGGCCACCATGAACAGCGGCGCCGAGCGCGCGATGGCGTCCCAGCTGGCGTGGCAGGCCGAACGACCATCGTGCTCCTGCCACGTGATCCGTCCTCGCGCGCGCGTCCGCGCGGCGTCTTGCGCAAGGGCTTGCGGAGGATGCGACTCGGGCAGCCAGACGGCCGCGAAGATGAGATTGATGAAGGTCAGCGCCGCCGCGAATAGCACCGGCGTGCGCAGGCTCACCGCGCCGAGCAAGCCGCCGACCGCCGGCCCCAGCACGAAGCCCAATCCGAATGCCGCGCCGATCATTCCCATCGCGTGCGCGCGCTTTGATTCCTCGGTGGTATCGGCGACGTAGGCCTGCGCGGTCGAGATCGTCGCCGCGCATGCGCCGTGCACCGCGCGCGAGAAAAGCAGTCCCGCAAACGAGTCCGTGAATCCGTAGATCAAGTAGCTCAGCGACGAACCCAGCAGCCCCAGCATGATAATCGGGCGGCGGCCGATTCGATCGGAGAGCCGCCCAAGCAGCGGCGCGAAGATGAACTGCATTATCGAGTAGGTCGGAGAGGACTAATCCGATCGCGCCGGCGCCGACACCCAGGCGCGTCGCGTACATCGGCAGGAACGGAATCACGATGCCGAAGCCGAGCAGATCGAAAAAGACGGTCGCGAACAGGATCAGTCGCGACTTGCCGCCGGCGGGCGCCGCGGAGGGTGCGGGCGGCTTGGATGATTGCGAAGTTGGCATCTGAATCTGGCTTGGCCGCGCGCGATGAAGGAAATCGTCATGACGGCGTCGCAGTCAAGCAAGCGCGGTGCTCGCGGCCCTCGCTTCATCGAGCTCGTGATGCGTCGCGCGACGCAAAAGCGCTGCGGATGCGCGCGGATGCGCGCGGCGATTATTTTTCGATGGTCGCTCTTCGGTGATCGGTCTTCGCTGATCGCAGATCGTCGCTGCCGGCGGAATTTTTAACGCTGTCGTTCGCCTAACGATCGTCAGGCGAGCCTGGGACGAGCTTTCGGTGGAGAAGCGATAGACGAGCTCGTCGGGGCGCACGTAGCCCAACTGCTCGCGGATGCGGCGTTCGAGGATAGCGGTCGTCGTTGCCCAGCCGGCCCAGCTTGAGCTTCAATGCCGCGTTGGACCTGAGCAATTTCCTGTGCACGGTTTCCAGCTGCGCGCGCCGCTCGCGCAACAGCATCAGGTCGCGCATGCCCAGCGGCCCGGTGGCGAAA
Source organism: uncultured delta proteobacterium (assembly GCA_963832395.1). Classification (GTDB taxonomy): domain Bacteria; phylum Desulfobacterota; class Binatia; order Binatales; family Binataceae; genus JAKAVN01. The sequence continues at coordinate 235,747 of CAWHTV010000004.1, read as the reverse complement.
TCCATCGCGAGCAGGCCGCAGGCGGCGGCCAGGAATAACGTCAGCCATTCGCGGCGGAGGTATAGGCTTAACCGACTCACAAGCAGCATCGTAAAAAGACTTGCATCCAACTTCAAGCGGGCTTATGACTGAACAGCCATTCTAATCCGGTAAAGGTGAGGCAGGCCAAGGATTCTTACAATTTTAAAATTTCTTTATAAACGATCCGCGTTCTGCTTGATTTTTGAATAACAGGTTTCTATAATCCGAACTGAAGGCGAGGCCATGGCGGCCCAGCAAGCAGAGTTTTCGGAGCTTGTCCGGCAGCAGCAACTTTAAGGAGGTGTCTATGCCAGTAAAAGAAAAAAAGTTCAGCTACAAAATCCAAACCGAAGTTAAAGACGAATATGATCAGAAAAAAGCCGGCAAGAAAAAGAAGAAGTAACGGCATAAGTTTTCCTCCGGGAAACCGGAGGCTGGCCAAGATGCCGGGCATGCTGCTGGGATAAGCCGGGGTGAATTAACCCCGTACCGCGAGAGGGCCCCTGAAAAGGGGCCCTCTTTTTCTTATGAGCGCCGACCTTCGCTCTGCGTGCGCTTGCGGCGCGTGATACGCGCGGCGCAACGTAATTGCGATGGAGACGCGGCTTGGCCGATATCCCGGCCGCTTGCGAGCGGCCCGAACCGCTGAAATTCGCCTGGCCGCTGATGCTGCTGCCCGATCTTTTCACCACCGCGCGCCATCTCGCAGTCGCGCGCGGATATTTCGCCAGCATCGGATGGGAGGTCTATGCGCCCGATCTCCGCGCAGGGCGGAAGCGGTCGCGTACGGACGCGCGCGCGTCTAATTCGAGCGCCGGCGGCTTCGACGGCCTGGCCGCGATGCTGGCCGAGGCGCTGACGGCGCTCGGGCACGACGCAATCGTCGTCGGTCATGGATTGGGCGGATTGCTGGCGCTGAACGCGGTTGAAGCATCCGCGGGTGCGGGCGGCGGTCGCACTGGCGCCGATGCTTCCCGGGTTTCGATCGCCTCTGGTGACTGGGTGCGGCGAACTTGGCCGGCGCGATTGCTCGGCCGCGCGCTCAAGCCGCCGCGCGGCGCCGTGCTTTTCCATCTGCTGGCCGACGCCGAGCCGTTCCAGCGCGAGGCGCTGACACGGGCTCTGGTGGCCGATGACACGCGCGCAGCGCTCGAAGTCGTGCGCGGCCGGATCAATTTTGCGATAAAAGCGGCCGCGCCGTGCCACGGCTGATCGTGGCGGGCGATTCCGATCCGTTTGCGCCGCTGGATAAAACCAGCGAGTTCGCCGCACGCATTCGGCGCGCAATTCGCGTCGTGCGCGGCCGCGGCCATTGGCTTATCGGCGGCCGCGCGCTGGAACGCACGGTGGCGGAGGTCCAGCGCTTCCTGGTGCGCAACCTCAGCGGCGATCTGCTGCTGCTCTATCCTGAAGAGTGGAAGGAGCCGAACGACGAGCAGTGAGCGGCGCGGATTTCGCTCGGGCGTAAAAATTTCGCCGCGAAAGATCTCCCCCGAGAAAAATGCGAAGAGACCCAACCCCGGCCCCTTCCGGTTGCGGCAAGGGGAGCAAAGTTTTTTCTTCGCTTTTCGTTAACCGTGCGAATTGGTCGACGAATCGGTCGAATTGATCGGGCGGGTCCATTTTGTTAGATTGCGTTATGGCGCTGCACCAAATCAGCAGCATCCAAAAACATGGTTGAAGGCCCGCGGATACCCGCGGGCTTTTTTGCATAAGGAGACTCCTAATGCCCCATTCGGAGCTTCGCGAGGGACTCACTTTCGACGACGTGTTGCTGCTGCCGCAGGCTTCCGACCTGCTGCCCTCGAGCTGCGACGTCGCGACGATGCTGACTCCCAACATCCGCCTGCGTATCCCGCTGGTCTCGAGTCCGATGGACACGGTGACCGAGTCGCGCACCGCGATCGCGATCGCGCAGATGGGAGGCCTCGGCTTCATCCATCGCAACCTCTCGGTCGAACGCCAGGCCGCCGAAGTCGCAGCGGTGAAGAAATACGAGAGCGGCATGATCGCCGATCCGGTCACGGTCCATCCCGAACAGAAAATCGCCGACGCGCTCGCGACCATGGAGCGCCACGGCATCTCGGGCCTGCCCGTGGTTGCCGACGGCCGCCTGGTCGGCATTCTGACCAACCGCGACCTGCGCTTCGAGAAACACCTGGGGAAGCTGGTGCGCGAGGTGATGACCACCAAGGTCGATCACCGCCCATCCCGGCATCAGTCTCGAGCAGGCCAAGGAAATCCTCCAGGCCCATCGCATCGAAAAGCTTCCGCTGGTCGACGAACGCCAGCGCCTGTGCGGGCTCATCACCGTCAAGGACATGGACAAGGCGACGCGCCATCCGCACTCGAGCAAGGACAAGATGGGCCGGCTGCGAGTCGGCGCCGCGATTGGCGTGGGGCCCGAGCGCGAGGAGCGCGCGGCCGCTCTGGTGCGCGCCGGCGTCGACGTGCTGTGCATCGACACCGCGCACGGCCATTCGCGCAACGTGATCGACGCGCTGCGCGCGACCAAGCACGACCATCCCGAGATCGACGTGGTGGCCGGCAACGTCGCGACCGCCGAAGGCGCCAAGGCCCTGATCGACGCGGGCGCCGACGCGCTGCGGGTCGGGATGGGCCCCGGATCGATTTGCACCACGCGGGTGATCTCGGGCGTCGGCGTGCCGCAGATAACCGCGATCATGGATTGCGTCTCGGTCGCCGAGCCGCGCGGCATCCCGTTGGTGGCCGACGGCGGAATCCGCTTCTCCGGCGACATCGTGAAGGCGCTGGCGGCCGGCGCCGCGACCGTGATGATCGGCTCGCTGTTCGCCGGCAGCGAAGAGAGCCCCGGCGAAACGATTCTCTACCAGGGCCGGACCTACAAACTGTATCGCGGGATGGGTTCGCTGGGCGCGATGAGCGAGCGGGTGCGCGACCGCTACGGCCAGAGCGACGTCGAGGAGAGCAAGCTGGTGCCCGAAGGAATCGAGGGCCGCGTGCCCCATCGCGGACCGCTCGCTTCCAATATCGAGCAACTGGTCGGCGGCCTGCAGTCCGGGATGGGCTATATCGGCTCGGCCAATCTCGCTGAACTGCGCCGGCGCGCCCGCTTCATCCGGGTCACCGACGCTGGCCAGCGCGAGAGCCACGTGCACGACGTCTTCGTGACCAAGGAAGCGCCCAACTATCGTCCGTAGGGCCAACCGCCGGCGCCGTTCCACGCGCGGAAGCGATCGCGTTGATGCGTGCGCCCGCGATGGCGCCGCGCGTGGCGCTCGATGCGGCCGCGCCAGCGTGGCACAATCGACATCCTGCGATATTCTGTCGGCTGAGATCCTGACGGCCGACGCGGCCGGGAGTGCGCGCGGCATCAGGCGCGCGGGGCGGGGCGGTGCAAATGGCTGAGCTAAAGAAAATCCGGGTCGGCGTGCTGTTCGGCGGACGCTCGAGCGAGCACGAAATTTCGCTGCGCTCGGCGTTGACCGTGATGTCGGCGATGGATCCGGCGCGTTACGAAGTGGTGCCGATCGGGATCGGACGCGACGGCCGCTGGTACTTGCGCGCCGACGCGATCCGGATGCTGGCCGCGACGGCGCCGCGCCTGGAGGCGCTGGCCGGCGGCGGTGTCGAGGTCAGCCTGCTGCCGCATCCCGCCGGCAACTCGCTGGTCGAGGCGCCGGGCAACGCATCGCGCGGCGCGGCACGCGGAGCGGCAGCGCGGTGCGCAGCCGGATTGCCCGGTCCGCTCGACGTGGTCTTTCCGGTGCTGCACGGCAGCTACGGCGAGGACGGCACCGTGCAGGGACTGCTGGAGCTGGCGGGAATTCCTTACGTCGGCGCGGGCGTGCTGGGCTCGGCGGTCGGGATGGACAAGGACATTCAGAAGCGGCTGCTGCGCGAGGCCGGATTGCCGGTCGTGCGCTATGCGGTGGTCGAGCGCTGGCAATGGCGCGAAGAGCCCGAGCGCGCGGCCGACCTCGCGCGCTCGCTTGAATACCCGGTATTCGTCAAGCCCAATGCGCTCGGCTCATCGGTCGGGATTAGCAAGGTCAAGAGCGAGAGCGCGCTCGGCGCGGCGCTCGAGGACGCCTTTGCGTACGACCGCAAGGTGCTGATCGAGGCCGCCTGCGTCGGGCGCGAGCTGGAATGCGCGGTGCTCGGCAATGAACGGCCCGAGGCGTCGATCCCCGGCGAGATCATCGTCAAGAGGGCGCCACGAATTCTACAGCTACGAATCGAAGTACGTCGACCCCGACGGCGCCGAGGTCAAGATTCCCGCCGCGCTGAACGCGGCCCAGAGCGAGCACCTGCGCGAGCTTGCGTGCGGCGCGTTCCGCGCGCTGGGGCTGCGCGGGATGGCGCGGGTCGATTTTCTGGCCCGCCCCGCGCTCAGCGAAATCTACGTCAACGAGGTCAACACCATCCCCGGCTTTACCGCGATCAGCATGTATCCGAAACTGTGGGAGGCCTCGGGTCTGCCGCTTGGGCGGCTCATCGATCGCTTGATCGAGCTCGCGCTCGAGGAGCATCGCGAGCGCGCCGCGCTCAAGATTACCTACGAGGTCAAGGGCTCCTAGCATGGTGTCGATAAATACAAAAATCGCTCCGCGTCGATCCTTCACTTCGGCAACCCTCGTTCAGGATGACAGCAAAAAGACTCCCTTTCTGTCATCCTGAGCGCCAGCGAAGGATCTCCGCGAAGCGATGGATCCTTTTTCTTGCATTTATCAACATCCTGCTAGGACAACGCCCATTCACGCGATGAAACCGCTGCTGGTTGCCACCACCAATCCCGCCAAGCTCGACGAATATCGGTTGCTGCTGCGCGACTACGGTCTTGCGCCGGTGTCGCTGCGCGAGGCCGGCGTCGACGATCATGCTCCGGAAGAAACCGGCGCCACCTTTACCGAGAACGCGCTGCTCAAGGCGCGCTTCTATTTCGCGCGCGCCAATCTTCCGACCATCGCTGACGACGGCGGGCTGGTGGTCGACGCGCTCGGCGGCGAGCCCGGTGTTCACTCTCATCGATGGCTCAGCGGCGGCGCCGCCAATGTCCCGCATGGCGACCTCGACCGCGCGCTCGCCGAAGAAGTGATTCGCCGGATGGCCGGCGTGGAGCCGGCGCGCCGCGGCGCGCGCCTGCGCGCGGCCACCGCGCTCGTCTATCACGAACACGGGCGCATCCACGAGCGCGTGAGCGAGGCCGCGCTGGAGGGAGTCATCGCCGATCGCGTGTGGCCGCGGATGCGCGCCGGGTTTCCGTACCGCGCGGTGCTCTTCTTGCCGGATCGCGGATGCTACCTGGGCGAGCTTTCCGACGAGGACGCGGCGCGCCTCAGCCAGCGCCGGACGGCGCTCGAGGGCTCTGCGCGCCGATCTCCTCCAGATCGCGGGCCCGCGCTGAGATGGCGCGCGCGCTTGCATCGGCGCCGCGCCGTGCGCAGGCTGTGAGTCTCGGGGCGCGGATTTCCGCTCCCGCCTGATGAAAAAAAAGCACAAGGGCAAAGTCGTCCTGCTGCATCTGGCCGCGCGCTACCCATTTGCGGGCGTGATGTGGCAACTCATCCATCACCTGGTTGGGCTGAGGGAGCTGGGGCTCGACGTCTACTACCTCGAAGATCACGGCGCGTGGGTTTACGACCCGATCGCGGACGCGGTCTCGCCGGACGCCAGCCGCAATCTCAAGCTGCTCGGACAAGTGATGGACCGCTTCGGCTTTCGCGATCGCTGGTCGTTTCTCGACGTCACCAGCGGCGAGTACGTCGGGATGGGGCGCGAACGCAGCCTGCAGCTGCTGGCGGAGGCCGACGCCGTGATCAATCTGTGCGGCGCGACTCATCCGCGCGAGGAGCATCGGCGCGCGCGATGCCTGGTCTATCTCGAAACCGACCCCGGCGTGTACCAGGTACGCTATGCGCAAGGCGACGACAGCGCGCGGCGGATGCTCGACGCGCATCGCGTGCACTTCACTTACGCCGCCAATATCGGCAAGCCCGATTGCCTGCTGCCGACGGCAGCCTGCATTGGCATCCGACGCGCCCGCCGGTGCTGCTCGACGAATGGCGCGAGCAGAGCGCCACACCGATGCCGGCGGCGTTTACGACCGTCGGCACCTGGCGCAACAAGGGCAACGACGTAGAGCTTGGCGGGCGACACCTACCACTGGTCGAAGCACGTCAACTTTGCCAAGATGCTGGACGTTCCGCGGCGCGCCGGACAGGCCGTAGAGCTCGCAACCGACCTGAATTCCGGCCCCGACTACGAGGCGGCGCTGGCAGGCGGCTTCAGCTTCCGGCCGGTGGTCCCGATGTCGCTCGATATCGACACCTACCGCAGCTATATCGAGCGCCTCGCGCGGCGAATTCACGGTCGCCAAGGATCTCTACGTCGGCACGCGTTCGGGATGGTTCAGCGACCGCACGGCCTGCTACCTTGCCGCCGGGCGGCCGGCGGTGACTCAGTTCACCGGCTTTGAAAAATTCATCCCGGCCGGCGACGGCCTGATGGGTTTCGCCGACGACGACTCGGCGGTCGAGGCGCTGCGCGCGGTCAGCGCCGACTACCCGCGCCATGCGCGCGCGGCGCGCGAGATCGCGCGCGAATATTTCGACGCGCAACGCCTGCTGGGCGAGATGGCGGAGATAATCGGGCTCTAGCCGATGCCTCACGTAACCCAACTCCAGGCCCTGCTCGGGCTCGACGGCGTGCCCTTCGATACGCGCGCGCTTATCGAGTCGATAGTGGCGGTCGCCGCGCTGCTCTACGCGCTGGCGCTGCGCCATCGCCGGGGCAATCTGCGAGCGTGGCCGGTCGCGATGGCCGGGGTCGGGCTGGTGGTCGACGTCGCGACTCCGCTGCTCGGCCATGCCCGGTTTGCCTACGTGGTCGATACCGCCGCGGTAATCCTGTTCCTGTGGGGCGTAATCCGGATCGGGCTGGAACTGGCCGACGCCGCGACCCATCGCGGACGCGAGCACTTCTCGACCATCTTCAGGGACCTGCTCACGCTGATCTTGTGGGCGCTGGTGGTGATGGTCGTGCTGCGCACGTTTTTCAAGATCGACGTCACCGCGCTGCTCGCGGTTCCGGCCGTCCTTACCGTGGTGGTTGGCTTCGCGCTGCAGGAGACGCTGGGCAACATCTTCAGCGGACTGACGCTGCAAATCTCGCGGCCCTTCGAGCCCGGCGATTGGGTGCGCGTGGCCGACAAGGTTGGAACGCGTGCATGACGTGGGATGGCGTGCGACGACGATCGTGACGCGCGCCAACGAATGGCTCGATATTCCCAACGCACAGTTGGCCAAGGACCTGCTGTTCAACTACGGCAAGCATGCGGTGGCCGACGAGGTTTCGATCGGGCTCGGCTACGGCGAGCCGCCCAATCGGGTGCGCGAGGTCATCCTGGACGTGCTGCGCGACGTGCCCGACGTGCTGCGCCATCCGGAGCCCGAGATTTTAGCCTGGGAATTCGACGACTACGCGATCCGCTACCGCGTCAAGTACTGGCTCGCCGACTACGGGCGCAGCGAACAGATCCATGCCCGCGTCGTGTCGGGTCTGTGGTACGCGATGCGCCGCCATGGGATCGAAATTCCTTTCCCCATCCGCACGCTGGTGCTCAGACAGGAGAGCCGGGTCGAGGAGTCCGAGGCGTTGCACGAAATAGCCTCCGAACTGCGCGGCGTCGATTTTCTCCGCGAACTCAACGATGACGAGGTGCGAATACTGGCCGGCGCGGTCCGCGTGCGCCAGTTCGGCGCCGGCGAGGCGCTGATGCGCGAGGGCGATACTGGCGATACTTTCTACATCATCCGCCGCGGCGTGGTCGATGTGACTACCAACGGCGCCGACGGCAAGCAGGTCCATATCGCTGAGCTGACCCGCCCGGCTTTCTTCGGTGAGATGGCGTTGATGACGGGCGAGCCGCGCAACGCCACCATCCGGGCGCGCACCGACGTCGAGATTCTCGAGATGAGCCGCAACGGCTTCACCGAGCTGTTCAAGAGCCATCCCGACGCCGCCGCGCAGATGAGCGAGATCATCGCCGCCCGCTTGAGCCAGCGGCGCGAGTTGCTCGACGCCGGGCAACAGGCCGACGGCGGCGCGCGCGGCCGTTCGAGTTGGCTGCTGGCGAAGATGCGCGAGATATTCGATATCTAGTGAGAGGTCTCCCCAATAAGCTGCATCCAAGAGCTTGTCATCCTGAGCGACGCGAGTCCGCGAGCAGAGCCGAAGGATCTCGCGCGCTCTTGCGCGTGTTACCGTCGCTCATCGCACAAAGCGCGCGGAGGACCGCGCGAGATCCTTCGCTCCGGCAGCCGCCGCTCAGGATGACAAAGGCACCGGAAGGGGCCAAAGAAGATGACTGGCGGAGAATTTATTCAACGAACTTGAGACTCACCGTACTGGATCGTTAAGCGTTCAAGTCGCGCTTACGCGCGGCGCGCCGACTTCGCACGCGGAGGCATCGACCATGGTCAAGACGATTACCTTTATCAAGCGCAAGCCCGGAATGAGCGTCGACGACTTCGGACAATACTGGCGCACGCAACATGCCGCGATAGTCACCAAGTTGCCGGGGCTCCGCCGCTACGTTCAGTGCCATACGATTCCGTCGGGCTATCGCAACGGCGAGCCCGCCTACGATGGCGTGGCCGAGGTCTGGTTCGATTCGACCGACGCGATGCGCGCAACCGCGAAGACCGCGGAGTACCGCGCCGTGCGCGCCGACGAGCCGAATTTTATCGACCTGTCGAAGATCGATTTCGTCATCACCGAGGAGCGGATGCAGAAGGACGCGCCGGCCGATCCGTCGATGGTGCATCTGGTCGAGTTCGTCATGCGCAAGCCCGGGATGGAGGTCGAGGCGTTCCAGCGCCACTGGAGCGGCAATGCACGGCCCGCTGGGTGCGAAGATCCCGATGGTCCGGCGCTACGTGCAGTGCCACGTGCGGCCGGCCGCCTATCGCGACGGCCATCAGCCGCCATTCGACGGCGTGGCCGAGGTCTGGTTCGATTCGACCGGCGCGATGCGCGAGTCGGCGACGACGCCCGAGTACCGCGCGGTGCGCGCCGACGAGCCCAACTTCATCGACACCACGCATCCGTTCCCGTTCATCATCACGCGGGATTTCGTCGTGCTCTGAGTTTGCCGCGCGCCGCGCGGGGCTACTTGGTGTCGAACTCGAAGACCATCTCGGTCGGCTGGCCGTCGGCCGCCGCGACGATCTTCTCGAGATAGAGATTGACCAGCGCGTCGTCGGGCGCTTCGCGGCTGAGCGTGCGCAGCATCGTGTTCGCGGTGGTCGCCTCGCCGTTGCGGATGTGCTCGAGCGCGCGATTGAAGCGTTCGTAAAAGGTGGGATCGATTCCGTTGCCGGCGCGCCCGGCGACGTCGACGATCGCCACGAGCTGTTCCTTGCCCTTGACCTTGACCAGTCCGACCTCGCGCGCGCAGTAGTCGCCGGCGGCTTCGGCCAGGGTCTCGCGGTTGACCAGCAGATGGACGTGGAAATGGCGCGTCAGCCCCTCCAGGCGCGAGGCCAGGTTGACCGTGTCGCCGACGGCCGAGTAATCGAAGCGCTGCGCGCCGCCAAAATTGCCGACCACCGCGTCGCCGGTGGCGATCCCGATACCGATATCGACGTCGGCGAAACGTTCGTCGGTTTTGCGCAGCTGCTGGAGTCCTTCGAGCATCTTGAGCGCGCAGTCGATCGCGGCGCCCGCGGGATTTTCAATTTCATTCGGCGCGCCCCAGAACGCCATGATCCCGTCGCCCATCAGCTTGTCCACCACGCCTTGCGACTGGAAGATGATGTCGATCATCACGCTCATGTAGGTGTTGAGCAGCGCGACCACCCGCTCGGGCTCGGAGCGCTCGGCGCGCGAAGTGAAGTTGACGATGTCGGAGAACAGGATCGCGAGATGGCGGCGCTCGCCGCTGAGCCTCAGCCCCTGCGGATCGTCGACCACCGACGCGACCACGTCGGGATTGAGATAGTGCTCGAAGGCGGAGCGCAGGTAGCGCTTCTCGCTGCCTTCGGTCATGTAGCGGTAAGTGGCCAGCACCGTGTAGGTGAGAAGTGCCGAGGCCAGCGGCAGAACGACGTCGATCAACACGCCGTCGTCGACCAGGCGATACTGCGCATACGCCGAAAAGCCGACGATCACCCACAGCGCGGCCGCCGCCGACCATAGCCGGCGAGAGATAGGCCGCGGCCAGGCTGATCGCGAGCACCAGCACCAGCGCCACCGCGTCCTCTTCGGCGGCGCCCTCCACGCGCGAGCGCCTGACGAAGTCGCCGCGCAGCACGTTATCGATCGCGTTGGCGTGGATCTCGACGCCCGGAAAATCGCCGCCGGTAGGGGTGACCTTGCGGTCACCGAGCGCATGCGCGGTCAGGCCGACCAGCACGATTTTGCCGGCTATGGCGGCGGGTGGCACGCGATGGGCGATGAGGTCGGAGATCGAATAGGCGGGAAACGTGCCGGGTGGCCCGCGGAAATCGATCAGCATCCGCCCGAGTTCGTCCACCGGAATTTCTTCGTCGCCGAGCGTGACCTGGCGCACACCGTCGGCGCCGACCACCAATCGAAGCGGCGCGTTCTTGAGGTAAGCCGCGGTCAGCGCCGAGATATAGCGGCACGCAGTAGCGCTTGCCGAAACGAATCACCGCGATCTCCGAGCGCAATACGCCGTCGGAGTCGGCTTCGATATCGACGAACCGGTTCCACGCGCCGCGCTGTTGAGCACCGGTATCGGCGGCAGGTAGGCGCGCGCCGTAATCAACATCCGGCGCCGCGCCCGGCAACTCGCGCACCAGGTTGTAGCCGAGCGGCGGCGGCTTGAGCGGTTCAGTCTTGTAGCCGGTCGGAACCGGAGCGGAGAGGATCCTGCCCGTGCGCTCTTGAGATCGAAGTGATGGCTTTCGAAGGCGTAGCTGAGGAAGGTCGCGCCTTGCTCCTTCACGCGCATTCGGCGAAGGCAAGGTCATTGCCGGTCCCCAACGTCTGCTCGACCGTCGCCGCGCCAACGCCGAGCGCTCTTCAGGCGTGCGGCGATCTGCTCGGCCTGAACATCATCCTCGTCACGTTCGCTGAAAAATACGTCGTAACCGACTATCGCGGCCTTGTAGTCGCGCAGCGCATCGTTCAGCCGCGCCTCGACACTGCGCGGCCAGGGCCAATGGCCCAGCTCGGCGATGCTCTTGTCGTCGATCGCGGCGATTACGACCGCGCCGGTCAGCGGCGGCGCGCCGCGTCACGTACATCCTGAGATCGGAGGCCTTCAGATCGGCCAACTCGAAGACGGCGGGATGGAGCCCGTTGAAGATGAAGAGCGCGGTCAGAATGACGATCCCGATGAGCAGCGGGCGCCATACGTGCCTGTGGCGGCGCGTTCTGACAGTTGTCGTCGTGGCCATCGCGGGCGAACGATTCAGAGCTTAGCGCGTTGCGCCACTGGCGACCAACCGTGCCCGGTCTCGCCGAGAAGCCAGCGGCGCCCGTGCCGCGTCTCTGCCGAGCACTCAGTTCTGCGCGCGGGCAGTCGCGCGTGTGAGCCGGACGAGGTATCGTGCGGGCGACAGGGCTCGGGCTATTGCTTCGGGGTGCTGGTGGTCTTGTGGTGGTAGTATTGCTGCTGCCGCCACCGCCGAATGCTCCTGCCGGCGGCCAATCCGCCGACCACACCGCCGACCACGATCGCATTGCCGACGAACAGGCCCACGCGTACTGCCATTCCAGCCGCACCTGCGGCCGCGCCGGCCGCCGCTATCTCGCTCGGCGGAAACGGCGCAAAGCCGCAAACCACCCATGTTTTGTGACCCGCCGGTACCTGCACCGATCCGCCGCCGGGGTTGGTCGAATTGATTACCTCGACCGTGCCCTCGAAGACCGATACCTGGGTGAATCTGCGGCAATCCTTGTACTTCTTGCGGTCTTCCTCGCTCATCGTGCCGGGCGGCTTGGGTGCTGGTGGAAGTATCGTATTGGGTGCCGCGCGCCGAGGCGACCGCGTTGGGCGTATGCACCGCGAAGTTCGGCGTGGGCGACGACGAGTACGACACGAATGAACGCACCAAGCCCGAGAACAGGCTCAGCTTGGTGTTGCGCGAGTTGGCCGTGACCGTCTGCTGGTCGATGACCAGGGAGGTCGATTCGTCCAGCTCGATCCTGCTGTTGTCGGTCAGGGTTATGGTGACGCGGCTATTGGCGGCCGGTGACGATCCGGTCGCTTACGTCGACCGCCATTCCTGGCGTGGCCGGTACGGTGGTTCCGGCGCGCTCGATATGCACGTCGCCGGTGAGCGAGGTCACCGAGCCGGCGGGCGTCTGCGCCATCGCTCGATTTGCAATCAATAGCGTAAACATGACTAGAGATGCTACAGCGAAGCGCAAGATTCTTCTTATTATTCATTGAAAGAACGTCTTTGAGAGGCATTGCAATTCGCACCGCGCATCCTTACAGCCCTTAAGCGCTCTGTCAAACCCTAAGTCGATTAAATGAGAGATTTTTGAACCCGCTCTCAGAAGGCGCTCCTGATCGAACGCTCGAGCGAACGCTCAAGCTCGCCCAGGTTGGCGCATCGATGCAGCGCGTCAACCTCGCGCGCGTACTGATGGATGGCGCTGTCGCCGGTACCCCATCGTTCAGTCGGCTCCGGAGTCAGCCATACGACGGCGCGGCACAGCCGTCGCAAATCGCGTAGCAGGTCGGCCCGTGCCGGCCGTCGATTGTTACGCCCGTCCCCCAGTATCACCATCAGCGTCGTCCGTGAAAGCAGTTCCGAACGCCGTTCCCATAGTTCGCCAAGCACCCGTCCGAAATCCGATCGCGCGTAGAGATCCAGCGCCGGCTCGGTCGCGACATGGCCGCCGGCGAATTCGGCCTCGGCGAGACGATCGATGAAGACGAAGCTGCGAACACGCCGGAAGTGTCCGTATACTCCCGCCACCAGCTCGAGCATCAGCGCCGAGCAGTATCGTACGGAGCCCGAAACGTCGGCCAGGATGAGAAGGTCGACGTGGCGCGGGCGCCGTGCGCGAAAGCGCAGTTCGGCCAATACGCCGCCGTGCTGCAAGGAGGCGCGGATGGTGCGGCGGAAATCGACCCGGCCGCGTGGCGCGGCGTGAAGCCTGCGGCCCAATCGCAGGCGGAAGCGGCGCGCGAGCGGCGCCAGCGCGTCGCGCGCGGCTTCGTACTCGAGGTCGGTATATGCCGCGAATGGTGCGCGCCGCGCGCTGCGAAGCGCAGCCTGGCGGCGTGCGTCGACCCCGGGCTCGTCGGCTTCGACGCCGGCGCCGGCCTGGGCCGCGCGCTCGCCGAGGGGGGCGGCGTCCTTCAGGACGCCGCCCCCCGCGGCAGCGGACTCGCGCCGCGCCGGGGCGCGGCGCGGCTTGGCCGGAGGCGGCGGGCGCTTTGGCGCCCGCCGCCTCCGGCTCGGACTTCGCTCGCGGCGGCGCGCTGGGTGGCGCGCCGCCATGGGGCGGAGCGTCGGCCCGGGCGCGCTCGGCGCGCGCCCGGGCCGACGCTCCCTGTTCGCCGCGGCCGCCGCCCGCGGCGGAGGCGATACGGCGATGGGCACCGGGGCGGCCCGCTTCGCGGGCCGTCCCGGCGCCCGCGCCGAAAAAGCGCGCGAACACTTCGTCGAACGATTCGCGGTCGGCTTCGTCCTTGACCAGCGCCGCCGCCAACGCCTCGCGCATCCGCGAGCGGTCGGCGAGACCCGCCGCCGCCACTGCGCGCATCGCGTCGAGCGTTTCGGCCACCGACACCGGCACTTCGGCCACGCGCAATTCGCCAACGAAGCGCAGCAACTCGGCGCTGAGCGTGCTCATCGCGGGCGCGCGGCGAGCGCGCCCGCTTTGGCTTCGACCTTGGCGCGGTCGTCCTCGTGTTTGAGCAAGACGCCGAGCGCGGAGCGAATCGCGGATGCGTCGAGTTGCGTTACACCCAGGCGCAGAAGGGCGCGCGCCCAGTCGAGCGTCTCGGCGATCGAGGGCGGTTTCTTGAGCCCGAGCTTGCGCAGCGCATTGACGAAGCGCGCGGCGTCGGCGGCGAGCAGCGCGTCGAGCTCGGGAATCTTGAGCTCGATGATGCGCCGTTCCTGTTCGAGGCCGGGAAAATCGATGAACAGATGCAGACAGCGGCGGCGGAGCGCCTCTGACAGTTCGCGGGCGCGGTTGGAAGTCAGCACGACCACCGGATGCTCGCGGGCGCGAAGCGTGCCGAGTTCGGGAACCGTGACCTGGAAGTCGGAGAGCAGCTCGAGCAGGAACGCTTCGAACTCCTCGTCGGCCTTGTCGACCTCGTCGATCAGCAGGACCACCTTGCGCGGCGACGATATCGCGCGCAGCAGCGGGCGCTCGAGCAGGTACTCGCGCGAGAACAGATGCTCGGAAACATCTTCCCAGCGCAGTCCCTGATGCTGATCGGCCTGGAGGCGCAAGAGCTGCTTCTGATAGTTCCATTCGTAAAGCGCGCGCGCCTCGTCGAGTCCCTCGTAGCATTGCAGCCGGATAAGCTCGGCGCCGAGCATCTCGGCCAGCACCTTCGCCACTTCGGTCTTGCCCGAGCCGGCCGGCCCTTCGATGAGCAGCGGCTTGTCGAGCGCGAGCGCGAGAAAGACCGCGGTCTCGACGCGCTCGTTGGTGATGTAGCGCGCGCGTCGCAGGCCGTCGCTAACGAATTCGGGCGTGACGTTCATCTTGTTTGGATGTTGCCTGCGTGACGTTCACTTCGCCCGGTTGAGAAGCTGAGCATTGCGGTCATTCGACCGCGCAGTCAATTGCGAACAGCCAATTGCCCACCGTCAATCGCCTTGCACGTTCAGTCGCGCGAATTCCGCGGTCCACCGAATTTGATTTGAATTGCGGGCTTGTCGCCGGCAAACGCGTAGCGTATCACGGCCTATCTGCGAGACGCGAGTCGCGGCAGCGCGAGAGAATTTAATCGAGGCCGAACGGCTCGCGCCGTCCGGCCCCAGCCAACCGGGAAAAGGGGGGGCAAACCCCGGCCAGCGAGACTCATTGTACGCCAGTTATAATTAGTTGCAATAGGTTCTATGATGAAATGAAGCGCAAAATCTTCAAATTACGTCCTTATTGCCGCAATTCCAGCCTAAACTGACCAACACTCGCTTTTGACTGCTTCAGCGCACGAGCTCCAGCGCCTCCAGCCATCGAGTCCGAGACAGCGCTTTTAAGAGCAGAATCTGGGCGTGCGATTCGTATCAGTCGGCGGCCGCGGTATGCAACTTCCTCGCCGGACCGCCGATGCTGCAGCATCGCCTTGAGCAGTTTCGGCGGTGACATCGGCAACTCGGTCATCCGCACCCCGACGGCGCGATAGATGGCGTTTGCGACCGCCGCCATCGGCGAGACGATCGAGACTTCGCCCACGCCGCGCACGCCTAATGGATGGCTGGGGTTGGGGACTTCGACGATAATCGTCTCGATCATCGGCAGATCCAGGCAGGTCGGCATCCGGTAGTCCAGCAGCCCGGTGTTACGCATGATGCCGCGTTCGTCGTAGACGTATTCCTCGTTGAGCGCCCATCCGATCCCCTGCGCCGTGGCGCCCTGCAATTGCCCTTCGACGTAGGACGGATGGATAGCGCGGCCAACATCCTGGGCGACGGCGCAGCGCAGAATCTTCACCTTGCCGGTATCGGGATCGACTTCGACGTCGACGCAGGTGAGCGCGAACGCGTTGCCGACCGCGCCGACCGCGCCGGCATTGAGCGTCGCGCGGCCGGTGATGGGGCCGCCGGTGCGGGCAAGGCGCGGCGTGATTTCCTTGATCGTCATCGGCTTGACGCCGTTGCCGATCGCGCTCAGGCGCCCGTTGTTGAACTCGACTTCTTCGGGTTTCTTCTCCCACAGCTTGGCGGCGCGCTCCTTGAGCTGGCGCACCACGTCTTCGGCCGCCTCGTAGACCGCCATCCCGGTGGCGAGCGTGATACGACTGCCGCCGGTCACGTCGGTATGGCCGATCGAGTCGGTATCGGCGACGATCGGGCGCACGTCTTCGGCCTCGACGCCCAGCACCTCCGCCGCCACCATCGCCATCGCGGCGCGCGATCCGCCGATATCGACCGAGCCGGTCACGACGCTGAGCGTGCCGTCGTTGTGCAGGTTGACGGCCGCCGCCGATTGCAGGCCACCGTTGAACCAGAAGCCGGCGGCGACGCCGCGCCCGCGATTGGGGCCCACCAGGGGCGAGCGGTAATACTCGCTGTTCTTCAGCGCCTCGCAGGTTTCGATGAAACCGATGCGTTTGTATGGTGGGCCGGCGGGTTGCGGAGTGCCCTCGTGGGCGCCGTTGAGGATACGCATCTCGAGCGGATCCATTCCGCAGCGCAGCGCGAGTTCGTCGAGCAGCGATTCGCAGGCGAACGCCGAGCTTGGCGATCCCGGTGCGCGATAGGCCGCGACCTTGGGCCGGTTGACCACCACGTCGTACGAGTCGAGAAGCAGGTTGGGAATGTTGTAGGGGCCGGTGCAGCACATCGCGCCCGGCGCGAACGGCGAGCCGGGATAAGCCCCCGCCTCGTAAGCCAACCAGAACTGCGCGGCGGTGATTTTGCCGTCGCGCGTCGCGCCCATCTTACCCTTGATCCAGGTTCCCGAAGTCGGACCGCTCGCGCGCAGCACCTCGGCGCGGCTCATCGTCATCTTGACCGGCCGTCCGCTCTTTTGCGCGAGCAACAGGGCCAGCGGTTCGAGATAGATGGTGGTTTTGCCGCCGAAGCCGCCACCGATTTCCGCCGGCACCACTTTGATTTGGCCCTCGGTCATTTTGAGCACGGTGGCTGTGAGCGTGCGCACGTTGAAGGTGCCCTGGGTCGAGCAGTAGATGGTTGCGTGGCCGTCTGAGCTGTAGAGCGCGACCGCGTTCTGCGGCTCGATATAGCCCTGATGGACGGTGGCGGTTTTGAACTCGCGTTCGACGACGTAGTCGGCCTCGCGAAAGCCGGCCTCGAGGTCGCCGCGCTGGAACTGGATGTGCGCGGCGATGTTGGTCGGCTGGTCGGGGCCCTCGGGCGATCCGGGATCAGTGCGCCCGGCGATGAATTTCTGGCGAATCTCGGGCAGCAGGATCGGCGCATCCGGCTTCATCGCGGCCTCGGCGGTCATCACCGGAGGCAGCGGTTCGTAGTCGACCTCGATGAGGCGCAGAGCCTCCTCGGCGATATGCGGACTGGTGGCGGCGACGGCGGCGACCGCATGACCGTCGTACAGCACCTTGCCCCGCGCCATCACGTTGAGCGACAGGTAATGCGTGTTGACCACGAGTTCGCCCATCATCGCAGTGGTGCCGGGAATGTCGGGAAGGTCGTCGCCGGTGATTATCGCCTTCACGCCGGGCAGCGCGGCCGCCTTTTCCGTACGAATCGCGATTAGCCGGGCGTGCGCATGCGGGCTGCGCAGGACCTTGCCGTAGAGCATTCCCGGGAATGAGTAGTCGGCGCCATATTTGGCTCGCCCGGTGACCTTTTCGATTCCGTCGTGCCGGATGGGCCGGGTGCCGATGACTCGAAAGCTTTTCTGCGCAGAACCGTTGGAAGTGCCGTTGGTGGAGTCCGCCATGATCAACCTCGTGTGATTGAAGATTATCACGACTGGCCGCGCCCCGTCACCAGAGGCCGCAACGGGTGCCATGGTTCATTGGTCGGACCGGGCGTGCCTGGGATCGCCGGGAGTCGGGTCACTCGGCTTGACTATTGAACCCGGATTTCCGCCATCAGAGCTACGCGGCTTTTACCCACTCGACGGTGTATTTGTTCGTGGGGGAGCGTTCGGCTTCATCGCGCAGAAAAGTTTGGCATTGCGACGAATCGGAATGGCGCTTCAAGGTGGCGACGATCGCCCTGCGAATATTCTGGTTGGCCTCGTGTCGGGCAGCTTCCATGAGACGGGATGGTTTGGTTCCATCGGCGTGCGCAAAGGCCGCCCATGCCCAGCTCCGCGTGGGCCACGGCGTGGATTTATCGGAGACGATTCGTTCGAACTCCTTGGCTTCGTCCTTACCTGTCTTCGTCTGCGCCATCAGGCGCAGCTGGTGGAGGTTGAGACCGTCGAACCTCTCTTCCCGCGGCTGCGCCAAGCGCTGCATGCAATTGATCAGAACGCGCTGATCCCGGCTGCCGACGGCCAGATAATTCGTCGCGGCCTTCGGGTCGACGTTCATCAGGTCCGCGCGCCGGGAGAGATCAAAGCAGCCATCGGGGTCACGACGCCTCTTGAGGAACCCCAGCACCCACCGGAAGCGTGACGGCTTGATGTCCTGGGGAGCCGTATAGAGCAGGCGGTGGAAGCCGCGCTTGACGGTGTATAAGGCGATGCCCTGGTCGAAGTCCGCGGCGTCCTCCATGTAATTGATCTCGTGGTCTTGCAGGTTGGACCTGGCGGCCGCGGGGTCGTCGAAGAACTCTGTTTTTTCTACGGACCTTGTGAGTTGCAGTTGGCGCAATTCATCGTCCAGGAATTCGGCGACAGCCTCGCCCATGGGTCGGTCTCGGCTGAATATCAGCATATCGTCGCCGTACCTTTTGTACTGCGCGCCGGCCACGTCCATCAGCTCATCGATTGGGCGCAGGAAGAAGTTGCTGAGAACGGCGCAGGCCTCCGGGCCTATCGGCAATCCGCCGAGGCCGTAGCACTGCTGCCAGAATTTCAAAACCGCAAAAATGCGACCCACAGCCTGGGGATCGCAGCCGTTCATCAGCAGCGCTTCCTGCAGGAGATCAAGCTGGATCGAGGGATAATACTTGCGGATGTCCGTCCTGCACATGAACGGGAATTCGGCTTCATCGAGGATCTGCATCCCGCCCGCGAGGAACCGCTTCTTCCAGGAACCTCGGCGGTCAAAGCCCCACGCCGCGCCAGGGATGAGGGACGAGTTCAGGCGGTATGAGCAGACGTTATCGGAAAGCAGCGGATCGGTGATTTTGATGATCAATCCGGCATCGGCCCTTAACAGCGCGAGGTCGGGCACGCTCACGACGGCCATTGGCCGCAAGTTGTCGGGATTGTCGGGTTTGAAATTCGGATACTGGAAGATGGTCAGCGCGCCGGGCAGACGATCCGGCGCACGGGCGGTCAGATCTTCCGCAATGCCCCGGGAGAACATCCGGTAGTCGTCGTATCCGATGGTGTCGGGGATTTCGAACGCAACGCGGTTCCAGTAAGCGACTGCTTCGATATTCAGCGATAGTTGCGTATCGTCGGGCGTTCACCGTCCTGAAAATAATTCAATATCGATCGAACCCTTCAGACGATTCCATGTCAACGATATCCACGGCGCGTTATCCACATCCAAGCGCCCCCCCTGTTTTTTTCACCGATAAGATTCAGGCTGGCGACTCGGTGAAGAGCCAGCACCTGTTTTTTTTGGGCCGGAGCGTGCACGGACACGTTCCAGGAGATTGAGGCCAAGATAAGCGCGCAGCGTTTCTCGACTACCTGATAGTCGCGCTTGCCTGACCGTGCCGCGTCGATTTTAGTCGCTCGCAGCAGGTCGTCTTCTTGGATCGCCGAAGCCCTTCTGTCGATAAACTAACGATTTCCTGTCCCGTAGGTGATCGCGCTGCTACCCCGCGTTCTCGGCGGTCAACTGGGCGGAGCAACCGCATCGAGAAATTGCCGGGCCGTTAGAATCGGTATGCCGGCATGCGCCTTGAGTTTCAGCAAATGGCGATCGCCACTGACGATGTAGTCGGCCTTGCCAGCCACCGCGCATTCGAGCACGCGGTTATCATCAGGGTCGTCCTTGACCACGTGGAGAACGAAATCCGGGGCGACCACATCAGCTACCCCTTCCAGCTTGGCGCGGATGGTCGCGGCATCTTCGGCCGTTACGCCGAATTTGACTCGCAACTTGTCTTCGAGTTCATCCAGCAGCGGCGGTGAGATAACCAGCGTGAAAGCCTGCAGCAATCCAAGGTCAAGCAAGGAACCAGGCAGCCCGGCGAACATCATGGCCGATACGTAAATGTTGGTGTCGGCCACCACCCTGGTCATCGCTTGTCATGGCGATATTCATCGGACCGGCGCTCTACATCCGCCTCGCTCTTAATCCCGAGGGCTTGGCCGGTGGTCCGTGTGCGCAACAACAGAGTCTTCCATCCCGCATCGGTTTGCATGTAGCAGCGCAGCGCCTCGCGGAATAATTCACTCATGGTGCGGTGCTCGCGCTCGGCTAGCTCCTGCGCCTTCACCAGCAGGTCGGGCGGCAGAGTGATGGATATGGTCTTGGCGGTACGCATAGTCGTCATTGTAAAACATGGACAAGTATTGTCAACGAGCGTTTGTGCTTGTCCTGCGTCGAGCGCGACGCCCCCCTGCGGGAGCCGATCAGACCACCCTGCTCCGCCCGCTTTCGGGGTTACAGCGGGTTTTCGAGCCGGGCACTGCCTTCGGCCCTAACCTGAACGGCAAAGCCGTTAGGCGGTCCGAAAACCGGGCTTCCCGCTCGCAATGATTCAGAGGGCGGCCATTAGAATCTGCACCAGCATCCCGACCATGCAGACGACTCCGACCACGTAGGCCACGGTTCTCCACGGCTGCAGCTTCGCTACGTAAGTGATGGTGTGGGCGATTCGCGCACCGGTGAAAGTGTAGAAATACACCTGGGCGCCGAAAGCCGAGACGCCCATCAACACGAAGATCAGCCCCACCGTGAAGAAGGGCAGGATGTTCTCGAGGTCGTTGCGATGCAGCCGGAGCATCCGCTCCACGTCGGGATGCTCCTGCATGACGCCGGCGCCGCCTAACAGTCCGGCGTCCTCCGGATTGAGAAACTGCTTGACCCGCGAGCGCGTCGACGCAGTGAGGATCCCGGCGGCCAACATTTTGAAGACCAGGATCGAGCAGGCGATCGCGTATGCCCTGAAAGCGGCGTCATTCATCATCTGCGGCATGGGACCCGGCCCTCCTCAGATCAAATTGTCTGGCGGAGCGTAGCAGAGCCCCTGCGCAACGGCCAATGAAGCGAGCGGCGAACGCTCAGTCCGCCAGCGTGGCGTCCTTCGTTTCCGCGATCATCAAAATCGCCACGACACCGATCGCGCTGGTCCCTATCAGGTACCAGGCGGGCGAGAGGGGATCGCCCGTAGCGTGGATCAACCAGGCCACCACGACCTGCGTGGTGCCGCCGAACACGGTGACCGCGATCGCATAGACAGTCGACAGGCCGGCGCTGCGCACGGATTTCGGAAAGAGCTCAGGAATCACCACCAGCACGACGCCGCCAAGCGCGTTCAGCGCGGACATCAGTCCCGCCATCAGCAGCAGCGCGGTAAGAGTGTGATGCCGGTTGATCACCACGAAGGCCGGATAGGCCACCGCGGTCAGCGCCAGTTTCGATACGAGGTAGACCGGTTTGCGTCCGACACGGTCAGAGAGCCATCCACCGATCAAACCGAACACCAGCAGGCACAGACCCACCACGACCGTGGCTCCCATCGACGCGCCGGTTGCCATGTGCAGCGTGCTGAGCGCGTAGGTCGTCATGTAGACGCCGATATAGGTGGCGATCGTACCGCTCGTGATGAGCATCAGGGCCAGCACCAGCGGGCGGAGGTGATGCTGGAGCAGGGCGGAGAGCACGTGGCTCGCGCTCGAATGGGTGGTCCTCGCTCGGAGGTCCACGGTCTCCTGCAACTGGCCGCGCATGATCAGCCCCACCGGCACGATGGCGACGCCGACGATGAAGGGGATGCGCCAGCCCCAGGATTGCATGTCGTTGGCGTCGAGCAACCACGACAACAGCACTCCAAGCGATCCCGCGAGCGCCGAGGCCGCGCCCTGGCTGGCTATCTGCCAGGCTCCGTATTGCCCGCGTTTTCCCGCAGGCGCCGCTTCCAGCAGATAAGAAGTGGACGGTCCGACCTCGCCGCCCAGCGCGAAGCCTTGGATCAAACGCGCCAGGATCACCAGAATCGGCGCCGCGAGCCCGATGGTGGCGTAGGACGGTGTCGCCGCCAGCACCACCATGCCCACCGCCATCAATCCGATGCTCAGCATCATCGCGGGCCTTCGTCCGGCGCGGTCGGCGTAGGCGCCGATCACGATGCCTCCCAGGGGACGGGTGATGAAGCCGACACCGAACGCGGCAACGGACAGCAGTAGGCTGATGAATGGATCCTGGGCTGGAAAGAACGCGTGCCCGATCATCACCGCAAAGAAGGCATAGGTGGTGAAATCGTAAAACTCCAGCGCGTTGCCCAGCACCGTGGCGACCACGGCACTGGTCGGGATCGCCGGCTCCGGTCCCGCTGCGCGTTCCGGCGTCAGGTCAAGAGCTGGAATCTCGCCCATGTGGAGCTATGCGTTTAGCTGTTCGAGCAGCGTTTTTGCGCCCTTCAGGTCGGCGGTGTCGAAACCCTCTTTGAACCAGCCGTAGATCTCGGCGAGCATCGTGCGCGCTTCGTCGGAGCGGCCCTGTTCGATCAGCATCCGCGCCAGGCTCGTGGTCGCGCGCAATTCCCACCATCGAGATTCCTGCCGCCGCGAGATTTCGATCGCTTTGCGCAGGCACGACTCACCCTCGCTGCTGCCCGCGCCGTCACGCGCGTAGAGCAGTTCGCCCCTCACTCGATAAAGCTCGGCCTCGTCCAGTCGTTCACCGGAGCGCTCGATTCGCACTCGCTGATCGTCGAGCATCGCGATCGCCTGGTCGATTCGCCCGAGCTTCTCGTAACCCTTCGCCAGCATCGCGGCCGTAAACGCCTGCCTGGGTACGCCGCCCATGGGAGCAAACCCGGCGATCCCTGCTTCCATCTCGGCAACACCCCGCTCCATGTCTCCGAGCTCGGCTAGTGCCCAGCCGTGAAGCCATCGGCCCCACTCCAGCCATTCGGGGAACCCGTGTTCCTCGCCGATTGCCATCGTCGCTTCGGCGATTTCGCGCACGGCCTCCGGCTCACGCCGCACCTGATATAGCCAGCCAACAGTAAGCAACACCATGCCGAGAGTGAAGGGCTGTTTGAGTATGCGCGCGCGTTCCAGCGATTCCTGGCTGAGCTTTAGAGCCTCTGAAATTCCACCCAGAAGATGAACAGTCAATGCGCCATGTCCCGGAACTTCCGCCGGCAGATTGATAGGGAATGCCGCTTGAGGTGCGGCCTCAAAACGCTCCCTCCATTCGCGCGACAGCCTGCGCGCCTCGTTCAGATCGCCGCTGAAAAGCGTGCTGAGTTCGATAATCCAGTGTGCGGGTCCAAGTATTTCCGCCACGCCAGACTGCTCGGCCAACTCGAGGTGCCGGCTGCATATTTCCCGGGCGTGCACAGGCTCTCCCCGTGCGATATAAAGCAGCGAAAGAAAGATCGATCCGCGAAGCAATGAAGTCGTGTCCTTGAGCCGCTCACTGATCTCGCATACCCGCTCCAGGGCGCGCTCGCGCTCCTGCGAACCGATTCCGTGTAACACCGTGGCAACCGAACCCTCAGTGGTATGCAGCGCAAGCTCGACCCTCAGGCGGTCCGGTCCTTCGGGAAGTCCGCCGACAAGGGCAATGGCGGCCCTCAGGTCGGCCGCCGCCTCCGAGTATGCCGATCGCTCGACCGCCTGCTCCGCCGCCAGACGCAGGTACTCAACCGCCTTGGCAACATCGTCGCTATGGCGGTAGTGGCGAGCAAGGTCGGGGTAGTGGTCTTCCAGCTGGTTCCGATACAACAACTCGATTGCGGCACCGGTGCGCCGATGCAGAAGGCGGCGACGTTCGACAAGCACCGAGTTATAGGCGACTTCCTGCGTCAGTGCATGCTTGAAGGTGTACTCGACATCCGGAAAAGCGGGCTGCTCGTAGATGAACTCGCCGAGCTGAAGGTCCGACAGCATCCGCTGCAGCTCAGCGTCCGGCTTGCCGACCACCTGCTTTACCAGACCGAGCCGGAACTCCTTGCCCATAACCGCCAAGGCCTGAAGCAGGTCCTTCTCATCCGCCGGCAGCCGGTCGATGCGCCCGGCCAGTATGCCCTGCACCGTGGGCGGAATCTTCAGCTCGGCGAGTGATTTGGTGAGTTTGACAGTTCCGTTGCGGACCAACGCTCCCTCGTCGAGGAGAACCTGTACCGTCTCCTCCATGAAGAACGGGTTACCCTCGGTCTTCCCGATAATCAGCCGCTTGAGCGGTCCAAGCTCGGCGCCGTCGCCCAAAAGCGCGGTCAGCAGCTTCCCGGCGCTCTCCTTGCCCAGCGGATCGAGCCGCAACTGCGTGTAGTAGGTCTTGTTCCCCCATTCGTGGCGATACTCGGGCCGATAGTTGACCAGCAGCAGGATGCGGGCGGTAGCCAGCGCATCGACCAGCAGGTTCAGAAAAGCCTGAGTTCCCGCATCGATCCAGTGCAGATCCTCGAAGATAACGATCAATGGCTGGTTGAAACTCTCGCGCAGTAGCATGCCGCTTGACCGCTTCCAGTGTCCGTCGCTGCCTGATCTGCGGATCCATCTGGGCGAGCGGATCGATCGCGTTCGACTCACGCCGAGGAGCGAGAACAGGTAAGATCAGCGTGTCTTCCAGGGTACGATCCAGCGCGAGCACTTTGCCGGTGATCTTCTCGCGCCGCTTACGCTCGTCATCCTCCGCCGTGATCTCGAAATAATTCCTGAGCAGGTCGATCAACGGCAGATATGCAGAGGCCTTGCCATGAGAGATCGAGAACGTCTCCAGCAGCAGGCATCCAGCCTGCCCGCGATCACTTTGAACTCATAGAACAAACGGGATTTGCCCAGCCCCGCCTCTCCTATCGCCGCTACCATCTGCCCGCGCGTGCCCGTGGTGCGCTCAAGCGCACGCTTCATTTCCTCGATCTCGCGGTCACGACCGACGAATCGCGACAGCCCCCGCCCCGCCGAGCGCTGCAACCGCGTGCGCAGTGGCCCCAGTCCCGTCACTTCGTAGATGTTGACCGGCTCGGTGACGCCTTTGACTTTGGTCGCGCCGAGCGGCTTGAGGATAAAGTAGCCTTCGCAAAGCCTGCGGGTGGCTTCGGCAACCGCGATTGAGCCGACCGGGGCTGCCGTCTGCATCCGCGAGGCCAGGTTGGTGGTGTGCCCAATCGGAGTGTACTCCACGTTACCCGCGCCGGTCTGGATCGAACGGACCACCACTTCGCCAGTGTTGATACCGACGCGACCCTGGATAGGTGTGCTTCCGTCGGCGACAACTTTTACCGAATACTGTTTCAGGTCTTCCTGCATGCGCAACGCTGCGAAGAGCGCCCGCTGCGGATGGTCCTCATGCGCCACCGGCGCCCCGAACAGCGCGAAAATCCCGTCGCCGGTCGACTGCACGACGTAACCGTCGTAGCGATGAACCGCTTCGATCATCAGCTCGAGCGCTGGATCGATAATCGCACGGGCCTCCTCGGGGTCGAGGTCCTCCATCAGCTCCGTTGACCCCTTGATGTCGGCAAACAGCGCGGTGACTGTCTTGCGCTCGCCGTCGAGCGCCCCGGCGTCAGCGGAGGTTTGCCCGGGCGCGAGGCGCACGCCGGAGGCCAATTCTGGCGACGACGAAGTTACGGCTGCGGCGCCCGCATCATTTGTGAGTGAAGTGCCGCACTTGCCACAGAAGTCGGATGTCGGAGGGTTTTCTGTTTTGCATTTTGCGCAGGGTTTGATGAGCGCATTCCCGCACTTCGCGCAGAAGTTGTTGGCGGACGGATTGTTGGTCCCGCATTTCGAACACCGCATCGTCAACGCACTCCACGCGAAGCAACCGACCGAGCGCCCTTATATCATCCAAGGTCGGGCACCGACCAGCAGGCAACGGAAGGACGCCATCGCAACCTGTTCATTGCCGGGTAGAGCAATCGAAGGCAGCGCCTGGAGAAGGATGGAACGATAGGTGGGAAGGGCGCGGTTAGAGGCCGCCGCCGATCGCGGGCAAAAAATAGACTTCGCTGGTTTCCTTGACCGGGTCGAGCAGGCCGCCGACTCCCATCTCGCCGTCGACCGAAACGGCGATGCCTGATTTCAGATCGCCGTCCTCGATCAGATGCGTATTGATGCCGGGGAATTGGCGCTCGAGATCCTCGATCACCTGGCGCACGGTCGCGCCGCGCACCGCGACGCGCTCTTGTCCGTTAGTTAGTTTGCGCAGCAGCGCAGGGACTATCACAGTCGGCATGAGTTCACGCTACTGGAAAAACCCAGGCAAATCACGCGACGAAAGGCCGCCGCGCGAGGTCTTGAACTATGCTCGCGACTCCGCTCGCGGACTCGCTTCGCTCAGGATGACCATCTGGCACAAATTGAAAGGGCCGGGTCCCCAATGGAACCCGGCCCGTTGCTGACAGCGACTTAGTCGGCTGCGGCCGAGGCCTGCTGCGGCGCCTTCCTTGTGCAGGATCGCCTTGAGCACGCGTCCCGGCGACATCGGCAGCTCGGTCATCCGCACGCCGACCGCGTTAGCGATCGCGTTGGCGACTGCGGCCGGCGGCGGCACGATCGAGACCTCGCCCACGCCGCGCGAGCCGATCGGATGGCCGGGCGCGGGAACCTCGACGATGCAGGTTTCGATCATCGGCAGGTCGAGGCAGGTCGGCATCCGGTAGTCCAGCAATCCGGTGTTACGCAGCACGCCCTTGGCGTCGTAGAAGTACTCCTCGTTGAGCGCCCAGCCGATGCCCTGCACGGTGCCGCCCTGCATCTGGCCCTCGACGTAGCTCGGATGGACCGCCTTGCCGGCATCCTGGGCGATCGTGGCGCGCAGGATCGTCACCTTGCCGGTATCCGGATCGACTTCGACGTCGACGCAGGTCGAGGCGAAGGCCGGGCCGACGGCGCGCGCGTTGACCGTGGCGCGTCCGGTGATCGGACCGCCGGTGCGGCCGAGGCGCGGAACGATCTCCTTGATTGACATCGGCTTGACGCCGTTGCTCTTCGAGCTGAGCAGGCCGTTGCTGAATTCGACCTCCTCGGGCTTTTTCTCCCACAGCTTGGCGGCGCGCTCCTTGAGTTGGCGCACGGCGTCCTGTGCCGCCTCGAAGACCGCAAGCCCGGTGGCGACGGTGGTGCGGCTGCCGCCGGTCACGTCGGTATAGCCGATCGAATCGGTGTCGGCGATCGAGCGGGCGGACGTCGTTGACATCCAGGCCGAGCACCTCCGCCGTGATTATCGCCATCGAGGCGCGCGACCCGCCGATATCGACCGAGCCGGTCACCACGCTGGCGGTGCCGTCGTTGTGGATATTGACCATCGCCGAGGACTGGAAGCCGATGTTGAACCAGAAGCCGGTGGCCACGCCGCGTCCGCGGTTTTTGCCCTCGAGCTTGGACTTGTAGTGCGGGCTGTTCTTGATCGCCTCGACCGTTTCGATCATCCCGATGCGCTTGTACGGGGGCCCGGCGGTCTGCGGCGTGCCCTCGTGAGCGCCGTTCAGGATGCGGAATTCGCATTGGTCGATGCCGCATTTCTCGGCGAGTTCATTGACGATGGTCTCGGAGGCAAACGCGGCGTTGGTCGCGCCCGGCGCGCGGTAGGCCGCGGTCTTGGGCCGGTTGACGACCACGTCGTACGCGTCGACGAGGATGTTGGGGATGTTGTAGGGCGCCACGATGCACATCGCGCCCATCGGCACCGGCGAGCCGGGGAAGCCGCCCGCCTCGTACGCCATCCAGACTTCGGCCGCGACGATCTTGCCGTCCTTGGTCGCGCCCATCTTGCAGCGGATCGTCCCGCCGGAGGTCGGGCCGCTGGCGCGCAACACCTCCGCGCGGTTCATCGTCATCTTCACCGGATGGCCGGTCTTCTGCGAGAGCAGCACCGACAGCGGCTCGAGGTAAACCGTGGTCTTGCCGCCGAAGCCGCCGCCGATCTCGGCCGGCACCACGCGGATTTTGCCCTCGGGAATCCCGAGCACCGCGGCGCTGAGCGAGCGCACGACGAAGCTGCCCTGGGTCGAGCAATAGATCGTGGCGTGGCCGTCGGCGTTGTAGATGCCGACTGCGTTGTGCGGCTCGATATACCCCTGATGCACCATCGCGGTCTTGAATTTGCGCTCGACCACGAAGTCGGCCTTGCTGAAGCCTTCCTTGACGTCGCCGCGCTTGAACTGGACGTGGGCGGCGACGTTGGTCTGCTTGTCGGGGCCGTCTTCCTTGTTGCGCAGCGCGGGCAGCAGGATCGGCGCGGCCGGCGCCATCGCGTCCTCGACCGTCATCACCGGCGGCAGCACCTCGTAGTCGACCTCGATCAGGCGCAGCGCCTCCTCGGCGATATGCGGGCTGGTCGCGGCGACGGCGGCGACCGCATGGCCGTCGTACATCACTTTGCCGCGCGCGAGGATGTTGCACGACAGATGATGGAGGTTGATCGGCAGCTCACCGCCCTGCTCGATCCGGTCGGGCAGTTCCGGAAGGTCGGCCGCCGTCACTATCGCCTTGACCCCGGGCAGCTTGAGCGCCTTGTCGGTCTTGATCGATTTGATAATCGCGTGGGCGTGCGGGCTGCGGAGCACCCTGCCAAAGAGCATCCCCGGAAACGCGTAGTCGGCTCCGTACCTGGCCGCCCCGGTCACCTTCTCGACGCCGTCGTGACGGATCGGGCGCGTTCCGATCACCCGGAATTGATGGGTTCCTTCTGTCGTCGCTGCCATGTTCAGCTATCTCCCTTTACCCAGAACTGTTTCAGTGCCGGCCGCCGCTCGCGATCGCACCGCCGCGGACCTCAGGCCGCCTTGGACGCGCTTGCCCTTGGAGACTTCGAGCACCGCGTGAACGATCTTGTCGTAGCCGGTGCATCGGCAAAGATTGCCCGCCAGCGCGTAGCGAATCTCGGCCTCGGTCGGATGCGGGTTGTGATCGAGCAGCGCCTTGGCCGACATCAGGAAGCCCGGCGTGCAGATGCCGCACTGGAGGCTCGCGTTCTCGAGGAACTTCTGCTGCAACGGATGCAGCTTGGAGCCCTGGGCGAGTCCCTCGACGGTCTCGATTTTGTGGCCTGCGGCCTCGACGCCCAGCATCAGGCACGAGCAGGCGGCGCGGCCGTCGACCAGCACGGTGCATGCGCCGCAGTCGCCGGTCAGGCATCCTTCCTTGCTGCCGGTCATCCCGAGCACGTCGCGCAGGACCTCGAGCAGGCTCTGGCGCGGCTCGCACAGGAATTCCATCTGTTCGCCGTTGATTGTCGTCTCTACTACTGTTTTGTGATCCATCGTCAATTCTTGTCTTTCGTCTTGCCGGTTGTCCGTTGAGTTTGAGTGTCGGTTATTCGATCGCGCCGCCGACGCTCCGTTACGCCTTGCGAGCGCGCTCGGCCGCGATGTGCAGCGTGCGCTGGTGAGCACGCCGACCAGATGGCGCCGGAACTCGGCCGTGCCGCGCATGTCGTCGATCGGCGAGCTCAGCTCGATCGCGAGCTTGGCCGCGCGGTCGATCGCCGCGTCGTCGAGCTTCTTGCCAACCAGCGACTCGGACGCCTTGGCCGCGAACAGCGGCGTCGCCGCCACCGCGCCCAGGCTGATCCGCGCGGCGCTCACCTTGTCGCCGTCCAGGTGCAGCCACGAGCCGACGCCGACCACCGCGATGTCCATCTCGTTGCGCGGGATGAAGCGCAGGTAGGCGTCGGCGGAATGCGGCTCGGGCGCGTCGATCAGGATCTCGACCAGCATCTCGCCCGGCGCAGCACGGTGCGTCCGGGCGCGGTGCAGAAGTCCTCGACCTTGACCTCGCGCTCGCCCTTTGGCCCGACCACGCGCGCCCGCGCGCCCAGCGCGATGAGCGCCGGAGTGGTGTCGGCCGCCGGCGAGCCATTGCACAAGTTGCCGCCGACCGAAGCGCGGGTCTGGATCTGGTTCGATCCGATGAGATGCGCGGCCTCGATCAGGCCGGGATAGTGCCGTTGCATGTCCTTGTTTTCGCAGACTTCGATCGCCGGCACCGCGGCGCCCAGCCGCAACCCCTTCTTGGAGTCGTAGCTGAGCTGCAGTGAGCTCGGGGATCTTTTTTACGTCGACGATATGCTCGGGGCGGCGCACTCCGGCGCGCAACTGGATGATGAGGTCGGTGCCGCCGCACAGCGGGCGCCCTTTCTCGCCGTATTGGGCGAGCAGTGCGACCGCGTCCTTCAGCGTTTTTGGAGCTTCGTAGTTAATCGCGTGCAAGTCCGCATATCCTCCGTGATGGGCGTGACGGGCTGATGGGCTCTGCCCGTCCACTATACTTCGTAATTCAACACTCGTAATCCAACCCCGTAGCCTAACCTAAAGACCGGCTGAAAAAATACTCCCGCTGGAAAGGCATCCCGCGCCGCCGCCACGGGTCACTACAAAGGCGGGCTTCGAAAAGGGCCTTGGTTCTAAAAAAGGCCCTGGTTCTGCGCACGCGGACTTGCGCGTGCCCACTTGCGGTTTACTCCCTAAAGCCGAATTTGGCAACGACTCGCGCCGCCTGCCGCGCCAGCACCGGCGCCCACTCGCCCATGTTGGCAAAGCGCGGGTCGCTGGTCTGCCCGCGCACATAGCGGACGTAAATCTGCTCGACCACCGTGGCGGTCTTCCAGTTGGCCCACGCCCGATAGTAGTCGGCCATGCTCACGTCGCGGCCGCTGCGCCCGGCGTAACGCTGGAGCAACTCGTCGCGGCTGAGGAAGCCGGGCGTCGTGGTATGCGCATAGCCCTGCGAGAGCGCGATCAGCTCGGGCGGGTCGTCGGCCTGGCGCCAGTAACCGATCGTCAGCCCCAGATCGATCATCGGATCGCCCAGAGTCGACATCTCCCAGTCGAACACGCCGACCACCTTGCCCGAATCGCCCGCCGCCAGCATCACGTTGTGCAGGTAAAAGTCGTTGTGCAGCAGGGTGGGCTTTTGCGCCGCCGGCATGTGCTCCAGGAACCACGTGCCGAGCTTTTCCATCAGCGGCACTTCGCGCGTCTTGGCCTTCTCCCACCGCCCCATCCATCCCGTGATCTGGCGCTGCAAAAAGCCCTCGGGACGGCCGAGGCCGCCCAGGCCGATCTTTTCGTAGTCGGCCGCGTGGAGGTCGGCGAGCGTATCGATCAAGCTTTCCGAGATGCGGCGGAAGGTCTCGGGCTTCTGGTCGAGCTCGGGCGGCAGCGGATGGCGATTTTTGATTACCACGCCTTCCCGCCGCTCCATCACGAAGAACGGCGCGCCGATGATCGCCGGATCCTCGCACAGCACGATCGCGCGCGGCGCCGCCGGAAATCCCTCCCATAGCCGCGACAGCACCCGGTACTCGCGCGCCATGTCGTGCGCCGAGGGCGGCAGCGGTCCGAACGGCGGCCGCCGCACGACCCACTGATGGCCGTCGGCGAAGCGCAGCAGGTAGGTCAGGTTGGAACTGCCGCCGCGAAACTGCTTGACCTCCATCGCGGAGCCCGCGCCGGGCACCTCGTGCTCGCGGAGGTAGGCCTGAAGCTTGCGGCCAGTCGAGCCGCTCCTCCTCGCGCACCTCGCCGTATTCGGCGGCGAGGTCGTCCGCTCCTGAAGTTTGTGCCGAGGCCTGTCCCGGGTTCTGCGCCGATATTTGAGTTTGCCGCTCCGGCATATGCTTCCAGTGTGCGCCGCGGCCGCTATTGCTGCCAGCGGCGTACTTCGCGCCGCGAAATCTGCATCCGATGGACTTCGTCGGGGCCGTCGACGATCCGCATCGCGCGCTGCTCGCGCCAGAAGCGGGCGATCGGCGTGTCGTCGGTCATCCCCAACGCGCCGTGAAGCTGGATCGCGCGGTCCAGCACGTTCATCACCATGTTGGCGGCCTGCACCTTGATTTCCGCGATCTCCTGGCGCGCCTCGCGCTTGCCGGCGGTATCGATTTTCCACGCCGCATGCATCACCATCAGGCGCGTGCGCGTCGATCTCGATCCGCGAGTCCGCGATCCATTGCTGAACGTTGGCCTTGTCCGCGAGCAGGCTGCCGTGGGTAAAGCGCGTCGCCGCCCGCTTGCACATCAGCTCCAGCGCCCGCTCGGCCACGCCGATCATGCGCATGCAGTGATGGATTCGGCCGGGGCCCAGGCGCGCCTGCGCGATCGCGAAGCCGCCGCCCTCCTCGCCGAGCAGGTTGGTCACCGGCACGCGGCAATCCTTGTAGATGATTTCGCAATGGCCGCCGCCGCCCGCATGGCCCATCACCGACACCGCACGCACCAGTTTGAATCCCGGCGCGTCGGTCGGGACGATTATCTGGCTCGCGCGGCGATGCGGCTCGGTATTGGGGTCGGTCACCACCATCGCGATCGCGAACGACGCGCCGACCGCGCCCGAGGTGAACCACTTGTGGCCGTTGATTACATAGTCGTCGCCGTCGCGGACCGCGCGCGTCGCAAGTTGGGTCGGGTCGGAGCCTGCGGTCTCCGGCTCGGTCATCGAGTAGCAGGTGCGCATCGTGCCCTCCAGGCAGGGCTCGAGCCAGCGCTTCTTTTGCTCCGCGTTGCCGAAGTCGGCGAGGATTTCCATGTTGCCGGTGTCGGGCGCCATGCAGTTGAACGCGCGCGAGCCGATCGGGCTGCGGCCCATCAATTCGGACAGCGGCGCGTACTCGGCCACCTTCAGTCCCTTGCCGTAGTGCTCGTCGGGCATGAAGAGGTTCCACAGCCCCTCGGCCTTGGCCTTCTTGCGGACCTCTTTGAGAATTTCGGGCTCGGTATGCTCCTTGCCGTGGACGTTCATCTCGTCCTCGACCCGCTTCTCGATCGGGTAGACGTGCTCGTTCATGAAGTCGGAGACGCGCTTTTGCAACTGCACGACTTTGGGCGACAGCGTGAAATCCATTAATTCCTCGCAAGGGGCGATATTTGCGGTCCGCCGAGGCGGCTCCGCCGGCAACCCGAACTCAACTACGACGATCCCACAATCAAGTCATAGTCCAGCGTCACCGGAGAATAAAGCCAAGCGTGACCTCGGCGGGTCGCCGCGGGTCGCCGAATGATCGGATGTGGGTCTGCGTTCGCTGTCGCGCCGGGCGCGACTTTGCTAGTGCTCCATTCCAGAATCGGGGATTAGCCCACAGAATCGGGGGTAGCGAGCGATGAAACGCAGCACCGAGCGGATTCTGGTCACCCATACCGGCAGCCTGCCGCGGCCCGACGATCTCGCCGACATGCTTTTCGCCAGGGAGTCCGGCGAACTCGCCGACCGCGGCGCTTTGGAGGCGCGCGTGCGCTCGGCGGTGGCCGAGGTCGTGCGCAAGCAGGCCGAGGTCGGAGTCGATATCGTCAACGACGGCGAGATGGGCAAAATTGGCTACTCGACCTACGTCAAGGACCGCCTGAGCGGCTTCGGCGACGAGACCGGAAAGCGCGCCTCACTCACCGCCGCCGACATGGCCGAGTTCCCCGAATTCACCCAGCGCGCGTTCCTGGGGCGCAAGGTGCCGCCGATGAAACGGCCGTCGTGCAACGGGCCGATCGCCTACCGCAACCGCGACGAACTCGAGCGCGACCTCGACAATTTCAAAGCCGCGCTCGCCGGCATCAACGCGAGCGAGGGATTTTTGAGCGCGGCGTCGCCGGGCGTGATCGCGCAATTCCTCGGCAACACCTACTACCCCACGCACGAGGCCTATATCGCCGCGCTCGCCGACGCGATGAAGGTCGAATACGACGCCATCCATCGCGCCGGCTTCCTGCTCCAGGTCGATTGCCCGGACCTCGCGATGAGCCGGCATATCCAGTTCGCGCGTTCCAGCACGGCCGAGTTTCGCAAGGTCGCCGAGCTGCATATCGAGGCGCTCAACCATGCGCTGCGCGACGTTCCGCCCGAGCGCGTCCGCCTGCATCTATGCTGGGGCAACTACGAGGGGCCGCATCATCACGACATCGAGTTGCGCGACATCATCGACATCGTGCTCAAGGCGCGCCCGATGGCGATTTCGTACGAGGCGTCCAATCCGCGCCACGAGCACGAGTTCCAGGTATTTCGGGAGGTAAAACTGCCGGCGGGCAAGATTCTGATCCCGGGCGTGATCGACTCGACCACCAACTTCATCGAGCATCCCGGGGTGGTCGCGATGCGCATCCGCAACCTGGCAAACGTGGTCGGGCGCGAGAATGTGATCGCGGGCACCGACTGCGGGTTTGCGACCTTTGCGGGATTCTCGCGCGTGGTGCCGTCGATCACCTGGGCCAAGTTCCGCGCGATGTCCGACGGCGCGAAGCTCGCCTCCCGCGAACTGTGGGGCTAGCAGCGAGTCATCGCTTCCGAATCGCGCGTAGCGTTCGCGCGGGGCCGCTGCGAACGCTAGACCGCTCTTTTATTTTTACGTCCTCGCCCGCGTATAGCCGCGGGAGAGGATAGGGTGAGGGTCCGTCCGGAAATTTTCTGAAGCGGAAATTTTCTGGATCGCGCGCCGAGCTGCCTACCAGCGCGAGCGCGAGCGGCCGCCGCGCGCGCGCTTCGCGCCCGATCTGAACAGCGTCACCGGCTTAGGTGCCTTCACCTCGGGCGACTCGAAGCCCTCGACCTGCTCGCGCTTGATCTCTTCGCCCAGCGCCCGTTCGATCTGGCCCAGCGACACACGCTCCTGCGGTGTTACCAGACTTATTGCCTCGCCCTCGCGGCCCATCCGCGCCGTGCGCCCAATGCGATGGATATAGCTCTCGGCGTCGTCGGGGAGATCGTAATTGACCACGTGCGAGACGCCGGGGATATCCAATCCACGCGCGGCCACGTCGGTCGCGACCATCACGCGGCAAGTTCCCGCCTTGAATGTCCTGAGCGCCGTGTTGCGCTCGGCCTGCGAGCGGTCGCCGTGAATCACGGCGGTGCGCAGGCCGTGGCGCTTGAGCATCCTGCCGATATGTTCGGCACGCACGCGAGTGCGGGTAAAGACGATCGCGCTCTGCACCTCGGGCTTGCCCAGGATCTCGAGCAGCATCGCTTCCTTGTCGGCCCATTGCACGGGATAGATGGTCTGGCTGATCGACGGCGGCGGAGCGGCCTTGCGGCCGATCATGATGCGCTCGGGATGATGCAGGAAATCGCGCGCGATCGCTTCGGGCCCGGAACCCATCGTGGCCGAGAACATCATCGTCTGCCGTTCCTTGGGCAGCGTGCGCATCACGCGCCGCAACTGCGGCAGGAAGCCCATGTCGAGCAGGCGGTCGGCCTCGTCGATAACCACGACCTGGACGTGCGCCAGGCTCACCTTGCCCTGCTCCATCAGATCGATGAGCCGGCCGGGGCATACGATTAGCACCTGGGCGCCGGCGCGCAGGTCGTCGATCTGACGGCGCATCGACTCGCCCCCGACGATCACCGCCGCGCGCAGGCCGCAATGGCGCGCAAGGCGCGTGAATTCCTGGCCGCACTGGGCCGCCAGCTCGCGCGTCGGCGCGATCACCAGCGCACTCGGGCCCTTGGCGCGGTCGCGATGCAGCCGGTTGATGAGCGGAATCAGGAACGCGGCGGTCTTGCCGCTGCCGGTCTCGGCGCTGACCACCAGGTCGCGGCCGTCGAGCGCCACGGGGATGGTTTCGCTCTGGACTGGCGTGGGCTGATGATAGCCACAGTCGCGGATTGAACGTTGAAGTTCAGGGAAAAGAGAGAAATCGGTAAAGGACAAAGCTTACACTTCGACCGCTGCGTATTAACGGCAAAACGGCCTTTCCAAAAAATTGGGGTTTGAGAAATTGGGCGCGATCGGAGGCGGCGCCCTGGTGGGCCTCTGCGGGCATTCGCTAGTACCCTACAGACCCCCGCCTATGAAATCAACGGCACTCCCACTCCACCGTGCCGCGCGTGCGCTCCCAAAGCGCAGTCTCGCCGACGAGCGCCATCGCCCCTGCTATCCCCGGCGGCGCGGAGCGCTCGGGTGCCGGCGCTGCGGCGGCGGGCCGCCCGGCGTCTTCTTGCCCGTCTTCATGACCATCCTCGGGCGAGGGTGGCGGCGGCGGTGGTCTTGACCGCGAGCTTGGCGCGCACTTTGGCCTCGATCTCGTCGGCAATCCCCGGATTGGCCTTTAAAAGGTCGCGCGCGTTCTCGCGTCCCTGGCCGATTCGCTCGCCGCCATAGGAGTACCACGCGCCGAGCTTCTCGATTATCCGCGTGCTCGACCGCCAGGTCGACCAGCTCGCCCTCCTTGGAGATGCCCGAGCCATAGAGGATGTCGAACTCGGCTTCGCGGAAGGGTGGCGCGACCTTGTTCTTGACCACCTTGACCTTGGTGCGCGAGCCGATGACCTCGGTGGCGGTCTTGATGGTCCCGATGCGCCGGATGTCGATGCGGATAGAGCTGTAGAACTTGAGCGCGTTGCCGCCGGTGGTGGTTTCCGGATTGCCGAACATCACCCCGATCTTCATCCGGATCTGGTTGATGAAGATCACGATGGTGCGCGAGCGCGAGATGATCGAGGTCAACTTGCGCAGCGCCTGCGACATCAGCCGCGCCTGCAAGCCCATTTGCGGCTCGCCCATCTCGCCTTCGATCTCCGCGCGCGGCACCAGCGCCGCCACCGAGTCGATCACCAGCACGTCGATCGCGCCCGATTGCACCAGGGTCTCGACGATCTCCAGCGCCTGCTCGCCGTTGTCAGGCTGCGAGATGAGCAGGTCCTCGATGACGACGCCGAGCTTGCGTGCGTAGGCCGCGTCGAGCGCGTGCTCGGCGTCGATAAAAGCGCAGACGCCGCCGCGCTTCTGCGCTTCCGCGATACACTCGAGCGCGAGTGTGGTCTTGCCCGAGGACTCCGGCCCGTAGATTTCGACCACGCGCCCGCGCGGCAATCCGCCGACGCCAAGTGCGAGGTCGAGCCCCAGCGAGCCGGTCGAAACCACTGAGAGGTCGGCTTCGATGGCTTGCTCGCCGAGCTTCATGATCGAGCCCTTGCCGAATTGCTTTTCGATCTGGCTAAGAGCCAAATCGAGCGCCTTGCTCTTGATATCCTGCGCCATGATTTTCCCGCCTGGCGGGTCTTCGACTCCTGTGTAGGCGAATCTTGCCACAAAAAGCGGCGAATAGCGCTAGCCGGGGCGCACACGCGTCAACATCGCCATCCGCTAATTCTAACCGCGCCTTCCCGCGGCGACCGCTTCACCCGCGCAGCCTGTTCGCCTCGGCATGCGACCAAAGTCCAGCTTTCGTCGATTCATCATATCCCGTTAGTTGGATGTGCGAGCCGGTAGAAAGACCGCCATCGCCTCCCAACAGGGGCTTGCTGAGTTCAAAAGGGGTTGGCGGTACTGGCGTATGACGAAAGGCCAGGGGATGAATCCGCCGGTCGGACGTGGGGAACTTAAAAAGATGAAAAGAAAATTCTCGATCCTGACGCTGGCATTTGCGCTGGCGTGCTTTGCCGCATATGCGCAAAACGCCGGGCCTCAGCCGGACACTTCGTTCGCCAAATACGGTCAGGAGTTCAAGGGCAAGATCGCCAGAACCTACGCCGAATCCACGGAGTGGTACCCAGAGGTAAAGAAACCAAAACCGGGCACTCCCAATGTTTTCATCATTTTATTGGATGACGTGGGGTTTTCGCAGTTGGGCAGTTACGGCGGATTGATTCGAACCCCCAACCTTGACGCACTGGCAGCCGACGGCTTGCGCTACAACAACTTCCACACCACGGCGCTGTGTTCGCCCTCGCGGGCCGCGTTGATGGCGGCGAGAAATCCACATCGCATCGGATTGGGTTCCCACGCGCTCACGGCGATGGGGTTCCCCGGCTACAACGGCGTGCCGCCCGAGAGCGCGAAATCGCTTGCCAAGGATTTCCAGCTTGCCGGCTATGAAACCTTCGCGCTCGGCAAATGGGACCATACGCCTTTGCCGGAGGCGTCAGAGAGCGGCCCGTTTCTCCATTGGGCCAGTGGCGAAGGCTTCGACCATTTCTACGGCTTCATGGCCGCGGACGCGGACGACTACCGCACCTTGCTGTGGAACGATCACCGGCCAACGGAAAACTGGGTGGGCAAACCCGGCTACCATCTGACTACGGATCTTACCGATCGGGCGATAAACAACATCACCTCTCACGTCTCGATTTATCCCGACCGCCCCTTCTTCATATTCTGGGCGCCAAGCGCGATGCATTCGCCGCATCAGGTCGAACGCAAGTACATCGCGATGTACAAGGGCAAGTTCGACATGGGCTGGGACAAGGCGCGGGAAATGATTTTCGCCAAGCAGATGCGGATGAAGCTTCTTCCCGCCGGCACCAAACTCTCCAACGGTATTCCTGAGATACCCCGCTGGGACAGCCTGAGCGCACAGCAGAAAAAGCTCTATACGCGCCAGATGGAAGTGTTCGCCGGGATGCTCACGCAGACCGACGAGCAGATCGGCCGCCTGATTGCCGCGTTGAAACGTACCGGTCAGTACGACAACACCCTCATCATAGTCACATCGGACAATGGCGCCAGTGGCGAAGGCGGATTGAACGGAACGTTCAATGAGTCGCGGGTGCTCAATGCCCAGCAGACCACGCTCGAAGAAAACATGAAGCACTACGCCGAGTGGGGCGGCCCCGACACCTATCCGCACTATCACGCGGGATGGGCGATGGCCGGGAACACGCCGTTCAAATACTGCAAGCAGATAGTGCATAACGGCGGCGTCTCCGATCCGCTGATCATCTCCTGGCCCAAGGGCATTAAGGCCAAGGGAGAAGTTCGAAATCAGTACGGCTTCATCACCGACCTGATGGCCACCGCGCTGCAAGTCACCGGGACTCCGTTTCTGCCGGAAATCGATGGCGTCAAGCAACTACCTATCGATGGTATCAGCCTGATGTATTCCTTCGACGACGCCTCGGCGCCGTCCGCTCGCACCGAGCAGTACTACGAACAGTTGGGTAACCGTGCGATGTACAAAGATGGATGGAAGGCGGTGACGATTCATGGCAATCGCATGCCGTGGGTGGTTGCTGGCACCTATCCTTTCGATAAGGACGTGTGGGAACTGTATAACGTCAACGAGGATTTCGCGGAGACGAATGATCTCGCTGCCGCCAATCCGCAGAAACTCGAAGAGCTGAAAAAAATCTGGGATGAACAAGCCTGGAAGAACAATGTCTATCCGCTCTACGATGATTTGGCGACCAGGGTGGGCAAGCAGTTCAGCCGCGCCTTCGGCGACCGAAAGCAATTCATCTACTATTGGCCCGGCGCTCAGCGAATTCCCGAAGCCGTATCCGCTCCGGTTAAAAACACCTCGCACACGATTGAAACCACGCTGAACCTGAAAGGCAACGAAGAAGGAGTGATCGTGGCCTGCGGTGGCGT
The DNA here is from genome assembly GCA_963832395.1 of uncultured delta proteobacterium. Taxonomy (GTDB): domain Bacteria; phylum Desulfobacterota; class Binatia; order Binatales; family Binataceae; genus JAKAVN01. Next base: position 196,545 of record CAWHTV010000004.1, on the reverse strand, counting down.
CAATGGCGGATATACTCTGTTCATTGCCGACCACAAACTGCATTACGAGTATAACTACTTCAATACGGCGCGATACGCGATCGTCTCACCCACTTTGCCGGCCGGCAAAGTCGATCTGAAATTCAACTTTATCAAGACCGGGATGTTTAAAAGGCATCGGGCAATTGTATGTGAATGGCAAAAAAGTGGCGGAAGGCGCGCTCGATCAAACTGTTCCGGGAAGCTTTTCGCTCAGCGAAACTTTTGATGTCGGTGTGGATAACGGTACGCCCGTATCGAAGAATTACAAACGGAAAGACCATTTTCCTTTCACCGGTCAGATTGACAAAGTGACTATTACCCTGACCGCACCTGACCTGGACAAGGCCAAAGAGGAAAAAGATTTCGAAGTGGTAGACTGAAGAAGCGATTGTAGGCTTGGCCCGCACTCGCAACGCGGTGGGACGGTGCGGCGGGACGGGCCGAAATCAGATCGTGAACGATTCGGATCGCGCCCTCATGCAAACGGAAAGGCGGCCAATTCGTGGTAGGTCGACGATTGGGGCCCAGGCTCGCTCCGATACAGTATCACGCGTTCGATCCGTGAAACCCCAAAGCTCGAATCCGCCGCCTCGTTGAGCGCCCGCCGAAGTCGCCCCGGCGACCTGAGCGAGCGCACGCGGCCGACCGTCAGATGGGGCGAGTAGGCGCGCCGCTCCGGCGCAAAGCCGCATCGCTCGGCCGCCTCGGCGACGCGGGCCGCCAGTCCGGCCAATGCGTCGCCATGTAATCCAACCCAGATGACGCGCGGGCGGGCGAGATTTGGAAAGGCGCCGACGCCACGCGCCGCAATTTCAAAGGGCGCCGTGGTCTTCGCGATCGCTCCGAGCGCGTCCGCGATTGGCGCCAGGCGTTCGCGCGGTACCGAGGGGCCAAGGAAAAACAGCGTCAGATGGAAGTTCGCACGCCGGACCCATCGGATACCTTCTTGTGAGTTATCATTTTCGGGCGCGCGCAAACGCTCGGTAAGGTCAGCGATCGCGTCGTCGACCGCGGCTTCGAGCCGAAGCGCGATGAAGGCGCGCACGCGCTCGGGCATTGAGGCGAAGCCGGCGATGCTCGTGGCGGGCATCGGTTTCAGAAACGATCGCCGCGGCGCTTCAGCCCGGGCCGCCAGTCGCGCGCTCTAGTGCGAGAGCCGATGCTCGACCAGCACCAGGCGGTCGTTGCCGAAGAACATCTCGCCGTCGACGAACATCGTGGGCGAACCGAAGCCGCCGCGCGCGATCACCTCTTCGGTGTTGACGCGCAGCTTGTCCTTGTACTCAGGCGTGGCGATCTTTTTGAAAAACTCGTCCTGGTCGAGGCCGGCCGCGCGCACGATGTCGCGCAGGACCTCGTCGCGGCTGACGTCGCGATCCTCGCCCCAGTAGGCCTCGAACACCGCGCGCGAGTAGGGCGAAACCTTGCCGTGCTCGATCGCGACGAACGCTCCGCGCATCGCCTTGACCGAGTTCACCGGGAAGACCGTGGGATGGCCGATCTTGAGGCCGTAGAGGTGCGCCCAGTCCTGCATGTCCTTGTCGTAGTAGCGCACCTTCGGTTTGACCGGATGCTCGCGGCCCTCGTACACCGAGGGATTGACGGCGTTGAAGACGCCGCCGACCAGGATCGGCCGCCATACCAGCTCGGCGCCATGGCGGCGCGCGACGTTCTCGATCTGGCTGAACGCCAGGTAAGTCCAGGGGCTGGAGCAATCGTAGAAAAATTCGAGTTTCTTAGCCATTTTTCACTTTTTCCTGGCGCTCGCCGCGCGATACAGATGCATTAGCAGAGTGCCCGCGTGTCCCCAACCATTCCCGTCATCGCGCCGCCGCCTGCGCAGCGCCCGCGGCGTCGATCACTTTGACCAAATCGATACGGACGCTGCCGATGAACACCGCCGACTCGATTCGCAGCGGCAAGCGCCGCGCGTCGGCCGATACCCATAGCGTCGTATCCTGCACCTCGTCGTTGATCTTGCCGTCGCTCAGGTAAGTGATCGAGGGCACGATCCGGAAAGCGTCGAATTCGCCGAGTGGCGTGCCGATACGCTCGCGCCGCACCACCTTGAGCTCGAAGACGTAGCGCGTGGTGCCGCTGAAGGCGTCGAAGCTCAGCGAATCGCCGGCCTCCAGCGGCTGCGACAGCGCCATCATCGCGCCCGACACCGGCCCCGAGGGATTGTAGGAGAGGAACTTGCGGGTCTGCTGGCCGCGCGGGCCATGCTTAACCAGCGTGACCACGTGGTCGCGATGGTCAAAGGTGACTTTGAAGGTGTCATGGCGACGCCCCTCGTTCTGACGGATGTTCATCTCGGTGGGCTTCAACGAGTTGGCGGTGAAATCCTCGCGCAGGTAGTCGCGCATCTTGTAGAGCTTGTCGGTCAGGCGATTGGTGCTGACCCATATCTCCGCGCTCAAGAGCGTGGGGTCGCCGTGGTCGGGATTCAGGACGACCTTGCCGCCTGCCGCCGGGATTCCAATCCACGAGGCCTGGTAGATGAGCTGCTGGCCCGGATGGTACGGCATCGGGCCGGGCGAGTAGCTGGGAACTCGCACGCCGTCGGGGAGCGGGCGCGCAGGCAACGACGCGTCGCCCGCCTCGGAACGGCCGGCGGCCGGTCGAACCTCGCGAAGATGATCGCCGTCCGACGCGCATCGCGCCACTCCGCCTGACGCTGCCACGGCTACCGCTGCGATCATCGCCGTGATGACCGCCGCACAGGCCCTCGCGACGGCCGCCCGAGGCGGCCGGAATCTGCCACTTGCAATGGAAGCCACTTTCACCGATGATTCTGCCGAAACCTGCGAGGACATGGAATTGCTCAAAAGTTGGGCTGATTTTTTCGGGAGGCCTGCTCTTGGCGCTGGCGATGGCGCCGGCGGCCGCGCGCGCTCAGTTCGGCGGCATGAGCCAGCCCGGCGGCGCCGGCAACATGATGAGCAAGATGATGCAGGGACGGCCAGAAGGGGCAGGAAACCAAATCTCCCGACCAACTCGAGCAGGATGCAAAGAAGGGGATGGCCGACGCCGACCCGCGCGTGCGTGCCGAGGCGCTCGACAAGCTGCGCGGCGTCAATGACCCCAAGGCCCAGGAAATACTGATCGAGGGGCTGACCGATCCCGATATCCGGGTCAAGATTCGCGCGATCGACATCCTGGGCGCCCAGCAGGCAACGATAGCGGTGCCTCTGATGACGCAGCAGTTGTTCCTGCGTGAGACGCAGGCGGTGGTGAAGCTCCATATCGTGGCCGCGCTCGGACGGATCGGCGATTCGCGCGGCACGTTGCCGATCGTCGGCTACCTGAAGGAAGCTCCCGAACGATCCGGCGCGCGGCACCGCGGTCTTCGCGCTGGGCGAGATCGGCGACCCGCATGCGACCGACATCCTGGTCCAGACCGTCACCAACGACAAGAACCCGATGGTGCGCAAACTGGCGCAGGAATCGCTGGAAAAAATCGACGGCGAACTGCCAACCGTGCACAGCGAGCAGCAGACCGCCCAGAGCGACTCGCGCCTGATTCCGACCGACCAGCGGCTCTCCAAGATGCGCGAGGTCGATCAGGAAATGCAGAAGCTCGGGGGCGATCAGTAATTTACTTTCGGCCGCGCGTCACTTTCCGTCGGCTTTGCCCGAAACGACTTGCCGAGAACATCCAGTAATCTTGCCGCGCCCTCCTCGGCGCTGTGGGAATTCCCGTCCGACCTAACCCCCGACCCCTTCCGGTTGCGGGAAGGGAGTGAGAAATTCTCTGGTTCCCTTCTTTCGAGCGAGCGGGTTTCCTGGCAACGCGGGAATCCGATGCGATTCACGAAAAGATTGAAAGATATGGGCGATGCGTGGGCCTTCCGCGATGATGGGGAGGCGGGGCCGGGTGGGGGGACAACCCCGGCCCCGCCTTGGGCAGGAGACTATCTATCCGGTTGATCGGTCGATCATCAGTACGAAATTGCGGGTCCCGCGGTTACACGTCCGAACCGTTAATTCACTTTGCATATTCACCGATCGCTGCGACGTCGATATCCGCGTGATGGTTCCCACCGCGTGGTCATAAACGAGTTCTCCACCCGTCTTTCCCTGGTACAGGAGCGCGGATACGGCAACCATCGCAACCGCAAAATAAACGAAGCTGCGTCCGCCTGAGTTTCGCCCAGATTTCGAGGAGCATGCGCCATCCGCCAGCGCCACGAACGCATACATCAGATATGTGCCGAGCACTGCGTGAGAAAGAAATGGTGCGGACCCGCTATCGGAAAAGAGTATTTGTTGCGCGGCCGGAGAAATGGTATCCCAGACCCTCTCTGCCTCACTTTCCCCGGTAAGCCGGGAAAAGATCGCCGATATTGCGCCGGGAATCAGCAATACCAGCGCCGCTCCGCTCAATCGATCGCCCAACCTCCTGGCGCGAGAGCTTCGATTGTCAAGCAACGCTCGCAATCGCGTAGCCAGCGACATCCGCCAGCACTCCGATGCCCAGACAGTGCGATCGTGAAATGGTCGATAATCGGATGCAGATGGTACTTTGCGATGAGAATTTCCATCGAAACTTCCGGCTTTGCCCTTTACTACTCTGGAGCGGCTCTGCGGGTTGTTCGTTACCGTATTCTCGATGCCGTGTTGGACGCGCTAACGACCGTTGCGGCCGACGATTTTGCGGCGGTCTCTTCAACCACGATACTTCATCTTCATCCCGCTGTGGCCGAGTCCGCAGTAGTGATCGCAGATCGTGGTGTAGGTGCCGGCCTTCGCAGGCCTGATCGTTATTGCGGTCGTTTTGCCCGGCTCGATGTCGGTGTCGATGCCGAACGCCCTGACCATGAAGCCGTGTGTCCGGTCCTCGCTGGTCAAGTTGCAGGTTGACCGTCTCGCCCGCTTGCGCAGTCACGGTGCGAAGGCTCGAACTGGTAGCGCTTGGCATGAATTTGTATGGTCTGGACGCAGTTGGAATCTGTCAGCGGCGTACAGCGGCGGGGCGGTTGTCGCCAGCGCATCCCGAGCGCTCCTGAAGCCAATGCGAACGTTCCGATTCGAATCACGTTTTTCATTCTGTTGCTCCTGGTCCTGGAAATAGACCATCGACCAGTGCGGCAAGAACGATTCTTAGTCAGTTTCGTTGGCTTAATCGCTCTCACCGGACGAACCTCCACTGGGTAACTTGTTGTTCTTGATCATCTGCTGCATTCCCGACAGCCCGGAAAACTCGGCCTTGGTGAGTACGACGTCCTTGACGACAAGGTCAGCACTCTTGCTATCGGCACTCTTTGAACTGACGAGCCGGATTCCCAGGTCCTTGAACGGATCGGACTTGTCGAACGGAAGCGGTTTTTTATCTTCGTTGGTCGCCGGATCGTTGAACGCGAAGATGAGCGAGCGCGCCGCGTAGTGCTTAACGTTTCCGGCTCTGATGCACGTCGTGCCGATGGATATGGCCGTAGAGCACGGTAACGTTCTCATACGGCGCGAGCGTGTTCATCACGGCGTCGCCGTCGCGCGTGAACCATTCCCATTCCGGCTTCAGATCGAACAGCGGCCGATGAGTGAAAACGATTATCGGAGCGGTCTTCGGAAAACGCGCCAGGTCCGCTTTGAGCCACGCCAGTTGTTCCGCGCCAACCTCGGGAGCTCCGCGCGACACGTTGTCGAGCGCTACGAAATGGACGCCCTTGTGATCGAACGAGTAGTGAGTTTCCCCGAAATGTTCGCGGTAGAGCACGCCGCCGTCGAGCGCCGCGTCGTTTTCCCCGGGTACGGTGTGGATCGCACGCGTTCTGAGACCGCCCGCGATTTTCTTGAACAACCGCATTCGCTGCGCGTGGACGTCGCGGCTGTCGGCGTCGTGGGTAAGATCGCCGGTGAAGAGGACGAAATCCGGCTGCCGCGGTGATTTGTTGAGCAACGCCACCGCGCTTTCGAACGCCTTGGTGCCGAGCGGATCGGGCGGGCCCTGGAAACCCACGTGCGGATCGCTGAATTGCGCAAAGGTGAAGCTTGCGGGTCCTTCGCCATTGGTCTTTTTGAAATAGCCGGTGATTTCGCCGGCTTCGGCCCGGCGCTCGAGGAAAGGCGCGAATTCATAAAGCACGCCGATCCCGAGCGACGCTCCCGCGATTCTGAGAAACGACCGTCTGTCTATTCTATCTTTCATCTCTTTTTCCTTTTCCTGATTGGCGGTACATCCGTGGAGCGGCGCCACACAAAACCAGGCTCCTTGCAGCGCCGCTTTCATAGGTAAGACTTCAGGCGCCGGCGGCGCATCGCGGTGTATCCGTAGAGTGGCGCGCTGCCCGGAACCCGCTGCTTGCGCCGCCGTTTTCATAGGGTAAGACTTCAGGGGTACGCCGGTTATTCCTCAAAGTGGCGCGCCGGCGCGCTGCGGGAATAAAAAAGCCGCGCGGGCGGTCTATGTAGCGGATGGTCCAGATGACAGCCGCTGACGCGGAGAAGAGAAAAGCGGTTGGCGGATCCCCAGAAACGCGAACGTTCGAGCAAAGCCTGCTCGGCTGGCTCGACGACGCCTACAACCTGGCGCGCTGGCTCCTGCACGACGACCAGGAGGCGCAGGACGCCGTGCAGGACGCCTTCATGCGCGCGATGCGCTATGCGGGCGGCTTTCGCGGCGGCGACCGCCGGGCCTGGCTGCTCGCGATCGTGCGCAACGTCTGTTACACGCAGCTTTCCCGCTCCCGCGCGGCCGCGGGCAACGTGGTCTTCGACGAGGAACAGCATCAGGGCGTCGCCAGCCCCGCCGCCGACCCGGAGGCGGCGGCGCTTACCCGGGTCGATCGCGAGGCGCTGATGCGCGCGCTCGAGGCGCTGCCGGTCGAGTATCGCGAGGCGATCGTGATGCGCGAGATGGAAGGATTGTCGTACAAGGAAATCGCCGGCGCCGTCGGCGTGCCGATTGGCACCGTGATGTCGCGTCTGGCGCGGGCGCGCGACCGCCTGCGCCTGTCGCTCGCAGGCAAATCCGGCGAATCCGGTAAACCCGTGGGACTCCGGCAGATAAGGTGAGTGTGGTGAGTTCGGTAGCAGGCCCGGAGACGTGCGTGTGAACTGCAACGATGCGAAAGCTCTAATCCACGCCTACGCTGACGGCGAGCTGGGACTCGAGTCGGCGCTCGAAATCGAGCGCCATCTCGCGGAGTGCGCCGATTGCACGCGCGAGCGCGCCGCGCTATCGGCGCTGAGCGCCGCGCTCGGCGACCCGGCGCTGCGCTTCACGGCACCGGACGCGCTGCGCCGGCGTATCAGTGCGGCGATGTTGGACGAAGCAGCCGCCACCATGGCTCGCGCGCCTCAGGCCCGCGAGCCGTGGTGGCGGCTGCGATGGCTCGTGGGCGGCGGCGAGGGCAGCGGTGGAATAGTTGGATGGGCGGTCGCGGGAGCCGCGCTGGCCGTGCTCGCGATCGTCATGCTCAACGGCAGCCCTGGGCTATGGCGGCCCTTCGGCAACGGCACGCTTTTGGGCAACGGCGCGCAGACCGAGGTTGTTGCGCGTGAGGTCCTGACCAGCCATCTGCGATCGCTGATGCCCGGCCATTTGATGGACGTGGTCTCGACCGACCAGCATACGGTCAAGCCGTGGTTCGACGGGCGGATCGATTTCTCGCCGCCGGTAAACGACTTCGCCGCCGACGGTTACCGCCTGATTGGCGGCCGGCTCGACTACCTCGATCGCCGGCCCGTTGCGGCGCTGGTTTACCAGCGCCGCAAGCACATAGTGAACGTCTTCGTCTGGCCCGCCGCCGATGACTCCCTGAGCCCCGTCGAGAGCGCCGCGCACGACGGGTACAACCTCCTCCATTGGCGTCGCGGCGGGATGAACTACTGGATGGTGTCCGACCTCAACGCGAAGGAGATGGGGGTTTTCGCCGGTCTGCTGCGCGGCGAGAGCGCTCCACACGCGCCGAATTCGTAGCGAATTTGGCCCGCCGCTTAGTCCTTGTTTGGAGCGGCTGCTTGCCGCCGGAGCGATGCTCCCGGCGGGCGCCGGCATGCTACGCTGATGCGCGTGCGAGGCCGGAATCCATACACTTGGAAAGCGCTGCCGATGCTCGCGCTGGTGATGCTCGGGCTGGCGGCGGCGTCGGGGTGCGTTCAGCAGGAGCGCAACCGGCAGGAGATGATGCATCAGAGGATTGTCACGCTCAACAAGGCGCAGATCATGGTGATGACCGGCGATTTGCCCGAACCTCATCAAACGCTCGGTGAGATAAAGTACAGCGAACCGTTCTCGGGCGCCGCTATCGAGACCGATCATATCAATGAGAAGTTGCGCCACCTGGCGATCGACCAGTACCAGGATCGGGTCGACGCGATTATTCATGTCACGAACGGCGCAAGCGACGATGGCAAGATGTTTATCGTGTCAGGGCAGGCGGTCGAGGTCATGGGGCCGTGCACTTTCTGCCGTCACAAGGAATTGACGGTCGTCGACCGGCCCAACCCGGAGCATCGCGAAATCGCGGCGCCGAGATACGCGATCGGCGATACGTGGGTCTCCCGGCTCAACGACGTCGACGGCAAAATTGAGGTGGTGAAAATCTCGGGCAGCCGGATGGTCCTCAACTGGTTCGGCCATAGCAACACTTACACGCTCGACGGCAACCTCGTCTCCGGCCATATCGGTACGCTGGTGGGCTCGTTCGACCCCGATCTCGGCACGTTCAACTTTCCGCTGTGGGCGGGCAAGAAATGGTCGAAGGACTGGCTCCTGAAGACCGACGCGGGGCGAATTTGGGGCAACACGCACGGGCAGGCGCTCGGCTGGGAGCAAGTAACGGTTCCGGCCGGGACGCTGAACGCGCTCGAGCTCAAGATCGTGTACCGGACCGGGCTCTCCAATATGCAGATGGACTGCTGGTATGCGCCGGAGGTGAACGCGCTGGTGAAATGCGACACCACCGACCCGGATTTCAAGAGCCAGGAACTGATCTCGTATCGTCCGGCCAGCGCGAGCGTCTCGCACTGACCTTTCGCGACCAACCGCACTGCGATCAAACTCGCGGTGACCGTGAGCATAAAGTCGGCGGATCTTGAACGCGAGCGAGGGCTGTTCTAGAGACTGGTCGCAGCGCGTATGAAGCAGTTGTTTTCAAAGGCGGACTTGCGGCATCTGAGTTTAGTCGTGGCCATCGTCCTGTTGCTGGCCAGTGTCCCCTCGACTGCCGGGTTTGTCGTCGTCTCTGGACCGACCCAGCCAGAATTTACCGATCAACATTTGCCAGCCGATTCAGACGTTCGACCGCGTTTCGAACACCTTGCTTGCACGCCCTGCGACTGGTCTTGCCGGAATTCGTTCTCCGCGATTTGGGCTCGCCCGCGGTAAGAGAGAGCCCGCAATTAGTCGACTGCAAGGTTGTCCCCGACACTCCGCCCCCCAAGTTCTCCGTCTAAGAATCCCCGTTCGATCATATTTCCCTGATTTGTGTCTGGTGACGCCGCAAATGTTGCGGCGCCAGGCTTTCCACATCGAGCGGCGGCGCACTTCGAGATGTGTGCCGGGAGAAATTCATGCGAGGGATCTCCGGGGTTGCCCTTTTGGCTAGAGCGGCCGTTTCTCTGACTGATCGGGTAAGACGTGCAGACGCCTGTTGGTGGCGGCTGTCTTCCTCATCGGCCTTACGCCCAGTCTTAGCTGGGCCTGCGCTTGTGGGTGCGGTGTTTTCGACGTTGGCACCCCATCGCTGTTTCCGAGCGGTGCGGGAGGCACGGTGTGGTTCGAGTACGACTTCATGAACCAGTACATCAATTGGCACGCGAGCGGACCATCCTCTGGCGTCAACAACGGCGATAAGCAAATCAAGACAGATTTTCTGACCATGGGCGCTCAGTATATGTTCAACCGGAGCTTCGGGCTGATGGTGACTGTCCCATATTGGATTAGAACCTTCAGGACGCAGGGCGACGGCAATAACATAAACCAGTACAACCATGCCAATTTTGGCGACGTGCGAATTTGGGGCATGTATACGGGACTACAGGAGGACATGTCATTAGGGTTGTTGGCCGGGTTCAAGCTTGCAACCGGCGATCACACCTATAACGATTTTGACCGCGACACCTCAATTGGAACGGGAAGCACAGACCTTCTGCTCGGTGCTTTTAAGGAGGGAACTATCCCCAGCCGGATCGGGAACGTGAATCTGACCTTTCGAGACCGCCCGTTTAACTGGTTTATTCAGGCCCAGTATGAATATCCATTCGCGACTACAGGAAATTACACCCCGGGCAAAGAATTCGACGGCGCGCTCGGCATCTACTACAACTTCGGCCAGGTCGGGCCTCTCAAAGAGCTCGCGCCGATGTTTACAGTGCTCGGTTCGAATCGGACTCACGACCTGGGCAACGAGGCCAACACGCCGAACAGCGGTTACGATCGTCTGCTGCTCGCCCCGGGGGGCGAAATCAGACTTGGGGATACTGAGATTCTATGCCGACGTGGAGTTTCCGGTCTTTCAATTTCTCGAACGGTTACCAGTTGGTCGCGCCCTATCTGATCAAAACGATTCTCAGTTATGATTTCTGAAGATATGAAAATGCGGCCAACCCTCTCCTTACTTTGTACTTTTGGTTACGATCTCGGCAATCCTGCCTGGTTTAAACGCATTCGCAGCTATGGAGGTCGGTCAACCGGCCCCATCGCTGGTCGTCCAGGAGTTGGATGGTCAAACATTCGATCTGAGCGCGGCACGCGGCAAGGTCGTAGTCGTAAGTTTCTGGGCAACCTGGTGTCCCCCGTGCCGTAAGGAAATGCCAGTCCTGGACGCGCTCTACCGGCGCTACCATGGCCAGGGGCTTGAGATGATCGGCCTCAGCGCCGATCGCCCACACGATCGGTCCGAAGTGACCAAGGTCATGCAATCATTCAGCTATCCGGCGGCGATGCTGGATGACGCCAAGGTCAACGACTTCGGCACACCCAGCGCGCTGCCAATGACAATTGTCATCGATGGCCACGGAATAGTTCGCGCCGAGCTGACCCCCGATCAAACGGCGGTCACCGAGAAGAGTCTATCTGCCGCGGTGCTCCCGCTGCTCCCGCAAAAGTCCGCACCGCACGCTTCACTCGAAAAGAACAAGTTCATCTCCAACGCTAAACTTTGATTTCGACGAGCAATCCTCATTGCAATCGCGTTGTGCATCTATTGACGGTGACTATCGGTTCAAGAGCGCTGACAGATTCCAATGAAGAAGCTCGCCCTAGTCGCAATCATCGTGCTGGCCGGATGCGCCGCAACAAATACCCAGACCCCTGGCGCCGACCCAAAAATCGCGAGCTTGGAAGAAGAGAGACAAATAATCGCCGCGCGCGAGAAACAGTGCATCGACAACACGCTGGCACACAGTCGTGATGAAATGACGCACATAGCCGCAACGTCCGACGCCTCCGCTGAATCGCTGATGCAGCGGGCAAAGAACGAGCGCGATCGAGAACTTTCGGAATGCCGCGCCAAAGCGGACGGAGAAAACGCCGAAATTTCCGAGCGCGAGCGCAGCGAATATGTGCTTCAGGCTCAGCAAGAGCGCGATCGCGCCGCGCTCATGATGACTCTCACGGCCTCCAGGCCGCGCTGAAGGTCTATGAAGAGAAGTGCAATGTACTCTTTGCCAACCGCAGCGTCGATCAGGGCCATGCCTCTCTCTGACGATGGTCGTCCTCGCAGGCGCGGTGACTCTGGTTGGTTGCCGCCAGCAGACTCAAGATATTGGCGAGCGTGGAGGATTCGCGATGCGCGATACCTCCGACTGCTTGCCCGACATCACGTTGATCGACCAGCACGGCCGAAAGGTTTCCCTGGCCTCTTTGAAAGGGAAACCGGTGCTGTTCGATTTCATCTACACGTACCTGTCCCGGACCGTGCCTTCTGCTCACGGCGCGGATGAAAAAGATCGCCGATCGACTCGGGTCCAAACTTGGAACGGAAGCCCGCATCGTGTCGATAACCGTGGACCCCGAGCACGATCAGCCCAAGCAGCTTCTCGCATATGCGAGTGAGCAGGGCGCCAATGTCAATGGCTGGCTGTTTTTGACGGGAACACCCATACAGATCGAAGACGTGATGGCGCGATTCAAGTTGATTCGCCAGCGCGAAGCCGATGGAACGGTCGATCATGTTCTCGAATTCTTCCTGGTCGATGCGAACGGTCGTGCGTTGCTCCAGTACATGGGCGAAAAAGCCGAACCGGAGCAGGTCGCGAGCGACGTGGAGCGGGCGGCGGCGGGCGAGTCGGTAACGGCTGGCGACGGCGCAAACGTAGCGGTTGCCTTTTAGGAGGTGAGCGCGATGAAGTCGTCACGGGTATCCATAGCATCGTTGATTGTTCTAGCGTGGGCTCTCTGCCGCAGCGATCTTCGTCGCTCGAATCCACACTTCGTGGTGTGCCCGGTTCTTCGCTCACGGTGAGAGCGGTCGCGCATCAGTGGTGGTGGGAATTCGACTATCCGTCGCTCGGTATCAAGACCAGTGATGCGTTGTACGTTCCAAGCGCTACACACGTTCGGCTGGAGCTTGTCTCCGCCGACGTGATGCACAGCTTCTGGATCGCCGGGATGAAGGAATCGGTAAATATCGTGCCCGGTGAGACGCACCCGCTTGATCTAGTCGTCAAGTCACCAGGCGAGCTCTACGGAAATTGCGATTCCGGTTGTGGCTGTGGAACGGTCTGCATGCGATTTCGCTTGCTGGCGAGTGCCCCCCGAGACTTTCAGCAGTGGGCGGCTCGCGAGCATTCGCGTCGCTCAGAGTTCACGCCGCCGCAAGCGAGCGACACACCAGCTTGTGCGTTGCGCACCGGCCACGATGGCCACGCGGGTCACAATTCTCCTAAGGGTCGTCTGCAACGGCTGCTTGATGGAGACGAATCAACCGGCAAAAGCCCCTCGCCTGATTTGCTCAAATGATTTCTGCAGTGTCCCAGCGAGGGCCTCAAGCAAAAAGTTTCGGATCGCAGATTCGTGCGCGACCTCGGCGGCGTGGCGCTGCTAGCGCTCGCGGCCCTGGCGGCCGGACTCGCGATGAACCGGTTCTCGTCGCGGGCGCTCCCGATCGTCTATCAGACGCCGGAGCAGCGGTTCGACGCGGAGCTTACGACTCTGGTAGCCGCGCCGCCGTTCAAGATCGCACCTGCGGCAACTGTCGGACTCGAGGAATTTCTTGCGGCCGTCAATGGCAAGAGCGCGCTCATCTTCGACGCGCGCCCGGCGGTCTTTTTCGAGCAGGGGCATGTGCCAGGCGCGCTCAATCTCTCGCGCGAACGCTTCGCGCGTGATTATCGGCGCCTCGCTTCCGTGCTGAAGCCCGCCGTCGACAAGCCGGTCATCGTGTACTGCTCCGGCGGCGACTGCCATGATAGCCGGCTGGTCGCAAACGCGTTGCTGTCTCTCGGCTTCAGCAACGTCAGCGTCTTCACTGGCGGATGGCTGGCATGGTCGGAGGCCCGGCTCCCGGTGTCCACAGGGAGCGGGCGATGACTGCTGGCTCCAATTCATATAGCGGCTTTGCTGTCCTCGCGCTCAGTCTGGGCCTGGCTGCAGTATTTGTGTACGCGGGCGTCGAGAAGATGGGCGACGCGCTGCAGTTCGCGGATAGCATCGCTGCCTTTGGTATCGTCCCGGCGGCGTTCATTAGCCTGCTCGCGTTGAGTTTGCCGCCATTCGAGATCGCATGCGGGCTCCTGTTGCTCTGGCCCCGAGCCAGACAGATTGGGGCGCTCGCGATCGCGCTCGTCTCGGTAGTGTTTTTCTCGGCGCTATTGTCCGCGCTGCTTCGAGGCCTCACGCTTGACTGCGGCTGCTTCGGGAGCGGCGCGCCATCGCGGCCGAGAATGTGGGTGGAACTCGGACTCGACGTTGTGCTCTTCGGCGCATCGACGTTTGTCTATCTGCGCTCGATAGCGGGACGTCGGCATACCCGGCCTGACCTCTTGTCTGTGGCGACGAGCTAGACCGCGATCAAACTCGCGGTATGGCCGCTTGGGCGCGGGCGGCCGGGAAAGACGTGCTCGAGTTGCGTGTCACCCAGCCCCATGTGCCCGCGCAGCACGGTGGCGATCGGCTCGCGGAAATCCGTCGTCACCGCGAGGTCGCGTTCCTGGTAAAGCTGCTGGGTCGAGAGCCCCGGCCATGCGCCGTATACCTTGCGCCCGCGCACCGGACCGCCCATCACCCACATCACGTTGCCATGGCCGTGGTCGGTGCCGCCGTTGCCGTTCTGACGGACCGTGCGTCCGAACTCCGAGATGACCAGGATGACCGTGTCGTGGTAGTGCGGCCCGAGCGCGGTTGCGAAACTCGCCAGCCCCTCGCCGAGCGGCTGCAGATGGTTTGCGAGCTGGCCTTTCGACGCTCCCTGGTTGACGTGAGTGTCCCATCCGCCGAGCGCGAGAAAGGCGAGCCGGATGCTCGGGTCGCGCGCGATCAAATGGGCGAGGCGGCCGGTGTCGTCGGGGAATCCTGTGGGCGAGGGCGCGCCGTTGTTGGCCTCGGTCATGTCCTGTTCGAGTTCGCTCATCAGCTTGGCGCGCGCCGTGCGCCCTTCCTGGTAGGCGTGGCTGAGCGCGTCGCTCCCGCGGTACATCCGGTCGAACGCGGTCTCGACGATCGGCCGGTCCATCGGCAGCGGGCGCGCCGCGCCGCGTCCCAGCGCGATGTTGGCGACCGGCATCCGGCCCGACAGGATGCGCGGGACGTTGGCGCCGAGGCTCAGCGCCTCGGTCGGCGAGGCCTGGCCGGGCATCACCGCGAGCACCCGGTTCATCCATCCGTCGGCGGTGCTCTTCACTCCCGGCGTGCCGCTTTCCATGTAGTCCTGCGCGTCGAAGTGCGAGCGCGTGGGGTCGGGCGATCCGCAGGCGTGAACGAAGGCGAGCGTGCCGTCACGCCACTGCGGCTCGAGCGAGGCCAGCGCCGGATGGAGTCCGAAGAAGCCGTCGAGGTCGACCACGGCGCCATCGCCGCCGGCGCGCGCAATCGCGAGCGTCGGGCGCGAATCGTAATAGTTCGCCTCGCCGTACGGCACCACCACGTTGAGGCCGTCGACCGCGCCGCGCATGAACACCACCACCAGCCGCTTGCGGCTTGAGTCGCCGCCCAGCGCGCGCGCGGCCCACGCGGTCGGACTCAGCATCACGACGCCCGCCGCGCCGAGCAAGGCGGCGCGCCGAAGGAAGGCGCGCCGATCGAGCGTCAGGTTCGCCGCGCCCGCCGCGCGCCGCGCATTCTCGTCACAGCATCGGTTGCCTTTGTGTCTGGTGTCCATGTTTCCTTGCCCTGCCGCTCGCTAACGCACCATGAACTCCGGGCTCCCGAGGATGAGTGCGGAGCGCAATTGGGCCGGCGCGGCTTCGACCGCTTCGCGCGTGTTGGCCGAGAGGTTGCCGCCCAGCGACGCGTCCAGTTGAGCCGCCTCCGGCGGGTTCATCTGAGAACCTTTTGTTCCGCTGAGAGCTCAACTCGCGCATCGTCGCGCCGCCGCCGCCACCCTTGAACTTCACGCGAAACGGCGCCGCCGCCGCCGCCCGCTTCGAAGGGCGGCGCGAGCAGTGGCAGATGGCCCTGGCCGAGCGCGGTGGCGAAGCTGAGCCGCGTCATCATCGCGTCGGGGTTGAGCCACGCCTCGCGCGTGTTCGCATAGCCGTCGGGCGTTTCGTGCGCATACGGCGCCATCCCCAGCAGCGTCATCGTGCCGAACAGCGGGCGGTAGTTGGTGATATCCGGGACGCCGGTCACGCGCACGGCCGAGATGACGTAGTCGTACGGAGTTTTGAACTTGGCCCCGAAGTAGCGCTGGTCCCAGAACTCGGGGCTGAAGAAAAGCGTCTCGAGCGTCGCGCGGATATCGCCCTGGCTCTGCTCGAAACGCTCGGCCATCCGCGCCACCAGCTCTGATGGAGGATTATCCGCCACAAAGTATTGCGCGAGCTGGTAGCTCAGATGCCGCGCGGTGGCGGGCGCGCGCGCGAGCACGTCGAGCGCCTGCTCGCCCGCGGCGATCCCCGCGCCGCCGCTGTAGGAGCGGCCGAGAAAGACCTGGTCGCTGAAGTCGTGGCGGCTCGGGTCGAAGTAAAAGCCGTACTGGTCGCCCGCGGCGCCGGGCAACGGCGCTCGACGGCCCGGCCGCCGCAGCCTCCATCCACCCATGTCTCGCCAGTTCTCATTCCCGGAGCGCTCAATTCCGTAACGCCCATCCCGGTCGCGCCCATCCGCATTCCGGCCGGCCCGCGTTTCTGCAGGCCCCATCCGGTCAGGATATGCGCGAGCGAGGTCACGTCAGCCTGCGTATAGCCGCCGTTGACGCCGAGCGTGTGCAGTTCCATCACTTCGCGCGCGTAGTTCTCGTTGATGCCCTCGAATTTGCCGCGCCTGCGCGGCGCTGTT
Organism: uncultured delta proteobacterium; assembly: GCA_963832395.1. Taxonomy (GTDB): domain Bacteria; phylum Desulfobacterota; class Binatia; order Binatales; family Binataceae; genus JAKAVN01. The sequence continues at coordinate 180,143 of CAWHTV010000004.1, read as the reverse complement.
GGGCGCGCTGTTCTGCCAGTTGTCGAGATAAAAAAGCATCGCGGGATGCTTGGCGGTGGCGCCGAGCAGCGCTCGAAAGCGGCCCATCGTGTGCGGCCGGATAGCCTCCTGCTCGTAGGCGCCGGTCCACAGATGGCACAGGCCCTTGCCGGCGAAAACGTTGAAATGGTTGAACCAGAAGGCGGTCATCACCTCCTGCAACTGGCGCGGTCCGTAGATCGCGCGCATCAGCCGCCCCTCGACCGCCTCCTGGAGAATCACCTGCGAGCGCTGGCGCGCCTCTTTTTGCGCGTCCTTGTCGCCCTTGGCCTGTTGCACGGGAAGCTGGAAGGTCTCGAACAGCTCGACCGGCGTCATCTGCAAGGTCCGGAGCGCACCGACGCGGCGCACGAGGTCCGGCGGCACCGGGATCGATTGTGGGTCTAGCTGCTCGCGGATGTAGCGTTCGACGCCAATCTGATTGACGCGCTCGAGGTCGCCCGGGCGCGGCCCGAAGGCCAGCCGGTTGAGCGCGTGCAGCGCGCGTTTTTCCTGCGGCATGTTGCCGACTTCAAGCATCGGACGCCTCGCCAAAGGTTACTCCGGCTTCTTTGGGGTACGTCCGCGGCCCGGCGTCGTTTCGGCATCGACAGGAACAGGCCGATGCGCCTGCGGAAAACGCAGGCGGCGGCAGGGCGAGAGCACGCCAATTCAACTGCTCGTTGATGCCCGAAGGACGTGGTAGTCCCTCGGGCACAAGCGAGGCAAGGCGCTCGCGCGCCACCTTTGGGTGGTGACGGTGGCCGGATATTTGGCGCGCCGCTATAAGCGCGCGGCGCGCGTACGGACTGCGCGCTACGGACTGGATGACGGCGCGGCGGCCGGAGCCGCGGCTGCGGCCGGCGTAGCTGCGCCGGCTGGCGTTGCCGCGGACTTCTTCTTATGCGCCGCCATATGGCCGCCGTGCATGTGCACTTGGGCAAGGTAGTTGCCGGGATCTGCGAGGAAGCGCTCCTTGGAGCCCGGGTACTTGCTGAAGAAATTATTCAGATCGCGCCATCGCCTGAGAAAACTATCGCTGTTGGCGAGATGCGGATTGGCCGCGAGCCGGCGCGCCATCTTGAGGTTCGAGGTGGCGACCTGGTCGAAGGCCTGCAACTCGTCCATGTTGAGATCCTGGTTGGTCATCTCGTGGCCGACGGTGACCGGGGGCGCGGCCTGGGCGAATGCCGACGCCGAAAAGCCGCCTGTCAACAGCAACGCGACGGTTAGGGACAAGGCTCGTCTCATGTTCATGACCTCCTGACGCTCGACGCTAGTGCGGAGCGTCCGTCGTGAGAGCGCACCGCGCGGAGCGCTCGATTTGACCGGCCTGAAACTATCCAAACGCTTAGGCCATTTTATCGCACTGCGCGCCGCATTGCCGGAAATCGCCAGCCGCCGTGAAGACAGCGTGAAGATTTCGCACGAACATCCCGGCTCAAGACAGTCAGAGTGGGGCGAGCTTCATGCCTCGCCCCACTCGTTCCAGATGCTGCTATTCCGCGCCGGGACTCCTGGTCTCTTCCCGATGCATCGCCTTCTTCTCCGACATTTTCAGATAGAGGCCCGGGTCGGCCAGGAAGCGATCCTTCGAGCCCTGGTATTTGTTGAAGAAGAGCTGCAGGTCGGGATATTTCCCCACGAACGAATCATCCTTGACGAGAGCGGGATTCTGTTTCAGCCGCCGCCACATCCGATGATGCATCTTGAGCATACGATGGAAAGCCGCCACTTCGTCCGCATGCTCGTCGGCAGCGGCGGTCGGTGCCGCGGCCGGAGCGGCCGGAGCGGCGGCGGAGCAGCCGGGGCCGCCGGAGCGGCGGCGGGAGGGTTCGCGGGTGCGGGGCCCCCTCCTGCGCCATCGCAATACCGAAGCTGGCTCCTACGAAAAGTGCGCCGATCAACATTGAAGCGATCCGTTTCATGCCTCGTCCCCTCCCTCAGGTCAGGTGTGTTAGTCTGCTGCGACTACCATGGGTTGCGCCGCGGCGCAACCCGTCCCCCCCCAAAAGCATAACCAGCGAAATCCCGCGTATCTTACGAATCCGGCCCGCTCGATGCTAGCGCGGAGCACGACCCCAGGCCTCGATCAGGCTCTCGAAGGCCCGGCGCAACTCGGGGTCCTTGAGTTCCGGCAACTCGACCGCGCGACGCGGCGCGCGGGCCACCGTGCGCAGCCGCGCCCGGGCGGGGCGCCGGCTTAGCCGTCCCTGCACGAAGCGCAGGTCGCGCACCGCATCTTCGCCCACGCGCGCGGCCAGCCGCGCGAGAATCTCGGGCTTGAGCAGGTTAAGTTCCTGTATCCACATCGCGCCCGAGACCCTGACCACCGCGGTATGGAATTTCAGCTCGACCACCTCGGTGCGCCGGGCGATCGTTTCGCCCACGATTTCGGGCCACGCCTGGACCAGCCGCACGATCGCAAAATGGCCCTTGGAATCGAGCCGGTCGATAATCGAGCCGAGCGTACTCGCGATCGGCTCTGGAGCCCTGCGCCGCCGTACAGCCATCGCGCTTACGATAGCCTTCCGACCGCCACGCGCAATGGTTCGATGGTCGTTCAACGCAGTCTCGAGTGGGTCACAGCGATCATGTTTCCACAGGTGCGACGCAGTCCAGTCGGATTTATTTTCGTCCATACTCGAATTAGTTGCGCTTATGCTAGCGAAAATCAGCCGAAATGTCATCCACAACCCTTCCCATGGGTTGTCCACAGGTTGTACTATACTACCTGTAGGGGTCGAGGGCTTGACTATGCCGTCCACTGGAGTAACTTCCCGACTTACCGGTTGATGACGGCTGTGTGTGGTTGAAGAGGAGGAGGGGACGATGGCGGCTGGGGAAATGACGATGCCTGGACTCGATAAAAAACCACCAAAAGCGACTGAACGCGCCCAGGCCGCATCGCGCGCCGGACTTACGCTGGAGCGTTTTTTCAGCCGCCCCGGCGTCGACCCCTTTAGCGAGGTCGAATGGGAGTCGCGCTCGGCCGTGATCGCCGGCGAAGACGGCCGGGTGGTTTTTGAACAGCGCGACGTCGAGGTTCCGCGCGCCTGGTCGCAGACCGCGACCAACGTGGTGGTCTCGAAGTATTTTCGCGGGCCGCTCGGCAGCCCCCGGCGCGAATCCAGCGTTCGCCAGCTCATCGGCCGCGTGGTCGATACCATCGCCGGATGGGGCGAGCGCCAGGGCTACTTCGCCGACGACGCCGGGCGCGACACCTTCAAGGCCGAACTGACCGCCCTGCTGGTGACCCAGCGTGCGGCCTTCAACAGCCCCGTGTACTTCAACGTCGGTATCGAGCCCAAGCCGCAATGCTCGGCCTGCTTCATCCTGAAGGTCGACGACAACATGGACTCGATCCTGAACTGGTACCGCAACGAGGGAATCATCTTCAAAGGCGGCTCGGGCGCGGGCGTGAACCTCTCGGCCGTGCGCTCGTGCCGTGAGAAGCTCTCGGCCGGCGGCACCGCCTCGGGCCCGCTCAGCTTCATGAAGGCGGCCGACGCCTCGGCGGGTGTGATCAAGTCGGGCGGCAAGACCCGGCGCGCGGCCAAGATGGTCGTGCTCAACGCCGACCATCCGGATATCGCACTTTTCATCAAGTGCAAGCAGGAGGAGGAGCATAAGGCGTGGGCGCTGATCGACGCCGGCTACGACTCCTCGCTCGACGGCCCGGCCTACGGCTCGGTGTTTTTCCAGAATGCCAACAACTCGGTACGGGTGACCGACGAGTTCATGCGCGCGGTGGCCGAGGACGGCGAATGGACCACCCACTTCGTCAAGGACGGCAGGGCCGACGCGACCTACAAGGCGCGCGATCTGATGCGGATGATCGCGGAGGCGGCGCACGCCTGCGGCGATCCCGGGATGCAGTTCGACACCACGATCAACAATTGGCACACCTGCCCCAACTCGGGGCGCATCAACGCCTCCAATCCGTGCAGCGAGTACATGCACCTGGACAACTCGGCCTGCAACCTCGCGTCGATCAACGTGCTCAAGTTCCTCGACGAGCGCGGCGAGTTCGACGTGCGCGCCTTTCGCCACGCGGTCGACGTGATGATCACGGCGCAGGACATCCTGGTCGACAACTCGTCGTACCCGACCGAGGAGATCGGCCGCAACGCGCGCGACTTCCGCGAACTGGGCCTGGGCTACGCCAACCTGGGCGCGCTGCTGATGGCGCTTGGGCTGCCCTACGACTCCGACCAGGGGCGCAGTTACGCCGGCGCGATTACCGCGCTGATGACGGGCGAAGCCTACCTGCAATCGGCGCGCATCGCGCAGGCGATGGGCCCGTACAGCGGCTATCCGATTAACCGCGAGCCGATGCTCAAGGTCATCGCGGGCCATCGTGAGAAGGCCCACGACCTCGATTCCGCGCACGTGCCGCTGGGGCTGCTGCGCGCCTCGCGCGAGGCGTGGGACGACGCGCTCAAGCTCGGCGAGGGCGCGGGCTACCGCAACTCGCAGGCGACCGTGATCGCGCCCACCGGCACTATCGCCTTCATGATGGATTGCGACACCACCGGCATCGAGCCCGACATCGCGCTGGTCAAGTACAAGAAGCTGGTCGGCGGCGGAATGCTCAAAATCGTCAACGGCACCGTGCCGCGCGCGCTCAAGCGGCTCGGCTACGACTCGCGCGAGGTTCAGGAAATCGTCGAGCATCTCGACGAGCACGAAACCATCGAGGGCGCGCCGCACCTGGCCGACGCGCACCTGGCGGTGTTCGATTGCGCATTCAAGCCGCGCGCGGGCGCGCGCACGATTCACTACCAGGGTCATCTGCGCATGATGGGCGCGGTGCAGCCGTTCATCTCGGGCGCGATCTCCAAGACCATCAACATGCCCGCCGAAGCCGGCGTCGAGGACGTGGCCGAGGCCTACATGACGGCGTGGAAGCTGGGACTGAAGGCGGTCGCAATTTACCGCGACGGATCCAAGCGCACCCAGCCGCTCAACACCTCCAAGGGCAAGGCCGAGAGTGCTCCGGTCTCGGCGGCGGCCGCGCTGGCCGCCGTGGCGACGGCGGGCGCGGAGCGCGGGCTCAACCGCAATAAGCTGCCCGACGAGCGCAAATCGATCACGCACAAGTTCGATATCGCCGGCCACGAGGGCTACATCACGGTGGGCATGTATGAAGACGGCCTGCCGGGCGAGATTTTCGTGATGATGTCCAAGCAGGGCTCGACCATCTCGGGCCTGATGGATTCGTTTGCGACCGCGATCAGCTACGCGCTGCAATACGGCGTGCCGCTGCGGTTCCTGGTCGACAAGTTCTCGCACATGCGCTTCGAGCCGTCGGGCTTCACCAAGAATCCGCAGATTCCGTATGCCAAGTCGATCGTCGATTACCTCTTCCGATGGCTGGCCTCCAAGTTCCTCGACGAAGAGGCCCGGCGCGAAGTCGGCGTGATAGCGCCCGAGGCGTACGCCGGTACGGCGTCGGCGCCCGTGCCAGCGGCTGTTGCGGAAGGGGCGGCGGAGTCTCAGGTCGAGCAAGCTCCGGTAGAGCAGGCGAGCGCGACGGTCGGCAGCGCCAGCGCGCGCTTGCGCCAGGCGTTCATCAATCAGGCTGACGCGCCGCCGTGTCCGGATTGCGGATGCCTGATGGTGCGCAATGGGACTTGCTACAAGTGCCTCAACTGCGGCGCGACCAGCGGATGTTCGTGATGCGCGAGTTAGCTCTTAATGCCCTCGCCCCCTTCAAGGGGGAGAGGGTCAGGGTGAGGGGGCAGTTGGCAAAGCCGATGGCGGAGCAGCGTGATTAAGGGTTGATGAAAGAAGCGGTGTGGGGGGGACCCCGGAGGAGTAGCGCAGGAATAGGGGGTGTGCTGGCGGCGGCCGGGGGGATGAATCGGCACGGGACGGATCTTTCGCAGGATAGATTCTGGAACGAGGCGCGGCGGCGGGCGGGCGCAGTAAAACTCCTCCGGGGTTTGTTTTTGGATCGAGCGGGCAGTGCGCGGCGGCGCGGATGAGGACGAAGGGGAGCAGCCTCGCTTGAGAAATGTGGGGCGGGGTTGAGGATGTGGCGCGGCGGGGGGCCGGGCTTAGGCTCGGCCCCCCGAGTTTTTGGTCCGGCTGAAATCGAACGGCGAAACCAGCGGCTATTGGCTGCCTAACCCCGGTGTCCACCAACTCAGGGCAAGTTCAGACGTCGGCCCCAACCCCAAGAGTTAATAAACCAAAATCGCTCCGCGTCGATCCTTCACTTCGGCAGCCTTCGTTCAGGATGACACCAAAAAGGCTTCCTTTCTGTCATCGTGAACGTCAGCGGCGGCTCTCTTTCTGTCATCCTGAGCATCAGCGAAGGATCTACGCGAAGCGATGCATCCTCATCTGCATTTACCAAAGCCCCGCTAGACCTATTCGCGATCGATATGCTGAAGAAAACGCACAATTGCGGCGCGGGATTCTTCGGGCCGTTCCAGCCAGAAGCAATGTCCGGCGGGATCGAGAATCTCGAGCGTGGCTCCGGGAATTCGCTCCGCGAGCAGACGCGAGTTTTTCCACGAGATGAGCGCGTCGTCCTTGCCGGTGATTACCAGTGTCGGACAACCGATCTTTGGAAGCCGATCGTAGGTGTCATGCCCGGATAGCGCCTTCATCCGATGGCTCAGCGCGACCGGATCGATCGGCCGCTGACGGCGCGCTTCGATCATCGCCGCAATGATCTCCGGATGCCGCGCGAGATGTCCCTTGCTGTATACCGCTTGGGCCAGCGCCGCGCCGCGCTCCTCGGCCGACATCGGCTGGAGCGAGTATGCGCCGGCCATCGCGTTCCCTTCGGCGCGAATCTCGTTAGGTCCGCCAGGCGTGGTACATCCCAGCACCAGAGAACGAACCTTCGCTGGATGGCGCAGCGCCAACTCCTGCGCGATCATCCCGCCCATCGAGACCCCGATGATATGTGCCGGGGAAAAGCCCAGATGGTCCATCAGTGCGGCGGTATCGTCCGCCAGCATCGCGATGCTGTAGTCGATATCCGGCTTCTCGCTCAGTCCCGAGCCGCGCTGATCGAAGGTGAGCACGCGAAAGCTGGCGGCGCATCCGGATGCGAGGTCGGCAAACATACTCTGGTCGCCCTGGGCGCCATGAATCATGACCAGCGGCGCGCCGTTTCCGCGCAGCGCATAGGCCAGCTCAACCCCGTTGATGCGTGCCCGTTCCATATCTGCTCAGCTCCTAAGCCGACTTCAACCGACCTCGCGCACGATTTACCACGGCTGAACCGACCAAGCCAGCAACGCCGCGATAGTGCCGGCTGTGCATAGCGTTGACGACGACACGCGCCGGCCCGGCTTTGGCGACACCCGGCAAGTCGGCTACCATATCGAGACATGGCGAATTTGCGGGTATGCGTCTACTGTGCGTCGAGTCGTCAGTGCGATCCGGTCTACCATCAGGCCGCCGCGCGGCTGGGCCGCGAGCTGGCGTGCGCCACCGCCACGACTGTTTACGGCGGCGGCAGCGTGGGCTCGATGGGCCATCTGGCGGATGCGGCGCTGGCCGCGGGCGGCCGCGTAATCGGGGTGATTCCGTCTTTCATGCACGACCTCGAATGGGCGCATCGGGGACTCAGCGAACTGCTGATCGTCAATGACATGCACGAACGCAAACGGCTGATGATCGATTCGGTCGACGCGGTCGTCGCGCTGCCCGGCGGATGCGGCACGTTCGAGGAACTGTTCGAGGCGATAACGTGGAAGCGGCTGGGGCTCTTTGGCGGCGCGATCGTGATCGTCAACACGGAGGACTTCTACCGCCCGCTAGTCGAATTGCTCGAACGCTCGATCGAGCGCCGCTTCATGGACGAGCGCCATCGGGCGATGTGGACGCTGGTGGCGGAGCCCGAGCAGGTGCTCGGCGCGATTCGCGACTCGCCGCCGTGGCCTCAGCGGAACCGGCGGTTTGCCTCGCTATAGTTCGCTAATAGCTCAAAGGCATCATTGAGTTAGCAGTGGCAATCCTTGGCGTCGAAGAAGACGCCGATGAGCATTACACGTTGCCAGAATCAATCTAAAAGCTCTATAATCTGAGTGCGCTACATAGGATAGTGCTCTTGGGTTTGGGAGTATGCGTCGATGGCCGGTTCCGAGCGCAGCGAACGGGCGCGTCTGAAAGCGAGCCTCAAGAAGCTCAATCAGTTGAGCCCTGCCGCCCTGGTACGCGAGGATTTGCATCCGCGCGACCTCGGCTTTCGCAGCGGCCTTCCCTACTTTGAAAAGACTCTGTGGCTATTCCGCGGATTGGAAAGAGGCAAACTGGCCAAACTGCCGTTGGTACATGTCACGATCGTGGCCGATCACGCCGAACGAGCGCTGGCCCAGTTCAATGAGATTCTGCGCTTTACCGGCGCGGGTCTCCCGAATGCCCAAGAGGTGTGCAACCATCTGATCGCCGCGGTGCGCGACCATTACGGGGAACTCCACGACGAACTTTCAGTCCTGATAGCGCATGGGCCGGGCCAACAGGAGCATCTTGTCCGCGCGCCGTGGTACGCCGGCATGCCTTTCGCGGCGCTTATGCTTGCGATGATCGTGGCCGGGGTCATTGCCGCGTACGACTACGGTTTGTTCGGCTCCGCGCCACAAAACATCATGGATTCGCTGCACGATATCTCCCACCTATAGCCACCCGGTTCGCCGAGTTCGCACAGGGCATAGCCCCTGCAAATCCCGCGACGCGCTCATGGGTGATCAGTTCGGTGCTGGCCGACTCGACGTTCGCATCGTTTAGGTTGCCTGTTGACGCGCAGGCCGCTGTGTGGAGGCCTGGTTTCGACCTTGACCGTCAGTTGTTGCACGCGCAAGTTGACGTAGTCCACGACCTGTCGATCAGCGGGAGCTTGAAATTGAGTCATGCGCGCGATGGGCCGAAATTTCCCCAGGCGAGGGAGCGGAAATTGCGATGAAATGGCCAAGCGGACTGAAGCCGGAAAACGTCGCCGTATATGCGCGCAACGAAATCGAAATTGCGGCCGCGCCGGAGCGGGTCTGGCGATGGCTGGTCGGGGGCGAGCGTTGGCCGCAATGGTACGGCAACTGCACGAGTTTTCGTTACATCGATGGGCGCGGCGCTCCGGGCGGAGAAGACATTCGGAGCGGACCGGATTTGACCGCGGACCGCAGTTTCGAATGGCGCACCTTCGGCGCGCGCGTGCGCAGCGTCGTGCTGGTGTTCGATCCGTACCGCGAACTCGGATGGGACGCGCGCGCGACCGGGCTCTACGCCTACCATGGATGGATGCTGGAGCCGGCTGGCGCGGGATGCCGCGTGGTCACCGAGGAGACGCAACGCGGATGGTTGCCGATGCTCGCGCGATGGTACCTGCGCCGGATGCTCGTGCGGGGCCATCAGGGATGGCTCGAAGATCTGCGGCGAGTGGCGGAATCGGGAGACCCGCCCTAAGCCGTTAATCGGCGGCAGAGCGCGGTGCGCCCTGCGTCTATTCAGGCCGCGAGCGGCGAGGTGCAATGAGCGCAGCGCTTGGCGCCGATCGGAATCTCGCTCAGGCATTCCGGGCAGATCTTGGTCGTCGGCGCGGCCGGGCGCTGCAAACGCGAGATCAGTTTGTTCACGGGCAGCACGACCGCGAAATAGACCGCCGCCGCCACGATGACGAAGGCGATTAACTGGTTGATGAAGTCGCCGATCATGAACTTGCTGCTGTTGAGTGTGAACGCGATATTGGAAAAATCGGGCTTGCGCACGACCGCGGCGATGAAGGGCGTCAGCAAGTCCTTCACGAACGCGGATACGACGGTGCCGAAGGCGGCGCCGACCACGATTCCGACCGCCATGTCGATGACGTTGCCGCGCAGCAGAAATTCCTTGAAGCCGTTCATGGGTTAGACCTCCAAATTCGCGAATTTGGGCGGCGACTTGCGCACGTGGAGCTGCTGAAACCGCTGTGCCAGGCTGAGATCAGCTTCCAGATTTTCGGTTTCGACCGCCATTGCTAAGACGCCGGATCGGCCCCCGGATTGCGCGCAGGCGGCTACTGGCTGACGGATTCCATCACGCGGCCGCTCTGAGCGTCGGCGATATCGACCGTTACCGTGCCCGCGACCTTGTGCGCGCTCTTGGCGCTCTCGAGTCCGGACTTGATGTCCGCGATAAACTTGTCGCGCGCAAACGGCGGCATCGCGTCCATCGGAAAGTTGTCCATCATCACCTTGGCCCGCATCGTCGAGGGCCACTGCACCGCGGCGACTTTCGGTCCCGCCACCGGCAGATTACGCATCATGTCGGCCACCGCATCCTGGAAAGTCCCGGAAGCCCCGGAAGCGGATGAGGATGCGGCCGACGCGGCGGAAGCCACGGGGGCTGATTGCACCGATCCTGATTGCACGGGTCCTGCTTGAGCGGCCGCTGCCGCGGCGCCGCCGGCCGAAGCGTCCACAGCGCTGACCGTCACGGACTGCATCACGCGATTGCTCGAAGCATCGGCGATCTCGACCGTGACCGGCCCTTGCACGTGATGCGACCTCATCGCATCGGCGGTCCCGGACTTCAAATCGCCGAGAAAGCGCGCCTCCGCGAACGGCGGCATCTGGTCCATCGGAAAATCGTCCATCAGCAGGCGCGCGTGGTTCTCACCGGTCCACTGCACGCCGTGGACCTTGGGACCCGCGATCGCGAGCCCGCGCGCCATCTGCTCGAATGCGCCCTGGAAAGTCGCGGCGATTGCCGTCGGCCACGACCGCCGCGGCATTGCCGCCGGATGCGGCGAGCGGACTCGCCTTGCGCTCCATGGGCGCCGATGGTCGCGAGCATCTGATCGATTTCGCCCCTGGCCTTGTCGTCAGGCGCGAGCGTGCGCGCCTTGAGGAGGTAGCTGCGCGCGACGGGCTTGTTCTCCATCTCGGCGTAAGCGATGCCGAGGTTGAAATAGGCCTCGAAGAAATCCGGATGCGCGGTCACGACCTTTTTGTACTGGACGATCGCGACGTCGGGATTGCCGCTGGAGAGGTACATCGTGCCCAAATCGGTGCGCACGCGGGAATCGTCAGGCTTGTGGCTGAGGTAATGCTCGTAGGCGGCGATCGCCTCGTCGTAGTGGCGGCGGTCGTAGTCGATATTGCCGACGCCGCGCAGCGCCGGAAGATTTTCGGGGTCGAGCTTCAGCACGTGAGCATAAGCGTCTTCGGCCTTCGGATAATACGACGGGTCGAACATCGCGGCGCGCTCGGCGGCGTCGCCGAACCGATCCCATGCGGCGACGTCCTTGGGCGCGGCGTCCGCCTTGGCCTTCAACTCGTCGATGAATTTGCGTGCCTGGTCGGGGATTTTGATCACTTCCGGATGGCCCGCGGGCAGGTTCCCGGCCGCGCCGGTCTGCGTCTGGTCGCGCTAGCGAGTGCGCGCTCGCGTTGCGGCTGCTGGCGCATGATGAAGACGGCTGCGCCCAGCCCGATCGCGAAGATAGCCGCGAAAACGACGGCGAACGCCGGGGTGAAGTGCGACGCCGCGGGCGCGGCGCCGGATGCGGGCGCGAGCGGCGCCCGCGTCGCGCCGTGGCTGGGCCAGTGACGCCGCCGGCCACGCCGGTGACGGCGCCCGCCGCGAGCGCGGCGGGCGCCGTCACCGGCGTCCCGCAGCCGACGCAGAACTTTGCGCCGGGCATCACCGGCGTCCCGCATTGCGGACAAAATCGCATCAGTGTCGCATCTACGTTGTTGTGCCCGGCCTCGCTCGGGCCGGGCTTCTGCTGTACGCCGCGACGCGTGCGCCGGGCCGCGACGCGGCCCGGCGCACGCGTCGCGGCCGGCACCCAAGAAAAAATCACAGCCGCGCCCGCCTGCGCAACCACGCGCCGCGCAATACGCGCGGCGCGGGATGCGTCGGCAGGGTTGCGCGGGGGCGCGGGGACCTGGGGCGCGAGGTAGCGGAAGCGGGTGCGCGCGGGCCGCGCGCCCCGCTTCCGCTTCCCGCCGCCGCGGCGCGTGCGGCGTTGTACTCAAAACTCGCGATGGTCTAGGGTAGGGACGCTTGGGTAGAGCGCGCTCGGGGAATAAACGCTTGGCTATGGGCGCTTCGGATATGAGCGCCGACGGTGCGCATCGCGCGCCGTTCGCGCGGCCCAACCAAATTCTAAGGAGATAACCAGCATGATAGTCTACAACTCTTTCGGCCCCAACCCGCGCGCGCTGCGGATGTTCCTCGCCGAAAAAGGCATCACCATCCCGACTGCGCGACGTCGATCTCATGGCCGCCGAAAATCGCCGCCCGCCTTATACCGACCGCAATCCGGGCGGACAACTGCCGGCGCTCGAACTCGACAACGGCAAGACCATCGGCGAGACCGTCGCCATCTTCGAGTACCTCGAAGAGAAGAATCCCAAGCCGGCGCTCATCGGCGCGACGGCCGAAGAGCGCGCCGAGACCCGCCAGTGGCAGCGGCGCGTCGAGCTGAATATCACCGAGAACATCTACAACGGCTTCCGCTACGCGGAGGGCTTCGACCTGTTCAAAAACCGCATGCCGGTTTTTCCCGAGGCGGCCCCCTCGCTCAAGGCGCTTGCGCAGAAGCGGATGGAATGGCTCGACGGGCTGATCGCGGAGCGCGACTGGATCGTGCCCAACCGTTTCACCATCGCCGACATCATTCTTTATTGCTGCACGGACTTCTCCTCGGGCGTGGGCCAGACAATCCCCGCTTCGGCCAAAAACCTCCAGGCGTGGTACAAGCGCGTGGCGGCCCGGCCGAGCGCGAGCGCAAGCCTGCATCCGGCCTCCGGCCAGCTCAAGATGCGCGGCTGAAAAAATTCCGTTCGCGACAGGTCGGCGGCTCCTCGTCTGGAGCCGCCGGCCTGCCGCGCGCCGCGTCACAATTCATCACCATAATCCGTCAGCAAAATCCGTCGGAACGATGGACCCGCAACTCGACCAGATCGCGCGCCAACTCACGGCCCTGGTGCGTGAGAAAACCGGCGACCCGAATGCGATGGTGGGCGAGCCCAGCGCGCTGCCCGGCCATGCGGGATTGAGCTACAGCTTCGAGCTAACCACACGAGTTGGTGCCGCCCCGCGGACCGAGCGGTTGGTGATCCGGCTCGCGCCCGTAGGCGTTCCTATAGCGGGGCCGACCGACGTGGTTCGCCAGGCGCGAATCATGGCCTCGCTTGCGGGCACTGCCGTGCCGGTGCCGGCGGTCAAATGGTACGACAGCGACCCGCGATGGTTCGGGCGGCCATTCTTCGTGGTCGGCTTTCTGGCCGGCGACAAGCTCGCATTGGGGGAGCGCACCTATGCTGCCGCCGAGACGCATTCGATGGTCGCGCATGCGGTCGGGGCGCTCGCCGCGCTGCACGCGGTGCCATGGGAGCCGCGCCGCGAGGCCTGGGGCGAGCCGCTTTCGCTGGCCGATGAAATGAAGCGGCTCGATAACCTGCTCGACCGGCCGACGCTGGACCCCAAGGTCGTTGGACGTGGACCGCTCTTGCGCGAGCGCCTGCGCCAAAGTCTGCCCTCGCCCGAGCGGGTGCATGTCGGATGCGTGCACGGCGACTTCCAGTGGTCCAACTGTTTGTTCGACGGCGGGCGCCTCAACGCGGTTATCGATTGGGAGCTCTCGCAGATCGGCGCGACGCTGATCGATCTCGGATGGCTAAGCCTGTTCTCAGACCGCGAGAGCTGGGAAACCCAGGACCTGGTGCCGCCGCACGTTCTGCCTCCTGACGAGATAGCCGAGCTTTACGCGTCAAAGGCCAGTTCAGCTATCGATCATCGCTCAGGTGCGATGGTTTCGGGCGTTCGCGGGCTATCGGTTCGGGGTTATAACAGCGTTTAATCTAATGTTACATCGACGCGGCAAACGCCCGGACCCGACGTGGGAAGATATAGCTCTATCGGGTCCACGTCTGTTCGAGCGTGGCTTGGAGTTGCTAGATTGATTGGAGCTCCGTTGCCACGGCTGTAGCTGGGCTGTTGCATCGCGTCGAGGGAGGGCGACGAGATGAAAGCCACTCGCGAAGCAATCCACAGAATTTACCGAAGCGCCTGAGCAGGCGGTCAAAGCGGCCGATGCTATTTTAGGCGCGAATCCATTTGTCGGCCTTGATTCGAGATCAGGTCGTCGAAGAACTGACTAATTTTGTCAGCGACGTGCTCAAGCATCCGGAAGTTCTCGGCGGCCAACTGACCAAAATGGCGGTGGAGTTGGCCAAGGTCGTCGCCGGCATTTCCGAGGTCGCTCCAGAAGAGAGCGACAAGCGTTTCGCCGATCCTACCTGGTCCGACAATCCATTCTATCGCCGCATGATGCAGACTTATCTTGTCTGGCGTTCGACGATGCAGTCGATGGTGCCCGAGAGTGCCAATGGCGAATGGAAGGAGACCGAACAGCAGCGCTTTGCGATTCGGCTGCTGACGGAAGCGCTCGCGCCGACCAACCTGCTGCTCGGCAATCCGGCGGCGCTCAAACGCGCATTCGAGACCGGCGGGGCCAGCCTGATGCACGGGCTGCGCAACTTCCTCGACGACCTCTGGAACAACAACGGGATGCCGCAGACGGTCGACAAACGCCCGTTCGCTGTCGGCCGCAATCTAGCGGTCACGCCCGGCGCGGTGGTCTTTCGCTCGGAGATACTCGAAGTGCTGCAGTACACGCCCGCAACCAGGCAGGTGTATGAGCGGCCCGTGCTGCTGGTGCCGCCGCAAATCAACAAGTTCTACATCATGGACCTGGCGCCCAAGCGCAGCCTGACCGAGTACGCGGTTGCCCGCGGAGTGCCGTTTTTCACCGTGAGCTGGCGCAATCCCAAGCCCGAGCATCGCAACTGGGGCCTCGACGAATACGTGAGCGCGATCAAGGAAGCGCTGGAAGCGGTATGCGAGATAACCGGCAGCGCAACCGCCAATCTGCTCGGCGTATGCTCCGGCGGAATCACGTCGACCCTGATGCTCGGCCATCTGGCAGCCATCGGTGACCGCCGCATCAACGCCGCGACGCTGGTGGTCACGATGCTGGATTCGAGCATGCCGTCGATGACCGGGATGTTCACCACCGAAGAAGGCGTGGCGGCGGCGATCGAGCGCTCGCGGCGCCAGGGCGTGCTCAATGGCGCCGAGATGGAGCGCCTGTTCGCGTGGCTGCGGCCCAACGACCTGGTCTGGAACTACTGGGTGAACAACTACCTGATGGGCAAGGATCCGGCGCCGTTCGACATCCTGTACTGGAACGCCGACTCGACCAATCTGCCGGCCCGGCTGCACGCCGGCTTCATGGAACTGCTGCTGCGCAACGGCCTGACGCGCGCCGGCGCGGTCGAGATTCTCGGCACGCCGATCGATCTGCGCAAGGTCGGCTACGACATGTTCGTGGTCGGCGGCATGACGGATCACATTTGCGCCTGGCGCGCGGTCTACAACGGCGCGCGTCTGTTCGGCGGAAGGACCGAGTTCGTGCTCAACTCCAGCGGCCACGTCCAGACCCTGGTGTGCCCGCCGACCAACTTCAAGGCCAAGTACTACGTCAATCCCTCGTTGGGCGACGATCCCGAGACCTGGATGAAGGACGCCACCGAGCAGAAGGGCTCGTGGTGGGACCATTGGCTCGGATGGCTCGACAAGCGTTCGGGCGACAAGCGCGAGGCGCCGGCCAAGCTTGGCAGCGTGCGATTTCCGCCGCTCGAACCCGCGCCCGGAAAGTATGTGATGGAACTAGCCGGCGGTAATTCGTCCGCGGCTGCTTGGCGATGAAACGGCCGCTTAGCCGCGGATCTAATCTTAACTTCCTCCCCCTCGGTTTTGGGGGAGGGTTGGGGTGGGGGTCTATGAGCGGTTCTGAAGCTCTGTGAGAACCGCCTCCGTCTGAAAATGGGGCGTAAAGATCAGGACGAGGAAGCGCCACGAAAACCGACATCCGGCGCTTCCTCGCTCGACCCCCACCTCATTCCTCCCCCAAGACAGAGGGTGTCGATAAATGCAGCAAAGAAGATCTATCGCTTCGCGTAGATCCTTCGCTGACGCTCAGGATGACAGAAAGAGAGCCTTTTTTGCTGTCATCCTGAACGGAGGTTGCCGTAGTGAAGGATCTACGCGAAGCGATTTTGTATTTATCGACACCCTCAAGACAAGTGGGGGAGAAGGCTAGAGGATGCGGAGCGGTAGGCCCCGGGCTCTTTTCCACGGGCAGGTCTCTACCTTGACGCCAGATTTTACCGCGACGCCAGGTCGCTAGCGTGACGCCAGCACTTCGGCCAGATGGCGCGTCTCGATATCGAGTCCGGCGCGGCTGAGGCCGCCACCGATCTGCATCAAGCATCCGCAGTCGTTTGCGACCACCGTATCGGCGCCGCTCTCGCGGACGCTCGCGACCTTGTCGGCGAGCATCCCACCCGAGATGTGCGGGAACTTGACCGAGAACATCCCGCCGAAGCCGCAGCATTCCTGCACGTTGCGCAACTCGCACAGCCGGATTCCGCTGACCGCGCTCAGCAGCAGGCGCGGCTCGTCGCGCACGCCCATCTCGCGCAACAGATGGCATCCCGGATGGTACGCGACGGCGCGCTCGAAGCGCGCTCCCAGGAAGCGCACCTTCATCACTCCGACCAGGAACTGTGAGAACTCGTACACCCACGGCCTGAGCGCCGCGGCCTTGGCGGCAAGTTTCGGATCGCCGGCCAGCAGGTCGGCATAAAATATCTTGACCATCGCGGCGCACGACCCCGACGGGACTACGATCGGCGTCCCGGGCTCGCATGCGCCCAGGAAGCGCCGCGCCAGCTCGCTCGCCTGCTCGCGCATCCCCTCGTTGAACGCGGCCTGCCCGCAGCAGAACGTGCGGCGCATCGGGCGCACCTTGAGCTTGAGCTCGCGCAACACGCGCGCGGCCGCGTCGACCGCCGAGGGTAGAATTCCTCCGCGAGGCAGGTGCCGAAGAGCCGTACTTCAGTCATCGCCGTGCCATATCACCGCGACGTGAACCTCGCGCGGGCCGTGGACCCCGAGCACGATGCGCTTTTCGATGTCGGCGGTGCGGCTGGGGCCGGTGACCAGGGCCAGGCGATGGCTCGCGATGGCCGCCGGGCCGATCGTGGCGAGCACCGCGGCCAGGTCGGGCAGGATTCGTCTCGGCGTCGACCAGAATCACGTTGACCGGCGGCAGCAGCGTGAGCGAGCCCGGACGCTCGGGCGTCGCGAGCATCGCGAGCGTGCCGGTCGCGGCGATCGCGTAGTCAGCCTCGACCACCGCGAAATCGCATCGCGCGAGCTTGCCGCGCAATTCGGCGCGCGCCGCGTCGTCGGCGACGGCCGCGGTGCGGATAACGCTGATGCCGGCACGTTCGAGCGCGTCGACGATCGGCGCGGGGTCGTTGACGATACCCGCGCCGACGGCCACGCTGCGCGCGTTGAGCGCCGCCGCGATTTCGAGCATCGCGCGCGACCGTCTCCTTCGGGGTGAGCGTGCCGAGGAAGTGACCGCCCAGCGCGTGCAGTTCGCGTGCGAACTGCGAGGCGAGTTCCACCCGGCGCGCCGCCTCGGTCGTCGGCACGGCCGCGGCGAAGTCGGAGCCGCCGTTATGCGCCGGCGCGCCATGGTGCTCCAGCGCCTCGCGCACGTTGGCGATGAGCTTGTGAAATTCCGCCACTTTACGCTTGCGTCCCGTTGTTCGCGGCGATGCTCGGCGCCCGGCTTGCGAGCTTGCGCCGCCGGCGCAGCCGCGGCACCGGAAAGTCGCGCACGCGCGTCCAGTTGCCGAACGGCGGCGGCATCCAGCGCACGTAGCCGCGGCGCGCAAACGGCCACATCGCGAGCGCGGCCATGCGGCCCATCACGCGCACCGTCAAGGGATGCTTCGCCATCCGGGAAAACGCGCTGACTCCCGAGCGCGCGCGGCGCGCCGCGCGCGGCCAGATGGGAGTTGGCAGCGTCGCGGTCGCCCTTGCCCGCTCTCGCCCTTGTCCGCGGTCTCCTTCCAGCGCAGATGCAGCAGGATGCGCGGGATGTCGATCTTCACCGGGCAGATTTCGCGGCACGCGCCGCACAGCGTCGAGGCGAACGGCAAAGCGGCGGTGGCGCCGCCGAAGAGACTGGGGCTCACGATCGATCCGATCGGGTCCCGGATAAGTCGAACCGTAGGCGTGGCCGCCGACGCGCCGGTATATCGGACAGACGTTGAGGCACGCGCCGCAGCGCAGGCAGTACAAGCGCCTCGCGCAGCACCGGGTCGGCGAGCATCGTGCTGCGCCCGTTGTCGAGCATCACCACGTGCACTTCGCGCGGACCGTCGGCCTCGCCCGCGCGCCGCGGCCCGCTGATGAAATTCGTATAGGTAGTCAGCTTCTGCCCGGTCGCCGTGCGCGCGAGCACCTCCAGGAAGTGGCTCAAGTCGGCCATCGAGGGGATGACCTTCTCGATTCCCATCACGGCGACGAAAATCTCCGGCAGCGTGCTCGACATCCGCCCGTTGCCTTCGTTTTCGACCAGCACCAGGGTGCCGGTTTCGGCGATCGCGAAGTTGGCGCCAGTCACTCCCATGTCGGCGGCCAAGAAACACCTCGCGCAGGCGCTCGCGGGCAACCGCGGTGAGCGCCTCGGGCTCGGCGGTGTAGGGAATATCCAGCTTTTCGTGGAACAATGCGCCGATGTCTTCCTTGGAGAGATGAATCGCGGGCGTGATGATGTGCGAGGGGCGCTCGCCGCGCAATTGCACGATGTATTCGCCGAGGTCGGTTTCGACCACTTCGCATCCGGCCCCGGCGAGCGCCGCGTTGAGCGCGATTTCCTCGGTCGCCATCGACTTGCCCTTGACCACCCGGCGCGCGCCGCGCTCGCGGGCAAGATCGACGATATACTTGCGCGCCTCGGCCGCGTCGGCGGCGACGAACACGCGGCATCCGTTGGCCTCCAGGCGCTCCTTGAGCTGGACCAGCAGGTCGTCGAGCCGCGCGATCGCATCCTCTTTTATCCGGCGCGAGGCGTTGCGCTCGGCTTCGTAAGGCGGGAACTCGGCGCGCGTCGCGGCGACGTGTTCGAGATGGCGTCCGGTGGCGTTCTCGAGTTTGCGGCGAAGTTCGGTGTCCGCCACCGCGGCCTCGCTCGCGG
Source organism: uncultured delta proteobacterium (assembly GCA_963832395.1). Lineage (GTDB taxonomy): Bacteria > Desulfobacterota > Binatia > Binatales > Binataceae > JAKAVN01. The sequence goes on along the minus strand of CAWHTV010000004.1, from coordinate 161,059 downwards.
CGAAGAAATCTCCTTCGGCGGCCCGCTTCGACCTTGGCCACAAACGCATCATCGTGACACGCAACGTGGCATCAGCGCATCGTGATCCGCGCGACCTGGCGGGTCAGGCGCACCACGGCCTCGCGCGCCGCGTCGGCCGCCGGATGGTTGGCGTACTGGGTGAGAAAGCTCTGGAAGTCGTCGAGCGCGGCGCCGAAGCATTCCAGCCGCTCGTAGAGCGCGGCGCGCTCGAGCATGTCGTCGGCCGCGCGCGGCTCGAGGATCAGGATGCGGTCGAGCGCGGCGAGCGAGCGCGGCCAGTCGGCGCCGCTCGCGTAGATGTTTTTCAAATTGCGCAGCATGCGCGCGAGGATGTGCCGTCCGCCCACCGCCTTCAGCATCGCCGGCTGCAACTCGACCGGCTGGCCATAGATCTGCTTGAGGCGCGTGCTGATGTCTTCGAGGTCCAGAATCGCGCCGCCGTTGAACGGGTCGATAATCAGCTCGCCGCGCTCGTCGACCGCCTTGACCAGGAAGTGCGAAGGGAAGGAGACGCCGAAAAGATTGAGCCCGGCGCGCCGTCCGACCTCGAGGTAAATCACCGAGAGCGTGATCGGGATGCCGAGGCGGCGCTCGAGCACGTCGTTGAGAAAAGAGTTGCGCGGGTCGGCGTAGTTGTCGCGGTTGCCCGCAAAGCCGGTGCGCACGAAGAGGAAGTCCGAGAGCGTCTGCACGCGCTCGACCGTGTTCTCGGCCTCGCGCAGCGCGCTTTGCGCCGCGCGCCCCAGCGCCGCCAGATGTTCGAGGTAGTGAGCGATGTCGAGGTCGGGATATTCCTCCTTGGCGATCAGCAGGGCGCCGTGGGCGAGCGGAATCGGTTCACGAGCGGCGATGCGGGCAAATTCGGTCCGCGCAGGATTCATCTTCGTTATATAACCTCTCGCTTCCGTTTCATCCAGTGCGCGCGCCACCACGCCGTTTATTTTCCGAGCGGCCCGGCAGCCGGGGTCGTGCGGACGAGCCTGGCCCAGCACCGCCAGCGCCGCCTCGATCTCCGCGCTGACTTCGGGGTCATTCTCGGCCCTGCGGCGGCGTTCGAGCGCCGCTCGCGCGCCGGCGCCACCGAGTTGCCCGAGCGCCCACGCCGCATGCGAGCGCACCAGCGGCTCGATTTCATCTGCGAGCGAGCGCGCCAGCACCGCCACCGCGTCGCGGTTGCCGCTGTTGCCCAGCACCACGGCGGCGTTGCGCAGCAATCCGCGCCGCTTCGCACGCGCGACCGCGCTCTTGCCGAAGCGGCGGCGGAAGCCGTCGTCATCGAGCGCCATCAACCCGGGCAGAAACGGCATCAGCGCGTCATCAGATGCGGCGCCCGCGCTGACATTCCACGGGCAAACCTCCTGGCAGACGTCGCAGCCGAAAATCCAGTTGCCAAGTTTTGGTCTCAGTTCGGCGGGAATCGGTCCGCGATGCTCGATCGTCAGGTACGAGATGCACAGGCGCGGTTCGATAACGTAGCCGTCGGCCAGCGCGCCGGTCGGGCATAGGTCGAGGCATTGGCGGCAAGTGCCGCAATGCTCGCGATAGGGCTCGCCGCTCGGCTCGAATTCGGCGTCGGTGAAAATTTCAGCGAGAAAGAAATATGAGCCGTGATGGCGGTTGAGCAGGTTGGTGTTCCTGCCGAACCATCCCACGCGCGCCTCGGCCGCCCATTCGCGCTCGAACACCGCGCCCGTGTCGACGTACGCTCGCGTGAAAGCGTTGGGACGCTCGCCCTTTAGCCGCGCCGCCACTGCGCGAGCGCGCGCGAGCACCGTGTCATGGTAGTCCGGCCCCAGCGCGTAGGCCGCAATCCGCCCGCGCATCGCGGCGCGCCAATCGATGTCGGGGAGGGCGGGGGCGACGTAGGGATAGCCGAGGCTGACGACCGAGCGCAAGCGCGGATCGATGCGGCGCGGGTCAAGCCGACGCTCGGGGTCGCGTCCGAGCCATCCCATCTCGCCCTGGCGTCCCTCGGCGAGCCATCGGTTGAAAAACTCCTCACGATTATCCAGGCGGCGAAGCAGCGCGAAGCCGACCAGCACGAAGCCCTGCTCGTGCGCCGCTGCCGTCAGAATCTGTTCGAGTCGGATCATCAAAGTTCCGCGAAATCCCGAAAAATCCCGTCGGACGCTACCGTCCACCTGCGATGCCTCGGGCATTGGCATTATCGCCCGGTTGCGTTCGCTGTGCAGCCGTCCCGGACCGCAAATCGAAGCTGAGCCGCTAAATCGAAGCTGGACCGCAAATCTAAGCGGCGCGATTCCGCTATTTTTGTTCCACGGGTGACACTTTTTCCTTGCCCGGGAAGTGTCGCGGTGACTAGGCTTGCAAACCACCCGCCCAAGGTCGCGCGCTTGTTTAGTGCACCGAAGGGCGTGGACGTGCCGACGGGGCGAGCGCGCGGCCCTGTTCCCCCCTCCCGCGAGGCATTCGATTTCAGAACCGGCCGACTGGGGGCTTCATTTCAGCTAGCGCCGAGTGCTTCGCGCAAAGCGAAACCGGGGATTTGCCCCGCGCTGGCCCGCTGGGTTAGAATTGACCAGTTGGTTAGCGCGCCGTCGGCGCGCGTTTCATCTTGGAGCATAGTCGGTAATAGTCGGTATAAGTCCGGAGGGATTGAAGGATGTCTGAAGAAGTCCAACATGAGCATGGGCATGAGCATGGTCATGATCATCAGCACGAGCATCGCGAGCCCCCTCGTGACAGTGCAGCCTCGAGCGTGCCGGGAATCAATCTGACGCCCAAGGCGCTCGAGATGGTCAAGCAGATGCATGCGAAGGAAGGCCTCGGCGCCGAGCAGGGGCTGAGGATCTCGGTGGTCGGCGGCGGATGCTCGGGGTTTCAGTATTCGCTGAGCTTCGACGTGCAGAAGGAAGGCGACACGGCGCAGGAAATCGACGGCGCGAAGGTTTTCGTCGACGAGATCTCGCTGCCCTACATCGCCGGCACCACGCTGGATTACGTCGAGGGCCTGCACGCCGGGGGCTTCCGTTTCGACAACCCGCGCGCCAGCCGCACGTGCGGTTGCGGGTCGTCGTTCAGCGCCTGAGCGCGGCTCGATTTCAATTCGATTCGGTTCCGACCGTCCGCACACCTCGTGCGGGCGGTCTTTTTTTGGGCGGGCGGTCTTCTTTTGATGATCGGTCTTTTTGATCTCACGTCGAGAGAGTGAGAGAGTGAAAAGTGAAAAAGTGAAAGATCTCGAGGGCAAGGGAATAATCGTCACCGGGGCGACGCGCGGGATCGGCCGCGCAATCGCGCTCGAGGCCGCCCGCCACGGCGCCAACGTCGCCTTCAACTATCTCAAGAGCGAACCGCAGGCCGAGGAGTTGAAAGCCGAGCTCGTCGCGCTCGGAGTCAAGGCGATGGCGTTCAAGACCGACGTCGCCAACCTCAAAGAGGTGCGCGCGATGGTCAACGCGGCCAAGGCCGAGTTCGGCCGCCTAGACGCGGTGGTCAACAACGCCGGGCTCACGCGCGACAAGCTGCTGGTGATGATGAGCGAGGAGGACTGGTCCGCGGTCATCCAGACCAACCTGACCGGCGCGTTCAACGTCGCGCGCGCCAGCGCGTTTATCATGATGAAGGCCAAGCGCGGCGCGATCATCAACATCACGTCGATATCGGGGCTGGTCGGGATGGCGGGGCAGGTGAACTACTCGGCCTCCAAGGCCGGCCTCGTCGGGATGACCAAGGCGATGGCCAAGGAACTGGGCCCGCTGGGCGTGCGGGTCAACGCGATCGCGCTCGGGTTCATCGAGACCGACATGACGGCCGCGCTCTCCGAGCAGCATCGCGCCAAGGCGCTCGAGATGATTCCGCTGGGGCGCTTCGGCAAGGTCGAGGACGTGGCGCCGATGGTGGCGTTTTTGCTCTCGGATGCGGCGTCGTACATCACGGGCGCGGTGATCCAGGTCGACGGCGGCCTCGCGATGTGAGGCCGGCTAATGGCCCGGCGCGTGGCCCCACTCGGCTTCGCACTTCAGGATGTTGACCGATTGGCCCTCCCCGAGCGCGCGGTACTTCTGCCAGAAGGCCTCGTCGATCAGCCGTTTGTCATGTGACTCGTCTGCGCGCCGCCATCGATTCAATTGGTCGGGGCCGCCGTTGTAAGCCGCATACGCCGACCGCGCGAGCGCGTCGGAATCGCCTGCGCGCTGCGCCTTGCCGGCCGCGCGGATCATCAGGCGCGCCAGGATCTGGCTGCCGGCGCCCGCGTTGTACGCGATGTCCCATTCGAGATGCCTGATGTTGTAAAAGCCGCGCCAGACGTAGCGGTTGACTTGCATCAGGCCGACGTCGTGCGTCGAGGATTCGAGGTAGCGCACTCGCCCGCGCGCGAGCACGAACTGGCGCCAGCAGCTCTCCTGCCACGCGGCCGCCCTGACTATCACGCGATAGGTGGGCCGCAGAGTGGGGTCGGGCTGCTCGTCGGCGATTTCGCTCGCGGATGCGGCGTCGAGTAGCGCGCCGAGGTCGTGCATGTATCGGTCCACGTTGTTTTGGTTCACCACCGAACGCCTGAGCCTGACTCCGATCTGCCGCAACTGCTCCGGCTGCGGTGGCGCGCCGGCAAAGGCCTCGGCCGGACCTATCAGCCGCACCGCCATGCGCATACTCAGCGCCATCGGCATGAAAGGCGCCGTGAAATGCGCCGTGGATGAGTGAACGGAGGACGGTGTCGCGGCAGGCGGAGCCGGCGTGGGTGTCGCGTTCGACACGCCCGGCTGCGGCGTCGTGGTGGCTTGCGGCGTCGCACCACCGGCCTCTGGCATGCCGGCGGTTGCGGCGGGCTCGGGCTCGTCCGAGTCGGACGGCTCTACCGAGTCGGGCGTCTCGGGCGGCGGCGTGAAGCCGAAGATGTGTTGCAGCTCCGGATCCTCCTGGTAATTGAATTGGAGCGGATCCGCGGTCGCGTTGGGAGCCATGATGCGCGCGAGGCGGCGCAGGTCGGCGGCGGAGATGCGCGCGCCGAGCGCCGGCGCGGCCTGGTCGAACGCCATCAGCGCGTCGCCGGCCGAGACGAACGACAGGAACTCGAGCGCGCGGTCACCGAGCAGGCCGCGCGCCGCCGCCGCTCGCACGGCGTCGCGCAGTTGCCGCCATTGATCGAGAAACAGCACGCGCACCGGGTCGGGGCCTCCCGGCGCCGGCGGCTGATCGATCGCCTGGGCCAGGCGATAGCGGCCGTCGAGCAGCACGTTGAGCAGGCTCGCGCGGAGTTGCTCGTCGGCGGCCGTCGAGCCGATCTGCTTTATCGCAAACACGATGAAGGCGTCCCATTGGTCGAGCTGTTCATCCCACGCCGCAAGCTCGGCCGGCGTCAGCGGCGCCGATGCCGCGGTTGGCTGCGCCGCGGGCATCGACGGTGCGGTTAGTCCCAGCGTTATCCGCACGCCGTCGCCGGCGGCGATGGCCGGGCCGACGCCATGGACGGTGGCGAGCGTCTGCCGGAAGCGTTCGGCCTGGTCGGGCGGCGCGGCCTCTTCGGCGAGCGCCCGAAACTCCTCGATCGGCGGGCGCAGGTCGAATTTGAAAGTCTCGAAGCGCGGGATGAAGTTGCCCTTGATTAGGTCGAAGCCGCGTCCGACGATGAAAGACTTCTGATGGTGCCGGTCGTAGAGGTTGATGTCGCTCACGCGGAACATCAGCGTCAGATTCGGCGTCAGATAGGGCGTGGCGTCGATCGCGATGACGCCCTTCCACGAGATCGGATTGACGCATTTGTCCGCCAGCGGCACGCCCAGCCCAAGCTGGCCGTCGGACTCGAGTTCGACCGTCGCGGCGCCGCCCGTGACGAAGCGCGGATTCTCCGCGTACAGGAACTCGCAGTCATTGGTTCCCTTCCACAGGATTGCGCGGCCACCGGGCGCGTCGTAAATCTGCCGCTTGAGCGCGGCACCGAGCGTGGGGTAATCGATGGTGATGGGTACGGTTATCTGCGCCGCAGGATCGGCGGCGGCCGGGCCGCAGAGCGAGACGAGGGCCACGATCGCGGCCAAAAGAGCTGCGCGCCGGAACATCGATCTATGATCGCAAGCGCTTGTCAACAATTACAGCGGCTCGCCTCTCGCATTCCCGTGCGCTCAAAAGTGATCGCGCGGGACGAATTGCCTTGAAAGGCCGGCTGCCGGGAAAGATAATTGAGGCCAGGATAGTCGAAGCCGCAATGATGAATGAAGAATCGAAATCGATGTTCTACGAGGCCGAGACGCCGCAAGCCTCGCGCGAGCTCGACGAGCTGCGCCGTTGTGGCGACTACGAGCCGCCCTTCGTGGTCCTGCGCCGGCGCGTGATCGACGACTTCAACGAAGGCAAGATGACGATCGACGCCACCGTGGCGCTCCGAATCGGCGGCGTGGAGGAGACCGAAGCCGCGCGCGGCGTCGGCGTGGTCCATGCGCTCGATCTCGCACTGCGCAAAGCCCTGCTCAAGTACTTTCCGTTTCTCGAGCCGGTCCGCGTTATCGAGACCTACATGCACGTCAGCGGCGAGTCGACCGAGGCCGAGGTGATGTCGGTCAAGAAATTTTCCGACGGCCGGAACACCTGGACCACGCTCGCCAAGTCGGCCAACACGACGGAGGCCGGATGGCAGTCGCTGGTCGACGGCTACGAATGGCGTATCGACCACGAGCGCAACAAGCTGCGGCGGACGGCGGCCAATCCGCGGCTCTCGAGGCGCTAGCCGCGCACGCGCGATGGGACGTCTTTTCGGAGAGCCGCAACATATCGCGGCCAGGCCACGGCGGGCAAACTCGCGGTGCTCTACGACGGCGGCTGCGAGATGTGCCGCAACGTCGCGCCGGAATCCTGCGCTACGACAACACCGAGTCGCTCGAGCTGTTCGACGCCAACGAGCCGGCGGCGCGCGCGCATTTCCCGAACTCAAGCTCGACGACCTGCTCTACGAGCTGCACGTGATCGACGACCGCGGCCGGGTCTATCGGGGGCGCGCGCGGTCAATGAAATCCTGCGCCGCCAGGCCGGCCTGCGCAGCCTCCTCGCCTATCTGTGGTATCTTCCTGGCTTCGCATGGATCGCCGACCGCCAATACAAAGCCATCGCCGGCCGGCGCTAGCGCGACCCGGCGCGCCGGTCGCCGCCGCTTCGGCGCGCCGGCGTTGAGCGCGGCGTCGCAAGCGCGCGGCGCATGCGCCCGCCAGGCGCGATCCAAGTGAAGCCATTTTCCATCTTCAACACGCTCGCCCGCCGGGTCGAGGAATTCCAGCCGCTCAATCCGCCCGTGGTGACCTACTACTCGTGCGGGCCGACGGTCTATCTGCCGCAGCATCTGGGCAACATGCGCGCGTACGTGTTCGTCGATACGCTGCGCCGCGCGCTCGAGCTCAACGGTTACGACGTCCGCCACGTGATGAACATCACCGACGTCGGCCACATGACCTCCGACGCGGACGCCGGCGAGGACAAGATCGAAAAGACCGCGCGCGCCGAGGGCAAAGACGCCGCGCGAGGTCGCGGATTTCTATATCGCGCAATTCAAGCGCGACTGCGACAAGCTCAATATCCGGCTGCCCGCGCCGCCGCTGCTCTGCCGCGCGACCGACCACGTCGCCGACATGATCGCGCTCATCGAGCGCATCGTGGAGCGCGGCTACGGCTACGTCACGCGCCTCGGGCGTCTACTTCGACGTCGAAAAATGGCGCGGGCAAAGCCGCGTCGGCCGGCTTTCGCGCCAGAGCCTCGACGAGCAGCATGCCGGCCAGCGGCTGGAACATTCGCCCGACAAGAAAAGCCCGCATGACTTCGCGCTATGGGTGCTCAATCAGCCGCATCATCTGATGCAATGGGAAAGCCCGTGGGGGCGCGGCTATCCGGGATGGCATATCGAGTGCTCGGCGATGTCGATGCGCTATCTGGGCGAGACGATCGATATTCACTCGGGCGGTCTCGACCATATTCCGGTCCATCACGAGAACGAGATCGCGCAGTCCGAAGGCGCGACCGGCAAGCCCTTCGTGCGCTACTTCGTGCACAACGCTTTCCTGGTCGGGATGGAAGGGGCGAAGATCAGCAAAAGCGCGGGGCGCTTCCCGGTGCTCGACGACCTGGTGGCGGCGGGAATCAATCCGCTCGCGTTTCGGCTGCTCTGCCTGGGCGCGAAGTATCGATCGGAACTTGCGTTCTCGCTCGACGCGGTGCGCGCGGCCGAGCGCAACCTGGACTACTTCGCCGAGTTCGCTCGCAACCTGTCCGACGAGGACGCCGGCGCGAGCACCGATTCGCCGTGGGCGCAGGAGTTCGACGACCGCTTTGTCGAGGCGCTCAACAACGATCTCAACACTCCGCAGGCGTTAGCCGTCGCGCTCGAGTTGGTGGGAGAGGCCTATCGCCGCGGCGACAAGCGAATCTGGAATACGCTCAAAAAATTCGACGCGGTGCTCGGGCTCGACCTCGAAGCGATGCGCAAGGAGACGCAGGGCAAGTTTCCTCCGGAAATAGCCGCGTTGCAGCGCGAGCGCGACGCCGCCAGGGACGGCCAAGGACTTCAAGCGCGCCGACGAGCTACGCAAGGAGCTGGAGGCGAAGGGCTACGAGGTTAAGGATCATCGCGGCGGGTCGACTATAATGCTTCGCAGAGGCGTCGCTTGAATATAAGGGCCGTGCTCTCTTAGAATCCGCGGCACGCCCGCAGTGCCTCACACAAGGGTAAGCAATGTCGATTGAGCTGAAGAAATTCGATACCAGGATGCAGGCCGAAGGGCCTGAAGTCCGCCACCTCGACCCGCACAACGCCCCCTACTACCTCCCGATCGGCGACGAGGTCGAAATCTTCGAGGCCGCCTACAAGGCCCGCCTGCCGGTGTTGCTCAAGGGACCCACCGGCTGCGGCAAGACCCGCTTCGTCGAGCACATGGCCCATCGCCTGGCGAGCCTTCCCGACGGCCCCACCGAACTCATCACCGTCGCCTGCCACGAGGACCTGACCGGCAGCGACCTGGTCGGCCGCTACCTGATCCAGGCCGACGAAACGGTATGGATCGACGGGCCGCTGACCCAGGCCGTGCGGCGCGGCGCGATCTGCTACCTCGACGAGATCGTCGAGGCGCGCAAGGACACCACCGTGCTCATCCATCCGCTCTCCGACCATCGCCGCATCCTGCCGGTCGAAAAGCGCGGCGAGACGCTGGAGGCGCACGTCGGCTTCCTGCTGGTGATTTCGTACAATCCCGGCTACCAGAGCATCCAGAAAAATCTCAAGCACTCGACGCGCCAGCGCTTCGTCACGATCGAGTTCAACTACCCGCCGGCCGACAAGGAAGTCGAGATCATCGCGCACGAGGCGGGTGTCGACCGCGACATGGCGATGCAGCTCGCGGTGCTGGGCGAGAAGGTGCGCAACCTCAAGGCCTCGGGCCTCGAGGAAGGCGTCTCGACCCGGCTCCTGATCTACGCCGGCGAGCTTATCCGCCAGGGAATCGCGCCGCGGCGCGCCGCGACCGTCGCCGTGACCTGGTCGCTGACCGACGAGGCCGACAGCAAACGCGCGATCGACGAAGTGGTCAAGGCGATCTTTCCCGAGTGAGGCGGACGCTTACGTGATCGATCTCCGCAGCGACACCGTCACCCTGCCGACGCCCGAGATGCGCGAGGCGATCGCGCGCGCCGAGTTGGGCGACGATGTCTATGGCGAGGACCCCACCGTCAATCGGCTCGAAGCGATGGCGGCCGCCGCGATGGGCAAGGAGGCCGCGCTGCTGGTCGCCAGCGGCACGATGGGCAACCTGATCGCGATGCTGGTGCATTGCGCGCGCGGCACCAAGGCGGTGCTCGGCGCGCGCGCCCACACCTATCTCTACGAAGCGGGCGGCGCCGCCGCGCTGGGCGGCGTGGTGCTGACTCCGATCCGCAACACCGACGACGGCGAATTCGCGCTCGACGAGCTCAACTCCGAGCTCGAGACGCCGTCCGATCCGCATTTCGCGCCGCACGCGCTGGTCGCGATGGAAAACACGCACAACCGCTGCGGCGGAGAGGCGGTCGGGCTCGCGCACATGGCGGCGGTCGCCGAACTGGCGCATCGCCACGATCTCGGCGTTCATCTCGACGGCGCGCGTATCTTCAATGCCGCGCTCGCGCTCGAGACCAGCGCAAACCGTATCGCCGCGCACGCCGATACGGTTTCGTTCTGTCTCTCCAAGGGACTCGCCTGTCCGGTGGGCACGATGCTGTGCGGGCCGCGCCCGTTCGTGGAACGGGCGCGCCGCATGCGCAAGATGCTGGGCGGCGGGATGCGTCAGGCGGGAATAATCGCGGCGGCCGGGATTGTCGCGTTGACCGCGATGGTCGATCGGCTCGCCGAAGACCATGAGAACGCGCGCGCGCTGGCCGAAGGGCTCGGCCGCGTCGCGGGGCTGCGAGTGCATCCGGCGCGCCGGCGCACCAACATGGTGTTCTTCGAGGTCGCCGGCGGCGCCGAGCGGGCGGGCCGTTTCGCCGCCGCGCTCAAGGAGCGCGGCGTGCTGGTCGGCGCGCGAAGCCCCGTCGAGTTCCGCGCCGTCACGCACTACGGCGTGAGCGGCGCGGATATCGAGTGCGCGGTTATCGGCGGCGGCTGAGGCCGCCGCCGCCACCGCGGGCGCCGCGCCGCCGCGCCGGCGGAGCGATAGCCCGCGCGATGAATTCACCATGAGCTCGCAATGATTCGATGAACTCGCTGCAAGCGCTGTTCTCGCTGCGCGGACACGTCGGCTTCGTCACCGGCGCTTCGTCGGGCCTCGGCGTCGACTGCGCGACGGCGCTCGCGATGGCGGGCGCCGACGTCGCGCTGGCCGCGCGCCGCGGCGAGCGCCTCGAGAAGCTCGCCGCCGATCTCGCGCGCGAGTACGGCGTGCGCACCGCCGCAATCCAGCTCGACGTAACCTCCGACGAGCAAATCGACGCGGCGCTCGCTCGCGCAGCAGCGCGAACTCGGCCTGGTCGACATCCTGGTCAACAACGCCGGCATCTCGCCCACCGGCCGCGCCGAGACCCTGCCGCGCGCGACCTGGGACGCCGCGATCGCGACCAATCTCACCGCGCCGATGATGCTCGCGCAGCGCGTCGCCCGCGTCCTTATCGAGGCCAAGCGCCCCGGCCGCATCATCAACGTGGTCTCGATTTACGCGACCGTCGCCAGCTCGATTTACCGGCTTTCGGCGTACACCGCCGCCAAGGCTGGCCTGCTCAATCTCACCCGCCAGCTCGCGGTGGAATGGGCGGGCTACGGAATTCTGGTCAACGCGCTCGCGCCCGGATGGATTCCGACCGAAGCGACCGAGGCCGGAATCGCCAAGGGCAACAATCGCGAGCGGATGGAAAAGTCGACGCCGCTTGGACGGCTTGGACGGCCCGAGGAAATCCGCGGAGCGATAATTTTTCTGGCCAGCGAGGCCTCGAGTTACGTGACCGGCTCGATGCTGGCCGTGGACGGCGGCTACCAGGCCTGGTGACGCCGCCGCGCACAGACGGGATGTTGCGCTGATGGGCGGAGCGGCTCTCAGAGCGCAACTGAGCGCGCCGCAAGCCGGTCGCCGCGCTGCTGGACGACGCCGGGCCGCATCGCGGCGGATTGCGCCGCGCGCTCGGCGCGCTCGACCTCACCGCGCTCGGCATCGGCGCGATCATCGGCGCGGGCATCTTCGTGATGACCGGGGTCGGCGCGCGCGAGGCCGGGCCGGGCCTTATCGTTTCATTCGTCATGGCGGGCGTGGCATGCACGATGGCGGCGCTGTGCTACGCGGAGTTCGCCGCGATGATTCCGGTGGCCGGCTCCGCGTACTCCTACTCGTACGCCACGATGGGCGAGCTGGTCGGATGGATCATCGGATGGGACCTGGTGCTGGAGTACGCGGTGGCTTCGCGGCAGCGGTCGCGGTGGGATGGTCGGGATACTTCCGCGTGATTCTCGAGGGGATCGGGATACATCTGCCGCATGCGATAAGCTTCGCACCAGGTCGGAGCCGGGCGCGATCGTCAATCTGCCGGCGGCTGCTGATCGTGCTGCTGGTCTCGGCGTGCTCTACGTCGGCATCCGCGAGAGCGCGCGGCTCAACTCGATAATCGTCGGGATCAAGCTGTTCGCGGTCGCGATGGTGATCCTGGTCGGCATGTTTTTCATTCGCCCGCAGCAACTGGAGTCCGTTCGCGCCGTTCGGATGGTCCGGGGATTTCCAAGGGCGCGGCGTATATCTTTTTCGCCTACATCGGCTTCGACGCGGTCTCGACCGCGGCCGAGGAGGCGATCGATCCCGGGCGCGACCTGCCACGCGGCATCCTGTGGTCGCTCTTCGTCTGCACGGCGCTCTATATCGCGGTGGCCGCGGTGCTGACCGGGATGGTGCCGTTCGGCGAGATCGACAAAAACGCGCCGCTCGCCTCGGCCTTCGTGGTGCGCGGGCTCAACTTCATCGGCGGCGTGGTTTCGGTGGGCGCCGTGGCGGGGTTGACCTCGGTGCTGCTGGTGCTGCTGCTCGGCCAGTCGCGGATCTTTTTTGCGATCTCGCGCGACGGATTGCTGCCGCGGGCGTTTAGCCGGGTGCATCCGCGTTTCCAGACGCCCTACATACCGACCATGATCACCGGGGCGGCGGTGGGCATCACGGCGGCGCTGCTGCCGATCCAGGACATCGCCGAGCTGACCAATATCGGCACCCTGTTCGCGTTCGTGCTGGTATGCCTGGGCGTATGGATTCTGCGTTATATCGATCCGGATCAGCACCGGCCTTTTCGCACGCCGTTTGTGCCGCTGGTGCCGATCGTGGGCGCGCTGTCGTGCCTGTACCTGATGGCCAGCCTGCCGATGAGTCACGTGGATCCGGTTTTTCGTCTGGATGGCGATTGGGCTCGCGATCTACTTCAGCTACGGCCGCTTCCATAGCCACGTCGACGCCGACGGCTTCCGCCAACGCCGCCGCGGATTGAGCACGCAGGCAATGAAAAAGGGCCGGGGGATTTCGCTCCCCGGCCCTCTTTTTTGTCCTGTTGGAGAACCTATTTGCTTGATGCCCGCTACAGACTCGAACTTGAGATCCATCATCGCTACGCCCGCCGCGACGTTGAGGCCGGTGTTGCCCTCGATGCTGAGCGGCTGCAACGAGATCGATCCGTCCATCCCGCCAACCAGCAAGTTGCCGCCGACGCCGAGTCCGACGGTCGCGCTGGCGGTCGCTCCGCCGTAATGGCCGGAGAGCAAGCCGGGATTTGGTCGTGACCTTCATCCCCGGCGAGAGCACCGTCCACAGGATCACACCGGATTGCAGGTAGCCGATGTCGGCTCCGAACTTGGTGATCGAACCGGTGTAGTTTTCAATTTTCTTGCCCTTCTCCGCCGGCGTGTAGGTGCACTGCAGTTTGCGCGACGAGCCGAAGATGAATCCCCAGCCGCTGGCGACATGGCAGCTCAGATAGCCGATCTTGGTCACGCTCTTTGCCGGCGCTCCTCTCCCTGCGCGAGCGCGTTGGGCGCCGCGGACAGCGTCACGGCCAAGGCCGCGACCGCGAACAGTGCGATTGAGAATTTTCGCATGCAATCTTCCTCCCTTACTGGTAGTGACGTTGGTGTGGAACACGCTTCAGTGCGGAACAGATCTTTTATCACGAACAGGGCTTGCTTGACATCATTACGGGCCCGACTGAGAGCGCGTCCAGATCTCGTGACCACGCGTCTGAATACCATCTGCAGCCGCACTTTCCGCCGCGTGCTGAGGCGCCTGGCAGCCGTTACGGATCGGCGTTGCTGGATTTGATGCCGCGGCCGAAGGCGGCGACTTCGGAGCGCCACTCCTCGCCGAAGGCCAGGATCAGCACCTGCTGGTTGATATGCTCGTCCTTGGTCAGGCTGCGCCATGATCCGCCGCCCGCCCGCGCCATCGCCTGATATGCCGCCTGGGTCTCAAGGTAGAACTCCGGCAGTGAGGACGCTGTCACCGGCACCGGCCCGCTGAAGCTCTGCCACTGCTTGACGAAGCGCTCATGCTCTTCGACGGTCAGGTCGACCGTGTTGAAGGTTCCGTTCTCAGCGTGGAACTGGCGGATGTGCTGGAGGACCGGGTCGAAATCCTCCTTGAACGGCGGCGTGTCGCCGACCAGCACGATCACTTTCTTGGCGTACGAGCGCCATCCCATGTTGTCGACCGCCATGCGCACCGCGCCCAGCGTGTCTTCCTGCCATTCGCCGCCGTTGCGCGCCTGGATGCCGTTTAGGAACTGGACCACGGCGCCGGGCGAAGTGGTAAGCGGCAGCATCTGCATCTGCTCGCCGCGTCCGCCGAAGACGATGATCCCCATGCGCGCGGTCGGCACCAGCCGATGGATCGCGAGCATCAACTGGCGCATCTTGTTCTTGACGTCGTCGATCACCAGGCGCATCGAGCCCGTCCCGTCGATGACGATCACGACGTCGAGCCCGGTGCGCCGCAGGCCGCTGATGAAGCCGCCGAAACCGTTGCCGATGCCCTGGCCGTAGCCCGAGCCCATCCCGCCGCCGCGTCCGATTCCGATTCCGCTGTTGGTCGAGCGCACGTAGTTGTTGGCGCTGACGACGGCCTCGCGCGCGTAGACGTCGATCTGCTTGGGCCTCTCCATCGGCAGCGCCTGCAGCTCGGGCATCTGCATCTCGGGCATGTTGGTGTCTTCGCCGGGTTTGGTCTGGCCGCCGCCGCCGCCCGCCTGCAGGCTTATCGGGATGAAGTTCTGGCCGGTCTCCATGTGCACGGCGAAGAGCAGGAAGAGCAGGACCACGACGTGCAGGCCGATCGAGAGCGGGAACGGGCCGAGCAGGAAGCGCAGGCCCTGGCGCAGGCCATGTTTGAAGCCGGGCTTTTCCTTCTCCGGATCTTCTTCGTCCAGGTGCGCGCGCGTGGCGATCCAGAACAGGACCATCGCCACTACGACTACCGATACCGCGAGCAGGCCGATTTGTTCCGCGACGGTCACGCGATGCCTTTTGCTGTTACGGCCGCGGCCCTGCTCCCCCGAGGGGCGGCGCCCTTGCTCCAGTTGTGCGCCGCAGGGCGCCCTTTAATATTGTGCTCCCGCTGACCGTCCAACTGAAGTCAGGGTCCTTCGGAAGAGGGTTCGGGCGGCACCACCGGTCCGCTGGGAAGGGCCGGCTCGCCCGTCTCGGGGCCACCGCCGCCGCCCGGCAGCTTGGCCACCGCGATCGCGATTTGCTGAGCGCCCGCCGTCTTGGCGATGTCCAGGATACGGACCATGTCGGCCAGGATCACCGCCGGATCGCCCTGGAACACCACCAGCTTGTCGGGATCCTTGGTCGATAGCGTCCTTGAGCGCCAGCCGGCAGCGTCTTTTCATTCACCTCGCCCTGGTTGACGAAGATGCGATGGTCCGCGGTGTACATCACCGCCACGCCCTTGGGCTTTTCGGTGGTCGCCTCGGATTGAACCTTGGGCAAGTCGACGTGGGCGGCGGACTCGATCGTGATCGCGGTCGCCACCATGAAGATGATGAGCAGGACCAGGAAGATGTCGGTCAGCGGCGTGATGTTGATGTCGGAGAAGACGCCGCCGCTCTGATTGGAACCGATCGCCATGAGTTGGTACTAACCTCTGTTCCGCCGCGTTGCCCGCGGTCAGCCGCCGGTCGTGCCCGGCCCGGTTTGCAGGCGCTGGAACTGTCCCGGCGCGACGTGCTTGGCCGCGATCGCTATCTGCTGGGCCCCGGCGAGCTTGGCGATTTGCAGGATCCGGATCATGTCACCCAGCAGCACTTTCTCGTCGCCCTGGAAAATCACCACCTTGGAATCGACCCGGGTCAACGCGTCGGTCAGCGCCGATTCGAGGTCGCGCTCGGTCACGTCCTTGGAGTTGACGAACAGCTCGTGCTGGGCGGTGTAGGTGACGATGACGCCCTTGTTTTCGGGCGAGGTGTTTTCGGCCAGCGGCAGGTCGACGTGGGAGGCGGCCTCGATGGTGACCGAAGTGGTCACCATGAAGATGATGAGCAGGACCAGGAAGATGTCGGTCAGCGGCGTGATGTTTATCTGCCAGAACATCTCGCCGCTGCTTTTGGGTCCGCTAACCGCCAACGGCGTGTCTCCCCTGCAGCGCGGCGTCGATGAGACGGGCGGCGTTGATGTGGATCGCGGCGTTGATGTTGTCGATCTTGACCGAGAAGTAGTTGTAGAAAATGACCGCGATGATCGCGACCGCCAGTCCGAGCGCGGTCGAAATCAGCGCCTCCGAGATGCCGGCCGCCACTACCGAGAAACCGCCGGTGCCCATCACCGCCATCGACTGGAACGCGACCAGGATGCCGACCACGGTTCCGAACAGGCCGATGAACGGCGCCGAGGCGCCCGAGGTCGCGAGCACCCAGATGTAGCGCTTGAGCTCGACCAGCTCGGCAAAGCGCCGCTCCTCGTCGAGTTCCTCCAGGCGCGCGCGGTCGAGGTCCTTGGCGCCCGAGATCAGAGTATGGAAGACGCGGTCGGCCGCGGTGTGGCCGGTCTCGGTGCGCTCCAGGGCCTCGTTGAATTTGCCCTGGCGCAGCGGGCCGACCAGCGCGTCGGCGGTCTTGGTGGCGCGGCTGCCGATTCCGCGCAGCGCCCACAGGCGTTCGAAAATGACCGCCAGGCAAACGATCGAGATGAGGATCAGCGGGTACGTGGCATAGTAGCCCTGCTGGATCATCTGAATAATGCCGAACTGATTCTGCATCGCTTAAACCTTCCGCAGCCGAAAATTCTGGCCAAAAATTTTTGGGCTGGCTGGCGTGGCCGTTACGCCTCCCAGGCGCCACGGCAGCTCGTCCCCGAAGCCCACCATAATTACCTACCCGAGCCTATGCGCGCAAACCTGCGCAGACAGGCTCAGACCCGCCCTCGCCGCCTTTCGCGTAAGGTGCACCACCTCGCGCGCAGGTCAACCCCGGCATCGCGTCCGGTTCCCCGGCGCTTGCGGCAGGGCGGAGTTACGGGATAAATCTGCCAGAGGCGGGAGAAATCCCGGCGCTCAGGCGCGGTTCGTTCCCCGCACAATCACGGACTACCGAAAAAGAGAGGATTGAGACGGCAATGGCATTACTTGATGGGAAGGTCGCGATCGTTACGGGCGCCGGACGCGGCATCGGCCGCGAAGAGGCGCTGTTGCTGGCCAAGCAGGGGGCCAAGGTCGTGGTCAACGATCTCGGCGGCCATTTCGACGGCACCGGCCAGTCACGTTCGCCGGCCGAGGAGGTGATCAAGGAAATCCGCGGCTTCGGCGGCGAGGCGGTCGCCAATTTCGAGAGCGTCAGCGATTTCAAATCCTCCAAGCGCATCGTCGAGTGCGCGCTGGACAACTTCGGCAAGCTCAACATCGTGGTCAACAACGCCGGCATCCTGCGCGACCGCATGATCTTCAACATGAGCGAGGAGGACTTCGACGCCGTCGTCAACGTCCATCTCAAAGGCACCTTCAACCTGGCGCGCCACGCCACCGCCTACTGGCGCGAGCAGCAGAAGAACGGCAATTTGCTCAACGGCCGCCTCATCAACACCAGCTCCGACTCGGGCCTGCTCGGCAACGCCGGCCAGGGCAACTACGGCACCGCCAAGGCCGCCGTCGCGGCGTTCGCGATAATCGTCGACCGCGAGATGGCGCGCTATGGATGCACCGCCAACGCGATCGCGCCGGTGGCGCGCACCCGCCTGACCATCGACGCCACTCCGCAAACCGCGGCCACGATGCCCGCCGTCAAGCAGGGCGAGTTCGACCTTTTCAGCCCCGCCCACGTGGCGCCGCTGGTCGCGTGGCTCGGCAGCGACGACGCCAAGGACGTCCATGGCGAAGTCTTTCGCGTCGGGATGGGCCGCGTGTGGCTGATGCGCGGATGGCATTCGGTGGCGCAGGTCGCCGCGGCGCCCGGCACGTTCTGGGAGCCGGCGGCGCTCGGCGCGCGCCTGAAGGAAGAACTCGCCAAGGGAGTCACCAAGAAGGAGAGCATGGCCGAGGTCATGTCGGCGGGGCGCTAACCGACCGATGCCTCACGGTAAATCCGGTTCGCGCGCGGGCGGCTCTCCACGCGATGCGCGCTCGCGCCGCGTGCTAATCATCTGCGCGGCCAACACCGCGCGCAGCATCATGGCGGAGCATATGCTGCGGCGCGAGCTTGGCGCGCGCGGCGCCGACGGCCTGGTCGAGATCCGCTCGGCCGGTATCGCGCCCTACGCTCGCGATGGCGCGCTGGTTTCGCTCGACACCCGGATGACGCTCAAGTCGATCGGCATCGATATCGGCGAAGAGGCGACCTCGACCGACCTCAAGCGCCATCCGGAACTGCTGGAGGCGGCCGACCTGGTGATCGCGATGACCGCGCAGCAGGAGCGCGACCTGCGCGAGCGCTTTCCGGCCGCCGCCGATGCGCCCGGCCTTCACCTTGCGCGCGTTCGCCGGCGAGGCGGGCGATATCGATGATCCGTTCGAGCAGGGCCACGAGGTCTTCGACGTCTGCCGCGACGAAATCGGACGGCTCATCCCAAGGGTCGTCGATCGCCTGCTCGGCGATGAGTGAGGCGGCATCGAGGGAGTCCGAAGGGATCGGGCATTGATGGAATTCACCAATCCCACCGACGCCGAGATTCGCGAGATACTCTCGCATCCGGCCACGGTCGCGGTGGTCGGATGCTCGGACAATCCGGCGCGCGACAGCCTGCGGATCGCGATGCTGCTCAAGCGCAAGGGCTTCCGCGTGATCCCGGTCAATCCGCAGCTCGCGCCCGACGCGCTGATGGGTGCGCTCGGCGAGCGATGCTACCCGGACCTCGCCTCGATTCCCGACCCGGTCCAGATGGTCGACGTCTTCAGGCGCTCCGAGTATCTGCCCGAAATCGCCGCAGCAGGCGATCGCCAAGGGCGCGCGCGTGCTGTGGTGCCAGCTCGGCGTGGTCGACCTCGAGGCGGCCGCGCGCGCGCGGGCGGCCGGGATGACGGTCGTGATGGATCGCTGCCCGGCGATCGAATATGGACGGCTGTTCTAGGGAGCGCGCGGGGCGCCGGCGCCGCTAGCGATGGCGCGCGCGAAAGCCCGCCGCTGGGAAACGCTCAAGAGCGAGCGCGTCTACGCGACGCCGATCTTCGATCTGCATCGCCACCAGCGCTCGCATCCGCAGCGCGGCGAACATGACTTCTTCGTGATCGAGGCGCCGGCCTGGATCAACATCATCCCGATCACGCCCGCCAACGAGGTGGTGATGGTGCGGCAGTTCCGCCACGGAATCGGCGACTTCACTCTGGAAATTCCGGGCGGGATGGTCGACCCGGAGGATCCAAGCCCGCTCTCGGCGGCACGGCGCGAGATGCGCGAGGAATGCGGCTACGATTCCGAGGACGTGGTCGAGCTTGGCCGCGTCCATCCCAATCCCGCGATCCAGCCCAACTACTGCTACTCGTTCGTCGCCCGCAACGTGCGCCGCGTCGCGCGGCCATCGCCTGGGCGGCTCGGAGGAGACCGAGGTCGTGATGGTGCCGCTCGACGACGTGAAGCGGCTGATCGCGACGGAAAAGATCACGCACGCGCTGGTGATCGCGGCGTTTTCGTTTTTCCACGTCTACAATCCGCCGCGCAAACCGCGACGTAAGGGTGCGCAAATTTAGCCCTTTCGAGAAAACTCGAATTCGCGGCAAGAGCTCACTATACGTAGCAAACGAAGTCTGCAATTGCGGCCGTCCGCGAAAAGCCGAAGGACTGAGATGGAAACAATAACGGGCGGATGTTTGTGCGGAGCCGTGCGGTACGAGGCGCAGGGAAAGCCGCTGTTCGCCGTGCACTGCCATTGTCGCGACTGCCAGCGTGCATCCGGAACCGGGCATGTGCCGGTTATGGGTGTGCCGAAGTCGATGTTTAAGGTCACCGGCAAGACCACGAGCTACTCCGTGAAGGGCATAACCGGATCAAATTCGATCCGGCATTTCTGCCCGACCTGTGGCAGCCTTCTCTTTGGAACACCCGAGGTTGCTCCGGACGTCGTCTCCATCTATGTCGGTACGCTGGACGATCCGTCGGTATTTCGGCCCGAAGCGATCCTGTTCAGACGCAATCGCCAGGAGTGGGACAAGATCGCGGGAGGTCTGCCGGAATTCGATACGCTGCCAGCGCCACCGGCGGATGAGAAATGATCGCGGCATACGCGCTCTGCCGATCAGGGAAAATTGTTGGATGGGAATCGTCGCCTTGCGTGTGTAGTCAGCGCTCGAGAGCCGCGCAACCGTCTCGAATTAGGCCGCGATCTGTAGGACGATGGGGAAGGGAAGAGAGGAACACAGGACACGCGTCCGGACTGCTCTTTGACGCCGGGCGCGTCCGGGCGGATTACCAAATCGACACGGAAAATCACGGAGGATGACAGCGATGGCGACGGAAGACTTCTCGGGCATCGGCGACGTGATTCGCAAGGCCAGCGAGGCGCTGGCCGAGACGCTCTCGGCGGTGAACAAGGCGGTTAAGGATCTTGCGGAGCAAGCCGGCGCCGGACTCGACCGCGATCAGATGGTCGAAAGCTGGCTGCGCGCCGCGCGGATGAGCAAGGACGGGATGATTACGGCGCTGGAGCAGGGCTTCCAGTGGTGGGAACGCCAGGTGCGCGAGCAAGCGCGCCGGACGGCTTCGGCGGCGGGCTGGCGGAGAAGAAGGCCGCCAATCCGATGGAGGCGTGGGCGGAGAACTGGCGCAAGGCGACCGAGTCGTTCAGCGCCTCGGGCAAGTGGACCGAGGAGGCGACGCAAGCAGGCCGAGTCGGTGCAGAAGACGCTGCAGGACGGGCTTCGCGCATGGCAGCGGCTGTGGGAGCCTGAGAAAAAATGAGGAAAAGGCCACGCTCGAAGCGGAAAGCTCGCCTGAGCCGCGGCGTCGCTCGCGGCTCAGCGCGCGGAGCGCATCTAAAGATTGTTCTTGTAGTCGAGCTCGACGAAGCGGTCGATCTTGCGCGCCGCGTCCTCGCCGTCGCTCTTCACGGCCAGGTATTTTCCCCAGGAAAAGGGGATGCGCGCGCCCCAGCTCTCGGGCTTCCACAGTTGCGAGCGCATCAGGGCCTTGGCGCAGTGGAAGAAACACTCCCGCACTGTGATCCGGATCACGAGCTGAGGCGCCGACCCGTTGGCCGAAAACCGCGCGAGCGAAGCCGGATCGACGCTCAGTTCGCCCGTGCCGTTGATTCGCAGCGTCTCGTCGGTGCCGGGAACCATGAAGATCAGCCCGGCATGGGAATTCTCCAGGATGTTCTGCAGGCCGAAGAGCAGCTTGTTGCCCTTGCTGTCGGGAATCAGCAGGGTCTTCGGATCCTCGACCACTACGAAACCCGGCGCGCCGCCCTTGGGCGAAACGTCCTGGTTGCCTTCGGCGTCCGCCGTCCCCAGCACCAGGAACGGCGAGCGGCCAATGAAGTCGATCGCCATGTCGTCGAGCGCGCGCAGGAGCTTGCGCGGAGTGGCCGGATGCGGCTGGCCGATGAGCGTTCGCAACTGGTCAACGGATGATTCGGCTGGTAATTCGATGGTCGCCGGAATTTTCCATTGTGATGCTCCGCCTGCGCCCGCCGCGCATCGATCAGGCTGTAGCATTTAGCGTGGGACGCGAACAGCACTCAGATGCGCCCGATGATCGTCGCCTTTGAGTTTCAAATTCCCTCCCCATCAGTTATGGGGGAGGGCAGGGTGGGGGTCCAGGCGGTTCTCAATCTCAGTGAGAACCGCCTCTGTCTGAAGCAGCGATTCCGACTCGGGAAGCCGTTGATAACGACGTAGCTGCCGATCCCCTCTAGCGTGAGACAAGCACGTGGTCACGGAAAAAAATCAGGACGAGGAAGCGCCGCGTAAGAAAAGATGTCCCGCGCTTCCTCGCTCGACCCCCACCCCAACCCTCCCCCAAAATGCGGGAGGGAGCCCGGAAGCGAACGGTTAGAGCGGCGCCATCGTCGACGGCGCTAGTGCGATTCGCGAGCGATGGCGCGCATCGCCTCGCCCAGCAATTCGACCTCATCGTCAGTCGTCCACGGCGAGAACGTCACGCGAAAGCCGTTGGGATCCCGCGGCGGACGTAGCGGCTTGATCGCGACGCCGAAGCGCCGCAGTGCCGCCTCGGCCAATTTCTCCGGCCGCGTCTCCAACGGCAGCCCGTATGCCAGGATGCCGGGCGCGTGCGGGCCGTCCCACTTCGACGCAGCGTTTTCGTAGAGCCCGTCGAGGAGCCCGCGGATTCGCGCCCGCAGCCGTATCAGGGCCTCGACCCGTGACGGGAATTCCTCGGCGCACGCTTGCAGCGCCTCGGTCATCCCCGCGAACAGCGCGCAGTTGAGCGATCCGTTTTCGAGTTCGCCGCCGCCCTTGCGGATGAACCCGACCGGCCCGGTCCAGGCGAGCGTGTTGGCGCGCAGGAATCGCTCGCTGGTCCAAAGCCCCCCGGTGCCCATCGGGCCGAACAGCCACTTGTGACCGGTGAACGCGTAGGCCCAGGCTTCGATTCGCGCCACGTCGACCGCGACCTGTCCGAGCGCCTGCGCGCCGTCGACGATATACGGGATTTCATGCTGCGCGAGAATTTCCCCGGCTTCCGCGACCGGCAGCACGCGGCCGTCCATGCACGAGACGTGGGAGAACACGGCGAAGCCCGGACGCCGGCGGCGAATCAGCGCGCGCAAATTTTCGAGAAACTCCGCCGGCGAGCCGCCCTTGATCGTTGCGATCTCGATTCCGCGCGCGCCGAGCCGCGCGAGCGGCCAGATGACGCATGAATGCTCCTGGTCGGTGGTGACCGCGAGCCCGCCGGGCTCAAGCGTCGCGCCGAGGATACTGATCGCGAGGTTCAGCGCGGTCGAAGAATTGGACAGGAGCGAGACGCCGCCGGTTTCGCCCGCGCCGAGCAGCGAGCACGCAGCCGTTCGCGCCTGGTCCATCGTGGCGTCGAGTTTGCGCGACGCCGACTTCGCTGTAAAGCAGGCCCGCGAACTCGCGGTCGACGGTTCGTACGCGCCGCGCCACGCGCGCATGCGGCCGGGCCAGGCCGCCATAGTTGAAGTAGGCTTTTACTACCGTGCGCATTGCCACAAAAATTCCTCCGGTCTTCCGCAAGGCGTTCGGCGTCGGAGCTCGCTGGCGCGTCGAATACGCTCTGTCCGCGCGGCGGCCCGCCCCACAATCTACGGCAGAGCGCGTAGGCCGGATAGGTCGTCGCCGCCAGCACGACCGCGATGATGAAGTCCTCCTTGATGCCACCCTCGGTAAGCGCGAGGCCAAAGGTGGCGCACCAGGTCAGCATCGGCAGTCCGGCGACCAGGTAGAGCCCGGCCCTGCCGCCGCCGATCATGAACAGGCCGTCGCGCGCGGGCCGCTTGCGGCGCATCACCACCAGCGCGCTCAACTCGAGCACCAGCGCGCCCATGTAAAAGAATACGTCGAGGATCACCAGGGTGACGAAGCCCAACGGCACCAGCATCGTGAAGAGCACGCAACAGGCCAGGATCGACTTGCCGGGAGTCGCGGTGGTGCGCCAGACCTCGGACAGCCATCGGGGCAGATAGCTTTCGCGCGCCAGCACGAACGGCATCCGCGACACCCACAGCAGCGCGGCCGTGAAGATCGAAAACGCGGACACCATCCCGCCCATCGCGAGCGCCGCGCCCAGCGCCGGGCCGCCAATCTGGCGGCCGATCTCGGAGTACCATCCGGTCTCCCACTTGGCGCCGCTATGCGCGCCCGAGAGCGCCACGCCGAGCGGCAGCAGGTAGCCGAGCACCACCATCGGCAGCGCGATCGCGAGCGCGTGCTGGTAGGTGCGGCGCGGGTCGCGAATCTCGCCCGCGACCACGCTGGCGTTTTCCCATCCGCTGAAATTCCAGATTATGATCGTGAGTCCGCCGCCGAGCGCGAGCGCGAAGTCGGGCCCGAAGATCCGGCCGCCCGGCGGATGCCAGTGCACGAGATGACCGAAGCCGAGCACGACCAGCGCCGCGAACGGCGCCAGCAGCAGCGCCGTCAGCAGCGATCGCGCTGTCGCCGGCCGGCCGCACGCCGAGAAAGTTGAGCAGCCCGGCGAGCCATACCAGCGCGATCCCGACCACGAGCTGGCCGCCAGTGCCGAGCGGATACAGGAAGGCGAGGTAGGCGCTGAACAGGACCGGGTAAATCGCCATGTCCACCGCCGTGTAGAGCAGAGTCAGGTAAGCCTCGGCGAAACCCCAAAACGGCCCGAGCGCCTCCTTGACCCAGAAATAGAAGCCGCCCTCCACCGGCATCAGCGCGTTGAGTTCGGCCGCCATCAACGCCGTCGGCACGCTCAGCGTCAGCGGCACCAACAGGCATAGCAACAGGGTGAGGCGCGGGCCGGCGATCCGCACCGCGTCCTCGGTCCCGTAGGCGCCGCCGCTTACGACCAGGTAGACGACGCAGGTCAGCGAGAGCAGGCCGAGCTTGCCGCCCTGCATCGCGATCGCGGCGCGCGGGTTGAGCGGCGCCGCGGCGGTCGCGACCGCTTCGACGCGCCCATGGTCGGCGGAATCCGGGCTCGGGCGTTTCATCAGGGCTAGGCTGTAGCCGAGCGTCGGCGCCGGCACAAGGCGGCGGGGATTGCGCGGAGGTGGGCTCGCGAGCAACACTTATAAATGGTGTCGATACCGCGTATAGTACATGGGCTCCGCCTGACGATTAGGCCGGCGCTGACGGTCAACTCATTGTGTTAATTCTTTGTGTTAAATGCAAACCAATCTGTTCCGGGCGGGCGCTCGCGCACGCCATAAATTGTCGATCGCATTCGCTGACGGTTGCGCTGGCCGCGACCGCGCTGCTGCTCGGCCTGCGGATGCGAGCAGGTGCGAGGGCCCCAGGTTTCAGCCGTCGGGCGCCATGTCCGCCAGCGCGCCGAGCGAGGCCGACCAGCAACCGTCGCCGTTCGGCGGCAAACCGGCGGTCGACATTCCGCCGCAGGCCAAGGCGATGGGCGCGTTTTTGCAAGCCGAGGTCGCGACCGAAGAGGGCGACCGCACGGAGGCCCTGAAAGCGCTCGAGGAGGCGGTGCAGTACGATCCGGGCAATGCCACGCTGCGC
The DNA here is from genome assembly GCA_963832395.1 of uncultured delta proteobacterium. GTDB lineage: Bacteria > Desulfobacterota > Binatia > Binatales > Binataceae > JAKAVN01. The sequence goes on along the minus strand of CAWHTV010000004.1, from coordinate 136,003 downwards.
GTGACGCTGGCCACGCTCTACGTGCGTGACGGCCGCCTGGCGGACGCGCGGGTCCAGGCCGACGAGGCGGTCAAGCTCGATCCCGACTCGTCGCGCGCACTGCTGCTCGCGGCCGGTATCGATTCCGCGCTGGGCGACGACACGACCGCCGAGCAGGATTACAAGGATGTCATCAAGCTCTCGCCCAAGAACCAGGAGGCCTACCTGTTCCTGGGTACGCTGTACGCCAAGCGCGGCGACTATGAGCAGGGGCGCAAGGTTTTCGAGCAGCTCATCGCGCTCGATCCGCAATCGTTCCTGGGCTACTACTACGCCGGGCGCACGATGCTGGCGGCGGGCAACTACTCCGCGGCCGAGCGCTACTACGACAAGGCGCTCGAGCTCAATCCGCAATCCGAGCTGGCGCTGCTCGACCTCGCCGCGCTGCGCGAGGACCAGGGCCGGCAGTGACGACGCGGTCGCGATCTACAAAAAGATCCTGCAGATCAATCCCAACGACGACCGCGCGCACAAGCGCATGGCCGAACTCTACTTTGCCGCGCACGCCTCGGCCGATGCGCCGGTGAAGCCGGCGCCGACGCCTGAGAAAATCGACATCAGCCCGAGCGACACCCGCACCAAGATAGGGTTGCTGTATTTCGAGCGCGGCGATTTCGATCGCGCCGCCACGGAGTTCAACCTGGTACTCGGCGCCGAGCCCGACAACTACCGCGTCCACTACTATCTCGGCACCGCCTACAGCGAACTGGGCGACTACGACAAGGCGGCGGTGGAGTTCTCGCGGATTCCCGAGGGCAACGAGCATTACGTCGAATCGCGCCTGCAGCTCGCCTACATCTACGACAAGCAGCATGACTACGACCAGGCGATTACCGCGCTCAACCAGGCGTTGGCGAAGAAGCCCGACGACGCCGAGATTCTCGGCTTCACGGTCGGCGTCTACCAGGAAAAGAAGGACTATCCGACCGCGATCAAGCTCGCGCAGAAAATGGTCGTGCTCGAGCCGAAAAACGACAAGTACCATTTCACGCTCGGCGCGCTTTACGACGAGAGCAAGCAGCGCTCCGCCGGCATCGAGGAGATGCGCAAGGCGATCGATCTCAATCCGAAAAACGCGCAGGCGCTCAACTACCTCGGCTATACCTACGCCGAGTCCGGCGAACACCTCGACGAGGCTGAAAGGCTGGTCAAGCGCGCGCTTGCGATCGAGCCCGAAGACGGGTTCTACATCGACAGTCTCGGCTGGGTCTATTACAAGAAGGGCGAATACGGCAAGGCGGCCGAACAGCTCGAAAAGGCGGTCAACCTGACCGGCGACGACCCGACTATCACCGAACATCTCGGCGACGCCTACTCCAAACTGGGCCGCTCCGAGCAGGCCGGGCAACAGTACGAGGACGCGTTGCGGCGGACCACGGACCAGGAGCAGATCGCGCGGCTCAAGGGAAAGTTGCAAGCCCTGCGCAATGTCGGCAGCGCCAGTCATTGACCCGCTGCGCCTGCCGCGCGAGGCCTGGCGCGCCGCCGTAGGCTCAGCCGTCCTGGCGCTGGCAATCTGCCAGCTTTCGGCGTGCGCGTTCACGGCCAGCGCGCCCTCCGCGGTAACGCCCGCCGCGACCACCGCCGCCTCGCCGGCCACCACCGCGATGCTCGCGGCGCTCGCCAATCGCGAGCGGTCGCTGCGCTCGATGCAGAGCGGGGCGATCATGGAGTACAGCGCCGCCGACGGCCATCACTTCCGCACGCATGAGGAGATAGCGCTCGCACGCCCGGCCAGCATGCGGGTCGAGGCGGTCGCGCCGTTCGGCGCCACGATGGTGCTGGCGGCGGACGACGCCGGCCGGCTGATGATCTTCGACCCGTCGAAGAACATCCTGATGAGCGGCGGCGCCAACGCCGCGACGCTCGAGCGCTACGTGCGTATCCCGCTGGCGCCGCCGGCCGCGGTCGATCTTCTAATGGGCCTCGCCCCGGATGCCGGCGCAACTCGCCACGCCGCCCGACTCGGTCAGCGATACCGACGGGATGACGATTGCGCTGTGGCGCCTGGGCGACGGCGGCACGCGCGAGCTCGGTTTCATCGCCGGGCAGTTGGCGATGGTGCGCGAGCGCGATAGCGCGGGGGCCCAGCGCTACGATGTGCGCTATAGCGACTGGCGCGACGCGAGCGGGATGAGCTTCCCGATAAAGTCGAGGCCGACTTTCCCGCAAGCCGCATCACGCTGCGCTACGAGGCGTCCCGCGCTCAACACCACACTGGCGCCCGCGCTGTTCGTGCTGACGCCGGCTCCCGGCACCAAGCAGATTTCGATCGACGCCGGCGCAAGCGCCGCGCCGGGAGCGGCGGGCTGAACGCGCCCGATGAGCCTTCGCCGCGCGCTCGCGATGTTGCTGTGCTCCGCGTTCGCCGCCGTGGCGGCGGCCGGATGCCGCGTGCAGCAGCCGCCCAGCCAGCACGAGCGCGAGCAGATTCTCTACCAATCGAGTATCAGCGATCCGCGCACCTTCAATCCGATCCTGGTCACTGACAACGCCTCGGGCGAGGTGGTCGGCGATCTCTTCGAGGGGCTGGTCAGGATCAATCCGATCACCACCCTGCCCGAGCCGGGCCTCGCCGAGAGCTGGGATCTCGGGGACGGCGGCAAGGTGATCGTTTTCCATCTGCGCCACGGGGTGAAATGGTTCGACGGGCAGCCGTTCACCGCGCACGACGTGGTTTTCACGATGCGCGTGATCTACGACCCGCGCGTTCCGAATATCGAAGAGCCCAGCCTCACCGTCGACGGCAAGCCGCTGAAGGTCGAGGCGCTGGACGACTACACGGTGCGGATGACGATGCCGCGAGTGTTCGCGCCGCTGCTCTATGCGATTGGCGTTCCGATCGTGCCGGCGCATCTGCTCGAGACGGCGCTCGACGCCGGCAAGTTCAATCATACCTGGGGCATCAACACGGCTCCGGAAAAAATCGTTGGGCTGGGCCAGTTCGCGATGGCCCGTTACGTCCAGGCGCAGTTCGTCCACTTCAATCGCAATCCGGACTATTGGATGCGCGACGAAAAGGGCGAGCCGTTGCCGCGGCTGCATGGCGAGACGCTGCAGATTGTGCCCGACGGCAACGCCCAGTACCTGCGCTTTCTCGCCGGACAGATCGACGTTTACTCGCCGCGCCCCGAGGAAGTCGTCGATCTCGGCGACAAGCAGAAGCAACTCGGGATCACGGTCAAGAAAATCGGCATCGACACCGGATCACTGTTCTTCGCCTTCAATCGCAACCCCAATCACTACATCCACAACGGCGTGACCGATCCCAAGTACCGCTGGTTCACCGACATCCGCTTCCTGCGCGCGATCGCTCACGCGGTCGACAAGCAGGGGATGATCAATCTGTGCTTTCATGGACTGGGCGTGCCGGCGGTTTCCGACATTTCGCCCGCCAACAAGGTTTTCCACAATCCCAACCTCAAGGACTACGACTACAATCTCAAAGAGGCGGGCGACCTGCTGGATCAGGCGGGATACCGTCTGATCAATGGCATGCGCGTCGACCCGCAGGGCAATCGGATCGAGTTTAACCTAGCGACCAACACCGGCGTGAACGTGCGCGACGAGATGTGCGTCATCTTTCAGCAGGACCTCCGACGCATCGGCATCAAGGTCAATTACCGTCCGCTGGAGTTCACCACGCTGGTCGACAAACTCGACTCCACCTATGACTGGGACGTTGTGCTGATCGGCTTTACCGGCGGGATCGAGCCCAACAATGGCGCCGACTTTCTGCGCTCGTCGGGCGCCCTGCACCTGTGGTACCCAAAGGAGCCCAAGCCGGCCACGCCGTGGGAGGCCGAGATCGACCAGCTACTCGAACAGGGCACGATGGTGATGGATCCGCTGAAGCGTGCGCCGTATTACTGGCGCATCCAGGAAATCCTGTACCAGCAACTCCCGATTATCGAGACTGTGCGCCAGGTGCGCTACGAGGCGTGGAAGAATTCGCTGGAGAATTTCCAGCCCACCGTGTGGGGCAACTACAAGCCCGAATGGATCGAGTTCCGGCCCAACTGATCGAGCGCCGCGCAAGCGATGGCCAGGTTTCTGATAAAGCGCCTGCTCAACATGATCCCGCTGATCATCGGGATCACTTTCCTGTCGTTCCTGGTGATGTCGCTCGCGCCGGGTAACTTTCTCACCAACCTAAAGCTCAACCCGGCCATCTCGCCCCAGGTGATCCGCCAGATGGAGGCGCAATTCGGCCTCGACCAGCCGCTCCTGGCGCGTTATGCGAAGTGGCTATGGCAGGTGCTCCATTTCAATCTCGGGATGTCGATGAGCTACCGGGTCAACGTGACCTCGCTCATCGCCGCGCGCGCGTTCAACACCGTCATCCTGGCGCTGGCGAGCATGATTTTCGCGTGGGTGGTCGCGATTCCGATCGGGATCGTCGTCGCGGTCAAGCAGAACTCGATCTGGGACCGCGTGCTGTCGTTCGTGGCGTTTTTCGGGATGTCGGTGCCGAACTTTTTTCTCGCCTTCCTGATGATGTACCTGGCGCTGCGCACCGGATGGTTCCCGGTAGGCGCAACTTTTTCGCCTTACTATGAGAGCCTGGACTTCTGGGGCCGCATCGCCGACCGCATCAACCATCTCATCCTGCCGGTGTTCGTGCTGGGCGTGGCGGGGATGGCGTCGCTGATGCGCCTGATGCGCTCGCAAATCCTCGAGATCAAAAACTCCGACTTCGTGCGCACGGCGCGCGCCAAGGGCCTGCCGGAACGCGTCGTGATGTACAAACACGTGCTGCGCAACGCGCTCAATCCCTTCGTCACGCTGGCCGGCTATGGCCTCGCCGATCTGCTGGGCGGCGCGGCGCTGATCGAGGCGGTGATGAACCTGCAGGGGCTGGGCCTGCTGCTGCTCGACGCGGTGCGCTCGCTCGACATCTACCTGGTGATGGGCTCGGTGCTGATGGGCACCGTGCTGCTGTTGTTGGGCAACCTGCTGGCCGATATCGCGCTGGTGATGGTCGACCCGCGCGTCGACTTCTCCTCGCTTAGTGCGGATTGAGCATGCCGGCCTCCTACGCGACCATCCCTGACAACTTCCCGGCGGCCAGCGAGCCGCCCGCGCGAGCGTCGCGCTCCCGCGCGCTGCTGGATGGCCTTGGCCGCGAATGGCGCCGCGCTTCGTGGGTCGTGCGGCTTTCGGTTAGCTGCCTGCTGGTGTTCTATTTCCTGGCCGCCGCGTCACCCTTCGTTGCGCCGTACGATCCGATTCGCCAGTATCGCGACCTGCCCGACTGTCCGCCGATGCATCTTCATCTGGCGACGCCCTGCCGAGTGGGCGCACGGATTTTTCTACGCCTATCCGATGCGGTTGAGCGACGCGGCGGCGCGCGTCTTCTCTCCCGACCGCTCGCGCAAAACCTACCTCCGATTTCTCCACCGCGGCCATCTCTTCACCACCGAGTCGGCCGATGCGCCCTACTTCATCATGGGCAGCGACGGGCTGGGCCGCGACCTCTTCTCGCGCATCGTATATGGCGCGCGCGTCAGCATGTGCGTCGGCCTCATCGGCGTGCTGATCAGTTTCTCGCTCGGCATCACGGTGGGCGCGTTCTCGGGCTATGTCGGCGGGCTCACCGACAATCTGATCATGCGCTGGTCGGAGATCGAGATGTCGCTGCCGTCATTTTACTTTCTGCTCGCGTTGGCGGCGGTGATTCCTTCCGGGGTAAGCCCGGTACTGACCTTCTTCACGATCGTCGCGATCATGAGCTTCATAAGCTGGGCCGGTTTCGCCCGGATCATCCGCGGGATGGCGGCGTCGGTGCGCTCGCGCCCCTACGTCGAGGCGGCGCGCGCGCTGGGCGCCTCGCGCGCGCGCGTTATTTTCCTCCACGTCATTCCCTCGGTGCTCGGCTACGCGATCGTCGCGGCGACGCTGTCGATTCCGGGCTTCATCCTGGGCGAGAGCGCGCTCTCGCTGCTCGGCCTGGGCATCCAGGAGCCGGCCGCGAGTTGGGGCAACCTGCTGGCGCAGGCGCAGGATGTGCAGAACCTCGCGCGCTATCCGTGGATTCTCATCCCCGGCATTTTCATTTTCCTGACCGTGATGTCGTTCAACTTCCTCGGCGACCATCTGCGCGACCGCCTCGACCCCGGCAACCTGGGCTAGGCGGCGACGTTGATTCGGGCCGCGGTGTCTGACTTCATGACGATTCCTTCGCTCGAAGCGGCCGCCGAAACGCATCCGCTGGCCGTTCACAAATGGCTGGTCGCTGCGGCGGTGATGATCGGCGCGGTGATGACGGTGCTCGACGCCTCGATCGTCAACGTCTCGCTACCGTACATGCAGAAAAGTTTCGCCGCCGACGTCGACCAGATCACCTGGGTGGTCACCAGCTACCTGGTCGCGGTCAGCGTGACGATTCCGATGACCGGATGGTGCGCGGTGCGCTTCGGGCGCAAGCGCTATTTCCTCGCTTCGGTGCTGACGTTCGCGAGTTACCTCGGCGATGTGCGGGCTGGCGCGCGGCGTGGGCGAGATGGTGGTCTTCCGCCTGCTCCAGGGCGCGGCGGGCGCCGCGATGATCCCGCTGTCGCAGGCAATCCTTATCGAGACCTTCCCTCCCGACGAACACACGCTCGCGATGACGACGTTCGGGATGGGACTGATGGCGGCGCCGGTCCTCGGCCCCACGCTTGGCGGCTGGATCACGCTCAACTGGAGTTGGCGCTGGATCTTTTTCATCAACGTGCCGACCGGCGTGGTCGCGATGCTGATGGTGTATGCGTTCGTGCACGACCCGCCATACTTGCGCCGGCAGCGCGGCGGCGGCCGTATCGACTACTTCGGGATAATCCTCGTCGCTCGTGGCGCTGGGACTTTTTCAAATCGTGCTTGCCGCTGGGCGGGCGCGACGGATGGTTTGCCGCGCCGTGGGTGCGTTATGCCTGCGTGCTGTCCGCGGTTTCGACGGTCGCGCTCGTATTCCACGAGTTGCGCTTTCCCGAACCGATTATCGATTTCCGGATGTTCAAGATTTTTGGCTTCACGCTCGCCGTGGCGGTCATTTCGATTCAGGCGCTGGCGCTGTTCAGCATCAACCTGCTGAATCCGCTGTTCATGGAGACGCTGCTCGGCTACGACGCGTGGAAGGCCGGCCTCGCGGTCGCGCCGCGCGGGATTGGCGTCGTTATCGCGCTGTTGGCGGTGGGCCAGCTTTCACGCCGCGGCACCGACATGCGCCCGCTCGTCACCGGCGGCTTCATCCTCGCGGCATACGAGGTCTGGCGCATGTCGCACTGGGGTCTCGCCATCAGCATGAGCGCGGTGCTGTGGCCGATCTTCCTGTTCGGATTGGGGCTGGGCTGCGGTGTTCCCGACGGTCACCGCGGTCGGCCTCGGCCAGATCCGGCGCGAGCGGATGGGCTTCGCCTCCAGCCTGTTCAGCATGATGGTGAACATCGGCGCGGCCACCGGTATCGCGGCTTCCACCAATCTACTGGCCGCGCGCCGCCGGTTTCACCTGGCGCACTTGCTGGCAACGCCGGTCTCCGGCGCCGCGAATCATCTCGTTGCCGCAAGCGCCGCGTCGCAGGCCTGGCTGCTCGCGTACAACGACGTATACCGGGTGCTCGCGATGGTTGTACTTTTCCTGGCGCCCTGGTGCATGCTTTTGAAGCGTACGAGCGCGGGTGTCGCCGCGGAGGCGGTGGTGGAGTGAGTTGTGTGACGGCGCGTGCGTTGAGTGAGAGCGCGGCGATCAACTGACATCGGAATTGTCTCAAGAGGCATCTCGAGATGAGCGGCAAGGACGAACTTACCTGGCTCGATGCGACTGCGCAGGCCGAACTCGTCGCCCAGGGCGCGGTCACACCGGCCGAATTGGCCGAGGCGGCGATCGCGCGGATCGAGCGGCTGAACCCGCAACTCAACTGCGTCATTTTCGCGCGCTACGACAAGGCGCGCGCCGAAGCGCGCGACCGCAACGCGATCCCTGACGGCATTTTTCGCGGCGTGCCGTTCCTGATGAAGGACTTGCTGCAGACGACCGAGGGCGAGCCGTTTAGCTGGGGATGGAAGCCGTTCAAGGACGCCAAAATAATTGCGCGGTCGACCTCATATGTGGCGGCGAAATTTCGTGCGGCCGGTCTGATAACGCTGGCGCAGAGCGCAGTGCCCGAGTGGGGCGCGACGCTGTCGACCGAGACCCGCGCGTGGGGCGCGACGCGCAATCCGTGGGACACCGCGCGAATCGCCGGCGGATCGAGCGGCGGCGCGGTCGCCGCGGTCGCCTCGGGCCTCGTGCCGATTGCGCATGGCAACGACGCCGGGGGATCGATCCGAATTCCGGCTTCCTTCTGCGGGCTGGTCGGGCTCAAAGCCTCGCGCGGCCGGACCTCGCTCGGGCCCGCGCACGCGGAGTTCTGGCATGGGCTGTGCGAAGAGGGCGCGCTGGTGCGTACCGTGCGCGACGCCGCGGCCGCGCTGGACGCGGTCGCGGGTTACATGCCGGGCGATCCGTGGACGGCGCCGGCGCCGGCGCGCCCGTTCCGCGACGAGGTCGGCCAGGCGCCGGGCCGGTTGCGAATCGGTTTCATGGATCGCGCCCCGCTGTCTCATCCGGGGCTTCATCCCGAATGCGTGGGAGCGGTGCGCGCCGCCGCGAAATTGCTGGAGTCGCTCGGTCACAAGGTCGAGGCGAATTTCCCCGCGGTGCTCGACGAGGTCACGCTCAGCTCCGCCTTTGGCCGGGTCGTAGCCGGCGGCGTGGCGCGGCAGGCCGCGGTGGTCGAGCCGATGCTTGGGCGCGCGGTCGGCCCTGATGATTTCGACGAATGGACCTGGTTCCTGATCGAGCGCGGTCGGCGTTTGAAGCTGGTCGACTACCTGGCGGCGTGCGAGTGGTTCAACCACTTCTCCCGCGCGGCGGCCGGATGGTGGAGCGGCGGGTTCGACGTGCTGGCGACGCCCACGATGGCGCGGCCGGCGCCGGAACTGGGAATCTTCAAAACCCGCCCCGGCGAACATCCGCGCAACGTCGGTGTGCGGCTCAACGAGGTCAGTCCCTTTACCGCGCCTTGGAATATCGCAGGCCAACCGGCCATCTCGCTGCCGCTGCACATGACGCCCGAAGGGCTGCCGGTCGGCGTCCAGTTCGTCGCGGCCTACGGGCGCGAGGATCTGTTGCTGCGGCTGGCGGCGCAGATCGAGCAGGCCGCGCCCTGGGCGGATCGCCACCCTCGCGTGCACGCGTAAAGTCGCTGGGCCTTCTGCCACTGGCAACCACTTCGAGTATGCTGTACCATTTGTGGTACGACGCTGAATGCCCGAACAGCGCAAGCGAATACCGGCGCTCTTTTACCGGAATGAGAACGGTAGGGAGCCGGTGCGGGAGTGGCTCAGGTCGCTCGACAAAGCGGAGCGGATACTCATCGGCACGGACATCAAGACCGTCGAATACGGTTGGCCGATTGGAATGCCGGTTTGTCGGCCCATGGGGATGGGACTTTACGAGATAGGGACCGGCTTGGCGGGGAATCGAACAGCTCGGGTGCTGTTCTGCATCAGCGAAGGCCAGATGATACTGCTGCACGGATTCATCAAGAAATCGCAGAAGACGGCGAAGCCGGATCTTAATTTGGCAATCGAGCGCAAGCGGGTCGTGGAGCGGGAACGATGAAACGGCACAAGCGTATCGGCTCTTCGCTTGACGAGATGCTCGCCGAGGACGGCAGCCTCGCCGAAGTGGAAGCCGCGGCGCTCAAGCGAGTTATCGCCTGGCAAGTTTCGCGCGGGATGGACGAGAAGCGTATGTCCAAGTCGGAAATGGCGCGTGCGATGCGGACCAGCCGCGCAGCGCTCGACCGGCTCCTTGATCCCGCCAACGAGTCCGTTACCCTGCGCACGATGGCGCGGGCGGCAAAGGTTCTGGGCAAGCGGCTTCGATTGGAACTCGGCTAGGCGGGACGCCAGGGGCAGCTGAGCGGGCTGCCGGTCGGCGTCCAGTTCGTCGCGGCTTACGGGCGCGAGGATCTGTTGCTGCGGCTGGCGGCGCAGATCGAGCAGGCCGCGCCCTGGGCGGATCGCCACCCCCGCGTGCACGCGTAAGGGCGACGCGATAAGTCCGGCCCGCTAGCCGAGGTCGCGCAGCAACACGCCGGTCAGGTATTCGCCCTCGGGATGGCCCAGCAGCACCGGATGATCGGGGCCGGGACCGAGGCGCGCGAGCAGGCGCATCCGGCGCCCCGAGCGGCCCTCGGCGATGCGCACCGCGCGGACGAAATCCTCGCCGCGAAAGTGCGACGAGCAACTGAAGGTCATCAGGAAGCCGCCCGGGCTGAGCGCGCCGAGCGCGAGCGCGTTGAGTTCGACGTAAAGATGTTCGGCGCGCCGCGCGTCGGCGCGGCTGCGCGCAAATGGCGGCGGGTCGAGCACGATCAGATCGAAAAGCTCGTCGCGCGTGCCCAGCAACTTCGCCCGCCTCGCCATGCACGAAGCGGACGGCGTCGGGCGGATAGCCGTTGAGCTCCAGGTTGCGCCGCGCCCAATCGAGCGCGTGCGCGGAAGTGTCGACCGCGACGATCTCTTTCGCGCCGCCCTTGAGCGCGTTTAGCGCGAAGCCGCCGCTGTAGCAGCACAGATCGAGCACGCGCGCGCCGGCCGCCAGAGCGCCGAAGCGCGCGCGATTCTCGCGCTGGTCGAGAAACGCGCCGGTCTTCTGGCCGTGCTCCAGGTCGACGATCATTCGCATGCCGTTCTCGCGCACGCCGTTCTCGCTCACCACGGCTTCGCCGGCGGGCGCGCCCGCCATCACGCCCACGCGATCCTCGAGCCCTTCCTGCCGGCGCACGGCGCCCTGGCTGCGCTCGAAAATCGCGCGCGGCGAAATCATCAGATTCAGATGCTCGACGATCTCCGCGCGCATCCGCTCGGCGCCCGCGGTCAGCAATTGCACCACCGCAACCTCGCCGTAGCGGTCAACGACCACGCCCGAGAGGCCGTCGCCGTCGCCATTGAGCATCCGGTAACAATCGGTGTCGGGACCGACTACGCGCTCGCGTAATTTGAGCGCGCGCTCCATCCGCCAGCGGACGATTTCGGCGGGACCGGGCTCGCCGCCAAGCGCGAGCATCCGCACCGCGATCGTCGTCGCCGGATTGTAATAGCCGTGTCCCAGCGTTGCGCCGGCCGCGTCGAGAACCCACACGCGCGCGCCGGGCTCGATTGCGGCGGGCTCGACGCGATCGATCGCCTGCGAGAAGACCCAGGGATTGCCGCCGCGAACCGGTCCCTCGCGGCCCTTTTTGAGGAAGACCCGCCCCGGCGCTGTCGACGCGCCGTTCGGTCGAGAGTTTTTCAAATTCTTCAACTTTAACTTTCTGCTGTTCAACCGTCCGCGGACGGCCATCGCGGCTCGCCCGCGCGCTTGAAGGTGCCGCTGCGGCCGCCCGATTTGCCGACCAGCCGGATGGCGTCGATCGTCATCGCGCGATCGATCGCCTTGGCCATGTCATAGATCGTGAGCGCCGCGGCGCTTAACGCCACCAGCGCTTCCATCTCGACGCCGGTGCGCGCCACGGTCGCCGCGCGGGCCTGGATATGGAGCGTCGCGTGGGCCGGGTCGGGCCGGAATTCGATCTCGACCACCTCCAGCGGAATCTGATGGCACAGCGGAATCAACTCGTGAGTGCGCTTGGCCGCCATGATTCCCGCCAGCCGCGCCGCCGCCAGCGCCTCGCCCTTCTTGAGCCGCCCGCCGACGATCGCGTCGAGCGTCGCCGGCTCCATTTTGACCGCGCCGCGCGCCACCGCCTCGCGCCGCGTCACCGGCTTTTCGCCGACGTCGACCATCCGCACGCGGCCGCGGCGGTCGAGATGGGTAAGTGCTCCGCGCGTGGCGGGGCCGGCAAGTTTGGCGGTCGGCTTCTTGCGTGGCATCGGGGAGGCGGCTAAGAGCTTATGTTGACGCGATGCGCCGATACAATAAAGCGCTACAATAGTGCTAGAATAGAAGCGATGACGAATCGCGCGCGGTTGCCGGCAGGTTAATCGCGCGTCGACATCGAACATAGTCAAACGGACAATGCGAAATCAGCAAAATCAGATAGATGGCAGACGAAACTCTATCGCCTCGTGATTCTCGGCTCCGGTCCCGCGGGCCTCACTGCGGCGCTCTATGCGGCGCGCGCCAATCTGGCCCCGCTCTTGATCGAAGGCACACCAGCCCGGCGGTCAACTCACCATCACCACCGAGGTCGAGAACTACCCCGGCTTCGCGCACGGCATCCAGGGCCCCGAGATGATGGACGTGTTCCGGGCCAGGCCGAACGCTTCGGCACGAAGTTCGTCATGGGCGAAGTGACCGCGGTCGACCTTCGCAAGCGGCCGTTCGAGCTGACGCACGCACGGCAGGACCATCGGCGCCGAGGCCCTCATCATCGCGACCGGCGCGTCGGCCAAGCTGCTCGGGATCGATTCGGAAAAGCGGCTGATGGGCTACGGCGTGAGCGCGTGCGCGACCTGCGACGGCGCGTTCTTCAAGAACAAGGAAGCGGTGGTAGTGGGCGGCGGCGATACCGCGATGGAAGAGGCGACGTTCCTCACGCGCTTTTGCACCAAGGTGACGGTCGTCCATCGGCGCAGCGCCCTGCGCGCCTCCAAGATCATGCAGGACCGCGCGGCCGCCAATCCCAAGATCGCTTTCATCTGGAACGCGGTGATCGAGGAAATTTACGGCGAGCAGAAAGCCGGAGTCAGCGGCGTGCGGCTCAAAAACCTCAAGACCGGCGCGGCCAGCGACTTCCGTACCGACGCCGTGTTCGTCGCGATCGGCCATCAGCCCAACACCCACCTGTTCGAGGGCCAGCTCGAGATGGACGAAATCGGCTACCTGAAAGTTCGCAACGGATCGACCTACACCAACGTCGACGGCGTGTTCGCGGCCGGCGACGTCGCCGACAAGGTCTATCGCCAGGCGGTGACCGCGGCGGGCACCGGATGCATGGCGGCGATCGACGCGGAGCGCTGGCTCGAAGCGCACGAGGCGCTCTGAAATTCTGCATCAGCACGGAGAAACAGCCGGCGCGGCGGCGGCGCGGAACCGCATCGAATGAGCCCGGGACGCAGGTTCCTGATCGCGATCGCCGGCATCGTGCTACTCACGGCCGGCGGCACCGTCGGCTACATGGCGATCGAGCACATGTCCGCTGCTCGACGCGCTCTACATGACCGTCATCACCATCTCCACCGTTGGTTACGAAGAGGTGAAGCCGCTCGGCGAGGGCGGACGAATCTTCACGATGGGATTGATCGTGACCGGCGTCGGCACCGCGTTCTATCTCTTCGCCGCCATCACCCAGTTCGTGGTCGAAGGCCAGTTGCGCGAGATGGTCGGGAGGGTCGCGATGAAGCACAAGATCGAACAGCTCGAGGACCACGTCGTGATTTGCGGATTCGGCAGGATGGGCCGGGTGGTGGCCGAGGAAGTGACGCGCAGCGGTGGCGAGGCGGTGGTGATCGAGCGCGACCCGGCGCGCGAAGCCGAGTTGGCCGCCTCCGGCCTGCCCTACGTGATCGGATCGGCGCTGGAGGATCGCGTGCTGGAGGAGGCGGGCCTGCGACGGGCGCGTCGCAATCGTGGTGGTCACCGCCTCCGACGCCGACAACGTCTTTATCACGCTCTCGGCGCGCGCGATGAACCCGAAAATCCGCATCCACGCGCGCGGCGAGTCGGAGGTCGGCTTGCAACACCTGCGGATGGCAGGGGCGGACCAGGCCGTCGCGGCCTACCAGTGGGGTGCGCTACGGCTGGCGGCCAGCAGTCATGCGCCCGTCGGTGGTCGACTTCCTGGAGCTGTCATTTCCGGGGCGCGGCGCCGAGATCGACCTGGAGGAGATTCGCGTGGCCGAGGGCAGCGCGCTCATCGGCCAGGCGATCGCCGCGGTCGAGCAGAGCTCGACACGGCTGCGGATCGTCGCGCTCAAGCGTGGCGACGCTCCGAGCACGCTGATTCCCGATCCCGCAACCCGCATCGAGGCGGGCGACTTCCTGGTCGCGATCGGCGACCGCGAAACCTTGCGCGCGCCTGGGCTAGCGCCGCGCATCCAGCACTGGCGCCGGCGCCTGCGCGCCGGCAGTGCCTTTTGAATCGCGGCCTCCATCCTGCCAAGATTTGCCAACATGGAAGCCGGAGACGGAACGCAGGCTGAGCCGCGCAAGCCGACGGGCGAGCTCAAAGCGCCCACCGGCGGTCTTGGCCCCGCTCCAGCGCAGCCCGGCGCCGCGGCGCTGGCGCCGGATCGATATCCGGGTCTCCGAGCTTATCGTTTTCCTGGTGGCGGCGGTCGGCGCGGTCGCGCTGGGGCTGGGGATCACCAGCTACTTCGGCGAGCATCCATACACCCTGGCCTACCTGATCGCGTACGCCGGGTTTCGTTTCGCCGACGTGATGGTGCGCGAGGATTTCGAGCCGCCGCCCGACGCCGCGCTGCTTTCGGGATCGATCCTGCGCCAGTTGCCGGTGCTGCTGCTGTTCGCGGCGGCGCCGTTCGAGCGCACTTTTCTCTACGGCGGTGAAGTGGCGCGATGGGTGCAGGCGCTGGGTTTGCTGATGGAGCTGCTGGGGCTGTGGCTGGCGCTCGGCGCGCGCATCCAGCTTGGCTTTTTCAGCTCGACGCCGGAGTCCGGCGGTCCGCGCGCACTGGTGCGCAACGGGCTCTATGGCAGTATCCGCCATCCGATCTGGCTCGGCGAGTTCCTGGTGGTTTTCGCATGGGCGCTCGAGTTCGGCGCACCGGTAAGCGCGGTCCTTGACGATCATATTCGGGGTGGTGATGGGCCGGATGCGCGGCCGCGACGGAAGAGGCCGAGATGCTGGCGCAGTTCGGCGACCAGTACGCGCGCTATCTGCAGGAGACCGAGTCCTTCATCCCCGGCATCTGGTAGCGGGTTCGGAATTTTCGAATCTCATCCACTGATTGTAGGGTAGTCGGCAATCGGCGCGTGGCGCACTTGGGGCAGGGCGCACCGCGTTCGCCTTGCTGATCTGAGCCCTCGCCCGCGTTGTTTGCGGGAGAGAGTGCGGGTGAGGGTTCCTAGAAGTTTTTCCCGATGCGAACTATCGCTAGCCTCGCTTCAATTCGCATCAGCCGCCTCTTACGGGTGATACAGCTCGGCGCTGTTGGTGGCATTCGCACTGCATCCGTTGGAGCTAACGCATGGATTGGCGCAGCTACCCACGTTGAATCGCAACCCGCCGGTCACCAACACCTGGCCGTCCGGCAGCAGCGCTGCGGCGTGGTCTACGAGCCCGTCCACCAAGCTGCCAGTCGGCTCGAAGTTGCCGAGGTCGGGGCCGGTGACCATCAGTAGATCGGCGCTCTTTTGTCCGCCGGTGGAGCCGGGGTTACAGCTTCCTCCCGCCACCAGCAGGTTCCCGTCCAGCAGCCCGGTGACGGACGGACTCTGGCGAGCCACGCTCATAGTGTTGAACGGTGCGCCGAATCCGCCAAGCGAAATGAAGAGTTCCGCAGTGTCCGAGGCGTCGAATCCAGTGGTGTATCCGCCCGCGATGAGCGCCCAACCGGTGTCGTTGCCGATCGTGATCAGGGCCGCGGCGGCGTATCTGCGCGCGGCGCCCATGATAGGGCCGACCCCGAATCCGCCGATGCCGCCATTGATACTCGGGTCGAATATCTCCGTAGTCGCCGAAATGGTGCCGAAATCGTCCCCCCCCGGCGATCAGGACGTTGCCGTTGGAAAGACCGGTCGCCGTATGGTCCTCCCGAGGGAAATTCATATGAGCCGTCAGCCGGAATGTTCCCGTAACGGGATTGTAAATCTCGGCGTGGGTCAGACCCGCGAACAGATCTCCGCCCGCGATCAGCACCTGGCCGTTGGCCAGCAGTGTGGCGGTATGAAATTCACGCGCGTAGTGCATGCTGCCGGTGGGGAAGAAGCCGCCGGCTCCGCCGTTGGCGTTAGGATCGAAAATTTCCGCTGTGGCGACTACCGTCCTTTTGGTCGCGGTGTCTTTCTCACCCCCGGCAATCAACACTCTGCCATCAGCGAGCAGAGTCGCGGTGTGATTTTGGCGGCTGTTGGGGGTATTGCTTCCCGGCAGTGAAAACTTGCAGGTCTTGAAGTCGTAGAGCTCGGCATGGGGCGTCTGCGCGTTCCCGGTGCCGCCGACGATCAGCACCATCCCGTTCTTGAGCGTGGTCGCGGTATGATTTATCCGGGACCTCGCCAACATATTGGTGTTGTTGGAGCTGAATGCGCCGCTGGGACCGGCCGCGCAAGCCGGTAGTGGCAGAACGTTGGCGTTCAGCGGCACGTGTTGCGGGCTGCCGGCGGCGTTGTCGCTGACGTTCATGGTCACGCCTGAGAGCAGGCCCGGATTGGCCACCGCCAAGCTTAGCCACACGTGGCATTTGCCATGTGCGGCGACCGTGCCCCCGCAGTCGTCGGTCTCGCTGAAGTCGGAGTCGCTGAAGCCTAACGCGCCCAGCGTCATCTGGACCGGATTATTGTTGAGCAGCGTAACCGTGTGCACTACCCCTGCCTTGACGTATACCTTGCCGAAGTTGACGGGGTCCGGGTTGATCGTGAGCTTGCCCTGCTTGCCGAAGCCCTTCAGCGCCACCTTGTGGGCCGAGCCTCCGCTGTTGTCGGTAATCGTGAGCTTCGCCAGGAACGGCCCGGTTGCGTCGGGCGTAAAGGTTACTGTGAATCCGCAGATCTCGTGGGCGTTCAGGACTTTCACGCAGCTCTGATTCGGCACAAATTGCGGATGGTCCGAAGTAATGCTGAGGATCGTCACCTTTGGGCCAAGGTTGGTTATCCTGATGATGCCCGGCTTTGACGCGCCGTTCGGCGGCAGAATGATTGCGTTGCCGACATTCAGCGGGTTAGGCGTGACCGAGAGAGTCGCGCCCGATGCAAACGGAGCAACCACGCCGCAGAGCGCGACCACAACGACCAGCAGGGCGAAGAGTCTCGCTCTCATGCAACTCTACCTCTTTGGAACCTAACGCAGCATCACCGACGCGGGGGCGAGCGTGTGCTCGACCGCGGTGACGAAGTCGTCGGTGGGCGCGACGCGATAGCTGTCGCCGAGCAGAAAGATCGCCTCGTGCGCGTCGTCGAGTGACAGGTGCAGATAAGTAATCGCGCGCCCGGTATGGCGTCCGAGCACCGCCTTGAGTTCCTCCAGCGCGCCGTTGGCCAGGCGCTCGCGCGGCGCCGTGATATGCACCTCGCGCACCGCGTCGACCAGCGCCGTGCCGAGCGGCCGCAGCTCGTCGAGGATCACCTGCGCGCGCTCGTCGTCGACGTCCAGCTTGCCGCGCGCCACCACCGGTTCGTCGCCCATGATGAGCGCTTCGTGCTTCTGATAGGTCTCCGGCCACGCGATGACTTCGACCGCGCCCTCGCGATCCTCCAGCGAGAACGTCGCGTAACGCTTGCCGGCCTTGTTGTTCTTGAGCTTGGCCGCCTGCACCACGCCGGCGACGCGCACCTGGCTGCCGTCGGGCAGCGAGGTCAGATCGGCGGTCGAGACGGCGCCGAGCCGGCGCAACTCGCGGTCGTACTTGTCGAGCGGATGGGCGGTGATGTAGAAGCCGAGCGCCTCCTTCTCATTGCGCAGCATCTCTTTCTGATCCCACTCGGCGACCGGATCGCGCGGCGGCGGCAGCGCCTGCGGGCGCGCGGCGGCGCCGAACAGTCCGTGCTGACCCTTGGCCGCGTCGCTCTCGGCCTTCTGCGCGACCTTGAGCGCGTCCTCGACCATCGCCATCAGCGGCGCGCGCGACGGCGAGATCGAATCGAACGCGCCGCACTTGATCAACGCCTCGAGCACCCGCCGGTTGACGAGCTGAGTGCCGACGCGCAGGCAGAAATCCAGCAGATCCTTGAATGGGCCGCCGCTTTGGCGCACCGCGATCATCGCCTCGCCGCTCTTGGCGCCGACGCCGCGGATCGCGCCCAGGCCGAAGCGGATCGCGTCGCCCGAGACCGTGAATTTCACCCCGCTATGGTTGACGTCGGGCGGCAGCAGCCCGATACGCATCTCGCGCAGCGCCGCGATGTTCTTGTAGGCCTTGTCGACGTCGTCCATGTCGAGCGACATCAGCGCCGCCATGAACTCGTGGGGATAGTGCGCCTTCAAGTACGCGGTGGTGTAAGTGGTCAGCGCGTAGGCGGCGGCGTGCGAGCGGTTGAAGCCGTAGGAGGCGAAGGTCTCGATCTTCTCGAAGATCGATTTGGCCAGCGCCTTGTCGAGGCCGTTTTTCTTTGCGCCGTCGAGAAAGCGCTCGCGCTCGCGTTCCATCTGCGCCTTGTTCTTCTTGCCCATCGCGGCGCGCAGGATGTCGGCTTCCTCGAGCGTGTAGCCGGCCAGCGCCTGCGCCGCGCGCATCACCTGCTCCTGGTAGATGATCACGCCGTAGGTGTCGCGCAGCACCGGCTCGAGCAGTGGATGGTCGTATTCGACCGGCTCCTTGCCGTGTTTGCGCTTGATGAACGGATCGACCATCCCGGAGTCCAGCGTGCCGGGGCGGAACAGCGAGATCGCCGCGATCACGTCCTCGAAGTTCGAGGGCTTGAGCTCGGTCAGGAAGCGGCGCATCCCCGACCCTTCCATCTGGAACACGCCGACCGTGTCGCCGCGCGCGAGCAGGCGGTAGCTCTCGGGATCGTCGAGCGGCAGCCGATTCAAGTCCGGCGGCTGCCTTGCCGCCGGCGCGCACCAGGTTGAGCGTCTCGACTATCAGGGTCAGGTTCTTGAGCGCGAGGAAGTCGAACTTGATTAGTCCGATTTCCTCGACCCCCTTCATCGAGTACTGCGTGATCGCCATCGCGCCGTCGGTGCGTTCCTTGTCGGCGTAGAGCGGGACGACCTCGGCCAGCGGAACGTCGGAGATGACCACGCCGGCCGCGTGGCGCGAGGCGTGGCGCAGCAGCCCTTCGAGCTTGAAGGCGTACTCGAAGAGCTCGGGATGGCTGTCGCGCTCGGCCTTCAGCCGCGGCTCCATCTCGAGCGCGGCGCTCAGCGGGAAATCGCGGCCCTGCTTGGGCGCGGGATAGAGCTTGACGATGCGGTCGGTCTCGGCGAAGGACAGCCCGAGCACGCGGCCGACGTCGCGGATGGCCTGTTTTCCCTTGATGGTGCCGAAGGTGATGATCTGCGCGACGCGGTCGGCGCCGTATTTCGCGCGCACGTAGTTCAGCACTTCGTCGCGCCGCTCGAAGCAGAAGTCGACGTCGATATCGGGCATCGACTTGCGTCCCGGATTGAGCCAGCGCTCGAACAGGAGCTTGTGCTCGATCGGATCGACCTCGGTTATCCTGAGCGCGTAGGAGACCAGGCTGCCGACCACCGAGCCGCGGCCCGGTCCGACCGGGATGCCCTGGCTGCGCGCGTAGTCGATGAAGTCGGCGACGATCAGCATGTAGCCCGAAAAGCCCATCTCGCGGATGACCGGCAACTCGCGGCCGAGACGCTCGTAGTAGGGCGCCTCGTCGAATTCGCCGCGGCGCGCGTGCAACTCCGCAAGCCGCGCTCCCAGCCCCGCCGTCACGCGCGCTTCCAGCACCTGGTCGAGATCGTCGGGCGGCGCGTCCTGGTAAATCGGGAAATGGAACTTGCCGAACTCGAATTCGAAATCGACCCGCCGCGCGATCTCCATCGTGTTGCGGAACTCTTCGGACTCGGCGCCGAACGCCTTGGCCATCTCTTCCGGCGTCTTGACGTAAAGCTCGTCGGTGTCGAAGCGCCATCGCGATTCGTCGGCGAGCGTCTTGCCGGTCTGGATGCAGAGCAGGACTTCGTGGGCGCGCGCGTCGCCGCGATGCAGGTAGTGGCAATCGTTGGTGGCGACCAGCGGCAGGCCGGCGGTGCGGCCGATCTCGCGCAGCGCGTCGTTGAGCGGCGCGTGCAGGCGGTTGTCCTGCAGTTCGAGGTAGAAGCGGTCCTTGAAAATGCGCGCGTAGCTCTCGGCCGCTTCGCGCGCCTTGTCGATGCGCCCCGCGCGCAGCCATCGCGCGACCTCTCCCGACAGGCATCCCGAGAGCGCGATGATGCCCTCGTTAAGCTCGGTCAGAATTTCCTTGTCGATGCGCGGCTTGTAGTAGAGCCCTTCCTGGTAGGCGGCGCTCAGCAGACGGCACAGATTGCGATAGCCGGTGCGCGAGGCGGCGAGCAGGATCAGATGGAAGTTGCCGCCGCCGTCGAAGTCGTCGCCCTTGGGCACCTGCGAGCGATCGGTGCGCTTGCCGGGCGCGACGTAGGCCTCGCATCCGATGATCGGCTTGATCCCGTGATGGGTGGCTTTGCTGAAGAACTCGACCGCGCCAAACATGTTGCCATGGTCCGTGATGGCCATCGCGGACATGCCCGAGGAGTGGGCGTGCTCGAGCAGCGGCTCGATCTTGTTGGCGCCGTCGAGCAGGCTGTACTGGGTATGGACGTGGAGATGGGCGAAGCTCATCAGCGACGTAACCTCCTCCTCGCAACAACAACCACCGCCGTCGCGAGGCCGCCGCCTTTGGCGGCGGCCTCGCGACGGCTATGCCCGACGCGCGGGAGGGATTCCGGCCGCGTGCGCGCGGCCGGAATCCACTCCCGCGCTCTCCACGGAGCATCGATGCGCGCTGCAAGACGCGCGCATCGAACAAACCAGCGGCGCGATGCGCCGCTGGCGCGGCGCGCGTCAGCCCTTCTTGCCGCCGCCTTTTTCGGCGGCGGCTTCTTTGG
Organism: uncultured delta proteobacterium; assembly: GCA_963832395.1. GTDB lineage: Bacteria > Desulfobacterota > Binatia > Binatales > Binataceae > JAKAVN01. Next base: position 115,244 of record CAWHTV010000004.1, on the reverse strand, counting down.
CGCCGCCCTTGGCGCCTTCTTTGGCTCACCGCCCTTGCCGCCCGCTGCCGCAGCGGCCGGCGCCGCTGCGCCTTCGGCACCTTCGGCGCCTTCGACCGGCGCGGCCTCGGCCGCGGCGGCGACCGGCGCCTCGGCGACGGTCGGCGGCAGCACGGTGACCACGGGATAGTCGGTATCGAAAATCGGCTTGAGGTTGCCGGGGAAGGTCATCGCCGAGATGTGGATCACGTCATGGATGTCGAGCGCGCTCACGTCGACCTCCACCACGTCGGGAATCTCCAGCGGCAGGCATTCGACCTCGACCTCGCGCACCAGCGGCCCCAGGATGCCGCCCTCGGCGACGCCGCGCGCCTTGCCGGTGAAGCGCAGCGGCACCGAGACGCGGAGCGGCTGCGTGAGGTCGACCTCGTAGAAATCGGCGTGGACGAAATTGCCGCTGACCGGCGCGCGCTGGATTTCCTTGACGATGACGTGGCGGTCGTTGAGCTCGGGCGAACTCGACTTGAGCCGCATCAGGCGCTGGCGGGCGCTGGCCGAGACGCGCGAGCGCAGCTCGGCGCCGCTTATCGCGATGGCGGTCGCCTTGGTCTTCGGTCCGTAGAGAACCGCTGGGATGCTGCCCTTCGCGGCGCAGTCCGACTGCGGCGGCTCTTGGGCCGCGTTTCTCTGATTTCGGCGGCCAGTTCGACAGTCTCCATCACGTCCTCGCTTATATGTATTCAGGTCGTTAAACATTCTGCGACAAATTGAAATTCGGCGTGAATCGGCTGAACCGGTCCTCAGGTGAAGAGCGAGCTGACCGACTCTTCATTATGTATGCGCCGGATGGCTTCCGCTATAAGGCTCGCCACCGACAGAACCTTGAGCGAGCCGAGTTCCGCCTGCGCCTTGGCGCGCAGCGGGATGGTGTTGGTGGTGATCAGTTCCTTGAGGCAGGACTTGTTCAGGCGCTCGCAGGCCGGGTCGGAGAGAATCGGATGGGTCGCGCAGGCCAGCACCTCGGTCGCCCCGGCGTTCATCACCACCTTGGCCGCCTCGGTAATCGTGCCGGCGGTGTCGATCATGTCGTCGACCAGCAGCGCCGAGGAGTCGCGCACCTCGCCGACCAGTTGCATCTCGGCCACCTCGCTCGCGCGCGGGCGGCGTTTGTCGATAATCGCGAGGTTGGCGTTGAGCCGCCGCGCAAACGCGCGCGCCCGCTCCACGCCGCCGGCATCAGGCGAAACCACCGAGACGCGGCGGCCCTCCAGGCGCTTGCGCATGTACTGGATCAGCACCGGCATCGCGTAGAGGTTGTCGACCGGGATATTGAAGAAGCCCTGGATCTGGCCGGCGTGGAGATCGACCGTGAGCACGCGCGAAGCGCCCGCGGCGGTGATGACGTCGGCGACCAGCTTGGCGCTGATCGGCACGCGCGGAGCGACCTTGCGGTCCTGGCGCGCATAGCCGAAGTAAGGAATCACCGCGGTGATGCGCTTGGCCGAGGCGCGCCTCAGCGCGTCCATCAGCAACAGCAGCTCCATCAGGTTGTCGTTGGGTGGCGTGCAGATCGACTGGAGCACGAAGCAATCGCCGCCGCGCACGTTCTCGCGCACCTCGACCATCACCTCGCCATCCGGGAAGCGGCCGACTTCCGCCTGGCCCAGGTGCACGCCGAGATGTTCGCACACCTCGCGCGCCAGCGCCGGGTTGGAGTTGCCGGTGAAAATCTCCAGTTCGTCTTTCGCCCGCTCAGGCATCTCGGCCTCTCCGGCCAAGCCAAAATCGTAACTTTTCGCGCATTACTGTTATCCGTCTCCACGCCCGGCCTGCCCGGACTCATGCGAGCGGCCAAACCAAATCCGAAATTGATGGCTGGGCGGGAAGGATTCGAACCTTCGAATGCCAGGTCCAAAGCCTGGTGCCTTACCAGCTTGGCGACCGCCCAGCACGGGCCGCGTCCCTTCCATCCGCTCCCGCCGCCCGGTGCGCGCGAGCGTTGCCGCCGACGGGCCCCGATGTGCTCGCTTATCCCGGCTATGACGAAGGCCCATCGAGCATAGCACAGGCCCATGGCCGAGGCCGTTACGCGCTCGGGCTGTGCGCGCCGCATCGCCGCCCGCCGCGCCCGGTCATTGGATGAAGCTGTGACGCGAAACTGTTGCCAACGGATCGGCCCAAACTATTTGCCGCAGCGCGCGGCGCGCTGCGGCTTGTGACGGGGATGTTAATGGATGGTGATTTTGAGTGTCAATCGTCGCTTTCGACTAAGTTCCACAAGTGGCCGCCGTATGGGCGCCGTTTGACGGAATAGGAAGGGCGGCGGGCTCTTACCGTGCGCAGCTAAGGAAGCGAATTTACGACGTAATATCGTGCCTGTGGAAGATTCTGGCGCATTTCGGCGGCGGCTTGAGCAGCCTGCTGCGCGCCGGCGAAAATTCCAAACACCGCGCCGCCGCTCCCTGACATCGACGCCCCCGCTGCTCCGGCCGCAACCAGCGCCGACCGCAGTTCCGCGATTTCCGGATACCGCGCCATCGCCACCGCCGCCAGGTCGTTTTGCAGCATCGCCGGCGCTATCCGGCCCGAGACGATCGCGCGCAGATGCTCCGCTGGCGCGGCGCCGCTCCATTGTTCGGGCGAAAGCGCGCGGAAAACTTCCGCGGTCGAGACCTCGACCGGCGGCACCGCGATTACCATCCACAGAGGAGTTTGCCAAAGCGGGGCACGCTCGCCGGGCGCCGCGGCCTCAAGCGGAGCGATACGCTCGCCCACGCCGCCGACGTGCGCGACATGCGGGCTTAGGAAAAACGGGACGTCGGCGCCGAGCGCGAGCGCGACTCGGGCAAGCCGCGACGCGTCGTCGACGCGGCATAGCGCGGCCATCATGCGTAACACCGCGCCGGCGTCGCTCGAGCCGCCACCCAGGCCCGCGCCTGCGGGGATTTCCTTGCGCAAATCGATCGCGACGTGGCGCGGGCGATGGATCGTGGCGCCGAACTCGCGCAGGAACGCGTCGGCGGCGCGCCAGGCCAGGTTTTTGTCGCCCGTGGGGATGTCGTCGCGATCGCATTGCAGAGCGATCACCGTATCGGCGGCGCTTCCAGGTTCTACGCGGATTTCCACCCGGACCTGGTCGCAAAGCGAGACCGGGACGAAGACCGAGTCGAGTTCGTGATAGCCGTTGGCGCGCCGTCCGACGACGCGCAGGAAGAGATTTATCTTGGCCGGCGCCGGCTCGGCGAGCAGCTTGACCATTCGTGCGTTCCTGGAACCATCGGGAGGCGAGACCGCGCGCGGCCGCGGCGTTGCTAGTGCGCGTGCGGCGGCGCGTTGCCACCCAGGGTTGCGCGGACCCTGCGATGGACGTGGCGGTTGTCGCGCTGGATTATCACGATGAAGCCGACCAGCGTCAGCACCACGCCGGCCAGCACCAGCGCCTGCCCGGTGAGAAACGTCGCGTGGTAGAAGTCCATCCGCGCGGTCGCGTAGGAGACCTGCCGCTGCGCGTTGGTAAACGGCGCCAGCACCGCGCGGTCGGTGCGGGGGTCGAGTTCGTCGAAGCTGCGGTAGGCCTCGTCGGCTGCGACATCCGCATGGCCGACGACGACGCGACTGTATTCCTGGGTGCGGGCGCGGCCGATTTCCCAGTTGACCGCGCCGAGCACGATCAGCGCTAGTCCGGCCACGATTCGCCAGTCGGTGTAAACGTCAGGCAGTTTCATCAGTATTTGGCTGAACAATATGCGCGCTGCCGGCGTCAAGACAACAGGACGAGACACACGACTCAACAGCTGATGCGCCGCGCCGCGCGGCCGCCTCAATCGCCTTTGAATTGCGCGCGTGACGCTCCAGCGGTTATCATCAATAGGAAGAGGATGCATCCATGAGGAGGTTGAGATCCTTACGAACCCGGTGGATAACGCGCGTCTGAACTCACTGCTCGAGCGCTTCGCGGCTCGCGATCGGCTGGCCCTGGCCCGGCTGATCACGCTGGTCGAGAATCGCGCCGCCGTGGTCAGCACCGTGATGGAGCGCATCTACCCGCGCGTCGGCCACGCCTACATCATCGGAGTGACCGGCGCGCCGGGCGCGGGCAAATCGACGCTGGTCAATCGCCTCATTGCCAAGTATCGCGCCCAGCGCAAGGAAGTCGGCGTGCTCGCGATCGATCCCTCGAGCCCCTTTTCCGGCGGCGCGGTGCTCGGCGACCGCGTGCGCATGACCGACCATTATCGCGACGCCGGCGTTTACATCCGCAGCCTCTCGAGCCGCGGCAGCCATGGCGGACTGAGCCGCGCCGCGCGCGAGGTCGTAAAGCTGCTCGACGCTTTCGGCTTCGACATCATCATCATCGAGACCGTCGGCGTCGGCCAGACCGAACTTGCGGTGATGGACCTTGCCGACACCACCGTGGTGGTGACGGTGCCCGAAGGCGGCGACGGCGTGCAGGTGATGAAGGCCGGGCTGAATGAAATCGCCGACCTGTTCGTGGTCAACAAGGCCGACCGCGAGGGCGCCGACCGGGTCAAGGCGGAGCTCGAGCTGAGCGTGCATCTGAGCCGCCAGGATGCCGGATGGCTGCCGCCGGTGGTGCTGACGCAGGCGGCGGCCGACCAGGGCGTCGACGCGCTGGTGGCGGCGATCGCGCGCCATGCCGAATACGTCGCGGCCCATCGCAGTCCCGAGCGCGAGCGCGAGCGGCGGATGCGCGAATTCGTCGAGGTGCTGACCGCCGAGATGGAAGAGCGCGCGGCGCGCGCGGTCCGCAACGGCGGCGCGAACGGCGTCGTCGGCGAAGTCCGCGCCGGCACCCTCAATCCGTACACCGCGGCGCGCCGCGTGATCGAGGATCGCAAGGCGCTTGGCGAACTGCTCGCGGAAGGATCGGCCGTCGCGGCGGACGCGATTAGCCGAAGGCGGCATTTATCGAAAGTGGATCATAATGGCGCGAAGCAAAATCACCTCAGCCTGCCGCAACGGGCCGCCTGTTCGCCATCGGCGACATCCACGGATGCCCCGATGAGCTGGGCGTGATCCTCAACGCGATCAAGCCCGTGCGCGGCGACACGGTGGTGTTCGTCGGCGACTACGTCGATCGCGGACCGTCGGCGCACGACGTGATCGAACTGCTGCTCGATCGCGAGCGCCAGGGCGGCGCCGAGTTCGTTTTCCTGAAGGGCAACCACGAGGACATGATGAGCGCGTTTCTCGGCTTGCCCGGAAACTACGGCGAGTCGTTCCTGTTCAATGGCGGCTCCGCCACGCTCGACAGCTACGGCGTGACCGAGCACGAACTGCCCGAGGCGCGCAGCCACATCCCCGACCCGCATCTCGATTTCGTCAAACGCCTGGCCACCAGCTATCTGCGTCCGCCCTACCTCTTCGTCCACGCCGGCGTGGTGCCTGCGCTCGAGCTCGAGGAGCAGCGCGTCGAGGACATGCTCTGGATTCGCCAGGAATTTATTTTCAGCCCGCATAAGCTGGGCTCGACCGTGATCTTCGGACACACCCCGATGCGGGCCGTGATGGTCGACCTGCCGTACAAGCTGGGCATCGACACCGGCCTGGTCTATGGCGGCAAGCTTACCTGCATCGAGCTGACCGAGGGCGTGCTGTACCAGGTCGGCCGGCGCAGCCGTCAGGCAAAAACCAGCGCCATCGCCCTCAGCTGAAGCTCGTTCAAAATTGACCTGAGGCTCGTTCAAATCGACCTGAGGCTCGTTCGAGGATCGAGTCGAGGCTCTTTTAAGCCCGCGCCGCTCCGGCTAATGTTGACGGTTCGGTGGCGACGTAGCTCAGTTGGTTAGAGCATGCGGCTCATATCCGCAGTGTCGTAGGTTCGACTCCTACCGTCGCCACTCATCTCGAAGGTTCCCGTAGCTATGGGGTCGTATCAGGCGCATGTGCGACTCCGTCCCGGTTGCTGAGCCCTTGCATGCCGCGCGACCTTGTCATCGGAATCGATTCCTCGACCACAGCCACCAAGGCGATTGCGTGGGATCGGACCGGCGCGCCTGTGGCTGAAGGGCGTGCCGCAATCCCGCTCGCCCAGCCTCGCCCGCGCTATTTCGAACAGGAACCCGAAGACTGGTGGCGCTCGACATTTCTGGCGCTGCGCGAGCTCACGGCAAAGGTCGAACCAGCGCGTATCGCGGGCGTGGCGATCTCGAACCAACGCGAGACCTTCGGCCTCTTCGGCGAGCATGGCGAACCGATCCGTCCGGCCATCGTCTGGCTCGACGAGCGGGCGATGGACCAGATGCGCCGGTTCGGGGCGAGCTTCGGCGCCGAGAAGATCCATGCAATCTCCGGCAAGCCGGTCGACATCACGCCCTGCCTCTACCGGATGGTCTGGCTGCGTGAGAACGAGCCGCATCTCCTGGATCGCGCCGCCTATATCGCCGAGGTCCATGGCTATCTTTGCTTCCGGCTTACCGACCGCTGGGCAACCTCGACCGCCTCGGCCGACCCGCTGGGCGTTCTCGACATGGAGCGCCTGGTCTGGTCGCAGGACATTCTCGCGGCGGCGGGAGTCCCGATCGACAAGATGCTGCCGCTAGTGCGCCCCGGCGCGTTCATCGGAACTGTTACCGAAGCCGCCGCACAGGCGACCGGCCTTCTGGTCGACACGCCCGTGTTCGCCGCCGGCGGCGACGGACAGTGCGCAGGTACCGGCGTCGATGTCCTGCGATCCGGCCGCGCCTATATCAACCTCGGCACCGCCGTGGTCTCGGGAAGCTACTCCGAACGCTACGTCTTCGACGCTGCGTTCCGAACCGAGACGGCGGTCGCCGATCGAGGCTATATCGTCGAGACCTGCCTGCGCTCCGGCACCTTTCTGGTCGACTGGCTGACGCGCGAGGTCTTGGGCATCGACCATGAGCAAGAGCGCGAGGCACTGACCGCGCTCGAGGCCGAAGCCGCCGCGTCGCCGGTCGGCGCCAACGGCGTCATGCTCGTCCCGTACTGGGAGGGGTGCATGACGCCCTACTGGGATGCGGCGGCCCGGGGCGTGATCGCCGGCCTCTCGGGATCAACCCGGCGCGGCGATCTCTATCGCGCGCTGCTGGAGGGCGTGGTGCTGGAGCAGGCGCTGGCGTCGAAGCGTCTGCAAGCCGGCTGTGGCCACACGATCGACCACTATGTAGCGGTGGGTGGCGGCACGGCATCGGATCTGTGGATGCAGATCCTGGCCGATGCCACGGGCGTTTCCGTCCATCGCTCGACGAGCAAGGAGGCGTCCTCCCTCGGCGCGGCAATGGCGGCCGCCACGGGATGCGGATGGTTCCGGAGCTTTGCCGAGGCATCGGCCGCCATGGCCGGCCATATCGTTCGGACCTTCGAACCGAGGCCGAAGGAGAAGGCGGCCTACGCAGAACTGAGCGAGATATACGCAGAACTCTGGCCAGCGCTTTCGAGCTGGAACCGTAAGCTCGCTCGCTTTGTCGAGCAGCGGGCTGCAAAGCTGCAATCTTAGACCAGGACGAAAGAAGCCGGGGCCGCTTAACTTTCCCGTTCCCTAGGTAGCCGACATTTATGTGACTAAGGGGTCGTATCTTCTGCCACTGAACAGGAGATGTTGCCGCCCGGGCCTTGGGTGCACTTGCACAAACATTCATTGATTTTCGGCAGTGGCGGTCCATAGAGCCTGAGCGTCAGGAATTTCCCGCTTCCGGTCGGGGCCCCTACGGGAAGAGTGGTTCCATTGGCGGTGGGACTAGGCACACTGCACGGCGCACAGGCGTTCGCGTCACATCTACTTCCTCTGGGTGCGTTCGGATGGTAACGGCCGAAAATTTGATATCCGAAGCTATCGGAACTGCCCAGCGTCGTGTCAGTTGAGATCGGACACGAGCAGATGATCTGATCATCCCGGATTGGTCGAGCGGAACCTGGGAATCTCTGGCCACTGGTGCTCGTGAAGCAAAGTCCGCCATCACATTGGCCATAGGCTACTGGCGCCTCTACCCCGCCTCCCGCGTCATCGGATCCAGGGCAGGTGTAAACCGCCTCGGTGCCACCTTTCCTCGCGTCATCTGGAAGGCTGAAGGTGCTCACCATATAACCATTCGTCCTGCCCTGCCGGTTGACCTCACATACGTTTCGGTCGCCGACGGGGCTCGAGTAGCTGAGCTGCAGACTGATGCTGTCACCTTTCAAGATGTCGCACTTGCAATAAGCGAGTCCTCCATAGATGAAGCAACTCGCCGCGGCGCAGAGCGCGTACCGCTGGTGCTCGCAAATCACGAAAGGGGGCTCAGGATCGAGAGAGGGATCCAAGTGGAAACCAAACGCTGGCACTATGTTGAGGAGCTGGATAGCCGCGACGATATATGTAGCTTTAAGTAACCAACGCATGGTTTGCGAGTTAAGCTAAAGCCACAAGACTGTCAAGCCAGCAGGAATCAGGAATGTGGACCAGAACCGTCATCGTGATGCGAAGCGAGTAGTCGTGCGATGCCGGCAGTGTCCGCCCGGTGCGGTCCTAGAAAGGAGCGGTCCTGGAAACGAGGGTTGGTGAAACCGCGCCGCTCGGCTAACGTCGCGCCGTGATGCTCGCCCGGCTCGGCAAGCCTGTCGCGGCGCTCGTGCTTTCGGCCGCGCTCATCGCGCTCATCCTGTTTGCGCTTGGCGCCTCGCCGCTCGCCGTCTTCGCCGCGCTATGGGAGGGCGCGTTCGGCAACTGGCTCGCCGCCACCGACACGCTGGTCAAAACCACGCCGCTGGTGTTCACCGGGCTTGCGGTGTCGATCGCCTTTCGCGGGGCGCTATGGAATATCGGCGCCGAGGGCCAGTTGCTGGTGGGCGCGTTGGCCGCGGGCGCGCTGGGAATCGCGTTAGGCGGATGGCCCCGGCCGCTAGCGGTGGGACTGGTGCTGCTGGCCGGCGCGGCGGGCGGCGCCCTCTGGAGCGCCGCGTGCGGATGGCTTCGCGAGCGGCGCGCGGTGAGCGAGGTCATCAGCACCATCATGCTCAACTTCGTCGCCGTGCAACTCCTGAGCTACGCCGTGCATGGCCCGCTAATCGAGCCCTCGCGCTCGTATCCCAAGAGCGCGCCCATCGCGCGCGCGGCCGAGCTCTGGATGTTCGCGCTGCCGAGCCGGCTCAACGCCGGGATGATTCTCGCGGTGGCGTTGGCGCTGGCGTCGTGGCTCTGGCTCTTCCACAGTCGCAGCGGTTTCGAGTTGCGCGCGATGGGCCGCAACCGGCGCGTCGCGGCGTTCTTCGGCATCCCGGTCGCGCGGCTGGGGATCGCGACGATGGCGCTCAGTGGGGCGCTGGCCGGCCTGGGCGGCGCGGTCCAGGTTTCGGCGATCACGCATCGGCTGTACGAGAGTTTCTCGCCCGGATGGGGCTACGAGGCGATCGCGGTGGCGCTGGTGGCGCGGCTCAATCCGCTCGGCGTGATGCTGACGGCGCTGCTGTTCGGCGCGCTCGACAACGGCTCGCAGGCGATGCAGCGCAGCCAGGGCGTATCGCCGGTGCTGGTGCAGGTGATCCAGGGGATAGTGATCCTGATTCTGCTTGCCTTCGATACCAGGGCGTGGGCGGGACTTAGCGATACGCTATGGCTCGGCGGCGGCGCCGCGGCGCGCTCGTCGGCTCCTGAGGCCGATGCGCCGGCCGGGAGCGGCGGCGATGCTTGAGGCGTTTCTGGCTTCGACGGTCGCGATGGCGACGCCGATTCTGCTCGCGGCGCTCGGCGAGTTGCTGGTCGAGCAAAGCGGCGTGATCAATGTCGGCATCGAGGGCTCGATGCTGGCCGGGGCGTTCTTCGCGCTGGCGGCGGCCTACTTCAGCGGCAGCCTCGCGCTCGGATTGCTGGCGGGAGTCGCCGCGGCCGTCGCGCTCAACGCGCTGCTGGCGCTGTTGGTCGTCAACCTCGCGGTGAACCAGGTCGTAGCCGGGACCGCGCTCGATATCCTCGCGCTCGGGTTGACCGGCGTTTTCTACCGCCAGATGTTTGGCGTGACCGGCAGCGCCTTCGTGGTGAGGCAGTTCGGCGCGGTGGCGCTGGGACCGCTCGCGCGCATTCCGGTCGTCGGCCGCGCATTCTTCGACCAGAACGTGCTGGTATACGTGGCGTTCGCGATGGTGCCGCTGCTCGCGCTCGTGATCTCGCGCACGCGCTATGGGCTGCGGCTTGCGCGCGGCGGGCGAGCGGCCCGAGGCGGCCGACGCCCTGGGGCTCGGCGTGTATCGGCTGAGATGGGAGGCGCTGCTGGTCGCGGGCGTGCTGACGGGTCTGAGCGGCGCGTTCCTGACCCTTGCCTACGCGGGCACCTTCGTCGAGGGAATGTCGGCCGGCCGCGGCTTCGTCGCGCTGGCGGTGGTGATTCTCGGGCGCTGGAAGGCGTGGGGATGCGCGGCGGCCGCGGTGCTGTTCGGCGCGGCGATGGCGTTGCAGTTCGGCTTGCAGGCGCTCGGCACGGCGGTGCCGTACCAGGTGTTCCTCGCACTGCCCTATGCGCTGACCCTGGTGGTGCTGGCGGGCTTCGGCGGCCAGGCCGACGCGCCGAGCGCGCTGGGCGAGCCGTACGTGCGCCCGTGAGGTCAATTGCAGTGCTGTTTATTCCATCCCTCGGTAGTGTCTCAGTGAGACACTATCCAAAGAGATCCATCGCTTCGCGTAGATCCTTCGCTGACGCTCAGGATGACGGAAAGCGAGACCTTTCTTTCTGTCATCCTGAACGAAGGTTGCCGAAGTGAAGGATCAACGCGGAGCGATTTTTGTATTAACTCAACATCCTGCCAGAGGCGGTGCTGAATCTCTGTGAGAACCGGCGTCAATGCGGGGCCTCGTTGCCCGGGCGGCGGCGAGTGGCGTGCGGCGCAATCCCGATCGCTTCCATCTGGCGGTTGAAACGCGGCCGCTTATAGCTCATCCCGACCATGAATCCGGCCAGGTAGAAGATTCCAGTTCCATGCGGCAGCAGCAGCGTGGGCAGGAACAGGAATACGATCGCCCCCGCGACCGCCCATCCCAGCGTCCCCGCTTCCAGCTTGATCGACAGCGCGGTCCGGTTGGGCGCGCCGTCCATCCGCTCCAGCATCCGCGCGCGCCATTTCAGCACCCGTCCGAACGGGAGGAACATCGCGACTCCGCCGGCAATGCCGCATGCCACCGCAATCCATAGCCACGGGTCCTTCCAGTCCATCGTAGTTCTGCGTAGTTCTATCGTGTGTATTCTATTGCGCGTATTCCAAAGTGCCGGGTGATGATCTGGCGCCGGCGGGGGATTAGACTAATATACGCGCACTTGCTATACACGGCGCTGGACCAATGATGCGCCATTTCGTCTTCATATTGGAGGATTTGGCAATAAAGGACTGGCCTCCGCAATGAAGGATCTGTCGCTCAACGCGTCGACCTTTCCCACCGCCCATTGCGCCGCCTGCGGGCGCGTCGTGCTGGTACATGTCGCCCTCGATGACGGCGATCGCGAGCGCAGATGCTGCGTGCATTGCGACGCCGAGATCGGAGAGCCGCTTCGCTGGATCAAGGCCGGCGAGCTGGAACAAGAGGGCTACTATTTCGGGCCGCCGCCCGACAAGGGAGCGGCGGGCGGAGGATGCGCCAGTGGATGCGGGACGTGCGGGACGCGCGGCCATTAGGCGCGCCGTACGATTCTGACGCGCGTGCCGCTCGATGCGGGTTGACGCGGGCCGAGGAAGACCGGAGATGGCGAAATTCCACGACGCGCTAAGCGACGAGCTCAACGACTTCATCATGGCGCAGCCGCTTTTCTTCGTCGCCACCGCGCCGCGCGAGGGCCGGGTCAACGTCTCCCCCAAGGGGATGGACACGTTTCGCATCCTGGGCGATCGCCGCGTGGCCTACCTCGACCTCACCGGCAGCGGCAACGAGACCGCGGCCCATTTGCGCGACAACGGCCGCATCACGGTCATGTTCTGCGGCTTCGGCCAACTGGCGCGCGTGTTGCGAATCTATGGGCGGGGCCGCGCCGTGCGCCCGGCCGACCCCGAGTGGGAGACGTTGCGCTGCCGCTTCGGTTCCGATCCGCGGCCGGCCGAACGCCAGATCATGGACATCACGGTCGAGGGCGTGATGACCTCGTGCGGCTACGCTGTGCCGCGTTTCGACTCAGTTGAGCCGCGCGACACGCTCACCCGTTACTGGGAGAACCACGGCCCCGAGGCGGTTGAGGAGATGTGGCGCACGCTCAACAACCAGAGTATCGACGGTCTGCCGACGGGGATCGTCGAGCATGGGGCCGACGCGACGCATCAGGCGGAGGATACGGCCAGCGCCGCTGGCTGTGGGAGCGGGAAGAAACACGGCTAGCGCGATCGGGTCGCATCGATTTTAAGTGCGCGCAAAAAATTCTGTGGATGAGGATGGATGGATTCGCGGCTTGGGTTGGCGAACGCGTCTATAGAATTCCCAGCAGTTTCCTCAGAGCCTGTTCCCTGAAGCCACAGACCAGGCGCTCGCCCGTGCGGATTACCGGAACTCCGCGATAGCCCAATCGGGCGTGCGCGGCGCGCGTGGCGGCGTCGGACGAGAGGTTGCGCTCGACGAAGCCGATGCCGTGGCGCGCGAGAAACTCCTTCACGCGGCGGCTCGATTTGCATCCATCTTTGGTGAAGACTTCGACATCCATCGCGGTTAACTCCGTCCCGGTTGACTCGCTCGCGGTTGACTCGCGCGACTGATCGCGCGCGGCGGACCTCAAGGATCGCCGCTGCCTCAGATGATTGAAACCCCGCCGCGTCAGCGCGCGTGAGAATTGTGCCTAAAACAAAATGAAACAGGTTCAGTGGCTTTCATGAATCGACGCGCGGGCAGCGCCGGCCTCGATGCGATAGGCTCCGGTGCGTGGAGGTGATGACCCCGATGCTCGCCCGGGCGCGACTGCCCTGCCTCGTGATTGCGCTCGCGCTCGCGATCGCGGGCTGCACACGGGGCGGCGGCGGTCCGTCCGAAACCTCATACGGCGCTCTTACGGGTGGAATCACGCGAGGCCCGATGTCTCCGGTCAGTCGGTCCGGCGCTCCGTCCTCTCCTTTGCCGGTCGTCGGAGCCGAGCTTAAAATCCTTGACTTCAAAGATAAAGTGGTCGCGACCGCGCGCACCGACAGCGAGGGGCTTTATCGCGTGACGCTGCCGCCGGGCAACTACCGCGTGGAGCGCGGCGCGGGATTCTCAGGCGCGGCCAGGAACCTGCCCGCGATAGTCGCGATAAGCCCCGGCGGCCAGACGCGGCTCGATATTTGGGTCGACACCGGCATTCGCACGCCCGGCGGGCCGACCGCTACGCGATGAGCCGTCCGGTCCGGCGGAGCGCTTCGTAGAGCACGATCGACACGGCGTTGGCCAGGTTGAGACTTCGCACGCCGGGCTCGAAAATCGGAATCCTGTAGGTCGCCTCCGTCCGCGTGCCCAGAAATTCCTCGCCCAGCCCCTTGGTCTCGCTGCCGAAAACCAGGAAGTCGCCCGGCGCGTAATCGGCTTCGAGGTAGGACTTTTCCTGGCGCGCGCCGAGAAATATTTCAAGTGCGGACCGCCATTGTCGCCAGGCCCGTTGATCTCGGTCGGGGCTTGCTCCGGACCTTGCCGATTCTCGGCCGCCGCGAACTCGTCCCATCCCGCATAAGTCCGCAAATCGACCAGCGGCCAATAGTCGAGTCCGGCGCGTTTGAGATATCGGTCCTCGAGCGAGAAGCCGAGCGGGCCGACCAGATGCAACCGCGTATGCGTCGCCGCCGCCAGGCGCGCGATCGATCCCGTGTTCTGCGGAATCTCGGGCCGCACCAGCACGATATGCACGATATGCAGTATATGCGATATGCACTATACGAAGGACCGGGATGCTCGACCGGGCGCGCGGGTCGCGCGACGGAATCAATCGTCCCTGCGCGCCGAACCCGCGCGCAAAAGCGGATAGCGCCGGCCGCGCATCGCGATCGAGAAGCCGCCGCGCTCGTCGGCCTCGAAGCCGGGGCTCAGATGGTAGTAGGCGTTGCGCAGAAAGCGCGCGCGCATCGCGCCGCCCTTGACCCGGCAATAGAGCACGTTGTCGGCGCCGACCTCGAGCGTGGCCGGGTCGAGCGGCTCGCGTTCCTCGTCATTGAGCACGATCGTAAAGCCGCTTTGCGCGTCGCCCTCGATCGCCTTGACCACGTAGGGCGTGTCCTCGACGGTAATCGGGGCGCGCTCCTCGGCGACCTGGAGGTAGAAGCTGCCGTCGGGATTTTGCCGGATGCTGCGGCTGAAGAGCAGTGCGATACGCGGGTTGTCGATCCGCTCGTCGTCGCTGTACCAGTTGCCGTCGCGGCGAAACGAGATTTTGCCCGACTCGACGGCGTAGAAACCTGCCCGTGCCATCTCAACGCACCCGGCTGTCCAGAATGATCGTCACCGGCCCATCATTGACCAGCGCCAGTTCCATGTGGGCGCCAAACTCACCGGTCTCAACTTTAACACCGCGCGCGCGCACGAGCGACAGGAAATGCTCGTACAGCGGCAGCGCAAGTTCGGGCGGCGCCGCCTTGATGAATGACGGGCGCCGTCCGCCGCTGGTGTCGGCGAGCAGCGTGAATTGCGAGATCACCAGCAGTTCGCCGCCGACCGCGCCCAGCGCCAGGTTCATTTTGCCCGCCGCGTCGGCGAATACGCGCAGGCCCAGGATGCGATCGGCGATAAATTCCGCGTCGGCTTCGGTATCGTCGCGCGCCACGCCGAGCAGCACGGCGAAGCCCGGGCCGATTCGACCGAGACACTTGCCGCCGACGCTGACTTCGGCCCGGCTCACGCGTTGAACAACCGCTCGCATCCCGCCGTCATATATACTGCCGAGTCGTCGTGCGCAAAGCGCGCCGCAGCAGGCGCTGTCCGAATGATCAGGACAGCGTGCCGCGGCGCGACGCGCTGGTTTGCGGGCTTCGCTCCGTACTATAGTTGGAGGTGCAATGATTCCGATTCTGCTGCGTCTGGGACCGCTTCATCTGTTCGGCCATCCGCTGACGCTCACCATCTATAGCTATGGGCTGATGATGGCGCTCGGCTTTATCGCCGCCGACCTCGTGATCGCCGCCGATTGTCCCCGCCGCGGGATCGACCCCGAGTACGCCACTGCCGTCGTGCTGTGGGGCGCGCTCGGAGGCATCATCGGCGCTCGTCTGTATGACGTGCTCGACAACTGGCGGCTCTACATGGCCGACCCGATTACGATCGTATGGTCGGGCTCGGGGTTCGTCTGGTTCGGCGGCTTTATCGGCGGCGTGACGGCCGCCTACTTCGTCGCGCGCCACTACAAGGTTTCGGTCGGCGCGACCGCCGACATGTGCGGGCCGGCGCTGGCTATTGGACAGGCGCTCGGCCGTATCGGATGCCATCTGTCGGGCGACGGCGATTGGGGCGCACCCTCGACGCTGCCGTGGGCGGTCGCTTACCCCAAAGCGATCGTGGGCTGGGGTCCGCAGACCGTGCTCAAGCTAGATCCCCACGGCGAACCTGGTGTCGGGCTTTTTCCCCGGCGTTAGAGTGCATCCGACGCCCATCTACGAAGCCATTCTCTACACGGCGGTGTTTTTCATCCTGTGGTCGATGCGCCGGCGGGCCGGCATCGAGGGCCGCATCTTTTACCTCTACCTGGTGCTGGTGGGAGCGTGCCGCTTCATGGTCGAGTTCCTGCGAATCAACCCGCGCGTGCTGTGGGGGTTGAGCGAGGCCCAGCTTATCGCGCTCGCGATGGTGGTGGCCGGCGCTCGTCGCACTGTACCTGACCGGCGGCGTGTTCTCCGGATGGACGCGCGAGGAGCCGGCGCCGCAGAGCCGTCCCAGTGCGAAAGTGGCGGCGGGCGCGTAGCGCGGGCGTGGAAGCAAATTAGCGCAAGACTTAGGATGACTCCGCGGGTAAAGCTGCTCTCCACAATCGCCGGCGCGGCGCTGCTGGTGAGCGTGCTGCTGATTGCGTCTCTCGCAGATTCGGCGTGCCATCGCTCCGGCGCCGCAACAGATGGAGGAGACCGCCAGTATTCCGGGCGCCGACGAGCACGGGCCAGTGGCGGCGGGCGAAAAGGCCGCGCCGTTCAAGTTGACGGATTTGCAGGGCGATTCGGTTTCGATGGCCGACTTGCACGGCAAGGTCGTGTTCCTCAATATCTGGGCGACCTGGTGCGCGCCGTGCCGCGAAGAGATGCCCTCGATGGAAAAGCTCTACGAGCGGCTGCACGGCGACAAGGGTTTTGTGATGCTGGCCATCAGCCAGGATACCGGCAGCCGCGAAGAGGTTATGGCCTACGTCAAGAAGCACGGCTACCACTTCGACGTGCTGCTCGATCCGAAAAACGCGGTCGCCGAGGCCTACAACGTGAGCGGAGTTCCCGAGACTTTCATAATCGATCGCGAGGGCCGTATCGTCGCCCATCACTCGGGGGCGTTTGACTGGTCGCAGCCCGCAATTCGCGACGCGTTCGAGGAACTGCTCAAGGACAACAAGGGTTGAGAGAAGAGGTCACGCCGCGACTGCAAACGAGACGCTGCCCTGGCAGACACTGTCCGGCGCGAGAGGGGTTGTGGCGTCCGGAGTGCGCAAAGAATATGCTAAACAATCAACCCCCGCGCTCACCGTGGCGGGTTCTAGCTGCGAGTAAGTAATGAAACGCAATCGTTCACCCTTTCTGGTCGCTGGTGTATGCGCGGTAGCGATCCTGGTCCTGGTGGCCGAGATCGCGGTGCGGCGCGCCGACGCGCTGCCCGACGACACGTACAAGGAACTGGCGACCTTCGCCAACGTGCTGGCGATCGTACAGAAGAACTACGTCGAGCCGGTCACCACCAAGCAACTCATCAACGGCGCGATAACCGGGATGCTGGCCTCGCTCGATCCGCATAGCGCCTACCTCACGCCTGACCTCTATCGTGACCTCGAAGTCGAAACCCGCGGCAGCTTCGGTGGGCTGGGTCTCGAAGTTACCGTCAAGGACGATCTGCTGACCGTCGTCTCGCCGATCGAGGACACTCCCGCCTACAAGGCCGGGGTCAAGGCGGGCGACCAGATCGTCAAGATCAACGACGACTTTACCAAGGGCATGACGCTGACCGACGCGGTCAAGCGGATGCGCGGGCCGCAGGGCAGCAAGATCCATCTGACCATCCATCGCAAGGGCGTGCCCGAGCTGTTCACGGTGACGGTGACCCGCGAGGTTATCAAGATAAAGTCGGTCAAGGCCAAGGATCTGCGCCACGGCTACGACTACGTCCGCGTCAGCAGCTTCGAAGAGGGCACCGGCGACGATCTGCAAAAGGCGCTGGACAAATTCCGCGCGCAGCATAACGGCCAGATCAAGGGACTGGTGCTCGATCTGCGCGACAACCCGGGCGGATTGCTGAACCAGGCGGTGCAGGTCGGCGACGAATTCCTCGACGGCGGGCTTATCGTCTATACCCAGGGCCGCCAGGAGAATCAGCAGCAGAAGTACTTCTCGCATCGCAAGAAGGACTTCGTGGACTACCCGATGGTGGTGCTGGTCAACGGCGGCAGCGCGAGCGCGAGCGAAATCGTCGCCGGCGCGCTGCAGGACCAGCGTCGCGCGATCACCGTCGGCACCCAGACCTTCGGCAAGGGCTCCGTGCAGACCATTCTGCCGCTCGACGATCATTCCGCCCTGCGTCTGACCACGGCGCGCTACTACACGCCCAACGGCCGCTCGATTCAGGCCGTCGGCATCACGCCCGACGTGACGTCCGAGCCGCCCAAGACCACGCTGGCCTCGCTTGAGCAGGAAGGCGCGACCATCAACCAGGACACCGAGATTCGCGAGAGCGACCTGCTGCATCACTTCAAGAACAATGGCGTCCTGAAAGCGCCCACTGCGCCCGCCGGCAAGGACGGCAGCGCTCCGGCCGCGGGACCCTCGAAACATTCCAAGGCTACGCGGCGCGGGCGCTTCCAAGGAGCAGACCGACGTCCAACTCGATCGCGCGATCCAGGTGCTGGATAACTGGCGCAGCTACAAGCTCCAGCTCGCGCGCAACGACATCGCTCCGCCGCAAGCGGCGCCGGCCGCGGCGGTCGCTCCTGGCGGCTCCGATGATTCCGGCTCGGACGGCTCCGACCAGTAGCGCCAGGCCGACAATTCAAGTTTGCTAATCTTGGCAAAGCCGCCGCCCGCGTCGTGGGCGGCGGCTTCGTTTTGCACAGTCGCCGTCAGTCGCGTATCTGCCTCGGCCAGTTTAACTGGCTTCCTCGTTTCACTGGCTTCGTCGGCGAGCGCCTTACGCTTGGCGGCGCCCATCTGGTAAGTTGGCCGCATGGCCGGCCAGCTCGAACTCTCGCTTCGTGGCCAGGTGCGGGCGCTCAACGTCACGCAACTGGTGCGGATGGTGCGCGAGACCCTGGAGGCCAATCTTGACGAGTGCTGGGTGGCGGGCGAAGTCTCCAACGCCCGCCTCGCTCCCTCGGGCCATCTCTACTTCACGCTCAAGGATCCCGAACAGCGCGATAAGCGTCGTGATGTTCCGTTCGGCGGCCGCGCGGCTTCGTTTCAAAGTCGGCGACGGGATGCAGGTCGTGGTGCGCGGCCGGGTCGACCTCTACGAAACTCGCGGCGCGCTCCAGTTCTATGCCGAAGAGATGGAGCCGCGCGGGCTCGGCGCGCTGCAGCTCGCCTTCGAGCAGCTCAAGGAGCGGCTGGGACGCGAGGGATTGTTCGACCAGGGCCGCAAACGGGCGCTGCCGTTTTTGCCCGCGGTGGTGGGAATCGTAACCGCGCTCGGCGGCGCGGCCCTGCGCGACATCGTGACCATCCTGCTCGCGCGCTATCCCAATGTGCATCTCATCATCCGGCCCGCGCGCGTGCAGGGCGCGGGCGCGGCGGCCGAAATCACGCAGGCGATCGATGACCTCAACGCGCGACGCGCGCGCCGAGGTGCTGATCGTCGGCCGCGGCGGCGGCTCGCTCGAAGATCTGTGGGCCTTCAACGAAGAGACGGTCGCCCGCGCGATCCATCGCTCGCAAATTCCGGTGATCTCGGCCGTCGGCCACGAAATCGACTACACCATCGCCGACTTCGTCGCCGACGTGCGCGCGCCGACTCCGACCGCCGCCGCGCAGCTCGTGGTGCCGGACAAGGCCGAGCTGCGCCGGCGGCTTGACGAAACCGGGGCGACGCTCAACGGCGCCGTGGTAAGCGCATCTGTCGGACCATCGCCGGCGCGTCGACCATTTCAACTCGCGCTTGCGCGAACCGCGCGCGGCGCTGCGCCAGGCGCGCCAGCGCGCGGATGAAGCGGCGGCCGAGCTGACGGCGGCGCTCGCCTCGCGGCTTGGCGATCGGCGCCGCCACGTCGGCGCGCTGGGCGCGCACCTCGTACCGCCCGGCGCGCTCGCGCGCGCACTGCGGCTTGGGATCGGAGCGCGTCGCGCTCCATCTGGCGCAGGCGATGGGTGCGCGCGTCGCGCGGATGCGGATGCGCCTTGAGGCGATGGCGGCGCGGCTGGGCGAAGCGGCGCCGCGCGCGATGGCCGAGCGCAGGCGCGCCGCCGTGGCGGCAGCGGCGGTGCGGCTGGGCGCGGCGATGGAACGCGCCCAGGGGCGCCGCGAGCGCCGCGCTGGCGGCGCTGGCGGCGCGCCTGGACTCGACCTCGCCGCTAAAGTGCTCGAGCGCGGGTACGCCGTGGCGATAAACCTGCGCGACGGCCGTGCCGTGGTCGACGCCGCGCAGGTCGAAGTCGGCGACGAACTCGATCTGCGGCTAAGCCGCGGCCGCTTGCGCGCCCGCACCATCGCGCGCCAATCTTGAGCCGTGCGCGTCACATCCGAGGCTAAGCGATGGCCACCACCCGCAGGAAGTTCGAAGACGAGCTCAAGGACCTCGAAGGAATCGTCGCGCAGATCGACTCCGGCGAGCTCTCGCTGGAGGATTCGATTACGGCCTTCGAACGCGGCGTCGGCCTGGTCCGCTCGCTCAACCAGAAGCTCGACGAGGTCGAGCGCAAAGTCGAACTGCTGATGCGCAACGCCCAGGGCGAGCTCAAAACGACGCCCTACGACCCGGCGGCAGCCAAAGCCGAAAGTGGCCATCGGGAACACGACGCAAAAAAGACGGCCACAAAAAAGACGACGAAGACATTCCGTTCTGAGCGGAGCGCCGGGACTGATGGCGACGCGGCGGCGGCTTGACCTCGAGATGGCGCGGCGCGGCCTGGCGCCCAGCCGCGAGGGCGCGCAGCGTCTGATCATGGCCGGACGCGTACGGGTCAATTCGCAGCCCGCGCTCAAGGCCGACCAGAGCGTCGACGAGCGGAGCACCATCGCGCTGGTCGGCGGAGCGCCCGAGTACGCGAGCCGCGGCGGGATTAAGCTCGCCGCCGCGCTCGATCATTTCGATGTCGATCCTGCGGGCCGCCGCGCGATGGACGTTGGCGCTTCGACCGGCGGCTTCACCGACGTGCTGCTGCGCCGCGGTGCCGCCCACGTGATCGCGCTCGACGTCGGTTACGGACAAATCGCCGAGCGGCTGCGCCGCGACTCGCGAGTAACCGTGCTCGACCGCACCAATATCCGCCTGGTCCAGGCCGGCAGTCTGCCCTACGCTCCCGATATCGTGGTCATCGACGTGAGCTTTATCTCGCTGCGCCTCGTGCTGCCTCCGGTGCTCGAGCTGAGCGCCCCGGCGGTCGAAATCGTTGCGCTGATCAAACCGCAGTTCGAAGTAGGCAAGGGCAAAGTGGGCAAGGGCGGGGTGGTGCGTGACGATGCGGAGCGTCGTCGGGCAGTCGACGAAGTGCTGGAGTTTGCTGCCGGGTTGAGACTCGAGGTGGTGGGCGCGGTCGAAGCGCCGATCCGCGGTGCGGCGGGCAACCAGGAGTTTGTCGCCGTGATGCGCCGGCGCGCGGCGGATGAGTGGCTCAGGCAGCAAAATCACGTTTGGGCCGAATAAAACGGATCCACGCCCATCTCTCAATATATTCCGGTTTGCATCTCCGCTTGCTTGCATTTACGCTGGTGGACATATCGTGGCGCCGCGGCATCAGCATCAGGATCATGAAATTTTCCCTCGCATTCCTAACGGCCCTCGCCTTGTCGGGCCTATGCTTGGCGGTGTCCTCGGGTTACGCCCAAAGTTACGCTCAAGATGAAACGTCGCGCGCCAGACTCTGCCGCGACCGATACGACCAGCGCTCCGGAAGATTCGGCTCCCGCTCCAGCTCGCCACAGCGGCGAGTTTTCCTACACTGTGCGGTCGGGTGATTCGCTGGGTTCGATCGCCTCTACGTTCGGGATCCAGGCTGATGACATCGCGCATGCCAACCGGCTCGAACTTGATTCGACGCTGGAGGTTGGCCAGACGCTGCGGATTCCCAACCCATTCGCGGCGCGGATGCGCGAGATGACCGCCGAGAATCAGAAGCTCAACGACCAGGTTGCCGACCTGCAGAAGCGCGTCGACAACTCTACCGCGACGCAAACCAGCCTGCAATCCCAGATGCAGCAGCTCACCGCCAGCAACCGGGAGCTGACGCATGAAGTGCGGATGCTGCCGTGGTGGCGCGCCGCCTTCTACAGCGCGGTCATCGTCTCGCTGCTGCTGCTCGGCGTGGCGGCGCTGACGGTACTCGAATGGTTCCTGCTGCGCCGGCGCTATATCGCGATCGCCGAGCTCAACGAGTCGCTGCGCCGGCTCGACCAGCGCTACAAGGCGCTTTTGGCCAAGGCCGAGTTGCGGATGCAGGAGCTCTATGGGCGGCGGCGGCGCGGCATCTCCGAGGATCACGAACGGCCCAAGATACCTGAAGAGGCCGACCTCGAACGTCTCGATCAGCAGTTGCATGACGTCCTGGAGCGCCATCTGAAGCAGCTCGGTGGACCGGTGCGTCCACGCCGGCGCGCGCAATGGGACGAGGAGTTCGGCACCGTCGCATCGCCAGTCGAAGCGCGTTCGGCTCGCCGCTAGCTCTGCCTGACGGCGTCGGCGTGGCTTTGGAATCAACCCTCACCTTTTTGCAACGTGGCGCCGGATTGCGCGCGTGCTCCCGCGCCCCTTCGTGACTACAACCCTTGTGATGGGTGCAAGGCATGGAGAATAATAGACGACAAAAGGAGAATCGGTTGTGGCGGCGCGGCTTGTGGTGCAGCTAGCGCAATCGGTAATCGCTTCTGAGTCCGAAGCGCCTTGAATCCGGCCGGGGAAGCAACAGGAACGCAACCAACTGCGGGAACCTAACAACGGAGTAAACGGCTATGCGAAAAATAGTGATTAGCGGTCTTGCCGGTTTTGGCGCGGTGCTGGTCGTGGGAATCGCCGGGCTGACAATGGCGGCTGACGCGCAAAAGTCGGTCACGGGAAACCTGGAAGACACCTTCTGCTACAACGTAGTTGGCGCTCACGGGGCGGGCCACGCCCAGTGCGCGCTCAAGTGCGCGCAGAAGGGTATCCCGGTTGGACTGGTCGAAAAGGGAACCGAGAAGATGTACATCCTGCTGCCGCCCAAGAACGACGAGGCGCTGCCCGACGACGTGCTGAAGAACATGGAGAAGGAAGTCACGGTCACCGGCAAATCGTACTCCAAGGGTGGGGTCGAGTTTCTGACTGTCGACTCGGTGAAATGATCCGGTGTTAGCCGATCTGCTCCGGGCGGCGGGGGATCTGTTCTCGTTTCCCGGCGCGCAGCATCTGCAGAACATCCATCCGTTGATCGTCCACTTTCCGATCGCGTTGTTGTCCGCGGCGGCCCTGATGTACTGGCTGGGATTTCTTGCGCGGCGCGAGTCGTGGCAATGGAGCGGTCTGTGGACGCTGGTTCTCGGCGTGCTCGGCGCGGCGGCGGCCGTCGCCACCGGGCTCTACGCGGCGCCGGGCGTGATGCTCGCGCCGTCGGTCAAGACGGCCCTGTTGGCATACCACAAGCAGATAATGATCGCGGTGCTGATACTGAGTGCGACGCTTGCGCTGTGGGCGATCGCCGCGCGGCCGATGCCGGCGCGAGGTCGCGGAGCTTTTCTCGCGATGCTGGTGCTGGTGGTGGCGCTTATCGCCAAGGGCGCCGACTACGGCGGCCGGATGGTTTACGACTATAATGCCGGCGGCTACGCCTGCGGTCAGCCGATCGAGTTCAGCCAGTAGATGATGATACCCCCCGCGAGGCCGGACCAGACGATGCGGTTGCGAGCCAGGAGCGCGGCCATGCGGCGCACGCTATGGCGCCTGACGGTGATCGGCGCGGCGCTCGCGTTCGGCGCGTGCTCGATGCTGCATCGCGGAAAACCGGCCAACGCGAGCGCTCCCGCACAGCCTTCTCAGCCGAGGCCTCTCCTGAAGCCTCTCCGTCGGCGGAGAGCAGTCCGGCTGAAGGCGCCTCGCCTCGAGGGCAGTCCCGCCAATAGCGCACCGGCCGAGGGTGGTTCGAGCGCACGCAAATTCGGCTCCGCCCGGCGCCACCGTCGCTATTTCCTACGCGCATCAGGGCGACTACCTGGCTTCGCTCAGCGTGTCGAAATTCAACGGCGCGGAAATGGTCGAATCGCGCAGCATCGACGCGCAGCACGTCTGCGTCGATCATCCGCTTCGACGGCGGAGTGACGGTATGGGAGATAAAGGCCGACACCGGGGTGTTCTCGAAGCTGCCAGTGGTGGGCTCGGGCGACAAGTTCGCAACCAAGTCCGTCACCTACGGCAAGCTGCCCGAGCATTTCGCGCAGGTGACGCCGGACAGCGGTCCGCCGGAGCCGCTGGAAGTCGGCCATTACTACATCTTCACCGCCCAGCGCGCCTCGGGAACCTTGAGCTACGAGGCCGTGCGGGTCGAGCCGGACGGCTCGCTCGACGGCTACGAGGCGGAGCCGCGCGCCGGGACCAGCTACGTCCTGTGCTGCAATGTAAGTCCGGATTTCGTGCAGCCCACAGCTCCAGTGATTCCGGAAGGCTCCGGCCCCAGCCCTTAGCATCGGATATCGAAGAAGAGCCTCGAATTTCCAGGCCCTTCTCGGTCAAATTAGAACTGATCGCTCAGGGACTTCGGCGTGCCAATAAATCCATTCGTGTGGCCCGTCCTGATCCGACGTAAAACCCTACAATTTGTCCTCGAGTTGTTGATCCCATTGACCGATCGTGGTGCTCAACCCACGTTCACGCCATCGGGTTCGTCGACCGTCCGAAAATGTCCGGTGTTGCACTGTTGTATATGAAACCGTGCGTCGGTGAGCCGCCGCGGGCCGTTCTGGTAGAAGCCTACCAGTTGGCCCATCATTGTTCAGAGCCAAGGGCCTGGGTAAACGTCGGACCCTGGAAAATCCAACGTGGTCAGCGTGCCGAAATTCAGCATGAAATCCATGCGTAACGCTGCTGGAACGTCGACGTAAAAACCGCAAACCTGCTCCATGGTCGTTGATGCCCGTCGCCTGACTGTTGACCGACAGCGGATTCACGATCAGCAGAAATACGCCTGCCGATTCTCGTTATAGATATACGCGTGATCGACGGTGAAATCCGGACTGTCAGCGTAAGTAGCCAGCCGCTTGTCGACGTGATTGTTCTGACTGAGCAATTGATTGAATCCGGTGCCCGGATAATCCACCGTCGATGAAGACGGTTACTGCGTTTGCGCAGTGAAGCCGTGGGTGACTCCGCCGCCATCGATGTAAAATCCGGATGTTTTATTGCTGTTGTTAATTCCGATTACCTGAGTCTGTAACGAACCCGGAAAGTTTTCGCTCGGTGAAATGTATTCGGCAGAGTGAACACTGAACCCTTTGTTCACGCTCGCATGCCGTGGTAGCCGGCAATCAGGTCGGAATCGTTGATGCCGAGTAATTGAGTGAACGTGTCGTTCTTTAAAGACCAACCGTTCGGAACGAATATGCCGCCGCGCTGGCCATCGGCCGACATGGCGGCGCAGAATACAATTGCCAATCCCAGGCTGAAGCCTAATCTCTTCATTTTCTTTCCCCTTTGGTATGTTAACTTCTCAGAGGTTCTCGTCACTTTGCCCCTCGTGACGTTCGGCAATTTGGCCCGCATACAGGCGATGGCCGACGACCTCCAGCACTAGCATCTGACCGCTCGCATTGCAATCCAGCGGGCTATATCTTCATGAAAATCTCGCGCGTGCCCTCGGCGCTGAGCTTCTTGACCGAGGTGACGCGGTCGCTCATCTGCGCCAGCGTCGAAAGCTCGCTCGAACCGACGTCGACCAGCACCGCGAAGATCGAGAATTGCAGCTCCTCTTTGCGCCGGCGCAGTTCGGCCAGCCATTCGGGCGCGACCTGGCTCTCGCCGTCGGTGATGATCACGATGTCGGCGCGGCGCAGCCGTTTGTGCTCGATCAGTTCCATCGCCGCATCGATCGGCTGCTGGAAATCGGTGCCGCCGCCCGGAAAATATTCCGCCAGCTCCATCACCTTGCCAAGCTCGGGCTGATAGCGGCGTTCCTGATTGAGGTCGAGCACCTTGAGGCTGCCGGGGCCCGAGGAAAACAGCACCGCGCGGAACAGCCGGCGCTGACGGCGCGCGATATCCATCAGCGTCAGGCTCACCGCCTTGGCCCACAGCTCCTTGTCGCCTTGCATCGAGGAGCTAACGTCGATGCACACCACCATCGGGCCCTTGCCCTTCTGCTCTTCCTCGCGCAGGCGGTACTGGAGCAGTTCGCCTTCGAGCAGGCGGCGCCCGAAGTCGCGCCGCAGGCCCGGATGATGCATCGCGAGCAGCTCGGCCGGAATCAGCCGCCCCAGCTCCGAGCCGCGCTCGATGTCGTAGGCCTCGGCCACGCCGCGCTCCATCGTTTTGCGCCGCAGCGCGCGCGCGTCCTGCTTGAAGCGGCCGACCAGCCGCGCGAGCTCGCCGAGCTTGCGATTGCGCGCGAGGTGACGCCCGAGCTCCAGCCGTTCGCCGGCCGAGAGCCGGCCGCCCTGGCCGAACTCCAGGCTGAAGTCATGGCTGTCCTGCGCGACGCGGTCGATCTCCTGCGCCAGTCCGAGGCTCTTGGCTTCCATCCGGCGCAGCTCGCCCTGGTCGGCATGGCCGATCTGCTCGGTCACCTGGCGCGCCTTCTGGTTGAGCCGCGCCTCGGAGACCTGGGCGGCGCGCGCGGCCGCCTCTTTGAGCTTCTCGATCTTTTTCTTGAGCTCCTCGTCGGATGGCGTCTCGCCATCGGCTGGCGCGGCCGCCTCGGCCGTCGCCTTGAGCTCGTCGGCGCGCTCGCGCCAGGTCCTCTTCCTGATGATGCAAGTCCCAGAGATCGAGCAGTTCGCGACGGTTGAGCAGCCGCTCCGAGCGCACCAGCTCGAGCGCCTGTTCGGCGAGCGCGAGGGCGGCTATCGCGGCCTTGTCCTCCTCGAGCAGCGTGCGGCTCTTGAGCGCCTCGAAGGCGGGCGACGCGACGAGGCGATCGAGGATGGTGTGATTGAGAATCGCGCTTTTGCGCACCGCGTCGGTCTTGAGCCAGACCAGGTTGTACTTGAAGAGCGCGAAGAACAGGTCGCCGAGCAGCGCGTCGAAATGCGGCACGAGGCGGCGGCCGGCCTCGACCAGCTCGCCGATCGCGGGCGCGCCCAGCCCGATATCGCTCCAGGCGCGGCGATCGTAGCTGTCGCTTTCGATCCACGACGCGCCGGCCGGCACGACCGGGATGTACAAGCGCCGTGGTTTGGCCGCCTTTTTCGCCATCGCAGAGACTCCCAGCGCTCGACGGCGCGCTCGATATAGAGCCTATCAGGAGCCTCGGCTGTGCTAAAATGCATAGTTGCGAATGCGCCGAGCCCTTGCGCGGCGCCCTCCGCTCAACGAGAATTGTTAAGCGAGCATTGGTGTCGCGATCGGATCAGGGTCGGCAAAGGCCACTCAGACAAAAGGTCCTTAGCAACGAATCGTTGACGCGATGGAAACTCCAGCAGCACAGGGCGAACTATCCCACCGCCAGCATTCGGTGCTGCTCGCCACCGTGCAGGAGTTCATCGCGACGGCCGAGCCGGTCGGCTCGCAGCAGATCGCGATGCGCTACCCGCTCGGCGTGCGCGCCGCGATGGCGCGCAACCTGATGGCCGAGCTGGAGAGCGCGGGCTACCTGCGCCAGCCGCACACCTCGGCCGGCCGCGTCCCGACCGACCGCGCCTTTCGCCACTACGTCGACCACGTGATGTCGATGCGGCACATCGGGTTCGAGGACCGCTCGCAAATCGAGCTGTGCTATTCGGCCGGGCCGCGCGAGCTGGGCGAGGTGATGCGTGAGACCTCGCGCCTGTTGGCGCTGCTGACCGGGCAGGCGGCGCTGGTGATGGCGCCGCGGCTGGAATCGATCAAGCTCGAGCGCGTGAGCTTCGTGCGCTTGCGCGAGCGCGAGGTCCTGGCGATTTTCGTCGCCGCCGCCGGCGGAGTGCATAACCGCCTGGTCCAGACCGAAGGCGACCACGGCCAGGAGGAACTCGACCGCATGGCGCGCTACCTCAACGAGGCGCTGCACGGGCGCACGCTGGAGGAAGCGCGCGAATGGATCGAGGAGCGGCAGCGCGAGGATCGCGCCCGCTACGACCGCTTCATGCGCGCCGCGCTGGCGCTTGGCGGCGCGCTGGCCGAGCGCGTCGGCTCAACCGAGGTCTATGTCGAAGGCAGCGCCAAGGTCGCCGACCAGCCGGAGTTCGCCGACCATAACCGGCTGCGCGAACTGCTCCATGCGCTCGAGGACCGCAGCGCGCTGCTCGACCTGCTCGAGCGCAGCGTCGCGCATAGCGGGCTCACGGTGTCGATCGGGTCGGAGAACTTCGACGCGCGCCTGGCGAGCCTCAGCGTGGTCGCCGCGTCCTACCAGAGCGGCGCGATGCCGCTTGGCAGCGTCGCGATCGTCGGTCCGGTGCGGATGGATTATGAGCGGGTCATCCCGCTGGTCGACTATACCGCGCGCACGCTCTCGCGCATGCTCGAACACTGAGCGCGTCCCGCGCCCCGCATCCCCAGGCCGCTCCCGCAACCGCTCCCGGTGGATGCGCGGCGCAGGCCGGCGCGCTCTCTATTTGATAGCCCCGGCGCGCTTCTATTTGACGTAGATCACGCCGAACTGGTTGTCGGTCACGTGGCCCGCTTCGTCCATCGTGAAGTTCGACGTGATATAGCCGCTGGCGCCGGCAAACTGCCCCTCGCCGCCATCGACCTTCCACATCACGGCTCCCGACTTGAGCTTCGGCTCCGGGCTGTCGCCGAGATATCCCTGTCCCACCGTGCTGAAGCGCAGGCGATGATTGCCGTCGCCGAAGCGGATGCTGCCCGACTCCACGAATGAGGTCTCGCCGGTGACCGTCACTTCCGACTCGAACGAGGCCTTGCCGCCGGCCGCCGGCTGCACGCTGCCGTGCACGCCTTCGGGACCGATCACGGTGGTGAGCGTGGAGCTCGGGGAACTCGTCGTAGCCTTGAGCACGTTCGGCGATCCGCCCGGGCCGCCCTGTCCCTTGAACTGCATGGCATAGATGATCTGCTTCATCGCTCGGTCTCCTCGATGGTGGGTTTCTCGCGCCTGTTCGGTCAATAACTGCAAATGCAGGTGAAAAGGCAAATTGTTTCTTCGGCTCTGGCCGGCTCCTGCACTTTCGAAAGCGGCAATCGCTCTTGAAGCGTGTCTTTCTGTCGGGGTTTTCTTTTTGCGCGCTTTTCTGAGACAAGCTTGATGTCGAGAGCTGCGGCCTTTGTACCGCTCGCCGGTCAAGCTTCCGGCGGACAGGCGCCGGCTGACGCATAATCCATGCGGGGGAGAATGACGCCATGGCGGAATATATCGAAGTAGCGCGCGCGCGTGCGATGACGGGACTGCGGCTGGTGTTGACGCCCGGAGTGCCGGGACCATGGAGCGAGGCGGCCAAGAGCATCCTCCACGTAAAGAAAATTCCCTTCGTCAAAGTGAGCCAGGAACTGGGCGGCGCCAATCGCGAGTTGCTCGAATGGACCGCGCAGGCGAGCGCCCCCGTAATGGTCTGGAATGACGAATGGCCGCGCAGTCTCTGGAACGACCAGCTCTACCTGGCTGAGCGGCTTCAGCCCAATCCGCCGCTGATTCCGGCCAACCGCGAGGATCGCATCCTGATGTTCGGCCATGCCAACGAAATCTGCGGCGAGAACGGATTCGGATGGACGAAGCGGTTGCTGATCATCCGCCAAGGGCCTTGAAAACCCCGACGAAGCGGGGCGCCGGCTCTTCCAATACCTGGCCAATAAGTACGGCTATGACAAGGCGGCGGCCGAGGCCGCGCCGGTGCGCCTGGCGGGAATTCTCAACGCCCTAACCGCCCGGCTCGAATCGCAGCGCAAGCGCGGCAGCCGGTTCTTCATCGGCGACGCGCTCAGCGCACTGGACATCTATTGGGCGACCTTCGCGGTGATGAACGATCCGCTGCCCGACGAGCTATGCCCGTTGTCGCCGGCGTTCAGGCGCGTCTATACCAACACCGATCCGACAATCAGGAGCGCCACGACATCCATCCTGCTCGAGCATCGCGACTTCATCTATCACAGCTTTCTCGAGCTGCCGCTGGACTTCTAACGCGACGGGTTCGGCGCGATATTTGATTTCAGCGCCAGCAGCGCGGCGCGCACCCGCGCGCTTTCACGCCCGAGCTCCTCGAGCATCGCGGGCGCCTCCGCGAGTGTCCCATCCACACCGATCTCTTCAAGCTTCCCGCATAGCTCGTCGAGATGGCTGGCGCCAAAATTAGCCGCACTGCCGCGCAGCGCGTGGGCTTGCAGCGCCAGGTTCATCTTGCTCGACGCGTCGGCGCGCTCGATGGCCTGTGCGATCGCGTTCAGGCGCTTGGGCAGGTCGGAGACAAAGAGGTCGATCAACTCGTCGAGCAGGGAGTCCTTGCCGGGCATCGAGTTGCGTAAGCGATCGATCCGGGCGAGGCTCACCGTGCTTTCGCCGCCCGTAATTGCGCCGACCGTGCCTGCGTCGGGCGCGTCGCGTGATATTGCGCGCGAATTATTGTTCGCTGGGTTCATTGTCGCGCTGCTCGCCGATCGACTCGTTACCCAGCCGCCGCATGAAACGATACAGCGTCGCACGGCCGATACCGAGGCTGCGTGCGGCCTCGGCCCGATTGCCTTTGGCCTTGGCTAGCGCCCGCGCGATTCGTTCGCCGGCGGCCTTGTCGAGATACTCGCTGAGGCCGACATCGCCGCTCTTCTCCAAAGCCGCCGCACGGCGAGCCCGCAGGTCCGCCTCGTCCAGCGCCGGCGTGAGAGCGGAGTTGTCGGCGGGCGCGACGCTCGTGGGATGGGCCGGCAGCGATCCGCCGACGCGGTCGAGCATCAGGTCGGCGGTGGTGATGATGTCGGAGCGGGTGAGAACCACGGCCCGTTCGATCGCGTTTTCGAGTTCGCGCACGTTGCCCGGCCACGAGTGCCTGAGCAGCATCTCCGCAGCCTCCGGGTCGAGCGTCATATGGCGGCCGGCCTCGGTCGCCATCCGGGCCAGAAAATTGCGCGCCAGCGCCAGGATATCCTCGCGCCGCTCGCGCAGGGGCAGAAGCTGGATAAGAATAACGTTGAGCCGGAAATAGAGGTCCTCGCGAAAGTGTCCCGCGGCAACCTTGTCCTGGAGCGAGCTGTTGGTAGCCGCCACCACGCGCACGTTGATCCGCCGCGGCTCAGAGCCGCCGACCCGCAGCACTTCGCCCTCCTGCAACACGCGCAGCAGCTTGGCCTGGAATTCGGGGCTGACATCGCCGATCTCGTCGAGCAGCAGCGTGCCGCCCGAGGCCCGCTCGAAGCATCCCTGACGTGCCGTGATCGCCCCGGTGAAGGCGCCTTTCTCATGCCCGAACAATTCGCTTTCGAGCACGCTCTCGGCGAAGGCTTTGCAGTTGACCGCGACAAAGGGACGCCCCACCCGGTCGCTCCAATAGTGCACCAGCCGCGCGACCAACTCCTTGCCCGTGCCGCTCTCGCCCTGGATCAGCACCGTGGAGTGGCTGGCCGCGATACGCCGCACCAGTTCCATCAGTTTGCGGCTCTCGATGCTTTCGGCGACCACCGAGTCGGGGCCGAAGCGCCCGGAAAGCTCCTGGCGCAGGGTGTCGTTCTCATGCTGGAGCTGGTCGATTTCGAGCGCGCGCTTGACCCGCGTCTGCAATTCGAAGACCTCCACCGGCTTGGTGACGTAGTCAAAAGCGCCGGCGTGCATCGCCGCCACCGCAGCCGGGATGCTGCCGAAACGGGTGACCAGGATGATCGGCAGGCCGGGTACGCGGCGATGCAGCTCGTTGAGCAGCTCGATGCCCTCCATGTTGGGCATCATGATGTCCGAGACAACGACGTCGGCGGCGCGGCGCTCGAAGGCGGCCAGCGCCTCACGCCCGTCGCTGCAGATTTCGATTTCGCGTGTGGGGTCGCTCAGAGCCTGCTCGAACAGACGCTGGTCAACCGGATTGTCCTCGACGATCAGTATTCGATGTGCCATACGGAGATTTCGCCCCGTCTTCAGCAGGAGCAACTTTCAGACCGATGTCAGGCCTGAACTCCTAAGGCGGGAAAATCAATTCGCCAGCGGCTTTATCTGGGCGCAGAAGCGCGAGTGACTCGCCGCAGAGACAGATTTTTGCCACCGCAGGGACAAAAGCATGACGGACCTGCGCCGTCATTCCTGAGCAGAAGCTGTTCGCTCCGTCATCCCGGCGAAGCGAGGCTCTTGGGTCATCCTGAGCGCAGCGAAGGATGTCGCGCCCGCTGTCTATGCGGCCGTGATCGTCTTTTCCAGAAAGGCTCGGCAAATCACGCGGCATAAAGATGCCGCGCGAGATCCTTCGACCCCGCTCGCAGACGCGCTTCGCTCAGGATGACCGAAGAGGCCGCCTCGGCACTTTTGTGGCGCGCTCGACTCCGAGCGCGATGCCGCTTGCTATTGGCGCGTCGCGGCCTAGCGCATCGCCTTGATGATCTCGCGCGAGAAGGTCTGCAGCGTGGTGCGATTGTCCACGATCGGCTGGATCGCGACCTGGCGGATGCCCGCCTTCTTCATCGCCCGAATCGAATCGACGATTTCCTCGCGCGTTCCGGTAAGCGTAGTCGCGCGAATCATCCGCTCCGTCACCAGCGCCTCGTGTTCCTTGCGGAAGCCGCGCAGGTAGCCCGCGTAGAGCTTGAGGTGGCGCGTCTCGGCGGGCTCGTTCTCGACCTTGTAGGCGGCGGCAAACTTGGTGATGTCGTCGCGCAGGTCCGCGGGCAGGTCACTCTTGTCGGGTGCGGCCAGCGCGAAGATGTTCGACGACGAGGCGACGAACGGCCCCACGGCGCGCCGCACCTGCGTCGATTCGAGTTTCTGGCCCGGGCGCGTCAGATGAAAGGCGGTCATGCAGAGCGTGTAGATGCTCGAGAACTTGCGTCCCGCGCGCTCGGCTCCCGCGCGCACGCGGTCCATCACGAAGTTGATCAGGCTCGGTCCCACGGCGCCGAACAGGATCACGCCGTCCGCGATTTCGCCCGCCATTTCCAGGCTGCGCGTGCCGCTGGCGGCGACGTAAATCGGCACCTTCTTGCGGATGTTGATATAGCCGCCGCCGGGATTGAGAAACTTGATCATCCGGTGCCGCTCGCCTTCCTGGTAAGGAACGGTTTTGCCGCTTCAGCAGGCCGCGGCAGGTCTCGATATGCTCGCGCATCTGATCGACCCGCGCGGCCGGCATCCCGAGCGTGCGCCGGGCCGTGTTGCCGGTGCCGATTCCGAGCACCACGCGGCCGGGCGCGAGCGCGTTGATCGTCGCCATCGCGCAGGCGGTGACCGGCGCGATTCGCGAGAGCGGATTGGTCACGCCGGGCCCGATGATGAGCCGGCGCGTATTGACCGCGCACAACGCGAGCGCCGCGTATACGTCGCTGCCGAGCATCTGCGAGTCGTAAAGCCAGCCGTGCGAGAAGCCCAGCTTCTCGGCCAGCGCGGCGTCCTTGTAAGCCTCGGGGTTTGCGAAGAAGACACAGCCGAAATCCATCTTGTACCTCGCTTGTACCTCCTTGTATCGCGTCAGGGTTGAAGTTGAGGCAAATCCGTTTCCAACATGAGCGGCGCGATCAGAGTCCCGCCAGATGCGGCCGGACTTCGCTCGCGAACATCTCCAGCGAACGGCGCGACTTGGCCGGATCCATCCCGGGCAGCGGCGTCGCCATGATGAAATGCGTGCAGGCGTACTGGCGGCTGAAAGCCTTGAATTTCGCGATAACCTCCGCCGGCGTCCCGACCATCATGTGCTCGGCATACGGCGACGTGCGCAGGTCCTCGGGACGCCTCAACTCCCATACCGCCTTGTCGCCGGCGACGTCGTTGGCTTCGCCCAGCCACTGCGCGTACTCGCCCATCATGTAGTTCAGATGATCCTGGATGTCGTGCCAGGCGCGGTCGGCCGATTCGGCGACGTAAACGACCCGCAACTGCGCGATCGAAAATTTCGCCGGGTCGCGGCCGAGCAACTTGAGTTCGTCGCGGTACGGGATCGCGGGGTCGGGCCCGATCGTGGCGAGCAGATGATGGCCCAGCCGGGCGGCGCGGCGGGCGGCCTTGTCGGTCCGCGCGCCGATCCAGATCGGCGGATGGGGCTGCTGCACCGGCTTGGGATGGAGCGCCATCGCCTCGACCCGGTTGAACTTGCCCTCGAAGGTGACCTGCATCGTCGGTCCATAGCCGCCGGATAAGCTCGACGCCCTCGGCCAGGCGCGCCGAGCGCTCGGGCCGCGGAAGCTTGAACGCCGCGAACTCCTCGGCACGGTAGCCCTGTCCGACGCCGAGGTCGAAGCGCCCGTTGGAGAGGATATCGACGCAGGTGGCGTCTTCGGCGACGCGCACCGGGTTATGAAACGGCAGCAGCAGCACGAACGTCCCGATGCGGATTTTTTTGGTGCGCGCGGCGATCGCCGCGGCGGTCGGCAGCACGGCCGGATTGTAGCCGTCGTCGACGAAATGATGCTCGGTCAGCCACACGTTGTCGTAGCCGAGCTCGTCGAGCATCGCGGCCTGATCGAGCATCGCGGCGTACAACTCCGTATAAGGACGCCGCCACTGCTTTGGATTGCGAAAGTCATACATCACACCGAACTTCATCGCCTGCCCTCCGTCACGAAATTCGTCCTCGCGGGTCCGCGAGTCATGGATCCGTCACGCCCGGCCGCAGGGCGCCGATCCCGCAAGGTACCGCATCCTGTCTAGACTTTATTGCGCCATGAGGCAAAGGCTTTTTGACTCGGCAGGCGAGCCGGCTATCGCTTCAGTCCGCAGGCGACGGAATCCGGTCCGCGCCGCTTGCGCCCCGCTGCGCAGTGGAGCATAAGACATCCACAGGGAAGAACGTGGCAATCGTCATTCCGCTCCAGCGCCGGCGACCGCCAAACGCCGCGGCCAATCCGCATTCGGCGGAGGCGTTCTGGCGCAAATCGATGGTGCCGGCGTCGATCGGGATGGGCGTCATCATCGTGGCGGCCGTTGCGACGCTGGGCGTCGGGGTGAAGACGGGATGGCTTGGCCACGATTCCTCGAAGTGGGTGCTGGTGGCGGCGCTGGTGTCGGTTATCGGGCTGACCAAGATCGTCCTCGCCAACATGTTTTTCTTTCTCCTGATGCAGGACGAGGCGCGGCTGGATCCGCCGCCCGCGCCGCCTCCGCCGACGCCCGGAATACGCGTTGAACGCCAGACGCGTCCGCTGCGGATACCGCCGCGGGCGATTTCCGCACGGCCGCGGCGCCGTGCCCGGCCGCCGCAAGCGAGCCGCGACCTCGTCCGCCGGTTACTGCCGCGGCCGAGCAAGCGCATCCGTTAGAACTCTCGCAGGAGCCTCTCGTCCAGCCGCTACGCGCAACGCCTTTCACGATGACTATCGAACTGCGAGCGGAAGAGCTTGAGCTTGCGCGCTACATTCGGCCGGGCGACACCGTGGTCTGGGCGCAAGGGGCGGCCGAGCCGCTGACGCTGTCGGAGACGCTGGTCGCGCAGCGCCACGCGATCGGTCCGATCACGCTTTTTCTCGGACCCGGATATTCGGAGACGCTGCAGCCGGAACATGCCGATTGCCTCACGTTTCTCGGCATGAGCGCCATCGGGACGCGGCGCCGCCTGGTCGACGCCGGCGTGCTGCGCCTGATCCCCTGCCAGCTTTCCGACGTCGAGTCGCTGTTCGATAGCGGCATCCTGAAAGCCGACGTGGTGCTTCTCCATCTGAGCCCGCCCGCCGAAAGCGGCGGCGAATACAGCATGGGGCTTGTGAACGATTATCTGAAGATCGCGATGCGCCGCGCGCGCACGGTGATTGCCCAGGTCAACGATCGCCTGCCGTGGACCTATTCCGACGAGCCGCTCGATATGGCGCGGGTCGATTACATCGTGCGCAGCTCGCGGCCGCCGCTGGAGCATTCCACGCGCGAGCCGAGCGAGGTCGATAAAAAGATCGCCCGGCAGGTCGCGGAGCTGGTGCCCGACGGCGCGGTGATCCAGATGGGAATCGGCGCGATGCCGAGCGCGATCCTGGACGCCCTGCACGGCCATCGCCGGCTCGGGCTGCATTCGGGGATGGTCAGCGACGCCGTGGTGGATCTGATTAAGTCGGGCGCGGTGACCAACGAGACCAAGCCGTTCGACCGCGATGCGAGCATCACCGGGACGCTGTTGGGCACGCGAAAGCTGTACGACTTCGCCCATCGCAACCCGGCGCTGCGGCTGGTGCCGCTCAGCATCACGCACAACGTCGAGCTGCTGGCGCGAATCGACGGCTTCGTCTCGCTCAATTCCGCGATCGAAGTCGACTTGAGCGGCCAGGTCAACGCCGAGGTCGCGGGCGGAACGTATATCGGCGCGGTCGGCGGCCAGGTCGACTACGTGCGCGCGGCGCGGCGCTCGCGCGGCGGAAAATCGATAATCGCGCTGCCGGCGACGGCGCGCGGCGGCAAGGTCAGCCGGATCGTCGCCTCGCTGAACGATCCGGTGGTCACCACGGCGCGCTCCGACGTCGATATCGTGGTCACCGAGTACGGCGCGGCGCATCTGCGCGGCATGAGCCTGGAGGAACGCGCGCGGCGGCTGATCGCGATCGCGCATCCGGACTTTCGCGAGCCGCTCGAGCGCCATGCGCGCGCAGCTTTCGGGCCGATTTATTAGCCCGATCTACATTAGGATGACGAGTTAGCGGCGAGGTATGCGCTCATGAAATTCGGCACCTTCATCACCAAGCAGCGCGGCGAGGCGATCGCCACCGACGTGCGCCAGGCCGAGCAACTCGGCTTCGAGTCGGCCTGGATCGCCGAGCATCTGATCATGCCGGTGAAGCAGGACTCGGCCTATCCCTACTCGGCCGACGGCCGCTTTCTCGTGCCGCCCGACGCGCCGTTTCACGATCCGCTGCTCGTGCTCGCCTACGTCGCCGCGCTGACCACGAAGATTCGCCTCGCCACCGGCATCTTCGTGCTGCCGCTGCGCAACGTCTTTGCCACCGCCAAGGCGATCGCCACGCTCGACCAACCTGAGCCAGGGCCGCGTCATCTTCGGCGTCGGCATCGGATGGCTCAAGGAGGAGTTCGAGGCGGTCGGGATGAAGTTCGAGGACCGCGCGCTGCGCACCCGCGAGTACCTGGAGTTGATGATCGAGCTGTGGAGCAAGAGCGATCCGCTCTACAAGGGCAAGACGGTTGCGACCCAGGGGATGAAGTTCATGCCCAAGACCGTCCAGCAGCCGCATCCGCCGATCGTCTTCGGCGGCACCAGCGAGCCCGCGCTCAAGCGCACGGTCAGGCTGGGCGACGGATGGTACGGGATCGCGCACAGCCTGGACGAGGCGCGGACGCTGATTTCGCGCCTGCGCGAGTACGCGCGCGCGGCCGAGCGCACGCAGGCCGATCGAAATCACGCTCAGCCTGCGCACCGGCAAGCCGCTCACCGCCGACGACGTGCGCCGGATGGCCGAACTGGGCGTCGATCGCACGCTCGCCGGGCTTCCGATCAAGGCGCTCGAGGGCTCGGAGCTCGAGCGCTTCCGCGCCGAAATTATCGACAAGGTGTAGCGCCAAGTTGCCATTGTCCGCCACGAATCAGAAATTGTGGGAGCCGTCCGCCGAGCGGGTCGCTGACGCCCGGATGACCGCTTTCATGCGCGCGGTCGAGGCGGCGCAGTCGGCGCCGATTCCCGACTACGGCGCGCTCTGGCGATGGTCGGTCGAAAATCGCGAGCTGTTCTGGCGCACGGTGTGGAACTTCTGCGGCGCGATCGGCGATCAGGGCGGCACGATCGTCGCCGACGGCGAGCGGATGCCGGGTGCGCGATGGTTTCCCGAGGGGCGCCTCAATTTCGCCGAGAATTGCCTGCGGCTGCGCGGCGCCGGACGACGCGCACGATGCGATAGTCTTCTGGGGCGAGGACAAGGTGCGCCGGCGGCTCAGCCGCGACGAGCTTTACGCGCAAGTCTCGCGCACCGTGCAGGCGTTGCGCGCCGCCGGCGTCAAAGAGGGCGACCGCGTCGCCGGCTATCTGCCCAATTTGCCCGAAACGGTGATCGGCGCGTTGGCCGCGGCGGCGATTGGCGCCATCTGGTCGTCATGCTCGCCCGATTTCGGCGTCGAAGGCGTGGTCGATCGCTTCGGGCAGATCGAACCCAAGGTCGTGTTCGTCGCCGACGGCTATTTCTATGACGGCAAGACCTTCGACACGCTGGACAAGGTTGGCGAGTTGCGCGCGCGGATAAAAGGCGTCGAGCGGATGGTGGTCGTGCCCTACGTCAACGCGCCATCCGATCTCCACGTGCCGGCCGGCGCCGTCACCCTGGACGAATTTCTCGGCCCCTTCACGCCCGGCGAAATAGAATTCGCCCGCCTCCCGTTCGGCCATCCGCTTTATATCCTCTATTCCTCGGGCACCACCGGCGTGCCCAAGTGTATCGTGCATGGCGCGGGCGGCGTCCTGCTGCAGCATCTCAAGGAGCATCAGCTCCATACCGACGTGCGGCCGGGCGATCGGATTTTTTATTTCACCACCTGCGGCTGGATGATGTGGAACTGGCTGGTCTCGGGACTCGCCTCGGGCGCGACGCTGCTGCTCTACGACGGCTCGCCGTTCCATCCGCATCCGGGAATCCTGTTCGACTACGCCGAGACCGAGCGGATGACGGTGTTCGGCACCTCGGCCAAGTACATCGACGCGATCCGCAAGGCGGGCCTCGAGCCCAGGCGGACGCATCGGCTGGAGCGCGCTGCGCACGATGTGCTCGACCGGATCGCCGCTCGCGCCCGAGGGCTTCGACTACGTGTACGCGGCGGTCAAGGAAGATCTGTGCCTCGCGTCGATTTCGGGCGGCACCGATCTCGTCTCGTGCTTCGCGCTGGGCAACCCGATCGCCCCGGTATGGCGCGGCGAGCTGCAATGCCGCGGCCTGGGAATGCGCGTCGAGGTGTGGAACGAGCGCGGCGAGCCGGTGCGCGAGACCAAGGGCGAGCTGGTATGCACCGCGCCGTTCGTCACGATGCCGCTATTTTTCTGGAACGATCCTGACGGCGCGAAATACCGCTCCGCGTACTTCGAGCGCTTCCCCGGCGTGTGGTGCCACGGCGACTGGGCCGAGCTGACCGCGCACGACGGGATGATCATCTATGGGCGCTCGGATGCGACGCTCAATCCGGGCGGCGTGCGGATCGGCACGGCGGAGATTTATCGCCAGGCCGAGCAGCTCGACGAAGTGGCCGAATGCATGGCGGTCAGCCAGGACTGGGACAACGACGTTCGTATCGTGCTGTTCGTGAAGCTGCGCGACGGGCTCGAACTCGACGACGCGCTGCGCGACAAAATCCGCGACACGATTCGCCGCAATCTCACGCCGCGCCACGTCCCGGCCAAGGTGATCCAGGTTCCCGACATCCCGCGCACGCGCAACGGCAAGCTGATGGAACTGGCCGTGCGCAACCTGATCCACGGCGTGGCGGTCACCAACCGCGAGGCGGCGGCGAACCCCGAGGCGCTGGATTTCTACGCCAATATCCCGGAGCTGAAGAAACAGCCGCCCAAGCGCGCCGCCGCTCGCGCGCGCCGTCCGCTCGCCCGCGTGTGAGTGGCGAAGACGGTCACTCGGACGGGCTGCGCGCGGCTGGTTGCGGGCGCGCGCCTGGACTATGATTCGGGGCGCCCGCGCCGAGCGCGTCGGGCCAAAACTCGCGCACATTCGCGTTGGGAGCGATCACGATGGGCAAGTATTTCGAAGAGTTCAAAGTCGGCGAGACGTTTCAGCATCAGCCCGGCCGCACGGTCACCGAGACCGACAACCTGCTGATCACGACGCTCACGATGAACGTGCAGCCGCTGCATCTGGACGCCGAGTTCGGCAAAAAGGCCGAGTTCGGGCAGATCCTGGTCAACTCGATCTTCACCCTTGGCGTGACGGTCGGGCTTTCGGTCGGCGACCTCACGCTCGGCACCACGGTCGGCAACCTGGGTTTCGAGAAGGTCGAATTTCCCAAGCCCGTGTTCATCGGCGACACGCTTTACGCCGAGAGCGAGGTGCTGGAGGTGCGGCCGTCGAAATCGCATCCCAACTGGGGCATCGTGATCCTCGAGCATCGCGCGCGCAACCAGCGCGACGAGACCGTGATGCGCTGCAAGCGGGCGGCGATGATGCTGCGCAAGCCCAACAAGTAGCCGCGCAACAACATTGGAGTAGCCGATTATGGAGACGCTGCGCCGCGCCGTGCATTTCGTGCCCGGCGCCAATGACAAGATGCTGGCGAAGTCGATCGATCTCCCTGCCGACGCGCTGGTGCTCGACCTCGAGGACTCGGTCACGCCCGACAACAAGGCCTCCGCGCGCAAGACGGTCACCGAGTGGCTGCAGAAGGTCGACTTCAAGGGCCGCGAGCGGATGGTGCGGATGAATCCGCTGGATACGCCGTGGGGAGTCGCCGACCTCGAGGCCACGATGGCCGGGCGGCCGGATTCCTACATGGTGCCCAAGGTGCGGAGCTTCGCCGACGTGGAAAAGGTCGATTCGATCTTGAGCGGGCTCGAGCGCCAGTACGGCTATCCCGAGCGCAGCGTCAAGCTGCTGCTGCTCGCGACCGAGACGCCGCAAGGCCTGCTCAACATCAAGGACCTCGGCCTGCATCCGCGCGTCGACAGCATGTCGTGGGGCGCCGAGGATCTTTCGGCGGCGATCGGCGCGCGGCGCAATCGCGACGAGCGCGGCGAGTTCCTCGAAGTCTTCCGCTACGCGCGGATCATGACGCTGCTCGCCGCCACCGCGGCCGCGGTCCAGCCGATCGACACCGTTTTCGTCAACATCAAGGATCCCGACGGATGCCGCCGCGATTGTATCGAGGGCGCCTGGATGGGCTTCACCGGCAAGATCACGATCCATCCAAGCCAGATCGAAATCGTCAACGAGGTTTTTTCACCCTCGAAACAGGAGATCGCGGACGCCGAGGAACTGCTCGCGGCCTTCGAGGAAAACAGCAAGGCGGGGCGGATGGCGTTCACCTTTCGTGGCGAGATGGTCGACGTGCCGCATCTGACGCGCGCGCGGCGCGTGCTGGAGGTCGCCCGCCGCACCGGCACGCGATGAGTGGCCGCCGATCGGGCTTTTTACCACCCGTCGCCATTTATGCCCTCTCCCGCAGACGAGAGGGTGTCGATAAATGCGGCAAAGAAGATCTATCGCTTCGCGTGGATCCTTCGCTGACGCCTCAGGATGACAGAAAGAGAGCCTTTTTTTCTGTCATCCTGAACGAAGGTCGCCGTAGTGAAGGATCTGCGCGAAGCGATTTGTTTGTATTTATCGACATCCTGGGCGAAGCGGGCGAGGGCATCTTCAATATCCTGCGAAGCCCATGTCCGTGGTCGCCTGCGCCTCGGGATCGGTGCATACGTTGACCAGTGCGGGCTTGCCGCTTTTGAATGCGCGCTCGATCGCGCCGCGGATGCCGTCGGGCTTCTCGACGAACTCGCCGTATCCGCCGAGCGCCTCGACCATCTTGTCGTAGCGCTGCCATCCCAGCTCACGGCCGACCGTGCCGCCGGTCTTGCGCGAGGTGAAGCCGGCGTTGTTCGACATCACCACCACGATCGGCAGTTGATGGCGAATCGCCGTGTCCATCTCCATCCCGTTCCATCCGAACGCGCCGTCGCCTGAGAGCACCAGCACCGGCGCTTCGGGCTTCGCGACCTTGGCGCCGATTCCGAACGGCACGCCGACGCCCATGCATCCGTGCGGCCCCGCGTTAAGGCTGCATCCGGCCTGGTAGATCGGAATCGACTGGCGCGCGAAGTTCAGAATCTCGTGGCCGTCGACGATCAGGATGGTGTCGCGCGAGATCACGTCGCGAACCTCGCGGCACAGGCGCAGCGG
Source organism: uncultured delta proteobacterium (assembly GCA_963832395.1). Classification (GTDB taxonomy): domain Bacteria; phylum Desulfobacterota; class Binatia; order Binatales; family Binataceae; genus JAKAVN01. The sequence continues at coordinate 73,961 of CAWHTV010000004.1, read as the reverse complement.
ATGGATCGGCACGGCGTCGGAATGGAGCAGCGGCGCCGAGCGCTCCTGGTTGGAGCGATGCTTGGCGCTGAGCTGCGCGACCCACGCGCTCTCGCGATGCGCCTCGAAGCGGCCGTCGGCCTCCTCGGTCAACTGGCGCAGCACCAGCTTGGCGTCGCCGATGATCCCGACCTCGACGCCGCGGTTGTGGCCGATCTCGCGCCCGTCGAGATTGACGCTGATGAAGCGGGCGTTGGGCGAAAAGCGCGGCGCGCGCAGAAACGAGAGCATCGAGTTCGCCCGCGCTCCCACCACCAGCACCACGTCGGCCTCGCGAAACGCCATCGAGCGCGCGCCCGGAAACGAGCGCGGATGGTCCTCGGCAATCACGCCGCGGCCCTGCGGCGTGGTGTAAAACGGCAGCCCGGTGCTGTCGATGAAATCGCGCAGTTCGGCGGATGCGCCCGACCACAACACGCCGCTGCCGGTGACGACGATCGGGCGTTCGGCCGCGGCGAGCAACTCGATCGCGCGTTCCACCTGCACGGGGTCGCCGGCCGGCCGGCTCTCGACGCGGTAGTTGGCGGGGAACAGGAGTTTTTCCTCGTCGACCTTGTGATTGAGAATGTCCCCGGGCAGGTCGAGGTAGACCGGGCCCTTCTTGGCGTCGAGCGCCTCACGAAACGCGACGCTGATGTATTCCGGGATGCGGCTCGCCATGTCGACCCGGTAAGCCGCCTTCACCACAGGCTTCATGATCGCGACCTGATCCATCTCCTGGAAGGCGTCGAGCGTGGTCGCGCGCATCGGCGCCGAACCGCCAATCGCGACTATCGGCGTGGCGTCGGCCCACGCGTTGGCGAGCCCCGTAAGCGCGTTGGCCGTGCCGGGGCCCGAGGGCGTGATGCAGATGCCCGGCTTGCCGGTGACGCGCGCGTACGCGTGCGCCATCATCGCCGCCGCCTGCTCGTGGCGGACGTAGATGCCCTTCATCCCGAGGTCGAGGCACGCTCCGGCGGTGCCGCTGGTCGGCCCGCCCATCATGAAAAAGATCGTGTCGACGTTTTCGTTTTTGAAGCAGCGCGCGATTATCTGCTCGCCCCTGATGATTGCCATATCGGTGATGCTCTCCTTGCCTCGAATGGTTGGAGCAACAGAGCCGCCGCCGTGTCAAGAGCGATGCGTGCGAGAGCGAAGAATACGTGCGCTCACACCCGCTGAGCACTACGAGTAGAGCCGCGCGTTGGCCGGGCTACTGGTTCGCCAGGACGAGCAATCCCTCTTCAATCCATCGCGCAAGCAGCCGGTTGATAAGCGCAACCGGATCATCGTCGCCGCTCGCAGCCGCAATCGCTTCGCATATCGCCGCGAAACTTGCCCCGGCGCTCGCCAGTTCGAGCGCCGCGCGTTCCGGGCGCTCCAACGCGCGATAATGGACCCGGGAGTTGCGCCGCCACACCAGCACGCTGACCGGCGCGTGCGCGGGTTCGTCGCGGATGTGGTCGCTTTCGCCCGCGGCGGCTTCGACTTCGCGCAATAGCTCGTCCACGCGCCATTCGCAATCGACGATCGCCAGCGCCGGATGCGTTCGCATCGCGAGCGCCGGCCAATCACCGGGCGCGACCGAGCGCATCGCCTCGGCGTTCAACGGTTCCGCCTCCGCGGCATGGAAGATCTCGATCAGCGTCCGCTCCAGCCGCGCCAGATCGGCGATGAACGGCCATCGCTCGCGCATCGGATGGTGACGCAGGAACTCGGCCAGATGGCGGCCGGCATAAGAGATTGAAGGTTCGGTTGGCGGATACTCGATCAGGTAGCCGGTGACCAGGTTGTGGAAGTTGTCGGCGCCGAGCGTTGCGAGCGTCGCCGGGAAATCCTCCTTCAGGCAGTCGAGGATGCGGTAGAAGTAGGCGTTGGCGTAAATCTCGAGACGCTCGGTCGCCGAGAGACGATCGTCGCTTTCGATGAGATTTTCCAGATCTTCGAATGATGCGAATCATGCGAATCATTGAGCAAGGCCGGCCCACGCGCGCGTTCGGCGGCCAGACCTGCGGCCACGCCCTCGGGCGCGGTGATCAACCGGTAGAGCAGCGCCTGCAGGCTCTTGAGGCCGGAGTTTGTGAGATTTTGGCCCACCTGCATATCATCGGAGGATTCCTGGGGCGCGCGCAAGGAGTTCGCGATGGGCGAGAGGAGTTCGCGATGGGAACGATGATCGACGGCCAATGGCAACGCGATGACCTTCGCTCGGCGGGGGCCAATTTCGTCCGTCCGCATACCGTTTTCAGGAGTTGGGTGACGGCCGACGGCAGTCCCGGGCCGAGCGGCGAGGGCGGCTTCAAGGCCGAACGCGGGCGCTATCACCTGTACGTATCGCTCGCCTGCCCGTGGGCCCATCGCACGCTCATCGTGCGCAGGCTGAAGAAGCTCGACGACGCGATCACGGTGTCGGTGGTCGATCCGTTCATGGGCGATGACGGATGGGCCTTCGGCGCGCCGGACGGTTCGCTCACGCCGGGCGCAACGCGCGACGATCTGAACGGCGCGCGCTACCTGCATGAGATCTACACGCATGGCGCGGCGCGACTATACCGGGCGCGTCACGGTGCCGGTGTTATGGGACCGCGAGACCGGGACCATCGTCAACAACGAGTCGTCCGAGATAATCCGGATGTTCAATTCGGCGTTCAACGCGTTGGGCGCGGCGGGCGACGACCTCTATCCGCAGGCGCAGCGCGCGGAGATCGACGAACTCAACGCCGTCATTTACGACACCTTCAACAATGGCGTCTACAAATGCGGCTTCGCCAAAACGCAGCAGGCCTACGAAGCGGCTTTCGACCCGCTGTTCGAGACGCTCGACCGGCTCGAGCAGCGCCTGGCGCGCCAGCGCTACCTCTTCGGCGTCCGCCCGACGGAGGCTGACTGGCGGCTGTTCCCTACGCTGGTGCGTTTCGACGCTGTTTACTATAGCCACTTCAAATGTAACTTGCGCCGTATCATTGACTACTCGAATCTGTGGGGTTATACGCGCGACCTCTACCAGGTGCCCGGCGTCGCCGAGACGGTCAGCCTCGCGCATATCAAGCGCCACTATTACGCGAGCCACGCGATGATCAACCCGACCCGGATCGTGCCCAAGGGCCCGGCGATCGATTTTGCCGCGCCGCACGATCGCGCGCGGCTCGCCAGTTAAGTCCGGGGAACTCGGAAGCGGCCGGCCGCATTGAATGGAGACGAGTCGAGTCGCGGGAGCGGTTCGATGCGCGAGTGCTATGAAGAGCGTAGGCGAGGACAGGCTCTGCGCCGCGGGCGATTCGCCCGCGCGCTGGCGATAGCCGCCGCGATCGCGATCTATCCGGTTGCTCAGCGGTTTCGACCTTAGCCATCACGTGGTGCCGCCCGGCGAGATTCGCGACGGCGGCCCGGCGAAGGACGCGATTCCGGCTGTGCTGCGAGCCGCAATTCGTCAAGGCCGAGCACGCAACGTTTCTCGAATCCAACGACAAGGTGATCGGCGTGGTCATCCAAGGGCGGGCGCGCGCCTACCCGATCAAGATTCTCAACTGGCACGAGGTGGTCGACGACTCGATGGCGGGAACGCCGCTCGCGGTGACCTTCTGCCCGTTGGTCCAGGGCGCCGCCGTCTACAGCCGCGAGGCCGGCGGCAAGACGCTCACTTTCGGCGTGTCGGGCAAGCTCTACCAGAGCAACCTGGTGCTCTACGATGAGGGCACGCAGAGCCTGTGGTCGCAGCTCGAGGGTGAGGCGCTGGCCGGACCGATGGCGGGGCAGAAGCTGGCGGCGATACCGAGCACGATCATGACCTGGGAGGCCTGGCAAAAGAAGCATCCCTCGACCGACGTACTTAGTATCAATACTGGCTATACGCGCGACTATGGAGTCGATCCCTACTGGGGCTACGAGCACGGGGACCAGGTGGTATCGCCGGTTGCCCATCTCGACGAGCGGCTCTCCGCCCATGAACTGGTCCTGGGCCTCTCGGCAGGCGGCCAGGACGAAGCGTTTCCGCTGTCGAAGCTAAGTGAGGCGGCGATGCCGCTTCGGGTTCAACTGGGCGGCGCGGATCTGACTATCACTTATGATGCGGATTCCGGAGCGGCCGACCGCGAGCGTGTCAGGCGAGCGCGTCCCGGTCTACAACGGTTACTGGTTTGCGTGGGCGGCGTTCCATCCGAAGACCGCCATCTGGAGCGCGGCCGCAACCACGACCAAAAGCCACGACTAGGACCGCGCCCGCCACGAGGCAGCAGTATAAGCCGAGCGGCGGCCGCGTCAGCGATGCATCTCCTCCAATTTGCTGATGTCGAAGAGCTGGGTGACGTTGGCCGGCACCGCGTTGGGATAGCCGCTGCCGTAGCCGGCGAATATCGTGGCCCGATCGTTTTGCAGGTCGACGACATCCTCGCCGACCAGCATGGTCGCCTCCACCCCATGATTAATCTCGGCGAAACTCGTGGAAGTCCTCGGTCCAGCGGCCTTGGAGTTCCCACAGCTTCCATAGTTTGCCCTCGCGGTTGAACGCCAGCGCCATCCACGGATGCCAGTTCTCGGCGTCCCAGAACATCACCACGCTGCTGTAGGGATGATGGGTCTCGACGGAGTACGTTCGACCACCGCGAAGCGCCGCACCGACCAGCGGTCGTTGGGAATTTCGCCGTTGGGGCCAAACAGATGAGCGTAGTCGTCGCGCGAGTCCATCACCGCCAGCACGTCCTTCCAGCCGAGGAACTTCCAATGCCAGTGCAGCTCGCGGCCCGAGAAAGTGTAGAAATCCTCCTGGGTGGTGTCGGTGCCCTCGACCGAGTCGGATTTGACCTCGACCGAGACGCGCCGGACGCGGCGCGACTGCGGATCGTAAGCCCAGGCGTCGTCGGCGCGATGAGGGTCGGCATAGCGGTAGGTGATGAACACCTGCCCGCGCACGTCATAGGGCGAAAAGAAGCCGCTGAATTCCTTCCACAGGAATTGCGCCGAGTCGGGCGTGCCCAGCAGTCCCTGGTTGTCCGCACGCTGGGCGAGATGGCTGAAATAAACCCGCCGATAGAAACTGCTCAAGGTGCGAGCGAAGCGTCCCGCCGCCGCCGAAAAACTTGCTCGCATCGGTGGGCAGCTTGCTGTGATACTCGACGCCCCCGACCCAGTTCGAGGGCGGCGACTCGATCATTTTGGGCGCGTCGCCGTCGTGATTGCCGCCGAAGTGGGCGACGATGAAGAGGTAGTTGAGCGAGAACTCGCCGTAGTTCTGCCATCGATAGTCGAAATTCCACGCCGCTTTGATTCCCGAGAGCGCATCCGAAGTGCTCAGAGAGGCGTTGGGAAACGGCTGCCCGCAAACGTAGTTGGCCAGCGAGCCGTCAGGGTTGAGCTTGACCTGCGCCTGGTATTTCTCGGTGCATTCCTGAAAGTCCTTGCGCGGCATATGGCTGCGCGCCGCCATGATCTCCATCTTGAATTCCGGGAAGTTGAGCTGCTCGAACCATCCGGGCGGCACGAACGGGCGAATCCGCTCAAGGTCCTTGCTGCCCAGGACGTCTCCCGGCTTGAAATCGGGTTTGGCGTCGGCGTACTTGCTCATCCATTGATCGACGGTCGCCCGCGTGTAGCTCTTGACATTCTGCGCCGTGGCGCGCGAGGCGCCGAGCGCGATAACTGCCGAGATAGACTGCGATGATTGCGGCGAACATCGACGGGAGCACGATCAATCGCTTCCAGTCGGCGGTTTCGGAAACTCGTTCCCACTTGTTTTCTCCTCGGATTGGCACCGGTCCCCAGGTTGCCATCCGGCCATCTTGCAATAGCCTTGTCGCCGCGCGCAACCGCGCAGGAACCGCGGAGGTTCAACATCTAGCGCGAATTTCCCGCCCGATCTGCCAAAAGCAGCGTCGAAGGCGGTGCCGATGAAAATGCCGAAAACGTGGACGATACAGTACCCCGAAACCTTTCCATTGACCGGGCACATTCTGGCGCAACAGTCGTAAACAGGCCTAACAATTGGCGATTGAAGCCTTTACCGGGTCCGGCTACCCTCATTCCGAAACCGGGCGGAATTGACGTAGACTGCATCTATGGCGAGTCAAACAGAGCCTTTTCAGCCGCTCCGGTCGCTCTCACCCGAACCGTCGATGGCGCGCGACGCGGCCGGCGATCCCGCGGCCGGCGTCGAGTAGTCAACGGTAACGGCCTGTCGGGCAAGTCGCGGAGTTCCACGGCGTCAATGGCGGCCTCGGCGGCGACGGTCCGCATCGACCCCGATCTCAAAGCACCCGAACTGTTCCTCAATCGCGAGCTCACCTGGCTCGCGTTCAATCGGCGCGTCTTCGCCGAGGCGCTCGATGAGGGCAATCCGCTGCTCGAGCGGGTGAAGTTCCTGGCCATCACCGCGTCGAACCTCGACGAATTTTTCATGAAGCGGATCGGCGGCCTCAAGCAGCAGGCGATCGCCGGGATGCAGGAGCTGACCGACGACGGGCGCACGCCGCAGCAGCAGATCGCGGAGTGTCTCGCCGAGATCCGCGAGTTCGAGGCCGAGCAGCGCGCGCTGTTGCCCGAGCTGCTCAAGCGTCTGCGCGAGTCCGACATCGACGTGCTTTCCTTCGAGCAGCTGAGCCCGGCCGAGCAGGCCGCCATCCGCGAACACTACCTGCGCAACATCTTTCCGCTGATGACGCCGCAGGCGATGGACCCGGCGCATCCGTTCCCGTTCATCTCCAACCTCTCGCTGAATCTGCTGGTCACGCTGCGCGCCCCCGATGACACTGAGCCGTCGCTGGCGCGGGTCAAGGTGCCGGTCGGGCTCGGCATCCCGCGCTTTCTGCGGGTCGACGGCACCCGGCGCTTCGTCCGCGCTGGAGGACGTGGTCGCGCACAATCTCGACCTGCTTTTCCCGGAGGCCAAGATCGACGGCTACGAATTCTTCCGCGTCACCCGCAACGCCAATACCGAGCGCGACGAGGACGAGGCCGACGATCTGCTGGCGCTGATCGAATCCGAGCTGCGCGACCGCCGCTTCGCGCCGATCGTCCGGATGGAGGCCGTGGCGGGGCATGAATCCCGCGCATCGCGGGATGCTCGCGGCCGAGCTTGGGCTGGACGAGCACGACGACGTGTTCGAGATCGGCGACGGGATGCTGGCGATGCGCGACCTGATGGAGTTGACCGCGGTCGACAACCCGGCGCTGCACGATCCGCCGCACCATCCGGCCGACCACGCGCGGCTGGCGCCCTCGCGCAACATCTTTCACGTGATTCGCGAAGCCGGCTCGATCCTGCTGATGCATCCGTACGAATCGTTTCCGACCTCGGTGGGACGTTTTCTGCGCGAAGCCAGCGAGGATCCCAAGGTGCGGGCGATCAAGATGACGCTATACCGCACCTCGAGCGATTCGGAAGTGATCGGATACCTGTGCGACGCGGCGCGCAACGGCAAGCAGGTCGCCGTGGTGGTCGAGCTCAAGGCGCGCTTCGACGAAGCCGCCAACATCCAGTTCGCCGAGCAGCTCGAGGAGTACGGCATCCACGTCACCTACGGCGTGGTGGGGCTCAAGACTCACTGCAAGGTGATCCTGGTGGTGCGCCAGGATTACAACGGGCTGCGCCGCTACGCGCATATCGGCACCGGCAACTATCACGCGGGCACCGCGCGCCTCTATGCCGACTTCGGAATGCTGACCAATGACGACGCGATCGGAGCCGACCTGACGCAGCTGTTCAATTTCCTCACCACCGGCTATCGTGCCGGCCGCACGTTCAAAAAAATCCTGCCGGCGCCGGCCCTGCTCAAGAAGGCCCTGCTGGAACGGATCGATCGCGAGGTCAAGCTCCAGCGCGCCGGCACGCCGGGCCTCATCCAGATGAAGATGAACGCGCTCGAGGACGTCGACATCACGCGCGCGCTCTACCGCGCCGCGCAGGCCGGAGTGAAGATCGATCTGATCGTGCGCGACACCTGCCGGCTGCGCCCGGGAATCCCGGGCCTCTCCGAAAGCGTGCGCGTCGTCAGCATCGTCGGGCGCTTCCTCGAGCACGGTCGCATCTACTACTTTCGCAACGGCGGGGCGGAGGAATATTTCATCGGCTCGGCCGATTGCATGAAACGCAACCTGGAGAGCCGGGTCGAGGCCGTGGCGCCGGTCGAGGACCCGACGCTGCGCAAGGAACTGCGGGCGGTGTTCGACGCACAGCTCAAGCCCAATCACGCGGCGTGGGAGATGCGTTCCGATGGCAGCTACGTGCGGCTGCCCGGAGAATCCAAGAACAACTGCCAGCTCGCGATGATCGATATCGTCGAAAAGCGCGAGATGGAAGAGGTGAAGACCCGGCGCCGGCGCAGGGGCTTCGCGCGGCGCGTGATGAAATAGCCGCATCCGGGTGCGATCCGGAATCCGCAAGGAGAAAATAATATGAAACGCGCACTTTTGGTTATCGACGTACAAAATGAGTATTTCACCGGTAAAATGCCGGTCAGCTATCCGCCGGGCTCGCTCGACAACATCCTGAAGCGATGGATTCGGCGCGCGCGCATAAGGTCCCGGTGGTCGTGGTGCGCCATGCGGCCAAGGGCGATCGCGGAGTGTTCAAGGAAGGAACCGAGGGGTGGAACCTGCACAAGGACGTCGCGGCCCGGCCCGCCGATTTGCTGGTCGACAAGAACCTGCCCTCGAGCTTCGCCGGGACCGACCTGGAAAAATGGCTGCGCGAGAACCAGATCGACACTTTGACCGTGAGCGGCTACATGACGCAGATGTGCTGCGACAGCACCGCGCGCGAAGGCTTCCATCGCGGCTACAAAGTGGAATTTCTCTCCGACGCTACCGGCACGCTCACGGTCGGCAACGACTCGGGCAAGGTTGCCGACAAGGACTTGCACAACTCCGTCCTGGTTACGCAGGCGTCGATGTTCAGCAAAGTGATGAACACGGCCGATTGGATAAAAAAGCTGGATGAGAAGTGAAAAGCGGCACTGACCTCCGCGCCCCGGCGGCCGTTGTCGTGTCGTGTTGCGCGCGTTCGGGCGCGCGCGCGTCAACAGCTGCCGCCGTTCAACCGCCCTTGAGGCGAGCGTAGTGGCGATGCGCTTTGGCGCGGTTTCCGCACGCGGTCATCGAGCACCAGCGCCGGGTGCCGTTTTTACTCTCGTCCAGGAATAGCCACAGGCACTTGTCGTTCGCGCACTCGCGCACCCGGGCCAGTTGCGGCCCGGTCAACAAATCGCCCGCCGACCATAACGCCGGGGCGAGTATCGTCGCGGCGGTTACGAGGCCGATCTCCTCGACTCGCCATCCGAAGCCGGTGCCGACGCGCTGAAGGGCGCTCCGCGCCGGAGTTTCCTTCAATGCGCGGTTGAGCGCCGACAAATCGTCGTCGGCCGGCACGCTGCCGATCGCGGCCGCATGGAAGATGCGGTAGGTCGTTTCCCGGATCGCGATCGCGCCGCGAAAAATCGCCGCCGCCTGTGCCGGATGCTGCTCCGCCCAGGTCCCGTTTCCCTCGATCGCGCCCGCTAGCAGGCTGCCCGAGGACGCACACCATCGGAGCAGGTCCGGCAATCCATGCAGACTTTCGCTCGGCGCACTGCCGCGCCACGCCAGCGTATTTGCGAAATCGAGGCACAGGTCGCGGCGGGGAGTCAGGACGAGAGCACCCATCCGTCCGATGCGTTTAAGGATCGTCACCTGGCCTTCACCATACTAACCGCCATGGCGGTTGACAATCCACCTACCGATCGTTTATCTAACCATCATGCCGGTTGATTCAACCGGTAAGTCAGTTAGGGAACCGGGAGCTGCGCGAGCGCTCCCACCACGGAAAAAGGAGCGGGGTCATGATTCATCACGTATCGATTGGGGTGAGCGACATCGCCACGGCGCGAAGGTTCTACGATGCGGCCCTGGCGCCGCTTGGCGCCAAGTGCCTGAGCGAAGACGCAAGTGCGCTCGGTTATGGCGGCGACGGGCCGCGCCTGTGGCTGTTGGCGGCCGGCGCCACCGTGCCGCGCGACATCCCGGGCCTGCACATCTGTCTTGAGGCCGGCAAGCGCGCCCAGGTGGACGCGTTTCATGCGGCAGCCGTCCGCGCGGGCGGCCGCGACAACGGCCAGCCGGGACTGCGTGCCGACTATGGCGAGAACTACTACGCCGCCTTCGTCACCGATCCCGACGGCAACCGGATCGAAGCGTACTGCGGCCGCAAGGAATAGGCGGCACGGGAGCCGCGCCGCCGGCCTCGAGCGCTCGTCAGGTATCGGGGTGCGGCTCGCGTCTCAGAACGGGGCGGGCGGCGGCCATTCAATGGCCGCCGCCGCCAGGTTGACTCTCTTTGATGAGTGTTGCCGCAGGCATCGCCAAATCACGGCGATGCTTGTTTCGTCAGAGAGTATTAAGAAAATTTACAACGTCCAACTGTTGCTGCGCGCTCAGCGCCCCGAAGGCTCGCGCTGCCGGCTTGCCTTGCCCGTCATGCAACGTGATCGCAGTCGGGATGTCCGCGGCGCGGCCATCATGCAGTAGTTGTGACTTCGCGCGGAGGCCCCACAGAGGCACCGTTCGCATCATGGTCGGCCCCGCGGCGCCCGACGTGATGCCGTCGCCCAGCGAGCCCATGTCGTGCAGCAGAAAGTCCGAATACGGATGAAACGTCTTGTTCGCGAGGGTCTGGTTCAGGGTCTGGCTGATCGGTGCGCCGCCCGTGGCCGCGGCGATGAACGACGTCGGATTTGCCGCAGTTGTCATGCTCGCCGTATGGCAGCCGGCACAACCCATGCTGGTGAAGAGGGCCGACCCATTGCGTGCCGAGGCATTCTGAGGCAGCGTCGGCGGCGGCGCCAAGCCGCGCATGAAGTCCGAGAAACGGTCGATGTCGGCTCGCCCATTCGGATCGGTGGTATCTTCAACCCCGGTGTCCTCGAGCTGCACGCCATAAGCTGTCTCGTTCGCGGCGCATACGCTGACTTCCTGCTGATTGTCGGGATTCGTGATGCCCATTTCGTTCAGGTAGGCGTCGCCGGAAAATCCGCGTAGCGATGCGTGGTCATCCTTCCACCCGAAACGTCCGACATGTGCGGTAGTCGTGAAATTCTCGGTCACCATTTTGACCGTGCCTTGAATCTTAGGTGGCTCGTTCTCCGCGATCTGCTCCAACGTTTGATCCGAGACCGCCTCGACCAGTCCGTCACCGAAGGTCGCCAACGCTGAACGTCCGACGACGCAATTCCCGCCGCTATGGAAATCGGCGCTTGTCGGGTCGCAGGTCCCAAGACTCGTACTAAACGTGGTCTTCGCCTCCTCCTCCTGCTGACAAGGCGATAGCTGACAACCAGGAACGGTTATCTGACAGCCGAGCGGCTCCGCCTCGATTCCTTGCGGAAAAATCGTGGTGTTGCCCTGGGTCTGCGCACCGTTGCGCAGGAAATTGTCCACCGCGAAGATATGCACGGGACCCGGCTGAGTGTTGTTGCGCACCCGGATCTCGTTGATGAACAATCCGCCTCCGCCGATCGCCGGTTGCGAATGGCACCCCGCGCAGGACACGCCATTCATGATCGGTCCCACCTGTGGGAGTGTTTCGACCTCTTTGAAATTCATTTGTCCGGTTGCGAAAGTATTCAGATCCGATCCATTTAGCGCCAATCCGGGTAGTGGCGCTCCGAAACCGTCCAGATTGATCGGCACGTTAGCCTGGCCTCCCGCCTCCAAGCTGGCGGTTTTATTGCCGGCCCGGCGTTTGCGATCTGCACGGAAATACTCAGAATACCTATCAATAGTAAAATCGATCGTATGCGCATGATTCTTTCTCCGCACCTTCGTGCTTGCTGAATCGACGCCAGGCGGTTCCAAAGCAGGCCCCAACCACTCCACTACTTTTCAGTAGTAGTAATGGCGATTAGAGCGCTTGCCGTGGATGACTATTGATTGGAGTAGCCACAAAGCTCTCCATCTCCAGCCATCGGCCAGCGTCGCGACGTTTATGATTGCGCCGTACCAGAACACTCGTCATCGACGAGAGTTCTGAAAACGGGCAAAAGTCAGCGCCGATCGCAGGGGCGCGTGACCACGCTCTTGTCCGGGAGTCCTAGAACGAGGGCGAGCCGCGCCCGCCGAAGGTGTGCACTGTAATGAAGTCCGTCAGGTGGCCGCTTGTCCGAAATTCGCGGTCGTTCAGATCCTTGCGCAGATCATTCCGCCGGTCATCTCGAAGACCATTCCAATCGCTGCGGCCCTTGTGCTGATGCTGCATCTCACGGTCCCCTTTTTATGCAGTTCGAGCCGTTTCCGCAGAACGTCTCGCGCGCATTGTGCGCGCTCAAAACCTTAATTGCAAGAGAAAAAATCAAAGATCAAAAAATCAGAGATCTTCGTCCCAGCCGCTACGGCTCGCTACGTCGCCTCCGGGCAGATTGTTGGTACTCGGTACTGACAGGCGCTTGGATACAACTTATTAATGAGATGTTACAGTAGTTCGGTGTCGCGCAAATACATTTACGCAGCTCAAGCAGTGTCGTAGACGCGCTTCGCTCAGGATGCTAAGCTTGTGAATGCAACTTACTAATGAGAGATCACACTAATCCGAGTTTCCAGAGAGCTCGAATGAGGTTTGAAGTGAGAAACGAGAGTGTGCTTGGCCCCGATGAACCGCCTGCGTTTCAAATTGTTCGTGAGCAAGGACGCTCGGCGTATTTTTTCACTTGCGACCACGGCGGAAATCTACTGCCGCGAGCCCTGGGCACTTTGGGTCTCAGCCCGCTCGAGTTGCAGCGCCACATCGCCTGGGACCTTGGCGCGGCGGCGCTCGCCAGACAATTGGCCGAGGCGCTCGATGCTTTTCTGATCGTGCAGACCTACTCGCGGCTGGCGATCGACTGTAATCGTCCACTGCATTCGCCGTCCTCCATCACGCCGTTAAGCGAGTCGACTCCGATTCCCGGCAACCAGCAGGTCGGCCCGGCGGACACCGACGCCCGCCGGCGCGAGATTTTCCAGCCTTATCACGACCGTATCGGCGCCGAACTGGACGTGAGGAAGGCTTTAGGGCGGCCGACGATCCTGGTCGCGGTTCACAGCTTCACCCCGGAGTTCAAGGGCGAAAGCCGGCCATGGCACGTCGGAGTTCTCTACAACCGGGACGCCCGGCTTGCTCGCATTCTGCTCGAGCTCTTCCGGGAGGAGCGCGGGCTCGTCGTGGGAGACAACCAACCCTACTCGGTCAATGACGAAAGTGACTACGCCATTCCGACCTACGGCGAGCGGCGCGCGATTCCTCATGTCGAGCTCGAAATACGCCAGGATTTCCTGGCTGACGAGTCCGGCCAGACGGCCTGGGCGCAACGCCTGGTGCGCGCCCTTGGCCGAGCCGAAGATCTGCTTCAGAGTTCGGGGATCTCGTCCGTATAAACTTTGAAGCTGACCAGTGTATTGGAACCGAACGCGTGGCTGATGGCGACATCGGCGGCATCGCGCCCGCGGGCGATGAGCACCCGCCCGATCCGTGGAATGCTATTGCGTGGATCGAAGGTGTACCATCGGCCGCCGAGATACACCTCGATCCAACCGGCGAAGTCCATCGGTCCATAAGGTGGCGGGATGCCGATGTCGCCGAGATAGCCTGCGCAATAGCGCGCGGGAATGTTCATGCAGCGGCAGAATGCGATGGCTAGATGGGCAAAGTCACGGCATACGCCCTGACGTTCCTCGAACGCCTGCTCGGCCGTTTTACTGGGGCGGGCGTGCTCATAGCCGAAGGCGATATGACGATGGACGAAGTCGCAGATCGCCTGAACCCGCTCCCATCCGGGCGGAGATCGCTCGAACAGGTCCCAAGCGACTTGGGACAGACGATCCGTCTCGCAATAACGGCTGCCCAGAAGAAAAACCAAGGTTTCCTCGGGCAGGTCCTGGACGGGGTGCTGACAAGCCGACGGGGCGACTTCGTCCGGCTCGCCGGTGTCCCGGACGACGCCGGTGCTGGCGATTCGAAGGCGCCCCTTGGGAGCTACGATCCTGGTGCACCAGTTCCCGAACCCGTCGCGATAGGCGGTAATCGGCACGCGCGGGTCGGTCGTCATGAAATCGGGAATGACGATATCGGACGCACGCGTGTAGTGGATGTTTAAGGTGAGAATCATGGGAGTGGGCTGCGGACAATCATAGATCAGTTCATAGCCGACTCGGATTTGCATGCTCGGGTCCTCTCTATTGCCGCAGTCCCGTGCGAGCCGGATCGACGGCGGAAAACTCTTGAAGCCCTTGCTCGCTGTTCGACGGTTCTCTTGATGAACGGGTCTCTTCGAGAACGCTCACGGCGACCTCCATACCCAGGAAAGCTGACCGCCTGCCAATAAACGTTCCCCAAAGCGGCAGGACTTGGGAATGGTCCCATGCCACCGCGACGCGGATAAGATTGCGGTTGCCGACGATCTTGTTGGTCGGGTCGAAATCGACCCACCCAACCCCTGGAAGGTACACCTGCAGCCACGCATGGGTCGCGCCTCGCCCGACGGCCAGCGTCGGCTCGGCGTCGGGTACGAAGATGTAGCCGCTCACGAACCGGGCGGCCAAGCCAAGGGATCGGACTCCCTCAATCATCAAGAGAGCAAAATCACGGCAGGTCCCATGCCCGCGTTGGAGTGTGTCGCTTGGGGTTTGCACGCCGCGCTCGACGCGACGCCTGTAGTCGAATTGTTCGTTGATCCCCGCGGTCATCGATCGCAGCAAGGACATCGTGTCCATCGCTCCGGACGAGGCCAGAAAGCGAGCCGCCCACTGCCGCACATCCTCGGTCGGATAGCATCGCTCGATGCCTGGCGCGAGGTCGGCGCGCTCGTCGCTCGAATACGTAAACGGATAGGTTCTTGCTTCGGTTTCGAGCCGGTATTCCGGATTCACCGATTCGATGTGTTCAAGCGTGACGACGCTCTCGAATCGAAGCTCGGTGGTCTCTCCGGAGAACGTGGCCACCGCGATCGAGTTATCGAAAGCATCGTTAATCCATTGAATACTGGCCGGTCGCGGGATGATCGAGAGCCTCGTCTTGACGAGCCGCAGATCGTGGCTCGCCCGCGGCCGGAACATCATCCGATGTTCGCCCAATCCCACCGGTTCCGAATAGCGATACACGGTGGCGTGCCTCACGGTGAAAAGGCGCATAGAGGTTGCCTCGGCGCGCAGATCGATAGAGGAGATTGGAGACACGGAAAGGCCGGCGGGTTCAACGACACCGGATTTGAACCCGTTTTACCGGCTTGAGAGGAACTACTCCGACCACCATTTCATCCTATCTCATGGTGGTCGATTTCGGAATCAGCCCCTAGCTGCTAAACGATGCTGCATGCGTTTCATGCCGATAGCTCTGGCCTCGGTCACGCTCATCTCCACCGGGCTTGGTGGAATGGCAGCCCTGCGGTTTCGCGATCACCTTCACCTCTTGCTCGGATTCAGTTCGGGAGCCGTAATGGCCGTGGCCCTCTTCGATATACTGCCGGAGGTTTTCGCGCTGGACCGCGGGTCCTCATACATGCCGTTCGCCGCGATAGGATTCCTGGCCTTCTTCGGGCTGGAGCGCTACACCGCGCTCCACCGCTCTCGTGAACACGTCCACGCCGCGACAGCTCACGAGCAGGAACTGGGGACGCTGTCCGCCGCCGGATTGACTTTTCACAGTTTCCTCGATGGCGTCGCTATCGGAGTGGGCTTTCAAACCAGCACGAAAATTGGAGTGCTTATCGCTCTGGGAATCATTGTGCATGATCTGAGCGATGGCCTGAATACGGTGACTGTCGTTTTAGCCCACGGCAATGCGCGCAAGCGCGCGATGTTCTGGCTCGCGGCGGACATGATTGCCCCGGTCCTTGGTGCCGCCAGCGCGCTGCTTATCAATCTGCAGGGACTCTTGCCGTGGATACTTGCCTTCTTTGCGGGGTCGTTTCTCTACATTGGAGCCTCGGATCTTCTGCCAGAAGCCAAGGAGCACGATTCGCCGTTGGTCGGAGTGGCTACAGCCATGGGCATGCTCGCAATTTATCTGGCTACCCGGATGCTCCGAAGCTTTTGATTTGGTTGTTGCCGGCTTATATGCAAGCAACGGTCGTTGAGAGCTGGGTAGCCCGACAATTGGTTGTGACTCAAAGACCGGACAACTAGGATTGCCAGTAATGGCTTAGCCTGCAAATGCATGAGTATTCTGCTGTGGACTTTAGCTTTGCTCCTGGGCGCTGTGCTGTTGGCCGCGGTCGCGCGCCGGATCGGAGCGCCCTCTCCATCGTTGCTCGCGCTGGGCGGCGTGGTCGTCGCGCTTCTACCGCACGGCCCGCGAATCTCTCTCGAACCTGATCTGGCCCTCGCCCTGTTCGTCGCGCCCGTCCTCCTGGACGCGGCGTTTGACAGCTCGTTACGGGATCTCCGTGAGAACTGGCTTCCGGTTACCTGCCTGGTCTTCATTGCGGTGGCAGTGACTACGTCGGCCGTGGCCTTAGTCGCCCACTGGCTCGTCCCCGCCATGCCGTGGGCCGTCGCGGTTACGTTGGGCGCCGCGGTAGCGCCGCCGGACGCGGCGGCCGCGACCGCCGTCCTCAGGGAGGTAAGGCTTCCGTATCGACTTCTGGTCATTCTGGAAGGTGAGAGTCTGCTCAACGACGCCAGCGCGCTGCTCATCTATCGGCTAGCCATTGGGGCGGCATTCGCACATGCCGACGACGCGCTCGGAGCGGCATCAACGTTGGCGTTTGTCCTGCTCGGGAGCGTCACGCTGGGCGTTCTGTTCGCGTTCGTCTTCGGCAACGTCATACACCGCTTTTCTCACGTGCCTAGCTCGATCGTTTTGCAATTCATCGGCACGTTCGGAATATGGATTCTGGCGGATCAGCTCGCCCTGTCGGGCGTGCTCGTGACCGTGACCTTTGCAATCGTCCTTTCGCGCCGCTCGGCGATGCCCGCCGCCGTCCGGGTTCCCTCATATGCGGTGTGGGAGGCGGCGGTTTTCGTCCTCAATGCGTTAGCTTTCATTCTGGTGGGATTGGAACTCGGGCCGATCATGGACCGGCTGGGTCGTGCACACCATATTCAATACTTCGCCTTCGCGATCGCAATTTTGGCGACGGTCATACTCGCGCGCACGGGCTGGGTGATGACCTATAACATTGCGCTGCGGCTGACGAACCGAGTCCTCGGAAAACACACTCCGCGAGCGATGGCGCCGCCGCCGTTCAAGCGCAGTCTATTGGTCGCATGGTGCGGCATGCGCGGCATCGTGACGCTCGCTGCCGCGCTTGCGTTGCCTGACGGATCGGGGATCGCGCCGGCTTTCCCATATCGTGACCTGATCGTGCTAACAGCTTTCTCGGTCGTTCTGGGCACCCTCATTATCCAAGGTCTGACGCTCCGTCCACTCGTGATGATGTTGGGACTGGATGACGACGGCCCCGTCGAAAGCGAGATCCGTACTGGCCGAAGGGAGATGTTCAGCGCGGCGCTCGAGAGCCTGGGCGAACATGACACAGAGGTCGCAGCAGCGCTTCGTCGTGAATATTCCGAGCTTTTGGAACGGGTCGACGGGGTCTCCGCCGGATTGGTGCCGAAAGCACGTCAAACCGAGATCGCCCTGCGCACCGCCGCTCGAACCGCCGCGCGCGAGGCGCTCAACGTGCTTCGACTCACAGGTGCAATAGGAGACGTGGCCTATCAGCAATTGGAAGCCGAACTGGATATGGTTGAGCTCGCTGCGGAAGTTCGCAACCGCTGGTGAGTCGCCGGTCGCCGGCTGTCGATTGCCTTGGCGATAGTAGTCTGCCGCGGTCCGATGCGTTGTAAGCGAGATACGAAGACGGCTATTCTTGCCAGCATCATGTTGGCTCGTCGATGGTTTACGAAGGACCGACAATGCGCATCCTAGTTTTCCAACATGTCAAAGTAGAGCATCCGGGCGTTTTTCGCGAATTCTGGGCCGAGAGTGGCCACGAGTGGGTGGCTGTCGAACTTGACGCGGGAGATTCGATTCCGTCGCTGGAGGGTTTCGATCTGCTGGTCGTGATGGGCGGCCCGATGGATGTATGGCAGGAGGACCTCCATCCCTGGTTAATTTCTGAAAAGGCCACTATCCGTCATTGGGTTAAGGATCTCGGTCGGCCCTTCCTGGGAATTTGTTTGGGGCATCAGCTGCTCGCCGAGGCTCTGGGAGGCAAGGTGACCCCGATGGCCCGGCCGGAGGTCGGTCTGGCGGAGGTCGAACTCAGACCCGCTGGACAAAGAGACCCGATCCTTGCTGGCTTCAGCCCCCGGATCGAAAGCTTTCAATGGCACGGAGCCGAGGTTTCCAGACTACCCGACGGCGCGGAGATTCTTGCCACCAACGCTGCGTGTCCGGTGCAGGCCATCCGTTGGGGCCGCTATGCGTATGGCTTCCAATATCATTGCGAACTTACAACTACGACCGTGTCCGACTGGGAAAAAATTCCAGAATACAAGGCGAGCCTCGAGCAGGCGCTGGGCGCAGAGGAAGCGGCGCGCCTTTCCAGCGTGGTTGTGCCCAAGCTCCCCATTTTCCGCGCCGCGGCGAGGCGGATGAACGAGAACCTTTCGGCCATTCTCGCGAATACCTCCCCGGCAGCCGGCTGACGATGTTGGTCTCTGTTATTCAAAGAGGGAAGCCTTCAAATGCCGACGACCGGGGAAGATAGTGCTAAAGTCGATATCACGCCAAAGGTCGCGCTCGCCACGCCGGACGAGGCCAGCGCCTTCGTCGAAAAGGTCAAGACGGCCGGCCTCGACTTTGTCCGTTTCGAGCTGGCGGATATGGCGGGGATGAGCCGGGGCAAGACGGTCCCGGTTAACCACATCGCCGATTATCTGTGCACCGGCCTCAATCTCTACGGCGGCGCGGTCGCGCTCGATAGCTATTCGATTCCGATCCGCAATTCCGGTTACAACGAGGAAATGAACTATCAAGACTGCGTGATGATCCCCGACCAGGACACTTTGTCTCCGGTTCCCTGGCTGGAAAAGACCGGCAGGGTCATCTGCGATACCATGTGGTACGATGGGCGCCCTCAGATGGCGGCACCGCGTCTTGTCTTGAAGAAGATGCTAGCGCTGGCCGATTCTCTCGGCTACGTCGTGAAAATGGGGCACGAGTACGAGTTCTATGTGGTCGATGCGGCGACACGTAAGCCGATTTACGGCGGGCAGCCGATCTTCGCTACCGCGCGGACTCACCAGTTTCCGGCTATAGACAGTTTGATCAGAGTACTCCAGGCTCAAGGCATCGACATTATTACTTACAATGTCGAGCACGGACCTGGACAGGTCGAGATCAACTATGGGCCTCTTGATGGCGTAGCTGCTTCGGACCGCGCCTTTGTCTTCAAGGGCACCGTGAAAGAGTATCTTGCGAAGCACGGGCTCCTCGCCACCTTCATGACGAAGCCCTACAAGGGCATCTCCGGAAGTTGCGCCCATTTCCACCTCTCCTTGCTCGATAAATACGCGGACTCCAACGTTTTTCTGGATAACAACCAGGAAAACGGCCTCTCGACTACGTTCAGGAGTTTCATCCAGGGCGTCCTCGACCATGCGCCCGCAGCGATGGCTATTTGGAGCCCGACGCCGAATTGCTACCGCCGGATCCGGCCTCGAACTTATGCACCATCCAACATTTCCTGGGGCATACAGGACCGGTCGGCGAGCGTGCGCGTCAAGGCGAGCCGCGACCAGTCGACCCATATGGAGGTCAGAGTGCCTTCCGCGCTTTCGAATCCTTATCTCGTTGCAGCGGTGACAATCGCCGCTGGTTTGCTGGGGGTTGGGCAAAGGCGGGAGCTTCTGCCGGCCGGCTCCGGTCCGAAGGAAGACGATTCGCGCTACGCCAAACTGCCGACGGAAATTGACGATGCGCTCGATGCCTTCGAGGCGGATGGGGCGTTGCGCGAAACGCTCGGCGAGGAATTCGTTCGCGTCTATCTCGCGATGAAGCGGCAAGAGGCGGCACGTCTGCGCGATGAGATTCCGGCAGCCGAAATCGCCGAATATTTCGAACTATATTAAAGAGTCAGTTCGTGCCGACGTCAGATCGATCACCTGCGGTAGTAGCGCCCGGAGATGACGTCGCGTTTCTCGACGTCGTCGTGTTGGCCGAGGCCTTTCGCCGCCGGAGCTTGTCGCCGGTCGAGGTGGCGCGGGCCTTAATCTCGCGCATCGAAGCCCTCGGTCCTCCCGTCAATGCGATTGTTTTTGTCGATCCGGTACTAACTCTTGCCCAGGCTAAGGCGGCGGAGGCCCGTTACGCGGCAGGAGCCCCCCTTTCGACGCTTGATGGCGTGCCGGTTACGATCAAGGACCTGTCTGCCGTTGCGGGCTGGCCGCGCCGCCGGGGATCGCTCGCGCTCGATCCGGTCAAACCTGCGGCGGAAGACACACCCTGTGTCGCGCGCCTGCGGGAAGCTGGTGCCGTATTCCTTGCCAAGACGGCGACACCGGAGGCCGGTTGCAGGCTCGTCACTCGCAGCCGCGTCCATGGCGTAACCGCGAATCCCTATGATCTAACGAAGACTCCTGGAGGGTCGTCGGGTGGCGCGGCAGCAGCGCTCGCTTTGGGTTTCGGCCCATTGGCGGTCGGCAGTGACGGCGCCGGCTCGATCCGCATTCCGGCCTCATACACCAATGTTTTTGGTCTAAAGCCTGGTTTCGGCCGGGTACCGGCATTCCCGCCGGATGTCGATATGCCCCACTCGGTCGTCGGCCCGATGTCTCGGACGGTCGCCGACGCTGCGCTCATGCTCGAGGTGATGGCCCGCCCAGAGCCTCGGGATCCGTTCGCTTGGCCGGTTCCTTTCGCGATGCCGAAGGACCTGGGTGCGTCCGATCTGTCCGGCCTACGGATTGCGACCTCGGCGAGACTTGGCTGCACAGCACCGCTGGTGAATCGAGAAGTCGACGCGTTGGTCGCCGAAGCGGGTCCGATTCTGGCGGATGCCGGCGCCGAAGTTATGGACGAGAGCCCGAAATGGCCTGTCGATCCCTTCGAACCGTTCCAGGTCTTTTGGGAGACTGGATGCGCAGCAACCGTCGACGGGTTTGACGCCGAGAAACACGTCTTGCTCGATCCCTTGCTGCTGAGCGTGGCCGCCTCGGGCCGGACGACGTCGCTCGCCGCTTACTGCCATGCTCAGGAACAGCGCATGGCGATCGCAGTCGCGGCGAAGGCATTCTTCAACCGCTTCGACCTGCTTGTTGGACCGGTCATGCCGGTGCCGCCCTACGCGGTGCAGCGCTATGTCCCAGAAGGGTTTGCCGACGAGGACTGGCGATGGTGTCCGTACACCTACCCGTGGAACATGACGGGACAGCCGGCGGTTTCCGTGCCGATTGGCTTTACCGGAAGTGGTCTTCCGGTCGGCGTCCAGATCATCGGATGGATGGGAAGCGAGGCTCAGCTATTGCGTGCCGCGGCAGTTATCGAGCGCAGTCGGCCGCTCCATTTGCGGCGCCCGCCCTTGCTCGGTTGACGATCGATTTGCCATCGACCTGCGAGCGCGGGTTTTCGTGGCTTACTCGCGAACCGTCTTCCACGTTCGCGCGCTAAACCAAATGTCGTGCCATCTCGGGGCGTTTCTTCAGCTCGTCACCCTGCCGTGCAGCTAACTTTGCAATTCGTTCCGGAGCGAAATTCATGTCGACGAAGGCAGGAGCGACATTCGCGATCTCACGATATTCGGCGATGCGACCATCACGGATCTTCATGACCGATACGCCTTCGAACATGGCACGAGCATGTTGCGCTTGCGGCATCAAAGACCTGAAGCTGAAGAGGTAGCGCGTATAGAGCGTCTGACCGTCGAAGACGGTGTCCACCATGTCCCAGCGAAAGTCGTCGGCATCCTTGTAGAACCATACGTCGATCAATTCGGCGATCCGTTCTCTGCCGGCGAATGCGCCGTAAAAGACGTCATGATAGACACCGTCCTCGCAGAACAATTGCGCCAGACGCTGGCCATCATGGTGTTCAACCGCGCCGCAAAAGTCTCGCAACATGTTCTCTACGTCCATCTCGTGCTTTCTCCATCCTGTTGAGATCGGCTGGAATCCGGTCAGCCAGGAACCCGACTGGAGTTCGGTCGCGATACGCGCGATCAATCCACGGCTATGTGCTCCCTTGGTCCCGGTTCCTCCGTAGCTCCGCCTGCGAAAATAAAGCGCGGCCGCGCCCAGGCGACGTATGCGGGTAATATCGAAAGCCCCATTACCAGGTTGGTGAACATCAATATAATCAGAAGCACCGCCATCTGGTGATGGAACAGCACCGGCGAGAACATCCACGGCGCCAGTCCGCCCACAATCACCGAGAACGTCGCCAGCACCGCGGCGCCGGTACCCCTGAGCGCGGTCGTGATTGCGTCTTCGAGATCCCGTCCCTTGGCGCACTCGTCGACGACTCGCGATATTGTATATATTCCATAATCGACACCCAGTCCGATACCCAGTGAAATGACAGGAATGGTATAGATCGTGATGCCTATATCCATCACGCGCATATATATGAAGGCGGCGAAATTCGCCGCGATGCAGGAGGTTACGAACAGCAGACCCGCCACTATCGAGCGGTAGGTCACTGCGCAGAACAGGAACACCACTGCCAGCACAAACGTGATATTCAGAAAATCAATCTGATAAAGGACGTCGTTGGCCGCCGCGTAAAGTCCCGCGATGCCGCCCAGATAGAGGACATCGATATGCCGGAAGGCCGGATCTGAACGGCTTCGCTCAGTTACAAACTCGTCCAGCCGCCGCTGCAGACGGCTCAATGTCTCATAGGTGTGGTCGCGCAGCAGCACTCGCATGCACGCATCGTTGTTCAACATCGAGAGCCACCAGTCGGCCTCACCCGGCGCTGTGCCCATCACGAACAGTGTGAACAGCCCGTATGCGTCGTCGACCGTCGCGGGAACCGTTCGATACCTGGGCTCGGCGTAATGAAACATCCGGTTGAAAGGCTCGATGATGTCCGGGACCACTGAGATGACCCGGTCCACCTCTGTGTCGAGCATCAGGTAGTTCACTAGGTCGCGCTGAACACGAATTGCTTCAGGCGAAAGGATATCGCCGACTTCCTTGAAAGTGTCCTTGGTATCTTGCCGGGCCCGGATGATGACCCAGCCCTCGTCGATTGGGAACACGCGGCTCACGGCTTCCATGTCCCGATTTACTTTGGCGCTTTGCCTGTAGAGCGGCGTGCCTGGCTGGCTGTACCCGATTTTGGCCCGCAGGCCTGCGACGAGTCCCGTCACGATCAGAAGGCCCACGGCTCCGAGCGCCCAGCCCCGCGCGGGTCCGGAGGCTACCGGAAACGTCACTAGCGAGTCGACCAGGTGTTGCATCCATGTTCGTGATGCGGCCTCTCGCCCACGCACTATCCTGCGAGGCTGCGGGGTCGGGAGGTAGCTCATCATGATGGGCTGAAAAATAAACACCATCGTGAGACTGCCACCGAGCCATACCGCGCCCGAAGACGCCACGTGCTGCAGGGACGGAATGCCGCCAAAGGAGATGAAAACGATGCCCGCGATGTCGGCCAGGATCGAAAGCAAGCCCGGCGCGAGCATCAGCGTGGTCGTCGCGGCGATGGCGCCGTGCTTGTCGTAGCCGCGCGCCTCGAGTTCATCGTAGTAGCGGCCTTGCCACTGGATAGCATGCCCCATGTCGCGCGCGGTCAGCACGAAACGAATCACCAGCATCACAGGGTCGAACTCAAAGCCTTCGAGTCCGATGAACCCGAGACCCCAGACCGTCGCCAGGGTGCCGGTCACCAATGGCGCCCACCAGGTGCTGCGGTTTCTGAAGAAGATATACAGAACCAGAATCATAATGCCGTCGGAGATGAAGAAGATCGCGATAATCACAGGCAGGTAGTAATACCCATAGCCCCGGATCACCGGCTCGCCGGCAAGGTATACATTCGTATCGTTATTCGAGTACTTTTTGGCCAGCCGCTGAACCGCATAAAACAAATCGTGGTAGTTAAGACGGCTCTCAGTGAACGAAGCGACCACGGCGGCACTGCGGCCGTCGTCGCTGACGAGGTATCTGATCTCCTGCCGATGAATATCGAGTTGGCGCTTAAGCTCGTCGATCCCGACCTGCGTCGTCGGCACATTCGGATACATATAGGTCTGCGAGATCAGGTTGCCGGGTACCGGCGACGCGTAGGTGACCCGATATGAGGCCAGCGAACGGACGGACTGATGGATGACTGCGGGCAGCAAGTCAACTTCAAAAGTGAGATCCTGGATTTTCTTCAGGATTTTTTCATTGTAAATGTCGCCATGCTTGACCTGCATCATCAGGGTGAGGGTCTGCGCCTCACCGTAGCGGTTGTAGGTATGATAGAGCTGGACGTAAGGATGATTGCGCGGAAAGAAATCGACGAAGCTGGTGCCGATCGTGAGCTTGCTAATCCCGTAGCCAAAGTAAGCCGTGACCGCTAGCAGCAGAATGCCTATCGGTGCGCGGTACTTGAGTATCTTGTCGCCGATCATTCCTTAACACCTGCCTGAAGACCCGCCTCAATGCTTGTCGCCGGAATCCTTGTCGCCTGAACACCTTTCGTCCGATGCGCGCGGTCATCAAGCCGCATAGTTTCGGTTACGGCCAAGTGCAGATCCCCTGATTCGTTGCGCAGGTCACTGCAACAAAGCCCGGAGTGCAAAAATCAAACCAGCTTCTTTCGACTTGATCTCAGGGATGCACGGAAAAGCGAAGCGGACCGTCGTACGCCACCCGTTCTCTTGGGCACCCTGAAATATAGAAAACGAAGCTCGTCCTGCCAAGAGGCTGGAGAGCGCGATGCGGGTTCATGGCCTGACCGTGCGTAAGAACAAAAAACGAAAATCTGAGCCGCCACCGACCGTCGCTGTTTTTTCGTGACGGTTCGAACTTGGCAGCCGCCGGCGAACGCGAGTGGGCGCGGCGGCCATGCCGAGAGCGTCAGTCCTGTTTGACGCGGAGCATGCTTGGAGTTATCGCTTGAGCTGGCGTGCGGGGCGCCAGGGCGCAATGAGGCGACATCGAAGCCGTTTCGCTCCGCGCGGTATTCCGGTCATGAAAAGGAGAAAGCGGTATGGCTAAGCTGCAAGTCTCGAAAGAAGAGATGCTCAAGCGGGTTGCGCGCTTCAAACAATTGCGGCCCAGCGAGCAAGCCTTTGTCGACAGCAAGATTCCCGGCCATGAGCGCCTCATCTACAACGTGATCGGCGCCGGCGTGACCGAGGATCCATCACTCAAACCGGCCATCGCCGACGCGCGCGACTTCAACCTGACTTACGTCAAGGCCGAACCAGGCAAGGGCGCGGCATTGCACAGCCATACGACGGTCGAGGTCTTCACGCCGTTGTCGGGCCGATGGGCAATCATCTGGGGCGATCATGGCGAGAACGAGCTGATTCTCGAGGCGTGGGACACCATTTCGGTGCCGCCGGGGATTATGCGCGGTTTTCGCAACGCTGGCACGGAGGATGCTCACCTGATGGCAATTCTGGGCGGCACCGATGCCGGCCGGGTGTCATGGCAGCCCGAAGTGCTGGAGAAGGCGAAACAGACCGGGCTCAAGCTCGACGCGCAGGGCAACGTCATCAGGGCATCGGCGTAGGGTCCAAGCGGAGCGCGGAGAACGTGAGCGGAGCGCTCTCGCAGACTGGTTCATCCAACGCATCAGGAGCGTATGCATAGCGCGGCCTCCCAATGGGATCACCTGGTGCAGGAAGGGCGGGTGCATCGCTCGCTCTACACCGACCCCTCGATCTTTGCCGAGGAGATGATCAAGATTTTCGGCGGCACGTGGGTCTACCTGGGCCACGAGAGCGAAATCAGCAAGCCTAATGATTTCGTCGTCGCGCAATCTGGGTCTCCGGCCGATCATCCTGACCCGCGATGGCAGCGGCAAAATCAATGCGCTGCTGAACCGATGCTCGCATCGTGCCGCGACGGTGTGCCGCCTGCGCGAAGGCTCGGCGCGGTATTTCACCTGCGGCTATCACGGATGGACGTACAGCAATAGCGGGCAATGCGTCTCCGTGCCAGGCGACGACGCTTACGGGCCCGGCTTTAAGCTTGGCCAGCTATGATCTGGCGAGGATTGCGCGCCTGGAGACCTACCGCGGATTTATTTTCGGCACGTTGAATCGCGAGGCGCCGGACCTGGTGGAGCACCTGGGCGCGGCGCGCCTGCTCATCGACCAATGGCTGGATCGCTATCCGCGCGCGGAGGTGGTGGTGCGCAGCTCCGCTCATCGGATGGTCATGCGGGCCAACTGGAAAATGGTCTACGACAACGCGGGCGACGGTTATCATCCGCCCTTTTCGCATCGCTCGCTGCTATTGATGACCGCGCGGCGCCATGGGCCCGACCGCGACATGTCGTACTATGGAACGAGCGACCCCGACGATTGCGCGATGTACACGCAGTCGCTCGGCAACGGCCATACCTTTATCGATCAGCGGCCCGAGATGCATGCGGATTCCGCCTGGAAGCGCCAGCGGCCGCAGCCCGGGCGCGAAACCTACGAAGCTCAACTTCGCCAGCGGCTAGGCGACGAGGAAGCCAACCGGCTGCTGGAGGTGGCGGTCGGCTCCGGGATGAACCTCAACGTCTTTCCCAACCTCCTGATCATCGGCAACCAGATCCAGGTGGTCGAGCCGCTGGCGGTCGACCGCGTCCAGGTGACGTGGTACGCGACCACGCTTGAGCGGCGTGCCGGAGGAAATCAACGTGCTGCGAATGCGAACGCAGGAGGATTTTCCAAATTTCGGCGAGGTCGACGATTGCCGCGAACTTCGAGGCCTGCCAGCAGGGCCTGGCGATTCCGGAGCTCGAGTGGATCGATATCAGCCGCCATCTGCACACGGGCCGCGGAGCGGACCGACGCGCAGGGCGTCGTTACCGGCCCGATAAGCGACGACCTCCACTTCCGGGCCTACTATCAGGAATGGAAGCGGCTGATGAGTGCGGAGCTGAATCTCTCGGTGGGATAGGAGATTGGCTTTCGTGACGAAGCACGAATCGCAGGCGCGGTTGAGCCCTCGCTCTACGTCAACGATGCGCTCTACGAGCGGCTGAGTGGCGCTCGACCGCCTGTGGAGGCAGCCCGGAGATCCGCCGGCGCGGGAACTCGCGGAGGCTTGCGAGCGGCTGATCAAGCGCGAGGCGCGGCTGCTGGACGACGGTGAATTCGAGCGCTGGATCGAGCTTTTCAGCCGCGAATGTATCTATTGGATACCGCTTGGCCGCGGCAATGATCCCCGGCGCGAGGTGACGGTCGAGTTTCATGACCGGCGCCGGCTCGCGGATCGCGTCGCGCGGCTGCGCACCGGCAACGCCTACTCGCAAATCCCGCCCACCCGCACCTGTCATCTGCTGAGCAACCTCGAGATTTTCGCGAGCGGCGCGGACGAACTGGCGGCGCGGGCGAATTTCGTGATTCAGACCTACCGGCTCGGCGTTCATCGCGCGCTGGCCGGCTGGTGCGGATACCTTTTTGTGCAAGAGGATGGCGCCTGGAAGATTGCGCTGAAACAAATCAACCTGATCGACTGCGACGAGGGCCAGGAGAACAACTCCTTTTTTCTGTGACGGTTCGCGGGTTCGTCCGGGCGACGCCAGGCTGTGCGATATTTCTTCGGCAGTGGAGGTGACAATTGGCTAGATCGGATGAGCTCAAGCCGTCGGGCCTCTCGCGCCCGGGATTTGTCGAGCGCCACGGACTTTGGACAGAGGCGCAAAAAGATAGCGCGCGGTCGGTCCGCGACACGATCGAGCGCGACCGGATAAGCTCGGTGCGGGTCGTGTTCGCCGACCAACACGGAATCGCGCGCGGCAAAACGCTGACCGCGCGAAACTTTCTCGCCGCGCTCGAGCGCGGCCACGCCGTCGTCAGCACGCTGTTCGCCTTCGACACCTCCAACCATGTCGCCTTCCCGGTTTTCACCAGGGAAGGCGGCCTGCCGCTGGGCGTTGCCGGCGGTTCCGGCGACCTTCTGATGGTTCCCGATCCGGAGACCTTCCGCGTGCTGCCATGGGTTCCCGCCACGGCCTGGATATTGTCCGACCTGTATCTTCCCGACGGCGGCCCGGTAACTATCGCGCCGCGTTACATCTATCGGCGAGCGCTCGAGGAGTTGCGCCGCAAGGGCTTCGGGTCGCTGGCGGGCCTCGAGGTCGAGTTTTACGTGATGAAGCTCGAAGACGCCCGTCTTCGTCCCGAGCAATCCGCGCAGCCGCCCGATCCGCCGCAGGTAAGTCTGCTGGCGCATGGTTTCCAGCACCTGGCCGAGCAGAAGATCGACGAGATGCAGCCGATCCTCGAGACGTTGCGCGAAAATCTCGAAGCGCTGGGACTTCCGATCCGCAGCCTGGAGACCGAATGGGGCCCCAGCCAGTGTGAAGTGACGTTCGAGCCCGAAACGGGGCTCGCACCCGCCGACGACATGCTGCTGTTCAGGAGCGCGGTGAAGCAGATCTGCCGGCGCCACGGATGCCATGCGACATTCATGTGCTGGCCGGCGGTGCAAAACGTCTATGCGAGCGGCTGGCATTTGCATCAGTCGCTGTATTCGCTGGCGACCGGCGAAAACGCGTTTGTCGCGCCGGACGCCTCGCAGACTGCTGTCGGCGGCCGGCCGCAACTTCGTCGGCGGACTGCTGCATCATGCGGCCGCCGGCTGCGTCTTCAGCAATCCGACCATCAACGGCTACAAGCGGCTGCGCCCCAATTCGCTGGCGCCGCATCGCGCCAACTGGGCGACCGAGAATCGCGGTGCGATGATCCGCGTGATTGGCAGGCCGACCGATCCCGGCACGCACCTCGAAAACCGGCTTGGTGAGCCGTCCGCCAATCCTTACCTGTACCTGGCGGCGAACCTGATCGCCGGCATGGACGGAATCGAGAAGGCGCTCGATCCCGGGCCGACCGACCAGCGATCCCTACGCCGACACCGATCGAGCGGTACTGCCGCGGTCGCTGATGGACGCGGTGAGCCGCGCTCAAGAACAGCGCGCTGTTCCGCGAGAAGATGGGTAACGATTTCATCGATTACATAGTTGCGCTGAAAGAATTCGAGATCTCCCGCTTCCTTTCGCACGTGACCGATTGGGAGCATCGCGAGTACTTCGAGATGTTCTAAACGGCCGGCCGCGAAATTTTGGCGCAACAATTGCTTCGACTTCCAAGAATTTCCGCCCGCCGGGCGATGAAGAGACAGGGAAGTTAGTCAGGACAGTTAGTCACTGAGCGCCGACTTATCGGCCGGCAGGTTGCACGGGTCGATGGGCTCGCGGGCGGAGTTGAGACAATCCTAGCGAATTCGCTTTTCTTTTTTTTTGGTTCGCGCTAGGGATGAGTTTCCGAACGAGCAAGGGAGGCTGCATCGAATGGGCGCGCGTCGAGCACCGGACTCAACTGCTGTCACATTTATTCTCGTCTTCTCATTTCTCTGTTTTTTCAGTGGCAGGGCCGGCGCCCAGCAGAAGCGCGGCGAACAATACGCTGCTGGTCTGCACCGCGTGTCACATTCCGAAGGACGGTAAGCTCGACTCGATCGAATCCGTGCGCATGACGCCGGAGGGCTGGCGGATGACGCTCAGCCGGATGATTCGCAACCATGGCCTGCAGCTCAAAGAGGACGAGGCTCACAAGATCCTCAAGTACCTCAGCGATAACTATGGATTGGCGCCTTCGGAGGTCACCCCGTTCGAATACGCGTTGGAAGAGCGCAACAGCACGCTTGCAGGAGCGACGACAGGGCGGGCTTGCCGCCCAATGTGGTCGGCGCCTGCGTCCAGTGTCACTCCTTCGCGCGTATCGGCCTGCAGCGCCGCACGCCGGAGATGTGGAAGCGGCTGCCTGACCTGCACGAGTACTTCGTGCCGTTCGTCGCCTCGGACACCTCGTCGGCCGGAAACCTGATCGATCCTTGGCGTCAGGTCGCCACCGGAGAGGCGATACCGTACTTCGCCAAACGGTTCCCGTTCCAGACCGCGGCGTGGAAGGAATGGCAGGCTGGTCCGCCAAGCCGGACTACTCCGGAAAATGGCTGGTGGTCGGCCACGACCCAGCCAAGGGCGGAGACTACACGGGGCTCCTGACTGTGACCTCGTCGGGTGACGATCAGTACAGCGGCAAGTTCACCCATGACTTCGCGGACGGCTCCTCGGTCTCGGGCACCACGGAGGCGGTCCTCTACGCGAAATTCCAGTGGCGCGGGCAGGGCGCAGGTAGCAGACAAACAGGAAGTGGAGATCTTCTTCGGAAACGAAAACGGCACCGAGATGCATGGGCGGCGCCTGCTGACGCCGGTTGGCGACCTGGGGATGGACGAGACCCTGTACAAGGTCGGCGGTGGAGCTCAGCTTCTGACGGCCATTCCCAAGTCGATCCAGGCCGGCAAGACGGTCAAAGTGCGGCTATTCGGGATGAACCTGCCGGCGAACATCAGCGCGGACGCGATCGGCGTTGGCGACGGGCTTAAGGTCCAATCGGTCAGCCAGTCCGGTGATAACACCGTGGTTGCAGAGATCGTGGCCGACGCGGACGCCAAGGTAGGACCGCGAAGCATCAAAATCGCCGGCGTCGAGGGCGAGCAGCCCTTCTACCTGTATAAGACCGTCGACTACATCAGCATCACTCCCGAACGGGGCTATGGACGCCCCGGAGGCACTCGCGGACCCAAGGTTAACCAGCAATTTGAGGCTTTCGGGTTCACCCATGGGCCCGACGGCAAGCCGGTGAATATCGGCCGGGTGGGGCCGCTCACCTGGGACGTGGCGGAGCGCGTCAGCAGGATCAGCGACGACGACGTGCTGTACGTCGGGAAGGTCGACCCATACGGGACCTTTATCGCGGCCACCGATGGGCCGAACCCGGAGCGCATCCATAGCGAATCCAACGTCGGCGACGTTTGGGTCGAGGCGTGGTACAAGCCCGACCCGTCAAAGCCTCCGATGGGCGCGCGGGCCTTTATGTTGCTGATGCCGCCGAAGTTCGTATTCATGCCTATAAACTGATAAGTGATCGCTCAGAGGCTTAAAATCTGTGAGACCTGACGAACTGGAATTCCGGCCCGAGAACGCGCATGTGGTCAACCACAGCGGGATGACCGTGCTGGTGGCGGCGAAGACCATGTCGCTGTTCACGATGGACCCGCTCTCGGAGGCGGTGCTCCAGTATTGCGAGAACAAGCGGCGCTTCACGCTGGAGGAGGTCTGTCAATCAGCTTTCGAGCGACTTCGTCGGTGAAGATGTCGCCCACGTCATCAGGGAATTCATGAACGTCGAGGTGCTGGTCGGCCATCAGAACAGCGGCGCGGTGGCGCTTCCGTTCGTGGACACCGAGCACTTTCCGATGAGCTCGCTGGTCCTCAACGTCACCAACAAGTGCAATCTCCACTGCACCTACTGCTACGAGCCGGACGGGGCGAAATATGGACCCGCGCCGGTTCGGATGGAATGGGAGACGGCCCGAACCAGCGTCGATTTCCTGTTTCGAGAAGGCGGGTAAAAATCGCGAGGTCAATATCGTCTTCTTCGGCGGCGAGGCGCTGCTCAACTTCAAGTTGATGAAGCAGGTCGTCGAGTATGCCGAGAACAAAGGCGCGGCGGTGGGCAAGAAGGTCGATTTTTCGATCACCACCAACGGGACGCTGCTGGTCGACGAGATAATCGATTTTCTGCAAGCAGCATCTTTTCGGCGTGACTATCAGTATCGACGGCCCCAAGGACATCCACGACCGCCGACGCTTCTTTCTCAGCAATAGCGGCGAAAAGAAGGGCTCATACGACCAGATCATGAGCCGCGTGGAACGCCTGCTGCGAGCGCTACACGGCGCGCCCGATCGTCGCGCGCGTCACGGTTACCAAGGGTGCCGTCGAGATCGTTCGGATCTACGAACATCTGCGCGGCCTCGGATTCTTTGAAGTCGGCTTCTCCCCGGTGACCGCGAAGCCGGGCCTCGACTACGGCCTGGACGCGGCCGATCTGAGAGAGGTTATCGCCGGGTTCAAGGAACTTGGCGGGCATCTACGTCGACCGCGCGCTGAACAACCAGTACACGGGGTTCTCCAACCTGAGCACGATGCTGACGGACCTGCATCTGGGAACCAACAAGATGTTTCCGTGCGGCGCGGGGCTCGGATTGCTGGATGTCGACGGCAATGGCGACGTGTATCTGTGTCATCGGTTTCCGGGCAGTCGAGGAACACAAGTACGGCAACGTGAAGCAAGGGATCGAGTACGGGCGCCTGACCGAATTCGTCAACAGCGTTCAGGTGGGCAACAAGCCGGTCTGCCAGACCTGCTGGATCCGCGGAATCTGCGGCGGCGGCTGTTATCACGAGGCGCTCCAGGAATTCGGCGAGGCCGCGTTGCCCAACCTCCATTATTGCGTATTTCTGCGCGAATGGACGGAATACGGTATCGGAGTATTTACTGAGCTCGAGCAGAAGAACCCTGGGTTTCGTCGAGAAATACATCGTACGAAGCCGGGGGGATGTGCCCAAGGAACTGAGTTAGCAGATTGACAGCGGGCGCGAAGCCGCATGGTGCGGCTCGCGCTCGTGGCAGGAGGAGAACATGAAGCACTTGAAGGCGGCGAATCGAAAGGCACATGCGGTCGAAGCTGTGCGCACGGGGGGGATGTAGTCGGAATGGTTCAGCCGATGGGCTGTACCACGATTTTCAATCCCGGCTGGGAAGCCGACCCATGGGGCGGCGCGCACGCGATGTGCAGTCCGACCGAAGCTGACCTGGCGGGTTGTTCGGGCGTCTGTTGGTGGCCGGCCCAGGTGCCGGACAGCTTGCAGAACTATCCGGAATGGGCGAAGGGATGCTCCGGCGTGAACATGGAAGACTGGAGAAGCCTGAACGTCGAGTTCCCGAAAGTTAAGTAGCGGTTCGTCCGTTCGCAGGTTTCTAGTCTTCTGATAGACGTCGGGCCTCCGAGCGTCAAGGCAGGAGCTGTGCGCTCGGGCATTCTCCTCCGCTCGGAGGGCCGAATCTCAAGAGTTCGAGACCGTGAGGCCGAGGAGCCGCCCAACGAGGGGATTGCTATGAGTAAGAGGGACGGTTGGTATCTGCGTCTGTGCTGTTCGTGGATTTTTGGGCTCGCCCTGACGATGTGGGCAGGAACGCGTCGGCCAAGTGGTACATGGTCGTCGGTACCTTGCCCAACCTCGTCCAGATCGTCGACACCACCACTGACAAAGTGGTCAAGACTATCCCGCTGGAGGGGCAGGGCCGATTCTCGCAGATCTCCACCAACCCGGCGACTCCGCGCTTCGCCTATGTGACGACCAATCTGGATCAGGCAGTGGCCGTCGTCGACCTGGAACAGGGCAAGCAGGTCGCGACGTACAAGCTGTCGAGCGATACTGAGACCGTGCGGGTCTCGGCGACCAACCTTAATCCGAAGGGCGATCGGCTTTATATCAGCGAGCTGCCGCTTGAAGCTGAGCCCCGGTCGCTATCGAGCACGAAGAGCAGCGGTTTCGTCGTTATACGACACCGCCACCAACACGCAGGTGAAATCGTTCCCGGCGCCCGCACAGACCTTGTCGTTTGCGTTCTCGCCGGATGGCACGAAGATGTACACATTCTGCGTCGGCCAGGACATCATGGTGCTCGATTCGAACGACGGCCACGTGCTGGGCACGATCCCGCTGGCCCATCGGAATATCACCGGCATTCGTGCGACCTACGGCCTGCCGCTGCTGGCGAACTATCAGGAACAGAATTACCTGATCACGTTCGCGATAATCGTTGAAGACTCGATAACCGACACGGATACTCTTTCGCTTGGCCTTCTCGACCTCAAGCAGGAGCATCCCACATCTCGACGTCATCGAGACCGAACCCTTTGTCGAGGACTGGTACACGGTCGAGGGCATCGCCGCCCCGCCCGATATTCATAAGGCATACTTTGTGTGGAATGACCTGTGGAAGATCGATTACGTGACGCAGGAAGAGAGAAGCCAGGTCCGTGCTGCCGAACAGCCAGGCGGTGCCGCTGCTTCGCCTGACGGCAAGAAAGTGTACTGCGGCGGCCAGTGGCACGCGCTGTATGTGTACGACGCCGACACTCTCAAGCACATCGATGACGTCGAGATGGGTCATTCGATGGCTGGGATAGGGATGAGATTCGTCAGCACCGACAAGGATCTGTCAGCACCGGCATCCACAAGCGTTGATCCGTGATGTCAGGATCCGTACGCTGGGAGTCTAAGACGGATTCCGAAAGCGGTCGCGTCGCGGCAGAGATGTCTCGGCAGGTCTCTGCAACAAAGGCCGCGAAAATACGCGACCGGTGAGTAAGGCAGAGGGCCGAGGTTCCGGCGGCGGTCACGGCCGAGCAAGTACCGAGGCTGAAGTACTGGCCGAGAGCAGGCGAACCTGCGCGCGCCGAAGGATGCGCCGCGACGCGCGCGAGTCGCCGCTCGCCTCCCGCCTCGACGGAGTTCGATCCCGAATCTTTAAGCACTCGCACCGGCGAGGGCGTCCGCATCGCGCTTATCGACAGCGGCATCAACGCCGGCCATTCCCACGTCGGCCCGATCGCCGGCGGAGTGGCGTTCGAGCATCGGTCCGAAGGGCGAGGTGCTGCAGACCTCCGACTATCGAGACTCCCTCGGACACGGCACCGCGCTCGCCGGAATCCTGAAATTCAAAGCGCCCGAGGCGACGGTGTTTGCGGTGAAGATTTTCACCGACCGCCTCGTGACCTCGATTGAAATTCTCGAAGCGGCTCTCCGTTGGGCGATAGAGCAGAAAATGCACGTGGTCAATCTGAGCCTGGGGACGGCCAATCCCGAGCATCGCGCGCGGATGGCCAGGATAGCGGCCACGGGCAAAGCGCGCCGGGACCTTGATCGCGGCGTCGTCTCCACCGGAGCGGGCGGACATGCTTCCCGCGGCGCTCGATGGAGTTTTCGGCGTGGCCGCCAGCGACGACTGCTCGTGGAGTGAGTATCGATATATTTCGGAGGACACGATTCATTTCAGGGCTCATCCTTCGCCGCGCCCGCTGCCCGGCCTGGACCAGTCGCGCAACTATCGCGGGCACAGCTTCGCCTCGGCGCATCTGAGCGCGCTGCTGGCGCTGCTGATTCAGGATCGCCCGGAGCTGGGATTCGCGGACGCCCGCGAGCGCCTTATCAAAAGCGCTGGAGTCCCGCTGCCGTTGAAGAAACCCTGATGAAGCATCCGCCCGCGAACCATGCGAACGCGACGCAGTCAGTTACGCTCGCGAACTCTAAGCGACGCGTTCCTGCGGCGGTTGAATGATCTTCTGTGACAGGCCGTCCGGATGGTCGCCGTAGCGGCCGCTCCACAGCACGCGGCCCTGGTCGAGCACCATCACCTGGTCGTCCTGCCGGATCGAGGACAGCCGATGCGTAATCATTATCACCGTGCGGCCGGGCAGCGCCCGTTCCACCGCGGACCGGATTTCAGCTTCGCTGACTACGTCCAGGGCGGAGAGCGCCTCATCGAGAACCAGGATTTTAGGATCCTTGAGCAGCGCGCGCGCGATCGAGATGCGCTGCCGCTGGCCGTCCGAGAGCGTCGCGCCGTGCTCGCCGACCGGGTTGTCGTAGCCATCGGGCAGCGAGCTTATGAAATCGTGCAGACCGACCGCGCGCGCCGCGGCGATCACCTGCTCCAGCGAGGCGTCCGGGGCAGGCGTAGCGGAGATTTTCGATCATCGGCGCGTGAAACACGAAGGCCTGATGCCCCGTGACCACCAGTTGGCTCCGGAGCCAAACCAGGTCGAGCGCGCGCAGATCGTGACCGTCGAGCAGGATCGATCCGGCGCGAGGTTCGATCAGCCGGGTCATGAGGTCGACGATCGAGGTTTTGCCGGCGCCGCTTGGACCGACAATTGTGAGTCTTCCGCCGGCGGGAATTTTGAAGCTCAGATCGTCGAGGATCGGCACGGCCGGATCATGGCTGAATGAAACGTGACGAAACTCGATCTCTCCGCGAACCTCGGGCAGCCGGACGGTTCCCGGCGCGCTGTCGCTCTCGGTCGGCAGGTCCAGGAACTCGAAGATGCGGTCCACCGATACGCCCGCGCGCTGCAGGCGCAGATAGAGATCGATCAGCGCCTGCAACGGACTGAACGCGCGCATCTGATAGGCCGAGAATGCGACCAGGCTGCCAATCGTCATCTCGCCCTTCGATCACCATGTATCCGCCGTAGAGCGTCACCAGTGCGGAGCCGAGAAAGGTGCTGGCGGCCGATGCGCTGCTGCCGAGGTACGAGAGCATCTCGAGCCGCGTGACGGATTTGACGAAGGCGACGCCCAGGGCGGAAAGCCGGGCGTGCTGGACTTTTTCGGCAACGAAAAGCTTCACGAACTTTATCGCCGACAGCGACTCCACCAGGAAGGACGAAATCGCCGCGTTGAGCTCGCGCACGGCGCGAGTCTGGCTGACGATCAACGGCCGGAACTTCGCCACCCCGTACAGTTGCAGCGGCACCAGGGCCAGACTGAGGAGAAACAGCTTCCAGTTCAGCCACAGGAGAAATCCGGTCGCGGCGAACAGCGTGAATATGTTTGCGATGAAGTTGAAGCCGGCGTCGGTCAGCATCGATTGCACTTCAGCGATGTCGGTGTTGAGCCGCGAGAGCAGGTCGCCGACCTTGGCCCGGACGTGAAAACGCATCGGCAGCGCCTGCAGATGCTCGAACAGATGCTGGCGCAGATTGAAGAGCACGCGCGCGGTGACGCTGGTGTAGTAGTAGCGGTTGAATGCGCCGAGCACATAGCTCACTAGGGTGACGGCGATCATTATGCCGCTCAGGATCCAGAGCAGGCGCAGATTGCGCGCCTGAAGGACGTCATCGATAAGAATCTTGGTAAAAATGGGCCCGAGCAGGCCCAAAATCGTGTTGGAAAACGATAAAACGAAAATGATGGCGAGCTTGTAGCGAAATCCCGAGATGAACGGCAGCAGGCGGCGGACTCGTGACAGGCTGACTTTGCTGAGCGGCCTCATTCAACTCCGTCTCCTCAAGCTATGAGGCGCAGCAGTCCATAGCCCGGTGTCCGCGAAATTCGGTGCCGGACTCGCAATCCGGCCGGGCCACCCTGATGCAGCCATCGACTTTCGCGTGCGCAATGATAGTAATCCGGTTGGCGGGAAAGCAAGTTAGAGCAAGATTCGGAAGACTGGCCGGGCGGAATTGAACCTGATGGAAAAACTGACTGAGATTACCAACGAAAAGGACGGCTCGCAGCTGGTGCTGATTCCCGAGGGCGAGTTTCTGATGGGCAGCGACGAGGGTTATCCCAGCGAGCGCCCGGCTCATCGAGTGTTCGTGAGCGCTTTCTATATCGCAAAGAACCTCGTCACCAATTCCCAGTATCGGCGCTTCGTCCTGGAGACCGGATATGCGGTGCCGTACATGGACGATCCCAGGGCCGAGTGGGCGAACTGGGACCGGGACAGCAAGAGCTTCCGCGCCGGCCATGAAAACCATCCGGTGGTGCTTACCGGATGGGTTGACGCGATGGCCTATTGCGAATGGGCGGGGACCAGACTGGCTACCGAAGCCGAGTGGGAAAGGGCGGCGCGCGGCGGCCTGGAGGGTAAGCTCTTTCCGTGGGGAGATGAGGAAATCTCGCACGAGCTCGCCAACTATGACAATCAGGAAGGCACGACGCCGGTGGGCGCCTATCCGCCCAATGGCTATGGTCTTTACGATATGGTGGGCAATGCGTGGGAGTGGGTGGCCGACTACTATGACGCGAAATACTATTCCCGCTCGCCGCCGCGCGATCCCGGCGGACCGGAGCAGGGTTCATCGCGCGTGCTGCGCGGAGGCTCGTGGATGCTTTTTGCGCGATACTGCCGAATTTCGTACCGGTTCAGGAACAGCCCCAATTTTCGCGCTAGCCTGATTGGATTTCGCGTGGCTCGATCGCTATGAGAGCGCCTTCCCGGTAGAGCCGGACCAGGGCGGCTCGCACCATCCCGGAATCCGGCGTTCCTTGCCTCGCGCCGATTCAGATAACCGGCCACGATGTCGACTATCGCGGGCTTTTTCCTTATCTCTTTGAGCAGAGACGGCACGCATACGTTATGAAGGTATCGAAGTCCGCGCGCGTTGCTCTCGTTGACGAGGACTTCGCGCGTCCCCACGTAGGGCCATTCCAGCACCGGCCGCCGCTCGATTCGGACGTTCGGGGCCACGCGCACGTGCGACACCTCGGTCGGCGGCTTGAGCGCGGCGCTCGCGCCGTTGCCGTTTGCGCCCGCGGCCTGAGCGGAGGCCAGCAGGCCGCTGCGCCTGCGCCAGAAAATCGAATCCGGCCATCTTCGTTCCTGGTCGTAGTACTCGGCGGATTGGCGGTAGTGCGTCGAGTAGGCGTTATTCTGTGCGTCGCGATAAAAAATAAGGGCGCTTGCGGCGGCCGCCGGACGATTCAAGATCGTGTTTATCACCGCGGCGCCGGTGATCGCCGACGCCATCGCGGTCTGCACGCCCTCCGAAGACAGAGGATCGATGAACAGGCCAGCGTCGCCCAGAAGCAGGAAGCGTTCGCCAGCGAACTGACGGGCGGTATACAGGGTCGCGTCCGAGACCCTGGGCGCGGCGGGCAGGCTGGCCGTGGAAAGAAATTTCGAGACGTAGGAAAGCTTGTTCATTTCGGACAGGTAGAAATCGCGCAGTCCGAGCTCGCGGATGCGCCGGCCCTGGCTCCAATCGACCAGCACGGTGACGTTGCGCAGTCCGTTTTGCAGCGGGACAGACCATACCACGCCGTTTTCATACGCCTCGAGCAGGGTATTGCCGAAATCATCGCCCGCGGGCGCCGCGGCATCGCGCCAGTAGCCGGTTACCGCGAGCGTCTTGAAGTCCGGGTCGCGCTGGCGAAAATCCTGACGCGCGAGAACCCCGGCATGGCCGCTCGCGTCGACGAAGAATCGCGTCCTGATTGGCCCTTGGCGCGCGGCATGTACGGTCACGCCACGCCGGTCAATGACGACTTCGTTGACGCCCACTCCGAGCTTGACTTCAATCCCTTTCTGGCGGCGCGCATTCTCCAGCAACAGCGTGTCGAAGCTTTCGCGCCAGACCTGGAAGCCCATTCTGGATTTGTCCGGACTGTAGTACCCGGTGCGCGGCTCCGGGCTGCCCCAGCATACGGTATGACCGGGCATGCGCATGAAACCCGCCGCTCTCCACCGGCTGGCGCAACTTGATAAAATCCAGGACCGGCAGGATGCTTGGGGTTAGCGACTCGCCGATCCGATAGCGGGGAAACTCGACTTTTTTCCAGCAGCAGCACTCGAAAGCCGAGCCCCGCGAGCAGATATCCGGCGGTGCTTCCGGCCGGACCTGCGCCGGCGATGACGACGTCGGGCTTCGTTGCCACGCAAGAATCCTACGCATTCATGATGCGCAGTGCAAAGCATCCGGCTAATACTGCTATGGCTCAAAGATTCGGACCATGACGGTCAAAAGATGCGGGGCCATGATGTTCAAATCTTCAGCGGATGCCCTTCGCGCGTGCATCGGAGCGCATCCCCACAGAGGAAAAACACGCTGCAATTTCCATGGCACCGTCCTTGCTTTGTCGGTCGAAAGAGGAGTATCCACATAAAACGCGGACGGGTTTTCCGTGTGTCGATTCTGACGATTGCGTTACGTTTTCGAATTCTAAAGGTCGAAGATTAAGGATGGAGAGATGCGCGAAAGCTTAAAAATACAGAGGTGCGTCATGAGCCAACATGAAGCTCCGATTAGCTGGTTGCGGGGTTGCTGCTGGCGGCGGGTTTTCTTCTTCTCCTGCCCATAGGGAAGGCAATGGCGGCTGACGCTACTATCCCGCCAGGGACAGTGGTCAATTTCTCAAACTGGCAGAAGTACCAAGACTTCATGACGGTCGGCATGGTCACGCTCTTTCAAGGGCGACCATTTCTGGTCGTTTCCCAAGAACGCTGAGATCGTAGTCGGCCCCACTATGCCGATTGGGCGACCGAAGCTGTACATCGAGAACACCGAAAAATATGGCAATCAGACCAGGGTAGTTCCCACCGGAAGTGATGGCGGCTATACCGTCCAGAACTATACGGCGGGCGCTCCGTTCCCGGATCCTTTGAGCGAGAAAAACCCCGCTCTCATCGGCCAGGAAATTCACTACGATGCTTACTATCGCCCGCAGGCCCGCACCGAATTCGCACCCAATTGCACCACGGCGGTCGACCGATACGGGAACATGACCCGCACCTCCGATACCAACGTGGTGTTTACCCAGATGACTCATCTGAGCTCTCCCACCTATCCCGTCGAGCTTCCCGACAACGGTGGCTATTACCGGGCCGCGTACATCGAGCAGACGGCGCCCGAGCAGGGCAAGTACACCGCAACCTTGCTGCTGGCACCGAACGATCCGACCAAGATCGACGAGCTGTACTCCTATGTGCCCAGTCTCAGACGTTCACTGCGGCTTTCTGAAGCGGCCCGTTGCGCTCCGCTTTTCGGCAGTGATTTCACCTGGGAAGACCTCGACGGAGGCCCTCCGGGTCTGCCGCAGCTTTTCAAGATTAGATACATCAAAAGCATGAAACTGCTGGCGCTGGTGCATCAGAACCCCAAGGCCTATGCGAGTTGCGGCACTTCCACTGGTCTACCGCCTGAATATTACGAAAATGCCGGCAAGCAGGTTTTGTCCTTTCCTACCAGGGCGTCCGGTAACTGGGAGCTCAGGGACGTCTACGTAATCGAGTACACGCGGCTGCCGCAATACTCCACGGGTTACTGCTATGGCAAACGCGTTCTCTACGTGGACAAGGATTCGCTGTTCCCGCTGGCTTTCGATCTCTATGACGCTGGCGGAAAACTGTACAAGATGATTTTGCTCTTCAATCTGGTCGTCGGTATTCCTAACACGCAGGACAAGTTGCTGACTCTGGCGCCGGCCGCCGGATACGCGGCCAATTTCCAAGACGAGCATGCCAGCACGTATATCGGCACGATCCCTTGTATCGATCACGACTGCGACGCTGGTGGATGGACTAACATCGCCAGGTACGGGACCGCTGATGGCCTGATGAAAATCGCTCAATAGCCGAAGCGATGACGCCAACGGCGAGACCGATCCCAAGGAAATCGTGCAAGCGATGGTTAGTCGGATATCAAGGAGGCCGGCTTGAGTAGTGTGAGGGGAAACGTGCGGCGGACACTGGCGTTGTTGATGATTGCGGTCGTAAGCCTTGCCGTCACGGGCGCGACCGGCCGAAGTTCCTCCAAGGTCTTCGGTCCTACCGACGCGTTCTACAGTGTGGCGAGCCTTCCGTCCGGTCAGATGGCTCGTGGTGGGCGCGTCCGGGGTGTTTCTGACCTCGGATGACAATGGAAAGACCTGGACGCGCTCACAGCTTGCAAAGATCTACCCCTTTAGCTGGCTTGATCTGTTCAGCATTCGATTCGCTCCCGACCGGGTCAACGGATGGATTTCGGGCGAACAGGGTCTAATCCTGCGAACAACGGATGCCGGCAAAACCTGGGAGAAGCAACAGTCCGGGGTGACTCGACAATATATATCGCGTCGCGCCGACGGACGCGAAAAATGCCGTTGCGTCCGGCGTGAATGGGACGCTCCTGTCCACGCAGGATGGTGGGCAGAGCTGGCAACTGGCACGACAGAAGAACGGCTTTGCCTTCTTTGACGTTGCTGCTACGGACGCTAACTAACGCGTGGGTGGTCGGAGAGTTCGAGACAATTCTGCACTCGACCGACGGCGGCAAAACCTGGACGGCTCAGAGCGGCGGCAATCGAGGGAATTTCCGTCAACCGGCTTACTTCTCGGTTCGCTTTCGCGACAGTCATGCATGGCTGGGTCACCGGTCAGGGGGCGACGATCCTCGTCACTTCGGACGGTGGAAAAACCTGGCAGTCGGTAGTCTTCGCCGACGAAATCCTCGATGTTTGGGATGGTCTTTACCGACGCGGCTTCTGGATGGCGGGTGATGATGGCGTGTTGCTCAACGCGAGTTTGGATGGCAGCGGAAAGGCCGCCTCGGTGCAGCCCACCTTCTCGGTCCTTAACGACGTGGCATTTTCAGGTCAGACGGGAATTGCCGTCGGATTTAACGGAACGATCCTGAGAACGGATGATGGCGGCGGCCATTGGAAAAAGGTTAGTCAAGAGTGATCGGCGAATTTATATTAAAGCATCGGGCGTCGATTGGCATACTTTCTCCTGGCCATTACCGCCTACTTCGGCTACGGCGTAAGTAAACTTACCATCGCCACCAGTTTTGTCGACTTTTTCCCGCGCAATCATCCCTACGTCCGGCTCTACCATGACTATGGCCGATACGGCGGCGCGCAGACGCTGACCTTGATGGTGCAGGTCAAGCAAGGTGACATCTACAATGAGAAAACCCTGAAGAAAATCCAGGATATCAGTCTCGACGTCG
The DNA here is from genome assembly GCA_963832395.1 of uncultured delta proteobacterium. Taxonomy (GTDB): domain Bacteria; phylum Desulfobacterota; class Binatia; order Binatales; family Binataceae; genus JAKAVN01. Next base: position 31,507 of record CAWHTV010000004.1, on the reverse strand, counting down.
ATCTGCTTCCCGCCGTAATCCATCAGTCGATCCGTTCGTTGTCTTCCTATCGCGTCACCTACGTCACCGCGCTTCCGGGCAATCTGGTCTCCAAGACCTACATGTATCCGGATGTGCCTAAGACCAAGGCTGATATCGACGAGCTTCGCCGTCAGATAAACATCCATCGGCAGGAAATCAGATATCTCGTAAGCGATGACGGCCGCAGCGCCGCGATCGTCGCCTCCTTTACGGAAGGACGGCTAAGCTATCACGAGCTGTTCAATAAAGTTCAGGAGATCGTAAAAAAATACTCGGATAGCAACACGGATGTCTTTGCCGCCGGCGAGCCGATGATTCGCGGCTATGGGTATTACTATCTGCCCACGCTGGTCACGATTTTCTTCATCTCCGACGGCATCATGATTCTCATCCTGTATGCCTTCTTTCGAGGTCGCAGCACCTGGTGGGCGCCACTGGTGACCGGCACCCTGGCGACAGTCTGGGGTCTTGGATTTATCGGGCTCGAAGGGTTCGAGTTCGACCCCGTGATGCTGGTGATTCGCTTCATATTGACCGCGCGCGATATGAGCCATGGCATCCAGTGGCAGGGACGCTATTACGACGAGTTGGAGGCGCGCAACTACGACAAGCACAGCTCCATCGCGGCCACTACTACTCTGATGTTGCCGCCGGGAATGCTTTCGATTCTCGCGGATATCGCCGGCATCGTGTTCATCTCATTTGGCGGTATTCCGTCGTTGCAGCACGTCGCTTCGTCGGGCGCCGTATGGCTGGGCGGCAGTCTCACGATGGTGTTCATTTTCCAGCCGATCATGATGAGCTATCTCAAGACCCCGCCGCCGCTGAAGGCAAGCGAGCAGGGCAAGCAGCTGGCCGTGGCTGGACAAATTGGCGGATTGGTCGGTGGACTTCCCCGTCACCCCCGGACTTGCACGAGAAGGGGCACTGGCAGGAGTCGGCCTGGTCATCGTGGTCGGGTTCATTGCGGGAGTACGCGCCAAGATTGGATACAGCCAACCCGGAACGCCGCTGTATCGCCAGGACGCCAAGGTCAACCAGGATATCAATGCCGTAAGGCGCGTCTTTCCCCTCGACGAAGGCTGGGTCATCATTCGCGCCAAGGAGAACGCAAAACATCTGTTCAGAGAAGCGGGCGATATCATGTCGCCCGACGTGCTGCGCGTTCAGCGTGATCTGACCAATCATCTGCTGCAGGACCCGGATGTAGACAGAGTAATCTCGGTCGTGCCCGACATCATCGAGCCCTTCAACCGGATGTTTCATTACGGCCAGCCGAAATATCGGACCATCCCGGCTAGCACCGATGACTCGTTCGCACTCTTCACGCTATTTCGTCGCCGGAACCGCGCCAGGTGAAGCTGATGCCTGGCTATCGTTGACGAACAACGACGCATGCATGCGAGTGCTGCTTGCGCGACCATACCTATTCGACTCTGACCCGCGTACAGGAACAACTTGCGGATTTCGTCAACAGCCGGAAACACACGGACCCGGCCTTCGATAAGATCGAGGTGCTGTATCTCGGCGGAATCGCGGGTCTCTATGCATCCGCCAATGACGTACTCTACGAAATCGACTTTCTCAACATAACCTTCGTGCTCGGAGTGGTATTCCTGTTCTGCGCGATTACCTATCGTTCGATCGTCGCCGGGCTGCTGTTCGTGATCTCGTGTATCGCGGCGAATTTCGCCGCGTTCATCTACATGAGGGCGATGGACATCGGCATCACCATCGATACGATTCCGGTCATTTCTCTTGGAATCGGCCTTGGCGTTGACTATGGAATTTACACGGTCTCGCGGATCATGGATGAGTGCATGGAAGGCAAGACCCTCGAGGATGCAATAACAACTGCCCTTAGAGGGACGGGGGCGGCGGTGCTCGCGACGTTCTCGGTCATCATCGGTGGACTCGCACCATGGGTATTCTCGCCCGTGCTATTCCATAACGAAATGAGCGTGCTGCTAATCATCCTGATGTTCACCAACGTGATCATGGGACTTTCGATACTTCCTGCTTATATAGCGTGGGCTCGGCCGCGGTTCATTTTTGGCGGCGTGGAAGACGTAGGGCGTCACAAGGAGCAAGTGGCAGTGGACTAGTAGCACCGATACGGCGTGTGCCGTCATCGGGATCAAGTGCACTCCTGGATTAACCAACGTGTTGGCGGGGCATGAGGCTATGAAAAAGACAGGACGAATAATCGAGGGGTTGGGTGTGATCGCCTTGGCATTCCTCGCGATGGCTGGCCTTTCGGCGAGTGGAGTCCTCGCGCAGGACCAGACGCAGGAATCGGGATTCACCGGCGTCTTTCATGACGCGGTAGTATGGCAGCAACATGCCGTGGTTGATTTCAGCGAGACGCCGGGACCGCATCAAGGGACTATCGGTCTCGGGCTTCATTAGCAATACCACCGGGATGTGGGTCCAATCCAACAACATCCGCTACAACAGGAGCAAGAACTCGCTGGCGATCGAACGTAACTGGCTGCAGGTAGACATCAACTACATCCTGAACGGCAACAATCGATTCTTTGTTCGCGGCTGGGGAGTCTACGAGCCGTCCTACCCGTACGAGTACAGAGCCGGCCTGACAGACATGGGGATTACTACAACCCGTACATCGTCAGGGACGCGTACTGGAAAAACACGACTGGACCACTCACGCTGTTCGTTGGGCCGCCAGATCGTGACTTGGGGTGAGTCGCTGGCCTTCCGCGTAGGCGACGTGATCAACCCGCAGGATTTCACCTGGAACTTCGGCTTCGCCAACCTCGAGCAGTCGCGGATGCCTCTGTGGATGGTGCATCCGATATACAAGTTCCCCGATTTCGGGCCACTCACTGCGAACTTCGTCGAAGGAGTTTGGACGCCAGCCTGGCAGCCGATGTACAACCCCTCGGTTGACACCCCGAACCAGGATCCTCAAATCCGCACAGCAACTGGTACGACGGACAGCACGACGTCGCCGGGTCGGTTTCGCTGATCTGCGCCATTCACTCTGGTATCGTCGGGCCGCTTTCGAGACGCAACCAACTCCGTCTCGTTCGGAACGCCCGGGGTGCCGAACAACATGACCTCCTTTCCTCAATTGTGCGGGCAAGTTGTGCAGAGCCGCTGCGTAGCGCCGGGCAACTTCGCGTCGCCCTTCTTTAGCTACCGCCTGCCGGGCGACCAGTTGGGCAGTTCGACCGAGGGCTTCCGCATTCATACGTTGGTGGAGAACGCCGAAATCACCGATGATATACTTGGCATGGCCACCAGTTCAACGAAGGTTCAGCACGCCGGGCGCGCCGGGTTACGTGGTAGGCAATGCTCGGGCGACCCTCAATATCTGCAATTCGGATTTCCGCAGTTCAACGATATCGGCGCGACGCTGAACCGGCCGATCTATCTGCCGGGAGCGATTCTCTCCAACGTGCCTTTCGTGCTCCGGACCGAAGGGATGTTTCAGGACCGGACGCCGATCAACACCACCGACATAGATGTTCAGAACGCGCGTGGTCGACAAGAGCACGATCAACACACTGGTCGCGCTCGACATGGACGGTCTCTATGTCCCCTGGCTGACCAGCACCGGCACGTTGACCACCAATCTGGAGTGGAATCAGTATACTATCGTTGGCTACGGAAAAACCTGGTCTACTGACACCTATGCCGAACGCTGGCGCCACAACGAGGAACAGATTCTGTTCAGCGCCAACACCAGCTTGTGGTGGGGCGCCATCCTGCCGACCTACACGATGATCTGGAATCCCTCGGGCAACACGACGCTGCTGTTCCCCACTTTGATGATGACGCCGCCGTGGACTAACAAATACTTCGCGACACTCGGCTATATTGGTATTCTCGGGAACGACCGGCTTAACTCACTTTGCCGGCGGCGGTTTCAAGGGCAAGAGTATGTTGTATATGTCGTTCCAATATAATTTCATCCTGGCCAAGGGAAAACAGTAAAGTCGACGAGAGCAACGGCGCTGTAAGCTCTGGACATTCGACGCCGAAGCATTGGACCGGGCAGCGGAGCGAAGGAAGCTCCGCTGCCCGGTCGCTTTTTAAACGCCAGTCACAGAGTTAGTTAGACAATCAACATTTAGACGTTTCTCGGATCGTTTCGATCCGCACCGGCCGTAGCCTTGAACGTACGCTCGAGAATCGCGAGCAGATAGAAAATGGCGATAAGCGGCGACGCTTCGCGGACCAGCATGCCAGGCCATCGAGGATATGGAGCGAACGCGAGCAGAAGGACCAGGGCAAAATTGACAACACCACCCCAATGCCCGAGTCGGCTTTTCACTGGAGCGGAAGAGCCGCTAATCAGTACCGAATCGATTGCATATTGAACAAACGAAGCGGCGATCAAAGCAGGTATGTAAGCGGGGATTGCTCCCGCCAAGACCTCACACGTGAGAGCCGTCAGGACGAAGAATAACGTCGGCCAGGTTGTCGAGCCAGCGTCCGAAAGCGTCAGTGGAGTGCGTCCGGCGCGCGACGCGGCCGTCGACGAAATCGGAAATTGCGGCGCTCAGAGCAATTGAGCCGAGAATTTCGGGACGCCGGGCGCCATATACAAAAGCGACCAACCACGCGGCGCCAAGTACGAATCGCGACGCACTAAGCAGGTTCGCGATTCGTGCAGGCTCCGCGACGTACCTCACGTCCGATAGCCACTGCGTTTGCCGCATTCCTCTAATCTCTAGTATTTCGGAAGCGGCATCGCGGAAGGGCGCGCGTCAGGGTTTTTGGTGTTCGCCATCTACGCTCGGCGCGGGCGTGCCGGGCGCGGAAGCGAATCCGTCAGGTAAATCGCGAACCGGCGTGATTTTTATTGAAATGACCTGACCCTTGTCGAACATCTCCTGGGTCGGGCGATTCAACCCCAATCGCGCCATCAAATACTTCTTGGGATAGTCTTCCACTATTTGGTGGCCGACTGCCGGATCGTGGGTTATTTCCGCCTTACCGATAAACGCCGGACCGTGCTTCTTGCCTATCCAGACGATTACAGGGCTGCCGCGGCGAATGCGTTTTGCCTTCCACGTCGTGGGCTGCGTCTGAATAAGCACCAGGTGATCTGGCGCGAGGGTGAACCATACTGGCGCCGCCGTGCTCTGGTTGCCGTCTTTGCGGACCGTGGCGATATAAAGAACGCTGGCACTTGAGAGTGCGTCGATATCGCGCTGGAACGAGACACCAGTCTGCGTGCCATCCGGATTCGATTCAGCAGAAGGATCCGCCAGGGCGACGCCGCGTGCCATCGCCAAACCGCTCAGCACGATCGCGCCCAAGCCGATCATTTGCCGCCGTGTGAGTGCGTAGCCGATAACCTCTGCCGCGCTGCGGTCGCTTACAGGGGGTGTCCGATTCACTGCTTCTCCTTCGGTTGCTGCTCGGGCAGGTATGTCATGAGGAAGACGCCGCAGTCGCTCAATGATACCACGGCATTCGCCGCGTCAGTGTTGGACTGGGTTCCTAGTTTCCTTCGAGGACTGGATCGTCCATCGAGATACAACGAGCGTCCTTTACCTGTTCGATGTCGCTTGGGTTGCCTTGTTTGAGGACGAGAGAGCTCAAAAACGATTGAAGCTCTTTGCATTTTTCAAACGAGCCTGCTCCCTCTTCGATTTTCCATTTCGACAAGGGAGCCGAAGTGTCGTAGTGACTACTGGCTTTTGGCGGGGTGATTAGAAACCAGCCTGCAGAGGCCTTAGGACTCGAAGCAGCTACGATCGTGACCGACGACAGGAGTTTGATGGCTTGCGCCTTTTCGGGAGAAGGCAAGTCGTCGGTCGGGCTCATCGAGGCGTAAGTCACTCGGAGCTCCCATTCTTTGATGAAGGCGATCCGTTGCAGCAGATAGCGCTCGCCCTTTTGGCCCGCGCACCCATAACCCCGTAGTTCGTAGATCAGATCCTCATCGCTTTTACGGATCGAATGCGCGCTGACCTTCTCACACTGCTGCTTCGCCGTCTGAACGATGTTATCGAGGATCGCCTGAGGCGAATCGAAAGCTCGGCTTTGGCCCCTGCACAAGCACCACGCGTACTTTCGCAGTGGCGGCTGCCTCGCCTTTGGGCACGAGAACCCTAACCGTTCCGCGTTGGGAGTGCTGGTCGCGAACCACTTGCCAATCGTCCCAGCCCATCCCCTGCGGGAGGCTTAGTTGACCGCTCTGCGGTTCTGCCATGCCGCCGGCCGGGGCGGCCACGATGGTCAAAGGCCGCGCGAACGTCAGCAGATAGCACAAAAGTAACGCTTTGACCCAGACTCCCGCCCATCCGCGGAGTCGATGACCGGCGCAGGAAACGTGTCTGAGAAATGAAGGGTTCATCGAATGCCGTCCAGCCGAAGGTAAGTACCGATTCTATGTTTACAACAACATACCAGAAGCTTTCACTTTGCGCACTCCCAGTTGCCCGATCCCAAAAAAAAGCTGGCACGGATTCGAGAGGCCCGGGCGACTACATGTCTCTAGGATCCAGATGTCGCATCCTATAGCGGCGGGCACTTATGGCGGTTAATGTTCTCCGGCCAGGCTCGGAGCGGGAGTGCCGGGGTTAGACGCGAATCCTTCAGACAGATCGCGAACCGGCGTGATCTTTATGGGGAGAATCTGGCCCTTGGCAAACATCTCCTGGGTCGGCCGATATAGCCCGAGCCGCGCCATTAAGTACCGTTTCGGAAACTCTTCGACTATTTGGCGCGATACTGCCGGATCGTTGGTTATTTCCGCTTTGCCGATGAATGCCGAACCGTTCTTCTTGCCTATCCAGACGATCACGGGACTGCCACGGCGAATCCGCTTGGCTTTCCACGTCGTGGGCTGCGTCTGAATAAGCACCGCGTTGTCGGGTGCGACCGTGAACCAGACCGGTGCCGGCGTGCTCTGGTTACCGTCTTTGCGGACGGTGGCGATATAAAGAACACTGGCCTTTGAAAGCGCGTCGAGGTCGCGTTGAGAAACTTGAGCGTCCGTTTTTCTACCACCCGGATTCGATTCCGCGGAAGCATCCGCCAATGCCACGGTAGGCGCCATTGCCAAACCACCGAGCGCAATCGCACTCCAGGCGATCATTTGCCGCCGCGTGAATATATGCCCGATAGCCACTTGTTTGCTGCGACTGATTCCAATGAGCGTTCGATTCACTGGTTCTCCTTCCGTCGATACTATTTCTTTGCGTGAATCGCATCCGTCTACGGTTTTCCTAGAAGGCGCGGATCATCCATCGGGACGCACTGGGCGTCCTTTACCGCTTCGACATCGCTCGGGCGGCTCTCCTTAGTGGCGCGGGAAGTGAGAAGAGCTTGCGTCTCCTTGCATTCTTTGCGTGTACCGGCTCCTCCTTCGATTTTCCACCGGGACAAGGGCGCCGAGGTGTCGTAGTGACCATTGGCCTGCGGCGGCGGTGTGATCAGAAACCAGCCGGTTAGCGCCAGCGCTGCGGTATGTTGGAGCTTCATGCACGGTTTATCGATCAGCGGGAGGCCGCTGTCAAGGACGCTGTTCGGCCTCCTATTCTCACACTCCCGTTTGTGTTTTTTGTGCTGTCCTTTTGACGACATGATTAGCCAGACGAATTGCCCAGCCCGCAGTTATCCATCACCCGGCGCTATTGCACCGAGCGTAGTCAGTTCGCGGCTCGCGCGCGGCAGATAGAACAGTCCGATCAACCCATTGCAGAACATGAAGGTAAAATGCGCGGCGAGGCTGTACGCGAGGATTTTCGCCGCTGGCGCACTACCTGAAAAGAAAAGCAGCCAGGCCGCCTGGCTGGTGCCCAGATGGGCAACCGAGATCGGTAGCGCCGCGGCGAGAAACACAAGTGGAAGAAACAGCACCAACTGGGCGAATGGAATCGGGATGCTATACAGCGAGAGCGCGAAGTATTGCGTCATCACTGACAGCATAAAACTGGGAGCTTTGATTCCGAGCACGATCGCGTAGTCGAGAGGCCGGGCCGCCATAAAAGTCGTGGTGATAGCAGCCGGCCCTGCCGCGGGTGATCCAGCCGCGCGCACGATCGCTCCGACGCGCATATGCGAAGAAAGAAATCACCGTGGCCAGCACAAGCCATGCTATGACGTATGCAACCCGGAGAACACGCACGATCTCCAGCTGCGCGGGGGAATTCGGCGAATATAAAATCACACCCAGCGTGGAGAAAAGGAAGAGCTGATATATCTCCATCAGGGCGATGAACAGGATCGAGCTCAGCATCTCGAGGAACGGAACCGCGGTCTTGCGATGCAGGTACCAGGCGACACCGCCCTGCCCGAGATTGCTATTGATTAGCGACAGCAGGTACATGCTCGCGCGGATGGGCATGATGTCGCGCAATCGCAGTGCTGCGTTGAATCGGCGAACGACCCAGGTCAAACACAAGGAATCGATTATCCAGTAGAGCACGCAGAAGGGAAGGAATACACCGAAGAACTTCAGTACTGGCACATGCTCGAGCGCTTCACCGACTTTGGCGATCGGAATACGCCAAAAGATGAGCGCGAAGATGACCAGTGTCCCGAAATACGGAAGCGCCCTTTTCCAGAGCGCGTTGGCCGGCACCGGCGGTCTCTGCTCCGGCGAGGAAGCAGGCTCCGGCGCGGAACCGCAGTTCACCTTGCCGCCTCGGGAAAACGCACACCTTGTCGCAGCACGCTCGCTCCGATGGCGTCAGGTGGGATCCGCGGGACGCGTTCGTGGAGGTTACTCGGTTCTCGAGAATGCGCGGGGGTGGACGGAGCAATCAGCCAGGACGTCGAGCTGAGCCACTTGCCGGCGCGCATTTTCGCCGCCGCGCTACAGATCCTTGTCGCTCCTGATGAATCTCATCCCTGACGCAGCCATCGAATGGCCGAGCTCGACGTCGGTGATGTGCTTCAGGGTCTCGGTGTCATATACGTTGAGCGAGTGCCATTGGCCGCCGCAGTACAGCTTCTTGCCGTCGGGATGAATCAGCGGCACCGCCTGACTATTCGCCAATGTAGCCACCGCCTCTCTCTTTTCCGGTCTTGTAGTCAACCTTCCACAGGTCATTCCACACAAAGAACGCCTTATGCAGGTCAGGCGCGGTGCCGATTCCTTCGACCGTGTACCAGTCTTCGACGAAGGGTTCGAGCTCGACAACCTGCAACTCCGGGTTCTGCTGTTTGAGGTCGATAATCCCAAGCGACAGAGTATCGGTGTCGGTTATCGAGTCTTCGACGATTATCGCGAAGGTGAGCAAGTAATCCTGCTCCTGGTAATTCGCTAGTACCGGTAAGCCGTAGGTGGCGCGAATCCCCGTAATGTTCCGATGGGCGAGTGGAATCGAGCCCAGAACATGGCCGTCTTCCGAATCGAGTACGATGATGTCCTGGCCGATGCAGAAGGTGTATATCCGCTTGCCATCGGGCGAGAACGCGAACGACAGGCTTTGTTCAGGCGCGGGAAACGTCTTCACCACCTTGTTGGTAGTGGTGTCGAACACGCGAAACCGCGGCGCTTCGTGCTGATAGCGGCCGAGACTCTGTTTCAGCGGCAGCTCGTAGACGTAAAGCCGATCGCCCTTCGGATTCAGGTTGGTTGCCTCGACCCGTACGATCTCGGTATCGCTGGAGAGCTTGTAGGTCGCGACCTGCTTACCCTGTTCCAGGTCGACGACCGCGATGGCCTGGTCAAGATTGGTCGTTGCATAGGCGTAGCGAGGCATGGTCGGGTCGGTGGCGACCGAGAGCACCGGTCCTTGGCCCTCCAGCGCGATGGTCTTGACCACTTTGTCGGTGGTGGTGTCGACGACCTCGATGTTGTTGGGCAGCGTGCCGACGACCACGTACCACTTGGCCGACGCACTTGTGGCCCACATAGTCAGGGCAAGCCCGAGAATCCACGCGCAAAGCAGTTGCGGATGCCGAGCGTTTCTCTTAATCACTTGAATCCATCCCCCGGGCCGTTTTCCTCGGCCGCGCAGCCGTGAATCCAGCTCCCGGCCACAATGGAAGCTCCGGGACGTTCCGAAATCCACTGATTGACCTTCGGCGACCTCGAAATTCCGAACGGTCGTCAACATTATCCAGACCGACGAGCCTTTTTGCAAAGCTCGGCTAGCGGGATCTTGCACCATCAATCAGCGGCCGAGGGTTTCTTCCGCCGGTCCCAATGCCCCGACCTTCAGACTGACTATTCGCCACGCCGGACGCCGGTCACCGTTTGGCTCTCTGCCCGCTGCGGCCTCGTTTCGAATCTCGCCCCCATGGACTGTTCGCGCACGTTCAGACCTCCTCACAGGGACACATGGGGGATGACCAATAGGGCCCAGCGCTGAACGTCACAGAAGGTTTGGCTTGAGATTCGTCGGATCTTCGTCGAATCGCGGAAGGTCGAGTCCAGTGTGTTAAGGTCAATACACCAGGCCCTGACGGAAGCGTGCGCTCGCACGGACACAACCGCCTTCGACGGGCTGATAGCGACAGTGCACTGTCCGCGAGTGAATGAGATGAAACCAACGATGAACCATCCCGCCCATCGCTTTTGGCGCATTTACTAAACTGAGAGGCAAGTGTGAATCTCGTGTTTCTTCGTGCGCTGAAGGCTCCATCCGCAACTTTTGCCGCCAACACCGAAGAACCGATCCGCGCGGAACTGTTCAGTATCGAGCGCCTCGAGCAGCATGCTGAGAGTCTCGCCGCCGCGCAGCCGGTCACGACGAGAGCCGAAGACTGGACGGCGGTTAGCGACGCGGCTGCGGGAAAACGGCCGGGTCTTGCTCGACGCGTATCGCGCGATCGCAGTCGCAATTCGCGAGGAACGTTCCATCACGCCCGCAGCCGAGTGGCTCGTTGACAACTTCCATGTAGTCGAGGAACAGATTCGCGAAATCCGCGACGACCTCCCGCGCGGCTTCTACCGTCAACTGCCCAAACTTGCCGATGGGCCTCTCGAGGGCTATCCGCGCGTATTCGGCATCGCCTGGGCCTTTGTCGCGCATACCGACAGTCGTTTCGACTCGCAAATGCTTGGCAAGTTCGTGCAGGCGTACCAGTGCGTGCAGCCGCTGACAATCGGTGAGCTCTGGGCGGTTGCGATTACGCTCAGAATCGTCCTGGTGGAAAACTTGCGGCGCTGCACTGAACGCATCGTCAGCGGCCGCGCGGCGCGACAGGAGGCCGACGCTTTGGCCAACCGGCTGCTGGGAGTTGGCGGGCGCGAAGCGGAGCGCCCTGAAACCGCTCTCAAAGGCTTCGAACAAACGCCTTTACCCAGGGCCTTCGCGGTCCAGCTGGTTCAGCGCTTGCGCGATCAGGATCCTAAGGTGACGCCGGCGCTGCTGTGGCTCGACCGACGCCTGCTGGCCCAGGGAACGACGGCCGACGAGCTCGTCCGCGACGAGCATCACGGGCAAGGCGCGATGAACGTGACCGTACGCAACGTGATCACGAGCATGCGCCTCATATCCGCCGTCGATTGGGCCGAGTTCTTCGAGAGCGTCAGTCACGTAGACGCGGTGCTGCGCGCGGGCAGCGACTTCGCCGCGATGGATTTCCCAACCCGCGATCGCTATCGGCACGCGATAGAAGAACTCGCACGAGGTTCGGGCCACACCGAGACTCGAGGTCGCCCAACTTGCAATCGCGGCCGCCAAGCGCGCAGCCCCCGAGGGCCCGAACCGCGACGGCGCAACTGCTCGCCGCGAGCATGATCCCGGCTATTACCTCATCTCGCGGGGGCGTCATGCGCTCGAGACGGAACTCGGATTTCGTGCGCCCTTTCGCGACTGGATTGTTCGCGCCAACGCCGCAGCCGGAATCCTGGGTTATCTCGGAATGATCGCTGCCGTCAGCGCGACCATCCTCGCCTTGCCGTTGCTCGCTCTGGTGGAGTCCGGCGTCAGCGGACGGACGTGCTTCATGCTCGCGATGCTCGCGGTCATCCCCGCGATGGACGCGGCCGTGTCGTTGGTGAACCGGGCCGTCACGATCTGTATCGGCCCGGCAACCCTGCCTGGTTTGGAGCTTCACGACGGAGTACCGGCCGGTTTGCGCACGATTGTCGTGATGCCCACTCTTCTGACAACGCGAGCGGAGCTCGAGGAGCAAGTCGAGCGCCTGGAGGTTCACTATCTGGCGAGTCAGGACGGCGACCTTCGTTTCGCGCTGCTCTCGGACTGGACCGATTCCGCAACCGAAAATGCGCCAGGTGACGAAGAGCTTCTCGGCGCGGCCGCTGCCGCGATCGCGCGCTTGAACCAGCGCCACGGACTCGCGCCGGATGGGGAGAGATTTCTCCTGCTGCATCGCCGGCGAAGCTGGAACGAGGCGGAGGGAAAGTGGATGGGGTGGGAACGCAAGCGCGGAAAACTTCACGAGTTGAATCGCTTGCTCCGCGGCGCGACCGACACGACCTTCGTTGCAAAGATGGCGGACCAGCCCTGGTCGTGCCTGCCGGGGTCCGCTACGTGATCACCCTCGATGCCGATACCCGCCTGCCGCGCGGAGCCGCCAAACGGCTGGTCGGCAAGATGGCTCACGCGCTCAACGGTCCGCGGTTCGACGCGCGTCGCGGTCGCGTGGTCGAGGGTTACGGGGTGCTTCAGCCGCGAGTCACGCCCTCGCTGCCGACGGGTCGCGAGGGGTCGGTCTTTCAGCGCGTCTTCTCCAGCGCGAGTGGCATCGACCCGTACGCGTTCGCGGTTTCCGACGTGTACCAGGATTTGTTCGGCGAAGGTTCGTACAGCGGGAAGGGAATCTACGACGTCGATATTTTCGAGGCCGCGCTGAGTGCCCGCGTTCCCGACAACACACTTTTGAGTCACGACCTGTTCGAGGGAATCTTCGCGCGCGCTGGATTGGTCTCCGACATCGAGGTCGTCGAGGAGTTTCCGTCACGCTATGACGTCGCCGCCGCCCGCCAGCATCGATGGGCGCGCGGCGATTGGCAATTGCTCCCCTGGATTTTCGGCCGCGGGCACGGCTCGGGCCGTGACCGGAGCGCAACCGCGATTCCCGACACCCGAGCTGCGATTCCGCTGATCGGCCGCTGGAAAATGATCGACAATCTGCGCCGCACGCTGTCGGCGCCGGCCGCCTTCCTTGCATTGATCGCGGGATGGACCCTCGCTCCCGCTTGCGCCTGGATCTGGACGGGATTCGTTCTCGCGACGCTTGCTTTGCCGCCGATGCTGCCGTTCCTCACCGGGCTCGTGCCGCGGCGCCTCGATATTTCCAAGCGCAGTCATGTGCGTGCGGTGGGCGCGGACCTCGCCGCTGCCGGCGTCGCAGATCGCGATGCTCGTTACGCTGCTCGCGCATCAGGCGTGGCTGATGAGCGACGCGATCGTACGAACACTGTACCGTCTGTTCGTGAGTCATCGGCTGATGCTCGAGTGGGTGACTGCCGCGCAGGCCAAGTTGACGACTCACCTCGATCTTCGAGGGTTCTATGGCAGGATGGCCGGCGGCGTCGCGCTGGGCGCGGCGGCTGCTGTTTTCGTCGGGTTCGCAGGACACGGCGCCGGGTTTATCGCCGCTCCGTTCGTCTTCCTGTGGATACTTTCGCCAGCCGTCGCGCGGTGGGCGAGTCTTCCGCCACAATCTGCCGGGTCCAAACCGCTCCCTCTCGCGGACGCACTAGCCCTCAGACTGATCGCGCGCCGCACCTGGCGCTTCTTCGAGACGTTTGTGACGGCGGAAGATAACATGCTTGCGCCCGACAACTTTCAGGAAGACCCGAAGCCCGTACTGGCTCATCGAACGTCCCCCACCAACCTTGGGCTGTACCTGCTGTCCGCGATAGCAGCGCACGATTTCGGCTGGATCGGTGCGCACGAGACCGTGGACCGGATGGAAGCGACATTCGAGACGATGAGCCGGCTCGAACTTTTTCGCGGACATTTCTACAATTGGTACGACACACGCGATTTGCGTCCGCTGGACCCGAAGTACGTCTCTTCGGTGGATAGCGGGAATCTCGCCGGACATCTGATTGCGTTCGCAAGCGCGTGCCGCGAGATCATAGGCCGTCCGATCGCGGATTCGTCATGGCGGTCCGGGATTCAAGACGCGGTCGCGCTCACTCGCGAGTCACTTCCCGCGCTCGCCGGCGACCTGCGCGCTCACACCGTCACTCCGAAACAACTGGACGAGGCGCTCGACGCGCTTTCCGCCGTGCTCCAGTCGGATCCGCGAACTCCTGCGGGTCTGGCCGCGCAGTTGGCGGAACTTGGGCTCCACGCCGACTCCGTCATCGACATTGCGCAAACGCTGACCACTGAACGCGGCGATGGCGCCGGTGCGGAGTTGCTCGCTTGGGCGGGCGCCATACGCGCCTCCATCGACAGTCAGCGGCGCGAGGTCGAACTGCTTATGCCCTGGGCGAGTCTCCTCACTACTCGACGCGGGAACGCGCGCTGGTCGCGAAAGAGGCGAACGGAATTTCTCAAGACACGCTTGTTCGGCACGCTGTTCGATTCGATACCGACCTTGGGCGATCTGCCTGACCGCTGCGCGGAGGCAATCGGCATCCTCGCATGTCGCAAGAGCCGAGCTCGCGGCCAAGATCGGCCAGGTCGGTGAGACCGGCGAGACCGGTGCGACAGCCGGCTCGTCCGCGCGAATCGACGACGATTGCCGAGGCCCTCGCGCGCTCTGCCGACGCGGCCCGCGCGCTCGAGCGAAGGCTGACGGCACTCGGCGCCATCGCGGGCAAGATGTTCGACGCGATGAAATTCGACTTTCTCTTCGATCCCGCGCGCCACCTGTTCTCGATCGGCTACCGCGTCGCCGACGGCAGTCTCGACCCCAACTGTTACGACCTGCTCGCCTCCGAGGCGCGCCTTGCGAGCTTTGTCGCAATTGCCAAGGGTGACGTGCCGGCCCTGCACTGGTTTCGCCTGGGGCGCGGCCTGACGCCGGTGGATCGCGGTTCGGCATTGATCTCATGGTCGGGATCGATGTTCGAGTACCTGATGCCGTCGCTGGTGATGCGCGCGCCAGCGGGGAGCCTGCTGGAGCAAACCAACCGCCTCGTGGTGCGGCGCCAGATTAAATATGGCGCCCAGCTTGGCGTGCCGTGGGGCATCTCGGAATCCGCATACAACGCGAGAGATCTCGAACTCACCTATCAGTACTCGAATTTCGGCGTGCCCGGTCTGGGGCTGAAGCGGGGACTGAGAGAGAACGCGGTCATCGCGCCCTACGCGACGGCGCTGGCGGCGATGGTCGATCCGGAAGCCGCGGCGCAGAATTTCTCGCGGCTCCGTGCCGCCGGCGGCCTCGGCCGATTCGGCTGGTATGAGGCTCTGGACTATACCCCGTCGCGCGTTCCCGAGGGCGAGACGGTCGCGATCGTGCGCGCTTACATGGCGCATCATCAGGGGATGACCCTGGTAGCGATCGACCGACGCGCTCCACGGCGGCGCGATGCGCACGCGCTTTCACGCCGAGCCCATCATCCAGGCGACGGAGCTTCTGCTGCAGGAGCGGACTCCGCGCGGTGTCGCGGTTGCCCGCCCGCGCGCCGAAGAGGTCAAGGCCGACGCCAACGTTCGTGAGATTACTCCGCCCACGATCCGCCGGTTTCATTCACCGCACGATCTGATTCCCCGCACGCATCTGCTGTCGAACGGCAGGTACACGGTGATGATCACGGCGGCCGGCTCGGGCTTCAGCCGCTGGCGGGACCTGGCGGTCACGCGATGGCGCGAGGACGTCACTTGCGATTCGTGGGGCACGTACATTTTCCTGCGCGACGTACACAGCGCCAAGGTCTGGTCGGCCGGGTACCAGCCGAGCAGCGTCGAGGCGGACAGCTATGAAGTGGAGTTTTCGGAGGATCGCGCCGAGATCGTGAGACGCGACGGCACGATCAGGACGACGCTCGAAGTGGCGGTCTCGCCCGAGGATGACGCCGAAGTCCGCCGCGTGTCGATCTCGAATCTCGGCAACCGCACGCGCGAGATCGAGCTGACCTCCTACGCCGAAATCGTGTTGGCGCCCGACGCGGCCGACGCCGCCCATCCAGCCTTCTCCAAGATGTTCGTGCAGACGGAGTTCGAGGCCGACGTCGGCGCGCTGCTGGCCACGCGCCGGCCGCGCTCGACCGCCGACGTCCCAGCGTCTGGGCGGCGCATCTCGCGGTCGTCGAAGGTGAGTCCGCGGGCGACGTACAATTCGAGACGGACCGCGCACGTTTCCTTGGGCGCGGGCGCGCCATTCGCACGCCGATCTCGGTAATCGACGGCCAGCCGCTCTCCAATACGGTCGGTACCGTACTCGATCCGATTTTTAGTCTTCGCCGCCGCGTGCGAATAGCCGGCGGGCGCCACCGCACGCGTCGCGTTCTGGACGATGATCGCACCCACTCGCGCCGAAGCACTCGACCTGGTGGACAAGCATCACGACCCCACCGCCTTCGAGCGGGCGGTGACGCTCGCCTGGACCCAGGCGCAAGTGCAGCTCCATCACCTCGGCGTCGGCCCCGACGAAGCGCATCTCTTCCAGCGTCTCGCCAATCGCGTGCTCTACTCCGATCCGACGCTGCGGCCCTCGCCCGACGTGCTGGAGCGAAGCGAGGGCGGACCATCGAAGCTTTGGGCCAACGGAATCTCCGGCGACCTGCCGATCGTGCTGGTTCGGATCGATGAGGCCGAAGACCTGGAAATCGTTCGCGAGCTGGTGCGCGCCCACGAATATTGGCGGATGAAACGCTTCGACGTCGATCTCGTGATTCTGAACGAGCGGCCTCCGTCCTACGATCAGGATTTGCAGACCGCGCTGGAGGCGCTGGCACGTGCGAATCAGGCGCGGCCGCATTCCGACGCAGGAAGGCGCCCGCGGAGACGTGTTCGTGCTGCGCGCCGACCTGGTTTCGGTCGAGGTGCGAAGCCTCCTCCAGGCCGTGGCGCGAGCGGTGCTGCTCGGCCGGCGCGGAACCCTCGTCTGAGCAAGTCAAACGCCTGGAGGTAATCGAGCCCGCCGCCGCGCCGCCGCCGCGCCGCGCGCCGGTGATTCGTCCGCCAGACGACCGCCTCGGCGCGGCCCGCACTGGAGTTTTTCAACGGCCTCGGCGGCTTTGCCGCTGACGGTCGCGAATACGTGACGATTCTCGGCGAGGGACAGTGGACGCCGGCGCCATGGATCAACGTGATCGCCAATCCCTCGTTCGGCTTCCAGGTCTCGGTCGAGGGCGCGGGCTACACCTGGTCGATCAACAGTCGCGAAAATCAAATCACTCCGTGGTCGAACGATCCGGTCAGCGACCGGCCCGGTGAAGTGATCTACGTTCGCGACGAAGACACCAACGAACTTTGGGGCCCTACCGCGTTGCCGATTCGCGAGGATGCCGCGCCTTACTCGGTTCGTCACGGCCAGGGCTACAGCGTTTTCGAGCACACCTCGCACGGAATTTCGCTCGAACTCGAGCAGTACGTGCCGCTCGAAGACTCGATCAAAATTTCGCGCCTGAAGATCCGCAACCTCTCGACGCGCTCGCGGCGCCTCTCGGTCACCGCGTACGTCGAATGGGTGCTCGGCACTTCGCGCGGCGCGTCCGCGCCGTTCATTGTGACCGAGATCGATTCTGATACCCGCGCGATGCTCGCACGGAACTCCTTTAACACCGAGTATGGCGGTCGCGTGGCATTCGCGGACTTGAGCGGCCAGCAACTCTCATGGACCGGCGACCGCACTGAGTTTCTCGGCCGCAACGGGAGTCTCGACAATCCGGCCGCGCTCGCCGGCGCCGCGCCGCTCTCGAATCGGGCCGGCGCCGCGCTCGATCCCTGCGGCGCCCTGCAGACCCGTCTCGAGCTCAAGCCGAACGGCGCGACCGAAATCGTTTTCTTTCTCGGCGAGGCGGCGAACAGGGCGCAGGCGCTTTCCATGGTCGCAAAATACCGAACCGCCGACCTCGACGCGGTCCTCGCCGCGACGACGCGTCGATGGGACGACGTCCTCGGCACGGTTCAGGTGAAAACGCCCGATCGTTCCATCGACATCATGCTCAACCGCTGGCTGCTCTATCAGACTCTCGCCTGCCGCGTGTGGGCCCGCTCGGCATTCTACCAGGCCAGCGGCGCGTACGGCTTTCGCGATCAGCTTCAGGACGTGATGGCGCTGGCGGTATCGAAGCCCGACATCGCGCGAGAGCATCTGCTGCGTGCCGCCGCGCGCCAGTTCGTCGCCGGCGACGTTCAGCACTGGTGGCTTCCGCCGTCGGGACAAGGAGTGCGCACTCGAGTCTCCGACGACCGCGTATGGTTGCCGTTTACCGCCGCTCAATATGTCGAGGTCACCAACGATCTCGCCGTGCTCGACGAGACGGTTCCGTTTCTCGAGGGCCCCGCTCTCGGCGACGGGCGAAGCTGAATCGTACTTTCTGCCGACGGTCTCCGAAGAGCACGGCTCTCTGTACGAACACTGCGCGCGCGCGCTCGACCTCAGTTTGGCGGTCGGCAGTCATGGCCTGCCGCTGATTGGCTCGGGAGATTGGAATGACGGCATGAACCGGGTCGGCGAAGGTGGCCGCGGCGAGAGCATTTGGCTCGGCTGGTTCCTTCACGCGGCGCTTTCGGCTTTCGCGCGGTTGGCGGATGATCGCGGAGAGCACGGCCCGTGCCACGCTCTGGCGGCATCATGCGGCCGGGTTGCGGGAATCGCTCGAGCGGGAAGGATGGGATGGCAGTTGGTATCGGCGCGGGTATTTCGATGACGGAACGCCGCTGGGTTCGGCCTCCAGCCTTGAATGCCGCATTGATTCGATCGCGCAATCCTGGGGTGTGATCTCCGGCGCCGCGAATCCAGTTCGCGCCGCGCTCGCGATGGCGGCGGTGGACGAATACCTCGTTCGCCGCGATGAAGGCCTGGTCCTGCTCTTCACCCCGCCGTTCGATCAGACGCCGCTCGACCCGGGATATATCAAAGGATACCCGCCCGGCATACGAGAGAACGGCGGCCAATACACGCACGCGGCGGTATGGTCGGTAATCGCCTTCGCGATGCTCGGCGACGGCGACAAAGCCGCCGAGCTGTTCTCAATCTTGAATCCCATCAATCATTCAAGCACGCGTGCCGGCATTCATCGCTATAAGGTCGAGCCGTACGTCGCCTGCGCCGACGTTTACTCGATGCCTCCGCACACAGGGCGCGGCGGATGGACCTGGTACACGGGCTCCGCCGGATGGATGTATCGGGCGGGGCTCGAGTGGATACTCGGATTTCGTTTGCGGGGCGAAACGCTAATCTTCGATCCCTGCATACCGGCTAGCTGGCGAGGCTACGAGATCACTTTCAGGTACCACTCCACGCGCTACGAGATCTCGGTCGAAAATCCGCGTAGAGTCAGCCGCGGAGTGACTCACCTGGAGCTCGATGGCGAGGCGCTGCCAGAGACTTCCCGGCAAATTCCGCTGACCGACGATGGAGTTACCCATCGCGTGCGCGTCGTGCTTGGATAATTGTCGTGTGGTACTAACAACTCCAATGCGCGGAGAACTGAGCGGCCGCGGGTATCACGGAATCACGACTATCAGCACGCCACGGCCGCGCGATGATGCTACTGGATTCGCAGCGTCGCAAGCACGCCGGCGTGGTCCGTGGGCCACAGTCTCGAAGGTGTGCGGGCAGCCGGTTCCGTTCCCACCAGCTTCGCCGAGATCGGCGCAATCGCACCGCGCGTGAGGATTAGATCGACTCGGCGGTTGAGTTCCGTGACGGGATTGCGCAGGTCTGCCGCATGGCAACAGGTGTTGCCGGGATCGTCGCGATGCACAGCGGCCCAGGCATCCTGAAATCCAGCGGCGACTATTTCAGGATAGGTTGCAGTATTGTCAGGTACGCCGGATTGCTGATTTGCGTTCGAATTGAAGTCGCCCACCATGACGATAGGTAACGCCGTCTTTTCGAGCGCGGCGGTCAACTCCTTACCCTGTGCTAGCTGCACGGCTTCATCCATGGATTCGACGTGAGTTTCGATGAAGCGGAATTTCTTGTCTCCGAGTATTGCGTCGACAGCAATCCAGCTACGAGGGACCGTCACCGATCCGATGAGCGGGCTCGCGATTTCAAAAAGCGTCGAGAAAGTTTCCGCCTGAATGTTATATGGTCGCACTTGTGTCGGAAGCGGCTCGATTCTAATTAGCACCGCATGACGATCCTCGAACCGCACGAAATTACCATTCATATCGAGCGGCCCGGCCTGATCGAGATCCTTCCTGATTGCGATCGGCGCGTAAAAGCAGCTCTCCTTCCGAAGCGCTTCAAGAATAAGCAGTAGAAAATCGTAGCTGGAGGACATTGCGCCAGGCGCCCCGGTGGACCATTGCGCCACCTCTTGCAAACCCACCAGATCTGGCTTGGCTGCGGCTATCTGACGCGCGATGCTAGTGGCGCGGGCAGGAATATCCGTAGCTTGAACCCCGGCCCACGCTTTCGCGACCGCCTCGATCAACTCCGGCAAATCTTTAGCGACGAACAGGGGAGCCAGTAGGGTTCCGAAATAGACATTCAAGGTCATGACGGTCACCTCGCGGTGACCCGAGCGTGAATCTTCCATGCGCTGCCTTCAGGCGCCGAGAGCGCCCGCTACCACGATGCGTTACTATGAACCCCCATCCGGCGGACAATCAAACACTGATTGATTTGATTCAATGGTCATGGGCCGCACTATACACCTTAGAGAACAGGCCCAACCATCGATTTTATTGGTGGAGCTGACGCGGATCGAACGCGCGACCTCCTGAATGCCATCAAGACTTCTCGGACAGCTTGACTGTCCAGCACAAAAAGCCTCATTTTCACAAGTATTTATCGCGTTGAGCGCGTCTGAATTAACATCAGATGCTCTACTGCCGAGCTAAAATATCGCGGGTGAACTTTCCAAGCGGCTCGGACAAGTGTCGGTGCGTGATGCTCAGTTAATGACCTCGTCGATGATGGCGCTATGGCTTTTTCTTTTCGTGTAGCGGCTGATCCCGGTGCCGGGAGATGTGATCGTATTGATGGTACCGGTGGACCTACTCTCGCGCTCCTTATAGTTTTCGCTCAGTAGCGTGCCGAGGTCCTCGGCGCGACGTCCGCGCAATCATTGCTGCTTGATCGTTATCTGCGGTCGCTCCAGACCGGTGCGCGCCATATTCACCGGTAATAGTCGGCGTGTTCGTAATTAGCGCCAGCCTGTGGTTCATGCGTGGAGATCGCCTGCCACGGAAATGAATCAGGTGCGCCCTGCCATATCGACCGCTGGTCGCCCAGCAACACAGGGAGCTGTCTGGCTGACAGATTGCTTAAGATAGTGTTGCGGGGTCCATCGTCTACTCCACGAGCTTAGGCGGACTTGGCTTTCGTCCGCACAGTAAGAACCGGGCAATCGACCTCGCGCATCACGCGCTCCGCCACGCTGCCGAGCACGAAATGGCTCAGCCCCTTGCGCCCATGCGTCGCCATCACGACCAGTTCGGCGTTTAACTCATGGGCCATGCGCACCACGTCATCATCCGGCGTGCCGCTGATTACGTGAACCTTGTAGCGTACCCGCCCTTGCAACTGTTCGCGGGCGACCTGCTCGAGCCTGGCTCTTGCCGCTCGCTCCCATCTGGGGTCTGCGTCGAACGGCAGCGGTACGTCCATGTCCTGCGATGGTACCCTTGCCACGTGAAGAAGGTGGATGGTCGCGCCCCGCTCCTCGGCAAGTTCGCACGCGATCTCGAGCGCGGCGATCGAATTCTTCTCGAAATCTATCGGACACAGGATATTACGGAATCTTGGCACGGCTACTCCTGTTGATCGCCTGGGTCGTTCCTCCGCCGGCTGCCGTTCCTCCCGCCGGCTGCCGCAGCGCACAGCCGGCCGGGAGTGTGATACGGTCGCGTCCGGGTGTCTACCTAGTGCGTTTCGCGCCTGCGCCGATGGGGGCGAGCCCTTAATCCCAGGTCGTCGGTCTGTACGGGATTGCTGTAGCGTTCAAGCGGAGCGCCGGAGTTGGCAATACCGGAGATCATGAAGGTGTTCTCCATAGCCCATCCGGCGGAGCCTCTGCCACCGTCGGCAGCCTCCGAATCCGCCTGGCAGTCGACACAGTAAACGGCCTCCGGCATAGCCCGCAGCCGCTCGAATAGGATCTCGTCGCCACACTGTCCACATATTCCGTAGCGGCCCTCTTCGAGCCGCTCGAGCGCAGCCAGAATCGCGGACAGACGGCGTTCGGTGAGGTCAATCAGGCTGACATTTAACTCCATATCCTCGTGCAAGCGGGCATGATCCGACTCGTCGCCGGGTACGGATCCCTTCTGCCGCGCCTCATTGCGGACGAGCTCCTTTAGTCTGCGGAGTTCCTGGTCTCGCAACTGCAACAACATGCTTCGCAAAATCCTGGTGCGGCTCGCCGAAGGAATTTGCGTGCGCTTGCGAAACAGCCGTTCCTGGAATTTCAGCCCGAAGACCTTTTGGTCTGCGCTTATATATTTCCTAAGCATGTCTCTACCCTGTCTCTTCACGGCCCCATTTTCACTAAGGGGGAAAGCTGATGTGCCCGGCCGCCTCACAGGCAGCGGGGCCCTTCGAGCGAAACGGATCCGCCGGATCCATCCGGGGTTCCGCTCGCGCGCGCAGCTCGGTGTGGAGAATGCTAGTGGGCGCCGTCGGGCGCGGATGGCAGGATTCGGCGATGAACCACCCTGTCGACGGGCCAGACCGGTACGTTGACCTGGTTCACGCGCGAGCTCCGCACCGGAGCTTTCGCTGTCAGGATTCCGAATTCGAGCGTCGCGCCGGCCGAGAGGTCCGCGACTCTACCGCCGATTTCCTCCAGGGTATGGCGCGTAAGTTGCTGGTACTTGGCAGCAACCCCAGGGTGCGAAAAGAAGGCTATCGACTCGAGTGGGCGAGCAGTCTGCGCGAGCGTAAAGAGGCAAAAGCAGCTGGCTAACAGGACTACGTTCTTGCGACCCATATTTTCGCGCTTTAGCATATTCGATCGGACTACCGCACCATCTGGAAGAGGACAACTTCACCTTGCTCCTGCCTCTGATTGTATGCCGTAGCCATCGCCGACTTCAAACGGCACTCAACCACTTCTGGTTTCGACATCGCCCAAATCCCCCTGAAGGGCTCCTGTTTCAGTTCTCTGAGGAACCCCTTTTCACCTCGGCGAGTTAACTGGCTTCTGCTGCTCGGTTAAACCTTGCAGAGGAAGGCCGCTTGGTTTACAAGGCGGATTGAAATCCGAGAGCGAAATGAAAATTCCGATTTAATTGCGAGGTAAAGAAATTGTCCCAACCCCAGCATATCTGTGCTCTCCACTTGCCTGAGCTTCGACGGGAAAATCTCAAACCCGACATCCAAAAATATTTTGCCAAGTGCGAAGAGAAGCTGGGCTTCGTACCCAACGTGCTGCGCGCTTACAGCTTCAACTCGGACAAGCTGGCCAATTTCATGACGATGTATAACGAGCTGATGCTTGGGCCGTCGGGATTGAGCAAGCTCGAGCGTGAAATGATCGCGGTTGTGGCCTCATCCATCAACCATTGTTTCTACTGCCTGACCGCCCATGGCGCCGCCGTGCGCCAGCTTTCGGGCGATCCCAAACTGGGCGAGTTGATGGTGATGAACTATCGTGCCGCCGAGCTTGCAACGCGACAGCGCGCGATGTTGGACTTCGCCGCCAAACTCACCGAGACTCCAGACAGAATCGTCGAGAGCGATCGCCAGGCTCTGCGCGACGCTGGCTTTAGCGATGCCGATATCTGGGACATCGCCGCGGTGACCTCATTCTTCAATATGTCCAACAGGATGGCGGTGGCGACGGACATGATGCCCAACCCCGAGTACCACAGCCAGGCTCGCTAGAGGCAACGGTTCACGGTTAACGTAAAGACGCAATCATCGAGGAGATTGAGTAAGCAAATGCGCGAACTGACACTCGAAGAAATCCGCAAGATGCTACAGGCGGCGAATCGCAAGGCGAATGAAGTGGGCAAACCGAGCACGATCGCGATCGTCGATTTCGGCGGCCATCTGCGCGGGCTGGAGCGGCCCGAGGGCGGGCGAATCGCCAACGTCGATATTGCAATCAAGAAGGCTTGGACCGCGATCGCGTTCAAGCGGCCCACCGAGATGGTACGGGCGATCATGATGCCCGACGCTATCGCCTACGGCCTGCAGCATACCGACTCGCGCATCTGTATCGTGTCGGGCGGCCTGCCGATCGTGGAGAAGGGAGAATTTTTGGGAGCCGTGGGCGCCAGCGGCGGCACCATAGAGGAAGACATCGCCTGCTGTGTCGAGGCGCTCAGGGCGTGCGGCTTCACCACCGAGTTCGCCGACCCGCTCAAGGCAAAGAAATAGCAGCCTTCGCAAAAACACGGACGCGCGCGCGACCGTCGCGGCGCGGCGCCTGATGTGTTAGGAGCTTGGGTGATGCTTGATCTTTGTGGTGGTCCAAGCTCTCATCCTGCGACTCGGCAAGAGCATCACCGCACGAACGGGTCCTAACATCAGCGCAAAGGCTAGTATGAGATGGCGACCGCAACCGTAAAGGGCTCCTTCCTCGCGGCGGCGCGGCAGTTCACCGAGAATCTTTATCACTGCTCGCGTTGCAACTACTGCGTCGAGGCGTCGTGGGAGGAAAAGGGGCTGCGCCATGTATGCCCCACCTTGCTCTATCATAGCCCGGCGCTCAGCTACTCGGGCAAAGGGTATCTCGCGACGGCGCGCGCGCTAGCCGACGGCGAAGAACTGTCCGCGGCCACTGTGGCGGATCGGGTCTTTGCCTGCACCACCTGCGGCAATTGCGAGGAAGCCTGTCCGATCGGGCTGCGGCCCGCGCAACTGGTCAAGGCGATGCGCGCCGACCTCGTCGATCACGGCCTTGCCCCCGACAGCGTCCTCGAGATCGCAGCCAACATCGCCAGCACTGGCAACCCGGATGGCTTGCCCGGCGCTGAGCGCTACGCATGGGCCAGCGGGCTTCAGACTGACTCCGGCTCCGCACCGGAATTTCTATATTTGCCCGGCTGCGCCGCTTGCTACGGCAAACCCGCCGAAGCGCGCGCCACGGTGGCCCTGCTGACCGCCGCCGGGGTGCGCGTCGCGATGCTCGCAGGCGATCGCGATCGATGCTGCGGCGCGCCGCTGTTCGAAACCGGCCAGCTCGCCGCGGGCCGTCGGCAGGGAATCGAGCTGCTCGAAGCGATCCGCGACTCGGGCTTGTCGGCAGTGCTGACCTCGGGCGCGGAATGTCTCGAGAGCCTCCGTCACCACTATTCGCAACATCTGCAAGCGGACGAAGCGGTTGCCGCGATGCATCCGCTGGAGCTGCTCGCCGATCGAATTTCAACCCATCGCCTGAAATTAGCCGCGCGCAAGGATTCGCCACCGCCGGCCGCGGTTGCGATGCTGGATAGCTGCCATCTCAGCAAGAAGGGACACGGCGGCCTGGCTGAGACCGGATACCCACGGCTCGCTCGCACGATTCTCGCCGCGCTCGGATGCCGAGTCGTGCCGGATGAGTCGGCCGCGCGCTTTGCGCTTTGTTGCGGCGCGGCGGGCGGCATGGCGCAGATCCATCCGGACTCGGCGCGGCGGATGGCGCTGGGGAAACTCGAATCGTTGCGCGAGCTGGGAGCCGGCGCGATCGTCTCGGCGAGTCCGCTCTGTGCGAGTCACCTCGAACGGTCGCGCGACGGCGGCACAACCCCGGTTTACGGCCTGTGCGAGTTCATAATGACTCATTTCGAAGCGCGCGGGTAAATCGAATCATGGAGAAGCATTCACTCACCAACGAACTCGCGGGCACTTCCGCAGTGGTGCTCGAAGATCAGATCGATCTGCTCAACTATCGGCGCGACGCCTCGGTCTGTGCGGCTGGCGATCCGGCCGCCGCGGTCCTGGTCAGCAGCGCGGACGAGATCGTGCGAGTCGTCAAGGCGGCCCGCGAAGCCGATCAGCCGATCTATATCCGGGGCGCCGGATCGACGTACGCCGGTGGCGCCAACCCGACCCGCGGCGGCGTCGTGATCGACGTTTCGCCGATGAACCGGATTGTCGAGATCGACCGCGGCCGCGGCCTGGTGATCGTCGAGCCGGGCGTGACCTACGGCGAACTACTCGCGGTGCTCGGGCGCGACGGTCTGACGGTCGGTATCGTGCCGCTTACGGGAGCGTCGGGGACTATCGGTGGCGCCATCGCTTCGCATGGACTTGGAACCGGGTCGCCGAAATATCAGAGCACGGGTGACGAGGTCGCAGGCCTCGAAGTCATTTTACCCGACGGCGAACTGCTCAGGACCGGCAGCGCGGCACTGGCCGGCGCGGGCTTCTTTCATCGCTATGCGATCGGCCCCGACCTGACCGGACTTTTCCTGGGCGCCAACGGCACGCTGGGCGTCATTACGAAACTGGCGCTGTGGGTCCATCCGCTGCCGCCCCATCAGGAAACCCTGACGCTGGGCTTTTCCGATTACGCGGCGGGCGCGCGCTTTACCGCCCATGCGCAACTGCACGAAATGTTTCGCAACGTCTGGTACGGCGCCGGCTACGAGGACAAGGCGGTGGCCGCGCGCGTCAACGCGGCACGTCCCGATCTCGACGGGAGCTCGATGCCGGGTTTTTGTCTCGGCCTCGACCTTCGGGGCGATCCACGGGAGGTTGCTGCCGATCGCCTGCGCCTTATCGACGAGGCCGGCCGTTTTGCGGGAGGCGAGTTCGCGCCTTTCGACGAAATCTTTTTCAGCAAGCTCAGGCGCGATTTCAGCTTCTGGTACGGCTACGCGGGTTATTTCTCGCGCTCGATGTGCGCCCTGCTGATGACCTCGATGCCGACCGAGACATCGCCGCGCTTTTTCGCGCTGGTCGATCGAATGCGTGCACTGCATTCCGATTTCGTCTGGGCCGGCGGGACCGTGCTCTGCCGACGTGGCGTTCATGGCGCGGTGATAATGTTCTACGACGAACAGCATCAATGGCCCGCCGCGCAGGCCGCCGCATCCGCCACCTGCGCCGAGTTGCTGGCGATCGGCTGCGTTCCTTACAAGGTCGGCAAGATGTGGGCGCCCCTGATGGATCGATTCGGCAGTTACTACCGGACGCTGCGCACACTCAAACGGAGCCTCGACCCAAAGTCGCTGTTCTGTCCCGATAACCTCGCGCTTTGAGCCGCCGATGCGGAACCTAACAGTCAATAGCAAACGCTCAGTCCGTTTCGATCGGCAGCGAATCATCCCTTGCCCACTCGCCCATCGAGCCGTCATACAGGGTGAGATTCTGGTATCCGAGTTGGTACAACATGAACAAATCGACCGTGGCTGAAATCCCTCCTCCGCAGTAGCAGATTACGTTCTTGGATTTCTCAACACCGGTCGCATCGAATTTTGTGCGCGCGTCGGCCAACGGCACGAACGCCTTGGTCTCGGAATCGAGCAAGGTCGCCGCCGGCACATTCACACTGCCCGGAACCCTGCCCGGACGGCCATAGCGGCTGGGGCGCTTGCCGCGATGCAGATCAGGCGACAACGCGTTGACGATAATCGTGCGGGAATCCCCGAGCGCCGCCCGCACCTGCTCTTTGCCGACGAACAATCCGGCATGAGGTCGTGCAATGAATTTAGCCGCAGGATACGTGCAAGGCCCGGTCGAAACCGGGCGGCCCTCCGCCCGCCATTTCTCCCAACCACCATCGAGGACCGCCGCGTTATCGAAGCCGAACGCCCGCAACATCCACCAGACACGCGTCGCCCACATGATATTGCCCGCGCTGTACAACACGACCCTGGTTCCTTCACCGACGCCGTGGCGCGACATGACTGCGGCGAACTCCTCGGCGGATGGCAGCATGAACCGTAACTTCGTGGTGTTGTCCGACAGTTCCCCCTGGATGTCGAGAAACCCCGCGCCGGGAATATGCCCTGCGTCATAGTCCGCCTTGCCGCTGACGATGCGATAAGGAATATCGCTGCCGGGTTCGGCAGGCTGCAAATGCGTAGTGCAATCGAAGATGCGCAAGTTGGTATCGCCGCGATGCGCCTCGAGCCAATCGGTCTGCACCAGCGCATTGGGATCGCGGTATGCGATAGTTTCCTCTGGCATGTTCCTACTCCTGATCGACGTTAAACGCGCTTCTCCGCGAAGCCGCGTGTTCAGAACGTATAGCGTTTGCCGACGGCCAGGGGGTCTAACGCGCCGTCTCCGAAAGCGTTGGCAAGCGCCTTGATCGCTCGCCAGCCGGTGCAATGTCCGGCGGCGATAGTGCGTGGCTCTAATTCCGACAGGGCCGCAACCGTCTCAGGTATGATTTCCTCGTTGGCGCCGGAAAGATGGAAACCGCCCATCACCGCGTGGATCGGCGTATCGGGAGCGCACTCGCGAGCATGCTTCAATACGTTTACCACTCCGGCGTGCGAGCATGCCGTAAACACTATCAGCCCCTTTCCTTCGACCTTTACCATCAAAAACCGCTCGTCCATCAGCAATGGGTCGGGCATCCAATTCCCGTCCGCGTTCTTTTGATAATGCGCCGGCAGGCCGCGTTCGAACGGCGTCACCCGCGGAATTTCGCCACTGAGATAAAACATGTCGTCGAGAAAGACCTGGGGCTCTCCGGTGCAGGTGACCTGCGCGCCGTGCGCCGTCAAAGCCTCGATACCTGGTACGTCCTTCATGGGCATCAAATCGCCGTTCGGCAGTCGACGGGCCCGTGAGCGGAACATCCCAGGATGTGCATAGTACGGGATCGACCGGCCTCCATTGTGGCTGCGAACAAGGTCGAGCGCCTTCAGCATTCCTCCGGCATGATCCCAGTGTCCGTGGGACAGCACGACGCTCTCGACGATGCTCAGATCGACGCCGAGCCGCCCGGCATTGCGCTCGAACGCATATTCCTCCGGTCCGCTGTCGAAAAGAACCGTGTGCCGGCGCGCCCCCCGGGTAGCCGTTATAAGGAGGGAAAGCCCGTGACAGGCGCAGCAAAGCGAGTCACCGGATAGTTCCCGCATCCCGTGCCGCTCCAGATAGGCGAACTCCGACTCGGCGTGGGCGGGGATGGTCGAGAGGCTATCGGTCGCATTATCGACCAGAACCTGAATTTCGATCTTGTCAACCAGCGCCAGACTACCCATTAAACCTCTTCTCGTGTCGAACGCGAGCGAAGCAGCGTTTTACTGTGACGCGAGCATGTGCCAACAAGCTTTCACTACTTCGGCAAACTGCGCACTCAGCTTTTTCCGCCGCCCCGATCGAAGCCACGTCACTCCGACCGCGCATAATGCGCCGTTTAGCATGTCCGCCAGCAGATCGGGACTTCCGGTCCGTATCTCTCCCTGAGCCTGCCCTGCCTTGACGAACATGGTAAGCACACGCCGGGCGCTCACGATCTCCGGTGGAAGGGTCTGCATGAATCGCACTTCGTTCTTGCAGAAATACACAAAAGCCTCGCCGTGATCCGTCACGGCCGCGAACTCGTGACGAACAATCCGACGTAGCTTGTCCAGAGTCCCACCCGGTCCGCTGACGATTTGCTGAAGCTCCCGGCAGTGCCAGCCATACCAACTCGCAAAAATTTCGCGGGCGAGATCATCCTTGCCCGCAAAGTGACGGTATATGGCCGCTTCTCGTACCCCAGCCGCCTGAGCTATCTCCCGCATGCTGGCCGCATCGATTCCTTTCTCGGCAAAGAGCAAAGTTGCGGCCCGTACGATGACCGGCCGCTTGGTGCCGGGTTTCTTTTCAAGGATGTCCATTGTGAATGAACGGACTAAAGGGTGTCGCCAGATACGTCAATCACAACAGTACCTGCGATCGTCGGATTATCCAGGTTCCCTATCGTCCCTGACGCCGAATCGCGTCTAGGGTGCAGAACTGGTCGTATAATTTCGGGTTGTCGATGCTGGATACTAAACCGCCGGAGATTTCCGGGACTATTCCCATGCGCGACATCCGTCCGCTTTTCATATCATACATATGCATGTTTAGATAACTGGCCCAGAAGCTGTCTGGCATCCCCGCGGGCCACTGCATTCCAGGCTTCTTCACCGCGTAATCATAAAACCACTCGGACTGGTGGAACGGCTTACCCTCCCGGTCATACGTGACAATCAGCGGCACGATGCCCGTGCGTGCATCGA
Organism: uncultured delta proteobacterium; assembly: GCA_963832395.1. Lineage (GTDB taxonomy): Bacteria > Desulfobacterota > Binatia > Binatales > Binataceae > JAKAVN01. The sequence continues at coordinate 1,400 of CAWHTV010000004.1, read as the reverse complement.
ACCAGCTGCGCTTCTTGCTATAGGGGCAGTTCGGATAGCCCACCGGCTTCATCTCGACCACATAACCCTCGGGTACCAATTCCATAAAGGTTCGAAAGTACTTCTTGCCATTCTTTCCGCCGACCAGGGGCACCTCCCAGTTCGGGTATCCGAAATGACAGTTGCCGTGCGTGGCGGCCAAAAATGGTCCTTGACCAATAATTTTGAAGTCGCCCCAGGTATAAACCGGATCGCCTGCGCCGGCGGAGTCACTGGTGAACCACGCGGCGCCCGGCATGGCGGTCTCGAAGCGTGAGCTATCGGGAACCGATCTAATTCGCTTGGTTTCTGGCGAGTACGCGTGCGCGGTCGGTAGCTTATGTTGGTCGTAGGCCCAGATTTCGAGCGACGCGGTTCCGTTCATGTCCTGCGGAGAAGTCATAAACAGGCTGTTTATTCGCAGCTCGGTCTCGTGGCCTGGCAGATAGGGTTTCGGGTCCAGCGTTGTGCGCCCGACCGTTCGATACCCGACGAAGATGTAGTCGTAGGTATAGTTGACGTCGCCGTCCGCGGTGGTTTCCCACTCCCGGGAGGCATACGCCGCACTGTCATAATACAATGTGGATGAGGTGAGCGCGTTCTGAAGCAGCAATTCTTGCGCCGTCTTTGCCTCCGGAAAGGGATTGCCGCCGATCCATGGTTTGCCTTCCTTGGTCCAGACGTTGCCGTCGGGGCCAATCTGATGAACTCCCTTTGTTGCGCATCGTCGCTTCGATGTACGAGGCGTGCACAAAGTTTGGTCACGTCAGTTTCGGTCGCGATCAGATCGATGGTCCGCTTGTCGTATTTGACCTGCCAGTAGGCGACTTCGTCGAGTATATCTTTGACCAGATCCACATTATCCGCATTGAGTACGTCGCCCGCCTTGAGCTTGCCCTTGGTGTAGGCCTCGATCGAAAGCAACTCCGGCGGGTAAGCTGCCGCGCAGTCGCCGTTGCGACCAATGACGTCGAACAATGGCGCGAGCAGTCCCGCTGCCGCCACGCCCTTGGCAAGCTGCCCCATAAATGACGCCTGGTCCATCCCTCTCCGTACTTCATCACGCGCATTCGGTTTAGCTTCTCCCGCGAATTTAATCGCCTCAGACTGCGCCGGCGGCCGCGATCCATACAACGGCGGCCCGGCGAATTTGAACCAGCCTATATGTTCGTTGACTCCCCTGACTCAGACCGGCGGATTTCTGCCCGCCGATTGGCATGGTGGCGATAAATCGCCGCCATCGAGGGTCGCAGCTCACTCGGTCCCGGTTATCGGTGCAAGGATGCCTATGTGAGCGGTCGACCACTAACAAGTTTTGCCAAAAGCGTCAACCAAGGACGGCGCCCTAGCCCCGCTTGACGTGATCTGAATCGAAGCAGAAG